>MKZN01000009.1 GCA_001938995.1 Bacillus pumilus | reverse complement strand
ATCAGGTTTGGTGGCGATAGCGAAGAGGTCACACCCGTTCCCATACCGAACACGGAAGTTAAGCTCTTCAGCGCCGATGGTAGTTGGGGGCTTCCCCCTGTGAGAGTAGGACGCTGCCAAGCTTGTCATTTTATACCTTTATATCATCGCGGGGTGGAGCAGTTCGGTAGCTCGTCGGGCTCATAACCCGAAGGTCGCAGGTTCAAATCCTGCCCCCGCAACCAAAATGGTCCGGTAGTTCAGTTGGTTAGAATGCCTGCCTGTCACGCAGGAGGTCGCGGGTTCGAGTCCCGTCCGGACCGCCATTTTTATAACATGTAAACGAAAACGTATAGTTTCGTTTTTTTTTATGTCTTTTTCTTTCGACCAATCCCCATGTTGCATTGAAACATGTTGTGTATGGCTAAACTATGTGTAAGGAAAAGAGTAATGACGTTTAAAACAGCCTGGTTTTCTCATACCAGGCTTTCTTTGTATCATTTTTAGTTGGAACTGCAGCTCATATTCGCTAAACTAATACTAACTGTGTCTAATATCAAGTCTACTCAATCGATTGATTGCATGAAGGGGCTGTGTTTAATGGATGAATTTGATCTCATTCACCGGATTACACCAAAGAAATCACATCAGAATGCTTTGGTGATGGGAATTGGTGATGATGCAAGTGTATATCAACCTCATTCACAATGTGAAGAGGTCGTTTGTGTTGATACAATGGTGGAGCGTGTTCATTTTCGATTCGATTTTTCAACACCTTATGAGATTGGTTTTAAGGCGTTGGCGGTGAATATTAGTGACATAGCAGCAATGGGGGCTACGCCAAAGTATTACCTTGTGTCAATTGCGATTCCGCCCCATGGTGATGAAGAGATCGTCACTGCTCTTTACCAAGGGATGAAGGCTTTGGCCGACACGTATCAAATGGATCTCATTGGTGGTGATACGGTATCTACTCGAAGTGACTTTGTCATTACGGTGACGGTCATTGGTGAGATTCCAAAGGGAACGGCTTGCTATCGTCAAAGTGCTCAGACAGGAGATATTGTCTTTGTTACAGGTGAGCTCGGTTCATCGGCTGCTGGCCTTTCACTCCTGATGAATGGAGTTGCTCCTGTCAAATCAGTGGATACGGCCTTTTTTCTTGAGCGTCACAAAATGCCACAGCCCCACGTTGTCGCAGGACAAATTTGTTCAAGTTTCCCAAGGGTGACGTTGAACGATGTGAGTGATGGGTTAGCTAGTGAGCTTAATGAGATAGCTGAGGCTAGTGATGTGACAGTGGAAATCGAGGCTGACAAACTGCCTGTACACGCTGACTTACCGCTATTAAACGATAAATGGCTAGAATGGGTGTTATTTGGTGGGGAGGACTTTGTTTTAACGGGTACGATCCCTGAAGCGGATTGGACAAGCTTTGAGAAACAATGTAAGGAAAAAGAAGTCAAGGTTACACAAATTGGACAAGTAGTACATGATCAATACGCCGGCGTAAATTTAAAAGAAAATGATCAACAAACAAAGTTAATGAAAAGAGGATATAATCATTTTAAGAAATGAGGTGACATCAATCGTGGAATTAACTTGGACAACTAAAGGTGCGGATGAGACGAAACGAATTGCTGCTGCTTTGGCTACACTTGTAATGGCAGGAGATGTGTTGACATTAGAAGGAGATTTAGGCGCAGGCAAAACCACTTTTTCAAAAGGTTTTGCTAAAGGATTAGGGATTACCCGTATCGTCAACAGCCCCACTTTTACGATTATTAAGGAATATCCTGATGGCAGGCTACCACTTTACCATATGGATGTATACCGTATGGAAGATGCTGAAGAAGATATTGGGCTTGAGGAATATTTTGAGGGCGAGGGTATATGTTTGGTTGAATGGGCACATCTCATTGAGCCGCAATTGCCTTCAGCGTATTTAAAAATCGAAATGCTAAGAACAGAACGTGAAGAAGAACGTCATCTCACGTTTTATGCAAAAGGGGAGCGCTATGAGGCCCTTTGTAAGGAGATGAAAGAATTTGACCATACTGGCGATTGATACATCAAACCATACATTAGGAATCGCTCTTGTCAGAGATGACACGGTGATTGGAGAAAGCATTACTTATTTAAAAAAGAACCATTCAGTACGGGCAATGCCAACTGTTGAAGCACTGATGAAAGAGTGTGGTGTGGCGCCGAGTGAACTAAGCAAAATTGTTGTGGCAAAAGGTCCTGGCTCCTACACTGGCGTCAGAATTGGCGTCACCATTGCAAAAACGCTTGCGTGGACGCTCTCTCTTCCAATTACCTCGATTTCCAGTTTGGAAACACTGGCGGCAAATGCTAGGTATGTTGATGGTTACATCTCGCCTATATTTGATGCGAGAAGAGGACAAGTTTATACTGGGCTATATACGTTTGAAGGTGGAAAGATGAAGGAAGTCAAACCGGATCAGAATGTCCTGATGACGGATTGGCTTCATGAGATCAAGAAGGAAGGAAAGCCGATCTTATTCCTTGGACATGACGTCCATCTTCATCAAGAAAGTATTCGCTCGATTTTAGGTGAAACAGCTGTTATGGCAGAAGGGTCATTTCATAACCCAAGGCCTTCCGTGCTTGCTTTATTAGGGAGAGATCGTCCTGCTGAAGATGTGCATCAGCTTGTACCTAACTATATTCGTCTGGCAGAAGCGGAAGTGAAATGGCTTGAAGGACAAAAATAATATCAAAACAGTAGAAATTCGAAGAATGACCGTACAAGATATTCCAGAGGTGTATACGATTGAAGTGCATTCGTTTACGTCACCTTGGAAAAAAGAGTCCTTTGTTTATGAAATTCTTCATAACCAGTACAGCCATTACTTTCTCATTGAGGAAGAAAAGCAGCCTGTTGGATATTGCGGCGTCTGGATTGTCATAGACGATGCACAGATTACAAACATTGCGATTCTGCCTGAGCATAGAGGAAAAGGTTACGGCGAAGCATTACTTCGGTACGTCATGGAATTTTGCAAAGAAAAAAAGACAGATCATCTTTCATTAGAGGTGCGGGTCTCCAATACACCGGCACAATCCCTTTATGAGAAGCTTGGTTTCAGACCAGCCTCCGTTCGAAAGAACTATTATACAGATAATGGGGAAGATGCATTAGTTATGTGGGTGAATATAAATGAGTGAACAAAAAGATCGATTCATATTAGGCATAGAAACTAGCTGTGACGAAACCGCTGCGTCCATTGTGAAAAATGGGAAGGAAATTGTAGCAAACGTTGTCGCTTCACAAATTGAAAGCCATAAACGATTTGGCGGTGTTGTGCCAGAAATCGCTTCAAGGCATCACGTGGAACAAGTCACCATTGTATTAGAAGAAGTCATGGCACAAGCGAGTATGAGCTTTCAGGACTTAGATGCCATTGCTGTAACAGAAGGTCCAGGCTTAGTCGGTGCGCTCTTGATTGGTGTGAATGCAGCCAAGGCATTAAGTTTTGCTCATCAAATTCCTCTCGTTGGTGTTCATCATATTGCAGGACATATTTATGCAAACCAGCTCGTTGGTGACCTGATATTTCCTTGTTTGGCTCTTGTCGTCTCTGGAGGGCATACTGAGCTGGTTTTGATGAAAGAGCACGGTTCTTATGAGGTCATCGGAGAGACATTAGATGATGCGGCTGGAGAAGCCTACGATAAAGTGGCACGCACGATGGGCCTCCCTTATCCGGGTGGACCCCATATTGATCGGTTAGCACATGAAGGAAAGCCAACGATCAAACTTCCTCGTGCATGGCTTGAAGAGGGTTCTTATCATTTTAGCTTTAGTGGTTTAAAATCAGCTGTGATCAACACGTTGCACAATGCGACTCAAAAGGGAGAAACAATTGCTCCAGAGGATTTGGCAGCAAGCTTTCAAGAAAGTGTCATTGAGGTGCTTGTTGGGAAGACATTAAAAGCTGCTAAAGCTTATGACGTAAAGCAGGTTGTTCTTGCTGGGGGCGTAGCTGCTAACAAAGGGCTAAGAGAAGCTTTAACATCAGCATTTGAGGATCAGCCCGATGTCAACCTAACGATTCCGCCGTTGGCTCTTTGTACAGATAATGCAGCGATGATTGCTGCTGCGGGCACGATCGCTTTTGAAAAGGGAATACGAGGGAATATGGCCATGAATGGTCAGCCAGGATTACCTCTTGTATCATATGAATGAAGACTCCTGTGGATATACAGGAGTTTTTTTATTGAGATGAGATCGATTTATTCACATGTAAACGTTATATATCCACAATTGTTAGAAAATTCCGTTTTAAAATGGAAGGTTGTGTATAAAAGTAAGTTTTTCTGTGGATATGTGATTAAAAATCTGTGGATTAAGTGGATAAGTCTAAAACGCTTAATAATAATAAAGATGTTTATGTGGATATCATTGTGGATATTATAGTTTTAATTTTAAAAAAGAGCCCCCTTCAGGGCACTCTTTAAGATTCTGATAGCTCTTCCCATTCGGCAAAAAGGGAATCAAGCTCTTGTTGAAGTGTATCGTTTTCTGTTTGGATGGCTTGAACCTTCTCATGGTCTTGGAAAATAGCAGGATCACATAAAAGTTGTTCATTGCCACTGAGCTTGTCTTCTATGACGGCAATTCGTCCTTCAATGTCTTCAATTCTGCGTTGTTTTTGTCTTTCTTTCTTTTTTAGTTCTTTTTCTTCAGCATAGGTAAGCTTTGCTGTGTCCGTTGGTTTTGCTGCTTGTTTTTGGAGCGACTCATTCTCTTGAAGCGCTTCAAGCTCTAATTGTTCGTTTTTCTTTTCAAGGTAATAGTCGTAGTCACCGAGATATTCCTTCGTCTCATTTGGCGATAGTTCGAGAACCTTTGTAGCTAGACGATTGATAAAATACCGATCATGCGAGACAAATAAAATGGTCCCTGGATAATCAATGAGCGCATTCTCTAAAATTTCCTTACTATCTAAATCAAGATGGTTCGTTGGTTCATCGAGAATGAGGAAATTGGCTTTTTGTAGCATCAGCTTTGCTAAGGCAAGGCGAGCTTTTTCTCCACCACTTAATGCGTGAACAGGCTTTAAGACGTCATCACCGGAAAAGAGGAAATTCCCTAAGCATGTCCGAATGTCTTTTTCATTCATATGCGGATAATCATCCCAAAGCTCACTTAGCACCTTCTTGGAGGATGTAAGTTTGGCTTGTTCTTGGTCATAGTAACCAATACTGACATGAGATCCAAAGACGATGTCTCCTTTTACAGGCTTTAATGTATCCGTTAATGTTTTTAAAAGGGTGGATTTCCCGATGCCGTTAGGACCAATGAGAGCAACGCTGTCTTCACGCTTGATATGAAAAGTAAGGGAAGAAAGGAGCGGTGTCTTTTCATCATAGCTAATAGCTACATCCTGCACTTTCAACACATCATTCCCACTTTGCCTTGTCAAATCAAAATGGAAGTTTGCTGATTTTTCATCACCTAATGGTTTATCTAAACGATCCATTCGTTCTAACTGCTTCCGTCTACTTTGAGCTCGCTTAGTCGTAGAGGCTCTTGCCAGGTTACGATCTACGAAATCTTGTAGCTTTGAGATTTCTTCCTGCTGCTTTTCAAACAGCTTCATCTCACGCTCTAGCTGTTCTGCTTTCAGTTCTAGGTATTTACTGTAGTTACCTGCAAATTTTTTCATTGCCGATCTTGAGACTTCATAGACATGGTTCACGACTTTGTCTAAGAAATAACGGTCATGGGAAACAATGAGCATCGCACCTGTATAATTTTGCAAATACTGCTCAAGCCATGATAAGGTATCAATATCTAAATGGTTGGTAGGCTCATCCAAAATTAAGAGCTCTGGTTTCATTAATAATAGCTTACCAAGTGCTAGACGTGTCTTCTGTCCGCCACTTAACGATTGGACAGTTGTGTGATCTTCAAAATGACTAAAGCCCAGCCCGTGAAGAATGGATCGCACGTCTGCTTCATATTGATAGCCGCCTTGGTCTTTAAAATCTTGCTGAAGTCTGTCATAGGTTTTCATGAGAGAATCTAGTTCTGAACTTGTGGAAGAAGCCATTTTCTCTTCAATCGTTCTCATCTCTTGTTCCATTTCTTTTAAGTGATCAAAGACCGATAATAATTCATCTTTTAACGTACGTGTAGATGTAACATCGGTATGCTGTGCTAAATACCCGATCGATAGGTCTTTTGGTTTGATGATTTCGCCTTGTTCATAAGACATTTGTCCAGCAATGATTTTTAAAAGCGTCGATTTGCCAGCGCCGTTACGACCTACAATGGCAATGCGATCCTTTGCTTTGACTTCTAATTTTATATTCGTTAAAACAGTATCAGCGCCAAACGATTTGGACAGCTGATTTACTTGTAGAATCATCATGTAACTTCACCTCTGCTATAATATGTTTAGTGTAGCTTATCAGCAGTAAACCGGCAAATCTTACATTCGATCACCACGTTCAAATGAAAGACAGATAGGAAAAAATAGTGTATGATTTGAAGGAGGAGCGTTTAAAATGAGTCAATTTAGCCACTTTAACGAACAAGGCAGAGCAAAGATGGTCGACATTAGTGAAAAATCATCTACAGTGAGGACCGCTGTTGCTACTTCTAGCGTTCGTATGATAAAAGAAGTGTTTCACAAAATACAACAACGTGAAATTGGAAAAGGGGATGTGCTCTCTGTCGCACAGGTTGCTGGTATTATGGCAGCAAAACAAACATCTAATATCATTCCAATGTGTCATCCACTTGCACTGAAAGGCGTGGATATCTCCTTTGATTGGGAGGAAGACGGAAATGCGCACATATTGAACATACTAGTACAAGTTAAAACAAAGGGAAGTACAGGTGTGGAGATGGAAGCGCTCACTTCTGCCTCAGTATGTGCACTGACCGTCTACGACATGTGCAAAGCCATCGATAAAGGCATGATCATCGGGCCGACCTATCTCGTTGAAAAGACAGGCGGGAAAAATGGTGATTTTCACAGAGCATCTGATATTTAAGTTGGAGGACCTTATATGAATATAGATCAGTCAAAAATTCCGCAAGCAACAGCCAAACGATTGCCACTTTATTACCGTTTTTTAAAAAATCTGCATGCCTCAGGAAAACAAAGGGTGTCTTCTGCAGAGCTTAGCGATGCAGTCAAAGTGGATTCTGCAACGATCCGCCGAGACTTTTCATATTTTGGGGCACTTGGGAAGAAAGGATACGGGTATAATGTCGACTACCTGCTAACCTTCTTCAGAAAAACCCTTGATCAAGATGAAATGACCAATGTCATGCTCATCGGTGTCGGGAATTTAGGAACTGCTTTTTTACACTATAATTTCATCAAAAATAATAACACAAAAATTTCAATGGCTTTTGACGTGAATGAGAGTAAAATAGGAAGTGAGATAGGCGGCGTGCCTGTCTATGATTTGGATAAGCTTGAAGAGCATGTTCAAGAGGTAGGCGATATACCTGTTGCCATTTTGACAGTACCTGCCGTTGCAGCTCAGTCCATTACAGATCGTTTGATTGCCCTTGGCATCAAAGGAATCCTTAACTTTACGCCGGCTCGCTTGAATGTGCCGGAACACATTCGAATTCATCATATAGATTTGGCGGTTGAACTTCAGTCTCTTGTGTACTTTTTAAAGCATTATTCTGTTTCGCAGGAGGACTGACGAAAAGGGGTAAAGGGGGTGGAGCAAATGGGTCCGATCGGTCCTGGAAGTTTGGTTCTGATTGCGATTGTTGCGCTCATTATTTTTGGGCCGAAAAAGCTTCCTGAATTAGGAAGAGCAGCAGGAGATACATTACGTGAATTTAAAAATGCCACAAAGGGTTTAGCTGATGATCAGGAAGAAAAAAAGAAAAAAGAAGATCAGTAGAATAGGATGAGCTTCATGAATGTCAAAGATATGCCGCTTATGGAGCATATTGTGGAACTGCGAAAACGTTTAGTGATCATTGCGATGTTTTTTGTCGCCTTTATGGTGGCAGGTTTTTTTCTCGCCAAGCCGGTGATTGTTTATTTGCAAAATACCGATGAAGCAGCAACGCTGACATTAAATGCGTTTAAGCTGACTGATCCACTGTACGTGTTTATGCAGTTCGCATTCGTCATTGCTCTCGTTTTGACGTGTCCCGTTATTTTATATCAGCTTTGGGCTTTTGTGAGTCCAGGGTTATATGAAAAAGAAAGAAAAGTGACACTTGCTTACATTCCGATTGCACTGCTTTTATTTTTGAGCGGGGTGGCTTTCTCTTATTTTATTTTGTTTCCATTTGTCGTCGATTTTATGATGCGCATGTCGAATGATTTAAATGTGGAGCAAGTGATTGGAATTCATGAGTATTTTACATTTCTGATGCAGTTAACACTTCCATTCGGTTTTTTGTTTCAGATGCCTGTCGTGTTGATGTTTCTCACAAGACTTGGCATCATTACACCGATGTTTTTGTCGAAAATACGGAAGTATGCCTATTTTGTTCTCCTTGTCATTGCCGCACTCATTACACCGCCAGAGCTTGTTTCTCACCTCATGGTTACCTTGCCAATGCTTGTTTTATATGAAGTAAGTATTGTCATTTCAAGAGTAACCTATCGCAAAATGCAGCAAACAGACGAGAAAGAAAGTCATTATGTGTCATAAATAAAAAGAAGCATCGTGATCCGAATGTGATCACGATGCTTTTTCTATTGAGAGAGGATTTGATCGATAGCGTGGAAGAGCTTTTGGTAATAAGCGGCCTCATGTGGCACAACATCGTGCAGACCAATCCATCTCATCTGCTCATGTCGTTCTCCGGTTGCATCGACCTCAAAGCCTTCGATCTGAATACGATCGCAGTGACCCGTTAAAAGTCGATATGCATCTTGTACCTTTGTTCTGTAAAGACCAGCCACTTCTTCCTTCTGTAAATGAACGTTCAGGTGTGTTTCTTGACTGACATAAAGATACACATGACAAAACTCACGATCGATCAGCTGAGGCGTGTGGATTTCATCCTGTATGATACCGGCAAAGGAAAGATCTTGAAAAGGGATTGAGAAACCGAGTTCTTCTTCGATCTCTCTTACCCCGTCAGAAGGCTTTTCATTTGAGAGAAGATGACCTGCTGCCGTGATATCAAACATGGAAGGGAAATCCTTTTTTGAGCGGCTTCTTAGCTGGAAATAGAGATACACGGTGTCTTGTTCTTTTTTGAGTAGCCAAAAATGAAACGTTTCATGCCATAGCCCCTGAGCATGGACATCTGATCGTGCGGCTACCCCGATGAGTTCTTGTTGCTTGTTCAAGGTGTTGATTTTTTCATCTTCCATCAAGGATCTCCCCCATGAAAAAACCATTCTCCAAGCGACGGAAAATGGTTTTTTGTTTATTTTTGTTGTTTTTTTAGTTTGAAAGAGAAGGCAAACATTTTAAACGCGATATTGATATTATAAGCAGCAAACACCATGAGCAGAATGCTGTAAAATGACCACATGTTACCTGGGTTTTGGATAGCCATATAGGTGAAAGCCACACCAACGGCAAAATAAATGATGCCCCATACGACAGGGTTTCTCATGAGAAAAAGCCTCCAATAATCATTTGCATTGTTTGAGATTGTTCTTCAATCATTTTTTTCACTGGCTCAATTTGCACAAGAACGACGAGCGAGTTCATGAGCATATGAGCAACGATCGGAACAATGATCCGTTTTGTTTTTGCATATAAGAATGCAAAGGTAAAGCCCATTGCTGAATAAAGTAAAATATGTTCAAAATCTCGATGCACAGCAGCGAAAATCACTGAACTGACAAGTGCCCCAATGAAGAAATTCGTCTTTTCATAAATGACACCAAAAATAATTTTTCTAAAAATGATTTCCTCTAAAATGGGTCCGATCAGTGCGACAACGATGACAAGCAATGGTACTGCATCCATAATAGATAAAATGGCTTGTGTATTTTCTGACTCTCTGCCAATCCCGAACGCATATAGTTCAATCATCCCCGCAATAGATTGCGCAAAGAGGGAGAGAAAGAAACCGCCAATAATCCAAACGATGGCAGACCCTGCTGAAACAGGTGCTTCATTTCGAAGTGAAGCCTTAGGTACTGTCCGCAGAATGAGAAAAATAATGATTAATCCTATACAGAAGCTGATGATTGTCCAAGTTCCTGACAATTGTGAGAGCTCCGCTTGTGTCATCGGTGTATGGATGAACCCTAACCATTTCATGATGAATAGATAAGGAAGCACAGAAAACTGCACCAATATATAAGTTAAGAGAATGTACCAATATTGTTTTTTCAAGTAACGAAAACCCCTTTACTAAAAGAACTAGATTTATTGTAACACAAGTCATCTTATACATTGAAAAGGAAAGAATCCGTAAATCAAAAAGATCAATGAAAGCGTAAAAAATTTTTAAAGGTTTTTACTTGAAATTACAGAAGACATTCTTTATTATAATAAATGTGTTAGCACTCGTTGATGATGAGTGCTAAAAAAGACTACATATGAAAATTGAGGAGGTTGTTTCTTATGTTAAAGCCATTAGGCGATCGCGTAATCATTGAACTCGTTGAATCTGAGGAAAAAACCGCTAGCGGTATTGTCTTACCGGATTCTGCAAAAGAAAAACCGCAAGAAGGTAAAATTGTGGCAGCAGGTTCAGGTCGTGTACTTGAAAATGGAGAGCGCGTTGCGTTAGAAGTCAATACAGGCGACCGCATTATCTTCTCAAAATATGCAGGTACTGAAGTGAAATATGAAGGAAAAGAATATCTCATCCTTCGTGAAAGCGACATTTTAGCTGTAATCGGTTAATCACATAAAAAATATTTCTAAAAAATCTGAGGAGGTTTCGTTATTATGGCAAAAGATATTAAGTTCAGTGAAGAAGCACGTCGTGCGATGTTACGTGGTGTCGATGCACTTGCAGATGCTGTAAAAGTAACTTTAGGACCTAAAGGACGTAACGTGGTTCTTGAGAAAAAATTCGGTTCACCACTCATCACAAATGATGGTGTGACGATTGCAAAAGAAATCGAATTAGAAGACGCGTTTGAAAACATGGGAGCAAAACTTGTTGCTGAAGTCGCAAGCAAAACAAATGATGTTGCTGGTGACGGTACAACAACTGCAACAGTTCTAGCTCAAGCAATGATTCGTGAAGGCTTGAAAAACGTAACAGCTGGTGCAAACCCTGTTGGCGTGCGTAAAGGGATCGAAGAAGCCGTAAAAGTAGCACTTGAGGGCTTGCAGGCAATTTCTAAACCAATCGAAGGCAAAGAATCAATTGCTCAAGTAGCTTCTATTTCTTCTGCAGATGAAGAAGTAGGAAGCCTCATCGCTGAAGCAATGGAACGTGTAGGAAACGATGGTGTCATCACAATTGAAGAATCAAAAGGATTCACAACTGAGCTTGAAGTGGTGGAAGGAATGCAATTTGACCGCGGATATGCTTCACCATACATGGTGACGGATTCTGATAAGATGGAAGCCATTCTTGAAAATCCATACATCTTAATCACAGACAAGAAGATCACAAACATTCAAGAAATCCTTCCTGTACTTGAGCAAGTCGTACAACAAGGAAAACCATTATTGCTCATTGCTGAAGATGTAGAAGGCGAAGCACTTGCAACACTTGTTGTGAACAAACTTCGTGGTACATTCAACGCAGTGGCAGTCAAAGCGCCTGGATTCGGTGATCGTCGTAAAGCAATGCTTGAAGACATCTCTATTCTAACTGGTGGAGAGCTGATCACAGAAGATCTTGGACTTGACCTGAAATCAACAGAAATCGGTCAACTTGGCCGCGCGTCTAAAGTGGTTGTGACAAAAGAAAACACAACAATCGTAGAAGGTTCAGGAGATTCTGCTCAAATCGCAGCACGTGTGAACCAGATCCGTGCACAAGTCGAAGAAACGACTTCTGAATTCGATAAAGAAAAATTACAAGAACGTCTTGCAAAACTAGCTGGCGGCGTCGCTGTCATCAAAGTTGGGGCTGCAACAGAAACAGAACTAAAAGAGCGCAAACTACGCATCGAGGATGCACTGAACTCAACTCGTGCAGCCGTTGAAGAAGGCATCGTATCCGGTGGTGGTACAGCACTTGTGAATGTTTACAAAAAAGTCTCTTCAATTAAAGCGGAAGGTGACGTTCAAACAGGTGTGAACATCGTTCTACGCTCACTTGAAGAGCCAATCCGCCAAATCGCTCACAACGCAGGTCTTGAAGGATCCGTCATCGTTGAGCGCTTGAAGAACGAAGAAATTGGCGTAGGCTTCAACGCAGCAACAAACGAATGGGTTAACATGATTGAAAAAGGAATCGTTGACCCAACAAAAGTGACTCGCTCTGCACTTCAAAACGCAGCTTCTGTTGCAGCAATGCTTCTTACAACTGAAGCAGTCGTTGCTGACAAACCAGAAGAAGGCGGCTCAGGCGGCGGAATGCCAGATATGGGCGGCATGGGTGGAATGGGTGGAATGATGTAAGGAAAACTCTAAGCCCTTGATATAACAAGGGTTAGAGCAACTTTCATCAATCCGTGGTCATTTTATTGGTCATAAGCGCCAGTAAATCACTCTAAATATGAAGGTCTTTCATCAATTCACTGAATTGTTGAGAGGCCTTTTTTTCTAAGCCTCGTGTTAAATGTCCGTAAATTTTATCCGTTGTTGAAACAGAAGAGTGTCCTAATCTGTGCGAAATAACTTTCATATTGACGTTTGCTTCGATTAACAGTGAAGCGTGTGTATGCCTAAATGAATGGGGCGTAATATGCTTATTCAAATCGGACATTCGTTTCAATAATCGTTGAAGCCGATTGAAAAACTGTTTGATTGTATGCGGATACCCCTCAGAACAAGTAAAGATAAATCCTTGATCCTTATAGATTCGTTTATTTTTCTTGATAAATTGCACTTGTTCCTGTTTTAAAGCTTTTAATAAATCCATAATAGACTGATCAATGAGGATTTCTCGTTTTGAGCTTCGGGTCTTAGGTGTTTGAATTTCAAATTTACGTTTGTTGTTACTAGGATTGTAATAGGTCTTATTAATATAAAGTGAATTGTCTTCGAAGTTTAGGTCTTTCCATTGAAGTGAGGTAGCTTCTCCAATCCGCATGCCCGAGAAAGCAAGTAGACAAAAGAATCCGTAATCAATTGCAAGCCCATCTTGTTTAGCGATTTTTAAGAACTGAATTAACTCTTCTTTTTCTAGAAAAATGAGCTTTTGTTCATCCTCATCATAGTCAAGGTTTTTAGGTAACATATAATTATCCGTTGAATTCTTTTGAAGGAACTCCATTTCAATCGCATAATCAAAAATCATTTTCCCGACAATAAGGATGCCTTCCCTCGTGTTGTATTTATACTTTGAAACAAGTGAATTCATATACTGCCTGTACGTCTGTTTCATAATTTTATTGATTGGTGTATTAGCCCAAATCGCTAATAAATGTTTAGCGGAACTAATTCGATTTCTTGTTGAACTCCTCATTCTAGTAAATGGGTACGTTTGAATCCATTCATCATACAATGCTTCGAACTTCATGTTTGCACCTTGAAAGTAATCCCCCTCTTTATTTGCAACTCGACTTCCATAGCAGCTAGTTCTGCTTCTACTTGCGTTATAAACCCTCTCTTTTTGATTTGCCTAGGTTTATTAGTGATAGGGTCTTTACCATTTGAAACTACGTAATACATGATGCGCTGTCTTTATTAATGTAAGCCATACCTACATTCTCCTCCTAATGATAGATACCATCAGAAAATCTGTCATTTAAAGAAGAAATGAATTGAATTTAGTCTAGATCAAATAGCAGTTCAACCATTTTTATTAACTTCTTCCGTTCGACCATATCCAATACTTTGCCTTGAACCATAACGACATTTCCAACGTTTTCTAAAATTGAATCGATTTCAAAGTAGGTTGCAGTCGGGGTGATCCAGCTTGCTTCGTCTTTATCGACATAGCTAGTATGCAAAAGTAAGTCATTGTAATTCATATTCAACTGCTTCGCGACTTTTCTTAGTGTACTTGGTTTTGGCTTTTCGAAATGGTCATTTTCGAGTTTGGATAAATAGGACTTGGATGAATCAATGAGTGTTGCCAATTGGTCTAACGTCAAATTCATACTCAATCTTCTCTGGCGAATAACTTCCCCTAATGATTTCATATCAACCTCTCCAACCTCTCATATAGATAGTGTGTGTGTTTACCATATTACAACATGTCTAGGGATATATAAAAGTTTACATTTTATAAACAATGAATTTAATTTCATAGTTTTTCCTCCAATTTAATCTGTGTATAAAACCACTTGTGGTTTGGTGTAACAGCATTTATGAGAGTTTGTGATATCAGTTTCCTTATATTTTAAATATCAAGAAACTGATATTTAAAAGTTTCTATTTGATTCAACATATTGATTGATTTATAGAATTGTATACTGTAAAGTGACACTCAATTAAGGTCGCAGAAGTTTAACGCTATTGTTGAACATTTGCAGACTGACAAAAGGAGGTGGTCACAATGCGACTTATGGAAATCAACGAGGAAGCTATTAATCAAATCGTTCTCGCAAAAGTAGACGAGCATATTCAGTCGTTAAAATTGGAAGAAGATATTTATTTTATGGACTCTAGGCAATTAGAAAAGTATCTTTCATTGTCCTGGCCTACGATTTCAAAAATCTTTTTGGCTGATCCCGAATTTCCTACATTGAAAAAAGGGAAATGCTATATGTTTCATAAGAAGGATTTAGATTGTTATATGGATCGCTATTACGAGGAATTGAAGAATAACGGGAAGGATATTTTGAAATTTCGGAGGAAGGGATGAGACAGGCTTGGGTAGTGAAAATAAAAAAGTCTTCTGATGTTGGCGCATCAAAAGACTCACGCACTATCCATTTTGAAAGGAGTTCCCAAATGAATAATGACAATACAACTCAAGTTTATAACATTCTTGAGAAAAATTCAAAAGACTGTGTTGTAAATAACCATAAGTATTTATTGACTGTATTTGAAAAGGATGCAAAACTGATAGACGTTTTTCGAACGAATGAATTTACACAAATGAAAGAGGTGAATCGTCTTCCTTTTTGGCGAAGGAAGGGCGATTCAAATAGACAATGGACGGATGCAGATGAAGCTCAACTACTTGTTTACTTAGGAACAGAATATAACTTAACGAATAAGAGACAAATCATTGAAGTGTTGGATTTATCTTTTTATAAAAATAGTTATAATCCAATTACTGATTACTTAAATAATTTGAAGTGGGATGGAATTCCTAGATTGGAGTCATTATTTATTGACTATCTGGGGGCTGACGATAACATCTATGTAAGAGAAGTGACAAGAACTACATTAACTGCATGTGTCATGCGTGCTTTTGAGCCAGGGAGCAAGCACGACACGGTAGTTGTGCTTGTGGGGGAACAGGGCATTGGAAAGTCCTATCTTCTATCGAAATTAGGTATGGAATGGTATAACGAGAGCATCCAATCGTTTAAAGGAGACGAAGCCTATATAAAGATTTCAACGAGCTGGATTATTGAACTCTCGGAACTAACAGCTTTGAAAAAAGGAGATTCTGAAAGTGTTAAGGCATTTATTTCTGCAAAAGAAGATGTTTATCGTCCGAAGTATGGAAAGTATCCAATTCAGTCCCCACGTAAATGCGTTTTTTTTGGGACGACTAATAACACGGAATTTTTAAGAGACGAAACAGGAAATCGAAGATGGTTCCCTATTCAATTAAGAAAAGGGATGCGATTGAAAAAACATTTTATGATTTGAATCAATCAGAGGTAGATCAACTATGGGCAGAAGCAAAGTATTATTATGATAGGGGAGATAAAACGATATTAATTCAAAAGGAAAGCATTGAATTAGCAAGTGCAATTCAAGAAAGGCATAGGGAGGATAATGGGCTAAAAGGAAGAATAGAAACGTTTATCGACATTCCTATCCCTAAAAACTGGTATGCTTTATCTGATGGTGAGAAGCGGCGATACTATGAAGAAAAGAAGTATGCAGAACCGAACGGTAGCCTTATCAGAAGAGAGAAGATATGTTCTTTGGAGGTTTGGCATGAGTGTTTGTTAAATAACAATAATATGTCCAAAAAACAATCTACTGAGATTAATCATATCCTACGACAAATGTCATATTTAAGGGAAACAAGCACGATATTTGGTAGTTATGGACAACAAAGAGGATTTATAGTGAAGAAATAGTTAAAAGATTTATTACTTGAAAAATGTCACTTTGTCACCGGTGTCATCTACATACCGGTATGGAGGGCTTTATCCTATGACAATGTGAAATGGAAGGTTGTCATTTGGAAAGTGATGTCTTTATAAGGATTTCACAAAGAAAATGACAAAGTGACAACTGATTGAATAAACATGGTATCAAAACAATTTATTTGTTGAAAAAGTATTTGTCTCACTAATTATCCATGTGAATATTAAATTTTAATAGCAACTTTAAATATCAATACTTCAACTTCAATCTTGTGAAAATAATAAAAATAGATATCTGTAGATCTTTTCATTAAAAATTGATATAATGAAATGATGATAATTTCTCGGAGAGGAACAAATATGAAAACTAATATTGATTTTAATAATATAAATGACAAACTAAATTCCTATATTATTGGGAGTTCAATTAATATGAATAAACATTTTCAAGACGCAGAACCTTTTATTGATTTAATTGTAACGTCACCACCTTACTGGGATATGAAACAGTATGGTGAAGTAGATGAGCAAACGGGATACGGACAAACTTATCCAGAATACTTGAGCGATATAAAGAAAACTTTTGAGGGTGTATATAAGTATTCAAAAACAAGTGCGACTCTTTTTGTGATTATAGATACTATGAAAAGGAATGGCAAAATGGTCAGACTTCCCGATGATCTTTCAAATGTTCTGGAAGATATTGGTTGGGTACACCAGGACACTATCATTTGGGATAAAGGAAAAACATTACCATGGTCTAGAAAAGGGCAAATGAGAAACGTATTTGAATATATTTTGATGTTTACGAAAAAAGACACAATTAATTATAAATACAATGTTGATCAAATAAAGACCGTTGATGATTTAAAAGAATGGTGGATAGATTATCCTGAAAGATATAGTCCTGAAGGTAAGGTTCCAAGCAATATCTGGGAGTTCGTTATTCCTACGCAAGGAAGTTGGGGAACAAAAAGGGATTTTGGAGATAATGAATTTAAGCATGCTTGTCCATTCCCACCAGAAATGATGGCTCGAATAATTAAACTTTCCTCCGATGAGGGGGATGTTGTATTTGATCCATTTGCTGGAACTGGCGTATTATTCGCCACGGCTAGGCTTTTAAATAGAAATTTTATTGGTTTTGATACAAATCCTGATTATAAAAAGGTTTTTGAACAAGTAACAATTCCTTTAGTTAATCAAAAGTGGGAAGAAATTGCCCAATACTACATGGAACAAGAAAAACTTAAAAAAGTTATGCAAGATACTATTTATAAATTGAGAGTTCTAAAATTTCCTAAAGCAATAGTAAAAAAAATGAGAAATGATCTAAAAGATAGTTTGGAACTTCAATGTGATTTTAGTTTGATAATTGCGGATGAAAAGAAATTAACAAATGAAGACATAGAAAGAGATAGATTAGGAAGAATAAAATATACCTTTGTCTGGAATGATGTGGACACAGTAGAAGAAGCAATGGATTTGATTATGGAAATATCGTCCAAGGCACCCTTTTCTAAGTATGGTCTATCGGTAGAAATAGAGATTATTGGCACCAAGGAGTTTTTGGAGAACGACAAAAATAATTCAGAAAATTATTTTTCATATATGAATGGAAACACAAATAGTTTCTATAATGAAGATAACTTAAGCTATTTTAAAAATATCCTAGGAACTGAAATACACAAAGGGTATTTTGACAAAGAAATCCCACCAATATTAAGTTCGATTAAAATTCAGGATAGCGATTATATTGATTTGAAGGAGCCCTGATATTAGTGAAAACATAAAAGAACAAGTGATTATATCTCTTGTTCTTTTATGTTGTTAATATCTAAATTATGCACCACTTTAAATGGCGATAAGTCGTTTGCGCTAAGTTGAATATGGCAACTTTCCCAGTTACCTCTTTCTGTGTTCGTAGGAACATGAGTTTTAATAAGATCACTCGTAAATATATATAGTTCTAAAGAAGGTTCGAAAACCCATAAATGGAAAGCTTGTTGATTTGATCCTATTGCAGTTTTCCATTCATTTTTAGTTAAGAAAAAATGATACTTATTTATCGAGGCTTTTACTTCGATCTTCAAGTTTGTATCGTTATCTTTTTCTATTTTAGATAGAATATCATACCCGGAGAAGTTCGAATCAATAGACTGCCAATGCGGCTTGCTAGCAATTCGATTCTTTTCATAAAAAAAAGACAACTTCTCGCCTAATCTACCTATTTCTAAAATACTTTTATTACTTTCATTCCTCGATATGCTACTTAAATGATCCCACCAGTCAATTACTTCCGTGGAAATAGAATCAAATAAATCGGCTTCTTTAAAACATTGATATATTGATGTTGGAAAATAACGAGCGGCCTCTATTCGACCATAGTGCATCATTAAAAACCAAGTGGGCTTTTCTATTAATATATAATGCTCGAGTTGAATTCTAAGTTTTTCAGTGGGAAGTGGGGAATTAATGATTTCTTTTCCTAATGCAGTAACTTCCATATCATTTTTCTCGTCAAGATCAATCCACTTACACTTTACCGATAACTCGACTATACTTTCTGGAATAGCAACCAGGTACTTTACGTAACTATTGATAAAAACCTCTTTACTCATCTTGTGTCTTGTTATCAGTTCCAAAAAACTTTGCGTTGAGTATAGCAATGCTACAGTAACAATCATTGATTATCACCTTTTAAATGCTTTAAAAAGTCTAGAGCATCTTGGTTATTAAAATCTCCAAATACAACTTCTTCATCTGAGTATTCAGGTTCAACAGATAAAGAAGGATCATTTAATACTAATGCCATATTTTCTATTTTATGGGAAAGTCTCCTGCCTACGGAATCATCAATGCTTTGTGTGCAAATCACAATTTCTATATTGGTTGCAATGTCTTTTGATAAACCGAATCTATGGATACGGTCAACAGATTGAAGGAACTGTGCGGCATTGTAGTTACGATCCAAATAAATAGCGTGATGGCACACAGTATGGAGGCTAATCCCTTCGCTTGCCGCAGCAGGATTGGCAATTAAAACCATGGAACTTTCATCATCATGAAACTTTTTTATTTTAAATTCACGTGTATCGGAATCATCTTCTGAACCAGAGTCTACGCCCCCATGAATGAAATCAGCGCCTAAATCTTTTAACCTAGTATTTAAAATCTCTATATTATCAATAAACGTCGACCAAATAAGTACTTTTTCCCCTCTACTTACTAATTCCCTTGTTCTGTTGATTACATAATCTAATTTTGTGCTGTCGCCTTGCAAGATTAAGTCTCTAAGCTCATCGCTGTAATTTTCATTACTTTTCAATAATAAGGCCGGGTTAGATGTTGCTTGGAGCAATTTCATAACACTCTTTCCCATTGCCCTTAGCTTGTTTTTATCTGGTAAATCTAAGTCTTCTAGTTGACGAAGTGTTTCAGATTTTAATAGGTCGTAAACTTTTCTTTGGGCAGCACTCATTCTAATAGGTATATATTTCATAGAGTAATCTGTTAGATTCAATTCTTTCTTTGTAGTTCTAACATAAATGTTTTGAATTTCTTGAAGTACGCTGTCTTTATCAACTTTAATTTCAGGATATAAAAAATTGAACTGTGGTACTAAATCTTCTGGAGCATTTGGCATTGGGGTTCCCGACATTATAAGCTTTTCTGCAGGAAGGTGAGAAATCTTTAAAATAGATTTACCAATAACGCCATCATGCCCCCTTTTAATCCGATGGCATTCATCTAGGAATAAAAAAAACTCATTTTTACTATAGTGTTGAGCAATAACGTCAATCACGTTTGGAATTTGCTGATATGTTATTAAGGCAACTTGGGGATCCTTCCTGAGAAGTAATCTAATATTTTTTTCTCCACCCCGAAGCCGCGAAATTGTAGGTGGAGTATTAAGGCACTCTTTTATTTGCTCTTCCCAAGCCGGAAATGCATTTTTGGGAGCAATTATTAGCAATCGTGTCTGTTTGCTTTTCTTTAGAAAAAAGAGTGAAAGAGCTTCCGTAGTTTTACCAGCACCAGGAACGGAAAATGTAGCTCCTCCCGATAAAGAGTAGAGTTTTGAGACATTTCTCAGCTGTTCGTTGGTAAGTTTTCTTTTAAAACCTAATTCATTTAACTTTTGATCAATAAATTCTTTAGAGGCAGGTGTAGCATTCTTAGAAAGTTCATAGTTTTGCTTTTTTTCTCTCGCAACAATTAGATGTTTTTTTATATTTTCATCCATGTGAATTGAAATATTATTTTTTTTTGCTACAATATTTATTGCTTTGGCGCAAGATAAAAAAGACCACCAAGGTATTTCTAAAGTAGTATCGGAAGTAACTTTTACTTCAATAGAATTCTCCTCACAGACCCTCTTAACTTCATTCCATATTTGTGAAGGTTTCTCTGTAAGAACAACTACAGAATGCGACTCATTAAGATAACTTATGTTAATCATTTTGTGCAATCGCCTTTCTTAAACTAATAATAGTTTCTTCTATACTATTAATTTGCTCTTCGATACCGTTAGTATTAGATTGCTCATTAAAGCTTAGATAAGCCTCTTTTAACAATGTGTTGGCTTTTTTGATTCTATTGAATGAATAATTACTCATCTCTTCTTCATCATCAAGCTCTTCTTGTGTGTCAATAACGTCTTTAACAATTGATATTATTTTCTTTTTTTCTATTTCTGTAACGTTATCTAAAGTCACGGCTAAGTTACCTAGGAGAATATCATCACCATCAGTATCTAAAAGATCATCGAGCTCTGTTTGGGGGCTTTCTTCAATATCAATTTCTGAAATTAACCTTGAAATAATTGGTTCGATTGCGTTTGATATTTTAGGTATATAATTGTAAAGCCTACCATCAGATTCTTCTTTAGGGGAACTTATTACGGAAAATGCTAGAGTCTGGAAGATCACTCGCTGTTCTTCTACTTTTAATTTTTCTCTAAACTTTTTTATTTGTTTGAATGCGAACTCATCTTTTTCGATTTCATTATATTCTCGAGGCTTTCCTATACTTTCCAAATAAGCATCAACGTAAGTCAATAAATTAAGTTTGTATTGAACATCCTTAACTGACATTTCATATAAACTTGCTAGTTGATCATAACTATAACCGTACTTGGTATGTCTTTTTAAAAGCATTTTAGCCTCGGATATCCAACCATAATCGGCTTTAACATCCCTAATGATTTGCAGCTGTGCTTCCAGACGATCTATGTCCTCCTCAAGGCAGTGTGGTAAAATAATCACATCAATATAATTAAAGTGGGTGTAACGATTAATATCCTCTTTTAATAGTTCCCTCATTGTACACAGTCTTCGGTTACCATTAACAACAAATCCCTCTCTCGTAATAATTAGAGGGAATTCTTGTTTATTTTTTTTGAAGAAAGCTTTCAAATCACCATTCGGGGACTTAAACATTTTTGTTAAAATTTCATGTTGTGCTTTTTGAACTTCAGTATTTTCTGAATGGTTATCATCAAAAAAGTTATTATTTAACTCGGGATGTTCTGAGAGATATTCTTCTTGTGCAGCAATAGTTCTGCCGTTTGCCAATCTGTACTTTAACATTCCGATAGGAGCCGAGTGAATATCAAATTGCGTCATTTGATCTTTAAATTTGATAGTATGTTTCTTTTCTGGTCTTGGTATTTCACCTAGTTTCTGATTAATATATTCTATTCTTTTTGGTAATGGCCACCCTAAAAATTCCTCCATTTAATTTCCTCCTATTCAATAGATAATACTAATATTGGAATTGTTATAATATGTTTAAATAACTGTAGCTCTCTAATCAGGCGCTCAGAGTGCGCATAATTGTCGCCCAAGATGCTGGCTGCTTTTTTAGTAGGGATCATAAAGATTGCCGAGTTTATCTTATCTTTTAGAAAAAGGGCTTGAAGTTTTAATAAATCTGCGTAAAATCTACTCATATTTCCTGTTTGAATACAAAGACCGACATTTTCCTTCAATGATGTAATCGTTAAGCCTTGTTGGTATTGAATTTTAACTTCATTTGACCAACCTTGATTATTTTGTAATTCATCTAGTATTGTCCTTCTTAATTCAGTGGATGTACTAGGAGCGATAACAAATGGCAAGTTTTCAATAAAATTTAACAACGGTTCTTTTATATTTGGTGAAATAACATTACCGCCAAAGTGATGTGAGTATTGTGCTGTTTTCAAAGTAGTACCTCCTGTAAAAGATTAAATACGATTCTAATATCATAGCATGAAACCCAGTGTAAAGGACTGAATATTTGTATTAATATGTTATTTAAAATATATTTAACCGTTCGAAGTGAAGTAGATAATCTTTATTCAATCCTTTCAAATTACTGAATCAAGGCATTAATGTTTAATAGAAAGAATCATTTTACGTATGATTTTAGCTAGAAAAAGTTAAAGGGAAGGCTGCTATCACTTTGCGCGATAGACTATGCAGAGCTTAGTGTTTTGCCTACTCCAAAATTCTAGTACTTGTCACTACACTGTGACAGTATATCTTTATTTTGTCACTAGCTAGTGACACTTCCAAAAAACATGACCCCAAGAAAATATCAGGCTCTGCCTGATTCCACACCGAAAGTGGGGACAGATTTCCCTTATGCTCTTTTCTAGCTAAAGTCAGTAACTTGAATGATGTGGAAATAAAATAGCGCTTCGTTCCAGGAATTACTTTCTGGAACGAAGCACTTATTTTAATCATTACTATTTTCGATTTTGTAAGGTAATTTCAACTAACTTTAAACATTTAATGCATAGGTTAAGGGCTTGCCTAAGTTCTTCATTTTGTTTTTGTATTGTATTTTGAAATTCTTTAAGATCATGGGCGATTCTATAAAGATCTACATAGCTATCCGCAAATAAATCAAATGCATTTCCAATATCATGGTTAATTTTCTTTTTAATATCATCGGCGGTAAACAAATCGAATTCTTTATAATTCATGGTCGTATAGAATCTTTTCTTTGCTTCTTCATAGTTATCTTCTCTTGCACTAAACTTTCTGCTTCTGTTAAAAATAAAGGTTTGTGCATATCGGTTGTCATTATACGTTCGATGTTTTGCATTTGCATAAATCCTTGAAGCAACTCAATGAGAATTTGTGTGTTTCGATCTGCGTTGTTTGTTCCAAGACGAACCCGATTTAATTCATTAGAAATTGTTTCATTCACTTCACTTGGGTCGCTACGGTATAAGTGATGTATTGGAGATTTCAATTGTTTTTCTTTAACTCTTTATGTTCTTGTAAGATGTCATCCAGCGTGTCACTAATATTGTTGTGATCATTCGTAATTTGATAGTCCTCCAAGTACTCATAGTTAACATTTTTTACACGTGCTCTAAATTGATGCTTGGTAATTATAGTAATCATCCTTTCTTAATAAAGTTGCTAGAAAAAACGGGTTACTTATTTCTAGTAAAATAATAAGCGTTCTTATCGACACGGGAATTACTTGGAATCGGATACGTACTAGGTCTACGTTTAACTGGAGTAGTGTCTCTTTGTTTTTCGTTAATAGATGTAACGCGGTTAATGACTTCATTTTGAGTGATGACTTCTATGGCTGTTTGTACAACTGACTGACCAGTGTGAATACTGTAAGAACCATTTACAGTTTGACTACTACCGGATTGGTTTGCTGTGTTAATTTGATTAGAACCCAGGTTAGCGCTTGATGGAACGTTTCGAACTGTTGTATTTTCTTGTGTTTGATCTACAATGCTTGTAATGTCTGCATCAGTTTGTACGGTCGAGTATTGAACACCCTGCGCTCTTAGGACACTATTTGCATCACTTGTAGTTGGTGCACTTGAGTGAGCTGCTGTGCTTGGTGAAGATGTGCCACCAGAACTAACATGGCTAACCGATGAATTTCCTTCCACCTGATCAGAAATGCTTGTAATATCTGTATCCGTTTGTATACTCGATTGTTGAACGCCTTGCATCCTCTGGATATTATTTGAAGAACTTGTTGTTAGAGCATTACCCCCACTTTTAATGGCATTTGAGTGAGCTGCTGTACTTGATGAAGGTGCGCCACCAGAATTAACATTGTTAACCGATGAATGGCCTTGCACTTGATCAGAAACGCTTTTAATATTTGTATTCGTTTGTATGCTCGGTTGTTGAACACCTTGCGTCCTTTGACCACTGTTCGAACCACTCATGGTTGGTATATTTCGAGTACTACCTTGACCTTGTTTTGAAAGGCTTGCACGTTCAGCATCATTCGGTGAAGGAACTTTTGTTTGTGAAGGTGTTTCTTCTTGCTAGCTGTCCAATTGTGAGGATACACTTGCCGTTCCTCCAATTCCTATTTCATTAGTTGTTCCAGTTTCTTTCGATTTACCAGATTGCTTATTATTCGAATTACCTTTACTTTTACTATTTTGAATACCTGCAATGCCACCAGATCCGTCTTTGGTTGTTTTATCAGCATTTTCATCATCTTCCTTGCTGCCATTAGGTGAAGGAGCTTTTTCGGTGCCTAATCTCGACGATTTTTGTTGTTGGGATTTTGATTCAGCAGAACTATCTTTCAACAAACTGCTTAGTCCTTTACCAAGCCCCGAAGCCATTTTTCCACCTGCATATGCACCCGCAAGGACTCCCCAACCGTTTTTAAGTCCCGCATCAATCCCAAATAGTCGTTCTACGATATTCGGTCCATCTACAACAGCTAGTGAAAATGCAATCAGTGCTATTAAGTAAGGCAAGGTAGAGAGTGTGCTTTCTAAATAGGCTGTGCCAATCATATACACCTTTATTGATAGAAAAATTAGGATGGTTGCAAAGAAGGTATTCAAGATGGCTTGAATGATTTTCTGTCCGTCATGAATATCAGCAGGTGCTACAATCAATGCTAAAATATAGTTGCATGTCAGTTCGAAAAACAACTTGGCAAGCTTTAACGCAATTGAGAAGAGTGTGAAGGCAATAATTCCTAGGGTAACGAAAATCGTGAACCAATTAATCGAATATCGGAAATAATACTCGTTGTTCCACTCTAACCCCGACTGATCAAACTTTTCCGCGCGGTATTCACCAACACTGTTAAGAGATAGCATGTACTTTGAAATGTCTTGTCCTTCACTAGAGATGCCATCTGTATCTTTCCCGTACTTTTCACGGACATTGATGTTCGCAATCCTGCTCGGTGGTGTACTGTTTGGAAAGGTTAGTTCAGTTGTAGACCAGTTACTTTTATCAATTTCAGTTAGGTCATTTACGTTTCGTTGAATAATTGAACCACTTAAAGTTGATTCATCGTTTTGAAAAAGCGATTCGACCTTTATAGCGTCAATTGCAACGTCTGTAAATTCACTTGCCTTGTCCATTCCAGTATTTAGCGAAAGAATGATGGTGCAAGCTATGAAAAGGTTTATGGCGATACCTTCACGGTTAAACTTCTTTTGAAATATTAGCAAATACCCTGTAAAGAGAAGGGAAAAGGCTAAAAAGATATACAGAATTGGTTTAATTGTATCGACAAAAGCTATGATCTCTGGGTGATTATAG
This sequence comes from Bacillus pumilus, assembly GCA_001938995.1. Classification (GTDB taxonomy): domain Bacteria; phylum Bacillota; class Bacilli; order Bacillales; family Bacillaceae; genus Bacillus; species Bacillus pumilus_G. The sequence goes on along the minus strand of MKZN01000009.1, from coordinate 114,314 downwards.
AAGGATTTGATCAATAATATGTCATCGGTCAAGTTTTCGAGAGCGTCAACAATCCAAGCCAAACCTTGAACAAATGCCCATGCAATCCATCTAAAAATACCCGTGAAGATACTTGAAATACTTAGGTAGTCTTGAAATTCTTCGAGTTTACGAGAGATTTCTTCTTTACTCATTTGAATCACCTGTAGAGTTCGACACCTTCTTCATAAAGTAATCCAATTCTTCCTGTTGCCGAATGCCCTCATATACTTCTAAATTAAATTCATCATATACAGTTCCATCTTTGATATAGTAGATGGCATTAACACGAGGCATTTCCGTTCGAAATGGATTTTTACTCAATCCATCTGTATTTTCATTTTCACCATCATTACGATATACGTTGAATAGCAAGGCGTTTTCCTTTTTTTCTAGTAAAGCTTTTTGAACTACATCAAGGAAAGTCGCATCTGTTTCATTTGTGATGATGACGAAGCCTGTTTGTTGGTCATCAATTAATTGCTGTACATTGTCAGTAGAAGCATTCTTTGCTCCGTAATTATGGTTACAGCCTGTTGTAAACAGTGCTATACTAAAGGCAAGTAAAGCCCATTTAATCAGTTTCATCGTTGAGTCCTCCTTAACGATTTGAGTTCCTTCTATTAAGTTGTTCTTCTTAAAACTGTGGTCACACACTTGGTCATTATTTTGGTCAGGAAAGAGTTTGAAATCATTTGGAAGTATTTTGTGATTGTATCTGAAATGCTGATATTAATGATTTTCTTCGGAAGTGTTTTCGAGGATTTACATGGGGAGCTTATGGGCGGTATGATGTAATTAAGGTGTCAAAATCTTGTTATGTAAACGTTCATATGCTTTTCCCAAAAAGCTAACTAAAAATGAGAAGGCCTTTCATCAGCATACTAACTATTTTCATTCGTATATATTAAGCAACTCTCCGAGAAGTTAATCTAAAATAAAAAAAGAGCAAACCCTAAGGTCTACTCTAAAATCATCCATCACTTTATTAGCAATCCTCACCCTTGCTATGATGAAGAGGCGGGGGAATTAACCATCCTTTTGTTTTGTTAAGTCTAAGGGCTTTTGCGCCAAGTGCGGCCTTTTGAATATGAAACTGTCCGAACATCATCGCGATGTCTTCTCGAATGGATTGTCCCATAATGGTGCTACACGATACTAATCCTGCTGCAATGCTTGCTGACAGACCAGCGGCTATTTCTGGATCTTGAAAACGTGCACCTACTGGAATGTCGTCTAGACAAGCTTTTGGTCTTTCAGGAGGTGTTGGAGGTAAGCCAACGCCATTTGCTTTTAATAACGTTTCAATTTCTTTGATTTCTTGTTGCCCACCTTGAATGGCTTCTTCAATTAATTTTTGCAAGTCTTCGTCACCTGCATGGTTTAAGTGGGTTTGATAACCAGCAACTAACCCTTTCGCTACCATTAAATAAGACCATGTCCCAAACACTTCACCATAGTGCATAGGTTCATCTGTTGGATTTCCGCTTAGAATTCCCATTGTCATCCTCCCTAGTTGTAAAATATTCATCTGAGCGACCTTCCTTTCTTGACGATTGGTCACCTTTTTATAGTCCCTAAATTAAACCAACATATTCATCATTTGAACTGATGGATGTTAAAGGTAATCAATGTGAACTTCTAACGAATAATGGGTAATAAACTGGGGAGATTAGGTAAGAAAGAGGCGTCTGCAATAATTGATTGTACGTGATAAAAAAGAACACTTTCCTAGAAGAAGGTGTTCTTTTTATTGCAATTACAACAAAAATAAACTAAACTGTTGATATTCATTATGTTGTAAATGCAACAAAAGGAGTCAAGGTTATGAGAGAGATTCTTCGGGAGATCGGTGTGATTGCTAGGGCACTCGATTCTATTAGTAATATCGAATTTAAAGAGTATGATTTAACGAAAGGGCAGTATTTATATCTTGTACGAATATGTGAAGAGCCTGGCATCATTCAAGAAAAGCTGGCTGAAATGATCAAGGTAGATCGGACGACAGCTGCCCGGGCGATTCAGAAACTAGAGCTAAATGATTTTATTGAGAAGAATGATGACCCTTTGAATAAAAAAATCAAAAGGCTTTTTCCGACTGATCAGGGCAAAGCGGTTTATCCACTGATCAAACGAGAACATGATTATTCAAATCAAGTCGCGCTGGATGGTTTTTCTGATGAGGAAATGGAACAGATTTATGAATATCTTCTAAGAGTGAGGAAAAATATCGAAAAAGATTGGGACTATGTGAAAAAAGGAAATAAAAGACGCTATTAAATGATAAGGAGGGGTGAATCAATGACCGTCACTTTTATTCGTTGTAATGAACAGCATGTTAAAGAGCTGCAAAAAGTCGGAATCGACACATTTAAAGAAACCTTTCAGGATCAAAACAAGGCTGAACATATGGAAGATTATGTGAAGACAGCTTTTCACTCGAAACAGTTGCTGAAGGAATTGAACCATCCATCCTCACAGTTCTATTTTGTTCATGTGAATGGTGAATTGGCTGGTTATTTAAAGGTCAATATGGACGATGCGCAGTCAGAAGACATGGGGAGTGATTCATTAGAAATTGAGAGAATATACATCAAGCAATCCTTTCAAAAGCAGGGTTTAGGTCGTTATTTAATGAACCAAGCATTTGATGTAGCGAAGAAATATCAAAAGCGTGACGTTTGGCTTGGGGTGTGGGAACACAATGGAGCGGCTATCGCATTTTACCAACGACTCGGGTTTGTTCAAACGGGCGTTCATGCATTCCATATGGGAGACGAAGAGCAAATGGATTTCATTATGACGAAGACACTTAGCTAATGTAAAAGGAGAGAGTAATCATGTATATTCCATCATTTTTTTAAGTGAAAGATATGGATGAAGTGAAAGAATTTGTTCAAACACATTCGTTTGCAACGGTCGTGACAACTACTGATGAAAAACCCATTGCTACACATCTTCCAGTGAGTTTTCAACAATTGGACGATTCGTATGTGATCACAGGTCATATGGCGATTGGGAATCCTCAGTGGAAAACGTTTGAAGAGCATGAGAAGGTGCTCGTGATGTTCCAGGGACCACATGCTTACATATCATCTTCGTGGTATGAAAAGCAATCCGTTCCAACGTGGAATTATCAAGCGGTGCATGTCTATGGCAAGGCCGTGATGCTGGAAAAAGCGGAATTAGTCAAAGAGTTAACAGCTATGTTAGAGACATATGAAAGCCACAGGGAGCAGTCGGTGTTATGGCATACCTTGTCAGATAAGCTGTTAGAAAACCAACTGAAAGGGATTGTTGGATTCAAAATCATGGTTGAAGAGGTTCAGGCAGCCTTTAAATTGAGTCAAAATCGGCATGAACGAGATTATGCTCGTATCATAGAGGAGCTAGAAGTAGAGGGTGAAGTAGAATTGGCAAGTGCGATGAAAAAGCGATGATGTGGTTTAGGAGAAAGCACTCTTATGAGCAAGGGTGCTTTTATTGCATGGACTTTTTGTTTAAAATTACATAAAAACATCTTTTATTTCCATAAAAAACGAGGTGACTTCCTTATAATAGAATTATCTTAAAAACAGGGGAGTGAGCCGAGATGGATCAAAAGGTGTTGCAAGTGTATGGAGAGACAAATGAATTAGCGGTTCTGAATATTTCTTCTAAAGATATTGGTGCTTTATCAAAGGAAGTAGCGGAGCGTATTTTACGAACGAAAGATACGGATTATATTCATCAAGTGATGTATGTTCCGATTGAAAAGAAAGAAGACCTTGAGTGGTTGATTCGATGTGTGGGACAGGCATTAGGCGATGAGGATGAAGATGATGTCGCACTTGAAATCGCTGATTTGCTTTATTTCTTTGTTATTCCGTTTTATGAGGAAGACCTTTTGAGTGACCGTCACCTGTACGAGCAAATAGGAGATGTGATGGAACGTTTAGCATCAAGGAATCATTCAGAAATCAACACACTCATCCATGAAATGAAAGAAGATTTGGCTGTGGTGAACAAAATAAAAAGCTTGTAGAATGCCCTCTACAAGCTTTTTATGTCAACATTATTCAGCAGGAACTGTTTTGGCAGGTTCTTTTCTAAACACGCCCATGTAACCTGCGATGATGATTAAGACAGATGGAAGAATAAAGAACATAGAAATTGGAATAATTCCACCTACAGCAGATACTAATAATAAAATTCCGCCAAGCTTTGCTTTTTTCTTCACGATAACCGCCGCTACGATTGCTAGGATAGAGAAAAGCGTAGCTGCCTAGCCTAATCCTGTAATTTCACTCGTACCCGACTCACTAAATGCAGCATCGATTCCTCCAAAGAAGATAGCATACATCTTGTCATTATTGGGCTCTTTCCCATGTTATTTTTGTTTCGTTTGTTGCTTTCTTCCCTTTGGCGAGTACTTTTCCATTTTCCTGTTTCACTGTGTTACGTAGGTCATAAATAGAGTAGAGTGCCCCGAGGCTGTCATTTTCAGGTTTGTGTAGATTGTTTTCTTTGTCAGTCGCTGCACCAATCGCAAGCGTTTTGGCAAAGTTTAATCCGATGACTTCGGCGTAGTCACTATTTGTGTCGGATGATGCGGTGACCGTTAATGATATGACCTTGTTCTTTTGATCGATGGTGATAGCTGTGTCTTTCACGAGTTTTGATTGCTCCATGATTTCTTTTGTTTCATTTTGTATTTTGTCGCTGATCATAGGAAGGGTTACAGATTCTGTTTTTTGTTCTGTCGTATTTGAGCAAGCAGCTAGAATGGAGAGACTCGCAACTAGGCTCATGAAAACAAGTAGACTTTTTCTCACGCTCTTTCTCCTTTTTCTTCGAAGTATGTATGCTTATTTTACCACGAATCTTTGTTTTGATTAAAAAAGAAGTGTTGATAAGCTGTGAATAATAAAAAGCACCCAAGGCTTGGGCGCTTTTTTATTATTGAGCTGAAAGGGTTGTGCTAAGTGGAATAGAAGAATGTACAGTGAATGTTGGAGCCGGAGCACCTGACTCTAAGTTTTTGCGTAAAAGAGATGATTTGACTGTACCGTCCCACTTTTTATATACACTTCCTGTTGTATCCGCACGGAGCTGAACATTTGAGAAACTTGCTTGTGAGTAGCTGTTTGCTCCATTATCCTGTACACCGTGCACCATTTTGACAACATCGAGGTTTTTCAGACGGCTAGGATTAGCAACAGGCTGTTTGTAGCGAAGCTTCCCATTGACATACAATGACACAGTGCCGTCGCCATTGTTGATCAGCTTTAAGTTGACACGTGCACCATCTTTAATGCTTGTATCATATTCGCTATTCCAATATTGACTGCCACTTGATGATCCGCTTCCAAGGAACACTTTGTAGCCAGAGGATGTCTTTGAAATACCGCTCTCCACAACGGCAGATCCAAGACCGAGATACCAGTCCGCATATCCATTTTTAATATTAGCTGTTTTCGGAAGTACAATATCAGCAGAGATGCCTGACCATTTGGCTTCATCTGTTTGTGTCACAATAGCACCGTGACGGGGACCAGCCGCTGAAGCTGGAAGACTAGAGATCATGAGAACGAAAGCCAAACTAACACTGAAAATCGATAACCATTTTTTCATGAAAATTCCTCCTTATCGTTTGTTCTATTTCATTATATAAGATAAAAAACAGGGTCGACTGACAAAAAATTGACTATTTATGGTTGTTTTTTGGAAGGAAATCGGTCAAAAAGTGGTCAAGTTGTATTCGAATTGTAATGTTGCTGTAAAATAATTGGATACAACTTCATGTATAATGGGTTCAGAAACCAAATACGGAGGATTTTTAATGAATAAAAAGCTTATCACGACAATCGTAACAGTAGCGAGTTTATTTTTAGCATTTAGTTTTTCTCATGGAGCAAGTGCAAAAAAAGTAAGCGGCAATATTACTTGGTATAATGGTGTCGGTAAAAAGGGCGCAGATGGAAAAAAACTCGGTCATTGGGATGCAGCAACAAAAATGGGATTTGATGTACCAAAAAAAGGGACAAAACTAAGAGTGACAACAAAAGCGAAACCACATAAAGTGATTACAGTTTATAAATATGATGTAGGTAGAATGCCAAACGCTGTACTAGATGTTAGCCCGAAGGCATTCAAAGCACTTGGGTATAAAACAAGTAAAGGTGTTGTCAAAGGGCATTACACTTATTAATACATAGGCATGTGAAGAAGCGGGAAAAATTTATTTTCTGGCTTCTTTTCTTGTGGAGAGGGTCTGAAAGACAATGAAAAAATCAACCTGGTGGATTATGACAGTCCTTGGTGTCGCAGTCATTGCGATCATTCTTTTCATGGTGAAGCCAAATCAAGAGGCGGAAAACGCAGGGAAAGTGAAAACGAATAATGAGACAAAAGACGAGCTGCTTGTCTCATTTACAGATCAACAGTTAAACAATACATACTACCTTCACGATCGGGCGCTTCATACAGAGAAACTGACTGCGTATCCTTCCATTACTTATGATTCGTCCAAACAGCTTTTGTACTATACGTATACGAATGAAGACACGCAAAAGGTGAGTATTCGGGAATTGAATGTGAAGACCAATGTAGAAAAAACGCTCTTCACCAGTCATGATGCGATCGACAGTATGAGACTGTCTGGTGACGGCAAACAGTTATATCTCAGGTATAACAAAGATTCAGGTGAGCAATTTTATGTGGCGTCATTTGATTTGAAAAAACAAAAAGTGAAACTCTTGTATCCAGAAAACAGCGATGATGATACAGTGAGTTCGTTTGCATACGACCCAACTTCAAACCTTTTGGCCATTCAGCATTATTCATTAAAAGAAGATTACGAGAAAACAGATGAAGCCAATGAAAAAGGGCTAGATCCTGAACCAACCACCATGAAGATCACGCTTCAAAAAGGTGAAAAGAGAAACCGTGTGGCGAAAATCCCACAATTGATCAATGATATTTCATTTTCGCCAGATCACAAGCAATTGATTTATACAGAAGTAAACATTCTAAACGAAAAAGAAGTGTCATCGATTCGGATGCTTGATGTTGAAACAGGAGAAACGAAGACACTTGTTAAAAGTAGCGAAGATGTTCATATCTTAAGTGCTGCACAACCACAATTCTCTTCGGATGGTACGTCTGTTTATTTCATAGGCGTTAAAAGGAACGCGAAAGAGTTAAAGGATGATACCGGACGAAAGGCAAAAGTGAGAACCATTTTTCAATACGAGATGAAGAAGAAAAAGATCGAGGCTGCTTGGGAGAAGAAGGGTGGAATTATTAATAACTTCACTGTCAATCAGTAAAGTGATCCGTTCAGTTATTTTATAACTGGACGTTTTTTTATTTTGTTCTTTGATAATTGGGCAATATGTGGTCAAACTTTAGTGAAAGGCGTTTTCAGCTAGGAAAATGAGTGGTATTTTCGTATTTTGATGTTGTGACAAGGTCGAAGAAAGGAAGTAAGATGAGTGAGAGGAAAAGACAAATGAAAAAACGAGAGGGCACATGACTTCTCGTTTTCCGATCTTTATTTTGTGTTTTCGTCTAGTAAGTTTTGAAAAATAAACAGAGCATTAATGGAATGCGGAAATCCAGCAATCTTAGTACAATGCTTAATGATCTCCATGACCTCTATGACAGAGAGTCCGATATGTAATGCTTGTTCGAAATAAGTTTTTAACTCTTCTTCACAATTTCCCTTTGTGATCAGAGCAGATAATGTGCTGATTGCTTTCTGTTTTTCATCTAAAATGAAGTGATTGAATTCTTTTTGTTCACCGAGTTCAATTGTTAGTTGTTCAATGTTTGATCGAATGCTCTCGTTGTCAGAAATAGAAAGCTTCTCCATTTTACTTGCCGTTGTTACTTGATCGACATGATCAGTGTCTTTTTGTTCATTCAAATTGAACTCCTCCGTTTTTTATCGCAATTTTCCTTTTTTCGATCGCTGTTTCGTATATGCCTTTTGATAGATGTGGTGGGTATATAGTAGTATTATCGGTTTGCCACGTCAACTTATTAAGTGTAGATGAGCATCTGTCTAGTGTTTAAAAGTCACTCATTAGGTGTAGATGCTATAAAAAATCAAGGGCTAATCTGACATTCCGATTAGCCCTTAGGCATCAATACAAACTTCTACGCATGTGACGGGAAAATGGTTTCATTTTTATTGAATGATATCCATAGGTCGCATCATGTCATAATCTTCGTGCTCTAAAATATGACAATGCCACACATATCTTCCGTAATATGGAACAAACCGAGCGATGATTCTAATGACTTCTCCAGCATGTGATTGAATCGTATCTTTAAAACCTTGTTCATGCAAAGGAGGGGCTACATTAGGTCCTGTATACACAATTTCACCTGTAGATTGATAGATATCTGTATCAAATGGTCGTCGATCTATCACTCTGAATTGGACAAGGTGTAAATGAATGGGATGTGTGCCCCTTGTTGGATTGACGATTGACCAAACTTCTACACTACCAAGCTGCGGATTTTCTGTAACGGGATCACTCCAAAACTGATTATCTAGTAATAAAATAGGGCGACCGTATTTATCCTGGGTTCCACTAAGTGTCAAAGTGCGTTCTTTATCAGCCCGATTCGGTCGAAGTGACGGAAGTGGTTTATAGATAGGCCTGAAAGACTTAGGGGCCCTACCTTTTAGTGGACGATTGACTTTAAACTGCATAATGTTCGCATCTGTTTCAGGATTCACTTCCTGTCCGCATCCTGCTTTATTCTTTAAAATGATCGTTTTGTTCTGATAAGCTGAAAAATCGATAATGACATCGAAACGTTCAGCAGGAGCGATGCTAAAGGATTCGTGAGGAACAGGTCTTGGCAAAAAGCCTCCATCTGATCCAATTTGTAAGATGGTTGCCTCGTTGTCTAAATGAAGCTCGTAAGTTCTTGTGTTGGATGCATTTAAAATACGAAAACGGTATTTTCGAGGCTCCACTTCTAAATATGGCCAGACTTTCCCATTAACCAAAATCGTTTCACCACAAAAAAATGGCACGATGGATGGGTCTGGAATGTCACTATCTTCTGGTGTGTTATTTGGTCTTGTTGGATATAACAGTGCGCCATCGTCCTGAAAAGTACGATCCATGATCATTAAAGGAATATCATAATCATCTTTCGGTAATGCCAATGATTTTTCATAGGCATCAGAAATCAAATAAAACCCTGCTAAACCTGCGTACACATTTAATCGTGTCAATGCCATTGCATGATCGTGATACCATAATGTACATGCTTGCTGATGATTGGGATATTCGTAAATCTCTCGCTCAAAGAAGGGACCGGTTGCTTCAAAATCTCGAGAGAACCAGGCTTCTGGATAGCCGTCGCTACTTGCTGGTGTCACGCCGCCATGCAGATGAACGACTGTTTTGACTTCTGGTTCATCATGATGACCAGGGTGAATGGTGTGATCGACTGGCAAAAAGTGTTTGAGCGGCAGTTTGTTCATCCATTTCACTTTTACTTTTTCATTTCGATTGGCTTTAATGGTTGGACCAGGAAAACTTCCATTATATGTCCACAATTTTGTAGCGGGAAGGTCTCTGTGTACTTTTAGGAACACTTCTTGCATAGCGATTTCATAATACGTTTGTTTTGGGTTTTTTTTAACGGGCTTCGCCACTTCTGGTATCGGCAGCTCGTCGACAAATTTTTCTAGGTTCATGTTTACTATTCCTCACTTAAATTACATTTTGATACATTATAAGAGCGGACTTCGGAAAATGTGAATAAATGAAAAAAACCCGCTTTGAGCGGGAGGTTTAAGGATGCTTATTTTCAAGCGACGCATGTGCGGGCACCTTTTTATTCGGCTTAAAGATAAAATAAGCAGCCAGCACTCCAATGGTGATGATACTTGTTAAAATGAGCTGTGGTCTCATCGATTCGATAAATAGCATAGAAGCCAAAATTGCGCAAATGACCAAAATCGTGAAATACGTTAGATATGGGAACAGCCACATTTTGATTTTAAGTTGTTCAGGGTTTTCCTTTTCAATTTGACGCCGCATTCTTAATTGAGAAATGGCGATGACCAAGTATACGAGCAGTGCAATGGCACCAGATGCATTGACTAAGAACAAGAAGATGGTTTCAGGGTAAAAGTAGTTCATCATGACGGCTATATAGGAAAAGAAGGTTCCTGCGACTGTAGCCGCTACTGGAACTCCACGTTTGCTAATTTTCATGAAACGTTTCGGTGCTTCGCCTCTTTCAGCGAGTGAGTAGAGCATTCTAGATGTTGTATACAGTCCGGAGTTTAAACAAGATAGAACTGCCGTTAAGACAACGACATTCATCACCTGAGCGGCTGAGGGAACACCGATATATTCTAACACCGCAACAAACGGGCTTGTTAAAATACTCGCTGAATCCCATGGAAGTAAGGTAACGACAACAGCGATTGATCCGACATAGAAGACAATAATGCGCCATACAACCGAACGAGTAGCGGTTGTCACCGATTTGACTGGATCTGCTGACTCACCGGCAGCAATCGCCACAATTTCAGTCCCCATAAATGAAAAGATCACGACCACAATCCCGAGTAACACGGAGCTAAATCCGTTTGGTAGGAAACCGCCATTCCCCGTTAAATTTGATAGACCCGCAGTATGATGACTACCAAAACCAAAGATGAATGCAAAACCGATCAGTAGAAATAGAATAATGCTTACGACTTTAATTAATGAAAACCAATATTCGAATTCGCCAAAGGATTTAACAGAAAAGATATTTGTCAATGTTAAGAGGATGGTGAGGATTAGACTTGTGAGCCAAACAGGTGCATCTCCATACCAATATTGGATAATGGCAGCACCGGCAATCGCCTCAATGGCAATGACGATCACCCAGAAGAACCAGTAAAGCCAGCCAATTGTAAAACCAGCCCAAGGACCGATGGCATCGCTTGCATATTGAGAGAACGAACCACTTGTCGGATAGGCACATGCCATTTCTCCAAGCATTCTCATGATAAAAATGACCAGAAGTCCGGCAAATGAATAGGAAAGAATGGATCCAGGTCCTGCAGAATGAATGACAGCGCCGCTACCAACAAATAGCCCTGCCCCAATGACCCCGGCAATGGAGATCATGGAAATATGTCTTGTCTTAAGATTCTTTTGAAGACCGTTTGAGATATTGGACATTGCTTTACCTCCAAACATTTCTCCTAATAGAGAAATTGTTTTTAGAATATTTTAAATTTTATCACACTGAATTGTCATTCAGCATTGGACAGGTTATCAAACTGACATTTCAAACCTCTTAACATGATGTTAAAAAGTATAAAGGATTTGAGAGATTATGGTCTCTCTTTTTGTGGGACATTCTTATTGGAAGTGTTAAAAGAGGAAATAATTGTCGTGTCCTAAAATAAAAATATTCTGACAAATAACCAAGACAGGTTGTTTGTTGGAAAGTTGATTTTTTTGGAGTGTGCAATAAAAGTTGATAGGAGTAGGTCTTGAGGTCAATTGACCTTATAAAAATAAGTTTGCTTTGGTCAACACATTTCTATTGATCCTATTTTGCTGACGTAAGTGAATCATGTTGCTGTAGACCCACACAGGCTTCACTTTGTAAGATGAATAATAGAAAAGTGATGTGTGAGGAGGCGCTGTTTGACATGGAGCGCTATAACGAATTAAGACAAGGTGAAACAGGTGCTTGGGTGAGTATCATTGCCTATGTGATCTTATCTGTAGTCAAACTCATCATTGGCTATACGTTTCATTCAGAAGCCCTTTCGGCAGATGGATTAAACAATACGACAGATATTATTGCATCGCTTGCCGTGTTAATTGGGCTGCGTATTTCTCAGAAGCCGCCTGATGAAGATCATCCATACGGTCATTTTAGAGCGGAAAATATTGCATCACTTGTGGCTTCCTTTATTATGATGCTTGTTGGGCTTCAGGTTCTGCTGAGTGCAGGTCGGTCGCTATTCTCATCTGAGCATCAAACGCCTGATATGATTGCTGCTTGGACAGCAGCAGGGAGTGCTGTTGTGATGTATGGTGTCTATCTTTATAACCGCAATCTGTCCAAACGGATCAATAGCCAGGCTCTTCATGCCGCAGCTGCTGATAATAAGTCAGATGCATATGTCAGTATCGGTACATTTGTGGGAATCATTGCTTCCCAATTTCAGCTGTCATGGATCGATACGCTTGCTGCGTTTGTGATTGGTTTAATCATTTGTAAAACTGCATGGGGCATTTTTAGAGATGCGTCTCATTCCTTAACTGACGGTTTTCATATCAAAGATATGTCAAAGTATAAAGAGACCATTGAATCGACACCGGGTGTGGGGGATTTAAAGGATATTAAGGCCCGCTATCTTGGAAGTACGGTACATGTCGATGTTGTTGTTGAGGTAGAGCCGCACTTGAACATCTCAGAAAGCCATGATATTGCCGATGAAATTGAACGTAGAATGAAGAAAGAACATGATATCCTACACTCACATGTCCATATGGAGCCGGGATGTGCGCAGAAAGAAACGAAGAAGTCTTTTCCATCGTGAGAAGGCTTCTTTTCGTCTATGAGCAAATACACGTTGTATGGTAAAGTGAGACTATATGAAAATTGTCAGAAACGTGATAGGAGGATCAGGATGGCATTTGATGAACCAATGCATGCAGATGTACAAAAAATCATAGAGAACATTAATCAAGTCATGGTTGGGAAAAAGGATATTGCGATGTTAAGCCTTGTTGCGATTTTGGCAAAAGGGCATGTGCTATTAGAGGATGTGCCTGGCGTGGGCAAGACGATGATGGTTCGTGCTTTGGCAACATCCATTGGCTGTGATTTTAAGAGAATTCAGTTCACACCTGACCTGTTGCCATCAGATGTAACAGGTGTGTCGATTTATAATAAAAAGACAAATGAGTTTGAGTTCCGGAAAGGACCGATTATGGGGCAGATTATCTTGGCTGATGAGATCAACCGGACATCTCCTAAGACCCAGTCCGCTTTACTTGAAGCGATGGAAGAAGGCACTGTCACAGTAGATGGCGAAACGATGCCTTTGGCGGATCCTTTCTTTGTCATGGCAACGCAAAACCCAGTGGAATATGAAGGCACATACCCGCTGCCAGAAGCCCAAATGGACAGGTTTTTATTCAAGATGCAGATGGGGTATCCGACCTTACTGGAGGAGCTAGAAGTGCTTAACTTGCAGGAAAAACAATCCCCGATCGATACGCTCCAAGCTGTGATGACGAAGGACCAGATCCGGGATTTGCAGCAAGCTGTCCAGACAGTCCATGTGGATGTATCCATTAAAGAGTATATTGTTGAAATCGCCCAGGCTACTCGGAATCATCCATCTATTTATTTAGGTGTAAGTCCAAGGGGATCTATTGCACTGATGAAGGCAGCCCAGGCGTATGCGCTTTTAAATCAGCGTGATTATGTGATTCCAGATGATGTGCAATATTTGGTACCTTATACATTGCCGCATCGAATGATTTTAACATCAGAAGCATCATATGAAGGGAAGAAGGCGGAGACACTGCTCCAACATATGCTTGAGCATATTGTCGTACCAGTTCAAAAGTCGATGACTCCATGACATCACGAAACCGTTTATTTGTTTCATTATGGTTCCGTGTTTTCGTCGTGATCCTGCTCACAGCGATCGTCTTTTGCTATGCTATGTTTCAGGGCGGGTTTGTGAGTTGGTTCCTTTTTTATGCATGTTTACCATATACGTTGTATGCCTTTTTGTTTGCGATTATCCCGCTTCAAGTGACAGCTAAAAGAACATTCCAACACACTCGCTTAAAAGCGGGGGATGAGTTGAACATTGACCTTGAAATAAAGCGAACGAATCCCTTTCCGTACTTTTATGCCATTATAGAGGATGATCCGCCCGTGACCTTCCATTTACAGGAGCAAATTGAAATGAAGCGCATGGTGTTTCCTTGGTTTCAGAAAACGTGGCGGTTTTCTTACCGATTGAATGATGTTGCGCGAGGTGAGCACCATTTGACAGCTGTCAGGATTCGAACGGGGGACTTGTTTGGTTTTGTGGAAAAAGAAGTGGTCATTCCATTGGAGAAAAAGCTCCTTGTCTATCCGAAAATGGTCGATTTGCCTGTTCGATCTGCTGATTCAGTCAATGAAAATGGAGAGAGAGCGGTTCAAACGTGGTTAAATGAACCGACAAATGTCACAACGGGCGTTCGAGAGTATCAGCAAGGGGACCGCTTTGCATGGGTGGACTGGAAGACGACGGCTAGAAGAGGCCAGCTGATGACGAAAGAGTTTGAACAGAATCAGACGAGAGATATTGTGGTCTTTGCTGATTTTACGGATGAAGTTGTTTTTGAAACGGTGATTTCTATTACAGCCTCTGTTCTCCAAACTGCGGTGAAAAAAGGGGTGCCGGTTAGTCTTGTGCCGCTTGGTGATCAGCAGTCATTTGGAGTGGATAAAGGAGAGCTACATTTACACGACATGCTCTATTATTTAACAAAAGTCCAGCATCAGCCTTCTCGTGCAGTAGCATATAAACGATTGGCATCCAATGAGTACGAGCAGACAGGAAAATATGTCGTAACGGGTCATTTGAAGGAAGAACTCGCTGCCAGTTTGCTTGGGCATCGAAGCCGAAAGAACATCACAGTTCTTTTAGTAAAAAGAGCCGTAGACCAAATGACGACAAAAGAAAAGCAGCTTGTAGACCGGTTCAAAGCTTCTGGATTGAAGATCACACTGATAGATGAAGACCGGCTAAACGAAAGAACTGTGAGGTGATACACATTCATGTTGCATACTCATCAGCGGCAAAGTCGTTTTGAGTTGTTCCTCTATTATTTTGTGGCATTTTTGCTGCTTTGGGAGTGGCTTCGACCGCTTCAAGATTTTACAGAAACAAGTCATACGTCTTATTTCATCATTTTTATAGGTCTTACTTGTTTGTTCACTTTCTTCCGTTTGAAGTGGTATGTGTCGCTTCCTCTTGGTGCAGGACTTATGTTGCTTGCTTTGTATTTCCTTTTTTATCAATCAGAGCCAAGTTATCCGGCTGCTCTATTTGCCGACATCAAGGATAATGTCACATTGATGAGTATGGGGATGTGGAGTGACATGTATCCTTCATTCCGTACACTGTTGTTTTATGTATTGCTGTGGCTACTTGTCTACTTGCTTCATTATTGGGTGGTCTATCAGCAACGGATCTTTTTCTTTTTACTCATGACGATTGTGTATGTCACCATTCTTGATACGTTTACGCCATACGATGCGACTTATGCCATCGTTCGAATTATGGTGTTTGGTTTTTGTTTACTGGGATTACTGTATTTCGATCGCTTACGCTCAGCCGAAGACTTGAGAGTGTCACAGAAAGCGCGTCTTAAATGGTTTTTGCCGATGTTGGCGCTTGTTCTCGTATCAGCATCGCTCGGTGCCACTTTGCCAAAGTCTGATCCGCAATGGCCAGATCCGGTACCGTTTTTTAAAGCGGTCACGAATCAAGATGGCGCAGGCGGGCAGAATAAGGTGGGATATAGTGCTGACGATTCTTCGCTAGGAGGACCATTTAGTGAGGATCGCACACCAGTATTTAAATGGAGCGGAAAAGAGCCTTCCTATTTTCGTGTAGAAACGAAAAGTGTATACACGGGGAAAGGCTGGGAGGATGCTTCAGATGAGACAAAACCTATTCAGTTGAAAGAGGATTTGATTCAGAATCGATGGTTTACAGAGCGTGTGAAAACAGAGGTGCAAGAAACGAGAGTCGATATGGAGGAAGACTACCGGTACAATCATGCCGTTTATCCGATTGGAACGATTGAACTGACTCCTATGGAAAACATTCCGCTACAAATGATGGGCAAAACAGAGATGATTGTGCCGTCTATTCAAAACGCGCCCCAGAACCTGGGGAACTATCAAGTCCGTTTTTTATCACCTACCTTTATCCTTGAAGATTTACAGAAGATCACAGTACCGACAAGACAGCAGGTCAATCGAGAGGTGGGACGTGAATATTTACAGCTTCCGTCTTCCTTGCCAGAACGTGTAAAAACATTGGCCAACAGCTTAACGGAAACAAAGGATAATCTGTATGACAAGGCAAAAGCGATTGAGGATTACTTAGGATCTGCGGCATTTTCATATGAAACGCAACATGTTGCAGTGCCTGGCCGCAATCAAGATTATGTCGATCAATTCTTATTTGATACGATGATTGGCTATTGTGATAACTTTTCAACCTCTATGGTTGTCATGCTTCGTTCGGTTGGAATTCCGGCAAGGTGGGTAAAAGGCTATACATCAGGTCAACTTTATGAAACTCAGATCAAAGGGGACAATGTGTATGAAGTGACGAATAACAATGCGCATTCATGGGTGGAGGTTTATTTTCCAAATCGAGGTTGGGTAACTTTTGAACCGACGAAAGGATTCACAAACCCTGAAACATTCACAAATGAATCGGTATCTAATGATGAATCAGATGATCAAAATGAAGAAGGTCAGTCAGAGTCTCGTGTAAGCGAAGATCAACCGACTGAACAGCCACAGCAGCAGGAAACAGAGCAGGCGGCTGAACCAAAAGAACAAGCAGCCGAAGCGAAGCGAAATATGATGAATATTGGTTTGGTAGTGGCGTATAGTGTAGGCGCTGTGATCCTTCTTCTTATTATGGGCTGGATTCTGTATCTTTTGAGGGCAAGATGGATGCCAATTTTCATTGTACGAAAGGTGAAACGATTACCTGATGAGGATGCGTTTTTCTATGCGTATGCTGCTTTATTAAAGCAACTGAAACGAAGAGGGATAAAGAAGAAGCCAAGCATGACTTTAAGAGAATTTGCCACTTTGATCGATGGACAGAATGGAGATCATCACATGTCAGAGCTTACACAGCTTTATGAGAGGGCGCTCTACCGAAGAGAAGATGCGTCGGCGCTTTGGCGGCAATCCGCAAAGTTATGGGAAAATTTAATAAACAGGAGATAGTCTTGACCGCGTACCGTCCTGTTGTTAGAATAGGTGAATATTAAAACCTTCTAAAAATACATGAAATGAAGCGTTCGGATGTCAGTCTGGGCGCTTCAAAAGCGTGATTTCACACATTGAGAGCAGGTTTTCTCCTCTCATTTTTTCTGTGCGTTTATAAAATTAAATTGGACATAGAGGTGACACCATGACAAATTTAGTAAATGAAATGATTTTGGTTCTTGATTTCGGCAGTCAGTACAACCAACTGATTACACGCCGTATCCGTGAATTTGGTGTGTACAGTGAGCTTCATCCGCACACTATAACTGCTGAAGAAATTAAAAAAATGGCGCCTAAAGGAATCATCCTTTCTGGTGGACCGAACAGTGTTTATGATGAAGGATCTTTCCGCTGTGACGAAAAGATTTTCGATCTAGGCATCCCGGTTCTAGGCATTTGCTACGGCATGCAGCTGATGACTCACTATTTTGGCGGAAAAGTAGAATCAGCAAGCCAGCGTGAATATGGTAAAGCAGATATTCACATTAATGGAACACCAGCTTTATTTAAAGACCTTCCAAATGAGCAAGTGGTTTGGATGAGCCATGGTGACCTCGTTGTCGAAGTGCCAGAAGGCTTTACAGTGGATGCAACAAGTGCACATTGTCCAAATTCAGCGATTAGCTTAGCAGAGAAAAACTTCTATGGCGTTCAGTTCCACCCAGAAGTTCGTCACTCAGAGTACGGGAATGACCTATTGAAGAACTTTGTCTTTGGTGTGTGTGATTGCGAAGGCAAATGGTCCATGGAGAACTTCATTGAAATTGAAATGCAGAAAATCCGTGAAACAGTGGGCGACAAACAAGTATTGTGCGCACTAAGCGGCGGTGTTGATTCATCTGTTGTGGCCGTATTGATCCACAAAGCAATTGGTGATCAGCTGACATGTATTTTTGTTGACCACGGACTTCTTCGTAAAGGCGAAGCAGAAGGGGTTATGAAGACATTTAGCGAAGGTTTCAACATGAACGTCATTAAAGTAGATGCAAAAGATCGTTTCTTAAACAAGCTAAAAGGTTTGTCTGATCCTGAGCAAAAACGTAAAATCATCGGTAACGAATTCATTTATGTATTCGATGATGAATCGGACAAGCTAAAAGGAATCGACTACTTAGCACAAGGAACACTTTACACAGACATCATTGAGAGCGGAACAGCAACGGCACAAACGATCAAATCTCACCACAATGTAGGCGGTCTTCCAGAAGACATGCAATTCGAATTGATCGAGCCACTGAATACGCTATTTAAAGATGAAGTACGTGCCCTAGGATCAGAGCTAGGCATCCCAGACGAAATCGTTTGGAGACAGCCATTCCCAGGTCCAGGACTAGGTATCCGTGTACTAGGTGAAATTTCTGAAGAAAAACTAGAAATCGTCCGTGAATCTGATGCGATCCTTCGCGAAGAAATTGCCAACTTCGGCCTTGAGCGCGACATCTGGCAATACTTCACGGTTCTCCCAGACATCCGCAGTGTAGGTGTCATGGGTGACGCAAGAACATACGACTACACAATCGGCATCCGTGCTGTTACTTCGATTGATGGGATGACGAGTGACTGGGCAAGAATCCCTTGGGATGTGCTTGAGAAGATCTCTACACGTATTGTGAATGAAGTGAAGCATATTAACCGAGTGGTGTATGATATTACGAGTAAGCCGCCTGCTACGATTGAGTGGGAGTAGGATAAAAGACCTATGAGGTAGAAACTTATTTTTATCAATGGTTGAAGGATATTTTCGCAATGGATTGTGAAGTCACCTGCAACAACTCAATTTCAAAATAAGACTCTCTTTTATTCACCTATTTGTGGATGAAAGGGGGTCTTTTTTGAATTTTAGAGTTGATTGATGATTTTATGCTTAATCAGCAAATACAAGGGCGAAAACCAAAGTATGTAGGAGATGTATCTGGGGGCTTACAAGAGTTCGGGAGTTCATGAGAGATGAACTAGGCATTTCAGAAGTGGAGGATGTTCAGCTAATCCATATCAAGAAGTTCATTCAGAACAGACAGCAGCTAGGAAATGAAAAGCCAATCACCATAAATAACAAAATCGCAACGCTAAAGGTATTTTTAAATTACTTGATGGATGAAGAGTTTATTGAAGAAATGTCGAATCCATTAAGGCGCATTAAAAGCTTGAAGGAAGAGAAGCGAGTCATCGTAACGTTTAACGATGAAGAGGTGAAGCGAATCATTAATGGCGTGAAAGAAGAAACGTATTCGAATATTCGTGACAAGATTATTTCAATCATGTTGTTTGATACAGGGGACGAGTATCAGAGCTTTGTGGCATTAGAGAGCAGGATATTTCAGCGAGACACATTCTGATTCATGGTAAAGGGTCTAAACAGTATTTGGTGTACATAAGTAAGACGATACGAAAGTATATGCGGAAATTTGAAGATGCAAAAAAGAAACGTTTCAGTCATAAGCATCCAGACGAAGTGAAGGGTTATTACTTCCTAGATCAATATGTAATGCAATTACATCGTTCACGTATAATAAGATTCTTAAAGAGCATTGCAACAATGTAGGGGTACGAGAAGAGGTAACATGATTGTCACCTTTAATTTGCACAGAAGGAGCTTAAGAACGGGATATATTTAGGTATTTTTGGGTTTAGGTGTTATGGCAATATTTTATTGGTTATTTACCGATACGGATTTCGTTAAGGTCTATATTCTGCTAAAACGTCTATTATGCCAGTAAAACTAAGCGCTTTTGCGAGAGAGAAATATTGAAAATTCTGTTTTAATATGGTGATAAGGTTCATATTGAATGAGCGTGGATTGTGATTACAAATGGGCGACTAGAATAACAGAGAGAACGTAGAGCCGAGCGGCTGTATATTTTATAAGGGGAAAGGTGGGGGAGTATTCCAACATTTTGCAGAGTTATATGGTGTGAAATAGTAATTAGTTGATTGTTACACACAGTATTATGTAAAATACGATTCGACACGAGAATCTTTAATGTATATATCATATATTAATTTGCTGCTAGATTATATTGAATATACATTCAACTTAGCAGCTACATAAAAAAAGCATTCTATATGATTTTCAATAAAAAATATATCTGCAGCTTATTTATTTTGTTTGCAAATCTTTTAGAGCATGATATATTTGTTTTAACAAATAGTGTAAGGGAATGATTTTTATGGTAACAATACACAAAGAATTAACTATATTTGCAAATTTAAACCCAACTCAAAAGACTCATACTCAAACTATGGAGGCACTTTGTAAAGAAATTGAAGGGGAAAATTTAGTTTTACCAGTGTATCAAACTGGCTTACGATGGGTAAAACAAAAAAATGTAGATTTATATAATTTTATATTTAAGGGGAAAGCACCTGTAGCCCCTATTTCAATGAATGTTATTACAGATGTTGAAAAAGCTATAGAACAAGTGACATTTATTAATAGAGAATTAGTAACAGGTAACTTAATCGGTAAGTACTCTGTAACAGACGGACAACAACGTCTTACATGTCTGTATAAAGCGTATATTAATGATGAAGAGTTTTCTGATATTGTCTTCGATGTAAGTAAAGCTCAATTTACTATTTTAAAAACTGCTATTAAAAATTATCAAATTCCTGTAGGAATATTGTTAAATAAAAACACAGAATTTTTTTATAATTATATGAACAGCAATTCTTATTTAAAAAGTGATATTACTAAAGACGCTGTCTTATCGGTACGGAAGAAATTTTTCGGATACAGCTTTGTAATAAATATGGCTGAAAACTTAAATGAAGAAGAGCAAGTAGAATGGTTTGAGGTTTTAAATAATGCAGGCAGTCAAATTTCAAAACTTCAAATGAAGTTCTCTAAAATGCTAGTTCAAGGTTTAGATATTTATCCTGAATATGTGAATAGATTCGTTGGTAAAATTACAGAGGTAAACTTAATGAAGCTATTTAAAACTAAAGATACAGAAGTTTCATATCCTATAGCGGCATTAAATCCTGCTTTTGAAGTTTATACAAAGCAACCTGTTCATGCCCAAAATTTCTGTCCTATTCCTTCAGACACTAAAGAAGCTCGCTTAGTTAGTTTAAAACCTAACGAATTACGAGAAGTAATTAATACTACACTTAGATATTTAGATAAAACCATCACTTTTATTGAAAATGAAAATCTAAAGAAGCCTACTCGAATGGAGCAGATAACTTATTTAATGGGTGTATTTATCTTCAATGATTCTGTGGACTTAGAGATCGAAAAGAAGCAGAGTTTAATTGATTGGTATAATACGGTTTCGTTTACTAATATGCCAAATGCTGATAGACGTCAAACATTTGATACTCTGTTGAAAAAAAATGTTTTTAGTGAGAAGGTTGTAATGCATTAGAATGAGCCTTTTAAATCCCCTCTTCTCAAATCACAACAACTATTAGGAATTGGTATTTGCCCCAAAATTGTGTACGATAAACTCAGTTGACCCAGCAAATGTAACACGCTCAACACTATAAAACGCTGCACAGTATATGCTTAATTCTTAACAACAGAAGTGGTAGTTGCAAACATTCCATAAGTTGACTGCGGACACAGGCAGTGAGGTCAAATAGAACGCGGTGGGAAAAATGAGATTCAAATATTATAATGATACGAAAAGAGATGTTCAATTCATCCTGCTACATTTGAATATGGATGTAAATCGGGTAGGAAAGTTATTCGCCTGTAAGAAATATGCACTTTTCTTTTACCAGAAGCAACGTACCCTTGTGTTGATGTTGGATTACGGTGAAAAAGGCTAAGAGTTTGGTTACCGCTGAAAAAGATGATTAATTATATTATAAGCATCTATCGAAGAACATTTTGATAGGTGTTTTTTTATGGAGATTTACACATGTTCAATCATTCAAGACATATCCATTATTTATGTAGAATAATGTTGTGAAACACCCCTCCAACTGCGGACGGGTGGGATATTTTTAATAATTTATTAGATGAAAGTAGTATTTAATAAAAAGAATATTTCATGTTCTTTTGGTTATTTTAGTTAGTCGAAGGATTCGTAAAAAGACAATGAGCAATTGCATCACTGTCTTTTTTAAAATCACGAAATAAAAATATCGATGTTATTAATCGAGTTTAACCTGAATTTCTTGGAAAAATAACAAAATTATAGGGTTTTACAAATATTTTA
Source organism: Bacillus pumilus (assembly GCA_001938995.1). Taxonomy (GTDB): domain Bacteria; phylum Bacillota; class Bacilli; order Bacillales; family Bacillaceae; genus Bacillus; species Bacillus pumilus_G. The sequence continues at coordinate 92,067 of MKZN01000009.1, read as the reverse complement.
AAGATTTCATTATAAAAACGGTTGTAGTTAAATACCTGTTTTTTATTATTTTTAACTTTATTTAGGATTGAAATTCACTAAATTATGATTTAATTTCATTGTCAGCACCTAACATTTGACGGTGATGATGAGAATCCTCAAGTTTCTGAAATTCAGGGTGTTCATATGTATCAATTAGGATTTTATCTTTAATGAATGTAAGCTCATTAGAAGTCATTTTATTAATTTTCAAATCAGCGTAAGGAAACTTTCCATCAAGGTATAGAACATTTATAACTTTTTCGAAATTTGGAGGGAGATAATCAAATTTCTTTGTTCTAGAAATCGAGTGAAAGTCAACAAATCTTTCGTTATATACATCAGCTGCATCTAGGCCAAAATCAAATTCAGCTTTTTTAATAGTAATAGAATATTCTATTACAACATTAGTGGCTGGTAAATCTCCGTTGTTACAGATTTTAACTTGCCATAGCTGTAAATTGTGGGGAATTTCAGGAAAGCCTTTCTGATTAAAGTTCATCTCTAAAAGTTCGTGATTCACTGTTTTATCATATTCCTCAGTATCCCTAAGAATAGGTGTGACAAATAATTTTGGATTTACATCTTTTTTTGTTAGCTTATAAGCAAAGTAGACAAATAGTAAATTTACAATTGATATTATTACCAGTACTATATCTGCGTTAAACTCTGTCAAATCAATCCCTCTTTATTTTACAAGTATGTATAAAATTATTGCTTCTATATTATACATGGAATAAGGAATAATTGCTTAAATTTTTATTTATTTGGTGTTTTTTCCTTTATGGTAACATCACCTATGATGTGAATTTACGATAGTTATAAAACAACTTAATAATTTTACGGATTTAAAAAATAAACAAGAATAAAAACTTCTATAACAAGAAAGTATTGAAGTACTTAAAACCATGATTCTATTCGAGTTTTAATCTTCATTTTTTCTTCCAATTATTGAATAGTAATTGAATAAAGGCTGTTTGAAATCTATTTGTATTTGCAATCTCTCTTTATTAGCGAATACATATACACATCATCAAATGTCTCTTGCCCCAATTCATACTCCCTCAATAAACCCTCTCGCACAAAATCAAACTAATTGAACAGAAGACGTATTTCCTGGATCAATAATCGCTTCAATCCGATTCAAATTCATCTCCTGAAATCCATATCGTAACACCGCAGCGATCGCCTCACTCATGATGCCCTTTCTCCAATAATCATGGTGCAATTCATAGCCAATCTCTGCACGGCGATGTTGCTTTTTTAGATTGAGAAATCCACAGCTACCAATAATCGTTGAATCTCCTTTTAAGGAAATCCCCCATCTAATTCCTGTTTGATCCTTGAAGATTTGGTTATACCACTCGACTTCTTCGTTTCTTCGATCGATTGATGGGCGTCGATTCCCATGTAGCGGCATACTGTTTCATTGGATAAACGAGTTTGACGTACACTTCTTCGTTTCCTTCAATCCTTTTCTTACAGCTTGCACACGCGGGTTCTTCAAATAGAAACATTCGACATCCTCCTTTTTGTAGATATTTCTTCCTTTATATCGAAGGTTCAACTTGATCTTAGCAGACTGTTTCTTCACTTTTCCTATTTTTGTCCGACATATGCTAAGTAAAAGAAATTTTTGTTTATTGAAACCGTTTGTGAGAAACGTTGATCTAATAGATGTAGGAGGTGTGAATGAGATGAAGCAAGAACGTCTAATTAAAAAAGCACAAAAAGGAAATATACCAGCATTTGAGAAATGAATGCTACTTAATCAAGACCGTTTATATAAAACGGCTTTTCTCTACACAAGAAATAAAGAGGATTCGTTAGATGCTGTTCAAGAGACCGTCTTTAAGGCCTTTAAACACATAGCGAATCTAAAGGAACCTGCTTATTTTTCTAGTTGGCTGACTCGTATTTTGATTCATACAATTTTTGCGATGAAAAAAAAGCAACAAGATGTAATTCCTTTTGAGCAACAGCATGAAAGTTTTGAGAGTAACGATCGTTTGGAAGATAAGCTTGACCTAAACAGCGCACTTGAAGTATTAGATGAGCAATACCAGCTCGTGATTCAGCTATTTTATTTTCAAGATTATTCGATTTCAATGATTTCTGAACAGATTGATGTGCCTGAAGGAACGGTCAAAACTCATTTGTATCGAGCAAGAAAGTTATTAAAGCAAACATTGGAAGAGGAGGAGAGTGTCAATGGAAACAAAAGAAATGAAAAAGCTTTATGATGAAATTGATGTACCAAAAATGGAAGTGACCTCTGCAATTCGTCAAGCAATTGGGGATGTGAAAGCGGAAAAGACAAGACAATGGTTCAAATGGAATTGGAGAACACCAATTTACTCAGTCATCGTACTCTTTGTCCTCTACTTTTCATCAGGTTTCCTTTTTCCTTCTCTTAATACAGCGATGGCACGTGTACCGATTGTTGGACAGTTTTATATGATGTTTCACGATAAAGTAGGAATGTCTCTTTTTCAGAGCGATTTGGTGAAGCATGTCAATGAGGGGGCTGAATCACGAGGGATCACGGTGAAAGTAAACAGTGTCTATTATGATGCAGGGCGGCTTGTTTATACGTTTACTGTGGAGAATTTGCATACAAAGGAAGATTTTGTATCATACAGAGTGAATACAGAACAAATCAATGGAAACTTTCAACCTAATTATGATGAAACAGAGTTGAAAAAACTAAAAGATGGTCGTTATGTTGGACGAATGGAATTCTATACAAATGGACAGACGATTAAACATGGTCAAAATGCGCCACTTGTGATTTCGAAAATTGGAGATGTTGTAGGGAATTGGCGCTTTGAGTTACCTGTGGTTAAGCAAAAGACCACTTTGTTATCTGGACAAAAAGATGTGTCTATTTCAAATGGACTTTATCAATTGACAGATATAAAAGTGGAAAATGGAGTGGATTCCTCAGTTATTCAATATGCGGTTGATTACAAAGGTATTGCAAAAGATGATGATATCTCTATAGATAGAATGAGAGATAATTTGGGGAATGAGTATAAGCTTAAGGGAGCAACAACATTAAAGAAAAAACAACTATCATCTGAAAAAAATAGACTAAACGCTTTGACTATTTTGAATCAGCCAATTGATCCAAAGGCAAATGAACTGACATTTTACGCTAGTATATATGAACATGAAGAAAGCGAAATTATACCTCTCCAAACAGAGCTGCCTGTTCAGTTAAAAACAAAGCATCATGGAATAGGAATCAAAATCAATAAAATAGAGCAAAAAGGGCGTTCTGTGACAGTTGATTATCAATTTACTGGATTAGATCAGGGAGAATTAGATGAAGATACTTTGAAGAATGTGGGTGAATCGATAGGATTAGGGGATGTTGAAAAGATGGAAACATGGCCAGATCCTGAAGTGCACTATGAAAATGGTTATTACTTGAAGGGGAATAAACCAAAAGTGACGAACCTTAAGACAGCTTCTATGCAATCCACTTTTGAATTCGATGTGAAAGAATTAGAAACTTTATCATTAAACCATTTTTCATTTAAGGATTATGGGCTTTATCTTAATTTGTCAGATCTCAATCGGTTTAAACAAAAAGAGTTCAATGTTACGATCCCAGTTAAAAAGGAAACATCAAAGGCTAGTGGATCTTGATCAAGAAGTTGTATGGGAAAGAAATGGCAGCATAGTGTCTAAAGAACTACAAACTAATTTCCAAATTAGTGTAATAAGACGAATGAAGCGAACGTTTTTTTGAAAAACGTTCGCTTTTCGTCTTGTTTTTTAAAAATGATGTTGGTACAATAGACACAGAAAATCAAATAGACAGATGTCGTATAATCGTGGGGATATGGCCCACAAGTTTCTACCGAGCTACCGTAAATGGCTTGACTACGTCAATTCACCTCGTTTGATATAAATCATGCATTGTTCTTGTTTTATGTCGCGTCCTGAATTCAATTGTAGTCAAGCGTCCCATATTGTTGGGGCGCTTTTTATTTGACTTGAATGAGGCAGACTAAGGCAAAAGGACATGAAGGGAGTCAGTTGGCTTTGAAACAGTTTTTTCAGTTTGATGAGTTAGGGACGAATTATCGCAGAGAGATCATTGGCGGTTTAACGACCTTTTTGTCGATGGCTTACATTTTGTTTGTTAACCCGATTACACTTGCTCTGGTGGCCGTACCGGATTTTCCAGATAAATTACGAATTGATCAGGGGGCTGTCTTTACAGCGACGGCGTTAGCGTCTGCAGCCGGGTGTTTCCTCATGGGGGTCATTGCCAGGTATCCGATTGCGATTGCACCAGGGATGGGGCTGAATGCCTTTTTCGCATTCTCGGTTGTTCTTGGCATGGGGATCTCATGGCAGGCGGCATTATCAGGTGTTTTTGTTTCGGGATTGATTTTCGTTGCCCTTTCTTTAACAGGCTTCCGTGAGAAAATCATCAATGCCATTCCGGCTGAGCTGAAGCTGGCTGTTGGTGCTGGGATCGGTTTGTTCATTACGTTTGTTGGGCTTCAGGGCTCTGGTATTATCACTGGTGATGACAATACGCTTGTTGCTATAGGAAACATTCATAGTGCTCCTGTTCTTTTAACTGTGTTTGGGATTGTGATTACGGTCATTTTGATGGTGCTTCGTGTGAATGCAGGAGTTTTCATTGGAATGCTTGTGACGGCGATTGCTGGGATGATCTTTGGTCTTGTGCCAGTTCCATCTCAAATTGTGGGCAGTATTCCAAGTCTGTCTCCAACATTTGGACAAGCGTTGATTCACTTGCCAGACATTTTCTCGATTCAAATGCTTGTCGTGATTTTAACGTTCCTTTTCGTTGGGTTCTTTGATACAGCAGGTACACTTGTTGCGGTGGCAACGCAAGCTGGTTTAATGAAAAATAATGAGCTGCCACGTGCGGGTAAAGCACTGCTTGCTGATTCTTCTTCTATTGTCGTTGGTTCTATCCTCGGCACCTCGACGACGACATCTTATGTTGAGTCTAGCTCAGGTGTTGCGGCTGGTGCTCGTTCTGGATTTGCGGCAGTGGTGACAGGTTTGTTCTTCTTGCTTGCCATGTTCTTCTCACCTCTTTTATCCGTGGTGACGTCGAATGTGACAGCACCTGCCTTGATCATTGTAGGTGCACTTATGGTCGCACCACTTGCGAAGATTGCATGGGACCGCTTTGAAATTGCTGTGCCTGCTTTCCTCACAATGATCATGATGCCACTCACATACAGTATTGCGACAGGGATTGCGATTGGTTTCATTTTCTATCCAATCACGATGATCTTTAAAGGAAAAGCGAAAGAAGTGCATCCGATTATGTACGGATTGTTTGTAATCTTTATTCTCTACTTTGCTTTCTTAAATCAATAATCATGGAATCGAAACAGCAGCTCATAAAGGCTGCTGTTTTTTTATTGGCTTTTATATAGAAGGTTTTAGCTAAAAGTTAAGAACGGAAAACGATTGTGCTTCACAGTGGTTAAAGGGTTTAACAGCTGATATCGCATTTTCTTTAATGTTTTAAAACCTCTTTTGTCTTTTATCCGTCTATTCGTATGAAGGTCAAGGCATCTTGACTGGATTTAGAGACTTCGCTACTTTAGATAGGAGTCATTTGAGCTAGTCACTTCGCAGAGCTTGTGCGAAGTGTGCCGGGATAGGAGTTGGATTGAATGTTAGAAAAAGATTCAGAACAGGTTACACCTGAAATGAAAAAAGAAGAGCCGTCAATAGATCAAGAAACGAGACAATCGCGGTTAAGCCGCAACGCTACAAAACGAGGAAGAACCTCAAAAGAGCCGGATGATGAACGTTCAATGCTTCAGCGTATGATGAGCGGTGTAGGCGGCGCGTTTAAGCGTTATGGAACGTATGGATTGGCGATGTTAAAATCACCAAGTCAAGCGATTAACCAAACCGGCACGTTGCGCATGAAATATGCGTGGATTTCCATTGTGTTATTCAGCCTCTTTTTTGCTTTAGGCAATTATGCTCAATTAAAGGCGTCAAAGATCCGGTTATTAGGCTTTGGCAATGATTATTCATTCGGTGACGCCTTTTTGAGAATAGGCGCTTTTACACTTCTGTTCATGATATGGATGATGCTCACCGTCTGGGTACTTGGCAAGTACATGCTAAAAGGGAAAATATCAATAAAAGCCGTTATCATGAAATTTGGAGCGGCGCTTGTGCCTGTGATGGTTTTATCCATCCTATGGCTTGTGTTTGCTATACTCAATATTCCTTATGTGACGGTCATTTTATCTGTGATGATGTTTTTGGGTCTTCAGTTCATGGTGATCGTGCTCTTTCGTTCGATTCAATCGGAGCATGAAGCAGAACGAGGAGATTTGATGTATGCGGGATGGATATTCTTATTCATCGAGCTCGTGTTCATTGCATTACTATGGAGCTTTGTTGGTGCTTATTTGGTCCCTTCACTTGTTCCTGTCCAGTTTGGATAATCAATCTTCTGCCACCTCCTTTTTTGAAAAGGAGGTTTTTTATGTTGAGAAGGTGAAAAAACGGGTAAACTCTGGTAACAAAGATCACCCCTTGTTGCCAGAAGATAGATGTGTTGTTCTCGCGCACATTTGATTGTCTCAGGGTTTGTTCTCTAGTAGAATATGGGGTGCTTTATTTGATTTTTACGTGCAGGGGGTACTTAATCGTGATTCAACAACTTTTATCCAATGCGTTCACCATGGTTTTGATTATTTTAGTGATCAACATTGTTTACGTCTCTTTCTCCACCATGCGACTGATTTTAACAATGAAAGGAAGACGGTATGCAGCTGCCTTTGCTGGTACGGTTGAAATGCTCATCTATGTGATTGGGTTAAGTATTGTACTAGATAACTTAGATCAAGTACAAAATGTCATTGCTTATGCGCTTGGTTATGGAATTGGGATCATTGTCGGGATGAAAATTGAAGAGAAGCTGGCACTTGGTTACATTACGGTGAATGTGATAACAAAGGAATTGGATCTTGATCTCCCGAGACAGTTGAGGGAAAAAGGATACGGCGTCACCAACTGGGTAGTAGGCGGTCTTGAAGGAGATCGGTCAGCAATGCAAATTTTAACCCCGAGAAAATATGAACTACAACTATATGAAACGATTAAAACGCTTGATTCAAAGGCATTTATCATCTCATATGAGCCCAAAACGATTCATGGCGGCTTCTGGGTGAAGGCTGTGAAGAAAAGGAGAATTAAAGAATGACCGCAAAACCAAAAAAGAAGAAATTCTACGTAGAAGACAACATGACCATTGATCAAGTGTTGTCCCAGATGGCAGAGGAAGGATACACGCCTGTTCGCCGAATGGAAGAACCTATCTTTCAAGAAAAGAAGGAGAATGGAACGATTCAGATCATTCCGGTTGGGAAAAAAATCGTATTTGAAGGAAAAATACTCTAAATCCGAACATTAAAACGACGACTTCATAGATTGTTCGATAAATCCGTTGACATCATGAACGTCCGTTGTTAAGATAAACATGAAATCAAAACACGAACCTCATATAATCTTGGGAATATGGCCCATAAGTTTCTACCCGGTTACCGTAAATGACTGGACTATGCAGGATAGTGAACAAAACTGACATGGCGTTTCAAAAGCGAACAGCGCTTACCATGGCCCGGTTTGTGTTGCTTCCTAACAATGCAATGCAAATCGGGCTTTTTTGTTCGGCGTTTGACAAGCTACTTAGGTTTGGGGAGCGTGTCAAACGATACAAAATCGATTATCAGTTTAAAGGTGGGGACAATATGAAGCCGCTTGTAGGCGTCATCATGGGTAGTACATCTGATTGGGAAACAATGAAACATGCATGCGACATTTTAGAGGAACTAAACATTCCATATGAAAAACAGGTTGTATCCGCACATCGGACACCTGATTTGATGTTTGACTATGCAAATGAGGCGAGATCGAAGGGACTAAAAGTCATTATTGCCGGTGCTGGAGGCGCAGCCCACTTGCCTGGAATGGTCGCAGCGAAAACGACACTTCCGGTCATTGGGGTGCCTGTACAGTCAAAGGCGCTGAATGGACTAGATTCCTTATTATCAATCGTTCAAATGCCAGGCGGTGTGCCCGTGGCCACTGTTGCCATCGGCAAAGCCGGTGCAACGAATGCAGGGTTACTTGCCGCACAAATGATCTCGGCATTTGATGAAAAGCTCGCCTCTCGTCTTGAAGAGAGAAGAGAACAAACAAAACAGACTGTACTAGAAAGCAGTGATCAGCTTGACTAAGCAGACCATTTTTCCAAACGCAACCATCGGGATTATCGGCGGAGGACAGCTTGGCAGGTATATGGCCGTTAGCGCAAAGCAAATGGGGTACCAGGCAGCTGTTGTAGATCCAGTTACACAATCCCCATGCGGACAGGTTGCTGATACAGAAATTACGGCAGCATATAGTGATCTTGCGGCTATTCGAAAGCTGGCTGACGTAAGCGATGTGGTGACATACGAGTTTGAAAATATTGATTATGATGCCCTCAATCAACTGAAGGAAGAGGCATATTTACCGCAAGGAAGTGAGCTTCTTCTCTTAACACAAAATCGTGAAACGGAGAAACAAGGAATTGAAGACGCGGGCTGTGAAGTAGCACCTTATCGTATCATTCATGATCAAATGGAGCTAGAAGACGCAGCGGACGTGCTCGGTTTGCCTGCTGTGCTGAAAACATGCAGAGGCGGCTACGATGGAAAAGGGCAATTTGTGATCAATGAGAAGGATCAGCTGAATGAAGCCGCCGCTTTGCTCACGCATGGAACGTGTATTTTAGAAAGCTGGGTACCATTCCAAATGGAGCTATCGGTCATCGTGACCCGATCTGTGCATGGCGAAATTGCGGTATTCCCAGTTGCTGAGAACATTCATAAGAACAATATACTATTCCAAAGCATTGTCCCTGCAAGGGTGGATGATGGGGTTCAAGAGAAAGCGAAAGTACTGGCAACGACACTTGCTGAAAAGCTAGGGTTAGTCGGTACGCTAGCTGTTGAACTTTTCCTCACAACCGAAGGGAAGCTACTCGTCAATGAGCTGGCACCACGTCCGCATAATTCTGGTCATTATACACTGGACTTATGTGAAACAAGTCAGTTTGAACAGCACATTCGAGCAATCTGCGGCTTACCGCTTGGCGGAACAGCCCTTTTATCAGAAGGAATGATGGTGAACTTACTAGGCGATGAAATATACATTCCAGAAGAGCATCCGGCACTATTGAAGGAAGCAAAGCTGTACCTATATGGAAAACATGAAGTGAAAGCCGGCCGCAAAATGGGGCATATGACTTTCATGAAAAAGCTCGATGATGAATGGATGACAAACATCACAAAGATATGGACTGAAAGAGATGGAGGAAACGGGAAATGATCGAACGTTACGCACGACCTGAAATGTCAGCAATCTGGACAGAAGAAAACAAATTTAACGCATGGCTTGAAGTAGAAATTCTCGCTTGTGAGGCTTGGGCAGAGCTTGGCATCATTCCGAAAGAGGATGTCGTCACGATGCGAAAAAATGCAAGCTTTGACATTGATCGTATTTTGGAGATTGAACAAGACACACGTCACGACGTCGTTGCTTTTACGCGTGCTGTATCTGAATCTCTGGGAGATGAAAGAAAGTGGGTTCATTACGGCTTAACATCGACAGACGTGGTGGATACGGCGCTTTCCTATCTATTAAAACAGGCAAACGATATCTTACTCAAGGACATTGAGAGATTTGTTGACATCCTTAAAGAAAAAGCAAAAGAGCACAAATATACTGTCATGATGGGCCGTACACACGGTGTACACGCTGAACCGACAACATTTGGCCTCAAGCTTGCTCTTTGGTACGAAGAAATGAAACGTAACCTAGAACGTTTTAAACAAGCGAAAGCTGGCATCGAGTTCGGGAAAATCTCTGGTGCTGTTGGCACATATGCGAACATTGACCCGTTTGTTGAGCAATATGTATGTGAGAAACTTGGCATCAAAGCTGCACCAATCTCAACCCAAACCTTGCAGCGTGATCGTCATGCAGATTACATGGCAACACTTGCTTTAGTCGCCACAAGCATCGAAAAGTTCGCTGTGGAAATCCGTGGTCTCCAAAAGAGTGAAACACGCGAAGTAGAAGAGTTCTTCGCAAAGGGACAAAAAGGGTCATCCGCTATGCCGCATAAACGTAACCCAATTGGCTCTGAAAATATGACAGGTATTGCCCGCGTCATCCGTGGATATATGCTGACAGCTTATGAAAATGTACCACTTTGGCATGAACGTGATATTTCTCATTCATCTGCTGAGCGTATCATCTTACCAGATGCGACCATTGCACTGAATTATATGCTAAACCGTTTCTCCAATATCGTGAAGAACTTGACGGTCTTCCCAGAGAATATGAAACGCAACATGGACCGCACACTTGGTTTGATTTACTCACAGCGTGTTCTTCTCGCATTAATCGATACAGGGATGGCGCGTGAAGAAGCGTATGACACTGTTCAGCCAAAGGCGATGGAAGCTTGGGAAAAGCAAGTCCCATTCCGTACATTGGTAGAAGCTGAAGACAAAATCACATCACGCTTAACACCTGAACAAATCGCTGATTGCTTCGATTACAATTATCATTTGAAAAATGTCGATATGATTTTCGAACGTCTAGGTCTTGTGTAAGATTTGAGCCGCCTGCTAGGCAGGTGCTCAATCCTGAAAATTGCCAACATTCAAATTAGGAGGCCAACCTGAATGACTGTGAAACAAGAACTACTCTACGAGGGCAAAGCAAAAAGAATTTATCAGACCGATGACGAGCATATTGTATATGTCGAATATAAAGATTCAGCTACAGCATTTAACGGGGAAAAGAAGGCAGAAATTGAGGGAAAAGGTAGATTGAACAACGAAATATCCAGTTTAATCTTTCAACTGCTTCATGAAAAAGGAATCAACAATCACTTTGTGAAACGCATTTCTGAAACAGAACAGCTCATTCAAAAGGTTCAAATCATTCCGCTTGAAGTCGTGGTGCGTAATGTTGTAGCAGGCAGCATGTCGAAGCGTCTTGGTATTCCAGAGGGAACAAAGCTGGACACACCGCTGATCGAGTTTTACTACAAAGATGATGTGCTCGGTGATCCGCTGATTACAGAAGATCACATTCGCATTTTACATGCAGCGACCGCTGAGCAGGTCGAGGAAATGAAGCAAATCACCAGACAAGTGAATGAAGAATTAAAACAAATTTTCTCGGATTGCCATGTGAATTTAATTGATTTCAAGCTTGAATTCGGAATAGATCACGAGAATCGTATTTTACTAGCTGATGAGATTTCTCCTGATACGTGCAGGCTGTGGGACAAAGACACCAACGAAAAGCTTGATAAAGACGTGTTCAGACGAAACCTGGGCGGCTTAACAAATGCATACGAAGAGATTTTCAAAAGACTTGGAGGCCATAAACATGTATAAAGTGAAAATTTTTGTCAGCTTAAAAGAGAGTGTTCTTGATCCACAAGGAAGTGCCGTGCAGCACGCTTTGCACAGCATGTCCTATCAGGAAGTAAAGGATGTTCGAATCGGGAAATACATGGAACTTGTCATTGAAAAATCAGATCGTGATTTAGACACAGTTGTGAAAGAAATGTGTGAAAAATTGCTTGCCAACACGGTGATTGAAGATTACCGCTATGAGGTAGAGGAGGTTGTCGCACAGTGAAGTTTGCAGTGATCGTCTTACCTGGTTCTAACTGTGATATCGATATGTACCATGCGATTCAAGATGAGCTAGGTGAACAAGTTGAATATGTATGGCACGAGGAAACAAGTCTTGACGGGTTTGACGGTGTACTCGTACCAGGCGGTTTCTCATATGGAGATTACTTAAGATGTGGTGCGATTGCTCGTTTCTCTAACATCATGCCAGCTGTGAAGAAGGCAGCTGCGGAAGGAAAACCAGTTCTTGGTGTGTGTAACGGGTTCCAAATCCTTCAGGAGCTAGGTATTCTTCCGGGTGCGATGAGACGAAATAAAGGACTGAAATTTATCTGCCGTCCAGTTGAACTCATTGTGGAGAACAACGAAACGACATTTACAAGTGGTTATCAAAAAGGTGAATCCATATCAATACCTGTTGCACATGGTGAAGGCAACTTCTACTGTGACGAAGACACATTAACAAAGCTCATTGAACGCAATCAAATCGCTTTCACTTATGGAGACGATATTAACGGCAGTGTCAATCGAATTGCAGGTGTAACGAATGAACAGGGCAATGTACTCGGCATGATGCCGCACCCTGAGCGCGCGGTTGATTCATTACTAGGCAGCGCAGACGGACTTAAATTGTTTCAATCTATCGTGAAAAATTGGAGGGACACTCATGTCACTACTGCTTGAACCAAGTCACAAGCAAATTAAAGAAGAGAAATTGTATCAGCAAATGGGATTGAGTGATGAAGAATTCGCTTTAATCGAATCCATTATTGGCAGGCTGCCCAACTACACAGAAACGGGGATCTTCTCCGTTATGTGGTCAGAGCATTGTAGCTACAAAAACTCAAAGCCTGTTTTAAGCAAATTCCCGACAAAAGGAGAACACGTTCTTCAAGGTCCTGGTGAAGGTGCTGGAATCGTTGATATTGGAGACAACCAAGCGGTTGTATTTAAAATCGAATCACATAACCATCCATCTGCGATTGAGCCTTATCAAGGAGCGGCAACTGGTGTCGGTGGTATTATCCGTGATGTGTTTTCCATGGGTGCGCGTCCAATTGCTGTATTAAACTCTCTTCGTTTTGGTGAACTGACTTCACCACGCGTGAAGTACTTGTTTGAAGAAGTAGTGGCAGGGATTGCAGGCTATGGAAACTGTATCGGTATTCCAACAGTCGGCGGAGAGATTCATTTCGATCAAAGCTATGAAGCAAACCCCCTTGTCAACGCGATGTGTGTCGGCTTAATCAACCATGAGGACATTAAAAAAGGGCAGGCCAAAGGCGTTGGTAATACGGTCATGTACGTTGGTGCCAAAACAGGCCGTGATGGAATTCATGGTGCGACTTTTGCCTCTGAAGAATTTTCTGATGAATCAGAAGAAAAGCGTTCAGCGGTTCAAGTGGGCGATCCTTTCATGGAAAAGCTATTGCTTGAAGCGTGTCTTGAAGTCATCAAAAACGATGCACTCGTCGGAATCCAAGATATGGGGGCCGCTGGTTTAACAAGCTCAAGTGCAGAGATGGCAAGTAAAGCAGGTTCTGGTATTGAAATGAATTTAGACCTCATCCCTCAGCGTGAAACAGGAATGACGGCATATGAAATGATGTTGTCTGAATCACAAGAGAGAATGCTATTGGTCATTGAAAAAGGCCGTGAACAAGAAATCATTGATATTTTTGAAAAATACGACCTTGAAGCCGTATCAGTTGGTCATGTCACAGATGATAAAATGCTTCGTTTGATCCATCAAGGTGAAGTGGTTTGTGAGCTTCCTGTTGATGCACTTGCAGAGGAAGCACCGGTATATCACAAGCCATCTAGTGAGCCTGCTTACTATCGTGAGTTTTTAGCAACAAAAGTAGCAGCGCCTGAAATCACAGATGCAGCTGATACATTAAAGCAGCTATTACAGCAGCCAACAATTGCAAGTAAAGAATGGGTTTATGATCAATACGACTACATGGTTCGGACAAATACGGTGGTTGCACCGGGCTCTGATGCTGGCGTCTTGAGAATCCGCGGAACGAAAAAGGCGCTCGCGATGACAACAGATTGTAACGCACGTTATCTTTACCTTGATCCAGAAGTCGGCGGGAAAATTGCAGTCGCAGAAGCAGCACGTAACGTTGTCTGCTCAGGTGCTCGGCCACTTGCAGTGACAGATAACCTCAACTTTGGAAACCCGGAGAAACCAGAAATATTCTGGCAAATTGAAAAATCTGCTGATGGCATTAGTGAAGCATGCCGCACGCTAAGTACACCGGTAATCGGCGGTAACGTCTCTTTATATAACGAATCAAATGGAACAGCCATTTACCCAACACCTGTTATTGGAATGGTCGGTTTAATTGAAGATACTAAACACATTACGACACAATCATTTCAACAGGCAGGAGACGTGATTTTCGTCATTGGTGAGACGAAGGAAGAATTCGCAGGCAGTGAGCTTCAAAAAATGACAGAAGGTCGTATCTACGGAAAAGCTCCAGGTATTGATTTGACTGTAGAGCTTGCACGTCAAGAAGCCCTATTGGCTGCGATTCAAAATGGACTTGTTCAATCTGCACATGATGTGTCTGAAGGTGGACTTGGAGTGGCCCTTGCAGAAAGCGCATTTGGAACAGGTGGTCTTGGTGCTGATATCCAAATTGATTTAAGCAGTCAAGCGTTCTTATTTAGTGAAACACAATCACGTTTTGTTGTCACAGTGAAACCAGAGCACCGCGAAGCATTTGCAGCGGCTGTGAAGGATGGAGTAGAAGTGGGGACAGTCACAAATGATGGTGTGTTTTCCGTTAAAAGTAAAGAAGGACAACAATGGATTCATGCGTCTGTTCACGAGCTTGAAAGCGCATGGAAAGGAGCGATCCCATGCTTGCTGAAATCAGAGGCTTAAATGAAGAATGTGGTGTCTTTGGGGTTTGGGGACACAATGAAGCCCCTCAAATCACCTACTACGGATTGCATAGTCTTCAGCACCGAGGACAAGAAGGTGCGGGAATTATTGCAACAGATGGTGAGAACATGACGTCACACAAAGGCCTTGGACTGGTGACAGAAGTCTTTCAAAACGGTGAGCTGAAGGATTTAAAGGGAAAAGGTGCAATCGGGCATGTTCGTTATGCGACAGCAGGCGGAGGCGGCTTTGAAAATGTTCAGCCGCTCTTCTTCCGCTCGCAAAATAACGGCAGTCTCGTCCTTGCTCATAATGGGAACTTAGTGAATGCGACGCAATTAAAACAGCAGCTTGAGAACCAAGGGAGTATTTTTCAAACGTCTTCTGACACAGAGGTGCTTGCCCACTTAATTAAGCGAAGCGGCTACACTGATTTGAAGGATCAGATCAAAAATGCCCTTTCCATGCTTAAAGGAGCCTATGCTTTCTTAATTATGACGGAAACGGAAATGATCGTGGCGCTTGATCCGAACGGTTTACGTCCACTTTCACTTGGTATGCTTGGCGACGCTTATGTGATCGCATCTGAAACATGTGCGTTTGATGTCGTTGGCGCTACGTACTTAAGAGATGTAGAGCCTGGTGAAATGCTGATCATTAATGACGACGGGTTAAAATCTGAACGTTTTTCTATGAGCGTTAATCGCAGCATGTGTAGCATGGAATATATTTATTTCTCAAGACCTGATAGCAACATCAATGGCATCAACGTGCATAGCGCAAGGAAAAATCTAGGCAAAAAGCTCGCAGAGGAAGCTCATATTGAAGCAGATGTGGTGACAGGGGTACCTGATTCTAGTATTTCCGCAGCGATTGGATATGCCGAAGAAACAGGTATTCCATATGAGCTTGGGTTAATCAAAAACCGTTATGTTGGCAGGACATTTATTCAGCCGTCTCAAGCATTACGAGAGCAGGGCGTGCGAATGAAGCTGTCTGCTGTACGTGGGGTTGTTGAAGGAAAACGTGTCGTGATGGTGGATGATTCGATTGTACGCGGGACGACGAGCCGCCGAATTGTCACCATGCTGAGAGAAGCTGGTGCAACAGAGGTACATGTACGTATTAGTTCACCACCAATCGCTCATCCGTGTTTTTATGGAATAGATACGTCCACACACGAAGAGCTGATTGCCTCTTCTCATTCAGTAGAAGAAATTAGACAGGAGATCGGTGCAGACTCCATTGCATTTTTATCTGTAGATGGTTTGATGGAAGGGATTGGCAGAGAGTATGATGATCCGCAGTGTGGTCAATGTTTAGCATGCTTTACTGGAAAATACCCGACTGAAATTTATGAAGACACTGTCCTTCCACATGTGAAGGAAACAGTCCTGACGAAATAATCGAATAATGGAGCAGCAGTCAAGATGATTTGATATGCTGCTCTTTCATTCTGCCTGGATGAAATGGAAGAGAAGCAGATAAAAGGAGTGAATGGGATGTCAGAAGCATATAAAAACGCCGGTGTTGACATTGAAGCAGGATACGAAGCGGTCAAACGGATGAAATCACATGTAGAGCGTACGAAACGAGCAGGTGTTATGGGAGCTCTTGGTGGATTTGGTGGGATGTTTGATTTATCTGAGTTACCTTATAAAAAGCCCGTTCTTGTATCAGGTACAGATGGAGTTGGCACGAAACTAAAGCTTGCTTTTTTAATGAACAAGCATGATACGATCGGCGTAGATGCAGTGGCAATGTGTGTCAACGATGTATTGGCACAAGGAGCAGAGCCGTTGTTTTTCTTAGATTATTTAGCTGTAGGAAAAGCAGATCCTCTCAAAATTGAAGCAATTGTCAAAGGTGTAGCGGATGGATGCGAGCAATCAGGTTCGGCGCTTGTGGGTGGTGAGACAGCAGAAATGCCAGGTCTTTACACAGAAGATGAATATGATATTGCTGGCTTTTCAGTAGGTGTTGTTGAAAAAGGTGAAATCGTGACTGGAGACAACATCAAAGAAGGACACTTGCTCATCGGACTAAGCTCAAGTGGGATTCATAGTAATGGCTACTCTCTCGTTCGCAAAGTATTACTGGAGGATGCTGGCCTTGATCTTCATCAAACGTATGAACCTTTTACAAGATCACTTGGGGAAGAATTGCTTGAACCGACAAAAATTTATGTGAAGTCTGTTCTCAAGCAAGTGAAATCCGGTAAAATCGACGGCATGGCACATGTGACTGGCGGCGGCTTTATAGAGAATTTACCGCGAATGCTCCCTGAGGGACTTGGCGTTGAGATTGATAACGGTTCATGGCCGGTACCACCAATTTTCTCCTTCATTCAGGAGCAAGGACAATTGAAGGCAGAGGACATGTTTAATGTGTTTAATATGGGCATTGGTTTTGTCTTAGCTGTAAAAGAGGATCATTTAGTTGATGTGATTAGCGATCTTGAAAAAGACGGAGAAAAGGCATTCCTCATTGGGCGTGTTCAAAAAGGCGAAGGCGTCACATTCGGCGGTGGAAGCCTCTCATGAAGAAGTTTGCGATCTTCGCCTCTGGAAGCGGGACGAATTTTCAAGCCATTATTGATACGTTAAAAAAAGAACAGTGGCAGGCAGAGGCTGCCATTGTGATATGTGATAAGCCGGGTGCGCAGGTGCTTCAGCGGGCAGAGAGTGAAGGCATTCCTTCCTTTACTTTTAGCCCGAAGGCTTTTCCAAACAAAGCGGCTTTTGAAAAAACCATCATTGAACAGCTGCAATTGCATGAGGTGGAGTGGATTTTTCTAGCGGGATATATGCGACTTGTTGGTCCGACTTTACTTGAAGCGTACCGAGGGAAAATCGTGAATATTCACCCGTCCTTACTGCCGGCATTTCCAGGGCTTGATGCCATTGGGCAAGCGTATCAAGCGGGTGTCAAAGTGGCAGGCATTACCGTCCATTTTGTCGACGAAGGCATGGATACAGGACCGATCATTGACCAAGCAGCCATTCATATAGAACAAGGCGAAGACTTTGAATCCATTGAAAAAAGAATGCACGAACTAGAACATACACTATATCCAAAAGTGATCAAATCACTTTTAGAATTATCTTAATGAGGTGACAAAGGCATGACGATCAAACGCGCATTAATCAGTGTTTCCGATAAAACAAATCTTGTACCTTTTGTAAAAGAATTAACTGAACTTGGTGTTGAAGTAATATCAACTGGGGGTACACATAAGCTTCTTCAAGAGAACGGCATTGATGTGATTGGTATTTCTGAAGTGACGGGATTCCCAGAAATCATGGACGGACGACTCAAAACCCTTCATCCAAACATTCATGGCGGTCTGTTGGCTGTGAGAGAAAATGATGAGCATATGGCACAAATCGAAAAGCATGGGATTCAGCCGATTGATCTTGTCGTGGTGAATTTATATCCATTCAAAGAGACCATTTCAAAAGACAATGTCACGTATGAAGAAGCTATTGAAAACATTGATATTGGCGGACCGGGGATGCTTCGTGCCGCATCTAAAAACCATCAAGACGTAACAGTCATTGTCGATCCAAGTGATTATGATGCAGTGATTCAGCAGATCAAAGAAGGCGATGTGTCGCTAGAGACAAAACGCAAGCTTGCTGCAAAAGTATTCCGTCATACAGCTGCTTACGATGCTCTCATTGCTGATTACCTGACAAACCAAGTCGGTGAAACAGAACCAGAACAATTTACTGTCACGTTTGAGAAAAAACAATCCCTTCGATATGGAGAAAACCCGCATCAAGCGGCCACTTTCTATCAGAATGCACTATCAAGCAAAGGGTCCTTGGCGACAGCTACTCAATTACATGGGAAAGAACTCTCCTATAACAATATCAAAGATGCAGATGCCGCTCTTCAAATCGTGCGTGAATTCTCGGAGCCAGCTGCAGTTGCTGTGAAGCACATGAATCCATGTGGTGTTGGTACTGGTGAGACGATTGCAGAAGCGTTTGACCGTGCATTCAAAGCAGATGAAACATCTATTTTTGGCGGTATTGTCGCATTGAATCGTGAAGTAGACAAAGCGACAGCAGACGTTCTTCATACCATTTTCTTAGAAATTGTGATTGCTCCATCATTTAGCCAAGAAGCGCTAGAAGTGTTAACAGCGAAAAAGAACCTTCGACTATTAACACTAGATGTAGCGGCCGATCTTCAGAAGAAAGAAAAACAGCTAACAAGTGTACATGGCGGGTTGCTCATTCAAGATATCGACACATACGGCTTAGAAGAAGCGACAATCTCGATTCCAACGAAAAGAGAACCGACTGAAGACGAATGGAAAGACTTAAAGCTTGCGTGGAAAGTCGTCAAACATGTCAAATCAAATGCCATTGTTCTTGCAAAGGACGAAATGACAGTAGGTATCGGCGCAGGTCAAATGAATCGTGTCGGCTCGGCTAACATTGCGATTGAGCAAGCAGATGAAAAAGCGAAGGGAAGCGCACTAGGCTCTGATGCTTTCTTCCCAATGGGCGATACTGTAGAAGCTGCTGCAAAGGCAGGCGTGACCGCGATCATTCAACCAGGCGGATCCATTCGTGATGAAGAATCGATTCAAAAAGCAGATGAATACGGCATCGCCATGGTCTTCACTGGCGTTAGACATTTCAAACATTAAGGGGATGACAGTGTGAACGTATTAATTATCGGCAAAGGCGGAAGAGAGCATACCCTCGCATGGAAAGTGCAGCAAAGTGAACGTGTCAGCCAAGTGTTTGTCGCACCAGGGAATGATGGCATGACAGGCGTTGCAAGTCTTGTACCGATTGACGAAGGCGATCATGTGGCGTTGATTCAATTTGCAAAAGAAAACGATATCGGTTTAACGATTGTTGGTCCAGAGGTTCCTTTAATTGCAGGTGTAGTCGATGCATTTGAAGAAGCAGGTCTAAAGGTATTTGGACCAAATGCAAAAGCTGCGGTCATTGAAGGCTCAAAAGAATTCGCCAAGGATTTAATGAGAGATTATGATATTCCAACAGCCGCATATGCCACCTTTACATCGTTTGAAGAAGCGAAAGCATATGTGGAAGAAAAGGGCGCACCAATTGTCATTAAAGCAGACGGCCTTGCTGCAGGTAAAGGCGTGACAGTCGCTCTGACACTTGAAGAAGCGGTTGATTGTCTGCACGACTTTTTAGAGGATGAAAAGTTTGGCGATGCGAGTGCATCAGTTGTCATAGAAGAATGCTTAACAGGGGAAGAGTTTTCACTGATGGCCTTTGTCAATGGAGAAAAGGTATATCCGATGGTGATCGCACAGGATCATAAACGGGCATTTGAAGATGACAAAGGACCGAACACAGGGGGCATGGGGGCTTATTCTCCAGTTCCACAAATTTCAGATGAAGTGGTCCAAAAAGCTGTGGAAGAAGTCGTGAAGCCGGCGGCTCGTGCAATGGTGCAGGAAGAGCGTCCGTTTACAGGTATTTTATATGCGGGCTTAATGCTGACACCAGAAGGCTCAAAAGTCATTGAATTCAATGCACGTTTTGGCGACCCTGAAACGCAGGTCGTTCTCCCTCGTCTGGAATCAGATCTTGTTCAAGTCATTCTCGATATTCTAGACGGCAAGGACGTCGATTTACAGTGGGCAGATACGGCTGCTGTCAGTGTGGTTCTTGCATCAGAGGGATACCCTGAGGACTACGCAAAAGGCACGCCAATCGGTGCTTTGCAAACCACTGTTTCTGATGTGGTGACCTTCCACGCAGGAACGAAAAAAGAAAACGATCAATTCGTCACAAATGGCGGTCGTGTAGCGAATGTAACCGCATTTGATCACACGTTTGAAGCGGCAAGATCAAGAGTATATGAAGCCGTTGAAGAAATCACTCAACCAGGTCTATTTTATCGCCGGGACATTGGCGCCCGTGCGCTAAAGGTTGCGGCGAAATAAACGATTATGAATGCACCTTTCTTATCATCAGTTACGATCTGATGAGGGGAAAGGTGTTTTCTTCGTCTTCTCGTCATCAAAAGAAGGGATGGCGCTTCATTGTGAAGAAGTAATAAGAGAATACTATTTTAGTAGGAGGCATTATGGTTATTAAGGCTTATATTATTTTCGCATTAGTCATCCTTATTTTATTTTTAGTAGCAACAAATCGCATCATGTATCAAGCTAAAAACCAAAACAAAATCAGAAAAGGATCAGCCATCAGTTAAATGTGTATATCTATTTTTTCTGGTTTGGCGATTGCTTCATTTTCGATTTGGACGTTTTTCATTAGCTGAATCTGAATCATAAGAGAGGAATGAGTAAATGGTGCAATTGAAGGAATTTGCGAACGAGCGGTTTTCTGCCTTGATCTGTCTCGATCCGTTTAATCAAAGGGTTCGTTTAGATGATTACAGTGGCAGGGTGCGTGATGTCATTCAGTCTGTTCTTCAGGAGGCCATAGACCATCAAGCTTCTAAGGTGATTGTGAAAGTAAGGCGAGAGCATGTGCCACTTTTTTTAGAAAAAGGCTTTCGGCTTGAAGGGGTGTTTTCTCATTATTTCCTTGGAAGTGATGCATATGGAATGTCTCTCTTTCTCACAACGGGTCGGATGAACAGCCCGTATTGGCTGAAGGAAGATGAGATTGTGGCATCCATCCAAGCGAAGCCAATCAAAAAAGATCCAGGCACATGGCAGGAAGAATATGTGATGAGGAAAGCAGGCACCCGGGATATCCACAAACTGGCGAAGCTTTATGATACAGTCTTTGAGACGTATCCAACCCCAATGAACGAGGCGGATTATA
The DNA here is from genome assembly GCA_001938995.1 of Bacillus pumilus. Lineage (GTDB taxonomy): Bacteria > Bacillota > Bacilli > Bacillales > Bacillaceae > Bacillus > Bacillus pumilus_G. The sequence goes on along the minus strand of MKZN01000009.1, from coordinate 70,621 downwards.
TCCAAAAGGTGATGGAGGAAGGGACTGTATTTTATGTTGTTGAGCATGACGGTCACATTGTGAGTGCAGCATCCGCTGAAATCAATGCACCATACGGTCATGCGGAATTAACAGATTGTGCCACCCTTCCATCATACAGAAAACTAGGGTTCATGCATCATTTGATTGTAGCACTAGAAAAAGAGCTTCAATCCATGCAGATCTATGTCTTTTATTCTCTTGCGCGTGCGCTATCTTATGGCATGAATCAAGTGTTTTATCAGCTCGGCTATACGTATACGGGGCGTTTCCAAAACAACTGCTACATTTTTGATAAAATCGAAGATATGAATCTATGGGTGAAAACGCCGAATGAGTCATGAAATGGTTCTCATCTGATCAAGCAGACCAGATAGGCGGTAAGCCATGATGCTCAGCTGTAACTTCATCCGATCGTCAGTGGATTTGAGACTACAGCCTGTTTTCGTTTCAATTTGTTTCAAACGATAGCTTAATGTATGCCGGTGAATAAACAATTCCCCTGCAGATTTTTGAATATTTTCATTGTGTGCCAAATACACTTCGAGTGTATGGATCAGGTCAGCCCCTTGTTTTTTCGTATAAAGCAAAGGACTTAACAGCTCCACATAAAAATCGTGCAAATTCATACCAGCCTCGTTCATTTCAAGGAGCATGCCGTATAAACCAAGCTTTTGATAATGAATGATGCTTTGGTCTGTTTTGATCAGAGGAAGAAGCCTTGCTGCATACTGGGCTTCTTTTGCACTTTTTGCAAAAAGGCTGACGTGGTCGTAGGCTCTACCAATGCCAATCACAATCGGATGAAGGGGAAAGAAATAGGCCCAAGTGCTCCGGCACTCCTCTGACGCGCTATACCACTCCGTTTCTTGAAATGCCTTTTTCCCTGTTGGTGTCAGTACAAAAATGGAATCAAGTCTTGCCTTGAGCAAGAAAGGGATATGTCTACGTTCAAAAATGGACGTGAGTAAATGTGAAAGCCGCTGGACCATCTGGTGGTCGAGCTGTGTGTGCTGATGCTGGAATTGAAAGTAGATCACAACCTGTTCATCGCTCATATCATATTGAAGCTTTGTCGCTTGTTCTACTACATAACTTTCTTCTGTATATTGTTGCTGCAAAATATCATCTAATAAATGACCTTGCATTTGATTTTCTGTATCTTGGATGGCCTTTTGTTTGAGCCATTCAATGGCATACACCACTCCGGCATGCTCGATCGCTATGGCATCGAGATGATGCCATGCCTCTTTTTTCTTCAATGAGACAATAAATCCAAAAATATCACCCATCGCAATGACAGGACACGCAGCCAGCACATACGCATCGTATGTATCATAAACGAGCCGCCCCTTCTCCTCTGCCTGTTTGAGAAGGGAAGTGGTCTCAATTGGATCACCATCTGTCAAAAAGCCATATGCAGGGGAATAGGTCACTTCATCCTTCATTAGATGTGCGGCAGTTTGATGTAAAAACACATCAAGCACCACGATATTCGCCGCCGTTAAATGCGCTAGCTCATCCGTAATTTGCCTCACATTTTTATTGCTCACGTTCAGATGAGTCAGCCTTTGATGAATAGCTGCGGAGTATTTGAGTTGATGAAGCTGACTGCTCACAATTTTCTCTAATAAGGCTTTTGTAATATCTGAGAAATTGACATGCGGAGGAATCTCAATCAGCGGGATGCCGCTTTGACTTGCTGCTTCAATCAGTGACGCAGGAATTTCCGATAAGTACACCCCTTTATAAATCGCAATTGCCGATAAACGATGGGATTGGATCAACCGCTCAAGCCGGTCTCGTCTTTCCTCATCTTCAGCAAGCCCAAATCCAGTTGTGACGAGTAATTCACCTTCTGAAAGTCTGGATGTATCTTCAATGATTTCCACAATGGTCACCCACTGAATCAGGCGTTTTAGGCCATTTTCTCCAGCAAGCAGTTTTGTTTCTTTCATGATATCGAGTGCGAGTGCATCTTTGACAAGAATCGCCATAGACTCTTGACCTCCTTTTGAACACTGTTATACACGATGTATAAAAAATGTGTGTGAAATTCGGGCATGTGGCGAATGGAGGATGACGGCCCTCTTGATTAAGCTAATCTTATAACAAGTATACAAAATGTTCTTGCGATTCATGTGAAAAGAAAAAGACAGCTGCTGACGAGAGAGGGAGGAATGACAAAGTGGAGACCCGGGATTATTTAATCAAACCGATGCTGAATCATGATTATCCTGTGGCTGTGAAAGGAGAGGGGATTTACTTATACGATCGGGACGGAAAAAAATATGTAGACGGCTCATCAGGGGCGGTCACAGCGAGCATTGGACATGGCATACCCGAAATTATAGATGCCATGACAGAGCAAGCGAAAAAAGTAAGCTTTACGTACAGGTCTCAATTTACAAATGAACCGGCGGAAGAACTTGCCTATGAATTAAGTACACTTTGCCCAGGCAATCTGAACTGGTCTTTTTTTGTAGGAAGCGGATCAGAGGCAACAGAAACAGCGATGAAAATCGCCATTCAGCATTGGCAGGAGCAAGGTAAGTCTGAAAAGAATCACATTATCTCAAGATGGATGAGTTATCACGGCATCACGCTTGGTGCGCTGTCGATGTCAGGGCATCTCGCAAGGAGAGAGCGTTTTGAACCACTGCTTGAAAAACACCCAGTGCTATCCCCACCATATGTCTACCGCTCCTGGCTGCCAAAAGAAGAAAGCAAGCAGGTTGAGTGGTATGTGCAAGAATTCCAAACCGTCATCCAGCGAATAGGAAAAGAGAGAATTGCAGCCTTGATTGCGGAGCCGATTGTTGGAGCGGCAGGGGCAGCGCTTGTGCCGCCAAACGGATATTTTGAAGCGATGAAACGGGTTTGTGAGGAAAATGACATTTTATTGATTGCGGATGAAGTCATGACAGGCTTCGGGCGAACAGGGAAAATGTTCGCCATGGAACACTGGAACGTTGTACCAGATATGATGGTCCTTGGCAAAGGAATGAGTGCTGGTTACTCACCGATTGCGGCTACTGTATGTGGGGACCACGTGATCGCACCTATTCTCAGTGGATCGGGCGCTGTGATGGCAGGTCATACGTATAGTGCCAATCCGCTTTCAGCAGCGGTATCACTTGCTGTCATTCGATATATGAAAAAACATCAGCTGCCCGAGCGAGCTGACCTGTCAGGGCGATATGTCATGAATGCCTTAACGGATTTACAAACAAACAGCTCAATCATAGGCGATGTAAGAGGGAAGGGACTGTTAATCGGCATCGAATTTGTTGCAGATCGTTTGTCCAAAACCCCATTTCCTGCACATGCACAGATCACAAACCTAGTTGTGGAGACAGCGAAGCAAAACGGTTTGCTCGTTTACCCGGCAAGCGCTGGAGAAGATGGTGTTGGAGGAGCAGCTGTCATGATCGCGCCACCACTTTCCATTACGCAGCAGGAGATGGATGAACTCATTCATTTATTTGGGCAAACAATGAAGCAAGTAGAGCAAGAAGTCATCAATCGAGGGTTTTTCCCATCTGCCATGTAGGGAGGAGAGAATATGAACAAAACAACAGGATTCGATGAAGTGATCACACATTTTAAAGACGGGATGACCATCATGTTTGGCGGGTTTGGCGGAGTTGGGTCACCGCCAACTTTGATCGATGCCATCTTAGAAGCAAATATCAAGGATCTAATATTGATCGGAAACGATGCAGGGTTCCCGCAAATTGGTGTTGGTAGGCTCATCACAGAAGGCAGAGTCAAGAAAATCATTGCCTCTCACATAGGCTCAAACCCGATCGCTGGACAAAAAATGCAGGAAGGAACATTAGACGTTTGCTTTTACCCGCAAGGCATCCTGGCTGAAAAAATAAGAGCCGGCGGGATGGGGCTAGCGGGGATTGTGACAGATGTCGGGATGGATAGCATCAATCTTGAAGAGAAGCAGTTGGTTCCGTTAAACGGGAAGGAATATATTTTTGAACCAGCGCTAACGGCGGATCTAGCCATCGTCAATGCCTATCAAGCGGATGAAGCAGGGAATCTGATTTATGATAAAAGTGCACGGAATACGAACCCGATTGTGGCGATGGCAGGTGATTGGACCATTGCAGAAGTCGAAAACATTGTGCCGATCGGTCAACTGCACCCAGAGGATATTGTGACACCAGGCGTATTTGTGAACCAGATCGTGCAATCAAAAGGAGTGAACTGGACATGGGCATGGGAGACATCGAATTAAGACACCGCATCGCCAAAAGAGCGGCGCAGGAAATTGAAGATGGCATGATTGTCAACCTTGGAATCGGCATTCCAACACTTGCGGCAGACTATATCCCTGCACATGCTCATGTGTGGCTTCATGCAGAAAACGGCATATTAGGAGCGGGATCCTCGCCTGTACTAGGAGAGGAAGATCCGAATTTGTGCAATGCTGGTGGTTTTCCAATTACGTTAAAGCCAGGCGGCTCATACATGGACAGCACCACCGCTTTTGGCATTATTCGAAAAGGGATGCTGGATATGACCATCTTAGGTGCGCTGGAAGTCAGTAGTCAGGGGGATCTTGCGAATTGGATTGTTCCAGGAAAAAGAGTACCCGGTATGGGCGGAGCGATTGAACTAGCGCAAAAGGCCAAAAAAGTTGTGGTGGTGATGAGCCATCTGGATAAGCACGGACAGTCAAAGGTGAAATCGACGTGTACATTGCCACTGACCGCAAAAGCATGTGTCGATCTGATTATTACGGATATGGCCGTCATCGAGGTCAAGTCTCAGCTGTTGATCCTCCGTGAAGTGATGCCGCCGTTTCAGCCAGAGGACGTGATCAAGGCGACAGAAGCCCCTTTAATGTTAGCGCCTGATGTCAAATCTGTTGTGTAGAAAGGATGACCAACTTGCAGCCAAACACACGTATAAAAAAATGGATGAGGGAACATCAAGACGAAGCCATTACGCTTCTTCAACAAATGGTGCAATGTGACAGCACCCAAGGGAATGAAAAAAAGGTACAGCAAATCGTAGCAGATAAACTTTCCGCCATGGGCTTCGATATCGAAGTCTGGGAAATAGGCGGCAATGACTTACTCAATCACCCCTATTTTTATTCACCTCGGCATTCTTTTCAAGGGAGTCCCAATGTGGCTGGAAGATTAAAAGGAAAAGGAAATGGAAAGTCCATTTTGTTAAATGGTCATGTGGATGTTGTGCCAGAAGGTGATTTGAAACAATGGTCATATCCGCCCTACAGCGGGCATATCATAGACGGGAGACTTTATGGACGCGGGGCAACCGATATGAAAGGTGGGAACGTTTCATTACTATATGCACTTGAAGCACTACATGCGCTGCAAATTCACCTAAAAGGAGATGTGGTGTTCCATAGCGTAGTCGAAGAGGAGAGCGGCGGGGCAGGTACACTTGCGGCGATACTCAAGGGATATACAGCAGATGCTGCCATCATTCCAGAGCCAAGCCATATGAAAATCTTCCCGATTCAGCAAGGATCCAAATGGTTCAGGTTGCATATTAAAGGGCGTGCTGCTCACGGCGGAACAAGATATCACGGCGTATCCGCGATCGAAAAGAGCACCATGGTTCTCTCGCATATAGTGGCACTAGAAGAAGAGAGAAATAAACGAATCACTGAGCCATTGTTTCAGCACATCCCGATTCCCGTTCCGATCAATATTGGGAAGATCCAAGGTGGCGATTGGCCGTCGTCTGTCGCAGACCTTGTCATAATGGAAGGCAGGTTAGGTGTGATGCCAGGTGAGACGGTAGAGCAAGCAGAGGAGGAGCTAGAGAATTGGATGGCGGGACTTGCTGAAAAGGATGAATGGTTTCAAGAGCACCCTGTCGAGGTCGAATGGTTTGGTGCAAGATGGCTACCAGGTTCAATCGATTCTCATCATCCACTTTTAGATCTATTAAAAGCACAATATGAAGAGGTGTTAAAAAAGCCGCCAAAGGTTGAAGCCGCCCCATGGGGAACAGATGGCGGCTTGCTGTCTCAGGCGGCAAATATCCCCGTCATTGTGTTTGGACCTGGAACAACAGAGCTTGCCCATTATCCGAATGAATCCATCGACATTGAGCATGTCATCGAAGCCGCTGAAATTATGGCAGGTACACTGGTGAAATGGTGTGAAGTCGCAGATTGATCTGACATTTGATCACAAAAAGAAGGCTGTCTCACTCAGCCTTCTCTTTATGTGTGCTTTGCTGCTCGCACATGTAAGTGACCGGACAGAACCGAAGGATCCCAGAGGCTGTCTTCATACCGCCGAAAAATATGCTAAGCAGGAACATTTTACTCCATGGTTTTCTTGTATATAGTGATCCAGCCACAGTACATATCGTCATTCCACAGGCAATTCTGATAAGCGATTCCATTAAGCCAAGATTTGGTTTCATTTTGTGAATCTCCTTTTTAAATTATTTTAATTGTGATTTCAATAAATTGTAACGTTTGAGTAATGCGTAACATGGTTCGGTATGTTACGATAGGGCTAATACAAATGAAGGAGAGTATGTGAATGTCCGAACGTACTTTTAATTGGAGAAACAATGACATCCGCACACAAATCGATGTAGTCGACTCAAAATTAGTTCCAACACTCCTTTTAACGAATGGACTCGTGCTAAACCCATTTCTAAAACAATGGGTAAAAGCAAATATTTGGATACATGATGATCGAATTGTTTATGTCGGAGCAGAGCTTCCTCAAAATAAATCAGCGAAACGTGTCATTGATTGTGAAGGGAAATACATTGTGCCAGGGTATATTGAGCCTCATGCGCATCCATTCCATATTTATAATCCCCAATCACTTGCAGAATATGTGTCTCAATTTGGCACAACAACGATGGTCAGTGATAACTTATTTCTTCTTTTGCAAAGCAATGAAAAGAAAGCGCTTTCCACATTGTGTGAATTAAAAAAGCAACCCTTTCAATATTTCTGGTGGTCCAGATACGATCTTCAAACCGAAGTGAGATATGAAGACGAGATGCTTCCAATCAACTATCGTAAAGAATGGATTGATCATCCTGACGTGCTTCAAGGCGGCGAACTAACAAGCTGGCCAAGGTTGATGGACGGTGATGATCTCATCTTATATTGCATGCAAGAAACGAAGAAGCAGAGAAAACGAATTGAAGGCCATTTTCCTGGCGCTTCTGAGAAAACGCTAACAAAAATGAAGCTGTTTGGAGCAGACAGTGATCATGAGGCGATGAATGCAGACGATGTGCTAAAACGCTTGTCTCTTGGCTACTATGTGTCATTGCGCCATTCCTCTATTCGCCCAGATTTAGTGACCATATTAAGAGAATTACATGAGCGTGATTTTAGACACTATGACCACTTTTTCTATACAACAGATGGGTCCGCACCTCACTTTTATAAAGAAGGCATGATTAATCGCTTGATTTCGCTTGCGCTTGAAGAAGGTGTGCCCATCATTGATGCTTACAATATGGCGACATTTAACATTGCGAAATACTATCAAATTGATGACTTATTAGGAGTTGTCGGACCTGGTAGACTGGCTTCCTTGAATATTTTAGATGATCCAATGAATCCCAATCCTGAAACGGTTTTATCCAAAGGCGTCATTCTGAAATTAGAGGGTGAGAATCAGCATCAATTCCAAGAAACAAAATGGGAAAATGGTGGGTTAGTTCCATTAGACTTAGGCTATGACTTGACGATGAGTGACTTGCAATTCTCAATGCCACTTGGTGTGAAAATGAGAAATGCCGTGATCATGGAGCCTTATACAGTGGAGATTGACAACTCTGTGAATCAGCTGACATGCGACCATGATCAAAGCTTCTTTAGCTTGATTGACAGAAAAGGCGAGTGGCGTGTGAATACAATGCTAAAAGGGTTTGCTCACAAGGTGCAAGGCTTTGTCAGCTCGTTTTCAACGACTGGCGATATTTTGGTCATCGGAAAGAATAAAGAAGATATGATGCTAGCACATAAAAGAATGAAAGAAATTGGCGGGGGGATCGTTCTTACAGAGAACGGAAAGATTTTGCATGAAATACCGCTACAATTATCTGGCTGCGCATCAGCTGAGCCGTTCGAAACTGTCCTTCAACAGGAACAAACATTGCGTGAGCTACTGATTGAGCGCGGATATCCTTTCGACTGCCCGATTGATACACTTGTCTTTTTCCAAAGTACACACTTGCCGTATATTCGAGTGACACCAAGGGGAATATTTGATGTCATGAAAAAAACTGTACTCTTTCCGTCTATAATGCGTTAAAATATAACAGAGTGGAACTGTATCAACTGTCACTGATTTCTCCCTGCTGTTATAGGGCAGAGTGAGCAAATGATCGCTTTCACTAGTGTGTAAGCTGATACATCTTACACCGATATGTTAAAAAAGCAGAGGGCTTTGACATGACGAGCGAAGTGCCCTATTGTAAAATGAATCTGTCAGTTACGCTGGCCGATCACCATATGTCACATCAATGATCAAGCAAGGGGGGACGCTATTTTTTGTCTCACCTTGCTTTCAACACATCCTGTATGAGGGTAGATCTAACTCGGAGCGGAAGTCATCTTCATAGCAGAAGCAAACAAGTTTGTCAGAAGATCGCACAAGGAAAATGACAAAACTTGTCGAATTTGTTTGCGATAAAGAAGCTTCGGCTTACGAAAGAACTTGACGCAATCTCAATTTAAAACCCAACCTGTCATGGTTCGTTCAAAGCTCAATGCTAAGGTTAAAAAATAGTCAGGAAAGATACCGCTTTCTTGAAGATGTATGTGTGAAGCGGTGTGCCAATAGAAAAGGAGAAGATGAATAAAGATGCAAATTGATAAATTAAGGGGCAAAAGCTTAGATCAGTTATTCAACTCCATCTTATCCCTTAAAGACCTGGAAGAATGCTATCGATTCTTTGATGACTTGTGTACCATCAATGAAATTCAATCTTTATCACAGCGTCTTGAAGTAGCCCGTATGCTTCGCGAGGGAAATACGTATCATAAAATTGAAACGGAAACAGGGGCGAGTACCGCCACTATCTCACGTGTCAAACGTTGCTTGAACTATGGAAATGATGCATATACGATGGCACTTGACCGTGTAGCAGAGCAACAAACAAAAGAGGAAATAGAATAAGTCAGCTTTCACTGCAAACACATCCTTTTAAAAAAATGAATGTGTTTGCAGTTTTTTTATGTCATCGAATGATGAACAGAGACGAATGGTGTTGTCTCTGTTTTTTACTTTATCTCTCCAATAAACCACAATTCATTTTCTTCTTGAATGCCATATTCCTCATGATGATTTGTTTGAAGCCTAATGTTTGCATACCTTGAGGCATAGATCATAGATAACGACCAAAGAAATCTTTAAAATAGGAACCCCTTTAAAAACAATGATTTGTGAATACCATAATCCAGGAAGATCTACCAAAACTAAGACACGATAATGTTCTTCGTCATTTGGCTTTAAATCAATGAGATGTTTGGCACTATCCAAAAGTGCTTGAATACATAGTCGTTTGATTTTTTTGTGTGTATTGTGCGAATAAATAACTTGTGCAACTGGTAGAGATAAGTGCCAATACCCATGATGGAATTCTTCCGGGAGCTTCAGCGTCATTGCTTCTATTCGTCTATCATTTCATCCCTCGAACTTCTTTTTACGCAAACTATTTCTCCTCTTTTCTGTTCATGCTTTATACATTTTTGAACATCCATCTGCCATGCCGTGTTTATAAACGAAAAGGTGGGGTAACATAAAAATAAGAATTAATGGGGAGGGAACATGTATGAATAAACGTCCAAGAAATGCGTATGTACTGGCAGGAATTGGTGTTGGAGGTGCGGTGTTATTAGCCGTCAAAAATAAACAGCATCTTAAAAAGTGGGCAAGCATGTTCAAATCAGAACCAAAAGTGTCCGAAAAAGCCGGTCACCCTGATCCGATGGATATTCAAGATAACAAAATGGTCGATGAAGGGGCAATGACCTCAGTCCATTATTTTAACGAAGTGAGACAATAAACTCAAAAACCGTTTTGACTTGTTCAAAACGGTTTTTTTCTTGTCAAACAATATATTTCAATTGATCGACAATATCAAATCCGATAAAACCTTCGTGATCTGGCTTTGAAAAGTGGAAATCGACTCCTAAAAAATGATAGGTTGATAGAATGTTTTGATCTGTAAAGCGCAAGGAATACATATCATCTTGAACGGGAGTGTGACGAAGGACATCTGCTTCTTCTGCAAATAGCTCCAAGCCAACGATTCTATAATCATGATCGATGTCTACGTTGATACATTCATTGGTATCTAACTCAATCGTTTCGTTTATCTTCAACTGTTTTAAACCCGGAATGACAAAGATATATCCAATATCTATTTTTTTCTCATATGTAATGGTTCTTTTCATTAGGTCACCTGCATCAACAATTAAGACGCTCTTCCTTGTTATTTTAGTAATAACTAGAATATAAGTAAATTATATTCAATGCAATTGGATTACTTAATAAGGATAGATAGAAAATTTATATTAATAAACTGATTTATTCTGTATTCTGGGTTACTTCTGAAGATAAAATCAAATAAATTTTTCTTGATAGAATCTAATTATAAGTTAGCATTATTTTTTATCACATTTTCTACTTATCTAAAATTACTATAAATCAAATTATTTATAATATGATCTATAATATTGATTTTTATTACTATTTAAGGTAGAATTTCCTATGGGTTTAATTTCTATTTAAAGGAGAGTGATTGATATTAAAAAAAATTTTTTTTTGCTTTTTTTAATAATAACTACCATATTTCTTTTGAATTCATTTGGAAATCTTAGTAATGAAAAAAGAGATTTTATTGATGAAGAAGTTCTTCCATGGAGTCTAAAAGCTATTAATAAAAATGTTGAAAATGAATCTGCGAAAAAGAAAATAAAGATAGCGGTATTAGATAGTGGTATTAATAATAAACACAAAGATTTAAAAGGCAAGGTTTCGAAATCCTATAATACTATTGATACCGAATCACCTATCAAAGATGATTTTAACCATGGAACACCTGTTGCAGGTATCATTACTGGAAATAACAATTATAAACATATAGGAGTAACCCAAAATGCTGAGTTAATTGATGTGAAAGTTTTAAATAAACATGGAAAAGGTAAAAGTGAAGATTTATTGGAAGGTTTAAAGTGGAGTATTGAACAAAAAGTAGACATTATCAATATAAGTTTTGGAATTGAGTCAAATCTTCCGGAAATAGAGAAAGCAATTAAAGAAGCTATTGAATCAAACATTGTAGTGGTTGCTGCAGCTGGTAACACATTAGGTTTAAGCGTGACCTACCCGGCAAAATACGATGGGGTGATTTCTGTCACATCTGTTGATGAAAATTTGAAAAGAAGCAGTATGTCTGCAAAAGGGAAAATTGATTTTTCAGCTCCTGGAGAAAAAATTATATCAACAGATGCCAATGGTGATTATTCAACATTTTATGGGACATCCTTTGCAACAGCCTATGTGACCGGTTTAATTGCTGACTACATGTCCGACGATAAACCTAAAAATGTGAATGATATCTATTTAGAATTTAAAAAAAGTGCTGTTAACTTAGGGGAAAGAAATAAATATGGTTATGGATTAATTCAAGATTCAAGGAGAGATGTAAATTGAAGAGAATGATAATTAAATCAATGATACTGGTAATGATTTTTAGTGTATTACCTAACATAGCTGATGCGAAACAAAATGTAAATGTTGTAGATCAAATTAATGAAGTCGAGACTAATTTATCAGACAAATCAACAGAAGGTCTAAAAGAATTTGTTAGTGAGAATGGGAACAATGAAATAGTAGCATTAAATGAATTAAACACAGAAGACTATTATATAAAAACAGAGACTACACTAAATCCAGAAAACGAAAATATTACAGTGAATGGTATAATAGATCATGATAATGATAGACAAACTGTTAATTTTAATGTGGATTTAATTGCATTTGATGAGAAAAATGATATATTTATTGCTAATTTTACTGATGTAAAAACAGGAGAAGTATATAAATATGATTCTACTGAGTTGCAAGCGTCTGTGTTACCTCTTGTGCCCGTAGTAGTTGCCTTCATCGCAAGACAGGGAGTTCAAGCGGCAATAAAACACTTTGGAAAGAACACTTTAAAAGAAATAGCGAAAAAAATCCCGAAATCTGAAAGTCCCGTTTGGAAGAGCTTTAAAAATCATAAAGGAAAGACTAAAACTAAAGGTAGTGGGAAAAATAAAAAATATTATGAATGGGATAATACACACAATGATATTGAAGTTTATGATCATAAAGGTAAGCATTTAGGTAGTATGGATCCTTTAACAGGTGAAATGTATAAAGGGCCTGTAAAAGGGAGAACTATTGATATTTAAAACTGAATTAATGGAGTGATCGCTTTGAAAAAAGTGAGAGGTTGGAAAAGAAGGGTTAAAAGGTTAAAAAATTTAGTGAAAGAAAATGAAATGTTTGATTTAAACATTTTAAAAGATTACGGCGCGGACTATATGAAGACCTTTAATTTTCATGATATTGAAAAAATCCCAGAGTGGTATAAAAAAGAGTTCACTTTATCTTTATTGAAAATATATGATTCATGGAAGGAATGTGCTACTAAAACTAAACTGACTAATTGTCATTTAAGGTTGCATATTCATGAAGATAATATTTTTGATTCACAGATCATGATTATTAATGGAGATCTAGTGAGTGAATATAAATCTAGGATTAAAAGATGTGATGGAGATATTGTAGAGCCTTTATGGTTGCTTAATCAAAATAGAAATTTCACTCCATACTATACTTATTCTGTGTGGTTAGAGGAAGAACTAGATACGCTATCAAGTTCTGAAAAAGACATAATGCTATCGAATGTAGTCGAGATTAGAAAAGATGGATTAAATGAAAAAGAGTATCTAATCAAAGATGGTATCGTTTGGTGTATCGAGTCTGATATTTAAAAATTATATAATTAAAAAAGCTTGCAGACAAAATTTGCAAGCTTTTTTAATTGTATCATTACCTCAAATCAGTCTTCTTTCTACTTTTGTTCTATAACCATCACGTATTTTTTAGCTAAAGGAGGATACCCATTTTTTGCAGTCATTGAATTTGCTATAATGTTTAAATGGAATGAATCGAATGGAGGAAGTTTTTCATGTATGATGTTACCGAGTGGAAGCATGTCTTTAAACTCGATCCAAATAAAGAAATCACCGATGAACAACTTGAAGCGATTTGTGAATCTGGTACGGATGCTATTTTGATTGGCGGCAGTGACAATGTGACGGAGGACAACGTTTTGCACCTCATGTCGAAAGTACGTCGTTTTCTTGTGCCGTGTGTGCTTGAAATCTCGACATATGAGATGATTGTGCCGGGCTTCGATCTGTATTTCATCCCAACTGTGTTAAATAGCACCCATCCAGATTGGATTGTGGGGCTTCACAAGGATGCGATGAAGGAATATGGTGATTTGATGTCAATGGAAGAGATTGTGCCGGAAGGCTATGTGATCTTAAATGAAGATTGTAAAGCAGCAAAGCTTACAGGTGCAAATACGGCTTTGGATATAGAAGATGTACGGGCCTATGCAAGAGTAGCAGAGCATTTGATGAAACTCCCTGTTTTTTATCTAGAATACAGTGGAACGCTTGGAGACATCAAGCTCGTTGAAGAAACAAAAGCGGTGCTTGAGAACACGGTTCTATTTTATGGAGGCGGGATCAAGAACGCTCAGCAAGCAACAGACTTTGCACAGCATGCGGACGTGATCGTTGTAGGGAACGTCATTTATGAAAATTTCAAAGAAGCGTTAAAGACGGTCGATGCCGTCAAAAAGTCATCGTAGTCAAACGAGACGAAACGGGTTAAAATAGAACATAAGTTCGAATTGGCGGTGAATGGAATGAATGAATTATCGAATCATCTATTAGAAGGACTGAATGATGCGCAGAAAGAAGCGGTCAAAGCAACTGACGGTCCGCTATTACTGATGGCAGGAGCAGGTAGTGGGAAAACACGGGTGCTCACACATCGAATTGCATATTTAATGGCAGAAAAGCATGTCGCTCCGTGGAACATATTAGCGATTACGTTTACGAATAAAGCGGCGCGTGAAATGCGTGAACGTGTACAAGCCATTTTAGGGCCTGGTGCAGATGACATTTGGATCTCCACGTTTCACAGCATGTGTGTCCGAATTTTAAGACGGGATATTGACCGAATTGGTGTGAATCGCAATTTCTCCATATTAGACACATCTGATCAGCTTTCAGTGATTAAGAATATTTTAAAAGAACGAAATATCGACCCTAAAAAGTTCGACCCACGCAGTATTTTAGGTTCGATCAGCAGTGCAAAGAACGAACTCATTGATGCAGAGGAATATGCAAAAACTGCTGGTGATTTTTATGATCAAGTGGTGAGCGACGTTTATACAGATTATCAAAAACGATTACTTAAAAACCAATCACTTGATTTTGATGACTTGATTATGATGACAATTAGACTCTTTGAGCGCATCCCTGAAGTATTAGAGCATTACCAGCGTAAATTCCAATATATTCATGTCGATGAGTATCAGGATACAAACAGAGCGCAGTATATGCTTGTGAAGCTGCTAGCTCAGCGTTTTCAAAATATTTGTGTCGTCGGGGATTCAGATCAGTCAATTTATAAGTGGCGCGGGGCGGATATTACAAACATTCTCTCCTTTGAAAAAGACTACCCGTCCAGTGAAGTCATTCTGCTAGAGCAAAATTACAGATCGACTAAACGCATATTACATGCAGCGAATACAGTCATACAAAACAATGCGAACCGTAAACCTAAGAACCTTTGGACTGAAAATGATGAAGGGGCGAAAATTGCTTATTACCGAGCAGATAATGAATTCGGTGAAGGTCAATTTGTTGCTGGGAAGATCCATCAGCTATATCAAAGCGGAAAGCGTAAACTATCCGACTTTGCGATCCTTTATCGAACCAATGCCCAGTCTCGTGTCATTGAGGAAACATTATTGAAGGCGAACATTCAATACAACATTGTCGGCGGTACCAAATTCTATGACAGAAAAGAGATCAAAGACATTTTGGCGTACTTACGACTTGTGGCAAACCCAGATGACGATATTAGTTTCGCACGAATCGTCAACGTGCCAAAGCGCGGAATTGGTGCCACATCTGTTGAGAAAATTGCTGCATATGCAGAGATGAATGACCTATCCATGTTTGAAGCGCTCGGTCAAGTGGACTTCATTGGACTGAGTGCAAGGGCAGCCAATGCGCTTGATGAATTCAAACAGCTCATAGATCAATTGACAAATATGCAGGATGATTTTTCTGTCACAGAACTAACAGAAGAGATTCTAGAGAAAACAGGCTATCGCGAAGCGCTCAAGGTTGAAAAAACGATTGAAGCCCAAAGCCGTTTAGAAAATATTGACGAGTTTCTATCTGTCACAAAGAACTTTGAAGAACAAAATGAGGATAAATCTCTTGTGACCTTCCTGACAGATCTCGCATTAGTCGCAGACATTGATAAGTTAGACGAAAATGAGGAAGAAAATCAGGATGCTGTCATCTTGATGACCTTGCACGCAGCGAAAGGTCTAGAATTTCCCGTTGTCTTCTTAATGGGGATGGAGGAAGGTGTCTTCCCGCATAGCCGTTCTTTAATGGAAGATGCAGAGATGGAAGAAGAACGTCGCCTTGCCTATGTAGGCATCACTCGGGCAGAAGAAGAGCTTTATTTATCAAGTGCCAAAATGAGAACACTATTCGGCAGGACGAACATGAACCTTGAATCAAGATTTATAAGGGAAATACCAGCCGATTTATTGGAGAACCTAAATGAGAAAAAAGAAACGAAAACACCCTTTGCCCAAACAAGAGAGAGACCACAAAGACGAGGGCCTGTCTCACGTCCGCAAACCCAAACCATTCAAAACACGGGTGCCGGAAGTATTGGCTGGGCTGTGGGCGATAAAGCAGCCCATAAAAAATGGGGCGTTGGCACGGTTGTCAGTGTGAAAGGAAGCGGAGATAGCACAGAGTTAGATATTGCGTTCCCAAGCCCGACAGGTATTAAGCGACTTCTCGCAGCATTTGCGCCAATCGAGAAGCAATAAAACGATAGAATTCACAAAACGGATGAATTGAAAGGAAGAAGCAGATGGATAAAGAAGCAGCGAAACGCCGGATCGAGGAACTGCAACAGATTTTGAATCAATACAACTACGAATACCATACACTTGATCGTCCAAGTGTTCCTGACGCTGAATACGATGCACGGATGCGTGAGCTCATTTCTTTAGAGGAAGAACACCCTGATTTGAAATCCGCGGATTCTCCCTCTCAAAGAGTGGGTGGCGCTGTGTTAGACGCGTTCCAAAAAGTACGTCACGGTACACCGATGCTCAGTCTCGGAAATGCGTTTAATGAACAGGACTTGCTTGATTTTGACCGTCGTGTTCGTCAAGCAGTCGGTGACGATGTCGCCTACAATGTCGAGCTGAAAATTGATGGACTAGCTGTTTCTCTCCGTTATGAAAATGGGATTTTTGTTCGAGGTGCCACACGTGGTGATGGGACAACTGGTGAGGATATTACCGAGAACCTCAAAACCATTCGTTCCATTCCTCTTAAAATCAACCGTCCTTTGTCGATTGAAGTAAGGGGCGAGGCATTTATGCCAAAACCCTCTTTTGAAGCATTAAACGAAAAAAGAGTACAAAACGAAGAAGAGCCGTTTGCGAACCCGCGGAATGCGGCAGCGGGCTCACTTCGTCAACTTGATACGAAAATTGCAGCGAAACGAAATCTTGATATATTCGTCTACAGTATAGCGGAGCTTGATGAAATCGGTGTAGAAACGCAAAGTGAAGGGCTAGATCTCCTTGATGAGCTTGGCTTTAAAACAAACAAAGAAAGACGGATGTGCCAAACAATCGAAGAAGTCATCGAACTCATCGACACACTTAAAACAAAAAGAGCCGATTTTTCATATGAAATCGATGGAATCGTCATTAAAGTGGATTCATTGAACCAGCAGGAAGAGCTTGGCTTTACTGCGAAAAGTCCGCGCTGGGCTGTGGCGTACAAGTTCCCGGCAGAAGAAGTCGTGACAAAGCTTATCGACATTGAACTAAGTGTAGGACGTACAGGTGTCATCACACCAACAGCGATACTGGAACCTGTCAAAGTAGCAGGAACGACAGTGCAGCGGGCGTCTCTTCATAATGAGGATTTGATTAAAGAAAAGGATATCCGCCTTTTCGATCAAGTCATTGTGAAAAAAGCTGGCGATATTATTCCAGAGGTGGCAGGTGTGCTGATCGATCAGCGTACAGGGGAAGAAAAGCCATTTCAGATGCCGGATGAATGTCCAGAATGCGAAAGCGAACTGGTGAGAATTGAAGGTGAAGTCGCTCTGCGATGCATCAATCCAGAATGTCCGGCACAAATACGTGAAGGGCTCATCCATTTTGTTTCTCGGAATGCGATGAATATTGATGGTCTTGGTGAGCGAGTCATTACACAACTTTTCAAAGAACAGCTCGTGTCTCGGGTGTCAGACCTTTACCGATTAACGCAAGAACAGCTCATTCAACTTGAACGAATGGGCGAGAAGTCAGTCGATAACTTACTGCGTTCGATTGGGCAATCGAAGGAGAACTCTCTTGAGCGTTTATTGTTTGGTCTAGGCATTCGTTTTATCGGCTCTAAAGCGGCGAAAACGTTAGCCATGCATTTTGACAACATCGATCAATTGAAGCAAGCGACGAAAGAGCAATTACTCGAAGTAGATGAAATTGGTGAAAAAATGGCAGATGCCGTTGTCACCTACTTTGAAAAAGAGGAAATACTCGATCTACTAAGTGAATTAAAAGAGCTTGGGGTCAATATGACCTACACAGGGCCAAAGCCTGTGAAAGCAGAAGACAGTGATTCCTACTTTGCAGGGAAAACGATTGTTCTCACCGGGAAATTAACGCAAATGTCTCGTAATGATGCAAAGGAAGCGATCGAAGCATTAGGTGGGAAATTAGCAGGTAGTGTGAGCAAAAAGACAGACCTAGTCATTGCCGGAGAAGCGGCTGGGAGTAAGCTGACGAAGGCGGAAGAACTCAATATTGAAATATGGGACGAAGCCAACATGCTCGAGGAGCTAAAGAAATAAGAGGAGTGTTTTCTATTGAAAAAGTTGTTATTGCTGCTGACAATGCTCACACTGGTATTGTCAGCGTGTGCACCTTTTGGGGGAAAGGATGAAGAAGAGGTCACACAAAAGACGGAAGAGACGAATGAAACAGCGATCATCCCTATGTACAATATCTCTGACTCCTATTACAAAATGGTGCTTCCGTTTAAACAAGGTGCTGCAAGAGGATTAACTGCAGAGCGTCTCAACACACGTCTTGATATTGATGAATTTGAAACAGGTCTCATGCGACTGGCAACAGAGTCGTTTAATACAAACGATTATCTTTTCCAAGAAGGACAACATCTAGATGAAGATACCGTTCTCAGCTGGTTGGCGCGTGAAAAAACAGGTAGTGATCTGAAAAAGGCAGAAAAAGAAGATGAAAGCTTTAAAAACCTTGGCTTAAACCCGGCTCTTCCAAGTTCAGGATCGACAAAGTCGAAAAATGAAAATAGTCCGATATACTTAGCTTCGATGCTAGAACATAATTACTTGATTCGTAAAGATAAAAATAGTTTACAGCTTGGCGGAGTCGTTATTGGTCTTGCACTGAACTCCGTTTATTACTATCGCGAAAACATTGGTGATCCGCAGCAAGAGGTCACGATTGATTCATCAAAAGATTCGAAAAAACTTCTAGCAGAAGGTGAAAAAATCGCGGCACAAGTGATCAAACGAATTCGCCAAATGGACGGATTGCAAAAAGTACCTGTGATGATTGCCCTTTATAAACAGGCGCCAAAGTCATCCATTGTCCCAGGTAACTTTATCGCCAAGACGAACGTAAAAGCAGGCTCATCTGATATTGGCAATTGGGATACGATCAAAGAGGAGAATGTATTTTTCCCTTCAGATAATGCCAAATCCAGCTACAAAGATGATTCTGAACGATTTGACCGTTTTAAAACGAAGGTAGAAGATTACTTCCCAAATTACACTGGAGTAGTAGGGAAAGGCTTCTATAAAAATGGGAACCTTCAAAAAATGAAAATTGAAATTCCGATGCAGTTTTACGGAAAAACAGAAGTAGTGGCCTTCACCCAATATTTAACGGGAGAAGTGATGGATTACTATAAGAGCACAAATGTAGAAATTAACATTACCTCTTCTGATCAGCAAGAAGCGCTTATCACGAAAAATGCCGAAGATAAAGAACCAACAGTTCATATATATGACTAATGTGAAACCGCCTTTTGGCGGTTTTTTAAATTAGTCAATATGTATCAAATTATGAAAATCCTGTTATAAAAGGTAGAAGTATAGAAAATAATGTATTATTATTTGTGGTAATGAAGAGAAAATGGAGAAAAGCATGAAAAATAAATCATTTTACTTTTTATTAGGAGGTCAAACCCTAGCTAATTTTGGGGATTCACTATATGTCCTTGTTCTTACGATTCTGACATATCAATTAACAAATTCAACACTTATTGCTTCAATGGTAGCTGTCTCGCAGTTTGTCGGGCAAGCACTTGGCGCAGTACTCATCCCTTTCTTTATGGATCAATTTAAGCTAAAAAGGCTCATTGTCTATCTGCAAATTTTCCAAATTACTTTCTTCGGCTGCTTAATTTTCATCTATATTCTACAATTATCACATGTATCTATTCCATACTTTTTTATCATTGTATGTCTCCTTTCGTTGATAGATGGAGGCACCATTCCTGTGAGGAACTCAATGATCCCGCGTTTAGTCGAAAAGCACTTTTTACTAAAAGCCAATAGTTATATCTTAACTTCCGATCAAATCGTTCTTTTACTTGGTTGGTTGCTAGGAGGACTATTTATCGGCATGTTAGGACCACTATTTTTACTTTTGGTGACACTTGTTTTATACAGCTTATCACTCATTTCCATGCTTTTTATTATGGAGACTGGCGCAACCGTTCAACAAGAGAAACAATCAGAATCATTTGGTTCAAGGGTATTTTCAGGGTGGAAACTCATGTATGAGAAACCGGTGATTCGAACATTAACGATGTTAGAGATGCTTTCCATGTGTGGCCGGAGTATTTGGACTGGCGCTATTATTTTAGTCTATGTCACAGAAGTGTTACATCAACCTGAGACTTGGTGGGGCTTTGTGAACGCAAGCTATTTTGGCGGAACCATTCTAGGCGGGCTACTCGTCCTTCGATTTGCTAAGCATGTAGAACACCGTCTATTTGATCATATCTTTTACAGCTCGGTGATCGTGGCTGTGTTAACTCTTTGCCTAGGGTTGAATCAATCAGCATGGCTCAGTTTGTTCTTTGTTTTTTTACTAGGCCCAGCCTTTCAACTTCGCAGCATTTCTATTCGTACATACGTACAAGATACACTGAGTCAAATCGAATTGCCTAAAATACTATCGGCTCAACATACACTGTCTACTTTTATATACGGAATGTCCATCCTCGTTATGAGTACCATGACCGATCTCTTTGGGGCAAGAGTTGTCTTTTTCATCAACGTTGGTCTGTTTACTGTGTCGGCTTTCCTAGCGTTGAGGTTAAAAAATGAACAAATTTAGACATTCTATCTCAAATATTTACAAAAATACCATTGTGTGCTTTAATGTATTCGTAGAAAAACTTCATTATATGAAAAGTAGAGGTGGCGTAATTGACTGGTAGTTTAGTATATTTGCCATTAACACATCCACAACGGCGCGTGATGAACATGGAAACATTTTATCCAGAGACACCGATCAATCATATTGGCGGTATTATCTTCGTCAATGGACCATTACAGCTCGACAAACTCAAGCAGGCCATTGCTTATTGTATCAAGACGACAGAGTCACTTCGTCTGAAATTAGTCAAGCGAGATGGAGACATACTTCAATATGTTGATCCAAACGCCAAAATCGATATCCCAGCCTATGAGTTTTCAACACATGAACAGATGATAGAATGGGCTGAAAAAGACTTCAAAACACCGTTTCAATTACTAGAAACCTCTCTCGCCCAATTTGCCGTATTAAAAGTCGGTGAACATCAATCCGGCTATTTTATCAAATGCCATCACACTGTAGCAGATGGCTGGTCGATGAAAGTCATCATCGACAAGATTAGTCAACTTTACACTGCTCTTATACAAAGCTCCTCACTCGAACATAAAGCAGACAATCATTCTGTTTTTATTGATAAAGAATCGACATATCTGAAATCCCCTAGATTTAAAAAAGATCAGCAATTTTGGAAAGAAACTTTATCTGATGTGTCTGATAGTTATTTGGTACAAGGAACTGACCAAATTGAAGGCCATCGACAAAACCATTATCTTGATCGACAACTCTCAAAACGAATCTATCATTTTATAGAAACCCATCATTGTTCTATCAACTCTTTATTTACCTTAGGCCTCTTCGTTTACTTACATAAAAAATACCAACAAAAAGATTTTATCATTGGGACCCCGGTACTCAACCGGTCAGGTCAGAAAGAAAAAGCCACATCCGGTATGACCGTCAGCACAATGCCTTATCGATTAAAAATCGATCCTCAGCTTACATTGCTAGAAAGTCTAGCAGATGTTCAAAAAAACTATAAGACTTACTTCTTGCATCAACGCTATCCATATGATTCGCTCGTCAAAGATTTACAGCTTGCAAAAGCAGGGTACGATCAGCTTTTCCACATCTTTATCAACTCCTACAGCACCAATATGGTACAAGAGATGGAAGGTCACGCGGTCGAATACATAGAGCTTTACAATGGATTCCAGCCCTACGGCTTACAAGTGGCTGTGAAAGAATGGGATGAAAAAGGACAAATTGAGCTGCAATACGACTTCAAAACATCAGATTATCGTAAAGAAGACATCGACTTTCTTCATGAGAGGTTGCTACTGTTTATTGATCAAATTCTCACCGATCCTGAACAGCGCCTCAAAGAGATGCTGCTCATGACAGAAGAGGAGAGACATCGAGAGCTTTATCATTGGAACGATACAAGCATGTCTTTTCCAAAGGATCAAAAAATACATGAATTGATCACAGAGATGGCAAAAACTTCTCCTGATCGCATCGCACTTCAGGATGGACCTCATGTGATGACATACGGTGAACTTGAGAGGAAAACCAATCAAATGGCGCATTTCCTGCAAGCACACGGATTGCGGCGACATGATTTTGTTGCTGTATGTATGAATCATTCACCAGAACTCATCGTTTTGCTGATTGGGATTTTAAAGGCGGGCGGTGCATACGTACCGATTGACCCTGACTATCCACAAGAACGCATACAGTTCATTTTGGATGATAGCCAGGCGAAGCTGTTTTTCACTGAAAAAGATACGTTATACCCATTAGAAGGTGATACTTACAACATATACAACGTGTGGGATGACTTGGTTCAGTATGATTCGGTATATCCATTCATTGGAGATGCTGGGGATGTCGCCTATATGATCTATACTTCTGGCTCTACAGGACAGCCAAAGGGTGTCATGATTGAGCATCGTAGTTTAGTGAACTATATCATGTCTGCCAAAACACACTATACAGATTCAGCAGATGACCATTTTGCACTGTATTCCTCGATTGCATTTGATTTAACTATTACATCGATTTATACGCCATTGGTGATTGGAAGTACGGTGATGATCTATCGCCAAGAGGATCATCCAGGATTTTTACTAGAACATATTCTGTTAGATCAAAAAGCAAAGGTGATCAAATTGACGCCAGCACATATGGCACTATTAACCGATGAAGCACTCTCTCAATCAGTTGTGAAACGGATGATTGTTGGCGGGGAGCAATTATCTGCAGCGTTGGCAAAAAGAATCGTAGATGCAAGCGATGGAAGAATATCGATATTCAATGAATATGGACCGACAGAAGCAACAGTTGGTTGTATGATTCATTTATTTCATCAAGATGATGGTGGGGCATCTGTGTCGATTGGTGTGCCAATGCCAAACACAGAGATCTATCTTTTAGATGAGGATCAGCAAGTGGTGTTACCGGGAACAGTAGGAGAAATGTATATTTCAGGCGCAGGTGTTGGCAGAGGATATTGGCAAAGACCTGACTTGCAGGAATCACGCTTTCTTTCCAATCCCTTTGTGAGTCAACGCCGCATGTACCGAACAGGTGACATTGCCAAACGAGCAAATGATGGAAAAATTGAATATATTGGACGGATTGATCATCAAATCAAGCTGCGCGGATACCGGATTGAGCTGGGCGAAATTGAACTTGCGCTTATGGCACTCGATGAAGTCGATAAAGCAGTTGTCATTGATCTAACCGATGAGGCTGGGGAAAAACAGCTGGCTGCTTATATTGACTTAAAAGAAAAAGAGCTGACGACCTTTTTACTAAGAAAAAAACTATCAGATCAGCTGCCGGCTTATATGGTACCAGCATATATTGTCGTCTTAGATGAACTCCCTCTTACTCAAAATGGAAAGATCAATCGATCAGCATTGCCAGATCCATTACAATCTCAAGTCGAAACAGAGGTTGAATGGTCGAGCGAAACAGCTGCCATTGAAGAGGTCATACTAGAAACAGCAAAAGACATATTAGGACAAGAGTCGATTGAACCCTCTGATCATTTTTATCAGCTTGGTGGTGACTCGATTAAGGCGATTCAGTTTATCGCAAAGTTGAAAGAACAGGGACTTTATTTAAAAACGAAAGATATTTTCACATATCCCATTTTTAGAGAAATGGTCCAAGTTGTGCAAAAGGAACCTGCACTACCTATCTCGCAAGAGCAGGTGAGGGGCGATGTGAAATCGATTCCAATTGTAGAATGGTTCTGGTCACAACAGTTAAAAAACGAACATTTTTGGCATCAATCCATCATTGTTCATTCCGAGCAGAGGCTGGATGAACGAATCGTACAGGGGGCCCTAAAAGCACTCGTTTTCCATCATGATGCATTAAGGATAAAAGTACATGAGACAACAACTACACTCTTTTATGATGAGGACATTCAACAACTTCCGCTGATCACACGCGATTTCACAGAACTGTCAGAGGAACAAGTTCATGAAGCATTAAAAGAAGTAGGTCATGAGTTAAAGCAAAGCACTCATCTTTATGAGGGACCTTTAATTCAGGCAGCGCTTTGCCAAGCCGCTGATCAGTCGCATCTTGTCTTTGTAGCTCACCATCTGTTAGCCGACGGGATGTCTTGGCAAATTCTTGTGGAAGACTTGATCAAGTTATTACATGCCGAGAGGGTCACAGCAGACATTCTACCGTTAAAGACCCATTCATATCAGACATTTGCAGAGCGAATAGATGAATATGCAACATCAGATGAATTAAAAGAGGAATTAAGCTATTGGCAGAGAGAGGTCCAAGATATTCAGCCTTTGTATCAAGTGAAGTCAAATGAGGGGTATGTCAGAGAAGAAAAGAAATTGACAAAAGCCTTATCAGCAGAACTGACGGATCAATTGATCAATCAAGCGAACAAAGCATACCAAACGCAATTGCATGAACTGTTAATCGCTGCTTTAACAAAAGCTTGTGATCAGCAAACAAATCAGAAACGGATTTCTTTAGAGTTAGAAGGTCATGGCAGGGATGCTGTGCAGGGAGATATCGATGTATCGAGAACGTTCGGCTGGTTTACGACCATGTATCCGCTAACGATCAACGTGCCAGATGCACTATCAGATCATATTCGTAATGTAAAAGAAACGATACGAGAGGTACCCAATAAAGGTGCGGGTTATGGGCTTTTGTCACTGATTCAGAAGCAGCTCCCAGATCATTCAGCACCACAATTGCGGTTCAATTATTTAGGTGAAGTCGATCAGGTACTTAAACAATCGTCTGATTATCAGATGTCTTATTTTACCTCAGGTGTTGATTCTGCATTGGATAATCAGCTGACAACTGAAATCGAAATGGTCGCAACCATTCATGGCGGACAACTCATCTTCCATCTGATCTTTAGCGAGAAGCAGCTGTGTGAAACAGAAATGACGCAGCTATTACATGAACTCGAACGCCAAATAGAACGAATCGTTCAGCATTGTCTTGAGAAGGAAGAGATAGAATTTACACCGTCTGATTTTGAAACAGTGGACATGTCCCTTGAAGAAATGGATTCGTTATTTCAATGAGAATGAATCAGCATGTTGTCTGCATTTCATTTGTTCTAGCTGCGCTATGGTTCGGAATGTTTGCTTACCAAGCAAATGCTAATGTAGCGATTGCCCCTAAAGCCATTGATCAAGTAATCAAAGAACAGATGGAGCTAGCACAAATACCAGGCATGTCGGTTGTGGTTGTGAAGAAAGGTCAAGTGTTGTATCAAAAAGGGTTTGGTTATGGAGACCGAGAAAAAAAGAAATCTATCACAAAAAACACTTTCTTTGAAATTGGTTCAACTTCAAAGGCGTTTACCGCTTTAGCCATCGCCTATTTGAAGGAGCAGGGGAAAATTGATCTGAAAGAGCCAGTGAGTAGCTATATTCCAGGGTTTTCACCAACGTTTCATGGGAAGCCTCAACAGATTACAGTAGAACAATTGATGCACCACACAAGTGGTATTCCTTTTCAATCTATTGCGCTCATCCAGCCAGATGATGCAAAGGATGCATTAAAGAAAACAGTCCAGCAGCTGAAAACAACGGAGCTTCATCGCAAACCAGGACGTTCCTTTGAATATGCCACGATCAATTATGATGTCCTTGGTTTCATCATTGAAAATGTGACGGGACAGTCGTATGAAACCTATATGAAAGGTCTATTCCAAAGGCTTCAACTTGATCAAACGGAAGCTGGTCTGACACGAATCAAACATGGTGATATGTCAGAGGGATTCAAACTGCAATTCCTTGCTCCACATGTCTATCACGCACCGGTATATCGAGGCAATACTCCCGCTGGCTATATTGCCATGAATAGTCAGGAGGTTGGTACGTGGCTTCAGTATCAATTGATCGATTCAATGTGGTCACGTTTTGTAATACACCCTGACCATTTGACAGTGAACGTTCCAGATGAAGGGAAGCATGTCTACTACAATGCTGGCTGGTATATAGAAAAAAGGGACAAGCAGGTGAAGTCGTTATTTCATGCCGGTTCCAATCCAAATTATTCGTCGTTTTTCCTCATCCAACCAGAAGCAGGTGTTGCGATCGGTGTTTTAGCCAATATGAATAGCAGCTATACCGAGCAAACAGCTCGTCTTATTGCCAACACGATCAATGGAACAAATGATCAAGTGGAAGCATCGATTGATCCATTTCAGTTGATTGATCAATTGAGTCTAGCAGTCACCTGCCTTTTGATCTTGCTACAAATCATATCGATCCTTCGTTTTATCAAGTGGCGGAATCGTGTGAAAAGAGGCGTTGTGATGAAGCGGGTCATGACACTTGGTGTTTGGATGAAATGTCTAGGCTGGGTTTTGCTGTTGATTTGTGTGTTGAGCATGCCAATGATCCTTTCGCAAGTTGCCTTTAACGGGCTGCCTTGGAAGATGATTTTTGTATGGGGTCCATCTTCTCTAATTGAACTAGCCATCTCTTATTATTTGTTTTTTGTTTGGTTTTGTACGATTGGTTTCATCAAAGGGTTCACGATGACAACAACTGCTGGAAGGAGAGGGCAAAAAGATGACCATCAAACAGATATCGGGCATTCATCCTTATAATGAATTGTTTTATCGTAGCTGTTTCTTCAATTGCTATTTTCCCATTGTGAAAATGTATGAGCAAGAAGTAGCCCCATACTTATTAAATGATCAATTTGCATATGGTCTTTCAGAAGATGGATATTTGCATATGGACTGGATGTCGGCACATGATCCAGAAAGGATTATGAATTTACAAGGCATTCAAGTGGAGAAAATCACCCAATGCGCCAATCTCATTGAACAGGTCAAACAAGATGTGATGCTGAATCGTCCGGTCATTGTATGGATTGATCCTTACGTTCAGCGAGGCAGAAAAGAATATATGACGATACACAGCCGCCATTCGATTTTAATCACCGGCTTTCATGAAAAGCAGCAGACATTCAATGTATTAGAAAACCGGCATTTAGATAATTTGTCATATGAGCATCAAGTATTGCCATATAGAGATGTTCAGAAAGGGTATGACACCTTTCATGAGTATTTTCAGCCGAATAATCAATTTCACTCATATGCGGCTTTTCACTTTGATCCAGCGAAGGTGTCGACTGAACGATTTGCTGATAAAACCGCTTATTTCCTGCGCAATATGTATGAGCAGCTTGCCGCATTAGGGAAAGGCATCACAGCACTTGAAACATTTTATGAACAGTTTCCGCAAGTGAATGATATCGAGGCGCTCGTCACATCTTTTAATCAGGTAATCAATACGAAGAAGGTGGAGCTGTATCGGCTGCATCTGATCAAAGAGGAGATACCAGAGCTGGTAAGTGGGATGGAACGTATTTTAGCAGAATGGGAGACAGCAAGGCATCAGGCAGCGAAACTCCTATTCTCAGGTGACATGTCGAGCAGGTATCAGGCGAAAATAAAGGCTTCCTTAGAACAGATCATCCATGATGAGAAGAATTGGCTTCACGAGCTAACAAGCAAATGCAAAAGGGAGTGTGGTGTTTCGTGAAATTATTTTGTTTACCGTACGCAGGTGGGGCAAGCACCGTCTTCAGTACGTGGAAATCTTATATAGACCGGTCGATAGAAATTCAGGCACTTGAACTCCCCGGGCATGGGACTCGAATGACAGAGCCTGTGCTGACCGATTTACACCAAGTCGCAGATGATCTTTATTTACAGGCGTCTACTGCATTAAAAGAAGGGGAGTCCTATGCCATTTTCGGTCATAGTATGGGGGCGGTTCTTGCATACGAATTACAAAAAAGAATGAGAAAGAGGTTACACAAAGAGCCTGTCCATGTTTTCTATTCTGGTCGCTTTCCGCCACATATCCCAGAAAAGAAAGTCTATCATCAGCTTTCAGGTGAGAAATTAAAAGAGGCGATTATTGCAATGGGAGGCGTTCCTGAGGAATTGGCTGATAACCATGCAGTGCTTGATTTCTTCCTGCCGATTTTAAGAGCAGACTTTCAGCTTCTAGAGACCTATCAATGTGATGGAGTGGATCCAGCCGCTTGTCCCATCTCCATTTTTTATGGAACGCGCGATTTGCCTTCTGTGCTATTCGATTTAGATGATTGGGATCAATATACAAGTGAAGATTGTGCCTTTTATGAATTCGATGGAGATCATTTTTTTATTCATCAATTAACAAATGAAGTGGTAGAGAAAATCAATGTCATTTTAAAGCGAATTGGAGTGTTGGAGAAATGAACACGAGGCACATAGGCGTCATTGGAGCAGGTGTGATGGGGGCTGATATGGCACTAGACCTTTCAGCAAATGGTTATCAAGTCACATTAGTCGATATCACAGAAGAAAAACTAAACGAAGCGTTAGAAAAAATCAAAAAAACGTACCAACTGGTTCAATTTATGAGAAAAAAGAAAATCTCATTGTCTTTAGATGAGGTATTGGCACACATCCAGTTAGCGACTTCATTTGAAGGCTTACACGATGCACATATTGTGATTGAGAATGTGACCGAGGACTGGGAGATTAAACAGCCGATTTATGAAGAACTTCGTGATATTTGTTCCAAAGAAACGATTTATTTTGTAAACACGAGCTGCATATCCATCACAAAGGTAGGATCATTGATGCACCACCCAGAGAAGGTCATTGGGGCGCACTTTATGAATCCTGTTCCACTTAAAGCGCTTGTTGAGGTGATTAGGGGGAAAGCGACCTCTGATGAAACGGTCGAAACGGCAAAAGGTTTCTTGAAATCTTTTGATAAAACACCAGTTGTGGTACACGATTTCCCAGGGTTTGTTTCCAACCGTGTGCTCATGCTGACCATTAACGAAGCCATCTGGGCAGTGCAAGATCAAGTCGCTACACCAGCTGATGTCGATAAAATTTTCCGCGGAGGCTTTGGTCATAAAATGGGTCCGCTTGCGACAGGGGACTTGATTGGACTCGACACGATTTTGAATTCATTGCTTGTTTTATATGAGAGCTACAAAGATCCTAAGTTCCGGCCGTGTCCTCTTCTTGTCAAAATGGTCGACGCTGGCGAATACGGGAAGAAATCGGGTAAGGGCTTTTTTCAATATGACATGTGAGGAGAGATTCAAGAATGACTAAACAAATCAAGTGTGTTGTCTGGGATCTAGATCATACATTATGGGATGGAATTTTACTTGAATCAGATGAAGTGACGTTAAAGCCATCTATCAAGAAAGTGTTAACTGAGTTAGATGAGCGCGGCATCCTTCTTTCGATCGCAAGTCGAAATGATGAAGCGGCTGTAAAGGAGAAGCTCTCCGCCTTCGGTATTGATCACTTGTTCCTTTATCCAGAGATTCATTGGAATGCTAAGTCTCATTCATTAGAGAGAATTAGCCAGCGTTTGAATATTCATAAAGACACCATTCTCTTTATCGATGACCAGCCATTTGAGCGAGAAGAAGTGAAGACTGTTCATCCAGATATTACATGCTGGGATGCGGTCGATTATATGACATTACTGACAGATGATCGGCTCCGCCCAGCCTTTATTACAGAGGATGCGAAACGCCGTAGAGAAATGTATAGGGAAGCTGATCAAAGAGAGCAGGAAGAATCGCAATATGAAGGACCGCCTGAGAAATTCTTGGCGTCTTTAGATATGAAATTCGTCATTTCTGAAGCAGGAGAGCAGGATCTGCAGAGAGCCGAGGAATTAACAGTGCGTACCAATCAATTAAATGCAAGCGGAAAAACCTATGATTATGCGGAGCTTGATTATTTCCGTCAATCCGATGCTCATTTACTGCTTGTCTGTGAACTTGAAGACAAATTCGGCTCCTACGGAAAAATTGGTCTTTCATTAATAGAAGAGAAAGGTGACGTCTGGCATGTGAAATTGTTGCTGATGTCCTGCCGGGTCATGTCTAGAGGGGTCGGAACCATTTTGCTCACCACGATTTTACAAGAAGCAGAAAAACGAGGAAAACGACTCTTGGCTGACTTTAAACAAACAGATCGTAACCGCATGATGTATATCACCTATAAGTTTGCTAATTTCAAAGAAATCGAGAATGGGGAAGACGGCTATATTTTATTTGAAAACGATTTAAGCTTCATCCAGCCTTTCCCAGAATACGTCGACGTCAAAATTGAGATTGACCAGAAAGACCCAGCCAAACAATAAAATAGCGAAAAGCGAGGAGATTCAAACATGAACCTACATGAACAAGTAAGAGCATATATCGAGCAGAACCTAGTGGTATTTGACGAAGAGATGGAGTTAGGAAATGATGATCACATTTTTGAACAAGGTTTTGTTAATTCTCTATTTGCCATGAAACTAGTGAACTATATTGAACAAGACTTTGACTTCCAGCTAGATAATGAAGATCTTGATATTGCCAATTTTAGTACGGTTAATCGTATTGTCGTCTTAATCGAGAAAAAACAACAGGGGGCGGCTCTTCATGAAAACAGCTGAACAAACAATTGATGCCATTGAGGAAATACGTCAGTATTGCGATGAACATATTCGTCCCTTTGCCAATGAATTCGATGAGACAGAACACTTGCCAGAGTCGCTCATTCGGGATATGGCGAAAAGAGGCTATTTAGCAGCAGGCATCCCATCTTCCTATCAAGGAATGGGACTTGATCCAATTGCATATGGGCAATTCACAGAACAAGTGGGGAAAGCTTGCTGTAATGTACGAACTTTATTGACAGTGAATTCACTTGTAGGAGAAGCCCTCCTTCGTTACGGAACAGAAGATCAGAAACAAGGCTGGCTCATGGCATTAGCAAGAGGTGAGAAGATCGGTGCCTTTGCTTTGTCAGAGCCGAATATAGGATCAGATGCTAATCAT
Organism: Bacillus pumilus; assembly: GCA_001938995.1. Classification (GTDB taxonomy): domain Bacteria; phylum Bacillota; class Bacilli; order Bacillales; family Bacillaceae; genus Bacillus; species Bacillus pumilus_G. The sequence goes on along the minus strand of MKZN01000009.1, from coordinate 39,463 downwards.
GTAGAAACAAGCTATCAACAGAACGGACAGTCTTACGTATTAAATGGGAAGAAAAAGTGGATATCCTTTGGTGCGATTGCCGACTTCTTCATTGTGATCGCAAGAGATGGCGAACAAGTCACCGCATTCCTTGTTGACCGAGATCAGCCAGGAGTGGACATTGAAAGAATTACAGGAATGATGGCCAACCGCGCGTCATATCTAGCGGAAATCACCCTAAGTGATGTACAAGTGCATGAAGATTGTGTGTTAGGACCAGTTGGAGGCGGATTTAACCATGTGGTCTCACTTGCTTTAGATCATGGAAGGTACAGTGTCGCTTGGGCGGGACTTGCCATTGCACAAGAAGCGGTTGATTCTCTTGTCACGTATTCACGCAAAAGAACACAGTTTAATGAAAAGTTGTACAAGCATCAAATGATCAAGGGCATGATTGGAGACGCCGTCACCCAGCTCCATGCAGCAAGAGCGTTATGCCTAAAGGCTGGAGAAATGAGAGAGACGCAACATCCTGATGCCATCACAGAAACGTCGATCGCGAAATATTTCACGTCCAAAATCGCCGTTGACATTACAAATACCAATGTCCAAATTCATGGTGGAAGCGGATTTAGCCGAGAAAACTCAGCTTCAAGGCTTTACCGAGAAGCAAAGGTGCTTGAAATTATTGAAGGTACTTCCCAAATTCAGCAACAAGTCATTGCGAACTACGGTTTGCGCCATTATTTCGTCAAGCATTCTTAAGAGAAAGGAGATGATCCCATGGCTTTACAGCCGCAGAAGCTGGATAAAAAGAACATTCAAAATATGTTAGGTATCTCCACGATTCAAGAAGGGTTGCTGTTCCATCATTTAATGGAGCCGAATGGAACGGCTTATTTTGAACAATTGCTGATCCAAATAGATGGACAGCTTGACCGAGACACCTTTGAACAATCTTGGACGCATGTCACCAATCAGCATGACATGTTGAGAACAGTGCTGAGATGGCAGGAGCTCGCAAGACCTGTACAAATTGTATTAAAGCAGCATCAGCCGGACATTCGATATCGTGATTTGACACATTCCGGGAAGCCTCTTCATCTGCTGAAAGAAGAGGTGGCGACGCAAGACAGAGAAGACCGTTTTGATCTACAGGAAGTCCCATTTCGCCTGACGTTATGCGAGGTGAATGAAGAGGTCAGCTGGGTACTCATTAGTTTCCATCACATTTTATTGGATGGATGGAGCCTTGGGATTGTCTTAAGTGATTGGATGAGTGCGTATGAGCGGTTATCGAAAGGGGACACCCCCCTTCTTGAACAAAGGCCATCCTACCAAACATTTATTAAATGGCAGCAGAAAAACCTTCAACAGACAGAAGCGCAAGCCTCCTATTGGAAAAATGTCTTGAATGGATGGAGTTATTCGGAACTGCTTCCACAGACAAGCGGAGTGCATGAAGCGTCAGTTGCTTATCACAAATATGAGCACCGCGTGGAGTCGTCAATTGTCAAGAAACTAAACGAATTTACGACCACACATGACGTTACATTGGCATCTGTGATGTATACGCTGTGGGGGGTACTGCTATCTAGGTATGCCAATCAAGATGACATTGTATTTGGGACAACAGTTTCAGGAAGAAATGCGGATGTCCCTCATATCGAAAAAATGACAGGCCTTTTTATTAACACATTACCGCTGCGAGTGTCATTCGACGAGAAGTCCTCTATTCTTGAGCACATGCAAAAAGTCAGTCATGAGGTAGCTGGCAGGAATGAATATGAACATACGCCGCTATCTGAATTAAAGAAGTATGCAGGTTTGACAGCGGAGCAATCGTTATTTGATTCCATTGTCGTGATTGAAAACTATCCGCTCGACCGAATGTTAGCGAAGGCTGATCATCCAGTGCGTATTCGTGAATTTGAGATGACAGAGCAAACGGAATTCGATCTCACCCTGAGTGTTCAGGCGTTTGATGATCAACTGGACGTCTCACTAGTGTATCACCCAGTCGGCTTTTCAGCTGAACAAATTGAAAAGTGGTGTCAGCACTTTCTTCATCTTTTGTCGGATGCACTTGCTCACCCACACAAGTCTGCGGATCAATTACAGCTATTATCAAAAGAACAGCAAGACAAGCAGCTTGCAGTCTTTCAGCAATATCGCGGGACAACTTCTCGCAACGAACCGACGGTCATTGATCTATTTGAAGAGCAAGTGGAACGAACGCCAGCTGCAATTGCAGTTGAATTTGGCGATACGACCGTTACATATGAACAACTAAACAAGAAAGTGAATCAGCTCGCACATTATTTACAACAAAAAGGGGTCAAACAGGAGCAACGTGTCGGCATTTTAGCAGAGCATTCCATTGAAATGGTTGTGGCATGCTTGGCGATTTTAAAAGCTGGCGGTGCTTACGTGCCAATTGATCCTGAATACCCGCAGGAGCGAATAGAGTACCTATTAGAAGACAGCGGTGTACAGTGGCTTCTGACTCATTCGATTCATGGACTTACTTACTCGTACAACGGAGAAAAAATTGATATTTCACACCCGGATCTATACACCGGACATTCAGACAACCTGGCAACAACCATCACCTCAGACCAAACAGCCTACTGCATTTATACATCAGGAACGACTGGGAGACCTAAAGGTGTGCTCATTCACCATCTTGGACTTTCCAACTATATTGATTGGGCAAACAAAGTCTATGTTCGAGGAGAAACAAGGCATTTTGCTTTGTATACCTCGCTTTCGTTTGACCTGACGGTTACTTCAATTTTCACACCACTGATTTCAGGAAATACCATCATGATTTATCACCATGAGAATCGCCAAATGCTTGTAGAAGACATCATAAAAGAAAATCGCGTTCATGTGATGAAGCTAACCCCTTCTCATTTGCAATTGATTAAGCATTTGTCTTTCCCGGACAGCCAAATGAAATGCTTCATTTTAGGCGGGGAACAGCTAGAAACGTCTCTAGCAACATCTATACAGCAATCATTTTCGCAGCCTATTGAAATTGTGAATGAATATGGTCCAACTGAAACGGTCGTTGGCTGCATGATTCATCGGTATGATCAAGAACGTGATCAAGACGTGTATGTGCCAATTGGAAAGCCTGCACAGCACACAGATATCTTTGTTTTGGACAGACATATGAATCTCATGCCAGAGGGAACGATAGGAGAATTATATATTGGTGGAAAAGGGGTTGCAAAAGGCTACTTGAATCGCCCGGAGCTAACCGAAGAGCGATTTGTAGACCATCCATTCCTGCCAGGTGAAAAAATCTATAAAACGGGGGATGCAGCCCGCATTCTGCCTAATGGTCTCATTCAGTTTCTAGGACGAAACGATGATCAAGTGAAGCTGAGAGGCTATCGGATCGAAACAGGGGAAATTGAATTCTGGCTAAATGAACAGCGGGGGGTCAAAACAGCGGCTGTTGTTGTGAAGCCGGATGCTTCAGGAACGCCATGTTTGGCCGCATACCTGACCGCGACAGCTTTATTAGATGAAGCAGCTATGAAACAAGCATTAGCGGAGCAACTTCCAGACTACATGATTCCATCTCATTTTGTTCAATTGGAAGAGATGCCGCTCACGGCAAATGGCAAATTAGACAAACGATCACTCCCAGCTTTAAAACAGGTGCAACATACGAAAAGGCCATCAGGCACGGACACTCTTTCTGATACGGAGAAGATCATTCGAGACGTTTGGCAAAAGGTCCTTGGCATAGATGAGGTGAGTGTTCATGACAAATTCTTTGACATCGGCGGTCACTCTCTTCATTTGATTCATGTCAATCAACAGCTGGCTAAGCAATTAAATCAAAACATTCCAATGGTTGAAATGTTCCGCCGTCCAACCATCAGAGAACTCGCCACATATATAAGCGGCACTTCTGAGGAAGAGGCAGTCGATGCTGAGCCAGTACATCAAAAGAGCAGGAAAGACAACGAGCCAATTGCGATTATTGGGATGGCAGGCAAATTTCCAGGTGCGAAAAATGTTGAGGTATTTTGGCGAAATCTAGAAAAAGGACAAGAATCCATTTCGTTCTTTTCCGATGAAGAACTGCTTGAAGCTGGTATTGACCGTCAGACGTTTGAACGATCTGATTATGTGAGAGCAAAAGGTGTGATCGATGGACCAGATTTGTTTGATGCATCCTTCTTCGGTTATTCGCCTGGTCAAGCAGAAATGATGGACCCTCAAATTCGTCTGTTACATGAGTACGCCTATAAAGCACTGGAAGATGCTGGGTATGTACAGGAAGATTACAAAGGGAAAGTTGGTTTGTTTACAGGCTCAACGTCGAACTTCCAATGGATTCAGCGGTTTGCATCGTCACTTGATAGCAGTATGTCAGAACTGTTTGAAGTGGGTTCACTTAATGATACGTATACCGTCAGTACAAGAATTGCCCATAAATTGAACTTGAAAGGACCAGCACTGACGCTTCAAACAGCTTGTTCGACTTCTTTGGTCGCTCTTCACTTAGCTTGTCAATCCATTGCGAATGGCGATTCAGATGTAGCCTTGGCAGGAGGCGTATCGATTTTACACCCTGTGAGATCAGGCTATATCTATCAGCAGAATATGGTGAAATCAAGCGATGGCCATTGTCGTGCATTTGACGATCAAGCGGATGGGACAGTTGGTGGAGATGGCGTCGGCCTCGTTGCGTTAAAGGCGCTCAGTGAAGCGATTGAAGATGGTGATCACATTTATGCGGTGATCAAAGGTTCAGCCATCAACAATGATGGGGATCAAAAGGTTGGTTTCAATGCGCCGAGTGTTGAAGGACAGACACGCGTCATTCAGGATGCGATCCGTCAGGCTGGTGTTTCACCAGATACGATCGAATATGTGGAAACACATGGAACAGGAACGTCTCTAGGAGATCCGATTGAAATAGAGGCACTGACGAAAGCCTTTCAAACAGAGAAAACACAATTTTGCCGAATTGGGTCTGTGAAAACAAATATTGGTCATTTAGATGCAGCGGCTGGAGCGGCTGGCTTGATCAAGGCAGTGCTTTCACTTCAGCATCAAACCTTTGTGCCAAGTCTTCATTTCAAAACAGCCAATGAAAACATCGCATTTGAGCGCAGTCCGTTTTTTGTGAACACAGAGCGGACCGACTGGAAGCAACCGGATGCCCATTTGCGCCGAGCTGGCGTGAGTTCGTTTGGAATGGGCGGAACCAATGCGCATGTCATTTTAGAAGAAGCACCTAAAAGAGACCGTCAGCAAATGCCACGTTCTGCGGAGCTACTTGTTCTATCAGCGAAGAGCAAGACAAGCATTGAAAAAATGAAAGAAAAACTGGTCAACCAAATCGCAAACGATCCTACAATCAATTTGGCTGACGCAGCGTATACCTTGCAGACAGGCAGACGATCCTATGGCTTCCGCCAGGCATTTGTTGCGAAAAGCAGAGACGACGCCTTGCGTGTATTAACAGAAAAGCAAGGCAAGGGGATTGGAAAGCTCATGCATTCGCATATGGAAGACCGAAAGATTATTTTTATGTATTCCGGACAAGGCAATCAGTATGTTGATATGGGATTGGATTTATACCGGGAAGAGCCTTATTTCAAGGAGCAAATGGATGCTTGTTTTAAAGCCTACGAGGAAGCGACGGGGCGAAGTCTTGCCCGTATTCTTTATCCAGTACCAGCTGAAATAGAAAAGGCACGTGCAAAATTGGCCAGCACTCAATACGCGCAACCCGCCATTTTCGCCATTGAATATGCACTCTCAATGCTGTTCATCCATTGGGGAATTCGTCCAGATGCGATGATTGGCTATAGCTTTGGTGAATTAACGGCAGCCGCTATATCTGGTGTTTATGACTTAAAGGATGCAATGTCCATGGTTGCTTACCGAGCGAATGCTATGCAGGACGCTCCAGCTGGCGTCATGATGAGTGTTCCATTACCTGAAGAGAAATTAACACCGATGCTTCCTGAGAATGTCTCTCTTGCGGTGGTCAATGATTCCTCATGTATCGTGTCAGGGCGAGAAGAGGCAATCAATGAATTTGAAAAAGAATTAAAAAACAAACGCTTGATGTGTATGCGATTAGGTGGAACAATTGCAGCCCACTCACATGTCATGGAGCAAGCAGCCGAGCAATTTGAAGAAAAAATAAAGCCAATCAAAGCAAACAAGCTACGTATTCCATTCATGTCGAATTTATCAGGAGATTGGATGACTGAAACGGATGCCGAAGATGCGTCTTATTGGAAACGGCAGATGACCGATACGGTTCGCTTTGCTGAAGGCATCACGAACATATTACAAGAGGAAAACATTCAATTTATTGAGATTGGACCAGGACAAGATTTAAGTGTGATGGTCAATCGATCTCTCAATGGGAAAAATCAGCAAGTCTGTCATGTACTAAGACATGCGAAACAAGATGTGACAGACAGTGAATTTTTACTTGGGCAGATTGGACGGTTATGGACACATGGGTTATCCATTGATTGGGATCGATTCCAAACGAACCGCCAGCCGCTGAAAATGCCATTACCAACGTATGCGTTTGATCGCACCTCATATTGGTATGATGCATCAGATCGCGTAACACATGTGATACCAAAGGAAACGGGAACGAAGTTGCAAATGGACGAATGGTTCTATACCCCCCACTGGGAAACAGACCTATTCCCTTGCACACCATCAGATGCAACCAAAGCTGGAACCATGCTTTTGTTTGCAGAACGATCTACGTTTGGAGAAAAAGTAGCAGCGGAGCTTCTAACGAAACGGAAAGAGCACATTGTGATTCATCAAGGTGATCGGTTTACAAAGCACCATGAAAAAAGCTATACCATTCGAGCACATGACCCATCAGATTATGAAAAACTCCTATCACATCTGCTAGATGATCATGTCAACGTGACAGATGTTTGGCATCTTTGGGGACTTTCAGATAGACAATCATCTCAAACAGAGAAAGATTGGGTCATGCAAGCGCAGCAAGATTCTTATTACTCATTGCTGTATATCGGACAAGCACTGAAGAAATATGTCTTTGATCAAAAGGTATCACTGACCGTACTTTCCTCATTGACGTATGCCATTGGCGGAGAGTCCGAACTTTATCCAGAAAAGGCCATTCATCTTGGACCTGCCATGGTCATTTCCCAGGAAACGCCAAATTTGCGTTATCGCATTCTTGATGTGGATCGACCAGAGGAAAATGGTGTTCAGGAAAACAGGTTGCTGAAACTCATCAGTGACGAAGTAGATCAAAGTCACAAACAGCTTCTAACTGTCTATCGCCGGAACAAACGGTATGTGCGGAAGTTTGCGAAAAGTACTGTGCCTGAAACGGAGCATGCAGGATTGGTGAAAAAAGATGGTGTCTACATCTTAATTGGCGGCCTTGGATTTATTGGCCTCAATATCGCTCAGACTTTAGCCGAGCAAACGCAGGGGAAATTGATCTTAACGAGCAGAGCGGGTCTGCCTGATAGAAGCGAGTGGCAAAAGTGGCTGGACACCCATGATGAACATGATCCAACAAAGAAAAAAATGCAACGGGTTATGGCACTTGAAGAAGCTGGTGCAGAAGTGCTAATAAAGAAAGTTGACGTTCGTCATCGTGAAGATATTGAGCAATTGATCAGCACAGTCGAAGCGTCCTATGGACAAATTGATGGAGTGATCTATGCAGCAGGTGTGACAGGTGATCAATCATTCCGTGTGATGGAACAAACGGATGATGCTTTCTCAATCCCTCATTTTGAGGCGAAAATGAACGGTGTGCTTCATCTAGATGCGGTCCTTGGTGAACGGTCACTTGATTTCTGCTTTGTGCTTTCGTCCTTGTCCCCGATATTGGGTGGGCTTGGTTTTACAGCCTATACAGCAGTGAATCATTTCATCGATGCGTACGTGTATGAACGCAATCTTCGTTCAGAAACGCAGTGGTCTGTGATTAACTTTGACGGCTGGGAATTCGAGGATGGCAAGCAGCCAGACCTTCCGATCGGAGATGAGGTCACTGAGACGTTGATAACAGAAGAAGAAGGAAAAGCGATCTTTGAGCGATTGCTATCCCTGCACCAAATGGAACAAATCGTCATTTCGACAACCAATTTACATGATCGAATCCATCGATATGTAGATCGGTTATCACGTGAAGAAGAGAGCGGCCATGAGCATGCAGAAGATGGCACCTTGTACGCTCGACCAGCGCTGTCCACGAATTATGTGGCACCTGAAACAGAACTGGAGAAAGAACTAAGTCAACACTGGCAAGCGTTCTTTAAAATTGACGAAATTGGCGTAGATGATCACTTCTTTGAAATGGGAGGAGATTCCTTAAAGGCGATTACCTTTATTGGCATCATTCATCGTGCATTCAGTGTAGAGCTGACACTTCCTCAATTTTTCCAAATGCCAACGATTCGTTTAATGGCAGAATATATCGCTCAAGCAGATACGGCGGCGTATCATGTGATTGAAAAAGCAGAAGTGAAAGAACGCTATCCTCTATCATCAGCCCAAAAACGTTTGTATCTCATGCAGCAAATGGATTTGAGCAGTACAGGCTATAACGAATTTAAAGCAGGACGGATCAAAGGGAAGCTAGATATTAGTCGATTGGAATGGGCATTTCAACAGCTAATCAAGCGTCATGAAAGTTTGCGCACATCATTTGTTCTGGAGAATGGCGTTCCTTATCAACAGATTGAAGAAAAGGTGTCGTTTGCTGTCACACTGTTTGATGTCACGAACGAATCAACTTCATCATCAGAGGAAAAACAAAAACAAGTGATGGATCAATTTTTGACGGCCTTTACGTTAAGCGAGGCACCGTTAATGAGGGTTGGTGTGATGAAGATTGCAGAAGAGGAATTTGTCCTCATGTTGGATATGCATCACATTATTTCGGACGGTCTTTCTCAAGATATTTTGGTCCATGATTTTATGCAGTTATATGACGGAAGGACGCTCGAACCTTTACCACTACAATATAAAGATTTCTCAGAATGGCAAAATGACATGCTCGGTTCTGATGAGCTGAACGAATCAAGTGATTACTGGAAAAACCGATTGAGGGGCGCACCGGCACTTGATCTGCCAACAGATTACGATCGGCCTAAGGTCAGACAATTCTGTGGTGGACATTATACGTTCCGTATTGAAGAAGCGGAGCTGAATGCATTGAAAGAGGTCATGTTAAAAGAAGATGCGACGCTGTTTATGGGATTGTTAAGCCTTTATCAGATTCTCCTTCATAAATTAAGCGGGCAATCGGATATCACGGTTGGGGTTCCAGTAGCAGGAAGAAAACAAGAGGAGTTACAGCAAGTCATCGGTGTTTTTGTCAATATGTTGCCGATTCGTTTATATCCGAAAGCGGAGATGACATACGGTGAGTTCCTTCGTGACGTGAAAGCGCATGTCCTTCGTGATTTCGGTCATCAAGATTATCAATATGAACAAATGGTCCAAGACCTACAGCTGAGCCGAGATGTTAGCCGGAACCTCATCTTTGATGCGGTGTTTGCCTTGCAAAATATGAATCAACCAGAACTGAAAGTCGGTGGCTTAACCTTTAGCGATTATCCGTATGAGACAGGAACGTCTCGATTTGATTTGCTGTGGATTGCGTATGAACAGGAAGATGGACTTTTTTCAACCATTGAATACAATACAGAGCTTTTCACAGAGGAAACGATTCAGCGGATCGCCGGTTTGCTAAAAGAAATCATGCGCGCTGTGACAGAGGATGCAGTGAAATTAAAAGATATTGAACTGACTTCTACATTCAAACAATTAGACGACGTATCTCTTTTCGAATTAGATGACTTAAAAATATAAGTAAAGAGGTGAATGAAAGAGTGATTGAACATGATGATTTTCAACTGAAGGCAGTGGCGAAAGAAAAGGTGAAGGAACGAGCTTACTGGACATCGATTCTATCAGATGTTCAGCTAGATGGTCGTATTCCCAATACCGTTTCGCAAGCTAATCCTGTTGCAATTGACCGATCGCTTCATTCGTCCTTCCCTATGACTGTGAACCATTCGTTAAAGAATGTATGTGGGGATTCTGATTTGCGGCTGTTTATTGTGCTGACCACAGCGGCATTTGGTTTGCTTCAGCGTTACAGCGGAAAAACGGAATTGATGGTGACTGTTCCTACAATGGAACAGTCCATCAATCAATCAGCAATCAATCACATGCTACCAATCAAAGTGGAGATGGATCCGCATATGAGCTTTAGCGCAAGATTAGACGCAGTGAAACAATCGTTTCAGGGAGCCGTTCGTCATCAAAATTATCCAGTTCATATTTTAATGGATGAGCTTTGGCACTCATTAGGAGATGGCAAGCAGCGTGTCAATCTTGCATGTGCGTTTGAGACGTTGCACGGACATGCTGACAGAAAGCAATTAAATACGGATGTACTGATCGTTTGGAAGAAAGAGCAGGATCTTCTCCATGCGGAGGTTCATTGGGATGCTTCATTATATGACGATCAAATGATGACGCAGTTTGCCGGACATTTCATGACATTGACAGAGCAATTTCTCCAAACACCTGAACGAGCGATTGGTACACACGCTTTTCTGTCTGAAACGGAAAGACATCAATTGTTTGATGCATTTCAAGGAGAGTCACTAGATGCTCCAGTTGATCGCGATATCGTTTCTTTATTTCAACAGCAAGTCCATTTACATCCAATCCGTACGGCAGTTGTGTTTGGCGACACCTCGTATACATACGAAGAGGTTGACCATTTATCTGATCGTATAGCGCTTAGTCTCTCTCAGCGCAAGCTGACGCGAGAAGCTCCAGTTGGTCTTAGAATGGATCGATCTGCTGAGCTTGTGATCGCCATTCTCGGTATTTTAAAGGCTGGTTATGCCTACTTGCCAATTGATGTGCATCTGCCGATCGACAGAATTCGGTATATGCTCAAAAACAGTGGTGCAAAAGCCATTGTATCGGATATGGCCGGACATGAAGGATTGGATGTGGAGAGTTATGACATCCAAAAGATGCTTCATGAAACGGAAGAGAAAGCGAATCAAGCTTGGACCCTTTCACCTTCTGATATGGCGTATGTGCTCTATACATCGGGGACGACGGGACATCCGAAAGGGGTCGTCATTGAACACCGTCATGTGATCAATTTGGTGTATGGAATGGAAACACGCTTTTTTGACCTGCTACCTGATGAGCTTCAAGTAGGGATGCTGGCTTCACATATTTTTGATGCATCTGTTCAAACCCTGTTTCCAACATTATTGCTTGGACATACGCTGCATATTGCCAGTGATGATGTCCGAATGGATGGTCATGCGTTATGGCGTTTTTATCAAGACCACCATATTCAGCTATCAGATGTGACACCTTCACACTTAAAGCTCATGACGAAAGCCGCAGGGCAATCGAAACAGGAGCTGCCCCAATTGAAGATGCTACTTGTGGGCGGAGAAGTATTCACCAAAGAGCTGATGGATCAATTTTTACAACATGTATCAAGTGAAAGACCCATGATGATTAATGCATATGGACCAACTGAATGTACTGTGCAATCGTCATCCTTCCTGGTTCCGCATGACTGGAATGAACAAATCATACCGATTGGACAGCCGATGCCAAATGAGCAGATTTTCATATGTGATGCAGAAGGAGAACCCGTTCCAATTGGCGTTTTTGGTGAATTGTATATCTCTGGGGATGGTGTAGGTCGTGGATATATCAACCAACCTGAATGGAACAAAGAGAAATTCATCAAAAAACCAGCATTGTGTAGCGGGGTGTTATACGGCACGGGTGACGTTGCAAGGTGGCGTTTTGACGGGCTATTGGAGTTCGCCAAAAGAAGTGACAACCAAGTGAAAATTAGAGGATACCGAATCGAGTTAGAGGAAGTCAGGAGAGCCATTCTTGACGATCCGAAGCTGCAAGGACTGATCCAAGATGTCATTGTGCTTCCTAAAGAAACGACGGAGCGGGACCAATATATTTGTGCTTATTTCATGGCAAAACAAGAAGTAGATCAGCGTGCCATTCGTTCGTTCTTAAGTGAGAGATTACCAGGTTACATGGTGCCGAGACATTTGATACAGGTAGATCAATTTCCTTTGAATCTATCGGGGAAATTAGATATCCAAGCACTGCCGAATCCAGAAGATCAGTTGCTAGATGAGCAAGAGACAGTAGCCATTCAGGCACATAATGAAACAGAGCAGAAGCTTGTTCGCATTTTTGCTTCTATTTTACAAGTTTCAGCTTCTCATATTCGATTAGATGAACCGTTTTTCGATCTAGGGGGAAACTCGTTTAATATCGTTGAGCTGTCCAATAAAGTGAAAGAGGAATTTCAACAGGAGCTGACGGTGATGGAGCTGTTCCAATATACAACAGTTTCACAAATTGCAGCCCAATTAAAAAGCAAGGCAGCAGGTCAAGACAAACAAGTGAAAGATGATGAAGAGAATGAAGCGGATGACTTAGAAAGTGCCGCACAATTGTTAGGCGGGATTATAGATGAGTAAGTTAACAGGATTAGAGGTTGCTGTGGTTGGTATGGCTTGCCGTTTTCCTGGAGCCAAAGATATTCATAGCTTTTGGGACAACCTTGCACAAGGAAAAGAGTCCATTACATTTTTTTCTAAGGAAGAGCTGCTTGAAGCGGGGGTGGAACAAGAAGCGTTAGATCATGAGCAATATGTACGTGCCAAGGGAGTAGTAGAACAACATGATCACTTTGATGCGGATTTCTTTGGTTATTCACAGCGTGAGGCAGAAGTGATGGACCCGCAAATCCGTATGTTTCATGAGGTCGCGTGGGAATCTCTTGAAGATGCAGGCTATAATCCTGAAACCTATCAGGAGCCGATCGGTTTATTTGGTGCTGCTTCTGCCAATTTATATTGGCAGGCTGCGTCCATGCTGATGAGATCGAATCACTCATCCGAGCAATTTGCGGCTGTTCAGTTAACAGATAAAGATTTTATGAACACAAAGGTGTCCTATAAATTGAATTTGAAGGGACCGAGTGTGGCTGTTGATACAGCCTGTTCTTCTTCTTTGGTTGCGGTGCATTTGGCGACACGGGCCCTTTTGACTGGGGAATGTAAAATGGCACTCGCTGGAGGGGTCACCATTACGACTCCTCACAAAAAAGGATACATGTATCAAGAGGGCATGATCATGTCACCGGATGGACACTGCCGGGCCTTTGATGAACAGGCAAAAGGAACAGTTGGTGGTGAGGGTTGCGGCGTTGTTGTGCTCAAATCATTAAAACAGGCATTAAAGGATCAGGATCATATCTATGGCGTGATTAAAGGATCAGCGTATAACAATGATGGTGGACGTAAGGTTGGATATACAGCGCCAAGTATAGAAGGACAAAGTGAGATTATCAAAAAGGCGCTCAAAATCAGTCGTGTAGAAGCTGAGAGTATTTCATATATTGAAGCACATGGTACTGGCACAACCCTTGGAGATCCAGTTGAGATTGAGGCATTAAGTCAAGCCTTTCAAACCGACCAAAAACAGTTTTGTGCGATCGGGTCCGTGAAAACCAATATTGGTCATCTAGATTCAGCGGCAGGAATTGCTGGTTTTATCAAAACGACGCTTAGTCTGCATCATCAGACGTTACCACCTAGTCTTCATTATGAAAAACCGAACCCCAAAATTGATTTTGAGTCAAGTCCATTTTATGTGAATACAAAATCTGTATCATGGACGAAATCAGATGAACCGTTGCGCGCCGGGGTCAGCTCATTCGGAGTCGGCGGAACGAACGTACATCTCATCATGGAAGAAGCGCCGTTAGCTGAAAAAGCGCCAGATCAGGACCATGAACTCATGGTGATATCAGCAAGGTCGAAGCAAGCGGTCCAAAAATCAGCTGAGCAAATCACCACCTTTTTAAAAGAACATAAGAATATACCACTGTCACATGCGTCGTTTACATTGCAGGAGGGGCGAAAGCATTTTCCTTATCGGCAAGCCTACCATGCTAGTCCAGACCGCACATTCCAGTCAGCTGGTCAGCCTCAAAAAGCCTTTCAACAGCCTGCGATTGTCTGGATGTTTTCTGGTCAAGGTACTCAGTATGTCAATATGGGCAAAGATTTATATGAGAAAGACCCTGTATTTAAGAAGACGCTTCAGCAATGTTTTGCCATCGTTTCGTCTTTGTCGGGCGATGATATAGAAAAGATCTTATATCCTGCGACTGAAGAAGACCTCATAGAAGCAGAACGTCTTGTGCAACAAACATCTTATACACAGATCATTTTGTTTTGTTTTGAATATGCTCTTGCATCGAAGCTGATGCAACTAGGTATACGTCCACATTATTGCATCGGTCATAGCATAGGGGAAATCACGGCTGCCTGTGTGGTCGGGATGATCAATTTGGAAGATGCGATTCGCATCGTGTTAACTAGAGGCAGTTTGATGCAACAAATGCCTCCAGGCGAAATGGCAAGTGTGACGCTTCCTGCTGAAGAGATTGAGCAGGAACTGCCAGAAGGTGTCGAGCTTTCTGCTGTCAATAGCTCGCAGTTATCCGTTGTGTCCGGTCCCGCAGACCGTTTACAGGTATATATTGAACAGGTAGAAAAGAAGGGCGCCTCTGTTCAAAAGCTGAAAACCTCTCATGCTTTCCATACAAGCATGATGGCAGAAGCAGCTAGTCTGTTCAAAGATGTTCTATCTAAAGTTACCTATGAACAAAGCCAGACACCCATTTTATCCAACGTGACAGGAAGCTGGTTAACTCGTGAGCAAGCAGCATCACCTGATTACTGGGCCTCGCATATAAGGCAGCCTGTTTTATTTAGTCAAGGAATCGAGACAATGCTTGCGCTTGGAGAGGTGGTCTTCGTTGAATTAGGTCCGGGTCATACATTGACTCAATTCGTGAGAAGACATGATCACTTTGATCTGAACAAAGCAGCTGCTGTTTCATTGATCAGACATCCAAAAGAACAAGCAGCAGATGATGAATATATTCATAAAGCGATCGGGAAATTGTGGAGTCACGGAGTGGAAGTGAACTGGGCAGCTGTCAGAAAAGAACAAGCACCATCAAGAGTCTCTCTGCCGACATATCCATTTGAACATCAAAAGTTCCCATCACCTCAATTCCAAGCGGATCAATTGATGACCACTGTATCATCGCCAGTAAAGGAGCAGAATCAATCATCTGAAGATAAAGACTGGTTTTATATTCCTGTTTGGGAACGATCGTCTCCCGTACTAAAAGAGCAGAATCATCACGGGAAACGTGTGTTGGTCTTTGAGAAAAATGGTCAAATCGGCGCCTACTTGAAAGAGCGAAATGCGCAGGTTGTGAGCGTATGCCAAAGCGATCACACGATCAAAGAACATGACCGACTGATGAAAGCAGACGTTCATATGGTGACACATTTAGAGTGGGTCATGGCGGAATTACAGCAAATAGGATTTATACCTGAAGACATCATTTGGATGCATGATGAGCTAACGAGCGAAAGCGAAGACAAACCAAATTATTTATCTGTGCTCGACTTCGTCAGGCTGATTGGCAAACGCCATCATACAAAGATGCGTCTTCATCTCGTGACCAATCAAGCACATGATGTCATCGGCATGGAGAAGGTGCAGCCCCTTCAGGCAACTATGACAGGACTTGCGCTGACCATTCCGCAAGAATATCAGCATATCGCGTGTCAACACATTGATTTAAGTCAGGATAGGGCGTCAAATTGGCCGTTATTTCTCTCATATGAGGTCGCGATGAACGATCAAGAAGCGGTTGTGGCTTACCGTGGAAGTAGCCGTTGGATTCGAAAAACTGCCAACACATCCTTAAGCCAAGAGGGGACCATTGAATCCATCAGACCCCATGGTGTTTATCTCATCACTGGCGGAATGGGCGGCATTGGTTTCACATTGGCTAAGCATTTAGCAGAATCGGTTCAAGCGAAACTTGTCTTCATGATCCGATCACCTATACGCGAACGTGCTGAATGGCACGAACTTCGTGATGCGGATGGGAAAGAAGCCGAATCAGTGAAAAAACTGATAGCGCTTGAAAAATTAGGCGCTGATGTACGTTTCATACAAGGTGATGTGTCAAACGA
Organism: Bacillus pumilus; assembly: GCA_001938995.1. GTDB lineage: Bacteria > Bacillota > Bacilli > Bacillales > Bacillaceae > Bacillus > Bacillus pumilus_G. The sequence goes on along the minus strand of MKZN01000009.1, from coordinate 23,330 downwards.
ATACGCTGTACAACAAGCGGTACAGCTGGCTCATAAGGCATTTGGCGATTTACATGGTGTCATCCATGCGGCAGGTGAGCCTGATGGGAAGATCATTCAAGCCAGAACAGCTGACGATGAGATTCGCATGTGTCAGGCAAAAATCAACGGAACCTATGTGCTTGATGATGCACTCAAAGAGGAAAAGCTTGATTTCTTTCTGCTTTGTTCATCCCTTGTTTCCTTTCTTGGCGCGGCTGGGCAAGTGGCTTATGCGGCTTCTAATGCCTTTATGGACAGCTTTGCTCATGCGAAAAGGCAGGAAGGAAAACCGGTTATTTCTTTGAATTGGGATCGCTGGGAGAAAGTCGGCATGGCACACGACTCGGTATTGGCTGCCAAAGTCAATGACATGATGGCACTTGAGGAACTAGCCGGAATTACTCCGGAACAAGGGGTCAACGCCTTCCAAGAGGTGCTGCGTCTCGATTATCCACAAATTCTTGTGTCCGTTCGAGACATGGATGAGAGAATCAAACATCGCTTAACGCCTGCTTTAGAAGGGGATGCGCCATCAAATGAGGTCTCTCATATGATAGATGATCGTCTAGAAGCATCACTAAGTGACGTACTTAGTACCTTTTTTAAGCATGAGCCGGATGTGAATGAGAATTTCTTTGAAATGGGCGCAACGTCCCTTGATTTACTTCAGATGAGTGGTCATATCAAATCGGTATACGGCATTGAGGTCCCAGTGGTGATGATGTACAGTCATCCAACCATCGCATCATTGGCTGCCGAGATAAAGAACATACATGGTGTAAAGGAAGAAAATCAAGTGGTCACCGAATCATCTAATCTACGCAAACAAGCAATGGCGGAAGGGAAAAATCGCCGCAAACAGCGATTAAAACGAAAATAGATGGGAGCAATGTAGCGTATGTCTGATCAAGAACAATGGACCGAATCTGGACTTGAAATTGCAGTAGTAGGATTAGCAGGTACGTTTCCCGGGGCACCGGATGTTCAAACGTTTTGGGAAAATGTATCACAAGGGAAGGAATCCGTTACGTTTTTCACTGATGAGGAATTAAAGGCAGCGGGTGTAGACGAGAAGCTGTTCAAGCGTTCTGATTATGTGAAAGCAAAGCCATATTTACAAGATGCAGCATCATTTGATGCGGACTTCTTCGGGTATTCACCACGAGAGGCTGCCATCATGGACCCACAAATCCGGTTGATGCATGAATGTACATGGCATGCGCTCGAAGACGCTGGCTATGAACCTGAACGGTACGATGGGTTAATTGGTCTTTATGCTGGTGCCTCAAGCAATCTCTCGTGGATGGGTCAACATTTGTCGTCGCTTGAAAAGAACGAAGATGTGTTCCAGATCATGCACCTCAATGATTCATCCTTCGCTTCTCGTATTGCCTATAAATTAAATTTAAAAGGTCCAAGTGTATCGGTGCAAACGGCTTGCTCCACGTCACTTGTCGCCATTCATATGGCCTGTCAAGGTTTGATTGGGGGAGAATGTGATCTTGCTTTAGCCGGCGGTGTCACGCTCCATCAACCGCAGATCACAGGATATCAGTACCAAGAAGGAATGATTTATTCTCCTGATGGCCATTGCCGACCATTTGATGAGAAAGCAAAAGGAACCATTTTTGGAGAAGGTGCAGGCGTTGTTGCCCTAAAACGGCTAAAAGATGCGAGAGAAGATGGAGATTTCATTTATGCGGTCGTGAAAGGCTCTGCAACGAACAATGATGGAAGCAATAAAGTGGGCTATACAGCGCCAAGTGTCAGTGGTCAGGCTAGTGTCATTGAATCCGCTTTAGAAATGGCTGAGACAGAACCAGAGACGATTTCTTATATCGAAGCACATGGAACAGGGACTCCGGTAGGTGATCCGATAGAGATTGAAGCTCTCACTCGTGCATTTCAAACAGATCAACAAGGCTTTTGCCGAATTGGATCAGTCAAAGCCAATATTGGTCATTTAGATGCAGCAAGCGGTGTGGCTGGATTGATCAAAACAGTCATGATGTTACATCATCGCCAATTTGTCCCGATGCCGCATTTTGACAAACCGAATCACCGGATTTCATTTGAACAAACTCCATTTTACGTTGGGACGCTGAAAGAAGAATGGAAGACATCCCATATGCCGAGGAGAGCTGGGGTCAGCGCCTTTGGTATAGGTGGAGCCAATGCACATGTCATCTTAGAAGAGGCAGATTCAAAAAAAGCCAATGATCCGTCAACATCCAAAGAATTGATCGTACTATCCGCTAGAACAAAACATGACATCAAGAACATGACAAAAAACTTCCAAGAATATATTACTTCGCACCGTGATCTCTCACTTGGTCAAGTGGCTTACACCTTACAAAGTGGAAGGAAGGTATTTCCAGTTCGAAAGACGTTTGTCTGCTCAACGCGTGATGAATTACTAGAACAGTTACAGCGTTTAAATGAGGATACATTAGGTAGAGAAAGTGCCGTGGTCAAACGACTAAGCATGAGATTGTCAGGCTTTGATGAGGTAGGCTTTCGTGAATATATCAACCTGTATAAGAAGGATGATTCTTTCAAAACAGAAGTCGATCGCTCCATTGCCCGCATCCAATCCGTGTTACCAATAGAAAAAGAACAGTTGTTACAGGCAACAGAGCATGAAGCGAATGGACAAGCAGAATTGGCGATGTTGGTCATGACTTCGGCTTTTGCCAATCAGCTAAAAACGCTTGGTATTGTGCCTGACGGATGGACCGGAAAAGACATCGGGGTGTGGACTGCTTTATGTGTAGCAGGCGGTCTTGAGCTAACAGAAGCTGCTTCGATTGTGTATCATCTCAATGAAACTCAAGCGATTGAACAATTGCTTTCTTCGATGCAACAAAAAGTGCTTGATCAGCCTGTTTACATTCAACAGACAGGAGAGGAATTGATGACTTTCTATCCATCTTCTGCAAAGCGTTTCCTCGAAAAGAATCAAGCTGTACAGCCGTCTGCGAATGAGCAGGAATCAGCTTCGTTGATCATTGACCTTTCAATGAAACAAGTAAACCAGGTTGAAAAAGAAGCAATCGAAACTCTCCATGGAGATAGCCTTCAAGTGGCAGGTGCTCTGTGGGAAATGGGAATGGACCTAGATTTCCCTTTCACGGACGAAAAAAACAGACAGCGTATCCCGCTCCCAGTGTATCCATTTCATAAAAAGGATTTTTCGGTGCAATTTAAACAAGTGCCAACTGGAGAACAACAAAAGCCACAGGAAACAAAACGGACAGTTTCATCGCTCGCTTCTTTACAAAAAGACATTCATGACATTGTTCAAACTCACTTTGGGTTTGATGATATAGAAGATGAGACACCGTTTTTTGAATTTGGCGCGACATCACTCGATATTTCTCAGCTTGCATCGAAAATATCTGAGCAAATCGATCAACAAATTGAGACTGTTCAACTGTATCGTTTCGCTACAGTAGCGAGTCTTTCTGAATACTTGTTTGAAGAGCAGGCGGAACGAGAACAAATAACGGCTTCACGGCCACCGAAGATAACGTCACAGGAACATGCAGATATCGCCATCGTCGGCATGGCTGGAAGATTCCCAGGGGCTTCATCGCTTGAAGATTTTTGGCAACATCTTGTGAATGGAGAGGAAATGATTCACTTCTTCACAGAAGAAGAGCTCCAAAAGGCTGGATTGGATGCGGCGGTTTATCAGCATCCGCAATTTATCGGCGCCAAGGGTCGTTTAAAGGACATTGAAGGCTTTGATGCAGACTTCTTCAACTATTCAGCTAGAGAGGCGGAGCTGATGGACCCACAGTTCAGACTTTTGCATGAATGTGCTTGGGAAGCATTGGAGGATGCGGGTTGTGATCCTGATAGAATGGCCGGCAAGATTGGTGTTTATACAGGAACAAGTCCAAACCATGAGTGGCTGACGCGCTTTGCTCATCAAATGGATGCAACAGAGCAATTCAGTGCCATGCTGTTAAATGATCGTGAATTCTTTAGTACACAGTTATCTTATAAATTGAATTTGCATGGACCGAGTGTGACGATGCAGACAGCCTGTTCGACATCGCTTGTGAATATTGGCATGGCATGTCAGGCGCTATTCAACCACGAATGTGATGCAGCGCTAGCAGGCGGTGTGACAGTCAGCTCTCCAGAAAATATCGGCTACATCTATCAAGATGGGATGATTCAATCAAAAGATGGTCATTGCCGCCCGTTCGATCAACAGGCGAGCGGAACGATTTTTGGAGATGGTGCTGGGATTGTCCTATTAAAACGTTACGAAGATGCGGTAAGAGACGGCAACCCAATTCATGCGGTTATCAAAGGGGTTGGTGTGAACAATGATGGTAACCGAAAAGCTGGATTCACTGCACCGAGTGTGGAAGGACAGGCAGAGGTTCTGAAAGAAACGTATGAAAAGTCAGGCATTGATCCGGCGTCCATCGGTTACTTAGAAGCGCATGGAACAGGTACAAAAATGGGTGACCCAATTGAGATCTCCGCGCTCAGCCAAGTTTTCAAAGGAACAGATCCGCTCACCATTCCTATCGGTTCTGTCAAAAGCAATGTCGGTCACTTAAATAGTGCAGCAGGTATCGCGGGACTATTTAAAGCCATCTTGGCGATGCAACATAAAACGATTCCACCGACCATTCATTATGAGTCACCTAATGAAGACATTCCTTTTAAGGATACGCCATTTTATGTGAATCAAAAGGCGATGTACTGGAAGGAAACAGACGGGCCGAGAAGAGCGGGTGTTAGTTCCTTCGGTATTGGCGGGACGAATGCTCATATGATCATAGAAGAAGGAATCAAGGCAAAAAAACAACCCGCTTCCAAGCAAAAGCAACTACTCGTCTTATCAGCAAAAACTGATACGGCACTAGTGGCCTTAACGGATCAATTAAAACAATATGTGTTGAATCACCCACAAGTTCCGCTTGAAGATATCGCATATACATTGCGCTATGGGAGAAAACAATTTCCATACCGTAAAGCCATTGTGCTCTCGACTGCTGATGAATGGCTACAACAAAAACAAATTGAAACGAATGTATATCGAAGCAAAAAATGGCGAAAAGCCGTCTTTATGTTTTCAGGTCAGGGCGCTCAATATGCAGATATGATGCACGGATTATACGAAGCAGAACCGGTATTCAAATGGGAAATAGACAGATGTTTCAAATATGTACTGGAAACGGAAGATGTTGATTTAAAGGCAGTCGTTTTTTCCGAGGATCGTGAATCGCATATCACAAAAACGTCAAATGCTCAGCCGCTTCTCTTCATCTTTGAATATGCATTAGCAAAATTGTTGCAACATAGCGGTGTTCAGCCAGAATCGATGATTGGACATAGTATTGGTGAATATGTTGCCGCTTGCTTATCAGGTGTCTTTACATTGGAATCGGCTTTAACCCTCGTTATGGCAAGAGGAAGATTGATGCAAAACATGGAAAAGGGCGCCATGCTGAGTATACAGCTATCAGAGGAAGAGCTTGCTTTCATGATAGATGAATCCCTTTCCATTGCGGCTGTTAATGCAAAAGACCTTTGTGTAGTATCTGGGAAAGAAGAACATGTTGCCGCTTTTGAGAAGAAACTTCAAGACAAGGGGATCGTCACAAGGCAGTTACACACTTCCCATGCCTTTCATTCTTACATGATGGAGCCGATGCTGGAGGCGTTTCATCAATTCGTGGAGCAAGTGGAATTAAACGCACCGTCGATTCCGTTCATCTCCAATGTGACAGGTACTTGGGCGAAGAGCGAAGAGGTGACGACAGCGTCTTATTGGACGACACATCTTCGCGGGACCGTTCGTTTTCATGAAGGGCTAACCCACCTTTTGAAGGATGAAGTGATGACACTCATTGAAGTAGGACCTGGCAACAGTTTAACAGCATTAGCAAAGCGCCATGAAAACAAAGACACCCATCATGATGTGTTGAATATGGTGCGGCATGCAAGAGAACAAGCGGATGACCATGGCTATTTCTTGAAACGAATAGGGGAGCTATGGGCAGGTGGATACGAGGTTCAGACGCAGCAAGATCTTTCTCAAGAGGAGCGTCAGCTTGTATCATTGCCAACTTATCCATTCGAGCGTAAACGATATTGGATGGAAGCAGGAAAGCCAGCATCTCCAAAGATATCAGCTGTGAAGGAAACGAAGAAGAAAGAGATGGACGAATGGTTCTATCTTCCTTCGTGGGAGCAGCAGCCACTTGACCCAGTATTTGAACAAGAAACAGAAGAGCAAACATGGCTGATCTTTCGCGAACAGGATGCTTTTCATGATCTATTTATACAATCATTCCGCGAGCGTGGTATCAAGGTCATGTCTGTCACGAAGGGTGAGGTGTATCAAGAGGCAGGACAGTCATTCACCATCAATCCTGCAGAGGGACAGCACTATCGAGCCATGCTAGATTCATTGTCTAATAGAGGCGTCCAAATCACCCGCATCCTCCATTTATGGGAGGTGGGGAAAGAACATGATATCACCGATCGTCCCATTGCTTTTCAGGCGCACATTGAAAAAGGGTATTACAGCTTAATTTTCTTATCTCAAGCCATTGCTGCTCAAAAAAATATTCGAGAGTGCCGTCTGTTTGTGATCACAAGTGGAATTCAGCCAGTCACTGGATATGAGACGATTTGTGCAGAAAAAAGTGCAATGCTCGGACCATGCAAAGTCATTTCCCAAGAATATCACCATATCAAATGCTGGAATATTGATGTGGAAGACATGCCGGACGTGATGTCTTGGAAGGAACAAGCACTTGTCAACCTTATCCTTGAGGAAATCATGCAGCCTGGAAAGGATCAGCTAGTGGCGTATCGCCATCGCCAACGCTGGGTACAGAGTTATAAACGTCTGCCGCTGCAAAAACAAGACGGGCTGCCAAAGGTGATCAGGCAAAATGGCGTGTATCTCATTACTGGCGGCTTAGGAGGCATCGGATTTGTGTTATCAAAGATGCTAGCCAAAGAAGGAAACGTCCATCTGTATTTAACAGGAAGGACGGCGCTGCCGCCAAGAGACGAATGGACTTCATATATTCATCAAGCCTCTGAAGATGATGCCCAGCGTAATCGAATGGAGAAAGTCCTTGAGCTTGAGCGGTTAGGTGCAACAGTTGAAGCGATGCAAGCGAATGCAGGCGATCTTGATCAGATGCAACAGGTCTTTGATGCCATTCGCGAAAAACACGGGGGCGTCCATGGTGTGTTCCATGCGGCTGGTTTACCTGGAAGTACATCCTTCCGTGCGATCAAAGATATTCCTACGACTCTAGCGCAGGGAGAGGATCAATTCCAGTCAAAGGTAAAGGGGCTCGATGTGTTAGAGCAACTGCTAGATCAAGAGCAAGCGGATTTTTGTCTCCTCTTTTCATCCATCAGTGCATTGCTAGGTGGTTTAGGGTTCTCAGCGTATTCAGCAGCCAACTTATACATGGATGCATTTGCAACAAGACTCAATCAAAATAGCCAAACACCGTGGATGTGTGTGAACTGGGATGCGTGGAACTTCTGGGGAGAACTAAAATCGACGATTGGTGAATCCATTAACGAGCTTGCGATTTTACCAGAAGAGGGTGCAGAGCTGTTCCAGTATGTCCTTTCGAATCGACAGAATCGCCATGTACTCGTTTCTACAGGAAATCTTCATGAACGAATAGATCAGTGGCTGTCACTTGAGTCAAAGGTAAGAGAGAAAGAAGAATCATATGAGGCATCTAAGCACGAAAGACCAGAGCTTAGCAATCCATATGTGGCGCCGAGGAATGAAACAGAAAAAGTGATCTGTCAAGTGTGGCAGGACTTTATGGGCATGGAACAAGTAGGGATTCATGATAATTTCTTTGATTTAGGGGCGAGTTCACTTGATATTGTCCAAGTCACCAATCGATTGAATCAAGCACTTCAAACGAATGAAGCGGTTGTCACCTTGTTTACGTACCCATCTGTCGCAGAGCTAGCGAAATATATTCAACCTTCTGATGAATCACAACAAGAATCGATGGAAGAAGAACTAGCCGTCGTCACATCAGGTGATCGAAGAGCTCGTTTTAAACAGCAACGGAATAAAAGATTGAGAGGCGGAATCGAGAATGAATGATACAACAAATCACTATCATGGCGCGGAAATTGCTGTTATCGGTCTTGCAGGTCGTTTTCCAGGTGCCAAAAACGTAGAGGAATACTGGGAGAATCTGAAAAAGGGAAAGGAAACAATCTCCTTTTTTACAGAGGAAGAATTACGACGTGAAGGAACAGACGAAGCTTTATTAAAAAACCCACGCTTTGTGAAAGCGAAAGGGATGCTAGATGATGTCGATTTGTTTGATGCGGATTTCTTCGACTATACACCAAAGGAAGCAGCCATGATGGACCCGCAATTCAGGTTGTTTCATGAATGTGTTTGGACAGCGCTAGAGGATGCTGGATACGATCCGTTTGAGTACAAAGGTCAAATTGGCCTTTATACGGGTGCGGGTATCAATACGGAATGGGTCATGAGAGCCCTTCAAGGTGCTGTGCAAGGTGAAGATTCGAAAACGCTAGAAGCTGCTGTCTTGAATATGCGTGACTATTTGGCTACCATGATTTCGTATAAATTAAATTTAAAGGGACCGAGCATGGTGGTGCAAACCGCCTGCTCGACTTCGATGGTCTCGATTCACTTGGCTGTTCAGGCTTTATTAAGTGGAGACTGTCATATGGCTGTTGCAGGTGGTGTATCCATTCGTTTGCCGCAAAAATCAGGCTATCTCTATCAAGAAGGTATGATTCATTCCTCTGATGGACATTGCCGTGTATTTGATAACAAAGCTGATGGAACCGTTTTTGGAGATGGTGCAGGAGCTGTCATTTTGAAAAACTTAGAGGATGCCATTGAAGACGGCGACCATATTTATGCTGTGATTAAAGGGTCCTCTATTAATAATGATGGGAATAGAAAAGTAGGGTATACGGCACCAAGTACAAAAGGTCAAGTATCAGCGATTAAGACAGCACTGCGAATGGCTGAGGTTGAGCCTGAAACCATTTCTTACATCGAAGCACACGGGACAGGTACAACACTTGGAGATCCCATCGAAATTGAAGCGCTCAAGCAAGCATTTGATACAGATAAAAAAGGATTTTGCCGCATTGGATCAGTGAAATCAAATGTCGGTCATTTGAATGATGCTTCAGGTGTTGCTGGTTTTATTAAAACGGTCTTAAGTCTAAAGCATCAAGTGATTCCGCCAACGATTCACTTTGAGACCCCGAATGAAAAAATTGAATTTGCCGATTCGCCATTTGTTGTGAACACAGTCTTGACGCCATGGGAAGAGCAGGCAACTCCGCGCCGAGCAGGTGTGAGCTCCTTTGGAATTGGTGGAACAAACGCCCATGTCATTTTAGAAGAAGCGCCGGTAACACAAGTATCAGCAGATGGCGCGCAGGATCATGAGCTTCTTCTATTATCTGCGAAAACACCGGCAGCCCTTGAAAAAATGACGGATCGTCTTGCGGACTACTTCCTTCAGCATCAGCAACACGTCCGTTTATCGGATGTCGCCCATACGCTCCAAGCAGGGCGCCATCATTTTCCGCACAAACGTGTCATTCTTGGAAGTGACACAGCTGACATATTACAGGCGCTGAATCAAAGGTCAAAAGATGTGGTCAAGACCGCTAGCTCTCAAACGTCTAGCCGACCTGTCGTCTTTCTTTTCCCAGGTCAAGGATCACAGTATGTGGATATGGGGCGTCAGCTTTATGACAAGTACCCTGTTTTTCAGGAAGCACTGGATCATTGCTTTGAACAGTTCAGAGCGCATGTCTCCATTGATCCATTTCGACTCTTATTTTCAACAGAAGCAAGTCATGATCCTCAGCTAATTAACCAAACAGAATATACGCAGCCCTTGCTGTTTAGTATCGAATATGCTTTGGCTAAATTGTTGATTCATTTCGGGGTAAAGCCGCAGGCGATGATCGGTCACAGTATCGGAGAATACACAGCGGCTGCCGTCTCCGGTTCACTATCTGTAGAAGATGCCATTGACCTTGTGTCTTATCGTGGACAACTCATTTCTCAGCTTCCGAAAGGCGCGATGTTGAGTGTTCCATTAAGTGAACAGAATGTGTTGCCTTATTTGACCGATGAGCTTTCACTCGCAGCCGTGAACGGTCCTGCATTGTGTGTTGTTTCAGGTGAGACGTCAGCTATTGACGCACTCGCTGAAAAGCTAGAGGCTGCTGGACATGGAAGTAGAAAGCTTCACACTTCTCACGCCTTTCACTCTAAGATGATGGACGACATCTTGCCATCATTCAAAGAAAAGGTAGCAGAGATTCCATTTACGGCACCATCTATTCCATATATGTCGAACGTAAGCGGAACATGGATCACAGATGAAGCCGTGCAAAACCCAGCATACTGGGCGGATCATTTGCGTCAAGCCGTTCGTTTCCGTGATGGAGCAGAGACTTTATTAACGGAGCTTGATCCGATTTTTATTGAAGTCGGTCCAGGGAATACATTAAGTGCATTTATTCGTCAAGTCTCTCAAGAACACCATCAGCAGCCAATTTCGTTAATGCGTCACCCGAAAGAAGAGGCTGCGGATGATCACTATCTTTTGAGCAGGATCGGTGACATCTGGCTCCAAGGCGTGCCGATCGATTGGATGAAATTAAGACATCACAAAGCAAACCAAAAAGTATCTCTGCCGACTTATCCATTTGAACGACAAAGATATTGGATGGAAAAGGTAGACATAGGAGCACCATCTTCTTCCCAAAGCATTCAAATGGTCGTGCCGAAAGAAAACAAGGGACAAGAATTAGAAGAACACAATCGTGGACAAATGAACGTCACAAATGATATTGAAGCAAGCCTACAGCATATGTGGAAAGACATCTTGGGCATCGAAAAAGTGGAAAAAGACGATCATTTCTTTGAACTTGGCGGGCATTCATTAAATGCGACGGGCCTCATTTCCCAAATTCATAAAGAATTTGGTGTGGAGCTAACGCTAACAGATATGTTTAACAACCCGACAATTGAAAAACTAAAAGCATTTATTGAAAAAGCAGAGAAGCATCAATATTTCAAAATTGAACCGGTAGAACCAAAAGACACGTATCCGTTATCTGCCGCTCAAAGACGGACATTTCTCATTCATCAGCGTATTGGCCAGGTCACATCATACAACATGCCGATGGCCCTTAGGTGTGAGGGAGAGATTGACATCGAGCGCTTTGAGCAGACATTCAAGCAATTAATTGATCGTCATGAAACCTTACGTACGACCTTTGAATTAAAAGAAGGAGAACCTGTTCAGCGGGTTCATAATGAGTTCCGCTTTGCCGTTGAAATGACAGAGGCATCTGAAGAAGAATTAGAAGCACAAATTGATGATTTCATTCGTCCTTTTGATTTAAAAGCAGCACCATTGATCCGTGTTCGATTTGTGAAAATCACTACAGATGATCATCTGTTACTAGTTGATATGCATAATATTGTAGCGGACGGAGCCAGTATGAACATCTTTATTAAAGAGTTTACCGAGTTATATCGCGGGGAGACCCTCCCGTCACTGACTGTTCAATATAAAGATTACGCAGAATGGCAGGACAAGTATTTCCGCAGTGAAATGTTCCAAAGACAGCAGGATTATTGGAAAGAGCAAATTGGTTCAAACGTTCCAACCTTGACGATGCCATATGATTTTGAACGGAAAGAGCAATCCTTCTTAGGAAGAGCCATTAAGTTCACCATTGAGCCGCACATCGTCGAAAAAATTGAACAGCTGGCTGAACGCTATGAGCTGACGAACAACGTCATCTTGTTCCAGTTATATGGACTGCTACTCTCGCGTTATGCCGATCAGGAGGAACTAATTGTCGGCTCACTCGTTGCTGGCAGACGTCATGCTGATATTGCACATACGATTGGGATGTTTACGAACTTTTTGCCAATCAAGCTCGACATGACGCAAGATGCATCCTTTAGCGAGCAATTGGTTCAAACAAAGCAAGTCTTGTTAGATGCATATGATCATCAGGAATACCCATTTGACCAAATGGTCGAGCACCTAAATCCAAGAACAAGACCGCATCGCAATCCATTCTTTGATACGATGCTCATTTATCATAATGAGTACGATCCGAATATTAAAATAGAAGCGGATGGACTGACCTTTGAAACGCACGAGTTTGCAAAGGGAATTTCCAAGCTAGATATGAAGATGGATGTTGTCAGAGAGGTAACAGGTGAATTAAAGTGTGTGCTTCAATACAATCTGGCTTTGTTTGCACATGAGTCGATGCAAGCATTCGTGAAGCACTTCCAGCACTTAGTCGAACAGGCTGTTCAATCACCAGATCAATTGCTGAAGGATTTCGACGTGTTATCAGAGAAAGAAAAGCGAGCGGCAAAAGAAAAAAGAGAACTAGCAGAAAAGAATACACCACTTGTGCTGGCTGTCAGCTCGACGTTTACGGCAGATCCTGTTGCTCCTTACATTCAGTACTGGACAAAACAGTTTGGTGTGCAAATCGATGTTCAGTTTGCGCCATATGGACAGGTGTATCAAGAGCTGTTCAATGAGCGAAGTCTCATCTCACAAAAGAAAAATGGAGCCAACCTTCTACTGATTCGTTTGGAAGATATCACTGGCCCCGCTCATTTATCACTTGAAGAAAAGAAAAAGCTCGCCTCTGAACATGCAGAAGAACTAGCAAGCGCTCTGACATTAAAAGCGAAACATAACCTATATTTTGTTGGCATTTTGCCGATAAGTGAGGCTCTAAAGGACACCCTTCAAGAAGTGGAACAAGAGTGGATCACCCAGTTATCTGATATCGATGGGGTTCAGCTCATTGATTGCCGTACGTTGGCAGAGCCATATCAGATTGAAGAGGTCTTTGATGAAAAAGGAGAACAGGCCGCGCATCTTCCATTCACTGAATCATTCTTTGGAGCCATAGGGACTAGGATAGCGAGAGAGCTTGTCGCATGGCAAGGTGTACCATTTAAAGTAGCGGCGATCGATTGTGATCATACACTTTGGAGAGGGGTCGTGTCGGAAGACGGTGTTGAAGGCATCGAAATCACACGAGAACACCAAGATTTTCAGCGCTTCTTAAAGCAAAAACAACAAGAGGGAATGCTACTTGTCCTAAGCAGTAGGAACAACGAAGAAGATGTATGGCGTGTATTTGAAAACCATCCGGATATGGTGCTCCAAAAAGAAGATCTGGTTGACTGGCGCATCAATTGGGAAAGTAAACCGGCTCACTTAAAAGAGATGGCAGAATCACTGAATCTATCATTATCACAATTTATCTTCTTAGATGATGACCCGGCACAGTGCCTACGCATGAATGAAGAATGTCCTGAAGTGATGACACTACTGTTACCTGCAAATGAAAAAGCCATTCCGTTATTTGTCCATCACGCTTGGGCATTTGATCGTTATGACATCACCGATGAGGACAGAGGGCGTACAACGAGCTACAAGGCGGAGAAAGAGCGACAAAAAGAGCAAGCAGCGGCGCCTACAATGGAGCAATTTTTACAGGACTTGAATTTACAAGTGAGCATAACGGAATGGAAAGAGCATCACCTTGCTAGAGTGGCTCAAATGAGCAGCCGAATCAACCAATTCCGTTTGAATGATCAACGCTTTGATGAACAGCAGCTGGAAGAGCGGATGAAAGATCGTCATGTTCACGGGTGGATCATAGAGGCATTGGATCGTTTTAGTCATGAAGGGGTTGTTGGAGCGATTTTGGCTCATCAAACAAATGAGACACTGAAGATCGACACATGGATGCTGAGCTGCCGAGCCTTAGGAAAAGGGATTGAACAAAAATGTCTGACATGGCTGGCTACATTTTGTCGTCAGCATCAACTTTCCACTATTGAATTTGCGTACGAATCGACTGGGCGAAATCAATTATTTCAGTCATTCTTAGAAGAACATCAGAAACATCAGACTGAGGGTCAGTCAACATACCGAATTCAAGTGGAAGACATCGGTTCCTTCAGTGAGCACATTCGAATCGTTGATCAAATCACACCTCGTCAGCAATCAGCTGAAGAAGTGCAGAATCGGACGGTTATATCAAGCCTTTCTTCCGAAGCTTATACGTGGGAAACAATTCAAACCGATCAGACGATGCACAGCGGCTATGTGCGAGCTCTTCAAATACACAATGAAGAAGGTCTTCGTACATTAATGAAGAGAGAACATGGACACGGTGATGGACTTTATGCCGAACCAACCAATGAACGTGAGACATTACTCATGAACATCTGGTGTGACATTCTTCATGTGGAAAAAGTAGGAATTGACAACGACTTTTTCGATTTAGGAGGAAATTCTTTACTTGCTGTCAAAATGGAAGTAGAGATTGAAAAGAAGGGTTGGTATGTTGATGATTTAAATTTTGCTGAAAAACACACCATTCGCGAATTAGCAAAATATATGAAGAGGGAGAATCAGCATGCATAAAGATGTAAAAGCCATTTACGAAGAATCAAACATATTAGATGAGGCCACTCACTTATATGGTGTCAAGCGAAGTGATATCCACTTTATCGCAGATGCCGAAAACTATGTGTATGAAATGAAAAAAGGCGGAGAGTCTTTTATTTTGAAAATTACGCACACCATCCGAAGATCACCTGACTATATTTTAGGTGAAATGGAATGGCTGCATCACTTAGCAAAGGGCGGTCTATCAGTTGCGAAACCAATTGCCTCATTAAATGGTCGCGATATCGAACAAGTAGACGATGGGCAAGGCGGTGCATTTTTACTTCGGGTATATGAGAAAGCACCTGGCCATAAAGTCGAAGAGGCAGATTGGAACGATGAATTATTTTATGCCCTTGGACAATATACTGGACGCATGCATAAGCTGACAAAAAGCTATCAACCGTCAGACCCGCGTTTTAAAAGACAAGAGTGGGATGAAGAAGAGCAGCTGAAACTGCGCAAATATGTGCCAGCGGATCAGACACTTGTATTTGAACAAGCGGATCGGTTAATGGAAAAGTTGGCAAAGCTTCCGAAAAACCAAGATACGTACGGATTGGTCCATGCGGATCTCCATCACGGAAACTTTCACTGGGATCAAGGGGAAATTACGACCTTTGATTTCGATGATATTGGATACAACTGGTTTATCAATGATATCAGTATATTGCTATACAATGTCTTATGGTATCCAGTGATTCCTTACGAAGACAAAGCCGCTTTTGCAGGGAACTTCATGAAACAGTTCCTAAAAGGCTATCGTGAAGAGAATGAACTAGGGGATGAGTGGCTTGCATCCATTTCTGATTTCCTTCGCTTACGGCATATACTTCTTTACGGCTTGTTTCATCAAGCATTTGATTTGGCAACTATCGGAGAAGAAGAGAAAGGTATGCTCGCCAGCTTCCGTTCCGATATTGAGGCAGCGACACCTATTACGACCTTTGACTTTACAAAGCTAAGTCAATCTTAAAACAAAAATCCCCGCCTACATGATGAGGCGGGGGTTCTTTTTATGGACGATACGTTGATGAGGATTCAATCAAGTGGAACAGGTTTTTCCCTTGTTTTGTATTATCAATCCAACCTTGAAATGCGGTCTTCCCTGGACCATACGCATAGACAGGGACATCCTCTCCTGTATGGGCAAACGTGGTCCATCCTGTGAAGGAGCGCTGATCGAAAATGTGTTGGATGCTTAATTGGATCGTACTTGCTTTCCCTGACTGTGCTGCTATTTCTACTTGTGATATTTCATCTGTCGTGAGTGAGAAATCAATATAAGTGTGAAGCACATCGTGAACGGATTGACCGCTTGCGATTTTTTTAGCCATATAGACAGGTGTTTTCTTTGCCGCTAAGATGGGCGCCGGGTCCCATTTATAGCCGGATTCACTGGTCATTCCATCTGCGCCAAAGGAAAAGCCGCCAGTCGCATGATCTGCTGTGATCACCACGAGGGTTTCTCGATCTTTTTTAGCAAATTGAAGAGCAACTTGAACGGCCTTTTCAAAATCCTCCATTTCGCTCATTGCCCCGACGACATCATTCTCATGCCCTGCAGAATCTATCGTACTGCCTTCAAGAAGCAGAAAGAAACCATGCGGGTTGTCATCATTTAATTGTGTCAAAGCTACCTGCGTCATGTCTTTTAAAGAGGGAACATCTTTAGGACGATCGATGGCACGATCTAGCTCATCGTCTTGAAATAAACCAAGCATTTTTTTTGATGGTTTAGATAGTAAATCTTGTTTCGATTGAAGGATGGAATAGCCGCTTTTTTTGAATTCCTGAATGAGATCACGGTCTTTGCGGTCAAAATACTGCATTCCGCCACCGAGAAGAATGTCCACTTTGGGCTCACCGTTGATCTTCTCATCAAAAAAGTGATCCGCAATTTGTTCTTTGTTTTTTCGGGAGACGTTATGTGTTCCAAAAGCCGCCGGTGTTGCATCTGTGATATCTGAGGAGACAACAAAGGCCGTTTTCATTCGTGCTTCCTTTGCCGCTTCAATGACACTTCTAAGAGGTTTTTTTTCATGGTTAACGGCGATGGCGTCATTATATGTTTTGTTTCCAGTCGCCATAGCTGTAGCTGCCGCAGCAGAATCTGTGATATTATCTCGAGGATCATCTGGGTGTGTCGTCTGCATCCCGACTAAATAAGGGTCCCAGGCGGTTTGTCGATTTGTTGAAGACTGCTTTTCCTGTTTCAACGTACGGTAGGCTTTGATCATAGGCATTCCCATTCCATCACCAATCACAAAGATGATATTCTTTGGTGTCTGCGTTTGTTTTTTGTTAGCTGCGTTCGTTGATGCAGGAGAGACATTTTGTAATGTGAACAAGCCACCTAGAACAAGTGTTGTCAGAATCACAGTGAAGAGCAGCATGCGTTTTTTACGATCCATAGAACCCATTAGAAATCCCCTTTTATCATTTATTTCATATTTTGTATTTTATTTGAATATTAACGCAAGTTCAACCCATAAGTTCATAAAAAATGGTGATGAGACTTTTGTCTCATCACCATTTACACCGTATCACACTTCACACCAACAACGCCTTCTAAATCTTTAATGTCAAAGTACACATCGGTTGTATATCGATCCTTATGCACACGGACGCGTACTTCCATAATCGGATATTCTTTTTCTTTTAAATCATCAATTCGAACGGAATGAATGCGAATATTGAGTGCTTTCATCTCTTTCAGAATGTCTGTCATTCGGTTTCTATCAGAAAGGGACATTCTGATACGAATTTCTTTTTCCTGCAAGCGAATCGGCCCAATCCGTTGGAAGAGCCAAGGTAAAAACTCAACACTGACAAGAATAAAGAAAAGACTGAGGAAGGCTTCTTTATAAAACCCTGCACCTGTTGCCACTCCAAGTCCTGCCGCTCCCCAAATCATGGCGGAAGTCGTTAGACCCGAGATGACGTCATTGCTTTTCCGAAGGATCACTCCTGCTCCAATAAAACCAACACCAGAAATAATTTGCGCCGGTAACCTGAGTGGATCCATTTGAAGCTTAGAGACTCTAGGGAAATTGTAGGCTGCATCAATGCTGATGATGGTTAATACGCAGGAGCTGACAGCAATGACAATACATGTTTTTAAGCCGAGTGGTTTTTTCTTGAGCTCACGTTCAAGCCCGATGATCAAACCAATTAAAGTCGCCACGGCTAATTTTAAAATCGTATCCCAATCAATTGCCCAGAACATGCGTATCGCTCCTTTTACTTCATGTATGTACATTTGACACCATGTATATGATCTTCTCACAGCCCATATGGCTGCACAACTTCTATTTTATTCAGAAACGGGAGAAAGAACAGCTTTTTATCTTAATTGAAAAAAGAGCCATCCGCATCATGCAGATGACCCCTTTTCATTTACTGTTATTTTGACTCATTTTCAAGATGATCTTCCATTTTGCTAAAGAGCTTCTTAGAAGCTTTAGACGGTTTATTTGTCATGAGGCTGACAAGGATCGCAGTCAAACCACTTAAAATAAATCCAGGAACCATTTCGTACAAACCTGTTGTATCATTCAATCCAGTTGAGATCCATGTTAAGACGACAACAGCTCCAACAACCATTCCCGCTAATGCACCATGATGATTCATTCGCTTCCAGTATAGACATAATAGGATGACAGGACCAAATGAGGAGCCAAATCCTGCCCAAGCGTAACCAACGAGATCAAGGATTGTATCACTTGGATTCAGTGATAAACAAAGGGCAACAATGGCTACGATCAATACAGACATACGTCCGATCATCACAAGTTCTTTATCTGAAGCCTTCTTTCTAAAGAAAGTGCGGTATAAATCCTCTGTCATCGCACTTGCAGTGACAAGCAACTGTGAAGAAATTGAACTCATAATCGCAGCTAAAATGGCAGAGAGTAAAAATCCAGTAATATACGGATGGAATAACACTTGAGAAAACACGATAAAGATCGTTTCAGGATCCGCCAAAGTGGTACTAGTTTCGTGTACATAAGCAACCCCGACTAAACCGACAGATAGCGAACCAATGACTGACACAATCATCCAGCTCATTCCAATGCGGCGAGCGGGTTTTAAATCCTTAACAGTTGTAATCGCCATAAATCGAACAATAATGTGCGGCTGTCCAAAGTAACCAAGTCCCCAAGCTAAGAAGGAAATAATGCCAATGACGCTCGTTCCTCTAAAAATATCAAGCAATTTAGGGTCAATCTGCTGAATATCCTGGAATGTGGCAACAGGTCCACCTAATTCAGTAAAGGCAACGATCGGCACGAGCACTAATGCTAAAAACATAATAGCTCCTTGAACGAAGTCAGTGAAACTCACTGCCAAAAATCCGCCGAATAATGTGTATAAAACAACGATACCAGATGTTAAAATCAAACCAAACATATAATGGGAGCCAAACGCTGACTCAAATAAACGACCGCCTGATACCATACCTGAAGAGGTATAAAGTGTAAAGAAAATCATGATAATAACAGCTGAGACAGCTTTCAATAACGTAGATGAATCTGTAAAGCGTTTGTCAAAAAAGTCTGGAATGGTAATCGCATCATCTGCAACTTCTGTATACGAGCGCAAGCGAGGAGCCAAAAATAAATAATTTAAGTAAGCACCACTAATTAAACCAACCGCAAGCCAACCAGATGAAAGGCCAGTCGTGTACATGGCACCAGGTAGCCCCATTAGCATCCAACCACTCATATCAGCAGCACCAGCAGATAGAGCGGTCACATAAGGGCCTAATCCACGTCCGCCTAACATATAATCATTCAAATTATTCGTTCTTCTAAATGCATACCAACCAATCGCAAGCATTCCGATAAAATAAATAGATAAAGAAATTCCCACTTCAATACTCATGTTTCCACATCACCTTTTTCTTGTAAATTTGATAACACCTCTTTGAATTCATCTGGCTGCTCACTGCTATGGTTACATAACCTACCAAAGTATTAACTAGGGATCAACCTACTTAAACCACTTATCATGAGAGAAAAAACGTGTGGAACGTTGATAAGTATTTTGTGTAAGCGTTTGCAAAAATAAATAAAAGTAAAAATATTCAGATAATATAAACTGACTTTCTGAAGCGTTTTGACATTTTGTTGTGGGAGAAATGTGCTCCAGATAAAAAAGGCTTACATATGCCGTGGTAAATTTGCTTTAGAACAGTAAAATTTGATATGATAAAGTGTATATGACTTATGATCATGACCATTAAAACGCATCATTTTTGGAGGTGAACCTGCATGTCAAGAATTTCAATAGAAGAAGTAAAGCACGTGGCGCATTTAGCGAGGCTTGCGATTACAGACGAAGAAGCTGAGATGTTCACAGAACAGCTTGATAGCATCATTTCATTTGCAGAGCAATTAAACGAGGTAGATACGGAAAACGTTGAACCAACAACCCACGTATTAAAAATGAAAAACGTCATGAGAGAAGATGTTCCGAATAAAGGTCTTTCAATCGAGGCAGTCATGAAAAATGCGCCCGATCAAAAAGACGGTTATATTCGTGTGCCATCTATTTTGGACTAAAGGAGGCCCGAGACATGTCATTATTTGACCACAAAATTTCTGAATTAAAAGAGCTTTTACATAAAAAGGAACTGTCCGTTTCTGATTTAGTGGACGAGTCTTATAAACGAATCAATGAAGTAGATGGAAAAGTACAAGCATTCCTTGCACTAGACGAAGAGAAAGCTCGTGCGTATGCAAAGGAATTGGACGAGGCAGTAGGTGGAAAGGACGAACTTGGCCTATTGTTCGGTATGCCGATCGGTGTAAAAGATAATATCGTAACAAAGGATTTACGTACAACAGCATCAAGTCAAATTTTGCAAAACTTTGATCCAATTTATGATGCAACAGTTGTGAACCGTTTAAGAGAAGCAGAAGCTGTTACAATCGGTAAATTAAACATGGACGAATTTGCAATGGGTTCTTCTACAGAGAACTCAAGCTACCAAGCAACGAAAAACCCATGGAACCTAAACACAGTCCCAGGGGGATCAAGTGGTGGTTCTGCAGCAGCAGTTGCAGCAGGTGAGGTCCCATTCTCACTTGGATCTGACACAGGTGGTTCCATTCGTCAACCGGCATCATTCTGTGGTGTTGTTGGTTTGAAACCGACCTATGGGCGTGTCTCTAGATACGGTTTAATCGCATTTGCTTCATCATTAGATCAAATTGGTCCGATTACCCGTAATGTAGAGGACAACGCATATGTGCTTCAAGCCATCTCTGGTGTAGACGAAATGGACGCAACAAGTGCAAATGTGGATGTACCGGATTTCCTTTCTTCATTAACTGGCGACATCAAAGGTCTAAAGATTGCCGTGCCAAAGGAATATCTTGGCGAAGGCGTCGGAGAAGAAGCAAAAGAGTCTGTTCTCCAAGCACTAAAAGTATTAGAAGGACTTGGTGCGACATGGGAAGAAGTATCGCTTCCGCATTCTAAATATGCACTTGCGACATACTACTTGCTGTCTTCGTCAGAAGCATCTGCAAACCTATCTCGTTTTGACGGCATCCGCTATGGTTACCGCACGGAACATGCTGACAATTTACTTGATTTATACAAAAACACACGTTCTGAAGGCTTTGGTGACGAAGTGAAGCGCCGTATCATGCTTGGTACATTCGCTTTAAGTTCAGGATATTACGACGCGTACTATAAAAAAGCACAAAAAGTCCGTACTTTGATCAAACAAGACTTTGAGAATGTATTTGAAAAGTACGATGTCATTATTGGACCAACTACACCAACTCCTGCATTCAAAATTGGGGAGAAAACAAGCGATCCTCTTACGATGTATGCGAACGACATTTTAACGATCCCTGTTAACCTTGCAGGTGTTCCAGGCATCAGTGTGCCTTGTGGATTTGCAAATGGTCTTCCGTTAGGACTGCAAATCATCGGGAAGCACTTTGACGAAGGAACAGTCTATCGTGTGGCTCATGCATATGAACAAGCAACAGATCATCATAAAGCAAAACCTGAACTGTAAGGGGTGAAAAAAAATGAACTTTGAAACGGTAATTGGACTTGAAGTCCACGTAGAGCTAAAAACACAATCAAAAATTTTCTCAAGTGCGCCAACACCATTTGGTGCAGCGGTCAATACGCAAACAAGTGTCATTGATCTTGGTTATCCAGGCGTACTGCCTGTATTAAACAAAGAAGCAGTGAACTTCGCAATGAAGGCTGCAATGGCACTGAACTGTGAAATTGCAACAGACACAAAATTTGACCGTAAAAACTACTTCTACCCGGACAACCCAAAGGCATATCAGATTTCGCAATTTGATAAACCGATCGGTGAGAATGGCTGGATTGAAATTGAAGTAGACGGCAAAACAAAACGAATCGGTATTACCCGTCTTCACTTAGAAGAGGATGCAGGGAAGCTAACGCATACGGGCGACGGCTATTCACTTGTTGATTACAACCGTCAAGGTACACCGCTTGTTGAAATCGTATCTGAACCCGACATTCGCACACCAGAAGAAGCGTATGCTTACTTAGAAAAGCTTAAGTCGATTATTCAATACACAGGTGTTTCTGATTGTAAAATGGAAGAAGGATCTCTTCGCTGTGATGCCAACATTTCTCTTCGTCCAATTGGTCAAGAGAAGTTTGGAACAAAAACAGAACTGAAGAACTTGAACTCGTTTGCGTTCGTACAGAAAGGTCTTGAATACGAAGAGAAGCGTCAAGAGCAAGTATTGCTATCTGGCGGCGTGATCGAGCAAGAAACCCGCCGTTATGATGAAGCAAATAAAAAGACACTTTTAATGCGTATCAAAGAAGGATCGGATGATTACCGCTATTTCCCGGAACCGGATTTGGTTGAGCTTTACATTGATGAGGAATGGAAAGAGCGTGTAAGAGCATCCATCCCAGAACTGCCAGATGAGCGCCGCAAACGCTATATTGATGAGCTTGGACTGCCTTCATACGATGCCATGGTTCTCACGTTAACGAAGGAAATGTCTGATTTCTTTGAAGCAACCATTTCAGAAGGTGCAGAAGCGAAGCAAGCATCTAACTGGCTCATGGGAGAAGTATCTGCATATCTCAACTCCGCCCAAAAAGAATTGGATGATACAAAGCTCACGCCTCAGGGACTAGCGAGTATGATCAAACTCATTGAAAAAGGAACCATTTCCTCTAAGATTGCCAAAAAGGTCTTCAAAGAGTTAATTGAAAATGGGGGAGATGCCGAAACAATCGTCAAAGAAAAAGGACTTGTCCAAATTTCTGACGAAGGGGCATTGCTCAAATTTGTGACAGAAGCACTTGACAATAACCCTCAATCCATTGAAGACTTTAAAAATGGAAAAGACCGTGCAATTGGTTTCTTAGTCGGACAAATCATGAAAGCATCGAAAGGACAAGCAAATCCGCCGATGGTCAACAAGATTCTTCTAGAAGAAATCAAAAAACGCTAAATACAAAAACCGCCTGATGACGGGACTGACCCCCGTTTTTGAGACAGGGATCAAAACACCTTTATACAGCCAATTGCCGATAGTTTATCGGTGATTGGTTGTTTAGTTTCGTTTGAATGCGAATGTTGTTATAATAATGAATGTATTCTATGACAGTGCGTTCTACGATGGTGGTCGTGGTTCGATCAATACTGTTAAGATAGAACGTTTCAGACTTTAGTGAGGAATGAAACGATTCGATGGAGGCATTATCAGCGGGCGTCCCTTTGCGGGACAT
>MKZN01000008.1 GCA_001938995.1 Bacillus pumilus | reverse complement strand
GAGAAGAATGTCTAGTATGGAACATGAGAAAAACACCTTCCTTTAGTGGGCTTTTCTCTATTATAAAATGAGGAGATGGAAAGTTTAAGGAAAAAATAAAGCTGTCGAGATTTTCTCGACAGCCTGAGGTGCCGTATTGGCACCTTTTCTCATATCATTTTATCTAAATAATAAATGCTGACTATGAATACCTGCTTTTTTCAGCAAACTGATCAATTGCTCCTGTTCATCATGCGTCAGACCAGAAAATGCTCGCGCAATACGAAGAGAATGGATCGGATAAATCTTATCAAGATAATTACGTCCTTTATCTGTTAAATGGGCATAAACAGATCGTTTATCCTTCGGGTCCTGCTCTCTTTCAATAAAACCATTTCGTTCAAGCTTGTCAATGACATACGTTACATTTCCGCTAACAAGCAGGAGTCGTGAGCCGATTTGCTGAAGTTTTTGAGCCCCTCTTGTGTACAGTAATTCAAGAACGGCAAATTCAGTTGGATTAAATCCATGCTCCTTACTGTCTCTAATACTGTGTTCTGACACACTTTTAAATGCTCTTGCAAAAACCTTATAAAGCGTCATTGAACGTTCTACTTCTTCTTCATTAAACGATAGTCTCATCACATATCTACCTCTTATAATATTTTTTTAACTTCAAGGCTTTCTTGCGGTGCAGTTGGAGCCTTTCGTAAAAAATAGAAGACGTTTTTGTAAACCCTTTCAACCACATAAGTGACTCCATTCGTGTTATGTATAAGATTTCGATATAAACTTTTAAAATCCTTCTTATTTTTCACAATCATCTCGAAAAAAAGCTTTTCCAGCAAACCATCATGTTACGACATATTTTAACAATATCTGTAAAGACTCCGTGTTTTCTCACACTTGTTTCGTCAAAATTCTACAAATTTCAATATTACTATAATATTCAACATGCACTCATGTGACAAGCGTCTACTAGGGCTAGTGACAGATAGAGCTACGTTTTGCTGAAATAGAAAGGATTCTCTTCTTTCAAGTCATTATTTGTAACATTTGATCGAATGGAAGTACATGCCTTTCTATTGCTAAGCTTCATTCGCTTTTCCTGTATCATGTCATCATCCTATATGCGACCGAGATGATTCACACGATTTTACGTTATGTTTCCTTACACTCTTTTCTATTTTCCATTTTTTCCTGTGATATTTTCTAACAAATATTCGTTTTTTCACTTGTTGTTTTATATAATATGAAGAAAAGACTTGCAGGGGTGAGTATATGACGAAGGAAGATGTATCTTATAAAGATAAAAAAGTCATTTCAATCGGTATTGTCAGTGAATTAACAGGACTTTCCGTTAGACAAATTCGATATTATGAAGAACGGAAACTGATTTCCCCCCAGCGGTCAACAAAAGGCACGAGAAAATATTCTTTTGCTGATGTCGAACGTTTAATGGATATTGCCAACAAACGGGAAGATGGCGTGCAGACAGCGGAGATTTTAAAAGACATGAAGAAAAAAGAACAAGCGCTAAAAAGCGGACAATTTAAGAAAAAGATGCTGGAGGGACAAATCAATGCTCATTTCCAGTACAAAAATCGATAAACAAAAAAGAATCGCTCCTTTTGAACGATTCTTTTTATTTAGATTCCACTACTCCTACAAAATCAATAAGCACGCCACCTTTAGGATCTTCTTTCACTCGAAACGCAAGCGCCTTTGCTTCTCCAGTTCGCGTATCCTTATAGTTCGCATGGAAGACGTGAATGCTGACCTCTTCCAATTGAAAGTCTTCATAGGTAAGCTTATCCATGCCCCAGTCTTTTTTCATTTTGAAAATATCGTCTGGGTGAGGGACTGCTCCATCGACATAAATGTGATCCATTTTTCTCTTATTTCCTTCGACGATGGCTTCGAGCATGCGCTCCGCTGCCACAAGTCTTCTGTCTTTCCCTTCATCTTCCCTTTGACAGGCACCAAGCAAAAGGACACATATCAAAACGATCAAGAATTTCTTCATAGTTCTCTCCCACCTTCTCCTTAAAATGTAAAGGATGGAAGCGCTATATGCAATCTTTATTCAAAAAAACTGTAAAACCAATAATGGTTTTACAGTCTTTTTCTTACACGAGTGTATGAAGAAACGCTGTTGCAATTCCAAAGTAAATGAGCAGTGATAAGATATCATTTAATGTAGTAATTAGCGGTCCAGATGCAATCGCTGGGTCTACGTTTAATCTGTGTAAAATAATAGGCACGACCGTTCCTGCCATCGTTCCAATAATTAGTGTCACAAGTAGGGAGGAACCGACCACTACACCTAAAATCATATTTCCTTGCCAAACCATCGCGACCACCGTAATAATGATCGAACAGACAATACCAATGTAAATACTTGTTCTCAATTCTCTAAAAATAAGCCGGACGATCGTTTTTTTTGTTAGTTCTTCTTTTGATAATCCTCTGATGACCACCGCTAAAGATTGTGTACCAGTATTCCCTGTCATACCAGCAATCATCGGCATAAAGAACGCAAGTGCCACAACTTGTTGTAAGGTATCTTCGAAATAATTTAAAATACTGCCTGAAATCAGTCCAATGAATAACAGCAAGATTAGCCACGGAAGACGGCGATATGCTGCAACAAAAGATGGAGTATCAAATGTAATATCTTTTCCGGAAGCAGCGAATTTCTCGTAGTCTTCTCCGGCCTCTTGAATAACGACATCAATAATATCATCAACCGTGACAATCCCAACAAGCACATTGTTCTCTTCTACTACAGGAATCGCAAGGAAGTCGTACCGTTCAATCAGTTTTGCGATTTCCTCTTGGTCTTGAAATGCGCCAACAGCGATTACTCTTGTAAACATGAGGTCCTGCACTTTCTCATCAGGTTCACCTAATATCAGATCACGATATGAAAGGACGCCTACAAGCTGTTTTTGGTCATTAATGACATATAAATAGTTGATCGATTCAGCAATTTCAGCAAAGCTTTTTAGCTTCACGACCGCATCCTGAACTGTATAATGCTGAGGAATCCATACGAACCGGTTGGTCATGATACGACCCGCTGTTTCGGCAGGATAATTCATCAGAAGCTGAACCGCCTTTGATTCCTCTGCTTCCATGTTTGAGAGCAGTTGGTCTTTTAGCTCATCATCCATTTCATCAAATAAATTGGCTAAGTCATCGTTATCCATCTTATTTGTGACGAAGGTGGCTTTGTCTTTCCCTACTTTTTCAAGAACAATCTCTTGATATTCCCGCTCAAGCTCACCCATCATTTCCGTCACATCATCGACTGTTAAGAAAGACAGAAAACGACCACGATGCTTTTCTGGAAGTTCCTTAAATAAGTAGGCGATATCATATGGCTGGAGTTCTTCCATTATGTTTTTGAATTCTTTGCGTTTGCCATCTCTTAATAAAATAATGATTCTTAAAATAAGTTCATCATACGTTATATTTTGTATCATTCGCTGTTACCTCCCCAAATTCAGGAGATACCCGGTTCCCTTAGATTGTGCGGGGTCAGGATCTCCTTTTTCTGATGTCTCAAACTGATCTTTTGACATACTCTCTATGTGTCTCGAATCGGGATGATCCATTCCCACACCTCCTTTTCTCATAAAAAAGCACCTTCAAACGAATGAAGGCGCTTTGTAAGCATGACAAAATAAACACTTGCTCCTTCAATCGTAGAGCTTTAGCACTGTATGGCATAGGATCATACCAGCTGCATTAAAAATCACCTTATGTCGATGATTTCTGTTGACCCATTGGCGTCTTTGGACATTTTTGGGCAGCAGCGTATCTCCATACAGGAGCCTCACCTAACGAAGTCTCATATTGTTGACACACTGAGATTACAGAAAAAGTGGAATGATGTCAATAAGCAAGGTGTAAGCTCGGTTCATGTATGCGTTTTCTTTTTTAAAAAAAGAGCGAGATAATGTTCTCATCGCTCTTTGATGTATGTTATTCCTCTTCCGGCTGATTCATATCCTCTTGGGAGAGGAGATGAAAGGAATCATGCAAAAACAACGCATATCCTTCACCATCGGGATGCGGAACATATTCCGCATGATCCATATGCTGTTCTTCTTCTTTTTTCTTCATAATCTCTCGCCTCCTTTCCAGTAGTTTGTCCTATGAAAAAAACCTTACACATGAAAGTGTAAGGTTCACTGAGAATTAATCTTCCCATTCCTGCTTGAGGATTTTGCCTGTTTTAGCGGAAATCTCAAAATCGACTTCATCACCATTTGGAGTAGTGATTTCGATTTCATAGATGTATTCACCATTCTCTTTATCTAAATCGGAATCTGTGACAGTGCCTTTTGCTTTTGCTAGGGCAATTTGTTCAGCCTGCTTTTTCGTTATTTTCACATTCTGTTTCTTTTCTTTGACTGGGTCATTAAGCGCTTTTCCTGTCTTTGCATCCACGTATACTTTATATTCAAAGCCGCCTTTTTGAATCTCGACTTCATATACCCATTTTCCTTTTTCACGCTCAAGATCCACATCGTCGACATAGCCTTTAACGACTTTCAGCGCTGCTTTTTCAGCTTGTTTTTTCGATACAAATTCAGATTTCTTTTGCACCACTTGTTCTGCATTTGCTGTTTGATTCGTATTTTGGGCTTGGATTGTAAAACCACCTGCGACAAGGGCCCCTGTTAATGCTGTAGCTACTAGTACTTTTTTCATCATGTTCATTTCCTCCTCTGTTTGATTTCTCCTTTATCTTATAGATGCCAGATGAAAAAGGAAGGAAAGAAAGATGAGAAATTCATGAGAAATGGATTAATTTTCGTAAGTAATGCCTTCAATCTCTCCTGTATAAGCATTCACAAGCACCTCTGCCTCTCGTCCATTCGGCAAGTCTAGCTCGACCTCAAATACAAGCATGCCGCTAAGCGTATCAAGGTCCGCATCATCAACCGTGCCTCCTACTTCTTTCAGCGCTATTCGCTTGGCTTCTTCTACTGTGATTTTCGTCTGTTTCTTTTCTTTTGTGGATGGGGTTTTCCGTTCCGCTTCCGTCACCTTCAACGTCTGTTTATCGACATCTACTTGATATAAACCTTTTTTTGATTGGATCGTAAAAATAAAGCGATCGGTTTTCTCTTTCTTTTCAATTACTGTTCCATTTACTTTTTGGACAGCTGCTTTCTCTGCTAGAAGTGCAGCATTTTTGTCATTTGACTGTTGTTGATAGCTTTTTAATTGCTTCATTTCTTTCATTTGACCGCTTGCGGAAGAAGCAATGATTTGGTAGATACCTTTTTCATTTTCGAGTGTTAAGGTATAGTCCTGTTTATGGTTGATTAAGGCTACATTTGTAATGTTCCCGTTATAGTCTTTTTCAATGATTTTTTTTATGTCTGATTCACTTAACATTTTTTGATCAATGGTTTGGATCATGAGCAGTACAAAAGCCGCAAGTACGACAAGACAACCTGCGAGCAGAAAACCCACTTTCTTTTTTCTAGACATACTGCGCCCCCTTCCTATTCCTCATTTTATAAATCACAAATGAGAAATTGATGAGAAAAGACCTATTTATTTTTGAAAAAGAATGGTCATGTTTGTCCCCTCGCCTATACGGCTATCTATCCTTAGCTCAGCCCCATGCTCTTCAGCAATGTGTTTTGCGATTGTAAGTCCAAGTCCAGTTCCACCTGTTTCACTGTTTCTCGCTTCGTCCACGCGGAAAAAACGATCAAAGATTTTTGGCAGATCCTCTTCTTTTATGCCAATCCCTTTATCGATGATAGAAATAAATGGCTTGTCTCCTTCTAATCCGCAGTTTACATGAACTGAATCATTACTATATTTGACCGCATTATCAATCAAAATGGTCAAAAGTTGTTTGATTTTCTCTTCATCACCCTCTGCCTTTAAGGGATGATCTGTTAGGACATGCGGGTAAATAGGGCGATTGGTCGCCACTTCAAGTGTATGACACAGTTGTTTGCACATATTGCCAAGATCAATTGGCTTCATCTCAACATAGAGGGGCTGATCATTCTTCGCAAGTGTTAATAACTGATCTGTCAGTCGTTTCATTTTTTTCGCTTCTTCGTGAATGGCTTGAGACGATTCCTCGATGACCTCAGGTCTTGTTTGTCCCCAGCGCTTCAGTAAATTGCTATAGCTCATCACGACGGTAATCGGGGTTTTCAATTCATGTGAGGCATCGTGTAAAAATTGCTGCTCTTTTTCGTAATGTTTCTCCAGAATGTCTGACATTTCATTAAATGTTTGTCCCATTTGATACAATTCATCCTTAGAATCGCCTGTTAATTCGATTCGTTTAAAGGCTTTATCCCTCATACTCGCCTTCATCGTATTGGTCATTCTACTAATAGGACGGACGATTTGTTTCGTTAAGATATGACCAGCGAAATAAGAAAGGACAATGAATAGAACACCAGCAGCGATTAAAATCAGTTTTAATAAAGCCAGATTTTCTTCCGTATTTTCGATTTCTTCATATAATTGAAGTGAGACAATCTCTCCATTCGTCCAAATGACTGGAACAGCGGCAAACGCGATTAAGTGGTTGCCGTATTCTTTTATTTCAGCTATCTGACCAGGTTCATATGTAAAAGGCAGCGAGCTAAAGGTCGATTCCTTTGTAATGGTCAGTTTCGATTGATTTTTTTCTGTGACAACACGAATCATCCCATTTTGAGGAAGGTATGCTCTTAGCAGCTCTGATGATGGGAGCCCCTCTTCTTCTGACTTTTTTAACGCAATGGCAATGTTTTCGGTGACCTCTGACAACCTTGACATATCCTTTTGTGTGAGGGTAAACGAAAAAATAAAATAAGTCGCTGTATGGAACAGCAGGACCATTAAAAACAAAGACAACGTAGTATAGAGTTGGATCCTATTTTTTAATCTCATTCTTTATCCTTTCATCACATAACCCACACCTCTCACTGTGTGGATCAGCTGTTGTTCAAATGGGTAATCGATTTTTTTCCGTAAGTAACGAATATACACATCCACTACATTCGTGTCTCCGAAATAATCAAACCCCCAAACGGCTGTTAATAGTTGATCCCTTGTGAGCACTTGCTGCTGATGTTTCAGCAAATGAACTAATAAGTCATATTCTCTTGGTGTCAGCTCAATCATTTGATCGCCTCTTTGTATCTCTCTTGTCTTCTCATTGACTGTCAAGTCTGCTAGGCTGAGCTCTGTATCGTTTTCTTCCTTGCTTATTTGGAATCTCAGCTGCGCTCTAATTCGCGCTAACAATTCTTCTATCTCAAATGGCTTCGTGATATAATCATTTGCTCCAAGATCAAGGCCGCTAACCTTATCAGGTACACTTCCTCTTGCTGTAATCAAAATGATAGGTGTTGCCAGATTGGTTTTGCGTACCCTTCTAAGCACTTCAAGACCGCTTAATTCCGGAAGCATGACGTCAAGAAGCACTAAATCGAAGCTCTCTTTCTCAAGAGCCTGTAGCCCTTTCATGCCTGTATCTTTGACTGTGACCTCGTATCCTTCATATTCAAGTTCAAGTGATAGCACCCTTGCAATTTTCTTCTCATCTTCAACCACGAGAATCTTTCCTTTATTCATCTCTATCTCTCCTATCTAATAGGCAAGCTTGTCCTTCCATTATTATATGTTGCCTTTCGCTTTTGGAACAGTCACAAACTTCATATCTTATTCTTTCATGTAAAGAGGAATTTATTTTTGAACAAAAACATTCCGTTTCATTCTTTTTCTTCTCACTCTCCCAAGATTCCATGATGTCTTCGTTTTATAAAACAACCCTTTTTAGTTCTTTTCACCCATTTTCATCAGTACATGTGCGAGCTCACTATGCATCATTTCCTTCTTTTTCATATGATATCAAGAGTTTTTCTCACAAGACGACGTCTTTCGTCAATAAGTGATAAGAGCTGCACACAGTATAATAATTTGATTATTTGAAAAATTATTACAATTGACCCTTTCAGATGAATCATTTGTTTTATACAATAACATTACGCAACCTGAATCTACTTTGAAAACAAAATAAGGAGGGCTTTCTATGAAAGGTGAGATTCGCTTAATTCCGTATGAAGTAAAAGCCAATGTGATGGAAGCGAAAGAAACGCCGGAAAGTATTCAGGAGATTCAAGCACCCGAACTTTGGTCAAGTGGCTTCAAAGGAAAAGGCATAACCATTGCTGTCCTTGATACAGGTTGCGATACGGAGCATCCCGATTTAAAAGATCAGATTGCCGGAGGGAAGAACTTTACCGATGATGATCAGGGAGATGCTGAAAGTGTGAAAGACTACAATGGGCATGGAACCCATGTTGCTGGAACGATTGCAGCCACCGACAAAAATGGCGGGATTTTAGGTGTTGCGCCAGAAGCAAAGCTTTTGATCGTGAAAGTCCTCGGCGGTGAAGATGGCAGCGGGAAATATGAATGGATCATTAATGGCATTAACTATGCGGTCGAACAAAAGGTTGATATTATCTCTATGTCTCTCGGTGGTCCAACGAATGAACCTGCCCTGCAAGAAGCCATTCAAAATGCGGTCAAAAGCGGTGTACTTGTAGTCTGTGCGGCAGGAAACGAAGGTGATGGGGACGAGCGTACGGAAGAGTTCTCCTATCCAGCTGCATACAATGAAGTCATCGCCGTCGGCTCTGTCTCACTTGCAAGAGAAACCTCAGAATTTTCCAATGCCAATAAAGAAATTGACCTCGTTGCTCCAGGAGAAGACATTTTATCCACTCTCCCTCATCACAAATACGGCAGACTCACCGGCACGTCGATGGCTGCGCCTCACGTCAGCGGTGCACTAGCCATCATTAAAAACGCCGAAGAAGAAGCCTTCCAGCGTGAGCTGACTGAACCTGAGGTATATGCTCAGCTTGTGAGAAGAACCCTTCCATTGAAACAGTCAAAGGCCCTTGTAGGGAATGGATTCTTATATTTAACTGCACCAGATGTGCTTTTAGAAAAAACAGTAGAAGCAGATCTTTTATCTCTTTAGTTTTAAAAGAGGTCCTGAGAAAAGATAGAATTTTCTCAGGATTTTTTTAATTAAAATTATTCAAAATTTACTTTGACGAAATGAAGTGAACGTTATATAATCGAAAACAATAAATTCATAGTTTGAGAGTCGGTAATTCGAGTACATGTCGGATTTTAATTGGGAAGACCGGTGAAAATCCGTCGCGGTCCCGCCACTGTATGTGAGGAGAGCTTTTCTTGATTCATCCACTGTCACTTGATGGGAAGGATGAAAAGCTTGCAGATTCACCAGCCAGGATACCAGCCGCTCTATCATAGCAAACACCTATGGTTGATAGGAGATGTCGGAAAAGCGTCAGCATTGCTCACGCTTCATTTCGCACACACTTTTTGTCTTTTAAACCAGACATTTACCCTCATCAATCTTGACCAAGAGTGGTAATGTCTTTTTATAATTAGAGGAGGAATTAGAATTGACAATTGTTAAAACAAGTAATCTAGGTTTTCCGCGAATTGGTTTAAACAGAGAATGGAAAAAAGCACTTGAATCCTATTGGAAGGGGCAGACTGACCGAGAAACCCTCTTAAACACTTTGGATGAACAATTTTTAACTGCTATTCAAACTCAAATGGATCAACAAATTGATGTTGTTCCTTCAGGAGACTTCACCTTCTATGATCACGTACTGGATACTGCTGTCATGTTCAACTGGATTCCTGAGCGCTTCCGCAGCTTGAAAGATCCGCTAGATACATACTTTGCGATGGCAAGAGGAACGAAAGATGCTGTATCAAGTGAAATGACAAAATGGTTCAATACGAACTATCACTACATCGTCCCAGAATATGAGAAGAGCACCGAATTCAAACTCACATACAACAAACCGCTTGAAGCTTATGAAAAGGCGAAAAAAGCGTTTGGAATTGAAACAAAACCTGTTGTTCTTGGCCTTTACACATTCGTCTCTCTTTCTAAAGGTTATGAGTCCAATGAAGTGAAAGGGATTCAGGAGCGTTTAATCCCTCTTTATATTCAGGTTTTAAAAGAACTTGAAGAAGCTGGCGTCAAATGGGTTCAGATAGATGAACCTGCACTTGTGACTGCTTCAAGTGAGGAAGTAAAAGCAGTTAAGGACATTTATCAAGCGGTGAAAGAAGCAGTACCTGCTTTAAACATCCTTCTTCAAACATACTTTGATTCCGTTGATGCGTATGAAGAATTGATCACATACCCTGTTGACGCCATCGGACTTGATTTTGTCCATGATCAAGGGCGAAATCTTGAGCAAGTGAAAAAGCACGGCTTCCCGCAAGATAAAATTTTAGCAGCCGGCATCATTGATGGACGAAATATTTGGAGATCAGATCTTGGTGAGCGATTATCGTTTGTTTCTGAACTCATTGGAAACATTCAAGCGAAAGAAGTGTGGCTACAACCATCAAGTAGCTTACTTCATGTGCCAGTTGCGAAACACCCAAGTGAACAGCTTGAAGAAAAACTGTTACACGGTCTCTCGTATGCCACTGAAAAGCTGACTGAATTAACGCTATTAAAAGAAGGTTTGACAAATGGCGCAGCGGCTATCGATCAAGACATCAATGAAGCTACACAAGCTCTTCTCACTTTAAAAGAATTTGCCAAAGGAACAAATGCAGATCTAACAGCAGAACGTAACAACCTATCGTCTAAAGATTTTAAACGTCCTGTTGCTTTTGAAGAGCGCCTTCGTATCCAAAACGAATCTCTTGACCTACCGCTACTCCCAACCACTACAATTGGTAGCTTCCCGCAATCAGCTGAAGTACGCAGTGCGCGTCAAAAGTGGCGGAAAAACGAGTGGACAGAGGCGGAGTATGATGCATTTATCAAGGAAGAAACCAAAAGATGGATTGATATTCAAGAAGATATTGGCTTAGATGTGCTGGTTCATGGAGAGTTCGAACGAACAGACATGGTCGAATATTTCGGTGAAAAACTGGCTGGATTTGCCTTTACGAAGTTTGCATGGGTTCAATCCTATGGATCACGCTGCGTGAAACCACCTATCATTTACGGAGATGTTGAATTTACAGCGCCAATGACAGTGAAAGAGACTGTGTATGCGCAAAGCTTAACAGAGAAAAAAGTCAAAGGAATGCTAACAGGTCCTGTCACTATCTTAAACTGGTCATTCCCAAGAACCGATATTTCTCGAAAAGACATCGCCTTCCAAATTGCTTTCGCATTGCGTAAAGAAGTAGAGGCACTAGAGGAAGCGGGTATTCAAGTGATTCAAGTGGATGAACCGGCTTTAAGAGAAGGTCTTCCTTTAAAAGAGAAGGATTGGGCTGAATATTTAAACTGGGCAGCAGAGTCCTTCCGTTTATCTACCTCTTCTGTGCAGAACGAAACACAAATTCACACCCATATGTGCTACAGTAATTTCGAGGATATTGTAGATACAATTGAAGACCTTGATGCTGATGTGATCACGATTGAGCACTCACGCAGTCATGGCGGATTCCTTGATTATTTAGAAAAGCATCCGTATTTAAAAGGTCTTGGTCTTGGGGTTTATGATATTCATAGCCCACGCGTACCATCTGTTGATGAAATGAGCGAGATCATTGATGATGCGCTGAACGTTTGTCCGACGGATCGCTTCTGGGTCAATCCTGACTGCGGCTTGAAAACAAGACAAGAGCCTGAAACGATTGCCGCATTGAAAAACATGGTAACAGCTGCTGAAGTAGCGCGCAAAAAGCTAGCGCAGCATGCATAAAAGAAGGTCCTTCCCCTGCTTCTCATAGCAGGGGTTTTTTCCTCTTATTCCCCGGTTCACCCATCTGTTAGGTCGATTCCTTTTTTAGCATGATTCCTTTATACTTAAGAAGTCAGACGAACAAAAGGAGGAAGATGATGAATCATCAAGCTTTTTTACAGCGCGCAATTGATCTTGCAGTAGAAGGAGTTACTCGTGGTACTGGCGGCCCTTTTGGCGCAGTCATTGTCAAGGATGGTCAGATGATTGCAGAGGGAAGCAACATTGTGACAACTAGCAATGACCCAACCGCACATGCAGAAGTAACTGCCATCCGAAAGGCTTGTCAGGTTCTCCGTACATATCAATTAGAAGATTGTATTTTATATACAAGCTGTGAGCCTTGCCCGATGTGCCTCGGTGCGATCTATTGGGCTAGACCTAAAGCGGTATATTTTGCTGCTGGTCATCAGGATGCAGCGACTTCTGGGTTTGACGACTCGTTTATTTATGAAGAGATTCATAAAGAGTATGAATCAAGAAATATTCCATTTTATCAGCTAACACTTCCAAAAACCCTTGCTCCATTTGAAGCGTGGGAAGCATACGACAAAAAGAAAGAATATTAAAAAAGGCACCTGCTGGATGCAGGTGTCTCTCTTCATGATTGTGCAACTTCAAGCTCCACTTCGATGTTGCCTCTCGTTGCTTTTGAATATGGACAGAATTGATGTGCCGCTTCTACAAGCTCTTTCGCCTTGTCATGGTCAAGACCTTTAGCGGACACAATGAGCTTGACGCCAAGCTTAAATCCTCCATCACTTTCATCTTTTAACAGACTGACATGTCCCTCAACGTCTGATTCGATCTCTATCCCTTGTTTCTTCGCTACTTGTTCGAGCGCTCCCCCGAAACAAGCCGCATAGCCGGCTGCAAATAATTGCTCTGGATTTGTACCAGTCTCTCCATCTTTCTTAGCGTTTGGCATGACAATGTTGAGATCAAGAACACCATCGTCTGAACGAACATGTCCAGCTCTTCCCTGCTGCGCCTTCACTTTTGCTGTAAATATCGGTTTCATCTTTATCTCCTCCTTCTTCTATTTAACCCATTCACGTTTTATCCATTCCTCAAACATTTCTCGCACATTGAAGATTTTTTTGTTTTTAACATGTATTGATGTTAAAAAGGGAGAAAATCTTATACAATAATGAATATAATAAACAATAGTTGGTGACAGAGATGACAAATGAATTCGAACATATGAAGCTGGAAAATCAGCTTTGCTTCTTGTTATATGCAAGTTCAAGAGAGATGACAAAACAATATAAGCCGTTATTAGATGAGTTAAACATCACCTATCCACAATATTTGACCTTGCTCTTACTATGGGAGCATGGGACATTAAATGTGAAGACAATGGGTAAGCTACTTTATTTAGACTCAGGCACACTGACGCCGATGTTAAAGCGTATGGAACAGAATGGACTCCTCATTCGGGAGCGTTCGAAAGAGGATGAGCGTTCTGTGCACATTCGTTTAACCGAATACGGAGAACAACTAAAAGAGAAAGCCACAACAATTCCGATTCGAATGCTGTCTGGAACAGGCAGATCAGAAGAAGAGCTCAAATTATTGCGTTCGACTTTACATGAGCTTTTGCAAAAATTAACACAATG
The DNA here is from genome assembly GCA_001938995.1 of Bacillus pumilus. Taxonomy (GTDB): domain Bacteria; phylum Bacillota; class Bacilli; order Bacillales; family Bacillaceae; genus Bacillus; species Bacillus pumilus_G. The sequence goes on along the minus strand of MKZN01000008.1, from coordinate 128,815 downwards.
AAAAGGCTGAGGGCATTCCCTCAGCCTTTTCGTATGTCATTTATTGAGCGGACGCTACTAGTTCTACTTCGATGTTTCCTTGTGTCGCTTTTGAGTACGGGCATACACCATGCGCTTTATGAACAAGCTCATCTAATGCTGTTTGCTCGATCCCAGTTCCTTTTACTTCTATTTTGACACCTAGTTTAAAGCCGTCATCTGATTGATCTTTGATCAAACTCACATGTGCTGTAACTTCACTTTCGAAACGGATGCGCTCTTGTCTAGCGACCATTTGAAGGGCTGAATCAAAGCATGCGGAGTATCCTGCTGCAAATAGTTGCTCTGGATTCGTTGCTTGTTCCAGTTTCTTCGCTCTTGGTGTTCCAGGCATTGCGACATCATGCTCAATTACACCATCTGAAGAAACAACTTTCCCTTCTCTTCCTCCTACAGCTGATACGGTTGCCGTAAATAATACATTTGACATTTATATAACCCTCTTTCTCTTTATTTATTGTATTTATCACAATTAAATTGTACACAATTTAATTTTTAGAGTCAATGAAAAAGACATATGCTTAATAATGTCCTCCGTGTGCTTGGATGAGCGGATAATTTTGCTTCCTTGAGGATGGAAAGCATAAAAAAAGCCCTTGAAAAAGGACTTTTAGATGAAGACTTGCTGCTGGTTCGGTTTTTCTAACGTGTGGTTTCTGTTGTCCGGGTCGGCATTAGCTACTGTTAATGTTAACCATAATGCCATGATGGAGATGCTTGTACAGATGACTGTCCATTTTTTAAAATTCATATAAACAATCCCCTCTCTGAATATAGATTCTAGCATGTTCCGCTTCTTGATAGAACATGGAAGATTTTTCATAATCTTCTATTTCATTATAATACTTTGCGGTGTCTAATGCTAGCTCCTCTATATCTGGATATGCATAGGCGGATTCTAAAAAGTGGAAAATCTGTTTAATTTGCTCGGCATCTTGTCTCATATACAGTGCTTTTAGAAACTCTGTCTTCTGAATATGAATGTTGTCCTGTAAGGCTTCTGCTCGTTTCATACATTCTTCTTGGTAGTGTAACGCTTCTTCGTTTTTTCCTTGTTTGTATAATATCTGTGCGGCTGTATAAAGAGGGTCTATCGATCGACGAAGATGATCAGATTGATTTTGATCAAATAATAAGATGGACTCTTTCATAAATCCAAGTGCGCACGTCAAGTCTCCCATTCGATAATAACTGTTGCCCATATTAAACAAAGAGGAAGCAATAAAACGCACATTCTGAAAGTCTCTAGATCTGGCAAGCGCTCTCTCAAGATGCGGTAATGCCTTTTCATGTCTTCTCATATCATCATAATTACCAGCCACAATAAATTCACACTGAATGGTGCGAAGCGCATACAGTTCATGTTGTACGTATACATCGAGTGCGAGTTTGGCATGATGCATCGAGATATGTGTTTGTTTCATATGGTAATATATTTCTGACATTTTAAAATGGAATTCTGCTCGCTCAATATCATCAGATACAAAAGAAAGCTTGTGCTCCGCCTTTTGATAAGACGATATGGCTGCAATGTATTGCCTTCTGCCGAATTCATACATGCCCCTAAAGAAATGATAGTAATATTCTAGCATGCCTGTCACATGCATTTGATGCTCGTCTATTTCTTTCGAAAGCTCGGAAAAGTTGGCGCGAAGCTTTCCTTCCTTTAATGGCTTTAAATAATCGAGCATAACCTCATGTCTGAATTCCATTAAAGAAAAATAGAGAAGCAAATTCTGATCTTCTTCCATTGAATCAAGAGAGGTGCGAATTTCCTGCTTTAACTGTTCTGCTTGTTCTGAATCAAATCTGCGGATTAATTCATACCACTTGTTGATTTTCACTCCAATATCCGAAGAGGGAATGATTTTCGCCATACGTTGCCTTCTCCAATCTTCTCAAAATATAAAACATTACCATATTTTATCATACTTGATCTAAGAAATACAAAAAATGAGAATAAAAAGAGAGCCTGCTCCTACAAGGCCCTCTCTTTTGAATTATGATTCTCTGATTTGTCCCTCACCGCGAATCAAGAATTTTTCAGACGTTAAAGCCGGTAAGCCCATCGGTCCTCTTGCGTGAAGCTTTTGTGTACTAATACCTATTTCCGCTCCATAGCCGAATTCAAAGCCATCGGTAAACCGAGTCGAGGCATTGTGGTAAACAGCGGCAGCGTCAACTGCTGTTAGGAACAATGCGGCATGTTGCTCATTTTCAGTGATGATCGCTTCAGAATGCTTCGATCCATATGTTTGTATATGGTGAATGGCTTCTTCCAAGTTCTGAACCATTTTAATACTGACAATCGGTGCTAAAAATTCTGTTTCAAAGTCAGCTGTTGTCGCTAAAATGGCACTCGGGTCTAGCTGACATATCGCTTCGTCTCCACGTATTTCTACACCATTTGCATGTAGTGCTTGAAATAACGAGGCACCATGCGCCTTTGCCCAATTTTCATGAATGATTAGGCTTTCAATTGCATTACAGACTGATGGTCTTTGGGTTTTCGCATTCAGTACTATTTGTTCAGTCATCTCTTGATTAGCAGTTTCATCTAGATAGATATGACAATTTCCAGCCCCTGTCTCAAGCACTGGCACTGTTGATTCTCTGACAACGAGATCTATTAAATTCTTTCCTCCACGTGGGATAAGGACATCTAGATATTCATTTAGGGTGAACAGTGTTTTTGCCGTTTCTCTTCCTATGTCTTCGATTAATTGCACACTATCTACTGGAATATCAGTTGTAGCAAGCGCTTCATGGATCACTTTCACGATCGCTTTATTGCTATGGATGGCAGATGAGCTTCCTCGTAAAATGACGGCATTACCTGTTTTCAAGCAAAGTGTTGCAGCATCCACTGTGACGTTCGGTCTTGCTTCATAAATCATCCCAACCGTCCCGAGTGGCACTCGCACCTTCTCAATTGAAAGACCATTGTCTTTTTGAATGGTTTCTAGCGTTTCACCAATTGGGTCTTTTAGATGGACGAGTTGAAGAGTCGCCTCCGCAATGGCTTCAATTCGCTCTTTTGTCAATGTAATTCGGTCAATAACAGATGAGGTGAACTGCTTTTCTTCAGCTGCGAGGACATCCTTTTCGTTCTCTTCGATTAAAAAAGCTGAAGATGCTTTTAATGCTTCCGCAATCGTTTTTAATGCTTCATTCTTTTGTTCTGTTGTTTTTAGGAGCAATTGATCTTTGGCTATGCTCGCTTTTTTTGCTTTTACAATCACTTCATTCATCGTTTTCCCTCCTCAGTTTTGTACATGCTTCACCCAGTGATCTCTGTGAATGACTTCTGGTTTACCTATCTCAAGTTCATCACTCCGCAAACCTTTTACTTCGAGAAGCTCTTCGGCTGCGTACAAGGCTTGGCCTTTACCAACCAATCCATTTGGACCGATGACTTCGACGACTTCTCCTTTAGAAAAATCTCCAGTCACATCAATCACCCCAGCAGGCAAAAGGCTGCTTCCATGATGCAAAATAGCGGCTTCCGCTCCTGCATCAATCATGATTTCCCCCGAGACCGGGGAGTGAAATTGAATCCATTGACGGCGATTATTCACCGCCGCTAACTCCTGTTCTCCAATATACGTACCGTCACCATCACCAGCGAGAATTTGAATCAGCTTGTCTTCTCCTTCACCCGTCCCAATGAAGACTTTCACGCCAAGCGAAAGTGCGGTCTGTGCAGCAGATAGCTTTGATTTCATACCACCTGTACCTACCTTCGATCCAGTACTCTTGGCATATGAAAACAATTCCTCCGTAATGTGTGTCAGCATGTCAAACCTTTTCGCCTCAGGGTCCTCATTTGGATTTGCATTATAGATCCCATTGATGTCCGTTAATATGATCAATTGATCCGCATGAATCAATCCGCTGACAAGTGCTGACAGCATGTCATTGTCTCCGAAGGTAAGCTCCTCGATAGAGACAGAATCATTTTCATTAATGATCGGTAAAATTCTTCTTTCCAGTAGTTCCATCATCGTTGCATAGGCATTTCGATACCTTGTACGATCTGAGAAGTCATTTCTTGTTAAAAGCATTTGTGCAGGTGTCATCTCAAAACGAGCAAATAATTCTGTATATTTCTGCATTAACAAGCTCTGTCCAACTGCTGCTGCTGCTTGTTTTCCTTTCAATGTAACAGGTCTTGATGGATATCCTAGACTGCCAAATCCAGCCGCAACGGCACCTGATGAAATTAAAATGATTTCATGTCCTGCCTCCCTGAGTTTTGCGATGGCTTTGACATGATCCCACATTTTTTGTTCATCAATGGCACCCTTTTGTTCTGTTAATGAACTACTGCCAATTTTAATGACGATCCTTTGCTTTTTCATCGTTAATTCCCTCCGCTATTTAGCCACAAAAAAAAATCCCTTTTCCTCCTTATATAAAGGACGAAAAGGGATTTTCCGTGGTACCACCTTCATTGAATAAGCATGACATCACTTATTCCACTCAACTCCTGTAACGCCAGGCATGCGCTTAGACTTTTCCTCTAAGGCTCAAAGGTAGGTTCAGCAGCTGTCTGTGGCAAATGTTTCAGCTCATTCATTCGCTCTCTTTACACAGCAGTCCCTGCTTACTATTCCTTTTCAACGCTCGTTAATTTTTTTATATTATCACCAATTGCTTCAGAAAAGTCAAGTGGTCAATTAAATACGATGGTTTTATTCTCGTGTACAATAATTCGGTCTTCTAAATGCCACTTCACTGCACGCGCAAGCACACTTCTCTCAATCGTACGACCAATATTCTTTAATGCCTCTGCATCATCCCGATGATCGACACGTTCAATATCCTGTTCAATAATCGGCCCTTCGTCTAAATCATTTGTCACATAGTGAGACGTTGCACCGATCAATTTCACCCCGCGCTCATACGCCCGTTTGTACGGGTTCGCACCAATAAATGCTGGAAGGAAGGAATGATGGATATTAATGATTTTGTTTGGATGCTGCCTGATAAAATCAGGTGTTAAGATCTGCATATACCTTGCAAGTACCACGACGTCAATGTCATATTGTTCGAGTAACGCAAGCTGCTGTTTTTCTGCTTCGTTGCGGATGTCTTTATTTGCCTTTACATAATGGAATGGAATTCCGAGAGACTCGACTGTGTCTTTTGCCGTTTCGTGATTGCTGATCACAACGGCTATTTCAGCCATGAGATTCCCGTTTTGCCATTCCCATAAAAGTTCATGTAAACAGTGAAGTTCCTTCGACACAAAGATCGCTAGCTTTTTAAGCTCACTTGCACGCGAGATGCTCCATGTCATTTGAAATGATTCAGCAATTGGCGCAAAGCTCCTTTTCAACTGGTCGATATTGGCCGAGATATCTTTCAAATCGAATTCGATTCTTAAAAAGAATCTGCCACTTTCATGATCTGTTGTATATTGACTTGATTCAATGATGTTTGCTCCGTGCTCAAATAAAAAGGTAGACACTGCGGACACAATTCCAGGCTGATCTGGACAGCTGACAAGCAATTTTCCTTTTTGCTGATGTTTTTGTCTATGTAATTCAAGTTTTTCTGTAATGAATGTTCTCATGTATGATAACCTCTTTTACGTTTTCATTCTAATGAAATCTTATACTGTGGAAAGAGAAAAAGCAATTGAGTGAACAAATTTTATTGAATATTCATTCAAATCTACATCACATGCTATAATGCAGGTAAACCTTTTATCGAAGGAGAGATTGAATGAAAAGCATGACCTTATTTGGTAAAATGAACTTTTGTCTCGGCATTGTCTGTCTCATCATCGGCATATATCTATTTATAACAGGAGAAAGACTCATTCCTTTGCTCACGCTTGGTGTATGTTTCTTGCTGATGAGTTTTCTAAATCGTAAAAATGAGAGCGGTTCCAACGACCACTCGGTGTAACAAAAAGGCCGGCATACGAATGCCAGCCTTTTTCAACCAATCAATTTTAAACCGACTGCCGCCGATAATATCAACGCGATAAAGAAAATACGCTTTGCATCTTTCGATTCTCCGTAAAACAGCATTCCAACAATCGCGCCGCCAACCGCTCCTATACCGGTCCATACGGCATATGCTGTTCCCATCGGAATCGTATTCATCGCAAGAGACAGCATCGAAAAGGAAATCGCAAATCCAACTGCAATGAATAGAATCCATTTTAAATGACGCTCTTTCTGAAATTGATTCATCATCGTCACGCATAGCATTTCAAAGATACCTGCCCCAATGAGTAAGATCCAACTCAAGATTCAGCCTCTCCTTTCGTTTCACCTGTTGTCAATTTCAGTCCTAATACGCCGCAGAGCAGCATCAAAATCAGCAGTAGTTTACCAAAATGAACAGGTTCACCAAGTACCATGCCTAAAAGGACGGTCCCTGCTGTTCCAAGCCCTGTAAAAACGGCGTAAAGTGAGCCAACTGGCAACACGCTCGTTGCTTTCATGAGTAAGGTAAAGCTCACGATAATACAAACAATGGTTGCACTCCAATCGACCAATGTGTGGGCGTACTTCAAACCTAATACCCAGCCGATTTCAAAGATGGCTGCAATGAATACATATCCCCATTTCATAAGATCTCTTCCTTTCTCTCCGATTCCTGGCAACAAAAAAAGCCCGGAAATCGATCGTTTGATCAAATCTCCCGGGCTTTTATCCCTCCGTGTCCATACGGTCTACCTTCAGACCCTATGTGTTTTCTCTCGGTCCAGACTGCGTCTCCGCACGGAACCCTAGAAAACGAATGTCTAAATAAACGACCTACTTAAGAGTAGGTTCTGTATAGAAATTGTATCATACCCTAGCATACCGGTCTACCATTCTTCTTTTCCAGTCCAACACCATGTTCATTTTCAAAAGAAAGTTATTGGTGTACAGCTAAGAGACTTTCTAAAGTCATTCTACTACTTAATGTTCAAGTGAGCCGTTTTCTCTCTCACGGGTGACGCTGTATACATCAATGGTTTGATCCCATTTTGATATGGTTTTTTCTTTTTTCATGCCCATTTTTAAAGCGACCTTCACCGATGCTTCATTCTCAGGACGAATTAAACTCACCATTCGTCTAACCTTCATTTCGTCAAATCCATATGTGAGACAGCCTTTTGCGGCTTCAGTTGCATAGCCATGTCCCCACGCCGCTCTCTTTAACATATAGCCGATTTCAAGCTCTGTTTGTCCCTCAATGTTTTGCAGAACGATTCCGCTTTGGCCGAGTGGTTCTTTCGTTTCTAGATTTTCAATGATCCACATGGATGTATGATACATGCGTTCATTCTTTTTATTCCAAGCAATCCACTCTATCGTCTGCTTTTCATCCTTTAAAGAAGGATAGTACTTCATGACTTCTTGATCTTGAAATATTTTATGTAGGAATGGCGCATCAAGTTCATTCATCGTTCTAAGCCGGAGTCGCCGCGTTTCAAGCACTGTTTTTGTCTGAATTATCCTCATTCGATCTCCCTTTCTCTAATTGCGAAAGATATCGCCGAACAATCCATTTGAATCCGGCGCGAAGTAATGAAAACCTGCCCCCGTTAATCCAGCAGCTAACGCTGTCCACATCATTAAACTGACTGCCATCCACATCGTCACTTGTTTTCTTTTCGTACCAAAACTCATACACATAAAGGCGGACAAATGACTACCAATGAGAAAAGGTCCGATCAGCGCAAGCCCAGGAAGGCCATAACGCTCCCATATTTTTCTGGCTCTTTGCTGCTTTTTCTCCCCTTTGTCATCACCCGTTTCTGCTTTCCTCTTCCTTCTCCATTCTTTCAATCGGTCAACGAACACAATGAGTAACAGCACCGTGAGCATGTTACCGATAAACCCAATCACGGCTGTTGTAACAGGATGCAGCCCACTTAAAATCCCCAGCGGAACGACACCAACGACTTCAAATAAAGGCAATGCTGCCAATAAAAAAACAAGTACATATCCCCATAATGTATCCAATAATAGACCCTCTTTTCATTTTTGTCTTTCTCCCATTGTATAGAAAAACATGTATGTATTTCCACATCTTTTTTTTAAAAACAAAGGCTCATCGTCTAGGATATGCGCGATTTACATGGTGTTCTCATTTTTCTCGTTCTTACGCCTCATTACAAACAGTGGCACCAACATGATGATCACGATGGAAAGTAGACTTTGTAACAACAGTACAACTTGCGACGTCCAGCCTATCCATTCGAATAACAGCTGTGGTCCGAAAAAAATAATCGGAATGAGCGAAAAAACATTCGCCTTTAAGATGGCATTAAACACGACGATACAAATCAACATGAGGACAATGGTGCCCCACCTTTGATTCGATGTCAGCACAAGTAACGGGGTCCCAAGTTTTTGATTCAAAAGATGCACCGCAGAAATAGCCGTCAGTTGAAAAATGCCTAAAAAGCAAAAATACACAAATGACTGCCGGTTTGACCGAAAGGCAGATGTTCTAAACATGACAACCGTCATGATGACGTTCCCCATGAGGATGAGTGGATAACCAATCAGTGCATACCAGGAATACGATAAGCTACGATTCACAGCATCTGATAAAATGATGTAAAACAGTGACCCAATTAAAAAGGCGCTGACATATGGAATCCAATCTTTATGCCTTCTAGACAGTTCTGCTGCCAATTCATCAGCCAGAGCTCTCGGATCACCGCCAAACACATCTTCACCTGTTTTGCCATCGGTTTCAGCGGCAACAGCGTGAGTTGTCAATTCATCCATAAGCTCGTCAATTTCTTCTGCATTTTTCCCCATTGAGATGAGGTAGAGTCTCAGCTCTAATAAAGTATGTTTCGTTTCCTTTGATACCATGTTTTCACTTCCCTTTAAGTAATAGGCATTCAACATTTTTTGATAGTTTATTCCAGCGTACGATAAAATCTGTGAGTGCTTGTTCTCCCGCTTGAGTAAGGGTATAGTATTTCCTTTTCGGTCCACTTGACGATGCTTTTGTGACCGTGTTCACGAGCTGTTCCTTTTGCATGCGCAAAAGAATGGGATAAATGCTTCCCTCACTTATTTGATCAAACCCATAATGCGCGAGCTTCTTTGTCATTTCATATCCATAAATTTCACCCTCAGAAATAATCGACAGTAGGCAACCTTCTAAAATTCCCTTCAGCATTTGTGTAGATGGTGTCATGAGCGATCCTCCAACTTCATTACCTTGCTATACAAGATAGCCACACCCTATCATACACTATATTGTATTGCAAGTTAGTCAAATAGAAAAAAACCACCGTTTGCAGGTGATTTTTATATCCATGGCTTATCCGTGCCAAGTGCGTCAGCCAAAGCTTTACTATGCTTTCGGCGGCTTTTTCTTTCCTCTGCCCGCTGTTTCGCCGTTTGATGCAGCATGATTTCTTCTTCTGTTTCTGGCATGACCTGAGGGACTCTTTTTGGCTTCCCGCTCTCATCTAATGAAACAAATGTTAAAAATGAAGTGGCGGCAAGTCTGCGCTCCCCTGACATCAAGTTCTCTTTGATTACCTTGACGAACACTTCCATAGAAGATGTACCAACCCATGTCACATAGGATTCTAAGCATACGGACTCCTTTTGCCCAATCGGCTCTAGAAAATCTACGGAATCCATTGAAGCTGTGACTGTTTCACTTCGGCTGTGTCTTGCAGCTGAGATGGATGCAATATCATCTATATAACTCATTAATTTACCGCCAAATAAAGTTTGGTGGTTATTCGTATCGAGAGGAAATACCCTGCTTGTTTTCACGACTTTTGATTCTTTACAATACTTGAAACTTTCTTCATTCATCGTCATAGCCCCTTCTTGCTGATTTCTTTGCTGCGGAACGTATTTTATTAAACACTATTCTTTTAGGTTTGTCTAAACATTTTACTTTAGTCTCATTTGAGAGGGTTTCTTTCTGAATTGGGTCAACTTTTACTAGAATGTCTCATTTCTTTGAACGATTGCGCTTTTAGAAGCCAATCCCTCCTACTTGAACGCTCACAAAAAGCCAGCGAATAGAAAGTCGTTTCTACTCGCTGGCTCTCGCTTACTTGTCCTACAGATGCTGTCACTTCTGATCATTTTCTATCGTACAAATGACAAGCGACTTCATGTCCTTTTTCTGCTTCTTGCAGTGTTGGTTTTTTTTCTGCACAGACGTCCATCGCCGCAGGACACCTTGTCCGAAACACACAGCCGCTCGGCGGATTGATTGGGCTTGGGACTTCTCCTCTTAAAATAAATCTCTTGCGTTTGTCTTCCACATCAGGATCAGGAATCGGGATGGCAGATAGAAGCGCCTGTGTATAGGGATGCATCGGCGTCTCATATAAAGCATCACTGCTTGTCATTTCGACGAGATGCCCTAAATACATGACACCTATTCTATCGCTTATATATTTGACCATTGATAAATCATGAGCAATAAATAGAAACGTCAACCCTTCTTCTTTTTGCAGCTTCTTCAGTAAATTCACGACCTGTGCTTGAACAGATACATCAAGTGCTGAGATCGGCTCATCTGCCACAATAAACTTTGGAGATAAGGCGAGCGCTCTTGCAATCCCAATTCTCTGTCTTTGTCCGCCGCTAAATTCATGGGGATAACGACTTGCGAAGTCATAGCTGAGTCCTACTGCTTCTAACAGTTCTTGCACACGCTCGATCCTTTTCTTTTGATGGCCATACAGGTCATGAATTTCCATTGGCTCCAGCATGATCTCTTTAACGGATAGTCTCGGGTTTAAGGAGGAATATGGGTCTTGAAACACCATCTGAATTTGCCTGTTTAAATCAAATGATTCTCTCTTAGACAAGGAATGAAGGCTTTTCCCTTCATACAAGGCTTCCCCCTCAGTCGGATCATAAAGCCTCATCAGTACTTTCCCAAGCGTGGATTTGCCGCATCCTGATTCACCAACAAGTCCAAAGGTTTCTCCTTGTTTCAGTTGAAAAGAGACGCCGTCTAGTGCTTTTAAAGTCCTCCCTTTGGATAGATGAAAGTGCTTTTTTAGGCTGTTGACTTGTAACAGTGGCTCGTGTGCCATAGGCATCTCCTCCTTTAACTTGGTAAATATCTGCGTGCGCCCGCCCATTCTTTTTCATACGAGGTCCCGGTTAGAGGGAGAAGCTCGATTTGTCTGCCGGTTTTAGGGGAGTGAAGCATGAGATCGTTTCCAGCATAAATCCCGACATGGCGAACAGGTCCCTTTCCATTCTCATTGGCAAAGAACACCAGATCACCTGGCTCTAATTGGCTTCGTGAAACAGGTGATCCCTGGACCGCTTGATCGCTTGCGTCTCTCGGCAAGAGATGCCCACACGCTTTGTACATGCTGTAAGCAAAACCCGAGCAATCATAACCAAAACTACTCATGCCTCCCCATAAATAGGAAAGTCCAATAAATTGTTTGCCCAATTCGACGACATCCTTGCCGCTAATAGATGCATGTGTTGAAACTGGTCGGACATCCTCTTTTCTGATTTCTCTGCTTCCTACTGGAGTGTTCACATGATAGTGATGGTTTGTTTCTTCGACAGGTGTAAGTGCTGTTAAAAAACTAATCTCCATATCAGCTATGCCATTTTGATATAAAACGGATTTTTTCTGACAGACGGTCAGTGATCTACTAATAGGTTCACTTTCTTCTTGTACTTGCTTTAATTGTTGAAGAGGAATGTAGCCAGGATAGCCTTGCCGATTTTTCCGGCTTGGCTGCTGAGGAATCACGACTTTCATCCACCCGTCAATTTTCTCTAATGCAATGACCTGTTCGCCTAGCAATACTTGAGTTTGGATGAGGTTTTCTTCACATAAAGCCAATTTCTCTTCATCCGTTTGTTCATCGATCCACTCTTTCAACTGGATCCGCTCGTGCAGAATCTTCCTATCTATATTTCTTGGCGATTGCGGTGTTGTCCATACATTAGCGACTGGAACCTTTAATTCATAAATCATCACTAGACTCCTTTCACTCCTTTAATCCCTAATCCATGGTGCAGAGGGAAAGAGATATCTTTTCCTTCATATATGATCCCGCCTTCTATCAAGTCATCTGTTAGCATCAATGGTGCATCAAAGTCGTACCGGGTGATATTTGGTTGGCTGGCTGCCAAGTGAGCGGCAGCGGTGATACCTAGTTTCGTTTCAATCATACTGCCAACCATACACTTTACTCCGTATGCTTCTGCTAGACGATTGATTTTCAGTGCTTCTTTGATTCCCCCTGATTTCATTAGTTTTAAATTAATGAGATCACAGCTTCTGGCTTCAAGCACCTTGATGGCATCATCTGATCGAAAAATGCTTTCATCGGCCATGATCAATGTGTCTGTTGCTTCTGTTACTCGGCGCAAACCTTCAATGTCTTCTTTATGAACTGGTTGCTCGACTAATTCGATATTCATTGATTCCATTTTCCGGATGGCAACTATCGCTTCTTTCCACGTCCAGCCTTGATTTGCATCGAGCCTGATCCGGATATTCGGTCCGACTTTTTCCCGAATCCGTTTTATACGCTGAATATCGGTATCGATGTCATCCTTGCCTACTTTAATCTTTAACGTACGAAACCCTTCAGTGACATATTGCATCGCATCTTCTGCCATCTCTAGTGGCCGATTCACACTGACGGTGAAATCCGTTTCAATCTCATTGCGATAGCCGCCAAGGTATTGATAAAGTGGGAGTCTAGCCTGCTTAGCTAAGCCATCATAAATCGCCATATCAATTGCAGCCTTTGCACTCGTGTTGCCGATGAGCACACGATCAATGGCTGAAAAGATTTGCTCATAGTGTATTAAAGATGTGCCGAGTAAGATCGGCTTTATAACCTCACAGATGGCATAGTCAATGCTTTCAAGTGTTTCTCCTGTAATGACTGTGGTGGGCACTGCCTCTCCAAAGCTTTTTTCATCTTGATCATATGTGATGATGACGATTAAAGATGTGGCATCAAATACTGTTCTTAATGCTGTTTTAAAAGGCTTTTTTAGAGGTACACTCGTTCTGCATGTACGAATATCTATGATCTTCATTTCATCGCCTCTTGCGCTACGACACCTGGAGACACGTGCAGTTTTTTTCCTGTAGCATCTAATTCAGCCTGTGTGCCAATGGGGATTGCAACATTTGGGGAAGAATGACCGATCCGAAACCCGCTAAGTGCAGGTTTCTTTTGAGGCACGAGATAGGTCTCCCACAGTTGCTCTAATGTCAACGATGGTTCTTGCTGTTTCGGTTCACATTGATGAAAATCACCGACGATGAATCCAGCCGCATCATCCAATTTGCCAGCGGACTTGAGATGCTGCATCATTCGGTCAATTTTATACGGTTCCTCGTCAATGTCTTCAATGAGCAAGAGCTTTCCTTTTGTATCTATTTCAAATGGGGTACCCAGTGTAGTCACAATGAGAGCCAAATTTCCCCCAACGATTTCGCCTGAGGCGGTGCCGTGATAGAGAGCATGAAGAGGTGACAGGTGGTGTGAATACGTAAAGCTCTTCGGGGCGAAAAGCTGCAAAAAGGTATCCTTCGTATACGGATGGACATTCTCACCTCCCACATCAGAGGAGAGCATCGGTCCATGAAAGGTGACCAAGCCTGTCTGCTGATGGATCGCGGTATGTAAAAACGTAATATCACTGTAACCCCAAAATATTTTAGGATTTTGGCGAATCAGGTCATAATCAATGGTTTCTGCGATCCTCCCCGTTCCATATCCACCACAAGCACAAATCACAGCTTTCACTTCTGAATCTTGAAACATGTGATGAATATCCTCGACTCGTTCGTGATCGCTTCCTGCTAAATAGCCATACCGTCGATCAATGTTCCTCCCTTTTTTCACCTGTAGCCCGATGCTTTCGAGAAAGGCAATTCCTTTTGCTAATTTCTTGTCATCAGGTGGGCTCGCTGGTGCAATAACCCCCACCGTATCTCCTGTTTGAAGTGCCGCTGGCAGTTGGTTCATGCCATATCCCCTCTTTCAGCTTTGTTTCTTTTAATCTATGGGCATCTTCTCCATAACATGAACGAATATAGGAACAGACGCTTTTGGCAAAGCGTCCGTTTCGTCTCGTTTACTTTCTATCTACTTGTGCCCATTTCAATTCGATATAACCGACCGGGTGACGCACAATGCCCTTCACGCCTTCTTTTTGAAGGTGGACTTGGTTATAAAAGTGAATCGGAATGATCGGCGCTTCTTCAATCAACAGTGCCTCTGCCTCATGCAATATGCTGTTTCTCTTTTGTTCGTCTGTTTCTTGGCTCGCCTTCTTTATCATTTGATCATAGGCTCCATTCGACCACCCTGTTCGGTTCATCGCATTACCTGTTTGAAAGCTTTCTAGAAAATTGATAGGATCAGCATGGTCTGCTAAAAATGAACTTTGTGAGAATTGGAATTTGAGTGCCTTTTGATCTTCTGCAAACACATTGGCTTCCATGTTGGCGAGTTTCACGTCGACACCTAGCGCTTCTTTTAATTGCTGCTGAATGGCTTCTGCTTTTTTCTTATTTTCAGGCTTTGTACTATAGGTTAATGTGACAGGCGGTAGCTTTGAATAGCTCTCTTCTTTTAAGCCTTTTTCCAATAGCTTCACCGCTTCACTCGCATCATTTGTGACAAGATCTCCGCCAGCTTTCCTGAAATCTTCCCCATCCTCATCTAGTATCCCTGGTGATACAAAAGCTTGGGCTGGCTTCTCTTCATTTTTCGTCACATACTTGACAATATCTTTTGGGTTGATCGCCATTTGAAAAGCTTTGCGAATGTTCTTATTTTGAAAAGGCTCCATATTCACATTCAAGCGATAAAAAAACAATCCTGCCTGATCTTCAATCTGCACATTCTTACTTTTTAGAAGGTCTTGACTAAGCTCTGCTGGCACAAATGCAGTATCTAAGTCACCTGATTGAAACATTTGATAATCCGTATTTCGATCGCTGATCATTAGCCATTTCACTCGATCGAGATTGACCGCTTTTTTGTCCCAATACGTGTCACTTTTTTTCATTGTGAAGCTTTCATCATGCTTCCATTCTGTCAGCTGAAACGGCCCATTTCCTACAAACGTTTTGGCATTCTTTGCCCAGTTTGGGTCTTTCTCTACTAGTTTCTCATTCACTGGAAAGAAAGCGGGATTCGAGACAATATTTAAGAAGGATTTCTGCGGAAATGCAAGGATGACTTCAAGCGTTTTGTCATTTACAGCGCTCACTTTTACGTCCTCTTTTTTCCCTTTCCCGCTGTTAAACGCCTCGCCCCCTTCTATCATGTATGCTAAAAATGCCGCTGAAGATCCTGTTTTTGGATCTAGCAGTCGCTTCCATGCATATTCGAAATCACTGGCTTTCACAGGATCTCCATTAGACCATTTAATGCCGTCTCTTAAATGAAACGTGTAGGTTTTCCCATCATCAGATATCTCCCATTTCTCCGCCATTGCAGCAGATGGTTCATGCATTTCGTTTAGTCTCGTTAACCCTTCCATTAAGTTATTCAGTCCTTGCCAAGAAACATTATTAAAACCAATTGGCGGGTCAAACGATGTTGGTTCATTTTCATTATTTAATGTTAAGACCCTTTCTTCTCCCTGACTGCTTGTTGATCCTTTGCCAGTTTGTTCATTGGCTGTACACCCTATGAGCAGTATGATACATAGCAAGAATACACTGACAATCCAAGCTTTTTTCATTAGAAACTCCCCCTTTGTGTTGAAGTGAAAATCGTTTGTTTTGCTCGTTCATCCTGGAGCCAGCAATGCACTGTATGTGTCTGTGTACACTGTGTTTCATACGGCATGAGATGATCACACACTTTCATCGCCTCTTGACAGCGCTCTGTATAAGGACATCCTTTTGGTGGGGCAAATAAATCGGGTGGACTTCCCTCAATCGGAATGAGTTCATCTTTCATATCCAGTCTAGGAACTGAGTGTAGCAGCCCTTTCGTATAGGGATGCTGGGGGTTATAAAAAATATCTCGCCTTGTGCCTATCTCGACCACTTTGCCCCCGTACATTACAGCCACTCGATCTGCCACTTGCGCGACCACACCTAAGTCATGTGTGATGAGGATAATGGTGACACCTGTTTTCTTCTGAATGTCTTTAAATAATTCTAATATTTGTGCCTGAATGGTGACGTCTAACGCTGTTGTCGGTTCATCTGCTATCAGCACGTGCGGTTCGCAAATAAGCGCCATGGCAATCATCAATCGTTGTCTCATTCCACCGCTGAATTGATGGGGGTATTGCTTTAATCGCTCTTTTGGCTGCGGGATCCCCACCAGATCAAGCATTCGAATGGCTGCTTCTTTGACTTGTTTTTTCGTCTTCTTCTGATGTTCTTTCGCCGCCTCCATGAGCTGATCACCTATCGTCAAGGTCGGGTTCAGTGCCGTCATTGGATCTTGGAAAATCATAGAAATATCGACACCTCGTATGGATCTCATCTCTTTTTCTGATAATGAAAGTAAATCCTTGTCACGAAACCAAATTTCCCCTTGCTCTACACGCGCGCTATATGCCGGTAATAGCCGCATCATCGTTTGTGACGTTACACTTTTCCCGCAGCCAGATTCTCCAACGATTACGAGGGTTTCGTTTTCATACACATCCAAATTCACCCCGCGTACTGCCTGAACAGAACCGCCATACGTCCGAAAGCTGACATGTAGATCTATGATTTGAAGGACTTTTTTCAAAGCGTGATCACCTCTTCATCTTTGGATCAAGTGCATCTTGCAAACCATCACCTAAATTGTTAAAACAGAACATCGTCAGAGAAATAAAAAATGCAGGGAAGAATAAACGCCACCAATGACCGTTATCTGATAACACAGTCGGCAAAGCATCATTTGCCATCACGCCCCAACTTGCAAACGGTGCTTGAATACCTAAACCAAGAAAACTCAAGAAAGCTTCAGCAAATATTGCTGTCGGTACCGTCAACGTCATCTGGACAATAATCGGCCCCATCGTATTCGGCAATAAGTTCCGGCGGATGATTCGTAGACTTGTCGCACCAAAGGTTTTAGAGGCAAGAACATACTCTTGACTCTTCAATTGAAGAACCTGTCCTCTCACAATTCTCGCCATCCCAATCCATCCTGTCACCGTGAGCGCCACAATAATGGTGAATAGCCCTGGTCCCATGAGCACCATTAATAAAATGACAACTAATAAATATGGAAGTCCATACAGCACCTCAATGATTCGCATCATGATGTGATCATATTTTCCTCCCTTATAGCCAGCGACCCCGCCATAAATCACACCTATGGCGAAATCAATCAGTGCAGCCATCACACCCACAAATAAAGAAATGCGTGCACCATACCACGTTCGTGTGAATACATCTCGACCTAATTCATCTGTTCCAAACCAGTGAGCAGTTGAAGGTGGCAGGTTTTGCATGGATAGACGCTGCTCGGTCACACTATTTGGGGCAAGCAGTGGACCTAATATCGCCATGATAAAAAGGAAGATCAGTACCGCTAGACTAAACATCGCAAGCTTATTTTGCTTCAGTCGTCTCCAAGTATCAGCCCAATACGAAAGAGAAGGTCTATTGATGGCGTGGGCATCGCCTTTCTTTTGCTCTCTAGGAGAAAACCATTCATCAGGCACATCAGGGGTCCGATTTATCTGATCCTGCTGGAGATGGATACTCATGCCTTTCCTCCCTTCTGATGCAGTTGAATTCTAGGATCTAGCAGACGATACGCCACATCTACAATAAAAAGAAGCGTAATTAAAATCAGACTGTAAAAAACAGTAGTGCCCATAATGACAGGATAATCTCGATTGTTGATACTCTCGACAAAGTATTTCCCCATCCCAGGAATGGCAAATATTTTTTCAATGACAAAACTACCTGTTAAAATGCTGGCAACAAGTGTTCCGAGAATGGTGATCACAGGTAAAAGCGCATTACGAAGGGCATGCTTAAACACAATTTTATAAGGGGACAATCCTTTTGCTTTTGCGGTACGGATATAATCCTGCGTCAGCACCTCAATCATGCTCGATCTCGTTAAGCGGGCAATGATCGCCATCGGACCAACAGCAAGCGCCATCGTGGGAAGCACCATATGCATGGGGCTTGTCCACATCGCTGCTGGGAAGAGCTTTGCATTCACAGCAAGTTGCTGAATCAATAGAGTCGCAAAGATAAAATTTGGAATGGATATGCCGAAAACAGCAATGGTCATCGCGATATAATCAATGAAACCATTATGCTTGAGGGCCGCCATGATCCCTAGCAGGATGCCGGAGATGACAGCAATCAAAATTGAGATAAGACCAAGTTCTAATGAAACTGGGAAACCTCTCGCCAATAAATCATTGACACTTTCAGAAGGTTTTTTGATGGAAGGACCAAAATCAAAGGTCACGATGGATTTTAAGTAGATGACATATTGCACAAATAGTGGTTCGTCTAAGTGATAGTAGCTTTCGAGGTTTCGTTGGACGGTTTCGTTTGTGTTCCGTTCTTCATTGAAGGGTGATCCCGGAATAACCTTCATCAAAATAAACGTTAACGTCGTAATTGTTAAGATCGTGACAATCATCGCCATAAAACGCCTAAGCAAAAAGCGGGTCATTTCCTGCCTCCCCCTCACTTAACAAAATGTTGTCCGTGCGGCAAGCTCCGTCATGACTAGCATCGCTTGATAGGCTTCTAATATATTGTCCGCTTGATATGTCACAGTCGTCGTTCCCTTTTCGATGGACACACCAGGCATTAAACTCGCCCATTCAGCTTGTCCATAATTGGCAAACTCGATCTTTAACAGAGGCTGAGTAGGAGGCGTGAGTGGAGTCAGTTGATGAATCTGTTTCATGGCAGCTTCCACTTCCTGCGATATTTGTTTGTGGACTTTCGCTGGTGTCAAGCACTTCACAGCAGATCTTGAAATGGTCTCTTTGACTGCGACTGTTTTGACGCCAGGCATCAGGTCTTTCGCTTCAAGTGCCGCTTGGTCGTCTCCCGATACGAGTATGACCGGGACACCATAATAGCCTGCGACATACGCATTAAACCCCATCTCACCGATTGGATGATCATTTATGTAAAAATGTCTGACACCAAAAATCATACTGTGTGACATGACACCTTTCATCGATGCTCTCGCATGATAGCCTAAAAAAACAGCTGCATCATAGGTTTGATCCAATCCTTGAACCATCGAATAGGGCTTCACATCACCTGAGATCAGCATGGCTTCTTCATGTAGCTCTTCGATCAGCAGATTGTTCATTTTAGAATGACTGTCATTGACCAAAATGTCAGTGGCACCGTTTTGAAGAAGTGCCTCCACGTAGGCATTCACTTCAGCTGTCATAATCTTCCTTCCCCGTTCATAATTGTGCTGACGGGCATCAACAAAAGTATGATCAGCTAGTCCTGTAATCCCTTCCATATCGACAGATACATAGAGCTTCATCCCCATCCCCCTTTAATTAAACTTAAAATTTGTATATATTTTTCTAAATTTTCTAAAAAATTATATGAGAACTTGATTGATTTTTCAATACAATGTCTGAAAATAGGGAAATTAGACTCATCTACTACAGGTCAAAAGCACAGAAGGAAAAGGAGTTTTTCTACAAAGAAAACACCACTAACTATGTCTTTAGTGGTGTTTGTCCGCTTCGTCAATTTGCAATTGAAGCTGCTCATATTTTTTCATCGTTTGTGTAAATAAGTCATCGAACATACGGGGTGCCTGCTGTTGAATGACTTCAACGCCTTCCCTTGTTATTCCACCTTTTGTGGCGACTCTATCCACTGTTTCAGCGAATGTCATGCCTTGTTCTACTAGCACTTGTCCTGTTCCTAAAAGAGCATATGTTAAAAATTCATACGCTTCGACTAGTGATAGACCGCTATTTCTCACGGCCGCACTCGCCATTTCATCAAAAATAGCCGCAATAAAGCCGGGAGATGAACTTGTCAAATTACTCGCCGCATTCATCCGGTCCTCCTCCATTTCTCGAACGATGCTAAAAGTGGAAAGGAGTCGTTCCAAACGTTCTTGATGCTCTTTCCCCACGCTTTTGCTATGAGCAACAAGTGATACCCCCGTTCCAACGGCAGACGTCAGTGTCGGGATATAGCGAGAGACTGGGTGATGCGTATGTTGCGTTAGCTTGTCTAATGTTACAGCCGCTGCCACTGACACAATATGTGCCTCTTCCTTTTTCAGATGCAGCTGATCAAGAATGCCAAGTACAGCCAGCGGAGGCACGCAAATAAATACGAGATCACACGACTCCGAAAGTTCACTGATAGAACTGATTTGAATGCCTTGATGTCGCTGCATGAGCTGATGTAACCGCTCCGTTTCACTTCTTGTATGGATCATGAGCTGATGAGCTTCTATTACGTCTCTATTTAGCCATTTTTGTACCATCATATCGGCCATACTGCCATATCCGATGATTCCTATCGTCTCCACATTCTAATCTCCTCACTGTCTAAAGTTCACTACTTATTTTATCAATTTCCCACAATGTTTTCATTTTTATCCTACACTTTTCTCCTACAATGAATACAGCTTCAACAACATAAGGTTCTCTTTCATGATTTTTTCACATGTATGTTTGTAGACGGGAAGACAAACCACCAAGATGATCAAGCGAGCTACCCTCACACAAAGAAAAAAGACACGTCGGCTAAATGTCCTCAAAAAGATAAGAGCAGCTCATCAAAATGAGCTGCTCTATTTAATGAATCGGTGTCAAGCGTCGTTCAATTTCTTCACGCTTATGCTCCAAAAATGGCGGAAGTGCCAAACGAGCTCCAAGCTCTTCCACACTTTCGTCCACTGTAAATCCAGGACCATCAGTTGATAATTCAAATAAAATTCCATTTGGCTCTCTAAAATAGAGCGCTTTGAAATAAAAGCGTTCGACAACACCAGAGTTCGTGAAGCCAGCTTTTGATATCTTGTCATGCCATTTTTCAAGCTCCTCACCATTCTCGACACGAAAGGCAACGTGATGAACACTTCCTCTACCAGATCGTTCTGATGGACCTTCCGCTCTTTCTATCACATGTAACTCCGTGCCAGCTCCGCCTTCTCCTGATTCAAAAATGGCCATCATGCTACCATCAGTTGTTTGTTCACGTGATATCTCTTGAAAACCAAGGATGTCTGCTAAGACGCGGATCGTTGTCTCTATGTTTGCGACGGTTAATTCTACTGGACCTAGTCCTTTTATTGCAAAATCAGACGGAATATTTTCGTGAATTGGCGGCGAGCCAGCATCATGTCCATTAGGATCAACTGTCAAAAACAGCTGCTGTCCTTCTGGATCTACAAATGGCAACGCCGGTCTGCCTGCTCTTAATGATATCGCTTCTTTATTCACACCTTTTTCTTCAAAACGCTTCTCCCAAAAAGTCAATGCTTCCTCAGATGAGACGACAAGACCTGTTCGTGTAATCGCATTTGTTCCTTCCAAACGGCGAGCCAGCATTGGAATTTCAAAGAACGTTAGCTCTGTTCCAAGGGAAGCTACCTCATCCCCATAAAATAAATGATACATTGAAGGGTCATCCTGATTGACCGTTTTCTTCACAAGTTTTAACCCAAGAATTTGGCGGTAAAAGTCAACATTTTTTTGGGCATTTGCCGTTAATGCAGATACGTGGTGAATCCCATTTATTTTCACAATTGTACACTCCTCATTAAATATCTCGAATTCAAGATAATATCCTTATGAATAAGATAGGGTATTTTTAAAAAAATGTCAATCATATGGATACGTCTGTATCATTTCCTCGATGACTTCTCACTTCATTAACATTAAACAGAAAATAAACACCCTTCGTTCGTGTTTAACAGTTGTTTTATCCTTATATACCCAATAAACACATAATAAAGATCATAAATTCGAAAATCAGAAATTTTTTTTAATTCTCGTTTCCCTAAAATCGTATTACAATGGACAAAATACATGTCACAGTAACTTCAGAAAGTGATGCAGGAGGTCGTGAAATGAACAGAGAACAACCAGCATTAAAACAAGACATCGGCTTATTTTTTGCCCTGTCTCTTGTCATCGGGACAATTATCGGGTCAGGCGTATTCATGAAGCCAGGCAATGTCCTTTCTTATTCAGGAAGCTCCGACATCGCTTTATTCGCTTGGCTGTTAGGGGGAATCCTAACTCTTGCAGGCGGACTCACAGTCGCTGAAATTGGTACACAAATCCCGCGAACTGGCGGTTTGTATGCCTATCTTGAAGAAGTGTATGGTGAATTTTGGGGCTATTTATGTGGCTGGGTTCAAATTATCATTTACGGACCTGCCATTATTGGTGCACTCGGACTTTATTTCGGCTCATTATTAGCCAATTTGTTTTCTCTTTCGTCTTTATGGTCTACAACCATTGGCATTGTGACGGTTCTTTTTTTATGTGTCATCAATGTGATGGGAACGAAATACGGCGGGTTTGTCCAAGGGCTGACGACCATTGGAAAGCTTCTTCCGATCGCCGCGATTATTGTGTTTGGCTTATGGAAAGGCGATGAAAACATCTTTACGGCTGTCAATGAAAGTATCGCACAGTTGAACTTCGGTGCCGCGATTCTCGCTACTTTGTTCGCCTATGATGGCTGGATTTTGCTAGCAGCCCTCGGAGGTGAAATGAAAAACCCGGAGAAACTGCTCCCTCGCGCAATGGCAGGTGGCATTTTAATCGTCACTGCATGTTATCTCTTTATTAATGTTGCCCTCTTACACGTTTTACCGGCCGATCAAATTGTCCAGCTCGGTGAAAATGCAACAAGCACAGCTGCTACGATGTTATTTGGCCCAATTGGTGGCAAGATTATCAGTATCGGCATTATCATTAGTATCTTTGGATGTCTGAACGGGAAAGTTCTTACCTTCCCACGTGTGATTTTTGCCATGGCAGAACGAAAGCAAATTCCGTTTGCTCAAGCGATTTCACGGATTCATCCTACGTTCCAAACTCCTTGGGTAGCTGTTTTTGTTCAAATTCTGATTGCCATTGTGTTTATGATCGTGAGTAATCCAGAAAAATTATCAGAGATCTCTATTTTCATGATCTATATCTTTTATGTCATGGCCTTTTTCGCTGTATTTAAATTAAGAAAACAAAACAGTGGAAAGAAACGAGCTTACAGCGTTCCCCTGTATCCACTGACACCTATTGTCGCCATTATCGGCTCGTTTTTTGTGTTAATTAGCACGATGATCACCGATTGGAAGAGCTGCCTCATTTCCATGCTAATTGGGATTGCGGGGTTGCCCATTTATTATTATATGAAAAAAACACAAAATAAAGCAGAGCGCTAAAACCGCCTCTGCTTTATTTTTTATATTGTTTGATGACTTGATATGATTCGTTTAAATACCGCATGAGCCTATATGGCTTACTCAGTACGCGAATTGGCAGTCTAGATAGAAAGCCATTTAGGTTTGATTTATATTCCTGCGTCATTCGTTTTGGTTTTGTCGCAATTTTTTCGTATACTTCTTTGTAAAATTCCTTCATGATGTCGACTTGCACACTGATTTTTTGATGACACTCTGTACATTCAACGCTTTTCATCTGATCATTCACATAAACGATGCTGTGGAGAGTTTCTTCTTGGCACCGAGTACAATGTAGGTTTGCTTCCATTTCGGTCTTTTTCAAGATACACAGCTCCTTTCGCGTTTGATGTTGCCCTTTTTATACCATACGAGACGTTTATTGGATAGACGCTTCCTTTAGAATGGCGGCTGCAGTTAGTTCATCTGTCACCAGCACTTGGATGAAGCCTCCATGTAAAGCCCCTAAAATACTTTCTGCTTTATGGGTTCCTTCTACAACCGCAATGACTTTTTTGACGTTTTTTAATTGTTCTAATGATAATCCGATGACCTTTTGATTCAGTTCATCTTGGACAGGGCGACCTTTTCCATCAAAGAAACGAAACCCAATATCACCGACTGCACCTGATTGCCTTAAGCCTGATATATCTTCTTCATTTAAGTAACCAACCGTTTTTAAGGTCGAGCCTTTGTGCGGATTCCCAATACCGATGAGAGCAATATCGACTTTTTTGCCTTCTTCAAGTACAGCTTTTATGTCCTGCATCGCCATGAGCCGTTCTTTTAATTCCTCTGTTTCTAAAATCGCCGGTGCATATAAATATGAGCACGTTCCATTCATTTTCTTTGCCAGCTCATATGCCAGCTGATTGGCATGAATATCAACTGCCTGCCTACCCATGCCACCTTCTAAAGGAATGACTTTGACCTCACTTCTTCGTTCAAATGGATATTCCTTCACAAGCTCAGCAAGGGTCGTCCCCCAAGAAATGCCGATTTTCTCAGCATCTTTCATGTTTTTGGACAGATAATAGGCGCCCGCTTGGCCAACTGCTCGTTTGACCATCTCTGACATGGTCCCAACACTCGGGACAACGACAGCATCTGTTAGCTGGAAAGTGGTTTCAAGCTGTTTTTCAAGTTCAACTGTATGAATACTTTCGTCTTTAATGTATACTTCAACGATTCCAACATCCTTCGCTTTTTGAAGTAGCTTAGAAATGACTGGTCTTGAGACATTTAGCTTTTTGGCAATTTCCTGCTGCGTCCACCCGTCTGTATAATAAAGATGAGCAACCTTGACGAGCTGTCGTCTTTCTTCCCAATTCAGCATGTGACATCATCCTTTTAATATACTATGATTACCAGTATATCAAACATTCGTTTCCAATTGGAACAATTGTTAACAATATGACAAAAAGAGCGATTAACTCTCCGCTCTTTTCCTCTCGGTCTATTTTGGCTGATACATTCTCCCGCCGTCTAACAGTAAAATTTGACCATGCATTTAGCTTCCTTCATGACTTGCAATAAATTAGATCAGACCTGCAATATCCTTAGGTGGAGCTTCTTTTTCTCCTCCCTATCCTTGTTTAGACATCAGGCTCTCATCTTACGGACGATTTGAAGTGCTGCTTCGTAAAAACCTTCTGAAATGGTTGGATGCGGATGGATCATTTTGGCCATCTCTTCTGCTGTTCCTTCTAAATACATAAATGCGGAAGCTTCTGATATCATCTCTGTGACGTGCGGTCCAACCATTGTGGCGCCAATCACTTCACCATATGCCGTGTCGTACACCAATTTAATGAAGCCTATCTGATGACCTGCTGCTAATGCTTTTCCGCTTGCTGCTAAATCGAATCGTTCTGTTTGAACCGACAAACCTCTTGCTTTTGCCTCTTTTTCCGTAAGTCCTACACTTGCCACCTCTGGCAATGTATACATACATCGAGGAACGATGCGGTTATTCATGTTTTCATGCTCGCCACATATATTGCTGACCGCCACTGCCGCCTCTGACATGGCTGCATGGGCTAGCTGGTAGCCACCTACAACATCTCCAACTGCGTAAACACCGTTAACACTTGTTTGCATCTGGTCATTCACTTTGATAAAGGGTCCTTCTAGCTGAAGATCTAACTGATGTGCAGCTGAAACATTAGGCTTTCTGCCCACACAAACGAGCAGTCTTTCAGCCGTATAGATATGAGTTTCACCTTTATCATCTTTTGCATGTACCGCTTTGACCCCTTCTTTTTCTGTCACCTCTGTGACCGTTGTTTTGATTGCGAACTGAATCCCTTTTTTCTTCAATTCTCTCTGTAGGAGTTTGGACGCTTCTTCGTCCTCTTGCGGAATAATGGATGAAGACGCTTCAATAATGGTGACTTTTGATTGCAAGCTTTGGAAGATGCATGCTAATTCAAGACCAATCACCCCTCCGCCGATAATGACGACAGATGCAGGGATCTCCGGGATGTTAAAGATCGTATCACTCGTATCAAATTGAATCTCCTGTAACCCTGGAATGGGCGGGATGGCAGGTGATGATCCAGTTGCTAGAATGAGTTCCTTTGTTTCGATCGACTCAGATCCACCCTGCGTTTTAATGTCAATGCGATGCTTCGTGACAGCTGTGCCTCTGCCGTTGTATACATCAATTTTTCCTTGCATTAATAAATAAGCAATACCGCCTCTTAATTTTTCAATGACGTCATCTTTCCGCTTCCTCATTTTGTCGAAGGAAAGAACGAGATCGCCTGTTTCAATTCCCCAGTTTTTCGCTGTTTCAATCGATTCAATGACTTCTGCATGTTTGAGCAATGTTTTTGAAGGAATACAGCCTCGATTTAAGCATGTGCCGCCTAGAAAGTCTTCTTCAATTAAAGCAACCTTTCGTCCACGTTCTGCTGCTTGAAGGGCGGCAGTATATCCACCTGGCCCTCCTCCAATGACCGTCAGATCATACGTTTTCGTCATCCGATTCAACTCCTACATTAGCAATTCAAATGGTTGTTCAAGCACTCTTTTGACATCTGTTAAAAAGGCAGCTGCTGGCGCACCATCTACAACACGGTGATCAAATGACAAGCTTACACCCATCATAGGTCTCACCTGAATTTCACCATCTATGACGACAGGTTTATCTTGAATACGTCCAACACCTAGGATCGCCACTTCAGGCTGGTTAATAATTGGGGTAAAGGTGTCAATGGCATACATGCCTAAATTGCTGATTGTAAACGTTGACCCTTTCAGCTGATCTGGCAAGAGTTTTTGATCACGTGCTTGTTTGCCAATCTCTTTGGCCTCTTGTGTCAGCTGTTTTAGCCCTTTTTGATTTGCATGAGAAATGACGGGAACCATTAGACCATCTTTCACAGCGACAGCAAGACCAATGTGAACCTCTTCATGGAAATGCAGCTCATTTTGTTCAAACGTCATATTGATTTGTGGATGGCGGGTGAGCACATTGCTGACCGCATGAATGATCATTTCTGTAAATGATAATCTGTAGCCTGTCTCTTTTTCAATCGCCGGCAGTAGCTCCTGACGCATCTCTTTCGCTTTCGTCATATCGATTTCACTTGTTAATGTGACGTGCGGTGCTGTAAAGGCACTTTGTGACATGCGATCGGCGATGACCTTTCTCATACCAGCAATCTTTTGCGTTTTCACTGGGGTGGTGTCTACTGTATGAGCCTTTGCATTTGTCACATCATTCTTCATGATTTTCCCGTGGGCGCCGGAGCCTGATACATTCGTGAGATCGATTCCTTCACGGGCAGCCACTTTCCCAGCAAGTGGTGATACTCGCTGATGATTCCCTCCAGTACTGACAACCGACTCGACATCACGCTTTTGAATTCTTCCTTTTGGTCCTGTGCCAGAAACCTCATGAATGGCAACATGATGAACTTTCGCTGTTTTTCTTGCGGCTGGTGTCGCACGTACTTTTTCATCCGTTGTCGTGTCCACTTCTGTCAATACCTCTGACACTGATTCTGCATAGGAAGCGCTTACTTCTTGCGATTCATCTTCAGATTGTGCAGGCGGTGTATCTGGTACTTGTTCAGAGGCGCTTCCAATATAACCAATGACTGCATTTACTGGAATTTGATCATCTACTTCATAATACTTTTTTAGAAAAATGCCATCATCATAGGCTTCAACTTCGATATTAATCTTATCTGTCATAATTTCAAAAAGAGGCTCACCGATTTCAACCGAATCTCCTTCTTCTTTGAACCATTGCAGTAAGGTGCCGATCTCCATCGTACTGCTGAGTTTCGGCATAAATATCTCATTTGGCATGATCCTCTCCCCTTTCTTTAAGCGCGTACGAGCTCTTTTGCCGCTTCAATAATATCTGGTACTTGTGGAATGACAGCTTTTTCTAACGTTGGGTTGTAAGGTATTGGCACTGCAAGACCGCCAAGTCGTTTAATCGGAGCATCTAAGTAGTCGAAGGCTTCACTTTCCGCTATCATACTCGCAATCTCTCCGCCATAGCCGCCTCGTTTGACCGCCTCATGGACCACGATACATTTGCCAGTTTTCTTCACAGATTCAATGATCGTTTCTTCATCTAATGGAACCAGAGTTCTCGGGTCAATGATTTCGACATCGATGCCTTCTGCTTCTAATTCCTTCGCCGCTTCTAAGGCTTTATGCACCATAATCGCTGTCGCTACAATGGTGACGTCCTTCCCGCTTCTTTTTACATCTGCTTTGCCTAATGGAATCGAATACGACTCCTCTGGCACTTCATCGATCGTTTTATATAAGAGTTTATGTTCGTAGAAAATGACAGGGTTGTCATCATCCATCGCCGCTTTTAAAAGTCCTTTTGCATCATATGCCGTTGAAGGCTGGACGACTTTTAGTCCTGGTATGTGAGCCATCCACGCTTCCAAACTTTGAGAGTGCTGCGCCGCTGCACCGGTTCCAGAACCAGCTGGCGTTCTGACAACGAGTGGCACCTTTCCTTTTCCACCAAACATATAGCGTGTTTTGGCTGCTTGGTTGACAAGCTGGTCCATAGCAATCGTGATAAAGTCAGAGAATTGAAGCTCTAAAATCGGACGCATTCCTGTCAATGCCGCTCCCACTGCGCCTCCTGCTATGGCGGCCTCTGAAATCGGTGTATTGCGTACGCGCTCTGGACCGAATTCTTCAATCATGCCACGTGTAACTCCGAAAGCGCCTCCATATACCCCGATATCCTCACCCAAAATGAACACATCTTGGTTTTCTCTCATTTCCTGACTCATTGCCTCACGAACGGCTTCTAAATATGAAATCTCTCTCCCTGTTGTTTTTGTCACTTGATTCCCCTCCTTATTAGGCGTATACATCCTCTAATAGCGTGTTAATTGATGGTTCTTTACTATTTTTAGCAAATTCAACAGATGCATCAATCTCTTGTTTCGCTTCTTCTTGTAGACTTGCTGCCTGCTTCTCTGTTAGAACGTTGAGATCAATTAATAGGGACTTAAAACGTTTGATTCCATCTTTTTGTCTCCATTCCGTCTCTTCTTCACGTGTACGGTATTTTTTTGCATCGCTCTTTGAGTGGCCTTTCCATCGATATGTTTTCATCTCGATGAGTGATGGACCTTCTCCTGCTCGTGCGCGGCTGACAGCTTCATCTACTGTCCTCATGATCTCAATCATGTCATTTCCGTCTACTGTTTCCCCTGGCATCCCATAACTTTTTGCTCTTGTTGAGATATCTTCAATCTTGATCATTTCTTTCACAGGACCAGACATGCCGTATTGGTTGTTTTCACAAATAAACACAACCGGCAAATCCCAGATCGATGCAAGGTTTAGCGCTTCATGGAAGCTTCCTTCATTCGTAGCACCATCTCCGAAGAAACAAAGGACAACAAAGCCTTCCTGCTTCATTTTTGAAGTGAGAGCTGCACCTGTTGCAAGCGGGATACCACCACCAACGATTCCATTTGCTCCAAGGTTTCCTTTTTCTAAATCAGCAATGTGCATTGAGCCGCCTTTTCCTTTGCAATAACCGGTTTCACGACCAAACAGCTCAGCCATCATTTTATTGACCTCTGCTCCTTTGGCAATACAGTGACCATGTCCACGGTGTGTGCTGACAATCTTATCTTCTTTCTTCAATACTGCGATAGATCCAACAGCCGATGCTTCCTGTCCAACACACAAATGAGTCGTACCGTGGATCAATCCTTTTGCAAAGAATTGATCGACCTTTTCATCAAAATATCGAACCAACCACATTTGTTTATATAAATCTGCTAATATCTCATGACTAATCTGTTTAGGCAAAGTGATTTCTTTTTGCAATTTCCCTCTCCCCTTTACATTTGTTCTATTGTGTTACATTTGTAATTATCATACGTTTAACCCTCATTGAAGTCAAGTATTTCTGGTTATTTTTTAAGCGTTTTCATTTTTATCAAAAAAAGAGAAAGGCAAAGTCCTTGTCCAAAGAACTGCTCTTTCTCTCTTCATCTCATTCTTCATGATTCTAACGCTCTCGCATTCTGTCGCCTGAGACAGTTGACTTAACGGATAGCGATACGTCACCATCTTTCTGTGTGAACCACCCTCTCTTTCAGTAGCTCAAGGTGCTTTAGCATAGTGATACGGATGTAAAGAATAAGCACCCACTCCCCTTTGACTTCATCATGAAAAAATCGCTCAGCTGGGATGAATACCTCCCCTCTCGGAAAATGAGCAAGACCAGTATCGCGCCGCCTCTAGCTACTGCTTGAAACGCCTCTTTTAAAAGCGCACTGCTCCCGACAGAAAAGATGACAAGGACTGCTCCCTTTCCTCCTGTTCTTTCATAACTCGGTTTTCTACTGGTTCAGATGCTGGATGAAAAGCGACATCTGCACCTAAGTTCCTCGTTTGACACGCTGTCCTGTAAAATATTCACCTATGTTTTTTGTTTAAATGCAAAAAAAGAAACGCCATCCTCAAGCGGCGTTTCTTTTCCCGGGAAATGTTATTCTTTTGCAGATAGCTTTAAATTAACGCCAATGGCGGTTCCATTTCTTGTTGAATCTGCTACACCAGTAAATGTACCGGCTTTTCGATCAATGAGTAAAGCTTGCACATTTCCTATATCAATAGATGAACTTTCAAATTTATGCCCAAGATCGTTTAATTTTGTTCTCACATCAAGAGGGACACCTACTTCATACCGATAAGAAGTCATGCTGTTGGTATAAATTCTTGGCTCTTCCACCGCTTCTTGAAGCTTCATATCATATTCGAGCAAATTCAGGATTGTTTGTGACACAGAAGCGATAATGGTCGTTCCACCAGGGGACCCCACTGTCATCACAGGCTTTCCATCTTCAAATATAATTGTCGGTGTCATACTTGATAATGGACGTTTGTTGGGCTGAACTTCATTTGCTCCTCCAGGCACTGCATCAAAGTCCGTCAATTCATTATTTAAGAAAAAACCATACTCCGGTACGAGGATTCCTGTTCCAAATAACTGTTCAATGGTTGTCGTAAAAGAGACGACATTTCCCCACTGATCTGCCACTGTAAAATGGGTGGTTTCCCCAATGGTTTTATCTTCCGGCTGTGAGACAATTGGTGAAGGATTATTTTCATCCTCATACGCCCACGGATCTCCTGCCTTTGGGTTACGATTCACTTGATCTAATTGAATGAGAGAGGCTCTTTCTGAAATGTAGTCATCATTTAATAGTCCTTTTAGTGGAACATCTACGAATTCGGGGTCGCCGGCAAATGCCGCACGGTCAGCATAGGAGAGATGCATGGTTTCAGCAAGCAGCTGATATTTTTCGAATGATTTTGGGTCATATTGAGATAAGTTAAAGTGGTCAAGTATTTTGAGTATTTGTAGCATAAACACACCGCCTGAGCTCGGAGGAGGCATACTTGCAAGCTGATATCCTTTGTAGTCACCCCAAATTGGCTTGTCAGTTTTGACTTCATAGTGACCAATGTCTTTTGTTGTCATCGTACCACCGAAGTCTTGAACCGTTTTCGCAAGCGCCTTTGCTACTTTTCCTTCATAAAACGCTTTACTTCCTTTTTTCGCAATCAACTTAAACGTTTTCGCCAGACCTGGCTGGACAAGTAGATCTCCTTCTTTGAGCGGTTGATCATCTGGCAGAAATATTGGCGCAGCGGCCGTTTTTTTCAATTTCTTTTGATGATCATCAATGGCTGTTGCCAGAACAGAATCAATTTCAAATCCATCCTCTGCGAGATGAACGGAAGGCTCAATCAATTCCTTCATAGATCGAGTACCCCATTTATCTAGTGCCGCTTCAAGACCTTTTACTGTCCCAGGAACACCTACTGCATTTCCATGTGTGGAGCGTTCAGCAAACGGAATCACCTTTCCTTCATCTGTCAAAAACATGTCAGGTGTTGCGCCCTGTGGTGCTCGTTCTCTACTATTGATGATGGATGTCTCTTTCGTCTCTCCATCATAAACCATCATAAATCCTCCGCCGCCAATCCCTGACATCATCGGCTCTGTCACATTGAGCGCATACTGGATGGCAACGGCAGCATCCACTGCATTTCCACCTTTCTTCAATACATCAGCACCCACTTCCGAAGCAAGCGGATGAGCCGTAGCCACCATACCATCTTTACCGACAGCTACTTTATTCCCTTGACTTTCTATTGCGGTGGCTTGACTGACAGGCAGGAAAAATGAAAAAACAAGTAGACATATGGACAAAACAGTTAGAGTAATGCGTTTCATGAACAACACCCCTTCCATATTCTTACTTTGACATTACCTACTTCTTGACCAGAACACAATAGAATCTTCTAAAATTTCTAAATTTTTCATTCTATCATCCTATTCAGAAAAAATGATTCGTTCTTTTTCCAAACATATGACACGTAATTCAAATAGGGAAAAAGGCATAACATTTCCACAAATTTGACTTAAAGGTATAATAAACAAATAGCAAAGGAGGAAAAACCGTGGACCACAATAGCAAATTATTTTGGGAAGGTTATTGGAAAGAGACATCAGAATCAGCACCAGTAGACGCCTCTGTCACTGCTTGGGCGTTTGGCGCTAACCCAGATCACCTACTTGATCTTGTCTTGCAAAGGAAAAAAACAGCCACTTGTTCAGGTCATATATTGTATGAAAAAGAACAGGAACCACTTCCAAAGGTTGGACAATACAGCATCATTTTGGACAGTCATGATGTGCCTAAAGCGATCATCCAAATCACGCATGTAGACATTATCCCAATGAATCAAGTGTCTGAATCATTTGCACGTGCAGAAGGCGAAGGGGATCTAACATATGACTATTGGTACAGAGTGCATAAAGAATTCTTCACAGAAGCGTTAAAGCCTTATGGACTAGCATTCAAAAATGATATGCTACTTGTTTGTGAACGTTTCAAGCTGATTCATGCTGCTTTATAACCTTTTTGGAGGAGCATAATAGGTCTCACATTTTCGTTTCATTTGCCCTTTCTCAAAAAGGTGTGTTGAGATTTTATCTTTAGGTCAGAATAAGATCAAATAGAAAAAGTGAAGAAATTTTCGACTACACCTGTTTTTTTTCGACAAAAGAATATATAATTATTAATTGTGTGCATTGTCTCATTTATACAATGGAGGGTTTTTACATGTTAAAAAGGAAAAAAGACAAGTTTTCCGTCTTGTTAACGGAAATTGCTAAAAATTTAGATGAAACTGCTGAGTATTTTGTTAGCTATAAAGTAACTAATCAAACCACTCTGAAAGAGTTTTCTGACACATTGAAGGAATATGAGACAAAAGGAGATCATCATGTTCATACTATGATTAAAGAGCTGAACAAAGCCTTTATTACACCGATTGAGCGTGAAGACATTCTTCAATTGACGAACAGCCTCGACGATGTATTAGATGGCATCGAGCAATTTTCAGCAACAATGGAAATTTACTCAATCACTAGCTCAGACGAACATATCGACAAATTCAGTCACTACATCCGAGAATGTGCAAAAGAAATACTGATCACCATAGAACTACTGGCTGAAAATCGCTTAAAGGATATTCATCCGCACGCAATTAAAATCAAAGAGATTGAACATAATTGTGACAATCTTCATCGTAAATCATTAAAGAACTTGTTTGGAAAAGAAAAAGATCCGATTAAGGTCATTCAATACAAAGAAATTTACGAAACACTTGAAGACATCGCTGATTGTTGTCAAAGTGTTGCCAACAATCTAGAAACAATAATTATGAAGAATGCGTAACGGGGTTAGTTTAAAATGGACATATTAATTATCCTTACCATACTTATTGTTATTTTTGCACTTGCTTTTGATTTTATTAACGGATTTCACGATACTGCAAATGCCATTGCTACTTCAGTTTCAACGAAAGCTTTAAAGCCACGACATGCCATTATTATGGCAGCGATTATGAACTTTATTGGAGCAATGACATTTACAGGTGTGGCAAAGTCTATTACCAAGGACATCGCAGATCCATTTACACTTCAAAACGGGTCTGTCGTCATTTTGGCCGCGTTAATTGCAGGCATCACTTGGAACTTGCTTACTTGGTATTACGGGATTCCGAGTAGCTCTTCACATGCACTGATTGGATCAATTGCTGGAGCTGTTATCGCTTCTGCGGGTTTTGGCGCTTTAAACTATTCGGGATTCATTAAAATCATTCAAGCACTTTTGATTTCACCTATCCTGGCTTTTGTTGTAGGTTATATCGTCTATACCATTATTAAATTTATGTTCAAAGACAACAATCTCGCAAAAACGAATAAACAATTCCGTCGTGTTCAAATTTTAACAGCTGCACTTCAATCGTATACCCATGGTACGAACGATGCGCAAAAAGCGATGGGAATTATCACGATGGCTTTAATCGCAGCGAACCTACATACAACAGATGATATTCCATTTTGGGTTCAATTCTCTTGTGCTCTTGCAATGGGACTTGGGACTTCTGTTGGCGGCTGGAAGATTATTAAAACTGTCGGTGGAAAAATCATGAAAATTCGTCCAGTAAACGGCGTTTCTGCTGACTTAACTGGAGCTGCCATTATTTTTGGTGCAACGTTTATCCATTTACCTGTTAGTACGACACATGTCATTTCATCTTCTATTTTAGGTGTAGGTTCTGCACACAGAGTAAAAGGTGTAAACTGGGGTACTGCAAAACGAATGCTTGTCACTTGGGTCATTACATTACCGATTTCAGGTACATTAGCTGCCCTTGTATATTTTGTCTTGAACGCATTTCTCTAATTCAAACTGCCTGTCTGACAGGCAGTTTTTTTCATGTAGCAGGGTTTCCAAACATATCCATAGAAATAAAGTAAGTATTCATTTGTCTATGGGAGAGAAGGACATGCTACTATTTTTTCAATTGACCGTCTGGTTGTTGTTAGGTGCTCTTGCTGTGTACGTGTTTGCTGTTTGGCGCTATGAACAAAAAGTGAAAGAAAAAATGTTTGCCATTCGTAAGACGTGGTATTGGATCTATGTAGCTGGTGCTGTCGTTTACTGGACATATGATCCGTCTTCCATCTTCACCGATTGGATGCACTACTTGATTATTGCCATCTTTTTTGCATTAACAGACGCCTTTATTTTTCTCAGCTCCTATATTAAAAAACTTGGGAGCCATGAACTTGAAACTGACACACACCTACTCCTTGAGCAAAATAACGATTTACTTCATTCTTACCTCAATAAACTAAAAACGTACCAGTACCTATTGAAAAACGAACCGATTCATGTATATTATGGGAGTATAGAAGCTTATATTGAGGGGATTGAACGACTGATTTATTCATTTGCAGAAAAAATGAATATTCAAGCGGTTCTTTGTCCATATGATACGCAAGAACAAAAAGATGATTTGCTAAGGACACTTGACCAGCGACTTTCTATTCAGGCGAAGCTTGACAGGCAAGAAGTGTATTATGATGATTTCGGCAAATTGGTCCTCATCCCGTTTTCAGTAGCAGATGCACATTTTGTGATTAAGCTGACCTCTGATGAGATTGTCACAGAATTCGACTACTTATTGATGACCTCACTTACAACGATTTATGACCTAATCTTGCCTGACGAAGAGGAAGGTGATGAAGATGGACTACGCACTTCAAGGGGATAACAACAAACGCAAGAAAAACCCGTTTAAAATATTAAAAAAGAAACGCCATATTACAATGGCCGATTATAAAGTGAGCCCCCATACTGAGCGTATTTTCAAAAAGAACGAACAGCTCTTAGATGAGTATAAAAATAAAAAAGCATGATCACACTAAAGGACGCGGGATAACACCGCGTCCTAATTCCATTTTTACGACTCTTGCATACAATAAAAGATATGCTGCAACGATTGAGGTGCCAATATGAAAAAGAAAATCAAACATTTGAAATATGTTCAGTTCGCCGAATTTCAACCGTCCCCTTATTTCATTCGATTACATGATAAAAGTGAAATGGTCATTCAATTATACAAACAGAAAAACTCACTTATTTAAGTGTTCTAGTAGCTTTCTCTTCGTCTTAGGTCCATATACGCCATCACTAGCGAGACCATTCATCAGCTGAAAGCGCGCCACTGCATTGGCTGTTTTTTCTCCATAAATGCCATCTACCCCTTTATTAACAGCTGTTTTGTCAGGATAGAAATAAACGGCAACAAGTGCCTTTTGGACAAAACGGACACGTTCCCCTTTCGTCAGAGGTGATGTGATACGTAAGATTCCATCCGGTAGCACGTACGTGGGCGTTTTTTCATGACGATAAATCTTGAGAGTTTGTCCAATTTGAATCATGTTTGGGTCGCTGATTTGATTCCATTTTTGCAAATCACTGACCTCAACGCCGTGAGCTTTTGCAATGCTCGTTAATGTATCTCCTTTTTTCACTACATACGTGACCACGTCATTTGGTTCATCTGCAGATTCAATGCCTTTTTTAAATTGATCCCATGTAGATAGAAGCAAGCGAGGGCATACTTTCCCTGACCAATGCTGATGTGTGACCACATTTGATAGCGGTATGTGATGTGCTCGTAGCAGCTTTTGAATAAGCCATTGTGCATGTTTGACAGCTTGCTGAAAGTCTCCATCTTCATTTTCACAAATTTCAATTCCAATCGATTTTCGGTTCCCGTCCCCATGTCCATCCCCTGCATGCCAACCATTTTCATTTACAGGCAAATGTTGATAAATCTCATGGTCATCTACCGTAAAGTGCCAGCTCACTTCTGTAGTAGCCCGTTTGACATAAGCAGCATGATTTTTTGCGTTAGCACCCTTTGAAGTATTCGCTGTGTTGTGCACCGTCACATACAATGGTGTCATTGCATATCCTGGTCTGTTTCCGTTTCCTAGTGAAATAAAATCTTGATAAATTTGTACCAAATTCTGCACTCCTTTTTCTAAATAACGATTCGTCTTTCTCATCATCTGGTGGCATTCGTAAGACAAATTTTGTTTGTTTTAGCAAAAGGACTATGGTAAAATTTGATTTATTCATACTTTTTGTTGCATGGATATACGAGAAAAATAGGTAATATTTTCATTTTTATTCGATTTTATGTTAAAATTGTTAAAAACAAGCCGATAGAATAAGTAAGCGATAGCTCAATTAGCCTTTTAGTCCTATATGGACTTTTCTTTTACGCCTGAAACAGAACATACGTTTGCATGGAGGTTTTTTAATGAATGGTTTTTTAACCCATTTAGAAGAAGAAATTAAACGATTATACACTCAATTACATTTGAGCGGCCCTGCATATGTTGATATGCAAAGGATTGCATCCGATTGTAATGTGTGGATTCACTACGAGGATACTGGCAGCATGATGATCCAACATCAAGGTCTTTTCAGCATTATTTTAAACAGATCCTTATCATCAGAAGAACAGTGGGAGGATTTTGCTCATGAGCTATGTCATGTGCTGAAGCATACTGGCAATCACTTCAATATGCACAAGCTCTTTCGAGAACTGCAAGAATTTCAAGCAAAACAATTCATGTACCACTTTTGTGTTCCAACCTTTATGTTGCTTCAAATGAAGCTTCCACATCTTAGAGATCACGCCATACAGCAAATCGCTCAAACCTTTCATGTGACTTGGGCCTTTGCAGAAAGACGGCTCGCCTTATTCGAACAGAGAGGATTAGGCATCCGTTTTCAAAATGAGTTTTCTTCTTTTGTCATCCAGGCGGAGAAGGTAGCGGAAAAAGGAGCCATCTATCAAACAGATCGATCCGCTCTCGTGAATCAGAAGTTTATTCATAAAGACTCAATACTTGTTTGAGAACACGTGTGTACCTATAAAATTGGTCATTTTGTGTTTCCTGCCTATACTGTCGTCTAAAGTCATCAAAAAATGCCCTTCTTTGTGCTTGGCTAATTTCAATCTGCACACTTTGTCCTGTGCGACATCGATTATTAATATTATCGGGGTGTGTTCCTGAAAATTGATCAGATTCAGATAGCAGCAATGCCTGAAAACCGTTTAGCGTTAGTTGTCTTACTGTTTCTACTGCTTTCATGCGATCGGTCCCACCGACTAATGTTTGCCTCACCTCTGTCTCTCCGTAGCCGTGAAGCGCAAATGTATAGTCATGTGTGTGTACTTGTGAAAGACAAATTGGCTCATCAAAACGTGTACTTGTAATATGAAGCACATGATTCCCTTTTACCTTAAGGCCCTCAAATAAATACATAGAATGCTTACCTGCTATTTCATGAATCAGCTCACTCACGCCAGATTCAATCCCCCCAGCATGTGGCGATAATACAAGCAGCCGCTCACCATTCCGCTTGTGTAGAATTTGGAAATCAATACCGATTCTTTCATGAGCGGCTAGCTCTTCATAATTTTGATAGGTATCTATGATCTGCGTCATTCCAATCTGCTCCATTCCTATATATGAGCATAAGTCTAATGATCACCATTTCTTTTGTAAAGAGAAATATTTCAATCACATCAACCAAATCATCTTGACGGAGAAACCCTGAAATTCTTATCATCATAGCTAACTGTTGTATTTTGAGAAAAAATGGACGATAATTGAAAAGAATAGGAGTTTTTAACTATATGAATCTTTTTTATTGTTTCTCATATATTAGTATTATGGCCATCTACCTTTGGAGGAATTCATGTTTAAAAAGAACACGATCATCATTTTTGTCATCTTATTTCTCAGCTTCGCTGGCATTATTTATTGGAAATGTTACTCTCTTCAAGGCGTGTCTCACGGAACATTCATCCGCTCCGTGTCATCTCCAGACGGAACATACATCGTTCACACCTACAGACATAGTGGAGGAACATTAAAGGGGAACGCAGTAAGAGCAGAAATTGAAAATCAACTTACCCATCATAAGAAAACAATTTATTGGAAATATCCTGATCAAGACCCTTTCATCAAATGGAAGAACACTCAACTTGTTCAAATTGGACATAAGCTTTTAAATGTCGTACAAGGCGATACATACGATTATCGCTTTGACAAAGAACTTAAGTAGAAAAAAACGAACCCACAATGGATTCGTTTTTTACGTTTACATAATCTTTTGCATAAAGTCTTTCATTTCTCGGCTAATCACTGTTAATTGGTCAATGATTTCGCTAAACTCTGTCACAAGTAATGCTTGTTCCGATGATGATCCCTTCATATCATCCATGCTCTCGAGTAAAGTATGGATATTAGCGGATATGCCTTGCAAGGAGCTTTCGATGTTTTCGGTTGCATGTGAGGTTTCACTTGATAGCTTTTGTACTTCACTTGCCACAACGCTAAAACCAGCGCCCTCTTTTCCTGCTCTAGCAGCTTCAATAGACGCATTTAACCCGAGCAAACTCGTTTGTTTCGAGATCCCTTTGATTAATTTTGTGATATCAGCTGTCTTCTTAGAGCTTTCAAGTGTTTGCTGTGTTTGAAGGGTCATTTCTTCACTTGTAGCAGAAAGCTCCTCTGAATGTGCAGCCACAACATGCACTTTCTCTTGAATATTGTTGATAATGTTACTCAGTGACTCCATATAAGCTTCTAGTTTCAATTGATTTTTCATTGGAAATCCTAATGAAAGTGCCCCAACCACTTGTTGATTCTCATCAAAAATAGGTAAAGTCATTGCATTGATTGGGACCCCATAGACAGACTCTGGTATCGATGCAGTAACTGATTCGCCTCTAAGCGCCTTCTGCATATTCATATCATCAGGTTTAATTGATTCACCTTCTCGAATTTGAAAATCGAGATCCTTCGCTGGCAAATAAAGCAAGAATTTCTCTCGGTCAATGACGCCTAGCGTCACTTCATTTTTCAAAATTTTCATCATATATGGTGCAGCTGCTATAATATTCTGTAGTATAGTCATCTCCAACCTCCTTACTATATTTATCGGTCATTCCTCTTAATTTGGTAGTTGTTTAAACAAATAATCATTGGAATTGAACCTATTCTATATATTTCAAAGGAAAAAG
This sequence comes from Bacillus pumilus, assembly GCA_001938995.1. GTDB lineage: Bacteria > Bacillota > Bacilli > Bacillales > Bacillaceae > Bacillus > Bacillus pumilus_G. The sequence continues at coordinate 88,920 of MKZN01000008.1, read as the reverse complement.
TACGATCTTATTTACAGATTTGATATAATCAAATAGTCAACATATGATGAAATGGTCATGTAACCATTTTATCTATTTATTTATTGGAGGCGCATGTTGTGACACAACCTATGAAGTATGAGCGAGCGATCGTGATCGGAGGAGGCATCACCGGAATGCTCGCTGCAAAAGTATTATCTTCATTTTATCGTGAAGTATTAATCATCGAAAAGGACGAAATGCCAGACTCTCCAGAGAACCGTCTAGGCACACCTCAAGCCTTTCACCCACATAGAATGCTACCACTAGGTAAACAAATCATTGAACGTCTATTTCCTGGATATACGAAAGAATTACTGGAAATGGGGGGTTTTAATACACTGCATCAAACATCTCGATTTATGACAAAAGATGGCGAATTACAACTCACTGATACAGAAGAAACAGCTGTAACGAGACGCGCCCTGCTAGAGTGGGTACTGATGCAAAGAATTGCGAATGAAGAACGTATTCACTTTTTAGAAAAACATGAAGTGAACTCACTTCAATTTGATGAAGAAACGAACCGTGTCATCGGAATGATCGTAAAAAATAGAGGAAATAGGCCAGCAAAGAACATAAGTTTACTTGCAGATTTGGTCATTGATACATCTGGAAGAATGTCAAAATTGCCAAAGTGGTTAAAAGACGCTGGATATACACTCCCAAAACCTGACCATCTGACGGTATCCCTTGGATATAGTACAAGATACTACCGATTACCTCCCGAGGCACAGAATATGCAGTCAATGGTTATCGTTGGGCAGCCTAATGAAAAAATTCCAACAGGACTATTTGAGCGAGTTGACAATGATTTAGTTGCCGTTCTTCTCTCAGCAGCAGGAGGCACACATTATCCAACAACGGACGCAGAAAAGTTTGAGGCAGAAGCCTCAGCCCTGACCCATCCTGCAATTGCAGAAGCAATCGCCCAATTGACACCACATACTACTCCTAAGGGTTTTAGAGTCCCTTATTGTGCAAGGAATCACTATGAACAAATGTTAGACTGGCCAAGTGGGTTACTAGTGATGGGCGATGCATTATGTACATTAGACCCGATTCATGGACAAGGAATGACGAAGGCAGCGCTTGAAGCACAAACTCTTCACCGTATGCTCAAGCAATCACAACAACATGAACATGTATCGTTTGAAAGAGAGACACTACAACAAATGCAGCACGCCATTGAACCTGGATGGTGGCTATGTGCGATTGCTGATATGGCATGGGAAGGCGTCGAGCTACTTGCAGAAAAACCAATTCCTCATCTCACATTTATACAAGAATATTTGAATCGCTTTGTACAATACGCCATTCAAACACATCAACCTAAACACTTGGCATCATATCAAAAGATGCACTCATTCTTAATAGAGCCGAGAGAAATCATCAATCTAGAGCAACTACATGACATGATTGAGGCTGATCAAACCGGAGAAACTGCCAAATGGTGGGGACAATGGCGAAAAGAAAACGAAGAATTAAACCGAGTTTTTTTACAAGAAGCTGTGCCTGACTTCCAATTAGAGCGCTTGCTTCACATCTGAGTCGAATTAAAAAAAGCCCCATTTAGGGGCTTTTGATTAACGTAATAATTGAAGTACGTTTTGTGGCTGTTGGTTTGCTTGTGCTAACATTGCTTGAGAAGCTTGAGATAGAATGTTGTTCTTTGTGAATTCACTCATTTCTTTCGCCATGTCAACGTCACGAATACGAGACTCAGCCGCTGTTAAGTTTTCAGCAGAAGCACCAAGGTTGTTGATTGTGTGCTCTAGACGGTTTTGGACCGCACCAAGTTTAGAACGCTGGTCTGAAACTTGTTTGATTGCCGCATCAATGATTCCTAATTGATCGTTAAATCCACCTTCTGCATTAGCTTCAATTGTCTCAAAATCAGTTACTTTGATCGTAGAAACTGTTTTAGTGTCATCAGATCCAAGTTTATCAGCAGACATCGCTCCAATATGAACTGACAATTGTTGTGCAACATTGGCACCGATTTGGAAAGTTAGTTTTTTAGGTTCTCCACCGCCTTCTGGTGTTTCACTAAAAGTACCATCAAGAAGTTTCTTTCCGTTGAATTCAGTACGGTCAGAAATACCATTTTTATCATCCCCGCCGCCAATCTCTTGAACTAGGTTATCGATTTCTTCTTGGATTGCACCAAGATCTGTCTCGTCTTGTGTACCAGTGTTTCCAGCTTGAACAACTAATTCACGTACACGTTGAAGGATTGCATGAGTTTCTGTTAATGCACCTTCAGCTGTTTGGATAAGAGAAATCCCGTCCTGAGCGTTTTTAGTAGCCATTTCTAAACCCCGGATTTGTCCACGCATTTTTTCAGAGATCGCAAGACCTGCTGCGTCATCTCCCGCACGGTTGATACGAAGACCAGAAGAAAGCTTCTCCATGTTCTTTTGACCTGCTCCATTGTTTGCAGACAAACGGTTTAATGTGTTAAGTGCTGCGATATTGTGGTTAATTCTCATTTCCTATGACCTCCATGTGTTTGAAACATTTAGACATCCATGCCCAAAAGTTCTAAAATAGAATTTTTTTGTAAGCCTTACAATCCAATTATCGAACCTTAATGGAATATGTTTAACAAAAAAGGGATAAATAAGGAAAAGGACTCATTCATTATGATCGTTTCGCTAGAGTATACCAAAATTAAAGGTCTATTTTCGTGAATTAACAGGGGGTTTAAGAATCATTGAAGTAGGAAAATGTCGAAGGAAAAGAGCATAAAAAAAAGCCCCATTAAGGGGCTTTTCATTAACGTAATAATTGAAGTACGTTTTGTGGCTGTTGGTTCGCTTGTGCAAGCATTGCTTGAGAAGCTTGAGAAAGAATGTTGTTCTTTGTGAACTCACTCATTTCTTTCGCCATGTCTACGTCACGGATACGAGACTCAGCAGCTGTTAAGTTTTCACCAGATGCACCAAGGTTGTTGATTGTGTGCTCTAGACGGTTTTGTACTGCACCAAGTTTAGAACGTTCACCAGAAACTAATTTGATTGCTTCATCAATTCCAGCAAGTTGAGCATCGAAATCTGTATTAGCAAAATCTGTTACATCGATATCACTAACACTAACTGTTCCATCTCCTAAATCACTTGCTTTCATGCTGTTAATGGTTACAGTTAATTGTTGACCACCATTAGCACCAATTTGGAATGTAAATCCAGCAGCTTGACTACCATCTAATAAATTTTTACCGTTAAATTGAGTACGGTCAGCAATACCTTCACTTCCAGCTTCTCCACCAATTTCTTCTTTTAAAGCTTTGATTTCGTCTTGGATAGATTGAAGATCATCTGTATCTTGTGTACCAGTGTTTCCAGCTTGAACAACTAGTTCACGAACACGTTGAAGGATTGAATGTGTTTCAGTCAATGCGCCTTCAGCAGTTTGGATAAGAGAGATTCCGTCTTGTGCGTTTTTAGACGCCATTTCTAATCCGCGGATTTGTCCACGCATTTTTTCAGAGATTGCAAGACCTGCTGCGTCATCTCCTGCACGGTTGATTTTAAGACCAGAAGAAAGTTTCTCCATGTTCTTTTGGCTAGCAGCGTTGTTTGAAGACAAACGGTTTAATGTGTTAAGTGCTGCGATATTGTGGTTAATTCTCATTTCCTATTACCTCCATGTGTTTGGGACCTGACAGACGTCCTTGTCTGAAAAAAGTCCTTAATTCTAGGGCTATCAACCCTGACAATTCTATTATCGGATATGATTATAGGATGTTTAGCATTATTTTAAGTTTTATTTCTCAATTTATCTATCTGTATTCACAGATTAGTTGTCAATAAAACACCCGATATGTCTTTCATAATTGTTCCATCTAAAAAGACTACATACTTCAATGATTCACCATTTAAGTAAAAAGGACACTTTACATCAAGTTATCCATTAACAATAAAAAGCCCCATTAAGGGGCTTTTCATTAACGTAGTAATTGAAGAACGTTTTGTGGCTGTTGGTTCGCTTGTGCAAGCATTGCTTGAGAAGCTTGAGAAAGAATGTTGTTCTTTGTGAACTCACTCATTTCTTTCGCCATGTCAACGTCACGGATACGAGACTCAGCCGCTGTTAAGTTTTCACCAGAAGCACCAAGGTTGTTGATTGTGTGCTCTAGACGGTTTTGTACTGCTCCAAGCTTAGAACGTTCACCAGAAACTTGTTTGATTGCTTCATCAATTCCAGCAAGTTGAGCATCGAAAGCTGTAGTAGCAAAATCTGTTACATCAACAGCACTAACCTTAACAGTAGCGTCTCCTAAATCACTTGCTTTCATACTGGCAATCGTTACAGTTAATTGTTGACCACCATTAGCACCAATTTGGAATGTAAATCCAGCAGCTTCACTACCATCTAATAGATTTTTACCGTTAAATTGAGTACGGTCAGCAATCCCTTTGCTTCCAGTTTCTCCACCAATTTCTTCTTTTAAAGCACTGATTTCGTCTTGGATAGATTGAAGGTCATCTGTATCTTGTGTACCAGTGTTTCCAGCTTGAACAACTAGTTCACGAACACGTTGAAGGATTGAATGAGTTTCAGTCAATGCGCCTTCAGCAGTTTGGATAAGAGAGATTCCGTCTTGTGCGTTTTTAGACGCCATTTCTAATCCGCGGATTTGTCCACGCATTTTTTCAGAGATTGCAAGACCTGCTGCGTCATCTCCTGCACGGTTGATTTTAAGACCAGAAGAAAGTTTCTCCATGTTCTTTTGGCTAGCAGCGTTGTTTGAAGACAAACGGTTTAATGTGTTAAGTGCTGCGATATTGTGGTTAATTCTCATTTCCTATTACCTCCATGTGTTTGGGACCTGACAGACGTCCTTGTCTGAAAAAAGTCCTTAATTCTAGGGCTATCAACCCTGACAATTCTATTATCGGATATGATTATAGGATGTTTAGCAGACTTTTTAAAAAATATCTATTTTATTTATGACCTTAATCCTTATTTTAACACTTTTGTAAAATGAAAATCAATATTGCTTGATATCAAACATTAAAATATTTGGATACACTACATAATCTTTTTTAGTTGTAAAAGGACCTTTGTTATGTTCATCATTAATTTCAAAGAAATTCAATCCAATTCCAAAACTTCTTTCTTTATACCAACTTAGAAAATCATTGATCTCTTTCATTGAAAGCAGATAATCCTTTTGTAATCCGTTGATCATGGTAATTGAAAGAATACCTTTTCCAGTTTCTTCATCAGGCTTTATGCCGTCTTGATCTTTTGGTTCTTCTGTTGTGCCGTCACCTGGCTTTGTTCCATCTTGATCTTTTGGTTCTTCTGTTGTGCCGTCACCTGGCTTTGTTCCATCTTGATCTTTTGGTTCTTCCGTTGTGCCGTCACCTGGCTTTGTTCCATCTTGATCTTTTGGTTCTTCCGTTGTGCCGTCACCTGGCTTTGTGCCATCTTGATCTTTTGGTTCTTCCGTTGTGCCGTCATCTGGCTTTGTGCCATCTTGATCTTTTGGTTCTTCCGTTGTGCCGTCACCTGGAGTTGTGCCGTCTTGATCCTTTGGTTCTTCGGATGTATCATCATCAGGAATTATTTCATCTTCAGTTATCTGTAAGTCTTTTAATGGGATTGAAATTACTGACCTGAAATCACTTTTTACATCTAGATGAGGCGGATTATAGTGATAGTTACGTCCACCAATAACATATAATTGATCATCGACAACTGCTGCAACAGATGACACTCTTCCTTCTGGCAAATCATATTTTGAATTTTTAAATTGACCCTTTTCTGGATTGAATATCTGAATCTGTTTTAGCAATGGCTTTGAATCTTTAGCATGCAGTTGGCCACCGATAACAAAAAGTTTTCCATTGAACGTTTCATAAGAAGGCTCAATTGTAGTTGTTGTTAAATGAATATCAGGAGATCTCTTCCATCTGTCTGTTTCAATATCATACTGATATAAATTCGTTTCTTTCGAACGACCAATGTAATTTTCTCCACCGGCAAAAATCACTTTGCCTTCAGATGCAGATAGGACTCCTCCATGTCGAGAAGGTATTGATGTTGAATTGAGCTTCTCCCATTCACCCGTTATTGTGTCATATCGGTAAAAATTATCTCTATAAGTGTTTATATGAGACAATATATATATTTTCTCATTTATTGCGACTGCGTTTAAAGTGCCCTTTCGATAATTTGGTGTATATACTGGACCTCTTGGCATCTGAATTGGTTCTTCTGCCCACTGATCAAGTTCTGTATCATATACGTCTATTGTGTTAAAAGCTACTTGAGTCTCTTCATTGACCCCACCAATTGCATAAATCTTTTTCCCTACTGTGGCATAAGTACCACCTGCTCTATTTCTAGGCATTGGTGCTTTTTCTGTCCAAACATCTTTCTTAGGATCATACATATACATCTGGTTCTTTAATTTTCTTTTTTCACTTGCTCCACCAAACACATAAATTTTCCCATCAACCACTCCTACACCAGCATTAACACGTTCTTCTGGTAAATCAGCACGTTTTGTCCAACCAGTTCCATTAGTTGCACTTGCATTGAATGAACTAAACATACTCATTAAGAAGAACATCATGACAAATAATAAAAAACTTTTTTTCATTTTTTCATTCCTCCCTAACATTAGACTCCTCTCTTTTATCGTTCTATCTTTAACAAAGTTTACTATTTACGGGTATTTTTGATTAAATATTCTAGATAAATGGATTGATACACTAATTTTCTTCGATAAGATCCTAGCAAACCGTTGCTCCCACCAATTGAATTTTCGCCTAAATAGTTTCATTAGGTCTGACACATATAGAGTACTACGAAAAAATAAAGAATATCTTCAATCACAACATAGCTTCAATTCATTGTCCCTCCTCTTTAAGATGAATCATAAGTGAAGATTGAATATGTAATAGATTGATAATACGGCGTGCCATTTCTGAAGGTGACGCATTGTAGTCATTTCTAATCCATTCAAGGATAAAACCAAAGATGCCGTAGGAACGATATTGGATAACATAGCTGTCATTGATTTCTGTATATTCATCACTCACAAACGACATTTTATGTTGAAAAATATATTGTAGTTTCCTAAGTAATTGTTCTTGAATATGAGGAATACGGTCTTCCATCACTAATAGGTCGTAATAGTCACGATTGTCGACAATATATTGAAACACATCCGTGCCATCTGGTTTCATACGTGTTAAATCAAGAAGCGGATTTTCACGCGTCGGCTTGCAAAATTCATATTCAAAGTGAGCCATTTCTCTTTGAATAACATCTGCTGCGAGTTCATCTTTACTCTCGTAATGGACATAAAACGTCGTACGATTGTAGTTTGCTTTTTCGACAATATCCTTCACTTTCACATGAGAATATCCTTTTTCACCTACTAGGTTTTTAAACGTTTGGCGTAGTGTATCCTTTGTTCGTTCAACACGGCGATCCTCTTTTCTGATCATGTACACCCTCCTTAGACACTTTTTAAGAAATGTTGACTAATGACACAAAATTGTTTTTATGTTGAAAACCTATACAAAATCGTTTTTTTGCTGATTGAAACAAACTTTTTTTCATTCTACAATCAACTTGAGTCACAAAAAAATGAAAGTTTTGTGACATTTTATCTATCTTTATTAGAATATCATACTATATAAAAAGCGAGGGCATATGTGATGGAAATTCAAGCGATGGTCACAACAAATGAAAAAGATTTTGAAAAACAAACTTTGTTACTCGATGATCCAAAAGCAGATGAAGTGCTGGTCAAAATCATTGCAACTGGGGTCTGTCATACGGATGCCACAGTATTGGATGGCACGCTACCTGTACCGCGTCCAGCTTTATTAGGTCATGAAGGTTCTGGTATTGTCGTCAAAACCGGATCTAATGTCACCACCGTTGAAGAAGGTGACCACGTTGTCTTGGGATTTGCCTACTGCGGTCACTGCGACAATTGCTTAGATGGGAATGCGGGCGGATGCGAAAACATGATGACATTAAATTTCTCCGGTCGTAACAAACATCAAGAAACACCGCTTCACACACACGATCATCAAGATGTATCACTATTTTTTGGTCAATCATCGTTCGGTACTTATGCGACGGTGGATGAGAAAAACGTTGTCAAAGTAGATAAAGAAACGGATTTACGCTACTTAGGTCCATTCGGTTGCGGCTTAATGACCGGCAGCGGCACTGTCTTAAACTCGCTTGCCCCAGAGCCAGGGACAAGTCTTGTTGTGTTCGGTACCGGTGCTGTTGGATTAAGCGGATTAATGGCCGCAAAAATTGCAGGCTGTGATCCAATTATTGCCGTCGATATCCATGACAGTCGTCTAGAGCTAGCAAAAGAATTGGGCGCAACCCATGTCATCAATAGTAAGCGTGAGAATCCAGCTGAAAAAATTAAGGAAATAACAGATGGAAAAGGGGCACATTATTCATTTGAAACAACGGGTGTACCAGAAGTAACACTTGCTGCACTACACTGTCTACGTGTGAAAGGGACTTGTGCCACCGTCGCCGTAGGAAAACGTGACTTAACCTTTAACGTGACTAACGATTTAATGCTAAACGCGCTTACATTGAAAGGGGTAATAGAGGGCGATGCTGTTCCTCAATTATTCATTCCTAAATTAGTGAAATTCTTTAAAAACGGACAATTTCCAGTAGAAAAACTTGTGAAATTTTACGAATTAGAAGACATTGAACAGGCCTTTGAAGACTCCAAAAATGGCTTAACCATTAAGCCAATCGTGATAATAGATAAAGAGTATCAAGCTTAATCATTTACTTTTCGTCAGAAACGAAGAAATATGGAGAGAGAAATGAATCTGCCCCCTATGCTATGCAAAGGGGGCTATCCTGCAAGATGATATTCAACTCACACATACATCATAGGCGTCGATATTTTCATAATCTTTCCGCCTCTTTTATAAAAACGCGGAACGCGGCGACTAATGGTGGCGATGACTTCATAGTGAATGGTATTGAGCAATTCAGCAATTTCTTCGACAGAAATCGCTTCGTCCTGTTGACGGCCATATATGACGACTTCCTCTCCTGGTCTTGCCTTCATTTCCCCTAATCGAATCATGGTCATATCCATCGTAACTCTACCGGCAATCGGCACCCTTTTTCCTCGAAAAAGCATGAACCCTTTGTTCGATAAAGCACGCGAATACCCATCAGCATAGCCAATTGGAATGGTTGCAATGACTTCATCAGGCTTCGCCACATACGTAGCACCGTAACTTACCATCCTTGGCTCTGTCATCATTTGCTTCACAAAGGCAATCCTCGCCTTTAAACTTAGAGCGGGCTCCAATTGAACAGCGTCCAAGTCTTCCACATATTGCGACGGATACAATCCATAAAGCCCAATGCCAAGCCGGATCATATCAGCGCTAAATGTAGGGAACACAATGGTGGCCGCTGTATTGTTCATATGTACTGTCGGCAATGTCACCCCTTTTTTTTTCAAAAAACGCAGAAAATCAATGAATCTGTCGTGTTGAAACAATGCGAAATCAGGATTTGGTTCATCCGCAGTTGAGAAATGTGTAAAAACCCCATCCCATCTCAGATATTTACTCTTTTCAAGTGCCTCAACAGCTTCCAAAAGCTCCTCCTTCGTCCGGATGCCTAATCGTCCCATCCCCGTATCGACATTGACATGAATGCCGAGCTGATGCTGACTTTCTTCTTTCGTTAAAATCGCATTTGCTTGATTGATCCAGTCTGCACAAAGACCAGATAGGTCAATTCTCCAGGCTGCCGCCTTTTTTACACAATCGAGCCGGGTCAATCCAAGGACAAGAATGGGCGCTTCAATTTTCGCCTTTCGCAACACAATCCCTTCCTCCAAGCTAGCAACAGCCAATTCAGTCGCTCCGCTTTCCAATGCTTGTCTCGCCACCTCAACTGAACCGTGTCCATAGGCATTTGCTTTCACGACAGCCATGATCTTACTTTTCCTAGGAATATGTGCTTGAAAAGCTTGAATATTTCTCTTAATGGCGTCAAGATTTACTTCAATCCAGACTTCACGGCCAATCTTTTGCATATCTCGTCCCCCTGTGATCTCCATTTAGATTCATTTTCTCATATATACGTCATCTATCTTTATTCACTTTTAAAGAAAAACATTCAATCACAGGAGCAAAGAAAAGGGGGGGTTTATGTACGTAGAAAAGAGGAACCCCATCAAACGGTGATTCCTCTTTTGGTTCTTTAACGGTCACTTTCCAGTGAAGATTGGTCTCGTTGACGATCAGATTTAAGCAACGTATCAATATAATTGTATTCATCATCTGCACTTGCTTTTGCCATTAAATAGTCCTCACTGTTTTTATTGATTGGCCATTCAGAATCGATATAGGTGGTTGTGATACTCGAATCTTGATGATCATTAATTGTCATCCTTAATTGAAGCTTCGAAACCTCTTCTGATGACGTTCCTGCATCAAATAAGCTGTTCTCAGATGAGCTTTTAATCGGTATCGGTATATCATCTTCTAATACCTCGACGCGGAGTACGTCTTTCAGTGAAAGATCGTTTATTTCAAATGTAGATTTAGGACGGACTTTTCCTGGTTTCGATTGATTCTTCACAATACGTATCATGTTTGCTTCTTCATCAATCGCAAATCCTTTTTGAAGATCTTCTGTTATGAAGTACCGCGACGACTGGAATTCATTTTCATGAAAGATCATCATGATCTGGTCGACCATTGGATTTGAATCGTTCTGTTCTCTTTTTCTTTGTAGCCGGCCCGTTATTAGTAAAACAGTGAATGCTACGAGTATACTAAAGACAGAAACCAATCCGTCACCTATATCGTTTAAAACAGTAATACCTAAGATCATAATAGCAAAAGCGATAATAATTCCCACACTAAATACCATACTCTTCCCCCTATCCTTGATCACCAATCGTTGAAATAAAAGTACAGTATAGCACGAGAGATTAAATCTGTAATTACGAATACGGTTGGTGTATGGCTTTATGCAGGAACTTTCTTTTTTTGTCGTTTTATTTACTTTTTCTCTAATAAAACCTAACTAGTATATTTTCGATAGAAAATCTTGAAGAATTGTCCTAACTGGTGGGTTAGCGGTAGACAACAAATCATTTACTCGTTTTAAAATCTGTGGATTATCCAATATCATTTTTTTATTTTCTTCACTTGAATAACTCCTTAACGTGTCAATACAAATCTCAAACAATTCCGTATCATTAGTATTCAACAAAGTCATTAAAATGTTAAATTCATATTCATTGCACTCATATCAAAACAATATGCAATTTTCCGTTGCCATTTAATTGGTTTACTAAGTACCTGATTGATAATTCTCCCCAATCATTTAAAGAGTATCTCACTTGCTATAACACAACCATCGTCATACCAAGAATCTACCGTTGTATCAGCAGACACCAGTTTGTCCAGTTCTTTATACACATTTAATACCTCCAATTAAATTTAAGTTAAAAACCTGATGGACGAGAAGCATTTACAGTACCTGTTGGATAGCTGCTAGTTACATCATGACCAACTTTAATTACATCTATTTCTACACCATTAATAGCATCTCTATACCAAGTCGCTTTATCTCTCAATCTTGAAGAAATAGCTGTTGTGTTGCCAACCTCAGTAATACTATTAAGAACTTGCTCGTCATTCCATGAATCAGGAAATAGAGTACTCTTTTTAACCCTGGAAATATTTCCATCAGAAAACTATTTTGTAAAAACGACATTTTTTGTACCATCAGCATTTGTTGATAGTACTTCAACTGCAAATTTGTCATTTGCATTATTAATGCTGGACGAATGTCCACCTATTAATTGGTTTTTTGGAACCTTGCGTTGTCCTTCAATAATCTTAGCTGCTATCTCTGGACTAATTTCTGTTTTTCCGGAAAAACCTTCACCTTTACCCCTAACTCCCATCTTCCCATGAAACCCTTTCGCCCCAAACGGTAAAAGCATGCCAAGCGCCGCATTCATACTGGCTTCTTGCTGTTCTTTTGAGATCTTATTCCCAAACATATCTCTGCCAGTAATCGCTTCGCTGAAGCCGTTGGTCGCAGTCAGTCCGTATAAGCCTTTTTGAGACGTTTTTAGCGCATCGAAAGACTTTTGTGATGTCTTATAGATGTCGACCGCCTTGACTGCGGCTGATGTGGCTTGGCTGAGAAAAGGAGAAACATACTTGTCTCCTTTTAATGCTTTATTGATTTGATACACCCTTAAAAGGTATTTCATTTAATTTTAAAGGCGAGGGCGTACCTTCTCTCTATCTCTTTTATTCTATATTTTAAACTGAAAATAAAAGCCTCGTTTACTTCTGGTAAGGCTCAGCGTAAAGTACCAATAGGTGACATTGACACAAAAGCTAGATAAGTGTTTGCGATTCATCGTGAAAATAAAGTATAGTTAGTATCTAATCAAACAATTCAACCCTCTGATTAAGGATGTGTAAACATGCGTATTAATAAATATATAAGTGAATCTGGAAAAGCATCTAGACGAGGTGCCGATAAATTAATTACCGATGGGAGAGTTACTATTAATGGTAAACGTGTAACTCTAGGTGGCCAAGTTCAACCTGGGGATGACGTTCGAGTAGATGGAAATCCAATCCGAGTAGCAAGGAATAATGTCTATATTGCCTTAAATAAACCTGTAGGCATTACTAGTACAACAGAAAAACGTGTAAAGGGGAATATCGTTGACTTGGTCAACCATCCATTAAGAGTATTTCATATTGGACGTCTGGATAAGGATTCAGAGGGCTTAATACTTCTTACGAACGATGGCGACATTGTTAACGAAATTCTACGTTCTGAAAATAAGCATGAAAAAGAATATATCGTTTCAGTAGACAAACCAATTACTCCTGACTTCTTGAAAAAGATGTCAGAGGGCGTCAAGATTTTAGGGACAAAGACTCTTCCCTGTGAAATAGTTCAACTATCAAAATTCGATTTTCAAATCATTTTGACACAGGGGTTAAATCGCCAAATTCGCCGTATGTGCGCGGAACTGGGATACGATGTTTACCGTTTGCAAAGAATTCGAATTATGAATATTCATCTAGGCAACCTTCCTCCTGGACAATGGAGAGATTTATCGAAAAAAGAGCGAACTCAATTATTTAGAGATTTAAATTACGAGCCAAGAGAATGGTAAAAAGTATAATGTAACATCTGGACTAGGTTAGATGATCATCGGATGAATGTCCAGTTAAAGGGACAATATGGTGATCATTCTACCTAATTGCTTATTTCCAGGAAATAAGCAATTAAGAGGTTATGAATGGGCGCTATCTATTCCCATAGAACCCCATCTACCTATTGGACAGTTCCCCTTGATGGGTCTAAATAAGGTTTTGGGGTCTAGTTTTCGCTATATTTTTTTAAGTTCTATTAGTTTTCGAGTTGTATATAGCATATTTTTTTCTACCTATGCTAGAGTCGGGTAACCACGAGCACTTGTATACCCCATGAGTATTAGTTGTTTAAAAAACAAAAAACCCTTGATACGCAAGGGTTTCAATGATGATTCCAACTTAGCTCGAACCAGCGACCTCTCTCCTGTCAATCTGTACTACATCGACTGATACCAGCGTCAATCTCTCTAAAATATGCTGATATAATAAGATTCTATGATTAGCCTTTCTGATGAAAACTGAAAGGGATCGTCCCCAATCCGTTCCCATAAAAAACAGTCCCCCTTAAGGTCTGTTTTAATTTTGTTTATACGTTTTGAGCCGTCGTATTTCGGTCGATAAAGGTTGTATTTCTATTTGTATCCTCCATCGTCGTATTTCGGTTTGAGCCTGGTTTAAATATACTGGACGCTTCATAAACCCCTACACCTAGTAAAATAATAGAACTAATTAAAATTATCTTTTTAATCATTATAAAGACACTCCCCTTTTTGAATTTCATTTTGGGCTTGAATTGCCATCTTATAATATTCAGTGGCTTTCTCAAAATCCCCTCTTTTTTCATGAATAACTGCAAGATTTTTGGTGAATTCTTCAACGAAAACAAATAGTTGTTTTTCTTCAAATGCATGAAGCATAGCTTGAATCTCATTTTCATCATTACTTTCATATATTGTTTTAATAGACTTTAACAATAGCATTTCATGTGAATTCTCACCATGAGAAGCGCAGTTTAAACCTTTATCTACTAATTTCGCTGCCTCAGCATTTTCCCCAGTCTTATAAAGCGTCCAACAAAGGTTCACATATATGACAAGCTTTAAATCCTTCACACCATCTTCAGATACTTCAAGGGACTCATAATAATATTGAATAGCCTTAGCATAATCTTGTTGTCTATCATATGTGTTTCCAATATTTAATAACACTTTCCCCATTAAACTTTGATCTTTCAGTTTCAGTGCAATTGAATATGCTGTTTTTAGATGTTCTAAAGATTTTTCATATCGTTTAAAGTCATCATAATTTCCTGCAATGACAATCAAACATTGAATTTGGCGAACTTTATATTGTTCATGTTGACGATAAATGTCCAGTGCTTTCATAATATGATGCATAGAGACATGGGTTTGTTTCATAATATAGTAGGCTTCAGCCACCTTGAAGTGAAACTCCGCTTGCTCAATATCATCTACAACCAGTGCAAGCTGCCTTTCAGCAATTTTATAATATTGAATGGCTTGGATGTACTCTTTCTTACTAAACTCATACATACCTCTAAAAAATGCGTTGTAATACTGCAACATGCCGGACAATTTATGATTTGAATTTTCGATTTTATCAACTAAGTCTGCAATGGATAAAGAACGTTGCTCTGAGGGTTTAATATAATCAAGCATAAGTTGATGACGAAAGCACATTAATTGATAGTAAATCAATAAATCCTGGTCTTCTTCCATACGTTCAATTTTTTGTTCTACCTCAGCTTTCAAAATCTCTGCATCAGGAACACTAAATTGACGAATCATTTTATACCATTCATTTATTTTCACACCAACATGTGAAGAAAGAACTTTCTCCATCCCCTTACTCCCCTTCCACAAAATCCCCTTATATTACACTCATTATCACATACAATAATTTACAAAGCACCGAAAAGATACCGCAAAAAGAACAAAAAAAGAGCTTCTGCAATGGAGCCATGTAAGTAATAGTGGTTTGATAAAGAAGAAGACTATTGAATCATGTGAATTTTCCCCATGTTTCCGCAGGGTAAACTGCAAAGTGACATGACAGAAACAAAAAACCCTTGCTATGCAAGGGTTTCAACGATGATTCCGACTGGGCTCGAACCAGCGACCTCTACCCTGTCAAGGTAGCGCTCTCCCAGCTGAGCTACGGAATCAGATTATGTATCAGTTCTGGGCTTTCTGTTACTGACAGTCTCCATTATATAATCAAATGAAATGGGCGTCAATAGGTTTATTTCAAAAAACCAAAAAGCCGGTTTCTGAAGCCGGCTTTTTTCTCAATACCTCTATGATTGATTCACTAGGGCGGGCTTTAGTTGATCAAGTGCTTGTTTGAAGTCGCGTTTTAGGTCCTCTCCATTTTCGACCCCGACACTTAATCGTAGTAATCCGTCTGTAATGCCTCTTTTTTCTCTTTCTTCTTTCGGCATGGCGGCGTGTGACATGTTTGCTGGGTAGGACAGAATGGATTCAACAGCGCCAAGGCTGACGGCGAAGACTGGTAATGTGACGTTCTCGACCAATTGTTTTACAGCCGCTTGGTTTTCTAGTTCAAACGATAGAACAGCTCCCGCTCCGCTTGCTTGCTTCCGCTGAATCTGTGCACCTGGATGGTCATCTAACCCTGGGTAGTATACTTTTTTCACGGCAGGATGTTCTTTTAGACATTCAGCAAGCTCTAACGCCGTTTGGCTCGCTTTTTCTAATCTGACTTGAAGTGTTTTTAATCCTCGTAGGACAAGCCAGCAATCCTGCACGCCAAGGACGGCACCGAAAGCATTTTGAAGCTGATACAGTTTCTCACCTAGCTGTTCGTCTTTGACAACGGCAAGCCCAGACAGCACATCACTGTGCCCACTCAGGAATTTCGTTGCACTGTGCAGTACCACGTCAACGCCAAGGTCTAAGGGCCGCTGGAGAGCCGGGGTTAAAAATGTATTATCCAAAAAGGTGAGACAGTCATGTTCCTTCGCTAGTTGGACGACGCCTTCAATATCTGTGATCCCTAATGTTGGGTTTGACGGGGTTTCCATGTAAATGACCTTCGTATTTGATTGAATGCCCTGTTTGACTTCATTCAAATCTGTCATATCCACAAATGTATGCTCAATGCCAAATCTTGAAAGCACTTGTGTAATCATACGAAATGTACCGCCATACACATCTTGTGTAACGAGCACGTGATCTCCTTTTGATAAAAGAAGAAAAGCCGTTGATATGGCTGCCATACCTGATGCAAATGCGAGACCTCTTGCTCCTCCTTCTAATGAAGCAATGGTATCCTCTAACGCCTGACGAGTTGGAGTACCTGATCTGGAGTAGTCAAATGGGCCAAATTCATCAAAACTATTTTGATGAAAAGTGGAAGCATGCTGAATCGGCACACTGACTGCACCTGTTGAACGATCTGTTTTAAACGCATTATGCACGAGTTTTGTTTCTAGTGTCCAATCGTGGTTTGTCATTTGACGTGTACCTCCTCTTTTACTTGAGCTAGTGCCTGCTGAAGATCGGCTTTTAAGTCATCCACATGTTCAATTCCAACGGAGAATCGAAGCAGTTTGTTACACACACCGTTTGCGATCCGAATGTCTTCTGGTATGTCCATATGGGTTTGTGTGGCAGGATACGTAATGAAGCTTTCGATTCCACCAAGGCTTTCTGCAAAACAGATGGTTTTGAGCTGCTTTAAAAATGGATTCACCCAATCTTCTTTTGCTAGTCGGAATGATAACATTCCTCCCTTTTCTGGGTAAAGGACATCTTGGATTTCAGGCTGTTTCTCTAAAAAGACCGCTAACTCCTTGGCATTCGCTTCATGTTGGCGCATTCTAAGAGCCAGTGTTTTCATTCCTCTCATTAAAAGCCATGAGTCAAATGGGGAGAGAACCGCTCCAATCGCATTTTGATGCTGGAACATCGCTTCAGTTAGTTGCTCACCTTTTGTTACGACAAGTCCTGCGAGGACATCATTGTGTCCACCTAGATATTTGGTTGCGCTATGAATGACGATGTCTGCTCCTAGCGTAATGGGTTTTTGCAAAACTGGTGTGTAAAATGTGTTATCTACAATCACCAAAATCCCATGTTCTTTTGCAATTTCCGCTATCTTTTGAATATCTGCTTCCTGCATCAGTGGATTTGTCGGGGTTTCAATAAAGATTGCCTTTGTATTTGACGTAAGCTTTGAGCGTAAACAAGCTTCATCTGAAAAATCATCGTAATGAAAGCGAAACCCATATTTTTTCCATTCGTTCTCAAACAAACGATACGTCCCGCCATATAAATCTGATGAGACAATCAGTTCATCTCCGCTCTCAAATAAAGCCATGATGGTTTGGATGGCAGCCATGCCAGAGCTGAAGGCAAAACCAGCTGTTCCTTCTTCGAGTGAAGCAATCGCATCCTCTACGAGCTGCCTAGTTGGGTTTTTCGTTCGAATGTAATCAAAACCCGTTGATTCACCAATTCCTCTATGTCTATATGCTGTTGAAAAATAGACGGGAGGACTTACAGTACCAGTTGCCTCTTCGCTACGGTTTCCAATTTGCGCTAACTTCGTTTCCACATGTTCTGTCATTTGACACCATCCTAAGTAAAAATCTAATTTCAAACAGAAAAACCCCTTCTTCATAAGAAGAAGGGGTTTAATCGCTTCCTCTTATCTTCCAAGCAAAAAAACTGCTTGCTGGATTTAGCACCTTGGGTCATCACTTCATGCGATGCATACCGGTTGCTGAGGTTTCAAAGGGCCAGTCCCTCCACCTCTCACGATAAGAATGTGTTGTCTGTCTGTTCTAATTCTTAATACTGTAACGCATTAAATCCCAATTTTCAAGGGGTAATTTAACGATTAATGAAAATTTTCTGTATTTTATAAAATATTCGATGTGAATGGATTTGATTGCATGTTTGCATATAGGAACATCCTTGTTTTTCATGTTACAATGAATGGAAACGTTTCACTTATGATGAATTTGGTAAGCTGGGGGAATGGATTGTGGTGAAAAAAACAGGAATCATTCAAGAAGACACAATACAGTCAAAAGAGCTTGGGGCAGACATGAACATATTGATTTATTTGCCTGTCAATTACTCACCTCTTTACACATATCATGTCATCATCGCACAAGATGGTCATGATTATTTCCGCTTAGGTAAGATAGGCAGACAGGCGGAAGAATTAATGCAAAACAAAGAAATGGAACGTTCCATTATCATTGGTGTCCCTTATCAAAGCGTGACAGAAAGACGAAATACGTATCATCCAGACGGCACAAAGTTCGAGGCTTATAAACGCTTTTTAGCAAAAGAACTAGTTCCTTATATTGATGAACACTACCCTACCTATCAAATTGGATCAGGACGCACGTTTATTGGTGATTCACTAGGCGCTACGATTTCACTGATGACCGCTATCGACTATCCTTCTTTATTTGGCGGACTGATTTTGCAGTCTCCTTACGTAGATGAAACCGTCTTACAATCAGTTAAGCAGTCAACATCATTGACTCATTATGCCATTATCCATCAAATTGGATTAGAAGAAAGCACTGTGAAAACAACAGACGGTCAAGTGCTTGATTTTATCAATCCGAACCAAGAGTTAAAAGCCCTACTTGAACAGTCTGGTGCCGATTATGTATTTGAACCATTCGAAGGCGATCATAAATGGACGTTTTGGCAGCCGCTCATTTCTCCTTCATTAAAAAGAATATTACCATATTCGTACATCAACTAATTTTTGTTATAATAAAAATTAATAAATACTTAATCAGGAGGGAACATGATGAAATACGGAGTTGTTATATTTCCATCAAAAAAAATGCAAGATATTGCGAACTCTTATCGGAAACGTTATGATCCGAACTACGCACTCATACCGCCTCATTTGACACTTAGAACACCTTTTGAATTAACAGATCTTGAAGCGGCTGAGGTGGTATCAACTCTGCGTGAGTATGCAAAGAAGGCGTCTCCCATCACATTGCGTATTAAAAAATTCAGTTCATTCGCTCCTGTAAACAACGTTATTTATATGAAAGTAGAACCGAACGATGAATTAAACGCTTTAAACGAAAAACTGTATACAGATCCAATTGGTGGGACACCTGAATATGCATTTGTACCGCATGTGACAGTTGCTCAAAAATTATCGGATGATGAGCATTCAGATGTACTCGGCACATTAAAGCTTGGAAGTATTGACCACGAAGAAATGGTCGACCGTTTCCACCTTTTATACCAATTAGAAAACGGATCTTGGACCGTCTATGAAACATTTATTTTAGGAGAAGAGGGTTAAAGACATTTGAAAACCATCATCGCAGGTACACACACACAACGGGAAGATGCATATGACGTCAGAAAAGAAGTCTTTGTGAAAGAACAGGAAGTCCCATTAGATATCGAAATTGATGAGCTAGAAGATGAAGCCATCCACTTTGTCATTTATAATGATGACAAAAAGCCACAGGCTGCTGCTAGACTTCGTATCATTGAAGGTGAAAAGGCGAAGCTTGAGCGGATTTGTGTGTTGAAAGAGGCTCGCTCTTTTGGCCTTGGTCACAAACTATTAGAAGCGCTTGAGGCAGAAGCGATTGCCCAAGGAGCGAAAGAAGCTGTGATGCACGCACAAGTCCAAGCCCTGCCTTTCTATGAAAAAAAGGGCTACTATGTTGTATCTGAACCATTTGAAGAAGCGGGGATCACACATGTTAAAATGAAAAAATCACTATCTGCTTCATAACACAGAAAAGCCAGGGCATCATGGATGCTCTGGCTTTTCTGTTGACTCACATAAGTAAGCGCAATCATTTACACATAGACATTGATGTGAATTCCCTTACCTTCCTCCATAAACATATCTCGTACAAAACGTTCCCGCTTTTTTTGCTGTACTTTCATTTCGGCTTCTGTCACTAAGTCCTCTTTTTTCTCCAGCTCTCTGTATACCTTGTCATGAAAGGTGCGAGTGACTTTGGTCACTTTCGCATAGTCATCTCTATCCTGAGGAGCAGGACGGTTGATATATTGAAAATACAGATCCGGCTGAATCGGGGCTATATATCCCATCAATAACGCCTCCTTTGCTTCTCTTCTATTCTACTATTCCCTAAATATGACTGTTTGAAACACGCTTCATTTGATATGATTAGATTTGTTTCTTTTTAGATTGACATACATATTGGAGGACTAGCTTTGAAATGCGCACGACGACATGATCGAACGATCTCATTACATACGTATTCGAGAGAACATTATCAATTCCTCCATGATGAGGGAAAAAAAGGGCACTTATCTTGCCCATATTGCGGGAATCCAGTCTTTTTCAGATTAAATATACATGAAGAACCTGCCTTTATCCATAAGTTAGAGGTTTGTGAAAAGGCAGAAGAGCCAGAAGAAAAATCTTCTTACAAAGAACTTGGCGGTTTTCGTTTTCCAACCGGCAAACAAATCATCTCACAACCAAAGGATACGTTTGATTGGCAGGAACCGAGGGCGATCCAATTTGATGAAGCCTTTCATCTGCAAGTGAATGAACAAGGGCATACCATTGACCTCTTTCCTCACATCACCTTTAGTACACCGCAGCTTGAAGCTGTCACCCATCAAAACGGACCGATGCTTGTACTTGCGGGTGCTGGTAGCGGAAAAACAAGGGTGCTGACTGCACGAGCGGCTTACTTGATCTCACAGCACCAAATCCCTGCTCACCATATTTTGCTGGTGACCTTCACCACAAAAGCAAGCAGTGAGATGAAAGAAAGACTGCGCATGCAATATCAGCTTCAGCCATCGCAAGCGAGTCAAGTCGTGACGGGTACCTTCCACAGTCTTTTTTATAAAATGCTGCTGCACGATGACCCCACCAAATGGAACGGCCAGCATTTGATCAAATTTGACTGGCAAAAGGAACAGTACATTCGCAAAGCGATCATGAACGAAGGACTTGATGAGAAGGATTACCCAACCGATCAAGTGCTTCAATTAATTGGCTTTTGGAAAAATGCTTTTTTACCTGATGAACGACCTGAACTGAACGATGAAAAAGAAAAACATATATGGACCATTTACCAATCGTATGAACAGCAAAAACAAGATCACCAGCAGTTTGATTTTGATGACATGGCGATTGCCTGCTTACAGATGCTAACCGAACAGCCTGAACTACTCAAGAAATATCAGGAACGGTTCAAGTACATTTTAGTTGATGAGTTTCAAGATATTAACCCTGTTCAATATCAACTGATCCGGCTTTTGGCCGGGGAATCCGAACAGCTATTTTGTGTAGGAGACGATGATCAAGCGATTTATGCTTTTAGAGGAAGTAATCCTGCTTTTATCCTACATTTCAAGCAGGACTATCCTTCAGCTCACATCATCCATTTACATGCGAATTATCGTTCTCACCATACCATTGTAGCAAGTGCAGATGCCGTTATTCGGAAAAACCAGCATCGCTATGCCAAAACATTAAAAGCAGTTCGTACTGAGAAATTGCCACCTACTCTCTTTTATCCATATGACGAAGAAGAGGAAGCGACCATGATTGTGGCAGATATTCAAGAAAAAATTAAAAACGGAGCAAAGCCGAATGATTTCTGTGTTTTGTTCCGTACCAATACGGGCGGACGTGCCATTTATGAGCGGCTTCACCAGTCAGCGATTCCGTATCAGACAGACACAGGCGTCAAAGCTTTTTATAGTAGACGAGTGGTTCGGGTACTACTCGCCTTTCTTTCTCTAAGCCAAGATACGGATGATGTTCCTGCGATGAAACAGCTGCTTCCGGTTTTCTTTTTAAAACAGCAAACACTCAATACTTTGAAGGCGCTCACCATCACCGAAGACTGTTCAATGGTCGAAGCACTTGGGAAATTAACAGACATTCAGCCGTTTCAGCGTAAAAAGCTGCAATCAATCGTTCCCCTGTTCCGAACGTTACGAACGTTAAAACCGTCCGATGCCGTGTCCTTTATTGAACAAAAAATGGGACTTGGTGATTATTTGAAAAAACGCGTAAGCGATACGAATGTGCTGGAAAAAGGGGCAGATGATGTACGTGATGTGAAAACAGCGGCGAAGCGCTTTGAAACGATTGAAGACTTCCTTTCACATGCGGAACATATGAAGTCTGCCGAAAAGGAAAAAACAGATGCACATGGCGTTCAGCTTATGACGATTCACCGTGCAAAAGGGCTTGAATTCCAAACAGTGTACATTACTTGTGTAGTCGACGGGGCGTTGCCTCACGATTTCGCACTAGATGAGCTAAGGCAAGGTGAGGAGGAAGCCACCGAAGAAGAGCGGCGCTTATTATATGTGGCCATGACAAGAGCAGAGCAATCTCTTTATCTGTCTGTGCCTTCTTTTAGAAGAGGGAAAACGGCTCATCGTTCTCGCTTTTTGTATCCCCTTCTGAAGAAAAACCGTGAACTGTTCACACAAAAACAACAGGCCCCCCTTTGAGCGGAGAGCCTGTTGTTTATTTTTTGTTGTTCATCATTTTAGAGATTGTATTAAAATCAAGCTTTTCTTTCCCACTTGTAATGGATTGAACAATTTTGTCTTCCATTTCTTTAGGCACACGTTTATTTGCAAGCTGTGCGACTTTCTTAATAACGCCTCGAACTGTTGCCTCATCTTTAAAATTGGCATTTTGCAATGAACCTGCCAGCTTAAAGACTTCATTCATATTGACACCTGTTTTATTTTCGACGCTTTTGAAAAATTTATTATCCATTCATTTACCTCCTCTTTGTGGAGTCATCACCTTACTATATGAAAATAGGCAAGATATGTGCCTATCCTCTAGCCTTGTTTGATCAAAGAGAAAGGAAAGCAAAAGGCTCCCCCCTTGCTTCCCTCACCTTCTTACTGTTTAGTTAAAGAAAGAAGCACCAACGATGATTAAAAGAATGAACAACACGACGACAAGAACAAATGTTGAGCCATAGCCGCCGCCGTATCCGCCGCCGCCGCCATAACCGCCACCGTAACCGTAACAACTCATATTCAAGCACCTCCTTTACTCCCTTACAAAATATGAAAAAATCAAGAATTGGTTTGGACGATCACAAAAAAAAGTGCGGAAATTTTATTGTTGCTGTTTCAATACGTAATCTGTATCGCCATGACGCACCATGAAAGCCTCTGTTTCTTTTGCAAAAGCATCCATCTTCTCACCAAATTCCTTTAAGTGTTGCTCCAGTTGATTCGCTTTCTCATGAAGATCCATTTCACCCTTTTCATGCGCTTGTTCTTTCTCATCATGGGGTCTAGTGAACAAAGAGCCCATTAATTGTTCAAATGCGTCCATTCTCGTCACTCCTTCTCTCTTTCATATGCAGAACTGGAAAAAAGGGCAACAAAAAAACCGGATAAATCCCGGTTTTTGTTTTTCTACTATTGATATTTCTTTTTCTTTCCACAGCCGCAACCAGTCTTTTTGATTTTCTTTGCGTAAACAGATTGTTGATTTGACTGCGCTGGATAACCTTGGAGCATATGTGTCGGTGTTTCAGTTGGTTTCATCGCAACCCTTCCTTTCCTATTCCTTGTTAGTATATGCATTTTCTTCATGCGTGTCTGATCAGAATGCCTGTTTATTTTACAAGCCTCGATACGAACGCTTCAATAATGCCTGCTGCTGCAGCAATCGCTAATAGTAATTGAAGCCACATGCTGACGACAGGAAAAAGTATGTATATCCCAAGTAATGCAGCAGTGCACCACATGCCAGTACACCAATAACAGCTTAACAACTCTCCTACCCAAGACCGCAGTCCTTTTCCTTTTATGATGATATATGTCTCAATTTCACCTTGTTCATTTACCTCTTCTTGCTCTTCATGAAACAAACGGCGAAATGGGGCAGTAATGGTGTCGAATACGATCAGTCTTGTTAGCCTAAAGGACGCAAGAGCAAACACAACAAAAGACAAAGTATCGACCAAGAAACGTCCACCTCCTTCTTTTTCCGTCCTTACTTTATATATGCAAGACGACAAACTGCCATGATGAATCACGTGGAAAATAAAATTGGGTTGTACTTTTTCACATTTTCCGATTCCACCTCATCTCCCTGTTGCATTAAATAATGTATAGATAAGAAAGGAGTGAAAGTATTGTCTATTGAAGAAAGTGCTGATTTGTTATATACACAACTGTTAAACGAATTCATTAGCAATTATGATGATTTCATTGAAATCAAGGACTCTGAAAATGTCGTGATTCATAAAACAGATGTAACGGCCGCACTCTCCCTTCAAGCAACTGTAACGACAATCATTACTCTTTTAATTCAACTCCTCGTACCAGATGATGAATTGGCTCAAGACATCACAGATCAGCTTTTATCTACACAACAAGTGGCTGTTCAAGAGAAAACTGTGATTCAAATCATCAATTGTTATAACGTCACGATCACACTATCAGATGAATCCATTCTCAATTCTGTACAAATTCTCACTCAAACACTCAATGTACTCTTAGTTGCAGCTGGCATTCTTTGACCCTTTCTTTTTCTAACATCACATACGAAAGAGGTGACATAATTTGTCTGAAGAAAATAAAAAACAAGATTACAATATTGATACAGATGTTGATCCTTTAACCAGCTTGCTTGTCAGTGATGTTTTAAATAAGTACAACATTACAGCAGAAAATAGACGACCTTTAAATGATGAACAAAAAAGAAATATTTTAAAGTTAGTTGAAGACCTTCAAAAGAAGGCGAATGATTTTGTTGAATCACAGAAAGAAAAAAAACGTCAAGAAGAGACTCAAGTTGTTCAACAATCAGAAGAAACTGTTTCAAAAACGAAACGTGGAAAAAGAACAAACACATTGAGACATCGTATCCATCAGCGAAAAGAGAATGAACAAAACAACAATGAATAAAAATGGGTGCTCATATCAAGGTATTTGCCTCAAACCAAAATAGATATTTCGCATTTAATAAAGTAAACGAGAGGAGGAAGAGAATATGGAATCAAAACCTTATTCATGGGTAGCACTTGATCGCAACTGTACACATCAAGAACACCACCATCACTTCGATAGAAATCCTGTATGTCATGACCATTGTGATGATGATGAAAACATTTTACAAATAGCAGAGCAATTTTCACAAAACAAGCAAATTTCAGAAGAAGTCATCATTATTAGGGATTCCTGCGATATCAATGTTTCTTCAGTTGATGCTCAAGTCGCAGTTTCTGTTCAAACAGCAGTACAACTGGCTTTAGTAGCCATTATTAATCTATCAATCGCAGATAATGACTTAGCTGATGAAATCGCACAAGATCTCGTACAATTAACAACTACTAAACAAGCGAACCGTCAAAAACTTGTCATCGAAAACTCTCGAGATGTATCTGTTACTACAGTTGATGCAGATGTGGCAGTTGCTGTTCAAACACTTGTACAAATTTTAGCAGCATTAATCATCGCCATTGGTATCCTCTAATGTACAAAAGCAGAGCGATAAGCTCTGCTTTTCCTTTTATCAAAAACAACAAAGATAAATAGTCATTTACCCACACCAACTAGAGGGCGCATACATATGTTGTTAAGGACTAAAGTCAAATACCTTGTTAAAGGAGCTGAAATCCATGAGCTGCGGAAAACACCATGGCCGACATGATGAAAACTGTGTATGCGATGCGGTTGATAAGATTTTAGCAGAGCAGGAAGCTGTAGAAGATAAATGTCCTACGAGCTGCTACAGTAATTTATTAAGCCCAACTGCTTCTGGAAAAGATACGATTCCGTTTTTACTTTTCGATAAAAAGGGCGGATTGTTCTCTACTTTCGGAAACATTGGAGGATTTGTAGACGATTCTCAGTGCTTTGAATCGATCTTCTTCCGGGTTGAAAAATTAAATGACTGCTGTGCTACATTATCTGTGTTAAGACCTGTCGATGTGCACGGACATACGCTTAGCGTGTGTCACCCTTGTGATCCTGACTTCTTCGGATTAGAAAGAACGGATTTTTGTATCGAAGTTGATTTGAACTGCTTCTGCGCGATTCAATGTCTAAACCCAGAGCTTGTTGACAGAGTACTGCCAACAAAAGATAAAAAACATCATCACCACGGCTAAATCATTTGTCCGTTGATCTCACTTGTCACGAGTCATGGCATCTCCCTTCCTCACGAATGACATTCAATCAATCATGCGGAGCTCCGCAAGAAGCGGCCGCTTCCGCATTGATTGAAACAAAGGCATCAACCGACACGACATCAAATGATCGCTAGTAGATGATGACAATGCTCAAATACTCAAACAAAATTCCTTGTATAGGAGGGTTGAATATGAGCCGCAATCATTCATGGAACTGTGTAGCAGAGGCTGTTGAAAATATTAATGACTTACAAAATGCTGTCGAAGAAGAATGTCCGACTAGCTGTTACAGCAATCTCCTTTCTCCATCTCATTCATTAGGTGACACTGTCCCATTTGTTCTATATACCTCAAAGTCAAAACCATTCGTTGCATTCGGAAACGTCGGAGAAGTAGATGCAGGGCCTTGCTTCAGCACATCGTTTTTCAGAGTCGAACACATCTCTGATCACTGCGCAACACTCAGCTTGCTTATTGCATTTGACAAAGACCGTCATATTTTAGATTTTACAGATAAAGATTCCCTATGTGATGTGTTCCGATTAGAAAAATCAAAGTACTGCATCGAAGTGGATCTTGACTGCTTCTGCGCAATCGAGTGCTTAAATCCACGACTCCTCAACCGTAACTGCTAACAAAAAAAGTCCCTTCACGGGACTTTTTTTTCATGTTGTTCTTTAAAACCCAAGCGGATGAATAGAAGTAATGTGATCGACCCGCAACTCTACCGGATTTCCGCCGCCCGCTGTGCGAATGATCACCGTATCTTCATTTCGCTCTATCACGATGCCTCTATATGTTTTCCCCTCTGCTTCGATTAGGCAAAGGGCTCTTGGCATATTATGGGGCAGGCTGGTGAGGAAATCGACCTTCTCCCCAATACTCATTTGATTTAAAGGTTTTTTTACTCTCTTTCTCCTCGGTTCTGGCTTTGTTTCTTGAAAAACGCCTTCTGGCTGTTTGTCTTGTTCTTGCTCCGTTGCTTGCTCTTGTATGATCTCTCGTTCTTTGATCATCTCTGGTTCTTTTATGATTTTAGGCTCTTCTGTGATCTCTCGTTCTTTTATGATCTTAGGCTCTTCTGTGATCTCTCGTTCTTTTATGATCTTAGGCTCTTCTGTGACCTCTCGTTCTTTTATGATCTTAGGCTCTTCTGTGACCTCTCGTTCTTTTATGATCTTAGGCTCTTCTGTGACCTCTCGTTCTTTTATGATCTTAGGCTCTTCTTTTTTCTTCTCAATCTTCTGTGACACAGGCTCCTGCACGCTTTTTTCAATCACTAGTTCTTCACTGCTTTTTTTACTAGTTGTTGGTTCTTCAGACTTCTTTCGCTTTCTCACAATATTCTGCATGGCCGGCTGTGATTCATCATAGCTCGGCTGGATAATGTACATGAGCGGCTTTTGATTCTCATCACCTTTGTTTGACATACTGATCCCTCCCGAATGCTTCATTCCTTATATATATGAGCGGCTGTCTTAAATCAGAAGAAAAATAAAAAAACAGCATACCTGTTTTGGTATGCTGCGGGTTCATTTATGTGTTTATCGTGCAATGATATGGAAACCTGAGTCAACATGAAGATTTTCACCTGTCATGCCTCTTGAAAGATCACTGAACAGGAATAGGGCTGTATCGCCAACTTCTTCTGGTGTTGTTGTACGGCGAAGTGGTGCACGCTCTTCAATATCCTTTAAGATCGTATTAAAGCCGCTGATGCCTTTAGCAGACAATGTACGAATCGGGCCAGCAGAAATACTGTTCACACGAATACCTTCTGCTCCAAGATCAGCTGCTAAATATTTCACGCTTGCATCAAGTGATGCTTTCGCTACACCCATCACATTGTAGTTAGAGACGACACGCTCTCCGCCTAAATATGTGAGTGTCACAATGCTTCCACCTTCAGTCATGAGCGGACGTGCAGCTTTTGCTACTGCCGTTAATGAATACGCACTAATGTTGTGTGCTAAAAGGAAGCCTTCACGGTTCGTGTTCAAATATTCTCCGACAAGCTCTTCTTTATTCGCAAATGCAATTGCATGCGCAACACCATGAATGACTTGTACTTTTTCTTTAATTGTTGCAAAACATTTGTCAATTTCTTCGTCACTTGTGACATCACAAGGAAGAATTATTGAATCATCACGTTCTAGTGTGCTTGCAAGCTCTTTGACCGATTCAGCGAGGCGATCTCCAACATAAGTAAAAATCAAACGGGCTCCAGCTTCATGAAGTGAACGAGCAATTCCCCATGCGATGCTACGTTTATTGGCAACACCCATGACCACGATATTACGACCTTCTAAAGAAAAGTTCATATGTATTAAAGCCTCCTATATTTTCAAGACATAGTATTAGTACCTGATCATAATATTATCATAGATCATAAGAGATTGACAATTTTCGTTGAAAAGAATTTCATTTTCATGAAAAAACCGTCTTCACAATTGAAGACAGTTAAACATCTTTATTCTTTGAGTCGGTTTTGTTGATAGGCAAAATGGTTGGTCGGTCCATGACCAGCGCCAAGATGCAAAGGATATTTGATCGCTTCGTGCACATAGGTTTCTGCTGTTTCAAAGGCTTCTTTCATCGAATATCCTTTGGCTACTTCCGCTGTTAGTGCAGCGGCAAATGTACAGCCTGTACCATGTGTATGAGGAGTATCAATATGCTCATTCGTCGCTTTTATAAACCCTTTTCCATCATACAGCAGGTCTGTAATCAGACCATCTTGAGGGCCGTGTCCACCTTTCATCACAACGTATTTTGGACCAAGCTGATAGAGGCGCTCTGCTGCCTCAAAACGATCCTCTAATGTCTGAATGCTAGTTCCTGTTAGCACTTCTGCCTCAGGTAGATTGGGCGTGACCGCATAGCTAACAGGCAATAAATGCTCTTTCAGTGCAGTGACAGCATCGTCATTCAATAAAGAGGCCCCGCCTTTTGCAATCATAACTGGATCTACAATGAGCTTCAGCTGATGTTGAACTGTTTTTTCAGCAACAAATTGAATCATTTCAGCGCTCCACAGCATTCCTGTTTTGACGGCATCTGGCATTAAGTCTTCTGCTACTGCATCTATTTGACTATTTAGCGCCTCGACAGAAAGTGGATATATGCCGTGTACGCCAAGTGTGTTTTGCGCCGTAACGGCTGTGATGACAGACATCCCGTATACACCTAGTTCTTGAAAGGTCTTTATATCGGCTTGAATCCCTGCTCCTCCGCCTGAATCTGAACCTGCAATGGTCAATGCTTTTTTAATCGTCATCTCAATCACACCTTCTATAATCTTATCCAATCCATTGATGATAAATCGTCCTTGCCTTGGCAATATCACTCGTACCGTGTACAAGTGCTCTGCCATCTTTGAATAAGACGAGCTTGAACTCATCCTTTTGACATGAAAGCAGATGAGGATTTTCGAGCACATCCATCCCCGCTTCCTTTAAGCGTAATGCCACTTCTTTTAAAGATGGGGGGATGTCGGCAGCACTTCGAATTTGCACTGTATTGCGCCCACACAGTACATCCGCCTTCGCCCTGCGGTCATATGAGAGAAATGGAAATGTCTTTAGCCCACAGCTTGGACATTGCGCTTTCTTTAACGACGAGACAGAGCGAATGTCAGATCGTTCATTCGTCCATAAATCAAAGGATCTTAGTATCGGAGTCACTTCATATCCCGTTAGCCATTTCAGTGCATCTGCCACTTGATACGCCGCTACTTGCTGCACAACCGGACTAATGATCCCGGCTGTATCACAGGTCATGCCTTGAGCAGGCAAATGTTCAAGCAGGCAATGTAAACATGGCGTCTCACCAGGGATCACAGTAAATTGGACCCCATAACTCGCCACACATGCTCCGTAAAGAAAGGGAATGCCCTGTTTGATAGCGGCATCATTCGCAATCATTCGCACTTCAAAGTTATCTGTTGCATCCACGACAATTGACGCACCACGAACGAGTTCATCAATATTTTGAGGCGTGACGTCTAACACAATCCCCCTCACATGGACGC
This sequence comes from Bacillus pumilus, assembly GCA_001938995.1. Classification (GTDB taxonomy): domain Bacteria; phylum Bacillota; class Bacilli; order Bacillales; family Bacillaceae; genus Bacillus; species Bacillus pumilus_G. The sequence continues at coordinate 58,523 of MKZN01000008.1, read as the reverse complement.
CACTGTTGACCTGTTTAAGTCTTGCTTCAGCAGCTACAGCCTTTGGCAATCGATCTTGTACATCTTGCTCTGTATAAAGCTGCTGGCGCTGAAGATTGCTCCATTCTATATAATCTCTATCTGCAATGGTGACAGAACCGACTCCAGCACGCACAAGCATTTCAGCACTTGCAGTTCCAAGCGCTCCCGCTCCAATAATGACTACTTTCGAAGCGAGCAACCGCTTTTGCCCTTCTTTTCCAATCGGCTGAAACAGCTCTTGGCGTGAATAACGTGTACTCAAAACGCAGGCATTCCTTCTTGCGGACTGCTAGCGATACCGTAGTTTTTCAGTGGAATACGCCCTGCTTCAAAGCCTAGTCTGCCTGATTCAATGGCCAGCTTCATCGCTTTTGCCATTTTTACTGGGTCGTTTGCTCCAGACACTGCTGTATTCAGTAGCACAGCGTCAGCGCCTAACTCCATAGCGTAGGCAGCATCCTTTGGAGACCCTACACCGGCATCAATAATGACAGGTACCTTCGCCTGCTCGATAATAAATGAGAGGTTGAGTGGATTGAGTAAACCTTGACCTGAACCGATTGGAGAAGCACCTGGCATTATGGCATGTACCCCGAGTTCTTCTAACTTCCTTGCAAGCACTACATCATCTGATGTATATGGTAAAACAATAAAGCCTTCTTCCAGTAACAGTTCAGATGCCTTTAATGTTTCCACCGGGTCAGGAAGAAGAGATCTTGAACAGCCAATTACTTCAACCTTAATCATGTCACAAAGTCCTGAAGCTTTTGCTAAGCGGGCAATGCGCACCGCTTCTTCTGCTGTGCTTGCGCCCGCCGTATTCGGGAGTAATGTATATCTTGATAGATCGAGCTGCTCTAAGAAATTCGGCTGTGATTCTTCGAAAATATTCATTCTTCGGACAGCAAAGGTTAAAATTTCAGCCTCTGATACCTCAACGGCTTCTTTTTGAATCTCAAATGATGGGTACTTCCCTGTACCAAGTAATAGCCTTGATGTGAATGTTTTTCCGCCAATGTGTAGCATCGTGTCATCCTCCTCCTACAAAATGAACAATTTCAATCGTGTCATTTGGTTTGATTTTTACTTCTTGAAAGGCTCCTTTATCAATGATTTCTTGGTTCTTTTCTACAATCACCACACGGTTTTCAAGTTGATAGGCTGATAGCAGATCATAGACTGTGCCGTTCTCTTGATCGAAATCAACAATTCTCCCATTTAATTGAATTTTCATACGAGTGACGCCTCCTTCCTGCCAATGCGAAATGCATGAAGCCATTCTTCTTTGACATGCTGATTTATAATCAAATCTCTAATGATTTCCCCGGTAATTGGCGCAAGTAAAATACCATTTCGATAATGTCCTGAAGCAAAAAGAATGCGCTCATCCTCGGGGTGTCTCCCGATGTACGGATGCTTATCACTTGTCGCTGGACGAAGGCCTGCCCAGCACTGATCAATAGCCATCTCTTTAATTGAAGGCATCAGCTGAGCTGCTTTTTGAATGACTGCCTCAACACCACCAAGGGTTGGAACCGTTTGCCAATCATCAGGCTTCATCGTTGCGCCGATGACCAATTTTCCGCTGTCTCTTTGCACGATGTAACAATGCTCATGATAAATGGTGTGTTTGAGTGCTGGACCGCTATTCCACACAGACACACATTCTCCTTTCACAGGATAAAGAGAATGAGATAATCCTAGCTCCTCAAAAAAACGGCCTGACCATACACCACTTGCCACAGTCAGATCTCGACATGTCAATGTGCCGCTTGTTGTTTTAACAGTCAATGCCTCTTTGTCCCGTTTCACTTCAATGACCGGTGTAAATTCTTGAACCACCGCTCCATATCGAACAGCCGCTTGCCACAAGGCGCGACAGACCAAGTAAGGCTCAACATGCACATCATCTTCAATGAGACCCGCTCCAATGATGTCATCTGTTATTTGAGGGAGTCGTTCTTTGACACGATTTGCTTCAAGCCATTGAAATGTGGATAAATGTTGCATTCGGCAAAGTGCATTTTTTTCTTCCTCCGTAAAGGCTACTTTCATGATGCCTCCGGCTGATTTCCGAATATCAATGCCTGATTCATGCTGTAGATCGACCGTTAATTTTTCGTATAATTCCTGGCTTGCTCTGCCCACCTGAAAGAAAATATCCTCGTCCCCTTCTCCTTCAGCATGTGCACCGAGCATACCGGCTGCGGCACTCGTTGTTTTCTTCCCTACTTCATTCGCCTCAAGGACAGCCACACGCTTCCCTGCTTTCGCAAGGTGATAGGCTGCAGACATCCCGATAATCCCGCCACCAATGATCGCTACGTCATAATGCTCTTTCATAAGGATTCTCCTTTAGCTTTTCAGCCAATGCTTGCGCCTGAAGACGAGGGTGATCTTGGGTGAAGATACCGGACATGACAGCAATTCCTTTTAATTTGACATGCATCAATTCCTGAATTCGATCGGGCGTGATCCCGCCAATCACCACCACTGGAATAGATACGGCAGATGTCATTTCTTCGACAAGTTTTACACCTCTTGCCTTGACGCCTTGTTTACATGACGTGTCATAGACATGTCCAAACATGACATACTCTGCCCCTTCTCTCTCTGCCGCTTGCGCTTCTTCTAATGAGTGCACAGACACGCCTGCATGAAGATGAGGAAATTTCCGCCTCAATTCCTTTGGAGAAAAGCTGTGACCCGGGAGATGCACACGATGAATGTTGGTGAGCAATGCGACGTCTACTCGGTCATTGATCACCATTTTCTCTTTGGGTACGCCTTCGGAAAGGAGACTTTTCACAAGGTATACAAGCTCACGAGCGGTTTTAGACCGTTCCCGGATATGAATAAAGTCCACTTCAGGTTCTATCGTTTTTATTTTCTCGATCAGCTCTTTAATAGGCAGCGAATCATTTGTGACTGCGTGGAGTTCCATTTGCACCAACCCCATCTAAGTATGCTGTTTGCCACGTTTCCTTTTGATACGCCATCTCCCAAAAATGGTATTCATAATAGCTCGAAATGACGAAATGTTCTTTCATATTGGCTCGTACATGTTCTGGTGCTTTCTCCGCCAGTTCATCAAAACGGTTCACCTGTTCAAAGACAAGCTCTTTAAACCAATCCCCTCCATATGTCAAAATCCATTCTTGATAAATGGGATGGTCTGGAGTGGTTTGTTTTAGTTTTTCACCGACCTCATAATAAAGCCAGTAGCATGGCAATAGCGCTGCTAAAATTTCCTCAAATCGACCGCTTTTGACTGACCGGTACATGTGAGAAGTATATGCATAAGCCGTTGGAGAAGGTTTGAAGTTAGCCAAGGCTTCATCTGAAATCTGTAGAAGTTCTGTGAACTTCCTATGCAGGGATAGCTCTGCTTCATATGTACCCTGAGCATGATAAGCCATTCTGCCAGTCGTATGTAAATCCTCAGTAATCGCTGCTCCATACGCTTGTACCTTTGCAAAATGGGTTAAATAATACGAATCCTGCATCACATAATAGGTGAAACGATCAAGGGAGAGAGTACCATCTCCAATTCCCTTAACAAAAGGGTGTGTAAAGCTTCCATTCCACCATGTTGCTGCTGCCTGTTTACATTCTTCTGAAAAAGTCATAATCTTCTCCTCCTATTTTTCCACATAAAAAAACCACTTTCCGCGTGGAAAGTGGTTTGGAATTTGTATAAGCATAGTCAAAAACCGCACCACTTCCCTACGCAGGTATGAACCTGTTCAGGTAATGAGGGTCTAAAAGTCTATACTTTTATCTCAGCCCTTTTAAAGGACTCCCCTAGTGGATCAATGATATGATGTTGTACCTCTATCTTAATCATGATTTGTTTATTGGTCAAGCATTCAATTCAACTCTAATTGAGCTCTAAGACCTGCCACGTATTCCCGGGAGCCTGACACAAGCACACGATCACCACTTCTAAGCATGGTATCCCCGTGCGGCACTAAGCTGTCTACCCCTCTAAAAATACGGACAAATACCAAATCACCGGTAAAGGGAAATTCCCTCAGCATGACATTATGGTAACGATGGTTGTTCATTTGAATTTGATACAAAGAAGTATCTTCATTCGTTAACAATCGAATCGCATCAGGCGCTTCAATTAATGCTCTTAACACCGTTTTTGATGAAAGATAGTTAGAAAACGTATCGATGCCTGCTTCCTTTAACGTCAGCTCTGCTTCTGCTTTGTTCACACTTGCAATGACTTGTTTTGCCCCTGCTTCTTTTGCAAATAAAGCAATGTCTTTATTTTTTGTTTCGTTACCAGTTGCAACGACTAAGACATCTTCTTGACCAATGCCTGCCTTTTTAAGGGTATCATCGTCATATTGCTCAATCGCTTCCACTTTAAAAATTGAATCCGCAAGCAACGCTTCTTTATTTTCTTGGAACACATGCAAAATACGAATGTCATATTCATCTTCGGGCAAATCAAGGGTTACAGGCAATGTCAGCTGATTTGCGCCAATAAAGGTCACCCGCTTTTTATGACTGACTTCTTGGTCTTTTTTAAACAGTGACTTAAACCAAACAGGCGTGACAATGCTTGTTAACACAGCGACTAAAATAAGCGCCCCTGACATTTTATGATCAATCACACCAAGCCGCTCACCAATTGTCGCAGCTGCAATCACGAGTGATAAGGTCGTTGTTAATAAAAAACCAGCACCGATCACTTTGTTCATGTCATACCATTTTTTCAAGTAAAGAATCGGGATGAGCTTACTTAATAGTAATGCGATAAACAGCAGTGGAATCATCATCATGATTGTCGGATCTTTGAAGAGCACCCATACATCCAGCTCAACACCCACCATGACAAAAAAGATCGGAATTAAAAATCCGTAACCGAAAGAATCCAATTGCTGTACAAGCTCTTTATTTGGTGACAGAAGTGACACGAGCACACCTGCTAAAAATGCCCCTAGAATATTTTCAGCCCCCAATGATTCAGATAATGCAACTAAGACTATAATGAGAGTAAAGATTGCCCTCGTCCCAATTTGCACCGTTCCTTTTGACATGGATTGAAAAATGGATTTTGTCTTGAAGACCCTGCCAAATAAATAAAGAAGTATGCCAGCTGCAAATAATAAAAGCAAAAGCCACATGTTCCCAGTTCCATCTCCATAAATGGAGGAAAAGACAGCTAGTAAAACCATGGTCACCAAATCAGCAATGACTGCTACAAGCAGAATAATTTGACCAATGTTTGTCTGCATCAACTTTTCCTCTTTTAAAGTTGGAACCACGACACCTAATGATATGGTGGAAATAATAAGTGTCATTAAGAAGGCATTTTCGAGAAAACCTGCCAGTACAAAGGCATAGGACAAAATAAAAGAAATAAAAAATACCCCAATAAATATAATGGTTGCTGCTTTAAATGTATTTGGTTCTTTTAAACCATTCGGTAGTACTCTTGGCTTTTTCTTCGATTCAAAAGAAGAAAAATCTATTTCAAGCCCACTTAAAAACATGAGGAAAATAAAACCTAGCATGGATAACGTATCTAGCCATGCATCATGTTCGACAACAAGTTGAAAACCGCTTTTTCCAATGATGAGCCCCATGATGATTTCGGCGACAACGACTGGAATGGTCAGCTTAAATCGGTGCAATAAAATGGGGGTGAAAAAGGCGACAATAATGACGACAACGAGTGATGAAACAGACGTATGTTCCATTGGCTAAAGCCTCCTAACATTCATGTTGATACTTTCATGTCTTACGTTAAAGCATTGATTCTAACAATTGCATCACCGAAAGGAAAGTCATTCGTTATATGTTCTAAAATTCAAACTTCTCCGCACCCGATGATGATGAGAAAAAATCAGGAGGAACGTTTATGAAATTCGATATGATTGGTGATATCCATGGCTGCTACGAAGAGCTACTCATCCTAATAGACAAACTTGGATATAAACTCAAAGATGGACTTCCCGTCCACCCTGATCAAAGAACGCTCGCCCTTGTTGGTGATTTAACAGATCGCGGTCCTCAATCAGTAGAGGTCATGGAATTTGTCATCCATGCTTATGCACATGGGGCGATCCGTTACGTTCCTGGTAATCATTGCTTTAAGCTTTATCGTTACTTAAAAGGAAATCCAGTGAAATTACTACACGGGATTGAAACAACGGTTAATGAGATCAAAAAGCTACCCATCAAAAAACAAAACAAATTATCAAGTGAGTTCAAACAATTATTTGAGAAGGCCCCGCTTTATGATGTACTGATTCCACACGAGCTGATCATTGCGCACGCAGCCATGAAGGAAAAAGATATTGGAAAAACACCAAATAGGCACATGCGATCCTATTTATTATTTGGAGATGTCACCGGAGAGACTTGGCCTGACGGAAGACCTGTAAGGAAAGACTGGGCAAAGGAGTATCATGGAAAAGCGTGGATTGTCTATGGTCATACACCGGTGAAAGAACCGAGATTTGTGGGAAGAACGGTTAATATCGATACAGGTTGCGTTTTTGGCAATCAACTGTCTGCACTTCAATATCCTGAACTGAAAACCATTTCTGTCCCTTCCTCCATGCCTTATGACAAAACGAGGTTTCAGCATTTCACATAAAAAACCCGGTCCTGCTGTGCAGGTAACCGGGTTTTTTATTTATAGAAGCAATGATTTCATATCATCTGGCAAAGGCGCCGAAAACTTCATCTCCTCATCAGTCATCGGATGAGGAAAGACAAGGGTTTCACTATGCAGTGCTTGCCGGTCTATCCGCTCCCTCGTACCGCCATAAAGTGTATCACCTAGGAGCGGATGACCTACATACTGCATATGTACACGAATTTGATGGGTTCTGCCAGTTTCTAATGTGAGAGACACATCCGACATATTCAAATCAGCATCAAATGCTCTTACGTGATAATGTGTAGTTGCCTCTTGTCCAGTCTCATCAACCATTCGTTCAATGATACTGTCCCCTTTTCGTGCAATTTTCGCTTTAATCGTGCCTTGTCTTTTTGTGAGCATACCATGTGTAAACGCCCGATACGTTCGCATCACTTCCCCGTTTTTTTGCGCTTTGGACAAAAGGCTGTGTGCAAAGCGATGTTTGGCGACAAGCATGACACCAGATGTATCCCGATCAAGGCGATTCACCAAATGAACAGTTAAGCGAACGGATTGCTGTTTATAATGGTACAAAAGTCCATTTGCAATACTATGCTCAGGGTGCTCTCTAGAAGGAATAGATGGCATAGACGGTTTTTTATTCAGCACAAGCACATGCTCATCCTCAAATAAAATATCAAGTGGAATAGGAGATGGCTTTAACCCTTCACTTACCTTTTCTTTAGGAAATAAAATGGTAAGTCTGTCTCCCTCGTGTAGCTCGTATCTTACAGTGACATGTTCCCCATTTATGAGAAGATCACCGCCATCAAATTTAATATCTGTCAGCATTCTTTTCGAAATACCAAGTTCAATTAAATAATCCTTTAATAAGAGACCCTGGTCTTCGGTTGCGATGGTTTTGGTTAGTGTAAAGTATTCCATCCGGGGAACGACCTCTTTCTTATTCACCTTTTCCAATAAAGGAATCTTGCACTCTTTTCCAAAACGGAAACGGTCTAAATCGGGCAAAACGGACATTCTCATCTGCCACACGGCATTGAATAGATTTCACGTCTTGATGAAGTAATGTCAAATGATCTATCGTCACTTGAAAATTCACATCATTGATCGGTTTGATCACACACGTATGGTGATCTGGCAAAATAAGCGGTGAACCAACTGTTCGGAAAACCCTATTATTGATCGAAGCCATTTCAGCCAGCTGAATAGCTCTGATGGAAGGATGAATAATGGCGCCCCCAAGTGCTTTGTTATAAGCCGTACTGCCTGATGGAGTGGACAAACAAAGCCCATCTCCTCTAAATGTTTCAAAAAGTTGCCCCTTGATTTCAACATCTGCTACAAGCGTACCTTCCATACTTTTGATCGTACATTCATTCATGGCTAAATATTTCTCTTCCCGGCCGCCATTGTTGTACCTGACAATGACTTCAAGAATCGGATAGTCAACAATATGATAAGGTGTTTTGGCGATGGCTAGTACAAGCTTTTCAATTTCACTAGGCACCCAGTCTGCATAAAAGCCGAGATGCCCTGTATGCACACCGACAAAAGCTGTTTTATCCAAGCGATTGCTATAACGGTGAAAAGCATACAGAAGCGTCCCATCTCCTCCAACTGTAATGACAAGATCTGGTTCCTCTTCATTCAGTTCCAGTCCAAAATCTAGTAAATATGTCTGGATTTTAGATTTGAGTGTGTCAGATACAGCATTCCCTTTTGAAGATACTGCGAATTTCATGAATTCTTCTCCTTTTCCACCTTGCTGCGATGAAAGAGCAGCATCATATTTGATCAAGCATTGGTTCAGCTATCTTCTTTTTTTTTCCGTGAAAATGCCACCTGTGCTTCTTGAATTTCTCCTCTAATTTCAGACATCTCATCATCAAGACGAGATGCTGCCTCAGAAGCTCTTTGCAAGCGTAGCTTGACCTTCTCCGGGATATTTCCGCTATATTTATAATTGAGAGAATGCTCAATCGTTGCCCAAAAGTTCATCGCAAGTGTACGAATTTGGATCTCGACGAGTAGCTGCTTCTCTCCACTTACAGTTTGCAGCGGGTATAGAACAACAAGATGATATGAGCGGTATCCGCTCTCTTTATGCTCGGCAATATAATCACGTTTATCGACAACTACAAAATCTTTACGTGACTGGAGCATTTTTTTCACGACTTGTATGTCTTCTACAAACTGGCACATGATGCGAAGCCCAGCAATATCCTGCATGGTTTCAATTTCATGCATCGGAATGTTTTTACGCTTTGCCTTTTCTAATATACTGACAACAGGTTTGACTCGTCCTGTCACAAATTCTACTGGTGAATGGTCGTCCTCAAAATCATATAGCTTTCGAATGCCTTTGAGTTTCACTTTTAATTCTTCGACTGCTTGTTTATATGGTGCGAGGAATTGATCCCATTGTTTTTTGTCCATGAAACTTCCCCCAATTCCAAATACCTAATTATTTCAGAGGAATGTGCTCTTCACTTTCTCTTCCATATCTCCGTAATTGGCATTGTCTTTAATATTGTCGATTAAATAGTTTAATTCCTGATGAAGTTGAATGAGTTCAAGCGATGTTTCTTCAGCCGTCAAGTAGACAGGGATTTCACGATCGATTGCTTCCTTTAATGGAGCCCATGTATTCTCTCCTAAAATGAGATACGTAAAAGACTCCTCGGTTTCAAGTATGTAAACGAACGCAAAGTGATCAGAATCTACGAGCATTTGCCCTGACGCCTTTGCTTTTTGAATTGGCTCTTCTGACTGAATCGTCAATATCAGCCTGTTTTCTGTTAAGGTTGCTTTTGTGATTTCAATTCTGTTTTGCATCATGATCTCCTTTACAACAAAGTACAGCTTTATTTTATCATATCAAGTTCAATTTTGATAAACTGAACTTTTTGAGAAAACGCTGATTTCTCTTTCAATTGACCATTTTCACATCGCTCAGCTTTTACATAAGCATCTTTTAAAGGGAAAAACAGACTTTTACAAATCATTCTCACATCATGTACAATTAATATATTTCCTCAAAATGAAAGGTTGATGTCAAAATGGCACAGGAAATCGAAATAGAACTAAAGCAATTGTTAATGAAAGATGAATTTGAACAGCTCAAACAACACTTTCAATTACAAGATGAGGATTTTCGTACTCAAATCAACTATTACTTTGATACGCCTCAGTTTGATATAAAATCGCAATTGGCTGCCCTAAGAATCAGAGAAAAAGAGGGGCAATGGGTTCTCACTTTAAAAGAACCACATGAAATTGGTTTGTTGGAGACTCATCAAGCGATCGTACCTCCCTCTCAGATTCAATCCTTCCAGATACCAGAAGGTGAAGTGGCTGACCGCTTACACCGCCTGAATATTCCCAAAGATCAAATTGTGTATTTCGGATCTCTTGAAACATCAAGAGCAGAAAAAAGAATCCAAGAAGGCTTAATTGTTTTGGATCACAGCCGATATTTAACAATAGAGGACTATGAATTAGAATTTGAAGTGAGCGATTTGGAAATAGGACAAACCGCCTTTGCGCAACTGCTCAGTCAATTTCATATTCAAGCACGACACACAAAAAACAAAGTGGTTCGTTTTTATGAAGAGAAAATGAGAACACAAAATAGATCATTCCTTGAAGGAGGAACATGATGAACGTCAATCAACTTCAATCCTTAATGCAGCTACAAGCCCTTAAAACGTTACAATCGGATAGCGGACAGACGCAACGGTCGACAGGTCAAGAATCAAGTGCCCAAGCTTCATTCCAATCGCTCTTGAAAGATTTTTTAGGCGGATCAGAATTATCACGACTCCCGCTTTCAATCTCTGCATTCATGGGCACAGATCCTTCAACTACGCCAAACACGCAATATGCAAGGTCGAACCCGTACCTATCAGCGATGGCAAGCAGTGAACTGTTACCTTCTCAAAGCTTGTATACAAATAACGCTCAATTAAGTACAGCAAATGGGATCGGCAATGTGTTGAATAACACCTATACACCACCACTTCAAAAAGCCGTCTCAAGTGCTTCATCAAAAGAGATTAATCAAATTGTGTCACAAATGGCTCAAAAACATGGTGTTCCAGAGAATTTGATCCATGCGGTCATTAAGCAAGAATCTGGCTATCGCACGAGTGCTGTCAGTCATGCAGGTGCCCTTGGACTCATGCAGCTCATGCCATCTACTGCTAAGTCACTTGGCGTCAAAAATGCCTTAAATGCGACACAAAATATTGAAGGTGGAACAAAGTATTTAAAACAAATGCTCAATAAGTATAATGGGAATGTCTCACTTGCCTTAGCTGCTTATAATGCAGGCCCAGGAAATGTGGATAAATACGGGGGGATTCCTCCATTTAAAGAAACACAAAATTATGTAAAGAAAGTCACAGCACAATATTTCGCCTAAACCGAAGAGAGTAACCTCTTCGGTTTTTTGTATGTCGCTTTACACCCTTTTTTGACTGAATGTGTTATGATATGGTCAATTGATCACAGTACCCCTCCTCACATCTTTCACAATGGGTCCAAGCGGTTTGTTTGTGGAAATGTATTGAGGTTGTTAAAATAAGTATATAAGAATAGAAACAGCAAAATAGACCAAACTGAATATCACTTTTGAAATAAATGAAATTCGCAATAGGGTATTCCATCCTATTAGCTACGAGTAAAAGGAGTAGTCAACATGGTACAATCGTTTAACGCACCTTACGAAGCGGTTGGAGAGGAACTTCTATCGCAACTTGTTGATACTTTTTATGAAAATGTAAAGTGTCATCCTTTGCTTCATCCTATTTTTCCGGATGACTTAAAAGAAACAGCAAGAAAGCAAAAGCAGTTTTTAACTCAATATTTAGGAGGGCCTGCACTTTATACTGAAGAGCATGGCCACCCAATGCTACGGGCGAGACATCTCCCATTTCCGATTACTGAAGAGCGGGCTGACGCATGGCTTGAATGCATGGAGGATGCAATGAATCAAGTAGGTTTAACCGGCGATATACGTGACTTTTTATTTGAGAGGCTCTCACTGACAGCTCGTCATATGATTAACCAAACACCTGAAAAGGACGGACGATCTTGAGCTTCAACCAGCACGATCAGTACTTCTCGCACTGTCACGGACATCCTCAAAAGCCGATTGAGATCTATGTATTCATTGACCCTCTCAGCCCAGACTGTTGGTTATTAGAACCATCAATTAAAAAATTGAAAATGAAGTACGGCCGTTTCTTCACATTGCGAACGGTCACTAGTTCTAGTATTAACGCATTGAATCGGAAGAGAAAAAAGCACCTACTGACCGAAGCATGGGGGAAATTCGCCACCAAAACTCAGAGCAAAAAAGAGCAAATGCTCTCTGAACAAATTGTGACTTCACCGTATCTAGCCTCACTCGCATTGAAAGCCGCTGAGCTGCAAGGTAGAAAATGTGGAATGAAGTTTTTACGTCTGATTCAAGAAGCACTATTTTGCCATCAGCAAGACGTCACAAGTGAACATGTATTGCTAGAAAACGCAAAAAATGCAGGACTGGATATGGATGAATTCCAGCGAGATATCCATTCTCAAAGTGCGGTAAAAGCACTGAAATGTGATATGAATATTGCAGCTGAAATGGACGTATCCGAGCTTCCTACCTTCGCCTTTTTTAATACGGTGGATGGGGATGAAGGATTGAAGATTTCTGGTGCACACGCCTATGATGTATATGAGGAAATTCTCTTTGAAATGATTGGTGAAAAACCAACGCCTTCAGAACGACCTCCAATTGAATGGTTTATTGCTTATTTTCAGTTTGCATCAGCAAAAGAAATCGCCGTTGTCTATGACCTAACACTAGATGAAGTCGAACGTGAAATGAAAAAGCTCGCATTCGCTAAAAAGGCCGAACGTGTTCAGGTTCATCAAGAAATGTTTTGGCGCTATATCAAAGACAGCAACGAATCAGATTTCAACATCTATCGCTATGAGAATGAACATGGGTGCTGACCCATGTTTTTTTCTCTCTCAAATAGAAACATTTGTTCTGTTTTAAAGTACGAAGAAACCGCGCCGGGATAAGCGCGGTTTCACTATGTCTTAACGACAACAAAGGGGATGGGAGAAATTTTTCACGGTCAAACAAAGGGGTAATGTTTGTATGTGATTAATTTCACATCTGTAGTATATCAAATTTTGTCGACTTATGACAACAGATATGCTAGATGTTCATATATTTGTCACAAAACATAAGAGGACTGTCACTTTCATATAGTGAAAGTAATGAAAAAATGGGGGGATTTGGATGCGCAGCACAACCATTGGACTTGTTGCCATTGGCATATGCTTCTTTTTAAATATATTAGGTTTAATGAAAATGCTACCTCTTTATTTTACATCTCCACTCTTATTTGCTTCGATACTCTTTACACTCTACCGAATGAACCACCGTAAAACGTTTAAAGGGTTTAAAGGATAATAAATGGAGACTGATCTTCACAAGGTAGAAAAACTCCTGCCAAAAGGTGTGCACCAGCACTCTTACCTTTGTCAGGAGTTTTTTCGTTACTCGCCCGTTTTTGAAATGAGTTCTTCCATTTCGTTTAGTTTTTCCTCAAATAATTGACATGCAGCTTCAATTGGTTTTTTAGAAGCCATATCTACACCTGCTTTTTTCAGTACATTGATTGGATAATCAGAGCTACCTGCTTTTAAGAAGTCTGTATAACGCTCCACTGCAGGAGTTCCCTCCTCCAAAATTTGCTTACTTAATGCTTGTGCAGCACTATAACCTGTCGCATATTGGTACACATAATAGTTGTAATAGAAATGCGGGATCCTTGTCCATTCTAATCCGATTTCCTTATCAATCACCATATCGTCACCAAAATACTTCTTATTCAGATCGTAATAAAGAGTTGTCATAAACTCCGGCGTTAATGCCTCACCTTCTTGTGCTTTCACATGAATCAGATGCTCAAACTCCGCAAACATCGTTTGTCTGAATACTGTTCCTCTAAATCCTTCTAATAGGTGATTTAGAACGTACAATCTCTGTTTTTTATCTTCTAGGTTGTTTAGCAAGTATTCCCCTAATAATGCCTCATTTGTGGTAGAAGCCACTTCAGCCACAAAAATACTATAGTTCCCATACGGATATGGCTGATGCTTTCTTGTATAGTAGCTATGCACAGAGTGACCAAATTCATGGACCAACGTAAATAAGTTATCAATGTTATTTTGCCAGTTCATTAAAATATACGGGTTGGTGCCATAGCTTCCAGATGAATAGGCGCCGCTTCGTTTCCCTTTGTTCTCATAAACGTCAACCCAGCGTTGATCTAGACCTTCTTTGACGATAGACACATATTCCTCACCTAATGGCGCCAAACCTTTCAGCATATAATCCTTCGCTTCATCGTATGTTAACTTCATGCCAGCATCTTTTACAAGCGGTGTATACAAGTCATAATTGTGCACTTCATCAAGCTTTAGTACCTTCTTACGCAATTCGATATAGCGGTGTAATAATGGTAAATATTGATGAACTGTATCAATTAGATTGTCATACACTTCTTCTGGAATGCTATTGCGTGACAAAGCCGCTTCCCTAGCCGATTTATAATGACGCACTTTCGCATAAAAATTATCCTTCTTAATTGAACCGCTAAGTGTAGAGGCCAGTGTATTCTTATATTGATCGTATGTTTGATAAACGGCTTTGAAGGCATTCTTTCTTACATCTCGGTCATCACTATTTAAGAAGGTGATGAAGTTGCCATGTGTAATCTTCTTTTCTTCCCCATTTTCATCCTTTACAGATGGGAAGGATATATCCGCATTATTAAACATGCTGAATGTAGTAGATGGAGATGACAGTGGTTCAGAGGCTTCAGCTAATAATGCTTCTTGCTCCTCACTCAAAATATGCGGACGCTCTTTGTTGATCTCTTCGAGAGCATGTGAATAGAGCTTTAATTCTTCCTTCTCTAAAATAAATTGTTGAAGTTTATCCTCTTGAATCGATAGAATTTCTGGAACGATATAAGCAGATGTACTAGACAACTGTGTAAATAAATTGGATGCCTTATCATTTAATGCCTGAAATGATGAATTCGTTGTGTCTTCATCGTATTTCATATGGGCATATGTATAAAGCTTGCCAAGCTTTTCAGATAGTTGATCCTGAAAGGTTAGGGCTTCATACAGGACATCAGCCGAATGGGCCAACTTGCCTTTATATTGCGCTAACTTAGGTATTTCTTTTTTAACTGCCTCGAATTCCTTATTCCATGTATCGACGCTTTCAAAAATATCTTCAAGACGCCATTTGTTATCTTCTTTTACTTCGCTTCTGTCTGGTAAATGGTTGTTTTTGCTTTGTGTCATATGAATCCCCCTCGCATGAGTTGTGTTGATAAACCAACCTTTCGGGAAGTGAAAGAAATTGGTGTTGTATTTATCATCTTTGTTTTGAACTATATTTGTCAAATCATATGCAGAAATAAATACCAAACAGACTAAAAAAATGAGGAAAAACCGTTTCATTCTCTTCAACAGCAGCACCACCTTTTTCTTATGATGAGCTAAGTGGGCATGAAACATGCTATTGAAATAAGAAAGCATCTCGATTTAACGCTTCTTCTACTGTTCTTATAGGCAATGGATTCGACGTTACTTGATAATTACCCTTTTTGGTCATGTGTAAAAACCCGCGGGCGACTAGAACCTCTACATATGCCGTTATCACTTCTTTCACTTCTTCTATAGTGACATTGGCATATCTGAACTTCACTTTCTTCACCTGCACACACCTGTAAATTTCATTTATTAGCATTTGCATGGTCACTGACGCATGCCCACTTTTTCTTCTGACAATCCAGTCATAAAGCCATCCCTGCCACACATAGACGGGACTAGTAAAAATATATGCCTCTGTAAGAGGGATGAACACTTCAGTCGGTAGAAAGGGAAATGATGTTTCATGATATTCGTAGAACACTTGTCTCAAACGATTGCTTTCATTTGATAAAATGCGTGGAGATCGCATTCTAAATTGCTGAATACACTTGAGCCATTGCTGATGTAATGACTGTTTTTTAGAAGGTTCGTGCACCTTTAGGAGTGCCGAAAGATGTGGATATGCTGAAGGTGGTCGAACGGTCATTGTAGCACATATTTTTGAAGGCTGAAAAACAAGTATGTGATCAAGGTGAATGAATGTTTCCTTGTTTGGACAGTAAAAGATAAGACCCTTTTTCTGTGATTGCCGTAAAACCCCCCAATGAATGGCGGAGAATGAAAAAAGTTGACCAGATTTGCGATTCAAGCGGTTCCCACCTAACACCCAAATAGGAACCATACCTGCTGCGCGTAGACCGATTGTTCTGTTTATTAGTTCTTTCTTTGGTATATTCGCACACTGGAATTCAATTGCATAGCATACGTTATCTTCAACGGCTGTGACATCCGGTCGCTGCTTGATCGACGAAACATACTTTTCTAAAATTGGCTGACAGCCAATTCGCTGCAGCCATGCCTTGAGAGCTGTCTTACCTGCTTGGTGATAGACTGTCTCACCTGTCGCATTGAAAGGGCATGCTGTAAGCTGTAAGTGTGCAAAATGGTACACTCGATGCTCCCCTAGCTTTAATTGAACCTCTTGTCGACATTCAGGACAATAAAATTTGCACGTATTCCTAATATGCTTGAGACGGTTCTTCGTTAGATGGTGCGTAATCCGAATGAGTTCTCCATTATCCATGATCGCTATATTCATCTTTTTCACCCCTTGCTCTTTGATGACCGTATTATAGCTGATTCATATGAGTTGAAGCGAATAGAGAATATCGGATTTTGCCCCTTCAAAACATGCCTTTCACAAACCGTTTCTTGTTAAAATGAAAAATCCCCCTTTTGAAAAAGGGGGAAAATATGATATTTAAAGAAGTGGTGATAACAATCTAGCTGTTGATTCAAACAGTCTCACCCGTAAAGGTCTCTTTGCAAATTCATCTGGTAAAATCTCATGCGACTGCTCCAAATCACCTAAGAAGTCATTGACCAGTTTCTCCGTACTTTTTGTTTTATAGAGGAAAGCATTCACTTCGAAGTTTAAATGAAAGCTCCTCATATCCATGTTAGCCGTTCCAATAGAAGCGAGTTCACTATCGACAATGATAAACTTGCTATGCATAAAGCCCTGGTCATATTCATACAACTTCGCCCCTGCTTCTAGGAGCTCCGGGAAGTATGATCGAGATGCATGGAACACAATACGTTTATCTGGGTTTTTCGGTGCGATAATCCGTACATCTACGCCACTCAAAGCAGCAATTTTCAATGCTGATAAAATATCATCATCAGGAACAAAATAAGGCGATGCGATCCAAATTGATTTTTTTGCTGAAATGATCATTGAGAAAAAGAGATTTTTAATAACCTCCCACTGTTTATCCGGGCCTCCAGCAATCATTTGAACCCCTTCTGTTGTACTCTCAACATGACTAAAATCTTTAAAATAATCTACGCCTGAGCACCTTTCATTGGTCATATAATACCAATCCTGCATAAAAATCTGCTGTAGATCTCGGACAGCCTCTCCTTTAATCATCAGATGAGTATCACGCCAGAAGCCATACTGCCTGCTTCTGCCCATATACTCGTCCCCGATGTTTAGGCCTCCTACAAATCCAACTTCCCCATCAATCACCACAATCTTCCGGTGATTTCGGAAATTAATTTTATTATTTAGCAAGGGCAATCTTACTGGTAAAAACGGCACGATTTGCACACCAGCTCTATCTAAGTCAGCAATATATTGACGAGAAAGTTTTAAACTGCCTACATCATCATATAAAAAACGAACAATGACACCACTTTTTGCCTTCTCAATTAAAATGTCTTTTAATTCCTGACCAAGATCATCGTGGCGAAGGATATAATATTCCAAGTGAATGTGATGTGTTGCTTTTTTGATCTCTTCAAAAATATGAGAGAACGTTTCCTCTCCATTGGTCAGAACTTTAGAGGATGTACGATACGTAATAGGTGTATGTCCAAGTCTATGGGCTAGCTTAAATAAGAGCTGCTGATGGTCCCCCATATGTGTCATCTTTTCAATCGCTTCTCTTTGAATACGTTCATCTTCTTGAATCAACTGTTCGTCTAGCACAGCTTTCTTTTCAAACAGCCGGCGCTTTTTAATATTCCGTCCAAAGAAAATGTAGAACAAAAACCCGAATAACGGGAAGCTGCCAAGAAGGACAAGCCACGTAATGGTTTGAGACGGATTTCGATTCTCTAAGAAAATGACAAATCCGATGAAGATGATGGATAATGTGAATAATACACTAATGGAACTGAGCACACTTACCGCTAGATCACCGGCAAAAATTTGAACAATAAAATAAGCACCTATCGTAATGATAAGAAAGAATAGCACTTTAACTAAATTTCTCATTTCATTTTCTCCTTGCCGATCTCTTTGTCTACAATGAATTCAGATAAAAAAGCCGATTCCTCTATAGAAATCGACTTTTGTTTTACGAGAAGTGCTGTTGAATTGTATCAAGGGCATTCTCTTTGACAATCAGCTGACCGTATTCTTGCAGTCTGTGAATGCTGACCACTGATTCATGAGCGTATTCAAGCAGAATGCTGAGCTTATTCTCCACTTGCTCATCTGACAAATCCTCGTGGAAGTCAACATATAGATAATAACGGTTTTCAAACGAATATAAACTTGTGGTAAAATCCTGCATATTTAATTGAGAAAGTGGAATTAAATCTTCAAAATCATCCATTTTCAACACGAATTGAAGTTGAAGCTTTTTGTCCTTCTCATTATCTTCTTCTTGATCCTGCTCTTCTTTTTGAAAATCATCGAGCAATGCATCTAGACTTTCTTCGTCTGTTTGATCTTTTTTATCTTCTGGAATCGGCAATTCGAGCTTTTGTCCATCTTTAGAAAGTTGGGCTTTTGTCACGACAATTTCAAGACCTTTATCAAGTGCTTGCACCTGAATCCAAAGTGGTCCCTCAACCGCAAACTCTTCTTCTTCGTGCACTTCGTCCATAACTTCCCAGAACAGCTCTTCACTGCGTTCACGATTATACCAAATCTCTTCACGGTCAAAGCCGCGATCTTCAATATCACCGTAGGAAATATAAAATTTAACGGTATGTTCATTAATTCTTTCGATTTCCATTTTGCCAACCTTCCCTTCTATATAAGATGTTGAAGGGACATACAAGCTCCCAATTAATAGTACTTTACTACACTTTACCCGTTCCGTCTACATGTTAACCGCTTAAAGAATGAGGTATTACTTTGTACTGTCTATTTTATGATAAAACATAAATAAAAGAAATAAAAACGCATTTTTTACAGAGAAAACTTACAGAAACATATATTTGAATGATCCTCATATATTGGTTGTACGAGCTATATTAGTGAAATGGGGTGAACTGGATGGAAACCGAGTGGATGGTATCCTTACTCATGATTATTGGCATAGACCTCATATTAGGCGGAGATAATGCGTTGATCATCGCAATGGCCAGTCGAAGCCTATCCAATGATAAACGAAATAAAGCCATATGGATCGGCACACTTTTGGCAGTGCTAATGCGGATTACAATGACAGGTGCTGCTGTTTATTTATTGACCATTCCTTATTTGCAATTCATCGGCGGCCTTTTTCTCCTTTATATAGGATACAACCTGGTAATTGAACAAAAGAAAGAATCCATTCGGATTAAAAGTAGCGGCTCCCTTTGGCGTGCTATCCAAACAATTGTAATTGCCGATCTCTTTATGTCACTTGATAATGTCATTGCTGTTGCAGGCGCTGCGAAAGGAAACATGGTGCTGACAGCAATCGGCTTGATGATTTCAGTGCCTATTATTATTTGGGGAAGTAAGCTCATTCATACAGCATTCAGCAAATTTCCGTTCCTTTTATATGGTGGGAGTGCTCTTTTAGCTTTTACTGGTGGGGAAATGATTGTCCGAGAAGTGAAATTAAATGAATTTATAGAGCAGCATGCTACTCTTGGATTTCTGCTTCCATTCTTAACCGTCGCAACTGTTATTTTAGCTAGCTTATTTTATGAGCATACCGCTGAACATCAATAAATAAAAGCTGCCGAATATTCGGCAGCTTTTCGTTTTTCTATTAGTTAGCAAGTCGCTGAGCTTCTTTTAGTTGGAAAGTACGAACCGTTCTTGGTAGGAAACGTCTAATTTCATCTTCATTGTACCCAACTTGTAATCGTTTTTCGTCCAATATAATCGGACGTCTTAAAAGACCTGGATGCTCATTGATGAGTTTATACAATTGTTGAAGCGGCATCGTCTCAACATTTACATTTAGCTTTTGGAATACTTTAGAACGTGTTGAGATAATTTCATCAGTGCCATCTTCAGTCATTCGAAGAATTTCTTTGATTTCGTCGATTGAAAGAGGCTCAGAAAAAATATTTCTCTCTTGATATGGAATATTGTGCTCCTCTAACCACGCTCTTGCTTTTCTACATGATGTACAGCTTGGTGATGTGTATAATGTTACCATAAATCTTCACTCCTCAATTTGTAGAATGAATATTGATCTGTATTCTTAAATTAAAATTGTTCTAAATAAGTAATCTTTATAGTGATTATACTATAAAAAAGTAAGTATGAACAGGTTTTCTTGCAATTTTTGTGACAAAAACTAGACAATTTATTCATTTTGTGGTGTTGATGATGTCTCAACATTCTCATTTAGTCGAGATGATCGAAAATATTTTTTTGTTTCTTCGCTTCAATGACCTTTAACACATCGTCAACATCCTCATACGACTCTCCATACCATTGTTCATCTTTATACGTATGAATTCTTTCGTATGTTTTCCTCATCGCCTCCATGATCTCTTCCTCATGATCAGTTAGAGGTGACCAATAGAGTATCTCCATTCGGTTCACTTCATTGGTGGCAAGTGACCTGCGTTTATATCCGATGGATTCAGCATGCTTGAAGTGCTCTCTTTGATAAAATTTTAGGCGTTTTGCAGTATCGGCATCATCTTCATCTACAGGCTCGACCTCAAGCAAGATCGGTTTCTTTTTTTCTTTCAGCTTATGAATGAGCTTTGTTCCGAGGCCTTCACCTCTTGCATCTTTGGAAACGAAGAGATAATCAATGAAGATGAAAGAATCAAACTCGGCATACATCATCACATGATGAGGCCCTTCCTCTTTATGATAAATCTCACTTCTTTCCTTTAACAAAGCTTCCATATGCTCTTTTGACTTCATTTCTTCTATTGGGAAGTATTCACTGAGCTTTTCATACCAATTCATGGATTCGCTCCTTGTGCTATAGTTAAGAACCACTTCCTTAGATATTCCCGATTGTTCTGCTATTTAAACGCCTGTACTAGTAAGACGCAACAATATCACCAGTGGTTTCACTTTTTTTCTAACAAAGCAAAAAAAGTTTTATATCGAACGATTCATCAGTATGTAAAAGCTGACAAACAAGATCAATGTCATCGCGTCTTGAAACATGATGAAAAAGAGTTACATCGTGCGCCGGACTTCTTTTTCCCGTTTCCTAACTGGAAATCACCATTTTATTTGTAAAACAAAAAGAAGCACTGACAAGCAGTGCTTCTAGAGTCAATTTATTGTTTGGCTTTGAGTTCTTTGAATTCTTCTTCTGTACAACTGACAAAGTGACCTGGTTTCACTTCACGAAACTCCGTGTTTGTCCCTTTGTGAATAGATGGATCGTACTTAATGCGTTTACGGTTACGCTCATAATCTGGATCTGGAAGCGGGATCGCAGATAGTAATGATTTTGTATATGGGTGAAGCGGATTTTCATATAATTCATTCGCTGGTGCCAGCTCAACCAATTTCCCAAAATACATGACACCAATACGGTCACTGATGTATTTCACCATGGAAAGGTCATGAGCAATGAATAAATACGTTAATCCTTTTTCTTCTTGAAGTTCTTTCATTAAATTGACAACCTGCGCTTGAATTGACACATCTAGTGCTGAGATTGGTTCATCGGCAATGATGAAGTCCGGCTCAACTGCCAGTGCACGTGCAATTCCAATACGCTGCCTTTGTCCACCAGAAAATTCATGTGGATATCGATTCGCATGTTCTTTATTCAAGCCAACTGTTTCAAGTAATTGATACACACGCTCTTTACGCGCCTTTTTTGAATTCGCAAGACCATGAATGTCAATGCCCTCTGCAATGATGTCAATCACTTTCATTCTTGGGTTGAGAGAGGCATATGGATCTTGAAAGATCATTTGCATTTTTCGGTTAAATTGTTTAAGATCAGCAGTTGATTTTTTATCATGTACATTCCGTCCATTAAAAATCACCTGTCCATCTGTTGCATTGTATAATCGAATGATTGATCTTCCGGTTGTTGATTTTCCGCACCCAGACTCTCCAACAAGTCCCAAAGTTTCACCACGATAAATCTCGAAGCTAACATCATCAACAGCTCTTACTTCATTTGGTTTACCGATATTGAAATATTGCTTGAGATTTTCAACTTGTAAAATAACATCTTTTTCACTCAATATTAGCCCCCCCTTTTTGCACTTTGAAATGTTCCATCCTTTGTTTAATTGATTCAGGAGGTTCTACTTTAGGTGCATTTGGGTGTAATAACCACGTGGCTGCATAGTGAGTTTCTGACACTTGATAAAAAGGTGGTTGCTGTTCAAAATCAATTTTCATTGCATATTGATTTCTAGCAGCAAATGGATCCCCTTTTGGGGGATTTAACAAATCTGGAGGCGTCCCAGGAATTGCATATAACTTTTCTTCATTTGAATCAAGACTCGGCATAGAGCTTAACAAACCCCAAGTATAAGGGTGTTTCGGATTATAGAATATCTCATCAACTGTACCAATTTCTACAATTTGTCCACCATACATAACCGCAACACGATCGGCTACATTTGCAACAACACCTAGATCATGCGTTATAAAGATAATCGATGTCTCAATCTTCTTTTGAAGATCTTTCATTAGCTCTAAGATCTGTGCTTGAATCGTTACATCTAATGCTGTAGTAGGCTCATCAGCAATTAAAATTTTTGGATTACAAGCTAGTGCAATGGCAACGACAACTCTTTGTCTCATACCGCCAGAAAATTGATGAGGATATTGTTTGAATCTCTGTTTAGGTTTAGGAATTCCCACAAGTTCTAGAAGCTCAAGTGCCCGTTTCTTTGCATCTTCTTTGCTCACATTTTGATGTTTTAAAATCGGTTCTATAATTTGCTTTCCAATCGTCATCGTAGGATTCAAAGAAGTCATTGGATCTTGAAAGACCATGGCTATATCTTTTCCTCGTACTTTCTGCAACTGTTTATCAGAAAGTTTCGTTAAGTCTTTATCTTGAAACAAGATTTCTCCCTTTTTTACCTCTGAATTAGATTTAGGAAGAAGACCCATGATTGACTTTGATGTAACCGATTTACCTGATCCTGACTCTCCAACTATAGCTAGTGTTTCACCTTTTTTTAATTCAAAATTCACACCACGTATCGCCTTCACTTCACCAGCAAACGTGTGAAATGATATATTCAAATCATTTACTTTTAAAATGGTTTCTTGTTTATTCATCATTCTCACCACCCCATACTAATCTTTCATTTTCGGATCAAGTGCATCTCTAACACCGTCAGCAACAAGGTTAAAGACGATCATGATAACACTAATGATTATCGCTGGATAAACCATCTGATATGGGAAAGCGATCATAGATTTAAATCCATCATCAATTAAGGTTCCTAGTGAAGCTTGAGGTTCTTGAAGACCTAGTCCAATAAAACTCAAGAATGCTTCGAAAAAGATGGCACTAGGAATGGTGAACATTGTATTGATAATCATTACACCTGTTAAGTTAGGCAACATATGCTTAAAAATAATTTTAAAGTTGTTCAAACCCAATGTTCTAGCAGCTAATACATATTCCTGTTCTTTCAGCTTCATGACTTGAGCACGTACAACCCTCGCCATACTGATCCAACCGGTAATACTTAGGGCAATAATAATTGGAATAATCCCTGGCTTTAAAATGAGAATCATTAATATGACAACGATTAAGTTTGGAATTCCCATTAAGATCTCTAGAATACGTTGCATGATATTATCAATTTTCCCACCGAAATAACCAGAGATAGCACCATAAGCAACACCTATAATTAAATCAATTACAGCTGCAACAACAGCAATAAGCAGAGAGATTTGGGTGCCTTTCCAAACACGAGTAAATAGGTCACGCCCAAGGTTATCAGTACCGAACCAGTAGTATTGTTCAATTCCTTTTTGTTCATATGGATTAACAACATCACCATTTTTCAACGTTCTTTCACCAGTAAATGGTAAAAATCCAATATGCTCTATTCCTTGAATTCTAGGAGGCAAATTTGCTTCGGATGTTGTTTGAGTACTAAAATCTTTTCCACTAATTAATGGTCCTACTAGAGCCATTAAAATAATTAAAACCAAAACGACCATACTGACAATTGCCGCTTTATTCTTTTTAATTCTAAGCCATGCATCTTGCCAATAATTTAAGCTCGGTTTTTCAATTTTTTCAGCAGAAATTGAATCAACACCAGCGGGCTCAAATAAACTTTTATCAATATTTTCATCGTGTTGCTTCATTATTTATTCCCCCCCGCTACACGAATTCTTGGATCGATAATTCCATAGAGAATATCCACAACGAATACAACAAAAACAAATAGAACTGCAAATAAGATCGTTGTACCCATAATAACTGGATAGTCATTTACTGTAATGGCTTTTACAAACTGCTCTCCAATTCCAGGTATTGAAAAGATCTTTTCAATCACTAGGGAGCCCGTCATTAAACTAACAGTTAATGGGCCAAGTACTGTGACAACAGGGATCAATGCATTTCTCATCGCATGTTTAAATGCAATTTCAAAATAACCTGCACCTTTTGCTTTAGCAAGCAAAATATAATCTGTCTCTAGCACTTCGACCATTTCTGTTCTCATAAAACGAGCACAAATGGATATTGGGAACATGGCTAAAGCAATTGTAGGTAAAATTGAATATTCAAATCCATTCCAAAATTGGGTTGGTAGTAGCCCGAGTTTCACTGCAATGTAGTACTGAAGCAATCCAGCGAATACAAAGCTCGGAATAGACTTCCCGATGACTGCTAAGAAAGTAGCTGAATAGTCCACCCATGTGTTCTGCCTTAATGCGCCAATCACTCCCAAGAAAATACCAACAATCGTTCCTAAAATAATCGCTTGAATGCCCAGGACAGCAGATGGTCCTACTCGATATGATAGAAGTTCTGTTACGGAGGTATTGTTGAATTGGAATGAAACGCCTAAATCCCCGGTAAATGTATTCATCACGTACTGAAAGTATTGAACTGGTATCGGCTGATCGAGCCCATATTTCGCATTAAGTACAGCTTGTTGCGCTTCTGACAACTTTTGTGCATTAACAAAAGGAGAACCCGGAATTAGTTTCATTAAGAAAAATGTAATTGAAACAATGATAAAGAGGGTGACGACCATATAGCCAACCCGTCTAATTAAGTATTTCAGCATACTTGCACCTCCTGTTAAAACTGTTTTTTCTGTATTTTCCGACACATTTCTTTCAGTGAAAAAGAGAGTATATTCAGAGAATACACTCTCTTTTCTATAAAATTGTTACTTATCCTTCAATTTTCAACCATTTGTAGCTGAATTCTGGTCCAACTTTATGGATGACAAACCCTTTTAGGCTATCGTTAATTAGATAGTTAGCCGATCTTTGATAAATTGGTGAAAGTCCTGCATCTTCTTCAAGTAATACTTTCTCAACTTCTTGTAACGTTTTCCAACGCTCTTCAGGCTGAGCTGCTAACTTACCAGATGCATCTTTTAACAACTGATCATACTTCTTGCTAGAGTAACCCATCTTGTTGTTTCCACCGTCCGTAATAAACAAGTCAGAGAATGTGATTGGATCTAGGTAATCTGGACCCCAACCAGCCATTTGCAGGTCGTAATCTTCTTTCTTATCTCGATCAATACGAGTAGCGAAAGGAACACTTTGCATATTGATTTCTAAACCTGGCAATGTTTTCTCAAGTTGATCTTTTATGAAAGAACCAATTGTTTTAGCTGTTTCAGAATCGTCCCCTAAATAGTTAAGCGTGATTTTAGAAGTGCCTAATTCTTTTAAGCCTTTTTCAAAAAGTTTTTTCGCTTCTTTTTTGTTTGTTTCTAAATACTTAGGCATACCTTCACGGAAATCTTTTCCGTTTTCATCTTGCACAAAATCTTTTGGAATTTGATAGTAAGCAGCAATTGAACCATTTTGCAATACATCTTTTACGAAGGCCTCTTTATCAATCGCTGTTGCAATTGCACGACGAATGTTTTCATTCTTTAAAGAAGTATTTCCCTGATTCATTTTTAACCAGAATACAGTTGGCTCTAGGACTCTTTTCAACCGCTTATCACCTTCATATTGAGAGATGATGGCAGGAGTCGATAGTTTCGGTGTAACATCCGCTTCTCCAGCTTCAAATGCGTTAGCAGCTGCTTGTGGATCTTTTGATACTTTAAACGTCAGTTTCTCCATCGCAACGTTCTGTTTATCCCAATATTTTTCATTCTTTTTGTATTCCCACGTTGTTGCTTGCGGGCCATCCCAATCAGAAAGTTCAAATGGACCGTTGTATACAAGGTTCTTTGCAGTTTTTGCATATTTTTTACCTTGTTCTTTTACAAACTTTTCATTTACTGGATAGAAAGTCGGGAATGAAAGAAGCGATTGGAAATATGGAAGTGGTTTTTCAAGTGTAATTTCCAATTCTTTATCACTAACAGCTTTAATCCCAAGTTCTTCAGGTTTTGCTTCTTTATTATAAACCTTATCGGCATTTTTAATCTTACCAACCATCATATAAGGACCATACTCAGACTTTTGATCTGGATCTAAAGCACGTTGCCAAGCATAAACGAAATCTTGTGCTTTAACTGGATCCCCATTAGACCATTTTGCATCTTTCAATTTAATGTTATAGACTGTTTTGTCTTTGTTAGCAACTGGATCCCCATCAGCCATACCAGCTACTAATTCTTCTTTATCGTTAAAACGATACAAACCTTCAAAAACGTTATTCATAGTTGTAAAACTAATTGTATCACTCGCTTGGATTGTATCCATTGCAGGCATTTCTTGTGATTCTAAAATTGTCGCCTCTTGTTTTGCATTTTTAGATGCAGTGCCTTTATCATTATTTTGATTACCTGAACACGCAGATACAAAAACAGTCAGCACAATTAAGAAAACTAAAAGCAGTGAAAATTTAGACTTTTTCATCTAGTTGTTAACCTCCCCTTCATAAATGAACTACAGGAACTATTATACTAGCAAATAAGTAATTGTGCATTCATTTTTTTTAAGAAAATTTTCACACTTCAACTGTTTTCAGTGTATTTTAGATAAAAATTGAAATAAAGCGATTTAATATCTTTGATTTTGTAATCTCAAATACCTAACCAAAAGTAGATCGTGGCTATACAATTGGCAATCTTCGTGATTAATTGTAAACTGTTATTGGGTCATCTAGTAAGAATGATGAATTCATCACCTGTTTCGCTTTTCTTATATAGTGAAATTCTCGAGTTCAAGGTATTTATTGCTATTTTAGTACAGTAAAGTTTTAATGCGTAGGAGTGATTATGATCAAGTTTTTTATTCTTTTCCTTAGTTCTAATTGTCTTGTTTTCATTTTATCGTTCATCTTTTATGGACACATATCTTTATTAAGCATGATTAACATCACTTTTTATATAGCTGCGGTCATTTTGCTCGTTTGGTTAGCGTTAATCACTATAAGAAGTGGGTTTTTTGATCGGATAGCTTATAGCTTTCAAAAAGTGTTCCAAACTTTAAATAAGCAGAGGAATCTTGATGATGAAGTTTTAAACAATCATTTGTCATCATCTTTTCAAAACAAATTTTCAACTTTAAAACTAACAGGTTTAGGCTTACTCATTGAGATGTTTATTTTACTGTTTATTTATTATATGTAGTTTTTGACTTTTCATTTTCACTTATTTATAATGAGTTAAATCAAATGATTGCGATGAAGAAGAAGAGTACATATATTCACCCTTTTCAGAGAGTCTGCGGCTGGTGTGAGCAGATAATGGGGATGTATGGAATGGGCTTTGGAGCAGCTAACCGAACACTTCACAAAAAGGTAGTAGGCTTAGACGGAGCAGTCTCCGTTATCAACGTCTTGAGTGATTTCTTATTGAAATAACAAGGGTGGTACCACGGTTCATTCGTCCCTTTTCTGTTGAAAAGTGACGGGTGGGCCTTTTTATATTGAAGAAAAGAGGTTTTGGTATGACAAAGAAGACAATTTTTTCAGGCATTCAGCCTAGTGGTTCTGTTACTTTAGGGAATTATATCGGCGCAATGAAGCAATTTGTTGATTTGCAACATGACTATCATGGATATTTTTGTGTAGTGGATCAGCATGCGATTACGGTGAGTCAAGAGCGTCTAGCTCTTCGTCAAAATATTAGGAGCTTGGCGGCTCTTTATCTAGCAGTAGGACTTGATCCAGAGAAGGCGACATTGTTTATCCAATCAGAGGTACCTGCTCACGCCCAGGCAGGATGGATGCTGCAATGTGTCGCTTACATTGGGGAATTGGAAAGAATGACTCAATTTAAGGACAAGTCTGCTGGGAAAGAAGCTGTCGTTTCAGGCTTATTAACTTATCCGCCATTAATGGCTGGAGATATCCTATTATACGGCACCGATTTAGTGCCTGTCGGGGAAGACCAGAAGCAGCATCTTGAATTGACAAGAACACTTGCTGAGCGGTTCAACCGAAAGTATAACGATATCTTTACAGTGCCAGAAGTGAAAATTCCAAAAGAAGGCGCTCGGATTATGTCTTTAACAGATCCAACGAAAAAAATGAGTAAGTCCGATCCGAACCAAAAATCTTTTATTACCTTATTAGATGAGCCTAAACAGCTTGAAAAGAAAATTAAAAGTGCTGTGACAGATTCAGAAGGCATCGTAAAGTACGACAAAGAAAACAAGCCTGGTATCGCCAATCTCCTGACAATTTATTCTGTATTAGGAAACATGTCTATTGCTGAACTTGAACAGAAATATGAAGGCAAAGGATATGGTGAATTCAAAGGAGATCTTGCGAACGTTGTGATTGATGCATTAAAACCTATACAAGATCGCTACTATGAACTCATTGAGTCAGATGAACTTGACCGTATTTTGGACGAAGGCGCAGAAAAAGCAAACCGCGCTGCCAACAAAATGCTCAAAAAAATGGAGAATGCCATGGGACTTGGCAGAAAACGCAAATAAAAAGCTTGCAGCATCAGTGCTGCAAGCTTTTCTAATTCACTTTTGATTCGTTTTCCATTTCCCAAAGCTTTTCAAAGAATGGCTGTCCTTTAATCATTTTTTCACAGAATGCTAAATGGTTTTCAGACCATCCATCGATTGTTTCATTGTATAGCATATTCCAAATTTCCTCGAATGACTTTCGTTTGATTTGGTTGTACATGCGTGGATTCCATTCTGTATACCAATACGCAATTTCCGCTTTGTTTTGCAGTCCTTTTAATTGATCGAGTGCCATAAACATGAGCTGCTTCAGTTGTCTTTCTTTTCTCGTTAATCCACTGATGTGCTGTGGTGGCAATGACAAGATATGATACTCCTTTGCGGATTCAAGTGAGTCTGTTGTAAATTCGTATTCCTCTGCCTGCACGTCTTTCACCATTTCATACACCAATTGCTCCTGCCTCGGGATCAGACGGCTCTTTCTCACAGGTATGGAATAGCCAATTGTATCTACAGCTATGATCCGAATACCATCTGTCACAACAAAGCAATATTCTAATTTTCGACGTTCATGATTTTTCCGAATATATGATTTCTCAAATACAGACTCTAGTAGCGGTTTTGGCAGCTCTGACAGATCATTTTCTATGTAATCAAACAAAGGACTCTGCACCTTAAGTAAGGGCACTTGATCTAACAATTCTACGCTGTCCTCCTTACGCCACTCATGAAAATGACACACATTATAGCCATTCTCTTCCCCTTCAAACCAATTGACCCATACGTCATGAAGAAATAACATAACCAATCCCTCACTTTTTAAAAACTGTTGTCCACAGTATGGGCAAGGGATAGAGAAATTATTCCAACTTTATCAAATCTTCAAGTTTGATCGATTGATGAATTACTTTAGTTTTTTAGGGTCAAGGGCATCTCTTAGTCCATCGCCCAGGAAATTGAAGCATAGCACGGTCAACAAGATGAATAATCCTGGGAAAAGCGGATACCACCACGCCTGCACCATAATCGAGAAATTCTGTGCATCTTGAAGCATGTTCCCCCAACTCGCTGTCGGTGGCTGAATCCCGAACCCTAAGTAGCTTAAAGTGGATTCTGCTAAAATAACGGACCCCACTTTTAAAGTGGCTGACACGATAATCGGACCAATACAGTTCGGTAAAATATGCGAAAAGATAATGACATGATTTTTCGTTCCAATGGTTCTTGCCGCTAGGACAAATTCTCTTGTGCGTAGAGATAAAAATTCACTACGAATCAGCCTAGCAGTTGTAGTCCAGCCAGTTAGGGCAAAGATGAAAATCAATTTATCAATGCCTGGTTTAAAAATCGTCACAAGCGTAATCAATAAGAAGATGTCTGGTATAGACAGCACGACATCTACAAATCTCATTAAAATGGAATCAACAAATCCTTTAAAGTAGCCTGCGACTGCCCCAACGACGGTCCCAATGGTAATGGCTCCGACCACTGAAACAAATCCCACTAACAAAGAGACACGCGCGCCATACAGCACCCTTGAAAAAATATCACGGCCAAACTTGTCAGTTCCCATAAAATGCTCTGCACTTGGTGGCTGGAGCCGTTTTAATAAATCTTGCTGCTCTGGTGCGTAAGGCGCAATCACCGGAGCGAAAATGGCAGAAAAAATGATCATCAACAATATGATGGAGCCGGCAACCGCCAATTTGTTTTTAAAGAATTTCTCACAAAATAGACGTAGCATCGTCTCAGGTTTTGGCGGAAGGCCTTCCTTTAATTTGAGATCAACAGGTGGAGTTCCCATATTAGGTTGTGCCAATTGTGTTCCAGCTCCCTTCTAATACTCAATACGCGGATCAACAATGGCATATAAAATATCCGCTATTAAGTTTCCGACAACCACAAGCACCGCTGAAATAACGGTCATCGCCATGATGACAGGATAATCTCTTGAAAAGGCAGAGTCGATAAACAGCTTCCCAAGACCTGGCCATGTGAAGATTTGTTCCACTACAACCGCGCCGCCAATAAAGGATGGAATCATGAGTCCAAAGATCGTAATGACAGGCATCAAACCATTTCTTAAACCATGCTTGAAGATGACTTTGTTTTCTCTAAAACCTTTCGCTCGTGCCGTGCGAATGTAGTCCTGCCTCATCACATCAAGCATACTTGATCTTGTATAACGCGTAAGCCCTGCCATATCAGCCGTTGCTAAAACAAAGGCTGGTAAAATAATGTGATGGAGCCGATCAAACAAATTAAATTCTGCATTTAAGGTAGAGACACCACCAGTCGGGAACCACCCTAGATTCACAGATAAGATCATAATGAGGATTAGACCAAACCAAAAGTTCGGGATAGCCAGTCCGATAAATGATGTAACTGTAATGCCATAGTCAAGTTTTGTATAGGGACGTTTTGCTGAAATCACACCAAATGGGATGGCAATGACTAGGGCAACGAGTGTAGAAAAAATCATGAGGATGAGGGTATTTGGCAACCGGGCAAAGATTAAATCAGCCACGGGTGTTCCTTTTTTTACAATGGACGTGCCAAAGTCACCTTGAAGCATATTGCCAAGCCACTTCAAATATTGCACATGTTCAGGATCATTCAAGCCGTACTTATCAATAAAAGCTTCCCGATCTGCGGCGCTAATGGTGGGATCCATCATGAGTGACATTGGGTCACCTGGTGCTGCTTTCATAATGGAAAAGGACAAAATCGTAATCCCGAATAAAATGGGAATAGAAAGCAATGTCCTTCTAATGATATATGTAACCATATCCACAACTCCTTTTTCATCGGATGGCCATACTGTGATGAAAAAAGGGGAGAAAACTCCCCCTCTTCACAACAACCTACTGTTCAATCCACCATTTTTCGATTTTGTAATACTCATCTTTCGGGTGGTATGAGTAGCCTTGGAGGTGAGATGGCATCGCACGATGTGAGTTCGCATAATAAAGGAACGTATACGGCTGGTCCTCTGCGATCAGCTCATAAATTTTCTCATATGTCTTTGAATAATCCTTTCGATCACTTAAGGTTTTCGCTTCAACGAGTAGCTGATCCACTTCTTTATTTTGATACCAAATGTTATTCAAGCCTTTTTCAGACTGACTTGAGTGGAAGATGCTGTATTGATCAGGGAATGTCGCTAGGCTCCAACCGAGTAACAAAGCATCGTAATCCCATTTTGGCGGTGTTGTCTGCTCAATTAATGCACTGAATTCTACAATTTGCGGTTTTGCTTCAACACCAATTTCTTTGAGCTGTTGCTGGACAACGACAGCGATATCTTCACGTACTTTGTTTCCTTGATTCGTCTTCAGCTCAAAGGAAAACTTTTTGCCATCTTTATCAAGATAGCCGTCACCATCTGTATCTTTCCAGCCCTCTTCTTTCAACATCTTCTTCGCTTTTTCTTGATCAAATTCAAACACTGGAACACTTTCATTTTTTGGATAGTTCCATGATAGTGGACTTTCTGGAATGTTGGCTACTTTTCCATCTCCATCTAACACGGTGTCGACAATCGTTTGACGATCAATGGCATGCGTCAGGGCTTGACGGACTTTTTTACTCTTGAAGAGCTCATTTTTCTGGTTCCATCCAATATATGAATAATTCAATCCTAGATCAGACTCAATTTTGATGTTGTTGATTTTTTCAGCTGTTTGTAGCTCGGCTCCTGGTACAGCAAAGAAATCAATATCTCCTGCTGATAACTGTGCGATGGCCGCATTTTGATCAGGAATGGTTTTAATTGTGACGGTATCAAGGTATGGGCGTCCATCCCAATAATCATCAAAAGCTTCTAGTTTGACGTAGTCCCCTTCTTTCCATTCTGCGAATTTAAATGGTCCAGAGCCGATTGGCTTCTTGCGGTTAAATTCATTTTCACCAAGATCCTTCACAGGCACATCACCTAAAATATGCTTAGGTAAAATGCCATAGCTTCCTAGTGTGACATTATAAAAATACGGATCTTTTTTATTGAGCTTGAATTCGATAGAGTAATCCCCTGTCTTTTTGACAGATTCTAAAACTTCAAAGCCTGATCCACGCTCTCCGTTGTAGTCCTTATTGATCGGAATGCTGTATGTAAACACAACATCATCAGCAGTCAGTTCTTCTCCATCATGAAACTTCACACCTTTTCTAATGGTCACATCAAACTGCTTGCCGTCATCAGATTCTTTAATATCTTCTGCTAGCGATAGCTGCGGGTTCAGTTTTCCGTCTGTTTGAAGTAAGAAGCTGTAGATTCTTTCCTCAATATCAGAGCTTGCTACATCAGTGGAATAAAGCGAGTTAAATAGCGTAGGCTCTGCTATCGACCCGATCACAAGATCTCCGCCTTGTACTGGTTTACCTGTCGATTTCTTTTCACTGTCTCCAGATGTTTTATTCCCACCAGAGCAAGCGGCAAGTATCAGTGTAAAGGTCAGCAGTAAACTGACCAGTATTGCCTTTTTATTTCGGAATGTCATCTTTTTTCCCCCTATCTATTTTTAGAAAGTTTTATTGGAGCCGTTTCATCCCCCCTCTCAATGATGCAAACGCACAGGGTGATTAAGCGTCGTAGAGGTGGCAGGCAACAAAGTGATTTGTTCTCAATTCCTGAAATTCTGGTACTTTTTCTTTGCAAATCTGTTTCGCCTGGGGGCATCTTGTGTGAAACACACAGCCTTTTGGCGGATTCGCAGGACTGGGTAAATCACCTTGCAAAATGATGCGTTCTCTTTTCACTTGCCCTTTTTTGCGGGTGATCGGAACTGAAGAAAGAAGCGCTTGTGTATACGGATGCAGCGGATCATCATACAAGCTGTGTTTATCCGCAAGCTCCATCATTTTGCCAAGGTACATGACGCCCACTCTATCACTAATATGGCGGACCACGCTTAGGTCGTGAGAGATAAAGAGGTAAGTCAGGTCGAATTCCTCCTGAAGCTCCTCCATGAGGTTAATCACCTGGGCTTGAATGGATACATCAAGTGCCGACACAGGCTCATCTGCAATGATCATTTCAGGATTCATGGCAAGTGCACGAGCGATGCCAATTCTCTGCCTTTGACCACCTGAAAATTCATGTGGATACCGGTTGGCGAAGCTTGGATGAAGACCAACTTTGGACAGTAATTGTTCTACTTTTTCATTTCTTTCTTTTAAAGAATGTAAGTGATGCGTTTTATAGGGTTCTTTGATGATGCTTCGAAGTGTTTTTCTAGGGTTGAGTGATGCAAAGGGATCTTGAAAAACCATTTGGATGTTTTTTCTCGTAGATTGTCTTAGTTTTGATTCAGATACATGAGAGATATCTTGCCCTTTAAATAGGATTTGTCCGTCTGTTGGTTGATATAGTCGAATCATCGTCCGTCCTAATGTGGATTTCCCGCAGCCTGATTCACCAACAATCCCTAACGTTTCACCTTGATAGATTTTGAGATCTATGCCGTCAACAGCTTTAACAGCACCTACCTTCTGCTGCAAAATTCCTGCCTTGATCGGAAAGTGTTTTTGAATGTTTCTCAATTCAAGTATGATGTCTTTTTCAGGCAGGTCTGTTAATTGTGGTTGTCTTTCAGCCATTGTCATGTTTGACTTGCCTCCTCCTCAAATAAGAAACACCTGACGCTTCTGCCGTTTTCTAATGTTCTCAGCTTGGGCAATTCTCCTATACAACGATCCATGGCTTTTGGACATCTAGGGGCAAAGCGGCAGCCGGATGGAAGCTGATCTGGCGCAGGGACATTTCCTTTGATCGCCGTAAGTGGCTGAATGGCCCCATCTATGACCGGAATCGAATCAAGCAGTCCCTCTGTGTATGGATGAAGCGGTTGCTCAAATAATTCCTCGACCGTTCCATTTTCAACAACCTGTCCGCAGTACATCACAATGACTCGATCCGCCACTTCGGACATAACACCTAGATCGTGTGTAATGAGAAGGATGGATGTACCAAACTCTTGACATAAATCTTTCATTAAGGCGAGCACCTGTGCTTGAATGGTTACATCTAGAGCAGTCGTTGGTTCATCTGCAATGAGAAGCTTCGGATCACAGCTTAGCGCAATGGCAATCATCACTCGCTGGCGCATACCACCTGATAAACGGTGCGGATAATCTTTCATCATTTGCTCTGGACGAGAAAATCCAACAAGCTTTAGCAGAGCAATGGCTTTTTTACTGGCTTCTTTTTTTGACATTTTTTTGTGATAGATGAGGATTTCTGTTATTTGTTCCCCGATGGTTAAGACAGGGTTGAGTGAGGTCATGGGTTCTTGAAAGATCATGGATACTTCATTACCGCGAATGCGGCATAATTCCTTTTCACTATATGTAACGAGGTCTTGCCCTTCAAGCTTGATGGAGCCATCCATCAATTTTCCACCAGACCCTTCGATTAATCCCATGATGGATAAAGACGTGATGCTTTTACCAGATCCAGACTCACCAACGAGTGCAACCGTTTCCCCTTTATTGATGGTGAAATCGACACCATCTACAGCAGGGATCGCTTCTTTTTTACGAAAGAAATATGTTTTTAAGTTTTGCACCTCAAGTAGTGTGCTCATTCATTCACTCCTTTCTGATAGATAAAAAGAATCAGACTAAAGGATTCCATCTTTTTTGAATAAAAAGAATTATCAAAATTTATATTTGTATATTATTACATCATCATGACGAAATCAAGAAGTATTTAGTAAATTTGTAATATGTCTCTTTTTATGTGAATTCTTGTATTTTTTTATTTCATTACTTGTAAAAAAGATTCAGCAGGCTCTGCAATCATCGATTTCTCACTAGCTTGATGCTCATCGAAATATCGTTTTACCATATAAAACCCAGTGGCATAACCAAGCATTTTGGGATAGTTCCCTTTGCCGTATAAGAGATTCTGTATCAGCCTTTCGTCGTCTTGGACTTTCTTTTGAAGATGACTAGATACCCATTTTTTGTACATCTGTTCGAGCTGGGCGTCATGATATAATGTTGTCCATTTCGCTGTATAACTTTCTCCATATCTATGATACACAGCATATTCAGCCAACCCTTCCATCATGATTGTATCAAGGAATGTAAAATTTTTTTCTTCTTTCGTGAGAACATGTAAACGACATACATGGTGGTATTCATGTGTCAGTAATGTCCCAACACGCTCTTTCGGGGTATCCGCAGAGAGAAAAAGAAAAATTTTGTCGTTAAATGCCATGCCAGATTGGTAAAAAAACTGCTCTCTTATTTCTTTACTTCCCTCATTGACAGGCAAAATAAAAATAGGGACGTCTGGACCTTCCCATTCTTTTTGCAACTTATTGTATTCATTCATCACAAGTTGAAAATATTCTTTTTCCTTGAGCTCGTCGATCATTTGCTGACAAGCATTCCACGTTCTCACCATTCCGTGATGCTGCAAATGGGAGAGAATAGACGACCATTCTTTTTCTACTGCTCCTTTAAAATAAGGGACAAAGCGTGCCGCTAGTTCCTGAAATGATGATGATTGATGGATGAGATATTGCGTATTGATGAGACCCATACCGATAACACCTCCTTTTCCATCCTATGCAAAAAGGCGGCGATCTGTTTATCGATCGCCGCCTTCTGATACATATTACGCTTCGTATTTTTTGAAAATAATTGTCGCATTATGACCGCCAAAACCAAGTGAGTTACTCAAAGCAACTTGTACTTCTTTTGAACGTGCTTCATTTGCCACATAATCGAGGTCACACTCTTCATCAGGTGTTTCAAGGTTAATTGTTGGCGGAATGACACTGTTCTGAATCGCTAGAACAGAGAAAATCGCTTCTACTCCGCCTGCTGCGCCAAGTAAGTGACCTGTCATTGATTTCGTTGAACTGATAGCGAGCTGATTTGCATACTCACCAAACACTTCTTTAATCGCCATTGTTTCAAATTTATCATTGTAAGGTGTGCTCGTTCCGTGCGCATTGATATAATCAATTTCTTCTACAGACATACCAGCATCTCGAATCGCTTCTTTCATCGCACGGACACCGCCTTCTCCGTTTGGAGCTGGTGCTGTAATGTGGTATGCATCGCCTGTTGAACCGTAGCCAACGATTTCTGCATAGATGGTTGCTCCACGTTTTAACGCATGCTCTAGTTCTTCGAGAACGATAATCCCTGCTCCTTCACCCATGACAAACCCGTCACGATTTTTATCAAATGGACGGCTTGCCGTATTTGGATCAGGATTTGTCGAAAGGGCTTTGTTTGCACAGAAGCCTGCAAATGACATTTTCGTTAATGGCGCTTCTGTTCCACCTGTGATCATCGCATCCGCATCTCCGCGCTGAATGACTTTAAATGCATCACCAATTGAGTTTGTACCTGTTGCACATGCTGTCACTGTACAAGAGTTGACCCCTTTTGCGCCAAGTGCAATCGATATTTGGCCTGTTGCCATATCTGGAATCATCATTGGGACAAAGAATGGGCTAACGCGTCTTGCGCCTTTTTTTGAATACACTTCAAACTGCTCTTCGAATGTCTCAAGACCGCCGATACCAGAACCAACCCATACACCAACACGCGGTGCGATTTCATCTGTAATTTCAAGACGTGAATCTTCTAAAGCCTTTTGAGCAGCAACGACTGCATATTGTGTGAAGCGTGCCATTTTTCTCGCTTCTTTTTTCTCCATGTAATCTTCAATGTTGAAATCCTTTAGTTCTGCCGCTACTTTTGCTGTATATTCACTTGAGTCGACACGTGTGATCGGTCCAACACCTGATACACCTGCTAAAGCATTTTTCCATGTTGTCTCTACATCGTTGCCAAGAGGTGTCAAAGCACCTAATCCTGTAACAACTACTCGTTTTTTATCCATTAATTTGTGCACCTCTCTCTTTTATCGGCCCCATCGCATAGCGATTGCGCCCCACGTTAATCCGCCACCAAAACCAACCATCACTATGACATCACCGTCATGAATTTTACCGGCTTCGATTTCTTCACATAGTGAAATGGGGATGGATGCTGCAGATGTGTTTCCATATTTATGGACAGTCTTCGACATTTTTTCAACTGGTAGCTCTAAACGTTCACGTGCTGCTTCCATAATGCGAATATTTGCCTGGTGCGGGATCAAGAAGTCAACGTCTTCTTTTGATAGTCCAGCTTTTTCAATGACGTTTACGCTTGACTCGCCCATTTGTCTTACAGCAAATTTAAATACTTCTCGTCCATTCATGATTGTATGATCTTTTTCATCTAAGTACAAGTGCTTACCGCCTCTTCCGTCGGCTCCAAGCTCAAATGAGAGAATTCCTTTCCCTTCGCTGACCTCTCCTAACACAGCAGCACCTGCTCCATCTCCAAACAGAACAGCAGTATTGCGGTCATCCCAGTCGGTAATACGAGAAAGTTTTTCAACGCCAACGACAAGCACGTGCTTGAACGTACCTGATTCGATAAATTGTTTTCCAGTAACAAGCCCATACATAAATCCAGCACAAGCAGCGCTAATATCCATCGCACATGCTTTATGTGCACCGAGCTGTTCTTGAATCATACAAGCCACTGTCGGAAATGCTTGATCTGGCGTGACTGTTGCCACAAGAATCATATCAATATCTTCTGCAGCTACATCTGCAGCTGCTAGTGCTTTTTTTGCAGCAGCAAGCGCCATATGAGATGTATTGACATCATCAGATGCAATTCTTCTTTCTTCTATACCTGTTCTAGTACGAATCCACTCGTCAGAAGTTTCAACCATTTTTTCTAAATCAAGATTTGTTAATACTTTTTCAGGTATATAGCGGCCAAGGCCAATAATTCCAGCATTCATTGAATAAGACTCCTTTTACTCATACGAGCATGTGATATTGTGATCTTATATTAGTATCTGGTACTAATTTTACCTTATTTTTTTCTCTTTGGCAATACAAACGTCTAACCTTTCCTCTCACTTTTTTCATAGATTAATGATATACCAATAGTAGAAAGGAATATGTGATATGGCACAAAAGGATATTTTCTCGACAATGATGTTTGGACAGCCAGCAGAGAAGGTGACAGAAACAAAGGAGGAACTTACAGAAACACCCTCAACTGATGACTCCATCGACTATATGCATGTCATGAATCAAATTGGAAACATTATGAATTCATTAGACGAATTGAAGCCTGTTTTGAAAGATGTTGCACCTATGATCAGTGCCTTTAAGAAAAAGTTATTATAAAAAAAAGCCACTATTTCGTGGCTTTTTCTGCATCTGCTTTTCCAAGATCGTATGCCTCTTGCATGACAGATGTAAACAAGGATAGAAGCGGCTGAAGAGCTTCTGGGTCGAGCTGAATTCCTGCTTTCTCTAATTCTTCTTTTGCTTGGGGGAAATATTTCATCGCAATTTGTAAAAACTCCATTGATTTTTCATGTTGCATGTTCAACTTCCTCACTTTTCATTTGGCAGTTTGCCCGTTTTTTTGTAATTCTTAATATCATTCTCAATATTTTTCACAAAGGACTGATCAATGGTTGTACTGAATTTCCCCATTTCGATCACTCCTTCTTTAAAATCAAAGGAGTACTCTCTTTTTTCATCGAGCGTGCCTTCATTAAATTTCTTCGCAATGATATTATACGCTTTATCGACATGCTGTACTGTACTTGTTAAGACCGTATGGCTTCCGAGATTGGATTGATCGGTGACATACCCAATAGCTGATAAATTGTCCGCTTTAATTTGTTCGATAACAGGGATATTATAACCATCACCTGCTGGATACACAACATCTGCGCCTTGTTTTTTCAATTTATGATATAGGTCAACTGCTCTTTCAGCATCATCCCAGTTCTCGACAAATTCAGCTAGCACTTGCACATGCGGATCTTGATGTTTTGCCCCTCTGATAAAGCCGTCTACTTCACTTTGCCAATTATATGTAGCAAGAATTCCAATCTTTTTTGTTTTCGACATATGCGCCGATGTCATTCCCCCAAAAAAGCCCATGGCTTCCCCTTTAAAGGTCACATTTGTGACGTTGTCAGACTGAGGCTTGCCTCCATTGACCGTAATAAATTGTGTTTTCGGATAGTCTTCACTGATTAAGTTAAAAATGTCGCTATATTCACTGCCATGGCCAATCATTAAATTGACTCCTTTTTTATGAAATTCTTCAATGGCATCGACGATTTTTTCCTTTTCAATCATTCCTTCCTTATAATAAACATCTACACCAAATGTTGATTGGATACTTAATAAGCCTTTATAACCTTTCGTTCCCCAAACTTGATCATTAATCGTATCGGGGACGAGTAAACCCACCTTCTCAATATGTCCTTTTAAAGGTGCCTGCGAGCAGGCGGATAATAGTAGAAGGAACGAAAAGATCATGACAAGCCGTTGGTACTTCATGCCATGTTCAACTCCCTTTGCACCATACAAGAAAGAACCTGTATGTTAAATATAGGTTTATTTTATACTGAAAAAAGAGAAGATGGAAGATCATTCTTGATTTTTGTCGAAAAATGTTGAATAATGTCTTTCCCATTCTGCGATCTTTTTTTCTGCTTGTTTTTCATCTGTTTGTCTATCGACCATAAGGTGATGCGTCTCTTCCTGTCTTTGATCGGCGTGTATTGTCCACTTCACAAGCGCTTCTGCGACATCTTCTACATAAAAGGAGTGTTCTTGATAAGTTCTTCTCTCTTGGTTTAATGTCCACGGACCAAACATACGCGGCAGGACAATCACTGGCTCGTTGTGTTCTAATGTATCGTCTTCTGCACCGTCAAGAACTATACGGTACTTGCCTTTCCTTGCTTTTATGTCTACTTGCCTTTTATTTGGTTCTTCTGTTTGAATAAAAATGAGATCATACGATTCTTTTCCATCCTCAATGTCAATGACACGAATGAGATCATTTCTGCCGAGCCACATCATCCGCTCTTCTATTAGGATCTTGTTTTGTCCCGTTTGAGCGTGAGGACATGAGATATCCACTTGAATGCCCTCTTTCATCATATATTCACAAAGTGTCAGGCCAAAAAATTCATCTGCACCTATGATCAGTCCTGTCTCCATGTCCATGTCCCCTTTTTTAGCAAATCGAATAAAAAGAAGAGCCCTTTCTATGAAGGGCTGTTATCATCCTATTCATTACAATTCTCTTTCATGCGATTTATAAAATTTGTGAATGGACTGAAAGATTCTTCTTGGGTGATCAAACATATGCAAGGTTAGATCAATCTGGCAAGGACCTGGGTCCATGATATGCTGATCGATAAACGGCTTTGCATGGAGTTCATATGCGTACGGTGCACCATTTAGTTTTTGCCATATATGAATCGGTACATCCGCCGCGTAATCTGGGCAAGATGGGAGTGGATAGGTCTCTGCTTCTTGTTCTGAGCATCCGTAGCTTTGTGCTAACTCCTTGATCATCTGTTTGTAGAAGAATTTGTGTTCCTTTTCTCTCTCTCTTTGTGCAAAGAGATGCAAGCATGGATTCAGCATCGAAATCGATCTTAAAACCTCTGGCATCTCCTCAGCAAGACTCATGGCAACAAGTGCCCCCATCCCCTCTGCTAGCACATGAATTTCTCGGTTTAAAATTTCTTGTTTTAATGTGTGATGAACGAGCTGTTTGGCGCTAAAAACAGCATCTTCGCATCCCCAGTGATTCCCATGAAGATGACTATTAAACAATGTATATCCTTCATCCTTCAAAGCAGTTAATAGCTGGTTTCTTCCATAATGCTGAAGCCAGAATGATGTATTTTCCTGCACAAAGTGATTTCGGTCACCGAGAATAAGAATGCCAAAGCCATTTGGTTTTTGAGGAAGGTGAATGACGTTCCACTGGGAACCAAGCTGAAAAAAACGCTCGCTTACACCCATATGGCCAGCCTCCTTTCAGTGATTCTGCTTTCTATGATATGAACAACGACTCTTGTAGGAATAAGGAAATCCCCTAATGACAGAAGAAATCTTTTTATTTTTATAGCAGAAGGTTTCAAAATGGTCACATAAAGGCTGAAAACAGTCTTTTCCCTTGACTCGCATCTATGGTATGATAGTCAATAGATTGTTACATAAAGGACGGTGGGATTATGCAGTATATTATCACCCTCATTTGGACTTTTCTGCTGACTCATATGGCTGGTTACATCGTTGCATCGATGAATGGAGCAGCTTATGATTTTACGTCGACTTCCATTCTGGCGGTTGTGTTTACGGTTATTTTATTCATCTTTGCTGAAGTAAGTCCAATGAAAGAAACGGAAAGCTCAACAAAACACTCTTAATACATAAGAACCCCCCTGTTTTGAATACAGGGGGGGTTCTTGTTGATTTTAGGCCTCAACCGTTTCGGACTTCTTTTGGTTATCTGCTGTCAAATGACTTTTTGCAAGTCCTGTAAACAGGAAGATCGCAATGCCCGATAAAATCTCAAGTAAGCCTCCACCAGCAATGACAAGTCCTGCGCCAAATCTCTCTGCCAACACCCCTGATATAACTGCTGCAAACGGGAGAAAAACATTTGATGATGCATTGATCACCGCATATACTTGTGGCTGATCCTCTTGATCAA
Source organism: Bacillus pumilus (assembly GCA_001938995.1). Taxonomy (GTDB): domain Bacteria; phylum Bacillota; class Bacilli; order Bacillales; family Bacillaceae; genus Bacillus; species Bacillus pumilus_G. The sequence goes on along the minus strand of MKZN01000008.1, from coordinate 15,894 downwards.
CAGAGGTTTGAATTATCACCATCTCCGGCACATTAATAGCACTGACGGCCGCGCCAAAAATAAAGGAAGCCAAAAGAACAACCGGTAACCAGGTACTCATTCCTGTCATAAAGAACGCTGCCCCTTCGATCATTCCTGCAACAATAAAGAACAAACCAAACCTTTTGATTTTCACCTTCGCTAGAGCAAACCCCATCATAAATGCACCGACAGCTGCAACGCCTCTTAAAATTGAATAAACCATTGAATCACTTTGCAGCGATTCTGCTACGTATACAGCAGATAGTGCTTGCCAAGGGGCTGCTGCAACATTCATCAATATACAGTAAATCGTAAGCGCAAATAATATGTGATGATTTTTGACAATTAGAAAGCCTCTTTTTAAATTAAAAAGATATGTATTCTTTGCTTGCTGAATGCCTGCTGTTCTATCTTCGTCTGTCTTTTTCAGTTTAACACCAATGATAAAAAGCCCTGAGATGATAAAAAGTCCTGTTGTTATGAGCAGCGTATCCGCAGGTCCAATTAATTTGACTAGCAGACCCGCTACCATCACTGCTGCAAGTGCGACAATTTCAAAAGAAGATTGCAGGATCGCGTTTGCTTTTTGAATCAGATGCTTCGGGACAATCTGTGGTAGGATCGCCACAGAAGCTGGATTATAAGCTGCACCAGTTGCCGATTGAATAACCATTAATGAGATCAATAACCATAGGGGCAATAATTCCGAAAAGTGCAGTAGTGGAATGATGAGTACAATTGTTGCTCGAACAACATCTGAAGCAAACATCCATTTAGACAAATGGTGTTTTTTCATAAGAGGTCCTAATATTGGGGCTAACAATGATGAAGGAAGAACTGTGACTGCTAGAAGAAGTCCTGTACCTAGTGCTCCATCTCCTCTTAAAATTAAGAGCCATAGAACAGATGTAAAAGCAAAACTTTCCCCGGTATTTTTGATCAGTCTTGATATGAATAGTGAGGTGAAGCGTTTATTCCAAACACTTTCACTGAGATTCATTTTATCCATCACACAAATCCTTTCAACAACTATTGATAATTACATATTTTACCTTAAACTCTCTCTTTTTCATACTATTTGTTTGAAAATTTCAACTTAATTGTATTTTATTATAAAGAAAAAAGAGGCATGACACATGCCTCTAAAGACTTATTCATACTGACTCTTAGTCAATTGCTTACACCTTTCTTTGATAGGTCCACACGCGGTTATGGTTCGAGTTATCTGGAAAGACGTCGCCTGCTTTGAGCTTAATCTTTAAAGGATCTTTCACCATACTCCCGGTTTCACCGATTTCAATATATATCCCATTATTCGGTGCTTTATTCCCTGATTTAAATTGATGCTGCTGACCCATTTCCATCCTCCTTTCTCGATTGATGTTATTATGTCCCGTCATTTGCCTCTCCAATCCAATATGTAAAAAGTCCCTGATCATACGAGTCAGGGACAGTACTTGTTTATGTTGTTTGCTGATACATGAGTTCTTTGATTAACGCTTTTTGCACATGCAGGCGATTTTCTGCTTGTTGAAATACTTTCGAGTGCGGGCCATCAATAATATTAGCCGTCACTTCTTCACCGCGGTGTGCAGGCAAACAATGAAGGAAGATATAATCTTTTGCTGCATGACGCATGAGCTCCTCATTTACTTGGTATTCTTTGAATTCAGCGAGCCGTTTCTCTGTTTCAGCTTCTTGACCCATGCTTGTAAACACATCTGAATAAATGACATCAGCCTCTTGAACAGCTGCAACAGCGTCTGAGGTGACAAGCACGTTAGCACCTGATTGCTTCGCAAATTCACGCGCAGTGTCTGTCACTTCTTGAAGCGGTTCATACCCTTTTGGAGATGCGACAGCAATATCACAGCCAAGCTGCGCGCAGCCAACCATCAGGGAGTGAGCCACGTTATTTCCGTCACCAATATAAGCGACTTTGACACCTTTTAATGTTCCTTTTGTTTCTTTAATGGTCAATAAGTCAGCAAGTGCCTGGCACGGATGAGAATAGTCGGTTAGCCCATTGATCACTGGGATTTTTGCATATGTTGCAAGCTCCTCTACCTTCTCATGTTCAAAGGTCCGGATCATGATTCCATCCACATAGCCAGACAGTACCTGCGCCGTATCACGTATGGATTCTCCTCTGCCAATTTGCAAATCATTTGAGCTGAGGAATAGCGCATGCCCTCCTAGTTGTGTCATTCCCGCCTCGAACGACACACGGGTTCTTGTCGACGACTTTTCGAAAATCATCGCTAATGTTTTCCCTTTGAATAAATCTTGATAAGGATGTTGTTTCATTTCTTCTGCCTTTTCAATTAAGTAAGCAATGTCATTGATGGAGAAATCTTTTAACGATAAAAAATCTTTTCCGTATAATGTCGGTTGCACGTCCACTTGGCTCATGCCGTCACTTCCTTTTTATATAATTCTTGGAGGGATACAGGCGACACATCTCCATTTTTTCCTTGTAGGAATGCGGTAGCTGTTTCATATTCTGTCAGTACTTGAACACCATGCGTGAGGGCTTTGACACGTTGTTCTTTTGCCTCCTCATCATCACCTAAATGAATGTGAAGGGATTTGTGGTCTGTTTTTAGCCAGCTTGCAAAGCTTCCATTCCACACATCAATGCCTGCTTTCTTCGCATCATCTATAAGCTTTTCACTACCTTGTATAAAGACGCTTCCTTTCTCTTTCCAAATGGATGCAAACACTTTTTTCAAGGCGCTTTCGACATTCTTTCCTACACACATACCTTCGCCCGTTGCTTTCATTTCAGGTGTCAGTTTTAAGTCGATGTCTTGAATAGCATGTGAGGAGAAGACTGGGAACTTGACAGCTCTTCCTCCTTTGTTCTTCGTTGAAGGGTTCAGTTCTTCAAGTGTCGCACCTGCTAATAGTTGGGTTGCCATCGGGATCATTTCAATACCCATCACCTTACTGACAACTGGAACCGTTCGGCTTGCTCGTGGGTTAACCTCTAATACAAGCACCTTGTCGTCTTTCATGACAAATTGTATATTCATGATGCCTTTGAAGGTTAACTTCTTCGCTATTTGTTCAGATGCGGTATATACCTGATGTTTGATCTCCTCACTGATGGAGACACTCGGTATAATGGCAAAGCTATCACCTGAATGCACACCCGCTTTTTCGATATGTTCAACGATCGTTGGGATACATATAGTCTCCCCGTCAGATAGTAGATCCACTTCTAGCTCTTTTCCAGTTACGTATTCATCGATCAAGATGGGGTATGGCAAATGATCTGGTTGATCAAGTAGTGATGCCAAATGCGCTTCAGTTTGAACGATGATCATCCCCATTCCGCCAATAACATAGGATGGGCGGATCAACACAGGGTAACCGATGCTTGCTGCATGCGTAAGTGCTTCTTCTTTTGAATGCGCCGTGTCTCCTTTTGCATGTGGGAGCTCAAGTTCATCAAGTAGCTGATAGAATAAATCACGATCTTCCAATGCATCTAGTGTGGCAAAGGACGTCCCTAATAGGGGCACGCCAGCTTTTTCTAAGCCTTCTGCCACGTTGATGGCTGTTTGACCGCCAAATTGGACAATGACAAAATCAATTTGTTCGGCTTCTACGACGTTTAAGATATGTTCTAATGTGATCGGCTCAAAATATAACCGATCGGCGATTTCATAATCAGTACTCACTGTTTCTGGATTATTGTTCATCATGATCGTCTCAAATCCAAGTTTTTGCAGTGTGAGTACCCCATGAACCGCACTATAATCAAACTCGACTCCCTGCCCGATCCGAATTGGACCAGAACCAATAATGAGTGCGCGCTGCTTTGTTTTCTGTCGATGCTCTCCATCACTTTTTCCAAAATATGTGGAATAAAAGTAATTGGTTTTCGCATCAAATTCGGCTGCACATGTATCCACAATTTTAAAGGAAGCGGAAATGCCATATTCCTTACGAAGCTGCCTGATGTCTTCTTCACTACTACCAGTGAGAGAGGCAATCGTTTCGTCAAGAAAACCTTTTTCTTTCACATGCTTCAAAAATGATCGGGAAAGAGTTCCTTTATTCTCTCTTAATTCCTGTTCTAGTGTGATCATCTGCTGGAACACATGTAAGAAAAACGGATCAATTTTTGTCAATTGATGAATGGTTTCAACCGTTTCTTGTCTCGATAGAAGTTCCATGACGGCGAAAAAACGACGATCATCTGGTGTTTTAATTAAATCAACTAAATGCTCGGTTGTTTCTTCTTTTAGTTCTGGCAAATGGAATCCATTCGTGTTCATTTCAAGTGATGCGACTGCTTTTTGAATAGCAGATGCTAAATTTCGGTCAATGGCCATGACTTCACCAGTTGCCTTCATTTTGGTACCTAGTTTACGATCTGCATGTTTGAATTTATCAAACGGCCAGCGCGGGAATTTCACTACGACATAATCGAGTGCTGGTTCAAAACTTGCATATGTCGTTCCAGTCAGCGGGTTTTTCAATTCATCTAAAGTGTAGCCTACTGCCAGCTTGGCAGCCATTTTCGCAATTGGGTATCCTGTTGCTTTTGATGCAAGAGCAGAAGACCTGCTGACCCGAGGATTGACCTCAATGACAAAGTATTCTTTACTGAGCGGATCAAGAGCAAATTGGATGTTGCAACCTCCAACTACATCTAACGCTGAAATGATTTTCAAACTAGCTGAGCGAAGCATCTGATAATCTTGATCTGTCAATGTTTGAGATGGCGCAACGACAATTGAATCACCTGTATGCACTCCTACCGGATCGATATTTTCCATATTACATACGGTAATACAAGTATTTTGGCGATCTCTCATGACCTCATATTCAATTTCTTTAAAGCCTGCAATGCTTTTTTCTACTAGGCACTGGTGAATCGGACTCGCTAGAAGGGCTCCTTCAATAAGCGGTTTAAATTCGTTTTCCGTTAAAGCAATTCCCCCACCTTTCCCGCCAAGTGTATACGCTGGACGTATAATGACTGGAAAGCCTACTTCTTTTGCAAATTGAAGGGCATCTTTCGCATTATCGACAATTTCACTATCTGGTACTGGTTCGTTTAAATGCTTCATGAGTGCACGGAATTTCTCGCGATCTTCACCGTTTTCAATGGTTTCAACTGACGTCCCAAGCAATTTGACACCATGCTTTTTCAGCACACCGGCTTTTTCTAACTCGACAGCAAGATTTAAGGCTGTCTGTCCGCCAAGGTTAGCTAAAAGGCCGTCTGGTTTCTCTTTTTCAATGATTCTTGTCAATGAATCCACTGAAAGCGGTTCAAAATAGATTTCATCTGCAAACGACTCATCTGTCATAATAGTAGCTGGATTATTATTCACAAGAATGACCTTGTAGCCCTCTTCCTTGATTGCCATACATCCTTGTGTCCCTGAGTAATCAAATTCTGCTGCCTGCCCAATGATGATTGGACCAGACCCGATGACTAGAATGGTTTGTATGCTTTGATCTTTAGGCATGTGCGACTTCTCTCCTTGCTTGTTTCACTTTCTCAATAAAATCATCGAATACCCATTCACTTTCAGCAGGTCCTGGGTGTGCTTCTGGATGAAATTGAACGGACATAATCAGCTTCTCTTTATGAATAAATCCTTCTACAGATCCATCATTGACGTGCAGAAATTTCACTTCTACTTCTTTGTCGTCCATGCTTTTTTCATTCACGACATAGCTATGATTTTGACTTGTCATGAATACGCATTTTGATTCTGTATCTTGTACTGGATGGTTTGCCCCCCTGTGACCAAAAGGAAGCTTATACGTATCCCCGCCAAGTGCAAGGGCAATTAATTGATGGCCGAGGCAGATGCCGAGCGTTGGGAAGGTCATCATCAAGTCATGAATGGTGTTCAAATATGGTGTCATCATTTTGGGATCTCCAGGTCCGTTTGATAGTAAGATGGCATCAGGCTTGATCTCATAGACCTTTTCCATTTGTTTATAAGGGACGACTGTGACTTTACACCCTCTTGTCTCAAGCGAATCTGCAATTGACTTTTTAAAGCCAAAATCAATGAGCGCCACATGTTCTTGACCGCTGCCTTGTGTATAGATGTCGCCCTCTGTCACCTGCTCAACAACATTGACTAGTTTCATCGCTGGCGGCGTCTCGTTTTCATCTGAGCTTAAAATCGCGTTCATTGTGCCATTTGCACGGATATGTTGTACGATTGCGCGAGTATCTGTATGTGTGAGAAGCGGAATGTTCCACTTCTGTAAATAATCCTTTAAACTTACCGCTGCAAGATGGTGTGAAAAATGTTCCGCCGCTTCATATACAACCACAGCTTTAACTTGTGGCTTCTTGCTCTCAAAGTCTTCATGATTAATCCCGTAATTTCCGATCAGCGGAAACGTGAAAACAATAATCTGTCCCTTATAAGAAGGATCTGTTAGCACCTCTTGATAACCAGTCATGCCTGTAAAAAAGACCACTTCACCAGTTGTACCAGCCTCTCCTGTCAGATCTCCTTCAAAAGAGGCTCCATCTTCTACATTTAAATAACCTTTCATGCTTGCCACCCCATATTGAATAATTAATAATATAAATGCATTTTTATACGTAATAGTGTAAAAAAAATTACACCTCTACCTTTTCATTAGATAACACGTAAATCATGGCTTCAATGGCTTGATCCACTTCTGCTTTCTCGACATTCAAAGGAGGTAATAAACGAATGACATTCGGACCAGCCGGTAGCACCAATAGGCCTTCTTCTCTAAGCGCCGTAATGTAGTCACCTACTGGCTGATGACATTCAATGCCTGCCATCAATCCTTTGCCACGCACTTCCTTTACGATGCTCAGCTGTTTGACCTCTTGCAGTTTTGATAATAAATACGCACCCTTTGATTTCACTTCTGAAAGAAAGTCTTCTTTGAATATGACATCAAGTGTTGCGTTCACAGCTGCCATTGCAAGCATGTTACCACCGAATGTTGTTCCGTGTGAACCAGGTGAGAAGGCGTCTCCTAATGCTTTTTTCCCAATGACCGCACCGACTGGGAAACCATTCCCTAAACCTTTCGCAGCCGAGATAATATCAGGGTCAAGCCCTACCTGTTCGTAGGCAAATGCTGTACCTGTACGTCCAATACCCGTTTGGATTTCATCCACAATGAGAAGCGCCTGATGCTTGTCGCAAAATGCTTGAATTGCCTCAAGGAAGTCTGCCTCAGCTGGATTTACCCCGCCTTCACCTTGCACAACTTCTAGCATGACAGCAGCAATATCATCTACTTCACAAGCTAACAGGGCTTCAGGGTCATTAAATGGTACGTAATGAAAACCTTCAAGCATTGGCCCATACCCCATTTTGATTTTATCTTGACCGGTTGCAGCCATACCAGCATACGTGCGCCCATGGAAAGAGTCCAAAAATGTCACAATATTTGTTTTCCCTGTTGCTTTACGCGCTAATTTAATGGCTCCTTCATTTGCTTCAGCCCCACTATTGCAGAAAAACACGAGATCTCCTGAACTGTTAGTTGCCAGCTTTTCTGCCGCTTTTTCTTGCAGTTCATTTTCAAACAAATTGGATACATGCCATACTTGATCAAGTTGTTTCTTAATGGCTTGATTGACTTTCGGGTGGTTGTGACCTAAATTTGTGACGGCAATCCCTTGAACAAAGTCTAAATACCGTTTCCCATTTGTATCGACTGCCCAAGAACCTGTTGCTTCTTTTATTTCAACATTCCAGCGTCCATAGGTTTGAAAAAGATGACTCACAGTACCGCCTCCTTTTGTTTCACAATTCGTGTTCCTTTAAAGCTTTCGCCAGTAAAGATACTGCCTTTGCCATTCACAATCATGACTTCGTCCACATCTCCGGATAAAGCAGTTAATGCTGATTGGACTTTTGGGATCATTCCCCCCGAAATAATTCCTTCATCAATGAGTGACAGGGCTTCTTGTTCGGTGACGACATCTAACAGCTCACCATTTTTTAAGATGCCTTCAACATCTGTTACAAACATGAGCTTATCAGCTTTCATTGCTCCTGCAACAGCTGATGCTGCTAAGTCTGCATTCACATTTAAGGTTTGGCATTGGTCAGTCATTGAGAGTGGGGCAATCACAGGTATAAACTGTTTCTCCATGAGTGCTTCTGCCAACGCAGGATTGACTTCTTTGATTTCGCCAACATAGCCATAAACGTCTTGATTGAGAAAATCGGCGACAAGCATCTGTCCATCTTTACCAGATACGCCGACAGATGAAATATCATGTTTTGCCAATTCCGATACGAAGAATTTATTTACTGTTCCCGAGAGAACCATTTCTGCCACTTCCAACACAGGCTTTGTTGTTTTACGCTGCCCGTCGACAAATTCCGTTTTCACTTCTAGCTTTTGAAGCATGTCAGTGATTTCAGGACCTCCGCCATGTACGATCGCTAATTTAAATCCAGCATCTTGAAGTGAGCGAACATTTTCATAAAAGGTATCTGATAGTTCTCGAATGACACTGCCTCCACACTTGAACACGATCGTTTTATCCATGTCAATCTCCTTCATTATGTGCGATAGCTCGCGTTAATTTTCACGTAATCATAGGTTAAGTCACAGCCCCATGCTGCTGCTGTACCTTCTCCATCACCCATTTGAATCAAAATCGTGATCTCATCCTGTTCTAAATAGGCTTTTGCTTCGTCTTCTGAGAAAGTCTGAGGCTCATTATGCTTGAACAGACATTGTCCGCCTAAATAAACTTCTACCTCTTCTGGTGTAACAGTTGCTGCGCTATGACCGATCGCTCCGATAATCCTGCCCCAGTTGGCATCAGTACCATAGACGGCTGTTTTGACAAGACTCGAACCAACAATTTTTTTCGCAATGATTCCGGCTTCTAGGTTATTTTTAGCGCCAACAACTTTCGCTTCAATTAATTTGGTTGCACCTTCTCCATCTCTTGCAATCTCTTTCGCTAAATCTTTACATGCTCGTTTTAAGCCTTCTTTAAACAATGGCCATTCTGAATGCCCTTCATTGAGCACATCATTTCCAGCCATTCCATTTGCCATCACGAGTACCATATCGTTTGTCGATGTTTCTCCATCCACCGTAATTTGATTAAAGGTCACATCCGTAATGTCACGAAGTGCATTTTGTAGAGCTTCCTGCTCGACATTCGCATCTGTTGTGACAAAACCAAGCATTGTCGCCATGTTCGGGTGAATCATACCAGAACCCTTTGCTGCGCCTGAAATGAGAATAGCTTTGCCGTCAATCTTCAAAGTGTACGTTGTGTTTTTAATCACCGTATCTGTCGTTAAAATCGCTTCTTCAAAATGGCCTTTTTCTGCTTTTGCTTCTTTTAGCTGCGTCATGCCTTTTTTGATTTTCTCCATATCGAGGCACTCTCCAATGACACCAGTAGAAGAGACGGCAATGGTATCAGGCGCTGTACCTAACATCTCTGCACAGGCTGCCTGCATCTCATATGCATCCTTCAATCCCTGCTCACCGGTACATGCATTGGCGATCGCACTATTGACAATGACACCCTTTAATTTCCCTGTTTTCTTCAAACTTTTTTGTGTGACTTGTAAAGGTGCTGCTTGAAAATGACTTTGTGTGTATACCGCTGCACTAACTGCTGGGACTTCACTAACGATCAAGCCAAGATCTTTTTTTGAATAGCGTAATCCAATGTGAATCCCCTTTGCTTCAAAGCCTTTCGGTGATGATACGTCACCGTCTATTTTGACAATGCTCTTTTCATTCAATTCAATCATGGTTATTGTCTCCCCTGTTCTTATGGATAAAGAGGTGTCATTGTAAGGCCCGCCTCTTCCTGTAAGCCCTTGATGATGTTGAAGTTTTGTACCGCTTGACCTGCAGCGCCCTTCATTAGATTGTCAATCACTGACACGATGGTCAATCTACCTGTTCGTTCATCTAAATGAAAGCCAATGTCGCAGTAATTACTGCCGTATACTTCTTTTGTTTGCGGGTATCCCCCGTGATCTCTGACTCTCACAAAATAGGAATCTTCATAAAAACCTTTCATATGCTCCATTAATTCATCTTTTGCTAGATCTTCTTTCAATTGTGTATACATTGTCGCCATAATCCCTCTTGTCATCGGGACAAGATGTGTGGAAAATGTGATGTTGGCTGTATGTGGATTCCATTTTCGTAATACTTGTTCTATTTCGGGTGTATGTTGATGCTCATTCACCTTATAAATTTTGAAGTTGTCATTCAGTTCTGAAAAGTGCGTTCCAAGTGAAGCAGATCGTCCAGCACCAGACACACCTGTTTTCGCATCAATAATGATCATTGATTCATCTATGAGACTCTGTTTCATGAGAGGGGCTAATCCAAGAAGAACGGCGGTAGGAAAGCAACCTGGGTTTGCAATCACTTCAGCCTTTTGAATTTCTTCACGATTGAGCTCAGATAATCCATACACAGCTTGTTGTACGGATGCTTCTTCAGCAGCCCTTCGTTTATACCAAGCTTCGTAAATCGATGCATCTTGAATGCGTAAGTCACCTGATAAATCAATGATGGGCACTCCGTGATTCATGAGCTTCGGTGTCAATTCACTTGATACGCCTGCTGGTGTCGCTAAAAACACAGCATCCGTTTCTTGCACAATGGCTGCCGGATCAATGGCTTTTAATGTATGTTCAGCAATGTTTGTCAGGTGTGGATAAGATTGACTATATGATTGCCCGTCACCACTTGATGAATACAATATACATTCCTCTACATGCGGATGTTGCTTTAAGATACGCACCAATTCCGCACCGCCGTACCCTGTAGCACCTATAATACCTATTTTCAATGTCAATACACCCTCTTGGTTTTTGTGAAATTATTTAACATTATAACATGTATAAAAATTAATTCAATTGTATATTTAATATTTGTTTTCATTTTTTTCCGTCAAAAAATCCGCATATCTCCATGAGACATGCGGATTTATCTTTATCTTTTTAAATAGAGAACCATGAACCCACTGCATAAATATAATACAGAGCTTGCATAAAAAATGAAATGAACGGTAAAGAAATCTGCTAATATGCCGCCAAACATAATGGCGATGGATGAAAAAAGAGCTGTCCAAAAATGATAGTGCCCGACTTCTTTCATTCTTTGTTTCTCGTTTGTCAGCTCAGTGACGAGTAATTTTTCACCATGCTTTTGAAAACCACCAAGTGCGCCTAATGCTAGCTGAATGACATATACTTGTTCTACTTCTGTTATATGCGGGAATAGCAACAGTAAAAAAGCCATACCAAATGAATGGACGGTTAAGAACAGTCGTCTGTCGGTTGTTTCAGGTAGTTTGCTTAGTAACAAATGAATAAACGCGCCGCTTAAACCAAACAAACCATAGGCCAGTCCAAACGCAGCATAACTTGATCCTACATTTTTAATGAAAAGAATGTAAAAAGGGAAAATCAGGCTACTTGCGAAAAATAGTAGACTTTGTGAATAGACAAACCATTTCATTGCACTCGCATTCATTGTGTATTGTACCTTTCATAAAAGTAGTTGATAAACCGATCGTCTGGATCTGTTTGCTTTTTCTTTTGAAAGAACAGATCTACTTTAGGATAAGCCTTTTTCATTTGTTCCTTTGTTTGATAAGGCATATAGGGCAAGTAATAGCTTCCATGATGCCGAAGGGTCACATCTGTCATTTGCCTAATGAGTCGCTCCGCTTTCGCTTTTTCATCTTTCTCAAAACCATAATTCATGAGAAGAACTAGAGCAAACATATCTTGTTTAGCATATGAAAGATCTGCCTTTTCATTTTTTTGAACGTAACGTATCGTGATGTTCATTAAATTGAGATCTTCATGTTGTAAAAGCTCTCTCATGTCATCGATATACGCACCAAACGCGTGAACTGGGACAAAATATTCTTGAAGTACATCGGTGTCTGTTTCATTTTCATATTCTAAAAATGCAGAATCAGACCGCATGACATTGTTTCTTGTAATCAGTTGGTCATTTTGCTTCTGAAAGTAGTGTTTTTGCAAATTCCATAAGAGATCCTTCCCCATATCAAATCTTCTCGAGAAGCCGAGCATCATTTTTAATGGCATGACAAGTTGATCTTCTTTCAACTCACGATGTGCTGTTATATCTTGCTTAGACGAAAGTGTGTAATTGGTGACATACATATCTTTCAAAAAGTGTTCTTTCGCTGTAGAGATTCTTGCGAGATGCATGCGTACTTGTTGATTTTCTTTTACATGCTGTTGAAAGTATTCACTATATTCACGATAATCAAGAGATGTTGTCTCCATTTTGTATAATTCATCCTCTGTTAACGATAGCTCAACGTCTAAAATGACGCCAAACAAACCGTATCCACCGATGACTGCCGTAAATAAGTCGTCGTCACGTTTGACTGTAATGATCTCACCGTCTGCTTTTAACAGCCTGAAAGAACGAACCGTATCGATGAGAGATCCGTAGCGAATGTCACGTCCATGCGCGTTTACACTTAAAGATCCTCCAACGGTAAAAATATTTTGAGATTGCATCACCTTCACTGCAAGACCGTGTGGGTTCACGTATTTCTGAATGTCATCCCATGTCACACCGCTCTGAACCCGAATCGTTTTCTTCTGTTTATCAAATGCTAAAATACGCCGGAATTCTGTCATATCGAGAACGATCCCATTTTCATAATATGTATGACCACCCATGCTATGCTGTTTTCCAGCTATTGAAATCGGTAGTTGTTTCTCTCTTGCTTCAGCTAATACCGCTTTTAACGTCTCTTCTTCTTTTCCTTGAACCACTTTTTTTATTTTGACAGGCATGAGATGACTGACATCTGTAAATGCATCAAGTCGTTGTTTCTGTTGTGTTTGATCAGTGCGAATGGTGATAGATGCGATCAGTGTTGCCGTATATACCAACAAAAGAACCATCCAGATCCACTTTCGTTTCATGATAGGTACCTCGTTCTATAAAATTACGTCCATTATATCAATCAATTCTCTTTTCCTCACCTTCATTTTTCATAAAAAAACCTGGTATGAGATATCCTCATACCAGGCGTTTGATACAACATCTTATTGAATACCAAGAGCGATTTTCGCGTATCTTGACATTTTGTCACGTGTCCATGGTGGATTCCATACGATGTGAACTTCTGTTTCTTTCACTTCAGGTAGGTCACTTAATGCCTTTTTGACTTCATCCACAATGACTGGCGCAAGAGGACAGCCCATTGATGTTAAGGTCATGGTCACATCTGCTTTTCCATTCTCATCAAGATCGACATCATAGACAAGTCCAAGGTTGACGATATCAACATCTAACTCAGGATCAATCACCTGTTCTAAGGCGCCTAAAATATTTTCTTTCAATGCTTCATCCATGATATCCACTCCTTTTTCACTAGTATAACGTACTTTCTCTTTTGGCTAAACCTTTGTGCTTTTTAGATGTGTCACAAACCAATCAATCGTTTCAAACATCGCTTGTCTTGTGACTTTGTGACCTGCCTGTTTATCCGTGATAAAGCGAATTCTGTGTGGGTCTTGCTCATATTGGGTCACGACTAACTCATCGTATAGTGCTTTTGCATGACGATACGGGACAATTGGATCATTTTCCGCATGCCAGAATAACAGCGGCCTTTTGTTCAGCCGATGCGTTTGGAGTGTTAGATCGTAAGGGCGCAGAGCTTCTAATTGCGCATTTATTTCTTCGTCCGTGATCTCTTCTAACAAGCCTTTATGACGCATCTCCATGATTTGTGCCTTTAGAAACATCGTATATTGCGGACTTCCCATCAAGCTGACTGCTGCTTTGACCCAATCATATTTTGCGAGTGCACCAAAGGTCGTGATGCCTCCCATTGATGTTCCTGACACTCCTATGAGGTCATCTTCAATTAATTGTTTTTCTTGAAAATGGGTTTTGAGTATGTCTATTTCACGAATTTCGTTTAGGACAATCTCCCAGAACTTCGATGCCAGTTCCTCTAAGCTGAGGTTTTTTGACCTGACACCATGATAAGCACAGTCAGGCAATATTACTCGCATGCCTTTTTCCGCTAAGTGAAAGGCGAAGTGTAAGTTGTGCTCGCGTGCACTTGTAAAACCATGAATAAAAAATACAAGCGGTAGCGGTTTGTCTTTATTTTCAGCTTTTACGATATGTAAAAATGGAATATCGTGTTCAATTTGCTCATCAATGGTGATCACAGCCTATGTATCCTCCTTTATCATTCCCGTCTTTGTTTATTTTAACATGTAGACAACGAAGATGTGATAAAGATACACTATAGACAGAGGCATAGCATCTATCGCCTCTTATCACTTACAGATCAAAGGAGATTTTATGGAGACTAAACCTTATCTAATCGCACTTGACCTGGATGGCACATTATTAAAAGATGACAAGACCATTTCTACGCGTACACTTGACGTCATTCAAAAAGTGAGAGACAGCGGGCATCATGTATGTATATCAACAGGCCGGCCATTTCGTTCCAGCTCTCCTTATTATCAGCAACTAAAGCTCGATTCACCGATTGTGAACTTTAATGGCGCATTTGTCCATCATCCTCTCGATGAAAAATGGGGTAGATTCCATACATCATTGGATCTTCAAGTAGTGAAACAGCTTGTAGACATATGCGAAGAGTATAAAGTGCACAATATGTTAGCTGAAGTGTTAGACGACTTATATTTCCATTATCATGATGAGAAGCTTATTGATGTATTTAATATGAATGCCAACAAAGTGACCGTTGGCGATCTTAGGGACAACCTTGGGGAAAATGTGACAAGTGTCTTAATTCACGCAAAAGAAGAAGATGTTGGAGCGATTCGCAGTTACTTAACAGATGTTCACGCAGAAGTGATTGATCACAGAAGATGGGCAGCTCCATGGCACGTGATCGAAATCATTAAAACAGGCATGAATAAGGCTGTTGGTTTACAAAAAATCAGCGATTATTATGGCGTCCCACCAGAGCGTATTGTGGCTTTTGGGGATGAAGACAATGATTTAGAAATGCTTCAGTTTGCAGGCTGCGGTGTTGCAATGGGCAATGGAATTGACGCTGTGAAACAAGTTTCAAATGAAATCACTGATACGAATGAACAAGATGGGATTGCTACTTTCTTAACGAATTACTTCGCGCTTTAATTTTTTCCATTCATACATAGCTGGTGGACACGGGCATACTATCATTAGACAGGGTGACCTGTCAGCTTGTGTAAAGGGGCGGATTTCCGAATGGGTAAAAGAAGCAAATCGAAACGCTTTATACAACAAGGTAAAGATTCAGTCAGTCTTCATGACGCTCGTTTCCCTTATCGATCCACACTCGAGGAAACGGCAAATCAAGGGGATATGAAGACTGATGCTTCTGGAGGTTCATTGTGAGAAACGAACTTTTTGATCAAGCCAAATCATTTACTGGAGAAGCCCTTACTTCTTCATTCTCTTCTGGGTTAGAACGTCAAAAGGCTGTAGAACGAGCAAAAAATGCCGTATCTTCTGCATTTGCCAATTCTACTGATGCAGAAAGAAATCAACTGCATACCTTCCAGGATCTACTTGATGATCTTTAACCTAAAAAAGCTGTCCACCGCGGGACTGACCCCCGTTTTTGAGACAGGGATCAAAACACCTTTATACAGCCAATTGCCGATAGTTTATCGGTGATTGGTTGTTTAGTTTCGTTTGAATGCGAATGTTGTTATAATAATGAATGTATTCTATGACAGTGCGTTCTACGATGGTGGTCGTGGTTCGATCAATACTGTTAAGATAGAACGTTTCAGACTTTAGTGAGGAATGAAACGATTCGATGGAGGCATTATCAGCGGGCGTCCCTTTGCGGGACAT
>MKZN01000007.1 GCA_001938995.1 Bacillus pumilus | reverse complement strand
ACTTCAACCGAATAACTCACTCTTGTCCCCATAGAAAAAACACCTCCACGTCTTATTTCGGATAACAACTATCCGTTTTCAAACTTGAAGGTGTTTTTTATTTGTCTCATCTTATGGGGTCAGTCCCGAAAATAAGGAAGGTTTTTTATCAATCGTGTTGTGCATGATGAATCATTTGTTCTAGTACTTCCATGACATGCTGATCTTCAGGGCTGTAAAAAATCGATGTTCCTGCCCGTCTAGATTTCACGAGACGAAGGTTTTTTAAAAAGCGTAGTTGATGAGAAACGGTTGATTGCATCAGATTTAGGGTTTCCGCTATATCATTTACCGAATGTTCACCTTGAGACAGCAGGTGCAGAATACGAATACGTGTGGGATCAGATAAAGCTTTGAAAGTTTGCGAGACAAGAAATAGGCTTTCCTCATCTAGCTCCATCCGTTCCTGTTCCTGATTTGTATTCAGTTCTTCTTTCATATTGTTTCACCTTTCTTGACAGTCAAATCACGACTTATTCTATGTATCATCATATACCAAAATGTGCGGCATGCAAAGCGTGCACGTCTTTTGAAAAAAAGATTTAGGCAAATAGCATTGACACTTGGTGGCATTCTTTTTAAAATGAGCATTATTTATTCATTTTTTCTAGAGGAGCTGATAGGCAAATTGACTGAAGAGCCAAAACTAAAACGCAGCCTGACGGTTTTTCCACTTGTGGTCATTGGGCTTGCTTATATGGACCCACTTGTCGTATTTGATTCATACGGCATTGTCGCGCAGCTAACAAAGGGACACGTGGCTGCAGCTTATATATTTACATTGCTGGCATTACTATTGACAGCGCTTAGCTATGGGAATATGGTGAAGGCTTTTCCAAAAGCAGGATCTGCCTATACATATGCGCAAAAAAGTATACATCCTCATGTCGGCTTCCTTGTGGGCTGGACACTGTTGTTGGATTATTTATTTTTGCCTATGGTGAATTTTGCAATCGGAAGTGCTTATTTAACCGCAGCCTTTCCAACTGTACCTCACTACCTTTGGATCATCATACTTGCTATCGCCATAACGACTGTCAATGTAATCGGCATCAGGCTCACCGCCAACATTACGGCACTCTTTGTCACCTTTCAGGTCATTGTCGCCATCACATTTGTTGGTTTTATCATTTATGGGCTCACCCAACAAGCAGGCACCGGAGATTTAGTGTCAGCACGTCCTTTTTATTCAGCGAGCTTAGATCCTGCCCTTATTTTTTCTGGTGCAACCATTTTATGTTTCTCATTTTTAGGATTTGATGCGATTTCCACCATGAGTGAAGAAACGATTCGCCCGAAAAAGACCATCCCTCTTGCGATTTTTCTAACGGTTGCCATTGGAGGTGTATTGTTTACGCTCACCTCTTATTTTCTGCAACAGGTGTTTCCGAATTTTCAGCAATTCAAGCATCCCGATGCAGCCTCCCTTGAAATTGCAGAATTTGTGGGTGGTGCATTTCTCCATTCGCTCTTTTTAGCTGGCACAATGGTCGCAGTGATCTCTTCCTCATTGTCGTCACACGCGAGTGCAGCAAGGCTGTTATATGCGATGGGAAGGGATGAATCATTACCGAAGCGTTTTTTCGGTTATATTCATCCGACGCTAAAAACGCCTATCTTTAATATTTTATTAATTGGTGTTTTCTCTTTATCCGCAGTCATCGGTGAGCTTGAGGTGATTTATTCGTTTATCAGCTTCGGTGCATTGATTGGATTCACTTTCGTTAACTTATCTGTTTTTGCGTACTATTTCGTCAGACAAAAACAAAGAGGTGTACTCAATACATTGAGGTATGCGGGGATTCCTCTTTCCGGCACAGTATTTTGTATTTGGCTATTAACAAGTATCAGCACAAATGCACTGATCATTGGGTTCATCTGGCTCATTATCGGTTTTCTGTATTTCTGCTACAGATTGAAAACCAGACCTGAATTTACGTTTGGATATGATTCTTGATGAGGTTTCACTTGGTATCCTATGAAGGATGTGTCATAATAAAAAGGCTGTACTTCCCTTTTAAAAGCGGGGCAAAACAGGGGTGAACTGACCTTGAAAAAGAGAAAATCAGGATGTTTTGCCATTTCAGGCTGTTTCACGATTTTTCTGTTTGTTTTCGTATTAGCAGTGATTGTCATTTCCTTCAATCAAAAGGAACTAAAAAAGCTGCCTATTGATATGGAATCAATCGTTTTGTCGAGATTGGATGATTACAAACCGCTTGTAGAAACAGAGTTAAGAGATCAAGATTTAGATCAATATACCGCGTTAATCCTCGGTATGATGTATCAAGAATCAAAAGGCAGAGGCGGAGATCCAATGCAGTCCTCTGAATCTCTTGGTTTGAAACGAAATGAAATCAATGACCCTCAGAAAAGCATTAGACAAGGAGTCCATCATTTTTCCACCATGTACAAGCATGGAAAGAAAAAAGGCGTTGATTTGGAAACCATTATTCAAAGCTATAATATGGGAATCGGCTATATTGATTTTGTTGCAAAAAACGGGGGAAAACATTCCGAAGAATTGGCAAAGCAATACTCCAAAAAGCAAGTGAAACGGAATCCAGAAGTCTATACATGCGGGGGCGACAAAGAGAACTTTCGCTATCCGTATTGCTATGGTGATTTCACTTATGCTGAAAAAGTAAAAGAAAAAACGAAAACAGTTGAAGAAAAAATGAAATTGGCTTCATCATCCACACCATCATCGTAAAAAACGCTTCCATCTAGGAAGGGTTCAAATTGTTGACAAAGAGCATGATAGCTCCTTGCCAACTTCATAGCGTGATGAATGTCTGACAAGAAAAGCACTTCCCACACGGGAAGTGCTTTTCAATTTATTCATGTTCTTTCCCGATTTCCGGTAGGATCGTCTTCGCTAAATGTTGATCCATGTCTTCGTATTCATCATAATGAATCGTTTCATATAACTCTTTTCTCGTTTGCATGTCCTTTAGCATCCCCTGCTGCGTGCCATTTTCTTTGATGTTTGAAAATAAGCGTTCATACGCTTTCGCTGCTACCCTAAGAGATGACACAGGATAAATGACCATTTGAAAGCCAAAAGCAGAAAAATCATCTGCATGATAATAAGGCGTTTTGCCAAACTCCGTCATGTTCGCAAGCAGTGGTCCCTTGATATGGCATGAAGCATACGTAAAGTCTTCTGGTGTGATGAGTGCCTCAGGGAAAACGGCATCCGCTCCTGCGTCTACATATAAATTGGCGCGATGAATGACATCTTCCATCCCGTTTACAGACTTCGCATCCGTTCTAGCAATAATTAGAAGTGTTGGTGCCGCTTGTTTGATGGCTTTGATTTTCGCGATCATCTCTTCTACAGGTACAAGTGACTTGCCATTTAAATGCCCACATTTTTTCGGCATTTGCTGATCTTCAATTTGAACAGCCGCCACCTTGCTCTCGACCATTTCCTTTGCGGCTCTTGCTGCATTAAGCACTCCGCCATAGCCAGTGTCTAGATCCACCAAAAGAGGCAATTGTGAAGCTCGAACGATTTCCCGTGCTTTTTCAGCCATTTCCGTTGAATGAATCATGCCAAGATCAGGAAGCCCTTTACTTGCGCAAAAAGCGGCGCCAGATAAGTAGAGTCCTTGAAAGCCTATTTTTTTTGCATAGAGCGCAGACATTCCATCGTGAACGCCTGGTATTTGAAATAATGCTGATTTGGTCATTTGCTTTTGAAAGGCGTTGGCTAAATCGGCTTGACTCGATTCTTTATTCACGATCCACACGCTAAGCTCCCCCTTATATCACGAATAAGTCCATAAATGCTGGTACTGACATTGTTTTTAATTGATTTGGGTTTTGGCAAAGTGTCACGATTTGATTAACTTGTCTTTGTGGAAACCTCGTTTTCAAATGATACGCCCATTTTTTTTCAAGAAGCGGGATGCCTTCTTTTCTTCTTCTGCGATGGCCAAGCGGATATTCAATTTCTATGCGGTCTGTCATCGTGCCGTCTTTAAAATAGATTTGCACACAGTTCGCAATCGATCTCTTTTTAGGATCTAAATAATCTTCCGTATAGCGCTTATCTTCCTTCACAACCATTTGATCCCTCAAACGATCTATGAGCGGGTTTTGCGCAATCTCTTCTTCATAATGGTCAGCTGTGACTTCACCATAAATCAGTCCAATGGCCGTAATATATTGCAAACAGTGGTCACGGTCTGCCGGGTTATAAAGCGGTCCTTTTTTATCAATGATGCGAATCGCCGATTCATGTGTAGTAATTTCTACACGATCAATCTCATCTAACCGATCTCTTACAGCGTCATGCAGTATCACAGCAGCCTCTGCAGCAGTTTGCGCATGAAATTCAGCAGGGTAAGCAATTTTAAACAGTATATTTTCGATAACATAGGAACCGAGCGGCTGTCCAAGAGTGAGCGGCTTTCCGTTCATCAAGACATCTTCAAATCCCCATTTTTCTGCACTGAGCGGCGATTGATAACCTGCTTCGCCCTTCAATGTCATCATTGCCAGTCTCACCGCACGACTTGTTGCATCTCCTGCTGCCCATGATTTCCTTGATCCTGTGTTTGGCGCATGACGATACGTTCTAAGCGGCGAATTATCAATAAAAGCCTGTGACAGAACATGCTGCACATCTTCTTTCGTACCGCCAAGCATCGCACAAACGACTGCACTTGAAGCAACTTTCACAAACAAAACATGGTCCAGTCCATTTCTATTCAGACTATTCTCTAAGGCAAGTACGCCTTGTATTTCATGCGCTTTTACAATCGCATGCAGTACGTCATTCATCGTAAGCGGCTCTTCTCCATTTGAAAGGCGTGTTCTGCTGATATAATCACTCACAGCTAATATTCCGCCAATGTTATCAGATGGATGGCCCCACTCCTGTGCAAGCCAAGTGTCATTATAGTCTAACCACCGGATCATACATCCGATATTAAAAGCCGCTTGAACAGGATCTAATACAAATGAGGTGCCAGGCACCCTTGCACCGTTTGGCACAACAGTTCCAGGAACAATAGGACCAAGATGCTTCGAACATTCTGGATAACTCAATGCCAGCATCCCGCAGCCGATCGTATCCATTAACACATACCGAGCTGTTTCGATGGCTTCTTTGCTCGTGATTTCCCCCTCTACAGCATAAACTGCGATTTCCTCTAAGAGTTGGTCCGTTTGATTGGCTACTGCTGTTTTATTCATGTTCATTCCCCCGTTTTTCCATCATCATTTGAGACTTTTAATCCTCTTGGTCCTAAATACCGGACCCTTGGTCTGAATATGCGATTGTGCAAATGCTGTTCAATCACATGAGCAGCAAGTCCGCTTGCTCTTGCAGCGAAAAAAATGGGCGTGTACAGAGAAATTGGAATGCCCAGCACATAATAAATAGGTGCTGCATAATAATCAAGGTTTGGATAAAGGTTTTTCTTCTCTTTCATGTATGCCTCCCCTGCCACACACATGTCATACAATGTGGTATCTCCCTTAGATTCAGTAAGCGTTTTCAAGGATGTTTTTAATAGAGCTGCTCTCGGGTCCATCTTTCTCATATACACCCTGTGTCCAAAGCCCATCATTTTTTCTTTTGCTGCTAATTTTCGCTCAATGAGGGCAAGAAATCCTTCCGTCGTCTTTCCTTCGAGAAGCATATGCATAACGGCTTCATTTGCCCCTCCGTGTAAATCACCCTTTAATGATGAAATCGCACCGGTAAAAGCACCATACATATCTGAATGAGTGGAGGCAATGACTCTAGCAGCGAATGTAGAATTAGGCAATTCGTGTTCACTATATAACGTTAATGTTTGATCAAAAGCAATGATTTCGTCTTGAGCCGGGGTACGGCCAGTTAACATGGCTAAAAAGTTTTCAGTGTAGGATTTGTTTTGGTCTGGAGAAATAGTGGTATCATTTGTGAGAATATGATAGCTCCCAGCAACAATGGCCGGTAGCTGACCTAACAATCGAACCGCACGTGCCTCTTGGCAGGCTGCTGATCGATCATGTAAGGCGTCATCGTACCCTGCAAGAGCAGATAAGCATGTTCTCATGGCGTCCATTGGGTGAGTGGTTTTTGGTAGTTGCGTCAAAATACGTTGAATGGTTGGATGTAAGTTGGTTTGAGAGGATATATCTTGCTGAAATTGATGGTATTCCATTGCATCTGGGAATGTTCCATAAATGAGCAGATAGGCTGTTTCTAGAAATGTCTTGTTTTGAGCCAATTCAATGAGATCATACCCGCGAATCACAATTTCTTCTTGCTCCACATCTAGGTATGAAATCGATGTTTCGCTTGCCACAATGTCTTCAAGCCCCGGTTTATACTGCAATTGTTCAGTCATCATATAACCCCCGTTTCGTTCAATTGTGTTCTCCAAACGAGCAAACGGCCAGAAATGATGTGTTTCTATAGGTGGGAAGATACCGTGCAAGTCGGATACCCAATTTCCATTTTATCCAAAGCGCTTCATCTTGTAAATAAAAGAACGTATGTCCAGTTGGACATACGTTAGCTGTAGTATGGAGAAATCATGATATATACAATCACACCAGTTAAACTGACATAAAGCCAAAGTGGCATGGTCCAGCGTGCAATTTTACGGTGACGCTCAACTTGCATCTGTGCGCCTCTAAACAGTGTAATGAGCGCTAGCGGGACAATGATAGCAGATAACACGATATGTGTAATTAAAATAAAGTAGTAGATTGGGCGAATGATTCCTTCTCCCCCAAAGGTTGTATCGGATGCCATTGAATGATACGTCAAATAAGAAATTAAGAAGACAAGCGTTGTAGAAAATGCAGCAAAGATGAATCGTCTATGGGCTTTAATGTTCTTTTGTTTAATCATGATGAGCGCTGACAGTAAAAAGATAAACGTGAAGCTATTCATCACGGCATTCAGTAACGGCAAAAATGTAATATCCAGATGACTAAATTTATCTGTTTTTGGCATGAAAAATAATAACGCGATGACTCCATTAATGGCAATGGTTAAGAAGACAACAATGCCTGTGTAATTTTTCGGTTTTTGATTCTGTTCGTTCATGTTTGAAAACCTCACTTTATAAGTTCCGACTAAGAGTATGTTATTTAACTTTCGCTATAAAGTCAATGAATCTGCTATCTTCGTCGAATTTTAGACAAACTTGCCGATTGGCGGCATTCTAGCGGGTTGAAAGATCCATCCACTTGCTTTAAAATTGGAATTTGTGTGGTTTTTTGAACTCTCTTACGAAAGGAGCAATGGACTTGTCCATCTTACAGCAAGCACCAAAAGATGTGAGTACGATAGAACAAGAATTACATCAATTGCAATTTCAAATGTATCGAATGCAAGAAAATATAAAAGACATTTCAAAAAAAGCGAAGATCATCGGAATTGATCAAGCCAAGGAAGATGAGTGGATGATCGTTTCTTCTATAGAAAGTCGTGATATGTGCAAAATCATGTTGAGTGATTGCGAAAAAGCTTTTCGTGGACAATCTGATTTTTCTTTAATAGCAGAATATCCTGAAGAAGGGAAAATTCATATTGCCGATATCAAAGGTCCTCCAGATCAAGGATATGGGTCAATTTGTATGAAGTATTTAAAAGAATTGGCAAGAGAACAAAACATTCCTGTCATCACGGGTGATCTCGTTAAAAGAGATTGGAATCATGTGGATCGATTGATTCATTTTTATGAAAAACACCATTTTGACGTGCAAATCAATTGGAAAGAACAGAGCGGAGAAATTTATTGGGTAGATAGCTAATGAAAAAATCAGCGTGAGCCATAAGCTATACGCTGATTTTTGTCGAAAATGCGAATTTTTCAGAAAAATGTGTGTCTTTTGCTCAAAAAAAGGGTACAATAAAAGCATCAGGCCGCCACCTGATGCTTTCTTTCCAAAAACGATAGACTACTAGTTAAGTACTTTGATTTTGACTGATTTAACGCCCCAATTTTTTGCTTGGGATTTGCTTGGTACGTGAACATCTATTTTATTACCTTTAATTGCGCCGCCAGTATCTGCTGCGATGGCTTCACCGTAGCCTTCAACATAAACCTTCGTTCCTAGTGGAATAACATTAGGATCTACTGCAATGACTTTTGCATGAGGGTTTTTGTTTAGGTTGACCCCAGTTGCAGTAATACCCGAGATTCCACCATCGTTTGCTGTATAAGCCGTAGCCGTTACAGTCATTTCTTTTTGTACACTTCGACTAGCAGATGATGATTCTGCTTTAGCTGTTTCCTGTTTAGGAGCAGCTTTTTTCGTTGTTTGCTCTTTTTGGACAGGTACCTGTTTTTGAACAGGCTCTGAGCTTACCGGAGCTGAGCTTTGACCAGCAACACTTAATGTTGAACCAATCATAATTATATCTGAGTTTAAGTTATTCCAAGACTTAATATCGCTAATAGACACATTGAATTTTTGAGCGATTTTCCAGAGGCTGTCCCCCTTCTGGACTTTGTACTGCTCCTGAGTTTTCTTTTTTGAAGAGATTGTCAATTTATCTCCTACATAGATCATATCTGTGGATAAATTGTTCCAACCCTTTAGGTCCTTTAGAGACACTTCATTTTTTTGTGAAATTCCCCAAAGCGTATCACCTTTCTGCACCGTGATTTCCTTTGCAGAAGCTTGCTGCGCTCCGATTGCTGTTGACGAGATTGCTGCTACAGCAACCAAGGACATAATAGTCTTCTTCATAAAGTAAATCCTCCCTTGTTAGCTTTTTATGGCGGCTAACGAGTGCTATCGTAACATATGTAAATGTCATTTCAATAACAAAACGATATGTTTTAGATTACAGTTCCTTTACATGAAACATTTCTCTCCATTGGTAAATCAGCCCACAAAACTGCTATATTCCGCACCACATCAAGCTTTTACTAGGTAGAAAAAAGACGATTCCAACATGTCCAAGCACAGCAAAAAAAACATTTATTTTTTTCTTAAACTCTTGATGATTTCTCTTTTTCTATAAAAAAACGAATTTCTTCTAAAAAAACATCTCCGTATTTCTGTCTTTTTTGTTCTCCGACTCCTTTAATATTGAGTAGTTCTTCTTCTGTTTTCGGTTCTAATGCGGACATGTCTTTCAATGTTTTATCAGAAAAGACAACAAATGGCGGAACACCTTGCTCTCTCGCTAACTTCATTCTGACCGCTCTTAAGTGTTCAAATAGTGCATCGTTTTCTTGAATGGCTTCTGCTTTCATCGCACTCTTTTTAAAAACGGCCTCTTGTCCAATTAACACATTCTTTCCTTTATGTGTGACCTTTAGTGTTGGATAAGCCCCTTCAGACATGTGTAAATACTCTTCTGTAATTAAAAATTCGATGAAGTCACTGATTTGCTGGACGGAATGTTGTTTCATTAAAGCATAAGTAGGAAGGCGATCGAATCCAAGCTCAAGTACTTTTTTGTTTTTAGAGCCAGCTAAAACTTGGGCAATCATCATTTTGCCAAATCGTTCATTCATTCTAACCGTACACGATAGAACCATTTGTGCTTCTCTTGATACCTCTTCCCGCTCTCTGTTGTCCAGACAATTACTACACTTTTGACATGTGTCGTTCGTCGTTTGATCAAAGTATTCCATGACAAATTGCTGCAAGCATTTCTCTGTATGACAGTAATCGACCATTTGTCTCAGCTTCAACAGCTCATGCTGATAACGCCCTTCATCTTCGGTAGACTGTTCGATGAGAAAGCGCTGCATTCTCACGCCTTGTGGTGAAAAGAGTAAAATACATTCACTTTCAAGCCCATCTCTGCCAGCACGACCCGCTTCTTGATAGTAGCTTTCAATATCTCTTGGTATTTGATGATGAATGACAAAACGTACATTCGACTTATTGATCCCCATTCCAAATGCAGAGGTGGCCACCATCACCTGAATCTGATCATTTAAAAAAAGATTTTGCTGCTCTTCCCTCATAGCATCGTCTAAACCGCCATGGTAAATACCCGCTTTGATCTTTTGCTTTTTAAGCCGATTGTATATGTGATCTGCTTCTTTTCTAGTGGTCGTATAAATAATGCCTGACTCGAGATGATTCTTTTTCATATATTGTGTGATAAAACGGTCACTATTTTCTCCTTTGACCACTTGAAACGACAGATTCTCTCTTGCAAATCCTGTAAATATCGTTTCTTCTTCTTTCATACCAAGCTGCTCACATATATCTTGATGAACTTTTTTCGTTGCAGTTGCCGTTAATGCAACTATGACTGGTCTTTTTGACAGCTTGTTTAAACATTCTTGAATATAACGATAGCTTGGCCTAAAGTCATGACCCCACTCAGATATACAGTGCGCTTCATCAATAGCGATCAAAGGAATCGTCATTTGATCTAGCATCTGAAAGAACCGTTCGTTTTGTAAACGTTCAGGGGTAATATAAAGCAACTGATATTCACCGTTTTCGCATTGTTTCAAACGAGCATTCATTTCACCGGCTGACAGTGTACTGTTTAAAAAGGACGCTCGTATCCCCATGTCGTGTAATGCATCTACTTGATCTTTCATTAAAGAAATCAGCGGAGAAACTACGATCGTTGTTCCTTCCATCATAAGAGCAGGGATCTGATAGCAAACAGACTTCCCGCCGCCAGTAGGCATAATGCAGACGGTGTCCTTTCGCTTGTTCACAATCGATTCAATGGCTTGTTTCTGGCCATGCCTAAAATGATCAAAGCCATAGTATTGTTTAAGGAGTGTTTCTGCTTGTTCTAACATTCAATTCCCTCTCTGTCATTTGTTTTGTATATTTTAACATACATTCGTGCATTCACATGTGAACCAGGCAATTTCGTATTTTTAACAACATAAAAAGCCATTTTCCAAAATGGAAAATGGCTTGATTCATCTAAGGAAAAGCTG
Source organism: Bacillus pumilus (assembly GCA_001938995.1). GTDB lineage: Bacteria > Bacillota > Bacilli > Bacillales > Bacillaceae > Bacillus > Bacillus pumilus_G. The sequence continues at coordinate 177,086 of MKZN01000007.1, read as the reverse complement.
CAGATGCCGTAATCTAAGTAAGAAAGTTTTAAACCACCACTCCTCAAAGTGGGTGTTTGCAGAAACGTTCCTATCTTCCTCTCGAAGGAGGCGTGACATTCCGGTTTCAATATAAAACTCCCTATTACAGCTTAAAGGTTAAAACTTAATTAACATTACGCACATCGCAGCCTTTAAACTATACTACACGAAAGTTTATCAAAATTCAAGATAAGTTTTTCCTATAAAATACTCACGTCTACTTAAGGCACGATCATTCAGGAAGAGTAAAAAATTATTCTAAAAAAATACTACTTATCGTCATCCCATTCAATACCTTGTTCTTCCTCTAACCTTTCATACGTGTCTGAATGCTTCTGATCCATTGTTTCTCTGTTTGTTAGATCACGCATTTGATCCGAGAACGAACGGTCAAATTCATGCGGATCTTGATCTGTTTCTTCATTCTTCTTGGAAGCGATTGAATAACGCGTATATGGTACTGCTTTTAAACGTTCATACGGTATTTCTATTCCAGTTTTTTCACAAATTCCATATGTGCCATCTTCCATTCGTTGTAGAGCTGCATCAATTTCATCTTCTAGCTGGTCATCAACTTGATCTAATGTTTGTTCTGTCATGCGGTCTAAATACACGCTTCCATGATCCGCGATATGATTTCCAATTCCATTTGAAATCTCATTTGATTCCATCACCATAGATTCTTCTTTCATTTTTGAGCCTTTGACTTCTTCTTTTAGTTGAATCAGTCTTTTATATAAGCCTGCTTGTTGCGCTTTTGTTAAACTCACGATCAATCACTCCTTTCTCATTTTCTTCCCCTAAAATGAAAATGAAAACATGTAAAAAAAGCTACCGCCTCATTGGCAGTAGCTCCTTTTTACAGTGTACGCAGCATTACTTCTACAGGTTTGTCCCCTTTAATTAAATCAAAATATGTATTTCTCACATGAGGTTCAGTTAAACTTTCTACAAGAACAATTGCTACATCTTCTCGTGATATTTCAATGTTTCGATCAGCCGGGATATGTGCAGCAGCTTCTATTTTCCCCGTCTTGCCTTCATGTAACAATGCACCCGGACGAACAATTGTATAGGACAAACCAGATTGTTTTAAATGCTCATCTGCTTTTCTTTTCGCTTCATAATAAATTTCCATACTCCCCTCGCCTTTTGCTTGGTTCGGATCGTCAGCATTATAGGAGCTAAGCATAACAAAATGCTGAATGTTTTCTTTTTTGGCTACATCAATGAGGCGTTTCGCACCTTCTTGGTCCACCGCAATGGTTTTATCTGCACCTGTTTTTGAGCCTGAACCAGCTGCAAAGATGACAGCTTCTGCTTGTTTCACAGCAGATGTGACATCTTTCTCAAGATCACCAATGACAGGCGTTGCACCAAGTTCCTTTAGTGCCTCAGCTTGTTTTTCATCTCGAATCAGAGCAAGTGGCTCATGTCCTTTTTCTTTTAAATAACGAATGACAAATCTCCCTGTATGTCCATTTGCCCCAGCGACTAATACTTTCATTGTTCATTCTCCTTTCTGTATCTGTTTCTTCTTTATCCTTTTTTGCTACCTTTCAAACCCATGAGTACAAAAAAGCCTTCACCAACTGTTTTGGAAAAGGCTCAAGAATGTGCGTTCATTGAGTATAAAAACGAAAAATGAGAAAAGTGCATGTGATCTATGTAATCGCAGGGTCGATCAGCAAAGATGTTTTGATAAAATGGCTTGCACATCACTTAAATCTGTATCCTTAGAAAAGTCGAGTTCAAATATTTTTGAGCTAGTCACAAGAAGCATTCCTGTGTCCTGATCAAACACGCCAGCTTCTTGAATGGCAAAACTTTCAATAGAACGATACGGCAAGGAGACCCTGACTTTCTTCTTAGAAAATACGCGGTTATCGCCAAAGATCAGTCGTTTATTAGTGAAACAAATTTGGTCGTGACGCAGTCTGTAAACAGCCTCAATTCTCTCTCCTTCAATCAGTAAGGATTCGAATTTTTTATGATCATTTTGTTTACTGATAGAAAAAATACCCACGTAAACCCCCTCTTCCTGTATCGAAATTCCTGAATTCCTTTATGACAAAACGCCCACACGTCTCACACGTCTCTGTGGGTACGTTTTCCTCTCACTTATAGAATACGCTATAAATGGTCGTGATTCCATTACGATTAGATTAAATTTCATTTAACTTTTTCTTTTTGATACGATGCTCTTTCCTCTACCTAATTAGACAGTTATACCAGGAGAAAAGTTTCAGTTTTTTTTGGAAAATGATGCTGTGAAGTTCTCATCATCATCAACCCATTAAAAAAACAGTGATTGATGAAAATCACTGTTTTTGATGGCTATTCATCTTTTGGTGTATCGATCGTTCCCTCGGCATATACATCAGAAATCTGCTCAATTGTGACCGCCATATCGGCATCCTCATGGTCAAGCCAAGCATTTTGCGTTTGTGGCTCTTCTGCTGGTTGCTTTTTCATCATTTATCACCCTTTACTGTTTTCTTTAGTATGAATGATAAACACGTAAATCATTCAGCAGAATGATCTTCGAAATACTCTTTATAGTACCCGCCCACTTTTCCGGTATTATCAAGCACAAAGAGAAATTCCTCTGTTTCATTTTTTACTTCATATATGTTTCCTACAGTTAAAGCGCGGTTGACCATATATTTCTTGGCGTCTGTATGTACACATGTCACCTGTTTTAACGTTTTAGCCGTTTGCCAGTTTTGATGGATCATAATTTAAAAACTCCTTTTTTTATCTATACATTTATTGTAGCCAATTTTTCGTGAAATGCAATGAGTGTTCTGGATTGCTTTCGAAACGAACGTGTACTATGATAATTGTATACGTTTACATAAATGTGCGTATACAGATTCAATTGCTTCACGATCCACATCTTCCACCTAGAACTCGCAGAACAACCTAAATATTTAAGGAGGTTTGTTTATTTATGAGCTCTACAACACTTCAAATTAATTCAACACTTGAATCTTTTCTCCAAGGGACGAAAAAACTCTACATTAACGGTCAATTTGTCACAAGTCATGATGACAGAACATTTTCTACACCGAACCCCGCCACAGGTGAAACCCTTATTGACGTATATGAAGCAGGGGCAAAGGACATTGATGATGCAGTAAAAGCAGCAAAAAACGCCTTTCATGGTCCTTGGCGCTCAATGTCTGCCGCTGAACGCGCGCGCCTTATGTTTAAGCTCGCAGACTTAATGGAAGAACATCAAGAGGAGCTTGCTCAACTAGAAACACTTGATAATGGAAAGCCTATCAATGAAACCACAAATGCGGATGTCCCTCTTGCCATTGAACACATGAGATATTACGCAGGTTGGACGACAAAAATGACTGGACAAACTCTACCTGTCAGTCAAGGCTATTTTAATTACACTCGCCATGAACCTGTTGGCGTTGTCGGCCAAATCATTCCATGGAACTTCCCGCTTCTGATGGCGATGTGGAAAATGGGTGCAGCATTAGCGACAGGCTGCACGATCGTTTTAAAACCAGCCGAACAAACACCGCTCTCAGCCCTTTACTTAGCGGAATTAGTGGATCAAGCTGGATTCCCAGACGGCGTCATTAACATCGTCCCTGGATTCGGTGAAACAGCCGGGGAAGCATTAACCGATCATCCTGATGTCAACAAACTGGCGTTTACAGGCTCAACGAGTGTTGGGAAACGAATTATGGAGAAAGCAGCCAAATCCATTAAACGAGTCACACTGGAACTTGGCGGAAAATCACCAAATATTATTTTACCTGATGCAGATTTAAAGAAAGCCATTCCAGGTGCTTTAAACGGAGTCATGTTTAACCAAGGTCAGGTGTGCTGTGCAGGGTCAAGAGTTTTTGTCCACCGGAGCCAGTACGATGAAGTCGTCGATCAAATGGCCAAATATGCGAAAACCTTAAAGCAAGGTGCTGGTCTACATCAAGACACTCAAATCGGACCACTTGTAAGTAAAGAACAGCACGAACGTGTGTTACGTTATATTGAAAAAGGGAAATCTGAAGGTGCTACAGCCGTTGTCGGTGGTGATTGCCCTTATGAGGCTGGCTATTTCGTCTCTCCTACTGTTTTTAAAGATGTAGAGGATGAAATGACGATTGCGAAAGAAGAAATCTTTGGACCTGTTCTATCTGCCATTCCTTACGATTCAATTGATGAAGTGGTGGAACGAGCGAACAACTCTGAATATGGTTTAGCCGCAGGACTTTGGACGGAAAACCTAAAACATGCGCATGACATTGCAGCTCGCCTTGAAGCAGGAACCGTTTGGGTCAACTGCTATAATGTTTTTGACGCAGCCTCCCCATTTGGAGGATATAAACAGTCAGGCCTTGGCAGAGAAATGGGCTCATATGCATTGAACAATTATACAGAGGTCAAAAGTGTTTGGATTCAACTTCAAGACTAATGACCAATGCAAAGCCGGTGACCATGTCATCGGTTTTTTTGTTGGTGCATGTGACAGGCAGGTTTTTGAATATAGTGGTAAAGGAAAGGAGCATGGACTGAAATGCAAGCTTTCAAAACGAAAATTAACCAGTATATTCACGAGCTACAAAAGCAAGTCGAACGTAGACAAAGAGAAGATGGTGCTTTTGTTTTCTGCTTTGAAGGACCGATGATGACAAATGCTTTTTTGGTCATGCTTTTAAAAGCAGTTGACGATCCTGACCATGCACTCATCAGACAATTGGCAGAATCCATACACTCTAAACAACATGCGGATGGTTCCTTTTCTTTGTACCACGATCAAACGGGACATTTAACAGCAACAGTGCAAGGCTATTGCGCAATGCTCGCTTCTGGCAGATTTCAAAAAGATGAACCTCATATGGAAAAGGCAGCACAATATATTCGATCTAAAGGTGGTTTAAAAAACGTACATTTTATGACAAAATGGATGCTGGCTGTCAATGGGATGCACCCTTGGCCCTTTTTTTATGCGCCCCTTTCTATTTTACTGATCCCAACATATGTCCCGCTTCATTTCTACCATCTTAGTGCATATGCAAGAATTCATTTTGTACCGATGATGATTGCGCTCAACAAGCGGTATACTTCTCAAGCATCGTTTCCATCTTTATCACATCTCGATGAAAACATGTCTAAAAATCCGTTTGATTGGTTTATGGCAACAGAAGAACGCGCATCTCATCACTTCCTGACATATATGCGTTCGTATGTGGCATATGATAGCCGTCTGGATTTTTTCGGGTATGAGGCGGCAAAACGTTTTATGTTTGACCGTCTTGAAAAGGATGGCACACTTTATAGTTATTTAAGTGCAACCATTTTTATGGTCTATGCCTTGATGAGCCTTGGTTACTCCCCCCAACATCACACCATCCAAAAAGCAGTCAAAGGCATGAAAAAACTCATTACGACCTGTCAAGGAGTGATGTATGCTGAAAATTCGACATCCACTGTGTGGGATACGGCACTTGTCAGTTATGCCTTTCAAAAAGCAGGTAAAAAGCCAGACCACCCTATCATCGTCAAGTCAACTTCGTATTTGCTAAACCGTCAGCAAATGAAAAAGGCAGATTGGGCCATTCATAATCCACATGTCGCTCCGGGAGGCTTTGGTTTCTCAGATCTGAATACAAATAACCCTGATTGTGATGATACACAAATTGCGCTAAAAGCCATCCATCACGCATTCGCACCAGTCCAATGGAAGCGCGGCCTTGATTGGCTTCTTTCCATGCAAAATCGAGATGGCGGTTTCTCTGCTTTTGAAAAAAATCAAGATCATTACCTACTTCGTCATATTCCACTCGAATCTGCGGAGGATGCGGCCATTGATCCTTCGACACCTGATATCACAGGTCGTGTGCTGCACCTTATGGGGCAAGAGGAAAAGAATGTGACGACTCCATCTAATCGCCGGAAAAAGGAGCAATGTGTGAAGTGGCTCCTCAATCATCAAGAAAAAGATGGGTCATGGTATGGCAGATGGGGCGTTTGTTATATTTATGGAACCTGGGCGGCATTAACTGGATTAAAAGCAGCCGGCATCCCTTCCACACATCCTGCTGTTCAAAAGGGATGTGATTTTTTAAAACAGATTCAACGGGAAGATGGCAGCTTTGGGGAATCATGCAAAAGTTCAGAAGTGAAAACGTACGTTCCGCTTTCATTTGGTACAGTTGTTCAAACCGCTTGGGCTGCGGAGGCTCTTTTGCAATACAAGAAACCGAAGGACGAAGCTATTGTTAAAGCCATCTCCTTTTTAGTGAACCAACAGCATTCTAAAGAAGCTATGCACTACCCTGTGGGCATTGGGCTTCCAAAGCAATTTTACATCACCTATCATAGCTATCCATTTGTGTTTCCAATGATGGCATGCTCCACATTTTTAGACGAAATGAGGCGTATGAATGAATAAGGAAGAATACCGCATACAACTTAGAGATTGGCTTGATTCTATTCAACACGTGTCTCAATATGATCACATCCGCGAGAAAGCAGAGAATTTATCTTTGAAATTGGAAGATGCTCGTTCTAACGAGCAAGAATGGTACGACATGGCCGAAAGCATCGCAAACGAAATGAAGCAACAGGACATACTTCGTGATGTAACGGCAGGAGGGCATCAATTACCCCCTCTCCCTTATCGGTATGAAGCACTTGAACCTTTTATTTCAAAAGAGATCATGTATTTGCATCATCAAAAGCATCACCAGACTTATGTGGATGGCCTGAACAAGGCTGAGCTTGCACTAAAAAAGGCAAGAAGAACCAATGACTTTAAAATGATCAAACATTGGGAGCGCGAGCTTGCCTTTCACGGCTCAGGACATTATTTACATTGTATCTTTTGGTTTTGCATGAGTCCTTCTGGAAAAAGAAAACCCACTGGTCAAATGTTGCGTTTAATCGAGCAATCTTTTGACAGCTATGACGCTTTCAAGTCACATTTTTCTCAAGCAGCCAAACAAGTAGAAGGTGTGGGATGGGCGATACTCGTATGGGCACCCCGGTCCCAGCGATTAGAAATTTTACAAGCAGAACGCCACCAATTTCTTACGCAATGGGATGTCATTCCCCTACTTGCTCTTGATGTGTGGGAACATGCTTATTACTTACAGTATCGAAATGAGAAGGAAAAGTATGTAGATAGGTGGTGGAACGTAGTCGATTGGCGTGAACCTGAAGCAAGGCTTAAGCAGGCGCAACAAGTCAAATGGAGACCATTCTAAAGATCACGCCCCATATAGGCAAAACGCCTATATGGAGTTTTTAATCAATTAGTTAACATAATATAATTATGGACTCAAACAAGAAAAAAGTCAGTTGTTTTTTCAGAAAATTCATTTATGATAGAAAGATATGTCAGGAAAGAGAGTTGAGGTATTGAATGAACACCCTTTTAAACATCAGTCATTTTGTCGGAAGGACATTTGCCCTTTGGGTCATTTTGTTTGCATGTCTTGGATTTGCCTTTCCTTCCGAATTCACCAAAATTGGCCCTTATATTCCCTTCTTACTCGGTATCATTATGTTTGGCATGGGGCTCACGTTGTCTGCAGAAGATTTTAAAGAGCTGTTTCGGAAGCCTGTCCATGTTCTCATCGGGGTACTAACGCAGTACACGCTGATGCCACTGATTGCTTTTTTGTTAGCCTTTGGTCTCCGATTGCCTTCTGATATTGCAGTTGGCGTCATTCTTGTAGGCTGCTGCCCGGGCGGAACAGCATCAAATGTGATGACCTTTTTAGCCAAAGGGAATACAGCGTTATCTGTTGCAGTGACAACGATTTCGACGTTGCTTGCCCCTATCTTAACGCCTGTCTTCATTTTACTGTTTGCTCGATCTTGGCTACCTGTATCTCCGGCTGCTTTATTTTTATCGATTGTACAAGTTGTGTTCATTCCTATTCTATTAGGTGTCATTGTCAAATTATGTTTTAAACACCAAGTCACCTATGCTGTCCAAACGCTACCGCTTGTATCTGTTGCTGGCATTGTGACCATCATTGCAGCAGTTGTCAGTGCAAATAAAGAGCAAATCCTTCAATCTGGACTACTCATCTTTGCAGTTGTCGTCTTGCACAATGGTCTTGGGCTTTTATTAGGTTATCTTATTGCGAAATGGTTCAACATGGACATCCCATCCCGAAGAGCAATCTCTATTGAAGTTGGCATGCAAAACTCCGGACTTGGCGCAGCTCTTGCCACAGCACATTTTTCTCCACTTGCTGCTGTTCCAAGTGCGATATTTAGTGTGTGGCATAATTTATCTGGATCTTGGCTTGCGACGTATTGGTCAAAACAAATGGGTCAGGAAAAGGAGCAGAAAAAAAGCTAGCCCCATGATGGGCTAGCTTTCGTTTCCTTGATTATCCTTCTAACAAGAGCTGTTCAGGATCTTCAAGTAGGTTTTTAATGGTAACAAGGAATCCAACTGCTTCCTTTCCATCGACAATGCGGTGGTCGTAAGAAAGAGCTAAATACATCATTGGACGGTTTTCAAATCGTTCTTCATCAATTGCTACAGGACGAAGCTGAATTTTATGCATTCCTAAAATTCCAACCTGTGGACTGTTTAAAATCGGTGTAGAAAGAAGAGAACCGAATGTTCCGCCGTTTGTGATCGTGAAGGATCCACCTTGTAATTCATTTAAAGATAATTTGTTGTCTCTCGCTTTTTTTGCAAGATGACCGATTTCTTTTTCGATTCCTGCAAATGACAATCTATCTGCGTCACGGACAACCGGTACAACAAGTCCTTCCTTTGCAGCAACAGCGATGCCAATGTCATAGAATTTCTTAAGGACAAGCTCATCACCTTGGATTTCTGCATTGAGAAGCGGATATTTCTTCAGGGCTGCTACAACTGCTTTTGTGAAGAAGGACATAAAGCCAAGCTTCACATCGTTTTGCTCTAGAAATGCATCTTTACGACGTTTTCTTAAGTCCATGACAGCCGTCATATCTACTTCATTAAATGTCGTCAGCATAGCGGCAGTTTGTTGTACTTCAACTAGACGTTTTGCAATTGTTTGTCTACGACGTGACATTCTTTCACGCTCAACTGGTTTACCTGCTTGATCATTTTGCACCGCAGCATTTGCTTTTGGCGCTGCTTTTGGTGCACTTGCAGGAGCTTCATTTTTTTGGTAAGAAGCCACATCCTGCTTTCGTACCCTGCCCAGCGGATCTACGGTTGGAATCTCAGATAAGTCAAGCCCTTTTTCTCTTGCTAGTTTTCTAGCTGCAGGTGAAGCGATGGTTCGGCCATTGCCAGATTTCGGCTCTTCTTTTGCCGATGCTTCGTTTTGTTCAGTTGCAACTTCTTCTTTTGAAACTGGTGCAGCGTCTTGCTCAGGTGCTGGAGCTACGGACTCGCTTCCGCTAGCTTCACCTGCTGCAATCGTTCCGATGACTTCTCCAACTTGCACTGTGTCACCAGAATCTTTCAGCACTTCTTTTAATACACCAGATTCTTCAGCTGTTAATTCAACATTGACTTTATCTGTTTCAAGTTCGAGGAGGTATTCTCCCTGCTCGACATAATCACCCGGCTGCTTCAGCCATTGAGCAATTGTTCCTTCCGAGATTGATTCCGCTAATTCAGGTACTTTAATTTCCGCCATTTTTCATTTCCCCCTTAGTTTTTGCGAGTCAAGCTATCAGATACAATTCGTTCTTGTTCTTTTTTATGAACAGTTGGATCACCCTCAGCCGTACTTGAACGTCTTCTGCGGCCGATATATCGTACTTTTACTTTTTCTGATGTGATTTCTCGTAAATATGGCTCAATGTAACCCCAAGCCCCCATATTTTGCGGTTCTTCTTGCACCCATACGATTTCTTCTAGGTTTGTCAGTTTCGATAAAATCGCTTTAATATCTTTAGCAGGGAACGGATATAATTGTTCTACTCTAGCAATATGAAGCCAATCCTTCGGCTCTTCCATTTGAGTGAAACGATCACTAATATCGATCGATACCTTCCCACTAGATAAAACTAGGCGTGATACCTTTTCATGGTCATGCACAAGACCCGGCTGTTCAAGAACTGGACGGAACTGTCCATCTGTTAATTCTTGGACTTCAGATAATGTGTTCGGATTCCGAAGTAGACTCTTTGGTGTCATGATGACAAGCGGGCGAATCTCTTCACGAAGCAGCATTTTAGCCTGTCTTCTAAGAATATGGAAGTATTGCGCTGCACTTGTGAGATTCGCAACTGTCCAGTTATTCTCAGCAGCTGATTGCAGGAACCTTTCTGTTCTTCCGCTTGAGTGCTCTGGACCTTGTCCTTCATATCCATGTGGCAAGAGCATGACAAGACCTGATTTTTGTCCCCATTTTGCGCGGCCAGCCGAAATAAATTGATCGAAATACACTTGAGCCGCATTTGCGAAGTCTCCAAATTGAGCTTCCCAAATTACTAACGTTTCAGGAGAATAGACATTATAACCATATTCAAATCCGATAACAGAACCCTCTGACAGTGGGCTGTTGTGTACGGTAAATGATGCATTTGCATCGCTCAGTTTATGAAGAGCAATAAATTCATTTCCCGTTTGACTGTCGTGAAGCACAATGTTTCTTTGAGCAAATGTGCCTCGCTCTGAATCCTGTCCGGTCATTCGAATTGGCGTACCGTCTTTTAATATAGATGCAAATGCCAGTGCTTCCCCAAGTGACCACTCCACTTTACGGTCTTCTGTAAACACTTTTGCACGTTTTTCAAGGATCCGCTTTAGCTTACCGAATACTTGGAAGTCGTTCGGCCAGCTAATTAATTCTTCATTTAGCTTTCTTAATACATCAAATTCAACTGATGTATCAACTGCTGGGAAGCCATTAGATACAGGCTCAGGCAGTTCGATTTCTTGAATTGTCTGTTCTTTCTTTGTAGGTACTTTTTTATAGGCTTCTTCGATTTTAGTCGTCACAGCCTGTTCGATTTCTTCTCTTTGCTCTTTTGTCAGAAGACCTTCTGTCACAAGCTTATCTGCAAAGATATTTTTGACCGTTTTATGTTTTCTGACTGCATCGTATAGCATTGGCTGTGTAGTAGATGGCTCATCCATTTCATTGTGACCATATCTACGGTACCCGATAAGATCGATTAAGAAATCCTTTTTAAAGCGCTTACGGTATTCTACAGCTAGCTGAACAGCCGCTAAACATGCTTCTGGATCATCCGCATTGACGTGAACGATTGGAATTTCAAAACCTTTTGCAAGGTCGCTTGCATATTTTGTTGAACGAGATTCATTGCTTTCTGTTGTGAAACCAATCATATTGTTCGCAATGATATGAATCGTTCCACCAACTTGATAGCCAACCAATTGACTTAAATTTAATGTTTCTGCCACAATTCCTTCTCCCGGAAATGCAGCATCCCCATGGATTAAAATCGCTAACGCTTTTTCTACATCCTGTACTGGATAGCCTTTTTGAGTACGTAATTCTTGAGCAGCACGTGTACTTCCCTCAATAATCGGGTCAATAAACTCCAAGTGACTTGGGTTATTGGCAAGTGTGACTCTCGCACTCTTTGTATCTTCGTCCTTAATTTGACGGTCAGCTCCAAGATGGTACTTTACATCCCCAGTCCATCCGTAGCTGATGCCAATAGAGCCTTCTGAAGGCACAAGCTCTTTATTTGGAGCATGCTGGAATTCCGAGAAAATAATCTCATACGGTTTTCCTAACACATGTGTTAATACATTTAAACGACCTCTATGTGCCATTCCAATGTTAATATTTGAAGTCCCTTGTGTAACAGACTCTGATATAATTTCATCAAGTACTGGAACAAGTGCATCTAATCCTTCTATAGAAAAGCGCTTTTGCCCAACAAATGTTTTATGAAGGAATTGCTCAAAATACTCGACTTCTGCTAATCTTTTGAATACAGAAACTAGTTTATCAGCTGGTTTTTTCTTAAATAGTTCACCAGATTCAATGGAGCTTGAGAGCCAGTTCCGTTCCTCGAAGTCATGCACATGATCAAATTCAAATGAAATCGTACGCTTATACGTATTTCTTAAATGATTAATGGCTTCTATGCCGTTTGAAATGTGTTTTGGTGCGTTTGCACTAATAATAGAGATTGGAATGTGCTTAACATCATCTTCTGTTAAACCATATTCCTTTAATGGAAACAGTTCTTTCAATTCCTTTTCTTTGCGAAGAGGATTGACGGAAGCATTTAAATGGCCATACGTTCTGATGTCTTCTGCCAGTTTTACGACTGATGCTATCTTTTGGATTTGTTCAGAAGTAACTACGTTATTTTCTTTTTTCCCAATTTCCTCCTTCGTTTCACTCGGTGGTGCACCAAGTTCATCAAATATGCCTCTAAGTTCTTCTTCTACATTATTAGGATCTTGGACATATTGATCGTAGAGCTCGAGCACATAGCCGAGGTTCGGACCATGAAATTCTTCCCAACTCAACGGTTGTTTCACATCATTTTGAAACATTTTGAACACTACCCCCAACTTTGATCATCAAGTGATTGAACACTATCTCGATATAACTTTCAGAACATAATGACCAAATTTATGTAATAAAACGCTTCCAATCATATTCTACCACTGTTTCAGATTACTTTCTACATTCTTTGTTCAATTAAAGATAAAAAATTCACAGAAAAACAAAAAATTTAAATCATTCCGAAAAATAATTTGAAGAAGGGGCAAAACTTATGCCCCAATGCTTTTATGCAGCAGTTTTTTCAATAATGGATACAACACATCTGGTAATGTATCTACATCTGGTACAAAAATGCTGAACTTGCCATACATATCTTGGATGGTTTTCATTTGTGCTTCTTCAATAGGAGAATTTGATAAAAAGACATTGATGACTTCAATTCCTTTTTTCCTCGCTTCAAGAACCGCTTCATGCGTATCAACAATCCCATTTTGTTCGTAGCTGAAAGCTGCTGGTTCACCATCAGAGAAGACGATGAGAAACTTTTGCTCTTCTCTTCGTTTTAATATCATTTTGGTCATTTGACGAATCGCATAGCCATCACGGTTGTCTTCTTCTGGCTCGAGTGACATAATCGACGGCCCTGCATCAAATAAAGAATCCCTGTACGAGACCACCGTATTAAAATAGTTCGGTTGACTTGTTTCTGTTGCGTCATTTGTATCTTCCCAAAACCCAACGATTTGGTGCGGTACTTGAACAGATTTGAGCGCTTCATGAAAAAGAACAATTCCCTTTTTCGTTTCATTCATTTTGTCAAACATACTCGCAGAACAGTCCACTAATAATGTAAAGACAGCATCGATTTGAGAGGATGGCGCCTGTTTTTTATAGAAAAGACGTGGATTACTCTCTGTAAAATACCGAATAAGCTTTTGACTAAGCCTTCCTGCGTGAAGATCTGTTTTTGGCCATGTTTTTTTATGCTCTAGTGTTTTTTGAATCATTTGCTTTAAGCGTTTTTGATAGGGCTCTATGGCTTTTGCATGCTGCTTGTAGGCATCTATTTGCTCTGGTGCTGGGGGATCTGGTGAGATCATCACTGGGAAGGCATATTTATTCTCTTTCCCATTTTCATGTGCCTCTGCGCCGCTTTCTTCCCCTTCAGCCTCTTCTAATGCTTCAAGTTTTGAATAGTCTTTTCGGTGCGTCTGTTTGGCGGAGCCTTGAACAGTTCCAAGTGCTTGATCGCCATCATCTCCTTCTCTTGCTGCATCCTTGCCGAGATCACTTTTTCCGCCGTGCTCTAAATCAAATTGAAGAAAGCTTTTTGATGGGGCTTCAGTTTCTCTATGCCATACTTCCATATATTCTTGGTGGATGTCTTCATCCCCCTCTTTTTCCCGGTCTACCTTGATATCTTCACTTAATTTAGGTTTTCTCTTTAAGTCATGGAAAAGCGGTTCTTTTGCCGCCTGTTCATAGTCCAGTTCTGGGAAAAAGAAGTACGTATTCAGCATGTCTTTATCAAGTAACTCATCAAAGCCTTCAGTCAATTCTTTGACAATGGTTGCAATGTCAGCCGTAGAGCCTGCCTCATATACACGTTCTAAACTTGATTCAATAAACGGAATCATTGGATTGATCTGCTCATGAAGTGCTGGAATCTCTTCTAACGGAGAGTCAGCTGTCAGCTTCATATAGATGGCACAAAACAATGCGTCTGTGAAAATGCTTCGTTCTTGGTTAATGGTTAATTGCGTTTTGAAGTGTCGACGATAAAGGTCTCTTCTACGTTTAAATACCTTTTTTGTCCCAGGGCGGTCACGCTTGATTCGCTCTTCAATCCGAATATCTTCAAACAACATAAACAATTGTTTACATAGATCCGGGATAGAAAGTGTGTGTGCATAGCGAATGATGTCCTCAAACACTGTCAGATCACTATAAACTGTACCTACTGCACGAAGGAACACATCACTTTTTAGCCCCGCCATCATGTCTTCTTGGGTGCGATCATCCCAAAAGTGACTGATGAAAATTTTCTTTTCAAAAGGTTCATAGTAGGATTGGACGCCGTATTCAAGTTCGACATCATCACTTTTCGCTAGTGTTTTTGCTAAGTCGGTTAATTCCATAAATAGAAATGAATCGATTCTGCTGTCGTTAAATTTGATGAATTTCAAAAGTCAGAACCTCACTCGAATAATGTTTGTGCGATATTTCTTACCGCTGCTTTTTCCCGGTCATCTTCTAGTTTGTCAACAATCCCTCGTTCAATTGCACGAAGCGGCGGAATATACCGTGCAAGATCGCATGTATCTAAGAGCGCACGGATAGACGCTGCTTCTTCACTGACCTGTCCATGATGTGCTTGTGTAATCAGGTCAGATGACAGCTGTACAAATTGGTCGATTAATTTCTCATCACTTAAGACGGATTGAGATTGTAGCACTTCTTTTAATATCCTGCCGCCAATATAAGGCACATCTATGACGACAAAACGGTTTTTGAGCGCTTCATTCAAAGGCACTGTTCCAACATACCCTTCATTGATTGCCGCAATCACACCAAACCCTTCTTCTGCTCTTACCACTTCACCTGTGAAAGGGTTTGTCATCATTTTTCGGTAGTCGAGTACCCCATTTAAAATAGGGAGTGTTTCTGGTTTTGCCATATTGATTTCATCAATATATAGAAGGTGGCCTTTTTTCATTGCTTTGGTAACCGGTCCTTCAATAAATTCAATAGAAGCGACCTGTCCATCATTATGGATGGTTTTATAGCCAATTAAGCTTTCTGCATCAAGATCAACCGAACAGTTGACACTGTGCATCGGTTGCTTGAAGAAAGCAGATAAGGTTTCTGCTAGTTTTGTTTTGCCTGAACCAGTCGGTCCTTTTAAAAGGACATTTTTACCTAGTGCGAGAGCAATCATAGCATCTTGAATAATAGAAGAATCTTGTGACTCATAGCCACCAGTTCCTATTAATGGACGAAACTCTTCTTCTAGCACTTTTGCTTTTGTTTTGATCATTGCTTGAATTTCTTCTGGGAGTGATTGTTGGTTGAACATATATGATTAATTCCTCTCTTCGATCATTTTCCTCACCAAGTATACTAAAAAAACCTTTATGCACTCAATACATAAAGGCTCGTCTTCTGTTATTTTATCATTTCTTTTGTCATTGCTGCGCATGCGATACGTTTTCCCGAGTTTCCAGAAGGATTACTTAAGTAATCATCGGCTTCTGCATGAATGACAAAGCTTCGCCCGTTTTGATCCATGAATGGGTGTGTGCCTTTCTTTAACATCACATCTGGTACATTGACGACGACATCAATTTGACCATCTGCTCCCACCTGTAAATTAGGCATATCTCCAGCATGATGACCTTTTGGGTTATCAAACCCATGCTCTCGGTGCGTTGGATTAAAATGGGCACCTGCCGTTTCAAAGTCCGGCGTTTCACATTTGCCTGTTTCATGGATATGGAAACCATGAGGCCCTGGCGGTAATCCTTTCGCTTTCACATGTAAGTCTAGACCAGATGTTGCTGATTCTTTTAATTCGATCGTACCAAGTTTTTGACCACTTTCATTGATCAATGACGTGACGATTGGTGCTGCATTCGGTGCAGCGACCTCGTGACTTTCTTCTGTTATTTCTTTTTTGGGCGGTGCATTACATGCGGATACCACAAGGCTCATACTAATCATGATCATCCATCCCAATATTCTCATCTGATTGCCCCCTTTTGGATCCAGTATGGACAATCATTTGAGAGATCAAACAAAAAAAGCCGAAAAACGGCTTTTTTTAGAAGAAGCGTTTTGCCCCAATATATGCTTTTTTCCAATAGGAGTTACTCAAGTTAGAAATGCCTACTCCGCTGTCACTCGCATGCAGGAAGTCTCCTCCACCAAGGTATAATCCCATGTGGGAAGGACCTGCTTTGTACGTTGTGAAATACACAAAGTCTCCAACTTGCGGTGTGCTGACAGGCGTCATCATATTCCAGTAGCCCGCAGTGCTTAATCTAGATACAGACGACACTTTATTCATGAGATAGTAAATAAAGCCGCTACAGTCAAATCCAGCAGGCGTATTGCCACCCCATCTGTAAGGAACGCCTGTTAATTTTTTACCCTCTTGAATCATGGTCGTGATTTTTGCATTCGCTGGGGCATTCGTTTTGTTATTGTTTGTCGGGTTTGTAGTCCCATTAGATGTGGAACCAGTTGAACCAGATGAAGCACCATTGATTTTTAACACTTGTCCAATTCTTAGCACATCACTTTTCAAGCTATTGGCTGTGCGAATCGATTGCACTTGAATGTTAAATTGATTGGCAATCTTCCATAACGAATCACCTGATTTCACAGTATACGATGTTGCTTTACCACTTGTTGATTGGTTGCCGCTTGAAGATTGATTACCAGGTTTAGCAGGTGCCTTCGGCTGACTTGGTTTAGATGCATCCGTGCCTTTTGTTTTCAATACTTGATTCGGATAAATCATATCAGACTTTAATTTATTTAATGTCTTGATTTCACCAATCGACATATTTAACGAATTCGCAATTTTCCAAAGGGAATCGCCTAATTTCACTTTATATGTACCAGTTGCGGAAGACGAACTATTTGAGCTTGTTGTCTTATTGTTTGAGCTAGATTTTGTCGTTGAAGACTGACTACTGCTGCTTTTTGTGCTTCCAGATACTTTCAGCTTTTGTCCAGGACGAATTAGGTCACTGTTCAAGCTATTTAAGCTTTTTAAGCTCGCAACTGACATTTGGTGATTTTTCGCAATCAGCCAAAGTGAATCGCCAAGCTTGACCGTATAGTTAGAAGTCGTTGATGCACTTGATTTTGTTGCTTTTGAGCTTGTTGATGAGCTAGATTTAGAACTTTTCGCACCAGGAATCTTTAAACTTTGACCTGCAAAAATCATCGTCGTTTTTAGCTGATTAAGAGATTGAAGCTCCGAAATACTTGTCTTGTGCTGTTCGGCGATCTTCCAAAGTGAGTCACCGCTTTTCACCTTGATCGTCTGTGCTTCTGCCGGTGCCGCGATAACAGCTGAGCCAGCGATCGCTGAAACTGTGAGTCCGGTTACTACTTTTTTCTTCATAGTTGAATCTCCGCCTTCCTTGATTTCATTACCTATGTACTAGTTTTGAGTTTAGCATTTAATGGTTCTGGTTCTCTTGCACTATTTTATCTTTATTTCTATTATATTACTCGACATGTAGATATTCGGCAATATCAAATAGGTTAGAGCAACAAACTCAAAATGCTAAAACAAAGCCATATCGTTTCTATCGGCTGATTGCTGTATTTATAAACTTTTTTTAAAGAATTTTTAAGTTGACGTATAGAATTATGTCAAAACAAGCACTTTGCTAGTTTCATAGTTCTATTCTACATGACAAATTTTTCTGTATCAAATGACTTTTTACTTAATTGGCTGCTTTTTCTTTGCATGAGCAAAAGCATCCCTCCCAAATGAAGGATGCTGCGCGTTATTTTATTGGCACTGTATTGATCAATTATGAAGAATTTGAGTACAGCGGTTTATATCATTTTTAAAATTAATTTTTGAAAAAGTGATAGGGTAAGTATTAAAGTTGTTAATGAACCAGCCAACATGAAAGTGAATAATTTTCGCCTGCTCTTCTCTTTTGAAGATTTTCCAAGTTCATTGGTTACGGCAATCCAAAGAACTATGGAAACGATAGCTACTATGGTTGTAGACATATTTGCACCTCTTCATATTAAGTTTGTGACCACACAAGTTGCTTCACCTGTATACCATGTTATACGTGTTAGGAGAATTTAAGATTTACTTTTTTTCACTAGCCTCTCGTTGTTATTTTTTTGTTCAGTATTAAGGTGAACATTGAATATCAACATTTACTTTACAGAGTCTTTTTCCTCGAACCCTTTAAGGTTAATGGGTACAATACTCCTTCTTTAGCAAACGACATTTTTCCTGTTTCTTCTGATACGACTAGGACAAGTGCATCTGACATGCTAGAGAGACCAATGGCCGCTCTATGTCTCGTCCCAAGAGTAGGACTGACTTTTTTTGTCGTGAGCGGCAGGACATTTGCTGCGGATATAAGTGTACTTTCTTTTACTAAGAGGGCGCCATCGTGCAGTGGGTTTCCTGGGTAAAAAATGCTTTCTATTAATGATGCGCTCATTTCCGCATGGAGATTGGTCCCTCTTTGAATCAATCCTTCTACCTCATCACGCCTTTGGATCACAATCAATGCCCCGTGCTTTTGTTTTGATAAATGTTCGATCGCAATTGAAAATTCAGCAAATCCCGGTGTGTATTCTTCCATGTACGTTTGGAGATAAAACGAGGATGCCTCTGCATGCATTTCATTAAATTGATCATGCAATGATTCAAGCTCACAAAGTAAACATTGCTCCGTTTGATCAAGAGAACCAATGATCTCATTTGCATCCTCGGTGAGTTGCATCAAATGTGTTTTCATATTTAATTTGAATGCCATTTCTTCGTTGGTCTGGTTGAACATCTTTCATTCCCTCCTTCTTTTTCTTATCATAAAATAACAAATTGTGCGCATGCTACATGTATGGAGGTGAGCAGGATATGACGATTCAAAAAGTCATCCAATATGCTTGCAGCATTTTAGGTGTTGTCAGTCTTTCTTTTATTTATGCCCAAATGTTTAAAAAAACGAAGCAACCGAAAAAAAATAATCCGACAGAGAATTGATTTTTTTACATAGCATGATATAATTCCTCTCGTTATTTCTGTTCAGAGAGGAACCTATGATGAGAGAAACTAATAGTATTCGTGCAAAGTTGGCACAATTTTTAACCATTTTGATTCCGATTTTGATTACACAAGCAGGGCTGTCGCTTATTACGTTTTTAGACACTGTCATGTCTGGAAAAGTTAGTGCCGAAGACCTTGCAGGTGTCGCAATCGGTTCTAGTTTATGGACGCCTGTTTATACAGGACTTGCTGGTATTTTGATGGCCGTCACCCCAATTGTGGCACAGCTAATGGGAGCAAATCGTAAACAAGACGTTCCCCAAGCAGTATTTCAGGCCATTTATTTATCGTTCTTTTTGAGTTTAGCCGTCATCGTCATTGGAATGGCAGTCGTTCCCTTCATATTAGGAGGCCTTGGTCTAGACCAATCTGTAGACAATATTGCGCAGCATTTTCTCAGTTTCCTTGCGATTGGCATCATTCCTCTTTTTGGCTATTCTGTCATGAGGTCATTCATTGATGCACTAGGGAAAACACGTGTGACGATGGTCATCACGTTATCAGCGCTTCCGATTAACTTTGTTTTAAATTACTTATTGATTTTTGGGAAATTTGGTTTTCCGGCACTTGGCGGAGCAGGGGCTGGACTTGCATCCGCGTTGACTTATTGGGCGATTTTCATCATGAGTATTTGTCTTGTCATCAAAGTAGAACCATTTTCTTCATTTCGTTTGTTTCAAAAGCTCCCTCGATTCAACATCTCTCGTATGGGACAAATCTTGAAAATTGGACTCCCCATTGGGTTTGCCATCTTTTTTGAAACAAGTATCTTTGCTGCCGTCACGCTTTTAATGGGGCACTTCGATACAGTGACCATCGCAAGTCATCAGGCAGCGATGAACTTTGCTTCTATTCTATATATTTTGCCTCTTGGTGTCTCAATGGCTTTAACGATCGTTGTAGGGTTTGAAGCTGGAGCAAAACGGTATCAAGATGCAAAAAGCTACAGCTATATTGGGATTGGAACTGCAGTTCTATTTTCGTTATGTACTGCGGCGCTTATTTTACTATTTAGACCTGAAATTGCAGGGTTATATACAACCGAATCAGCTGTTTTACAACTGACACAGCAATTCCTCATATACGCCATCTTTTTCCAGATTTCTGATGCGGTCGCAGCACCTATTCAAGGCGCTCTTCGTGGCTATAAAGATGTGAACTACACACTCATTGCAGCCTTTGTCTCTTATTGGGTTATTGGGCTTCCGGTTGGTTACTTGATTGGCACCTATACTTCATTTGGGGCATTTGGCTATTGGGTTGGACTGATTACTGGTCTTGCTGCTGGTGCGGTCGTCCTCTTTATCCGTCTAAAACTGATTCAGAAACGCTTGATAAACGTTAAAAATACGTCCATTCACGACGCATGACACAAAAAAAGCAGCTGATGTACGTCAGCTGCTTTTTGATTTAGTCATTCCATTGATAGGTCCAAAAAATTTCTTCATCGAACCATTTTTGGACAACAGGTTCTTTGTTTTTTAGCTTTTCCTCAAGCTCTTTTAGCATGCCTTCTGTTTGAGTGCGGTGTGCGCGAAGTGCATTCATTTTAATATCTGCCACATCTGTAATGTCGATGGTGATGTCAGCGTTCCCTAACACTTCTTCTCTATTTCTCGTGATTGCCATACAATATGTCACAGGGCGGTCTTCTTTTTTCTTGCGATAAAGAGCCCGAATGACGGCTTCACCTGTTGCATCGTGGTCAGGGTGCACCCCGTGTCCAGGATAAAACGTGACAACGAGTGTTGGCTTGACTTCATCAATGATTTTCTCCATCACATCTGCTAAATACTCATCATCTTCAAATTCCAATGTTTTATCGCGTAGTCCAAGCATACGTAAATCCGTGACATCCATCTCTTTACAAGCATTGATCAGTTCCTGCTTTCTTAATTCAGGAAGTGTTTCACGGTTGGCGTAGGTTGGGCTGCCCATATTTCTCCCCATTTCGCCGAGCGTTCCGCATGCATACGTGACGGGAATGCCGCGCTTTCTGCTTTGTGCGATGAGACCTGCAACCCCAAAAGATTCATCATCGGGGTGAGGTAGCATCACAAGTACATGTTCTGTCAAATCTCGTCACCCTTTCTCTTACACCTTAAATGGTGTTTCACTTATTTGTAATGAAATCGCCAGTTTTCCATCTGGCAAATGCCCTGCCATGAGCAGGCGGCCTTCTTCGTCGACCACATAGTCAGTTAAGCCTTCTGCATAAATCCAGCCATCTTCTGTTTTCATTCCGACACGGAACGGACCTTGTCCTTTTATTTTCGCTTGTGAATAGGTCACCTTGGCATTGCGAATATACGCGACAACGGTCATGTTTTGTTCATTCATATGAGCTGAATAAGAACCTGTGGTTGTTTCGAGATGTACAAATACTGGACGATTTAAAAACGATTCAAGATGTGCTGTGACATCTTCCGTTTGAATAGGTTTCATGAGTGGTTCCTTCCTTCATTTTGAATTAATTCTCGCAGCTTTTCGGTATGTAGACTAATCAGCTGCAATTGATGATCACACTCTATGGAGCTGTTTAATATTCTTTCCACAGATAACACATATTTTTCATGTAATGATTTTCTTGCGCGTGGATGGGTACGTGCATCTACTAAATCATCACGAATCGCGCTCTGCAAAGACGGCATATCATGGACGTCGAGCTGACGATTTTTCCACAAAGATCGATAAGCTAATGCAAGCTCATTTGCTAGTGTCATGTGATCACCTCTGAAAATGTATGAACAACTTATTATGACATGATCCGCCTTCAAAAAAAAGCAAACTGCTTTTGTGTTAATGGGAATTCGCCGTTTTCTTCATGCGGAGTTGAGATGTTGTAAACAATAAAATCGCAACCCAAATACATAGAAATGTCACCACTTTCGCTGCGGTTAACTGCTCATGATAGACAAATAATCCTAAAAATAACGTGATCGTCGGTGCAATGTATTGCAAAATGCCAACTTGATAAAGTGGAATTCTTTTCGCCCCCTCAGAGAATAAAAGGAGAGGGACAGCTGTAAAGACCCCTGCAAAGAATAACAGTCCAAGAGATCCAAAGCTCGTCGGATTTGTGGTCACGACAGGTTCTTTTAAGAAGAAGAATAAGTAGATGAGGGCAGCCGGTGCGAGCAGTAGCGTCTCAATGGTTAAACCTATCGCACTGGTAAAAGCCATCCTTTTTTTAATCAATCCATAAAAGCCAAAGCTAAAGGCTAATAAGAATGCAATGACAGGAAATGACCCGTACTGAATCGTCGACATGATCACGCCTGCGGCGGCAATAAAAATGGCTATTGTTTGGATTCTATTTAGTCGTTCTTTTAAGAAAATGATGCCTAATAAAACCGAAACAAGTGGATTAATATAATACCCTAAACTCGCTTCAAGCATCAGATGATGATTGACTGCCCATATGTACACGTACCAGTTTACCGAAATTAAAATCGCAGATAAGAGTAAAGTAAATAGCGCTTTTCCATCCATCATAAGTCCTTTTACTGTTTGTATCGCTGGACGAACTTGTTTTAAATAAAGAAGAATACCGCACATAAAAACAAACGACCAAACAATTCTATGGGCTAAAATTTCGCCAGACGAAATATGATCCATTAACTTCCAATACAGTGGAAAAAGCCCCCATAATGTAAAAGATGCCGCAGTATACAAAGCACCTTTAGACTGCTGCTGTTGATTCAATCTAACCATTCCTTTCTAAATCTATCGTATATTATAGCACGCGTGCACTTGAATAGGCATATACTAATTCAGGGCATTTAGAAAGGATGATTTGCATGTTTGACTGGAACCGATTATTCCCTTTTCAAAAGCAATTTTCAAAAGAAGCATTAAAGAATTCGGATCCTAAAGATGTTGAGCAATATGTCAATCAAGTGATGGAAAGTGTATTCGGCTCCAATTACCCTGCTCAATTCCCCTTTCAAGATCCTCTCTCTCAAAACAAGAAAACGAGTGAGTCAGACGGTAAACAAGAAAAAGAGCCGAATGTCGAAGTGTTTGAAACGACAGATCACGTGTTTGTTAAAATTGAACTGGCTCGTCCGAACACAGAAAAAGTGAAAATCAAACATACAGCCAATCTATTATTTATCGATCATTTTCCTGAGGAAAATGCACAAAAGAAGATTGTCCTTCCTGCAGCTGTGAAACGAAAAGGCACGAAGGCATCCTATCAAGACGGAATTTTGGAAATCATGTTCTTAAAGCATGATGATCCGGGTATTTCCGAAATTGATATTCCAATATAAAAAGCCTGCTTTGGCTTGTAGCAGGCTTACTCTTTTCTTAATAATAGGGTGGATATCCGCCGCCATAAGGTGGAACAGGCGGTGGTGGCGGATAATACGGCCGAGGATAATTAAAAATCGCACTTCCTAGAAAACCGCCAAGCAATCCGCCGACTAAAGGAGCGCCAAAACCAAAAAACAAAGGGACTCTGGACTCATACGGCGGAATGCCAGGGGCTCCGCCACGAAAATACGGAGTATGAGGGTACATGCATTTTCTCCTCCTTTGTCATGTGCCTAACATCAGCATATTCATCAGGAGACAAAACGTTTGGGCAAACCTGAAACTAGGCTTGCTCTTTTTTTTCATGAGATTCTGTATACTCCCCTGCCCAGCGCGATACCTCTCCAAATACATCGTGTAAGGCGTTTCCTTTTTCGGTAAGACAATAAATCACTTTGACAGGTGTCTCAGGTATAACAGTTCGCTCTATAATCCCCTCTTGCTCCAGCTCTTTTAAACGTTCTGCGAGCATTTTTTGGCTGATAGATGGAATAATATCAGTCATGTCTTTAAACCGTTTTGGACCATCAAGCAGTACATGGATGATGAGACCATTCCACCTTTTACCGAGAAGTAAGAAAGCTTGCTGAATGCGTGGACATAGTTGAAATTCCATATAGTTCAGCCTCTTTTCATGATGGTTTGACAAACTAGCGGTATTCAATTTAAAATATCTCTAGTTACAATAAGTAAGTTTCTCACTTTTTTTATTTATTGTACCATACTATTTGCAGAAACGGGAGGATATATCCTAATGGCGATCGACCAAAACACAATTGAGATTTTAAAGAAAAGAGCTTCAGTTAAAGAGTATGATGCAACACATGCAATGACAGAAGAAGAGCTTAAAGAGCTTCTTGACATCACAACAAAGGCACCATCTGCTTGGAACCTTCAACATTGGCATTTCACTGTGTTTCATAGTGCAGAATCAAAAGCAAAATTATTGCCTATCGCTTACAACCAAAAACAAGTATCGCAAGCATCAGCCGTTATTGCTATATTAGGTGACTTTGAGGCCAATAAAAATGGCGAAAAAATTTATAGTGAGCTAGCAGAACAAGGACTTATTACAGAAGACATTAAAGAAACACTGATGACTCAAATCAATGGAGCTTACCAAAGCGAGCAATATGCGCGTGAAGCAGCCTATTCAAATGCATCATTAGCTGCGATGCAATTAATGATTGCAGCTAAAGCAATGGGTTATGATACATGTGCAATGGGTGGATTTAGCAAAGAAGCTTACATCAAAGAATTCAATGTGAGTGGCCGCTACGAACCAGTGATGCTCATCTCTGTCGGTAAAGCAGCAAAAGAAGCTCACAAAAGCAATCGTTTTGACATCAATGACGTCTCTGATTTTCTATAAGAACAAAGAGTCCCAGTTGTGAACCTGGGGCTTTTTTGTTTGGTTTCAATAATATTTTTCCATACTGACGATCTGAATTCCCCTTTTCACACCTCCATTTACCCGTTAAAATCTGTCTTTTTTATCATGAAAGCGTTATATTAGTATGTTATGAGAGAAAGTGATTGTTTTTTCAGAAAATGGTCTTGTGATCTATTCGGACAACTGCTATTATTATGAAATTACAATATATAGGAGGGAAAATTATGAATAAAAAATTGATCATGGCATTACTCATATCGATTCCATTCATTGGACAGCTTGTGTTACTTCCTTTTGTGAATCGCATTCATCCATTTGTATTCGGGCTACCGTTTTTCCACTTTTGGCTCTTACTGTGGATTGTGCTCACACCGGTTTGCACATTGATCATTTATAGGATGCAAATTACAAATGGAGGAATTGACTGATGCAAGGAAATGTAACAGCTTTATTGATTACTGCAAGTATTATTTTTATCGTTGTGGTCATCGGATTTGCCGCTGGTCGTGACAAATCCTCTAGGCAGACGGTAGAAGAATGGTCTGTCGGCGGAAGGAAATTTGGCGGTCTTCTCGTCTGGTTTCTTGTGGGGGCTGACTTATATACAGCCTATACCTTTTTGGGGTTAACGAGTACAGCTTATACAGCTGGAAGTATCGCTTTTTTCGCTATACCCTATTCGGTTCTTGCCTATTTTATTGCGTATTTTTTCTTACCAAAACTATGGACCGTTGCGAAAAATCACAGGCTGACGACACTTGCTGATTATGCCCGTGAACGATTTGATAGCAAACTTCTATCTAGTTTAATTGCCATTGTTGGTGTCCTAATGCTTATTCCTTATATTTGTCTTCAGCTCAGCGGGATTCAGGATACATTAACTGTCGCTGGTACCAATTATATTAACGTGGATGCAGTTGTTATTATTTCATTTATTCTTGTGGCACTTTACACGTTTTTCAGCGGAATTAAAGGACCTACATATACAGCAATTATAAAAGACATTCTCGTTTGGGTCATCATGCTCTTTATGGTGGTTTCACTGCCGATCATTCATTTTAACGGCTGGACCCCGATGATGAATACGTTAGTCAAAGAAGCGCCTCAGCTTCTGACCATTCCTGAAAGCGGTCCTAAGGGCATTTTATGGTTCATAACCGCCTCTGGGGTGTCAGCACTCGCTTTATTTATGTGGGCACATGCGGCTACTGGCGTTTTTACTGCGAAGAGTGCAGATGCTATCCGAAAAAACAGCATATTTTTGCCTCTTTATAACATTGTGTTAATCTTGGTCATTTTCCTTGGGCTTATCGCATTTTTAGTTTTACCGGAAGATACTAACCCAAGATTTGCCCTTCTTCATTTAATTCAAACGTCCTATGGAGGCGTGATGCAAGGTCTTGCCTATTCAACGATTGCACTTGCTTCACTAATTCCTTGCTCTATCATGGCCATTGGCGCATCGAATTTATTTGCGAATAATTTATACCGTGACTTGATCCATCCAAATGTGTCACCTAAAAGATTAACTATTATTACACGTTCCATGGTGTTTATCGTCATCGGACTAGCTCTTTTATTTGGTATGCTATTCCCGACTGCACTTGTCACGCTTCAATTGATCGGTGTATCAGGTATGGTTCAGATTTTCCCAGCGATTGTCATCAGCTTATTCTGGAAAAAACAATCTAGAGAGGCCACCATTGCAGGGCTGATCACTGGCATCATCGTTACTTTTGCCGCCAATATCTCACAAGTGACGTTTGGTCTTTATGAAGGTTTTCTCGGTTTATTAGCAAATGTTGTCGTCATTTTGATTTTAAACCCATTCTTCCAAAAGAAGATCACCTCAAATTCAGTCATACAAGACCTATTTGAGAAGAATAAAGACAACACTGCACCTGCTATAAAAGAAGCGTCATCACAAAAAAGCAGTCCCCTTCATTGAGGACTGCTTTTTTTCTATTTCATTTCTTGTTTTAAAACTTCAATTGCTTTTTTCATTTGTGTATCATTTTTCTTTAATTTTTCTTGAATGTTTGTCATCAGTACCGTTGTTGTATCCCCAGTGAGAATACCATCTACCTTCAAGTCGTGATCTTCTTGAAAGCGTTTGACGACGGTCTGGAACGCTTGATCATACTCGCCATTTGCTTTTGCCTTATAGCCAAGGGCTTGGAACATGTTTTGAGCCGCTTTGACTTCGTCTCCATGATCATTCAGCTGATAAGTCTTTTTTGAACTTAAATATGGCAGCTTCGCATAACTTGGCAGAGATGCTTTCACTTGTGGTTCGATTCCTTTTTTATGAATCCAAGAACCATTCGGTGTCAGCCACTTCGCAATAGTTAACTTGACACTAGAACCGTCTTGATAGTTTTGAGCATTTTGCACGGTTCCTTTTCCAAATGTCTTCTCGCCAACAATTTGAATACCTGATGATTGATGCAGAGCCGCTGCCATGATTTCAGCCGCACTGGCTGATCCGCCGTTTACAAGGACGACTGTTGGCTGATGAACTTTCCGTTCTTTTTCAGCCTTGTACACTTGTTTCTTGCCTTTTTCCTCGACCTGCATAATGACTTTTCCTTTATCAATAAAGTGATTACTCATTTTGATGGCTTCTGTCATAATACCACCCGGGTTATCCCTTAGGTCAATGATATACCCTTTTGCTCCTTTTTTCTCGAGGTCATCAATCGCTTGATCTAACTCTTTAGACGTGGTTTCAGCAAAAGAGGTAATCTGGATTTCTCCTATTTGATCTTTGGTTAGTTTTGCATAAACCGTTTCAAGTGGGATCGTATCTCTTGTAATGTTCACATCCACATTCCCAACACCTTGCCGGTTGAGATGCAACTTCACATCTGTTCCTTTTTTACCTCTAATGAGAGATACGGCTTTGTTGACGGACATTCCCTTTGTGCTTTTCCCATCTACTTTTAAAATACGGTCATGAGGTTTCATACCAGCTTTTTCAGCAGGAGAGCCTTTAATTGGTGCAACAATTAAAATCTGTCCATCCTTTTCTTCTACTTGTGCCCCAATTCCTTCAAAAGAGGAAGAAATGGTATTGTTAAAACCTTCGGCTTCCTCTTGGTCCATATATGTAGAGTAAGGATCATCAAGTGATGAAATCATTCCTTGAATCGCACCGTCTACTAGTTTTTGATCATCTGTTTTTTCGTAATATTCATCCTTTACCTTTGTGTAAGCAGCCATGAGTTTACTAAACTTCTCATCTCCTGAAACACTGACAGCCCCTTGTTTTATGACCACAAATGTAATGGCCGATGAAAGGGCTGCTGTCACAAGAATGGCCACTACGAACTTGAATTGTTTTTTCAAAAAAACACCACCTTTATCTCCTTTCATTATTATCAAGGACGATTCTTCATCCGTCAACCAAAGATCAAACTTCTATTTGAAAAGATACGCCATTTGCCCCATAAGTGCATATTCTTTAATGAAGAACATGATAAGGAAAGAAGGGATTGCATGAGTGATTATGTAGAAATGCTCGCCTATTTTGGCGTATCAGGTGCCCATCCTGGTGGAATTGAGTTAACAAAAACGATGATTGACCATACAAAGCTGCACCCTGATCAACGTATACTGGATGCGGGATGCGGAACAGGGCAAACAGCTGCGTATTTAGGACATCTAGGCTTGCAAGTAGAAGCAATCGATACACATCCAATGATGGTTGAAAAAGCCAATCTTCGTTTTAAAAGAGAGGGTTTGCCGATCAGTGCCAAGCAGGCATCTGTTGAACAGCTCCCATTTGCTGATGGCTCATTCTCTCTACTCATTAGTGAATCTGTCTTAAGCTTTACCCATTTAAAGGCAGCGCTTGCTGAAATGAAACGAGTGCTTTCACCTGGGGGGAAACTTATCGCGAATGAAGCCGTGTTAAAAGCACCTCTTTCACCTGAAGATCTGACAGCCGTTCAAGGGTTCTATGGATTTCGTTCGCTCTTTTCACCTGCTGAATGGGAGATGCAGGTGAAAGCAGCCGGCTTCCGTGACATTCGGATTCTCTCATTTGATGAGCACATGGGTCAGGAGGAGCCGACAGAAATGGAGTTATCTGCCCATATTCCGCCATCACTTTACGATACACTACAAACACATCATGACCTCATTCAAACACACCAACAGCACCTCAGTCACATTCTATTTGAGTGTACCGTGTAAAATGAGCGAATCTCCTATATGATATGTCCAAACTCTATGATGTCTCTTGCATAGGATAAGAGTGTAAAGAGTTTGTCATAAGGAGGAAAAACATGGAGCGCTACTACAGACTTTGTCAGCAGCATATGGGGAAAGTAGCTAGAATCACCGATCGACATGGCAGGGTACATGTCGGACGTATTGAACGGGTGACAAATCGCAAAGTATATATTCGCCCGGTCGGAAGATCCCCTCAAGGTTTTGGCTTTGGATATTACGGCGGTTATTACGGCTGGGGCGCAGCTTATGGAATTGGGCTTGGGTTCATAACTGGTGTCGCATTAGCAGGATTGTTCTTTTTTTAAAAAAGAATACAAGAAGGCCCCCCGACAAGCTGGGAGGCCTTTTTCACGTTTATATTTTCTTGACTTTGTTCATGTACTCTTCAAATGTTAAGTCGTGATCACGCATGGCTTTTGCTGCTTCTTTTCCAACATAGCGTAAATGCCACGGCTCGTAATCATATTTGGTGATGTCTTCTTTTCCTTTTGGATAACGGATGATAAATCCATATTTATAAGCGTTTTTCGCCACCCATTTTCCGTCAGGTGTTTCACCAAACTTTTCAGAAATTTCATAGCCAGCACTTTTTGACGAGATGTCCATCGCAAGTCCTGTTTGATGTTCACTTTCACCTGGTAACGCCACGACTTCTTGCGCTTGTTGTTTCCCTTTTATTTTGACTTCACTATCAAAAATGACTTTTTGACGGTCAAAGGAACGATATCCAGATACGGCAGCTAGCTCGTAGTTTTCCTTTTTCGCTTGTTGGAATAACTTTTCAAGCGCTTTTGCTGCTTCTTTCCGTATATATCGCTTTTCAATATCCTCAGAAAAGGAGAATTCAACTTTTGGTACAACAAGATCAGAAGGTTTATAAGTTCCGGGTAATGCATATTCTTTGTTGACGAGCGCAAGTATATTATCAGGGTTTTGAATGGTTTTCAGACCACTTACTACCTTGATGTCATTGAAATATTCACTCTTTAATGTCAGCTTTTGATTCTGTGAATCTGCCTTTTCGCTTTTTGGCTGATTTGAGGGACTTGCTGCGTTTTGCTGTTCGTTTGTTTTGTTTGCATCAGATGTTCCGTTATTTTGATCCAGCAATTGGCAACCTGATAGTACCGCTGTCAAACCAAGAATCGATGCGATTGAAAGTATTTGATAGCTTTTCTTCATGACATACCTTCCTTTTGCTCTTCTAAAAAAATAAAAAGATGCGCTACATCGTAGCACATCCTTTATACTATTATAAAACAGAGTCTAGTGCAATTAAGATCATTTCGTCAAAGGTGGTTTGACGCTCTTCAGCCGTTGTTTCTTCGCCTGTAAGAACATGATCACTTACTGTCAAAATCGATAACGCTTTTCTGCCGAATTTTGAAGCAAGCGTATAAAGAGCCGTTGTCTCCATTTCAATGGCTAGAATGCCGTATTGATCCATGAGCTCAAGTGGTTTTTCGTTGTAGAATTGGTCTGCTGTAAACACATTTCCAACGCGTACAGCCACATTTTTTGCTTCTGCTGTGTCATAGGCTTTCTTTAAAAGACCAAAATCAGCGCAAGGTGCATAATCAATCGGTCCAAATGTCACACGGTTCATTTGAGAGTCTGTTGAAGATGTTTGTGCTAAAATAACATCACGCACTTTTACATCTTTCTTGATCGCCCCACAAGAACCGACACGGATTAAATTTTGAACATCATAGCTTTGAATCAATTCATTGACATAAATTGAAATAGACGGTACGCCCATTCCAGTACCTTGTACTGAAACGCGCTTTCCTTTATATGTCCCAGTAAAGCCATACATTCCGCGTACTTCGTTGTAACACTCTACATCCTCTAAATATGTATCTGCAATATATTTCGCGCGAAGCGGATCGCCAGGTAGCAATACCGTTTCTGCAATTTGTCCTTTTTCTGCTCCAATATGTACACTCATTTTTTAGCCTCCACTTACGTTTAACATGTGATTTGTCCTATTTATTATAAACGATTGAGATCAAAAAAGAAAATCGCCAGCTGAATCAGGTAGAAAGCTGGCATCACCCATCGTCTATTTAACCCATCTTTATTCTTTCACTACGTTTCCAACCTGTTGGAAAGAGCTGATAATAGCATTTCCCTTTTTTCCTATCATCAATCACAACAATATCACCTGTCGTGATAAAACGCGCATTATAATCATTAGGGACCGTATCATGTACATTAAATGTCGAGAATGCTTTTTCCAGTACATCAAGGTGTGTTCTGCCGCCAATCTTTGTCCGGTAGACAGGCTGATGCCCGTTTGACTCACCATACTGAGGCGTTTGGTAAATGGTTAAGTGATATGCTGAAGGCTTCTTTTGAAAAAATCTCAACGTCATTTGCATTCAAATCCCTCCCCTTTTATATAAAATTGGCTGGAACCTGTCAATTTCCTTCTTCTAATTTTGTCGAATAGCGACTATTTTTTCGTCAATTTTTTTGAAGAGGAGACATAAAGCTAGTCCTATTGCAAAGCCACCTAGGACATCTGTCAAATAATGAACACCAATATACATTCGGCTCACGCCAATGACAATCACTACTACTCCCGTGATGATATAAACCGTTTTTTGTCTATTTTTTAACCAAGGAATCAGTTCTATTAACAGATATGCAATGAATGGATACATGGTCGCTGCATTCATCGAATGTCCACTCGGAAAGCTGTAATAACTTTCAGTGACAAGGTGATCAAAGGTCGGACGCTCTCTAGCAAACAGCCCCTTCAACCAGTGATTGACCGTGATTTCACATAGATATAAGAGGAAAAGTAACACAATAGAGTAGTAACGCCTGTACATGAACAGCAACACACTGAAGATCAGCATAAACGGGACAAGAAGGGCGCTGATTCCAAGGTCCGTCACCGCCAGCATTACATCATTAATAAAAGGGAGTCTGATTGTTTCAAGCCATAAAATGATATGGTTGTCCGTTTCTTGAAATATATTAGTGAGCATGAGCGCTGTAATGGCAGCAAACATGATGAAAAGAATCACGATATTCACGCCGGAGAATTCCCCTCCCTTTCAGAATCTCCTCACAGTATAGTGCCTACCAAGCCTCTTCTTCAACTATCATGGCTTTTCTCAGCATATATTCAAATGTAATGTCAGCAAGATCAAACGCTTCCAGTTCAGTTGGTATGTACCCTCTTTTGACCAGCTCCATATAGAAGAATTCTGCAATTTCCTCTGTATCAATCACCACATCTGCTTCTTTCATTGCCTTCCGCCTCCTTTTTTTATGATGTATGAACGTCACCTGGTTTTTATTACAGTTTGTCATAATGACGCATTCCATACATATAAATGCAGTAAACAAATAGAAAAGGGGCTTGAAGCAATGAAGTGGTTAAGCATATTAGATGGACATACATTTGATCAGGTGATGGGCCGTATCTTGAGGGGATGGTTTTATGTGATTGCTTTATTCTGTGTACCTTATTTTTTATTTGTGCTAGGACAAGTCTTTTTTTAACCAAAATGCTCGTTTAAACTTTCCAAAATAAAATCCATCATATCCTTGTATTCTGGATCTTTGAAAAATTCGTAGAGAATCTTATAATCATTATAAATATCAAGAAGCTCATCCACTATAGATACAGCGAGGAACTCTAGCGATGCTTCGCTCTCTTGTTTCTCTTCTACCTGTAAAAGAGCAGTTTGTACGATATCTTCCTCTACTTCAATTGAAGTCTCTCCTACATAGTGTACGAAAAGAAGCTGATGAACAAATTGGTCCATCTCATACTTTCTTAAGACAAGCGTTAAATCTTCCTCCTCTGTTTCAAGCCACTCTCCGTCTTTTAGCCTCGTGAGTTCGTAAATGACATCTTCCCAGCCATCTTCAAGGTAGCGCCAAATTTCAGTCCGGTGACCAATGATTTTAAATAGTTCTTTTCCGTAATCTTTTACATATACAACATCGCCAATGAGGAATTCATATTCAATGTCCAGCTTTTCAGTATCCACAATCACCCCATCATACTCATCGTAAAGCAGAAGCGATGTTTCAAAATAAAGCACCTCATTATGATTGACCTCATACAAATAGTGCTGGTCAATTTGATGGACTTTTGTAATCGTTCCGACTGTGCCGTACATGACAACGACGACAATATCCCCTACTCTATATTTTGGTGCTTTCGCCTTCATTTTGTCTCCCCCTTGCCCGACTTTTGGTCTTAACGTATCGTATGCCGGCGCAAAGGATTCTGCATGGGCAACAACACCATGCAAATCGCCATTTTATTTCGTCATCAAAAAACCGCCTCTCCCTTTACAGGACAAGCGGTACGTTTATCTTTTTTTGACTTCTATTTCATATTGTTCAAATGCTTCGTCAAATGTAGTCATGGTGCTTAAAATATCTGTATTTAATTCTAAATATGCGCATAACTCATGATAATCAGTGGAGGCTTTAGGAAAGCTGTGATCTTCATAAGCCGCATTGGCAAAATGACTGATTTCATCCTTTGGTTTTGGATGTCTGAACTTCATTAAATAATGGTAAAACGACTTCACTTGTTTTTCCCTCCGCGACACTCTATTTTGTTGTTATATTATACAGTAAATTGATCTATTGTATAGACGGAGGTACAAATTATGAAGAAAAATCAAAGTAATTTCGCTTTAATAAACGCTTCATGCTCATTAATTCCTCATATGACATTTTTTCTGGAAGTTTTGTTTGGTCCACCAAAATTAATTGATCTTCTATCTCTTTTACCGTTTCATCCTTCTGATACGTCATGCCGCAATGGGCGCAGGAAATCGACGGTGTGTCAATAATTTCAATTGATTGTGTCCCAGTGATCAGCTCCCAATAGACGGTTGTTTGTTCTTCTTTTGCTGTCTTTTCCTCACACCAATCACATGTAAGCAAGGCTACTTTTCCTCCTTTACAGTTTGATCTTTTTTGAGCTGCGCTTGATATTTTTTCTCTTTTAACGCATCCCGTTTTTCTCGTTTGTTTTTGAGCGTATCATGCTCTGGATTTGTCTCATACGATTCTCTTCGTTTCATTCGGTTTAAGTTTTCAGGAGTAAACGATCTTGCTTCATCCTGGAATAACGCTGTCACCCCAATAGCCGGTTCTTTTTTCTCTTCATAAATCTCGTTAAAATACGCATCTGCTTGCCCCGCTACGTAATGCTCTGGCTCTGGATAGGATGTAATGACGCCTTCAAAGTTGCGAAGGACGACTTTGTCAGGACTTTGAGATAATAAATAATTAGGTTGTAAAGCGATCTTCCCACCGCCTCCTGGAGCATCTACAACAAAGCTAGGCACTGCATAACCGCTCGTATGCCCTCGTAAACCTTCAATGATTTCAAGTCCTTTTGAGACAGGTGTTCTAAAGTGCCCGATACCCTCTGATAAATCACACTGATAAATATAATAAGGTCTCACACGTATCTTCACTAAATCATGCATGAGCTTTTTCATAATTGGGACACTGTCGTTAATACCAGCAAGAATAACAGCTTGATTGCCCACCGGGACACCGGCATTGACGAGACGTTCACACGCTTCTTTTGCTTCTTTCGTGATTTCAATGCTTGTATTGAAATGGGTGTTGAGCCAAACAGGATGATATTTTTTCAAAATGTCACATAATTCATTCGTGATTCTTTGCGGAAAGACAACCGGGGCACGCGTTCCGATCCGAATAATCTCAACGTGCGGGATGTCCCGTAAATTTTTCAAAATGTATTCTAACACTTGATCATTGATTAATAGCCCATCACCACCTGAAATTAAAACGTCTCGCACTTCTGGTGTATTGCGAATATACCCAATCGCAGCGTCTAATTGTTTTTTAGGTACCCCCATCCCAATCTGACCGGAAAAACGTCTTCTCGTGCAATACCGGCAATACATGGAGCACTGATTTGTAACAAGAAACAGCACGCGATCTGGATATCGATGCGTTAATCCTGGTACAGGTGAATCCTCATCTTCATGAAGCGGGTCTTCCAGGTCATATTTGGTTTTATGAAGTTCCTCTGCAATTGGCACAGATTGCATACGAATCGGACATCTTGGATCGTCTGGATTCATCAGTGAGGCATAGTAAGGTGTAATGTTGAGTGGAATGGTTTTTGTGGAGATTTTCACCCCTTCTTTTTCCTCTTCGGTTAAATTCACCACTTTTTCTAAATCATCAAGCGTTTTGACGGTATGCGTCAGCTGCCAAATCCAGTCGTTCCATTTTTCCTCGGGTACGTCTTTCCAAAGCTCAATGTCTTTCCAGTGACGCGCCGGCTCATATAATTTCTGATTCATATCCATTCCCCCTATCAGCATTCACTTTATATTATGCAAGTTATGTGCCAACATGGGAAAATGCCCCTACTGTTTACAAAAGGAGCATTTTCCTACATATCTTAGTCCATCAAGTGCCTATAATTCGGCAACTGCATATTTTTTCAGTTTATACTGCAAGGTTTGTCGAGGAATATTTAATGCTTGTGCAGTTTGTTTGACATTCCCATCATGTTTCCTTAATGCTTCCTGAATGATGGTTTGTTCATATGCAGTGACTTGATGTTTTAATGAAAGCGGCTTTGGATGATTGTTTACTGTCTGTTCCCGCAAATGAGCAGGAAGATATGCAGGGGTGATGTCTTCCGCTTCTTTTGGCATCATCAGCACGGCATGCTCAATGGTATGTTTTAATTCTCTAACATTCCCGGGCCAGTGATGAGCCATAAACAATTGTGTCGTTTCCTGTGACAGGCGGGTGACGCCTTTAGAAAACTGCTGTTGATAGATTTGAATGAAGTGGCGCGATAACAGCTCGATATCTTGTTTTCTTTCTCTAAGTGGCGGGATATGGAAGGAGGATACATGTAGTCTATAAAATAAGTCTTCTCTTAGGATCTGCTTGTTGACAGCTTCAAATGGATCCATATTCAAAGCTGTAATGACTCTGACGTCTACTTTTATGGCATTCGCATCACCGATACGGCGGACAACACCATCTTCTAAAACACGTAATAATTTCGTCTGAAGAGTGAGTGGCATTGCTTGTAGTTCATCAAGAAATAGAGTACCCCCATCCGCTAATTCAAAGAGACCCTTGCGATCAAGCGCCCCTGTATAGCTTCCTTTGACAGAACCGAACAATAGACTCTCAAGCAATGTTTCTGGTAGCGCCGCACAGTTTTGCGGGATAAACGCCTGGTCCATTCGGTTCGATTCATTCACGATGGCTTGGACCAGCACTTCTTTTCCGGTCCCTGTTTCCCCGTAGACAACAACAGACGACGGATACATCGCCGCTTTTTTGGCTCTTTCAAGCATTTCTTTAAGTCGAGGATCATTTGTTAAAAATGAAGAAAAATCATGCATATCATCTGTCTCCGTGATGCCATTCGTTCGTTTTTTTTGATCTAATCGGTTCGATAGCGCCGACAGTTTCGATACATCTTTTGCGACTTCAACTGCCCCTATTAATTGACGATCCTCTATAATCGGCAATGTGGTGTTGACAGTTTCAATTTTCTCACCATTTTTATTCAAATACGTTTGTAAAGAATGATAAATCGGTTTACCCGTTCTAAGCACATGCATTAACGTACTTGTTTTTTCGGTTAATGATGGATACACATCAAGAATGTATTTGCCAATCACCTCTTCTTTTGCTAAACAGTCAAACTTAGCTGCATTATGATTATAAAAAATCGTCATCCCCTGATCATCGACAACGTGAATCGCTTCGTCGATGGCTTCTAAAATTAATTCAAACCAATCCGCACGTTCGACAACCTTCCCCAATTCCTTCTCCCTCACTTTCAGTGCCAGAAACCCGGCACCAATTGCCCAATTTCCAGCACTTGATCATGTGCATATCGTGTCTTTATACTTTTCACGTTCGCTTTTTCCTGTTGTTTTCCTGCTTTTTTATGGACTGCACGAAAAAAAGCACCCTTTTTATGAGGAGTGCTTTCGCCCTGATGTTTGATAAAGGGACATATTGAATTCGTCAAGCGATTCCATATACAGTGGCACAATTGGCTTCCCTTCTTGGAATAAAGGAAATTGGGATGGGTATAGCTTAATAGGCTGATGGTCAAATGCAAACAATTTTACTAGCTCAGGGTCAATCCGACAAAAGGTATCATGTACTAGTAAATAGACGATTTTTTTCCATTTAAACAGCCTGCGATTTGGTGGGCTGAATGCAGATGATGCTTGAATCAGTTTACCTTCGTCCAACACCTGAAGCAGTTCGTTTGAAATGGCATATATCTCCTTTGGATGAAACTGAAAATACTGCACATCACGCTTAGAAGCAAATCGTCTTTTTTGCTGATCTTCAATATAATAGAATGTTTTCCCATGATCTGCGGTGACGACTGTATAATTTGGCACTTTTAGCATGCTTTTCGATTCATATTTCATTGTACATAACAAAGGAACACGAACCGCACGTCTTTTCTTCTCATCCACCCAACGCTTATCAATCTCATGAAGATACTTGTGAGCGATTTGATAATATGCCCCTTCTCTCTGAATCACCGTTCCATCAATTAAATCATACGGCATACTGGAAAACATATGATGAAAGGATTGGGGTGTTTTGTACGTCGTATCCAGTTCATCTTTTAAAGGAAAAAACGTAGCAAAATGATTTAACCTCATCCAAAAAACAGAATCTGCATGATGCCAGTGCTTCGGGTCATCATCCCAATATTGTCCGAATTTTTCATGGATAAGCGGAAGCAAACGACTTCTGTGCATGACCGAACAATGGTCTACTTGAAAGGACGCATGCTCTAACAAGTGATCCGCTTCGCGAATAAAGGTCATCGTTTCTATCAAATGCTGATCAACATGAACGACACGTTGCGAAGAATACACAATATCGATATGAGGATTTGATTGAAAAACATCTACCATCTTCTGCAAACGATCTTTACGGTACACGGTATCATCCGTTAAATAACAAACCAGCTCACCTGTTATATGGGTTAATGCTTCATTAATCAGCGTCGCATATCGTACAGTCACAAGCCGATTTACTGGATGAACAAGGTGTGGGTAAAGCTGAATACGTTTATCGTCTAAAAAAGGTTTGATTTGGTTGATGGTGTCCGGTTCTGAACCATCATCCATAATCAAAAGCTCCCAGTTTGGATACGTTTGTTCCATCATACTTTTTAACACACGATCAATGAAATCAGGTTTATTGTAGCTTGTTAAAATCACTGATACTTTCATGATCATTATCCTTTTATTTTAGATTAAAAAGCCCCCCAGCTTACAATGTTTGCGTAAGGTACGCTCACTCTTAGCTGATTTGTTGCATTTTTAAAAACAGCTACAGTATCAAACAGTTTCACAACGATCACATTTTGAAGTACATCTCCATTGACTAAGTGAACACGCGGCAGTGGAATTCCAAGCTCAAGCCACGGGCGAAGCAATTCTTTGATTTCAGATTCACTCTCTTCTTCACTTTCCTCTAATAGACGAAGAAGAAGCAAAATCAATATCACTTCAAACACACCTTCTACTTCTAGTAATTCATCGTTCCACCCATTTAATAACTGTTCAAATCCCATGTCAAATCCCTCTCTCTTCTCATTTTATCTTTAATAGAGTATGAGAATCACTTCATTTAGCATCAGCGTTTGAAAACATTTAAAAAAATGTGTGAAATGATTAATTCAAAAAAAGAACTAGAAATGAGCATTCCGCTTATACAAAAAAACATGAACGGCATATACATAGTGGTGTGTTTGGATTGATGAAGAAAGGATGGGGAGAAATTGAGCGAAAGTCGTGCCGAATTAAAAAAAGAACTATTGAAACTGTTATTCAAACCGCTTAGTCAGGCGTTAACAATTAATTTAGAAGGAGGAGTTCAAGTGGAAAATAAATTAAACGATTTATTAAGTGAAGTAGCAGCTGACGCTTCACCGTCAAATTCTGCTACAACACTCGACGTCTCTAAACCAGCTAGATGGATTTTTGCAAGACTCGCACCAGGAACCGTAATTAGTATTGTAACTGACTCAGGAGATTTAATTGGTCCAGTTCAATTTGTATCATTCAATGCTTTAACAGGTGTTGTATTCGTCACTCAGGAAAGCTCTGTCACACCTACCGGCTCTGCAACGACGCTCTTAGATGTAGATAAAGTTGAAAGTGTTACGTTCACATCTTAATGTGAGAGTGCGATGATGAAGCTTCTTTATATTAGCTCTGGCTACGGCGGGATCTATCAAACCTTTGATCAATGGATAGAAGAAAGCTTCATAGATTCACCCTTCTCTTTTGCAAAAATCGAAAGAGGTGCTCTAAACACACACATGCACAAAATCCGGACATTTTCTCCGGATTTTGCTTTGATGATGGTCGGAGATCATGTTCCTACCGAGATCCTTCATCAATTCAAACAAGAACACATTCCGGTTATCCTGTGGATGACAGAGGATCCTTTTTATACAGATGTGTCAGCCACCTGCGTGAATGATGCTCATGTGATTTTAACCATTGACGAAGGCACCTTGCCCTTTTACAAACAATTGGGTGCTTTTCACGCCCGCTATTTTCCTATTCCGACAAATAGACGGATATTCCAGAAGAAAGCGTCGCCAGGTGAAGCATTGACTTATGACATTACACTCGTTGGTTATCCTTATCCAAACCGCATCAAAGCCATCAATACCCTCTTACATCATCAAAAATGGCGTATTCTTGTTGCCGGAAAGGAATGGCACCGTCATTTAAATAAATCACGGAGACTGCATCATCATTTGACACTGGAAACGAATTGGTTGACACCTCAGCAATTAGCAAACATTTATCAACAATCAGCCATTGTCTTGAATCCACATAGGCCCGCTCAATTTGCTTTTAACCGAAACAAAGCAATGATTCAAAATCACAGTTTGAACAACAGAGCATTTGACATTGCTGCAAGTGAAAGCTTTCAATTAACGGATATAAAGCCGCCAACTGTTTTTTCGAGTTTCGTCTATTACACCCATGAAGACGATTTAATTGAACAAGTCGAATACTATTTATCAAATGAAGAAACAAGAAAGGCGATTTCGCTTCAAAATTATGAACAAGTCGTTCGCTGGAATACATTTGACACACTGCCCACTAGACTCTATGAATTGGCAAAAAGCGCCCTATGACCGGGCGCTTTTTCTCATCTTGATGGATATTATGATGTCTCTTCTGCCTCTTGTCGTGTCAATAATGCCTGTTCCGCCCATTCTCTGTCTGCTTCACTTTTGACTACAAGTGAATTTGTCTCATCCATCATATATGCTCCGACAGATCCTTCTAAAAAGGAATGGATGCATTCTTTTGCAAATTGTGTGTGAAAAGCATAAATAGCCCCATTTAAACGACCATACGAATGAGGATGCTTTTGGTTTGGAATGAAAAAATAATGATTGTCCTTATACAACGTCGCTTCACTGCCTTCATGCAGTGTCCATGTTTCATTTGGATTTTCTAGCGCCTCTGTAAAAGATGCCGTACAATCATAGTTCCTTTCTATAAGGAGCGCCAAGCATCTCTCTATATCTGACAGCTGTCTGAGAGGAGATGCTGGATGTAAATACAACACAATGTCAAATGTTTTCCCCTCTCGTTCTAAATAAGCAAGTGCATGTTTCACAGACAGTAATGAAGCTGTTTGATCCGTTGCATGTGTCCTTGGAAGTTCGATGACGTTGGCTCCATAATATGACGCAATGATGTGGGTATTCACATTCTCGGTGGATACGACGATTTCATCTAACTCTACCATTTGCAGGAGCGGCTGTATTGTCCAATAGATCAGCGGTCTCTTCGCCAGTATGCGAATATGTTCATCTTGAAGATCTTGCTGTGTGCTAAAAGCTGGTATCAGAGCTAAAATACGCTTTCCCTTATACATGTTTTCTCTTCTCCCCTCGCGCGCAGCAATTGTTTCACTGAAAAAGCGATCCCTTCTTTTTCAGCTAACATCAAGCTGGTGGCAGTATTGAATTGTAAAGTCTCAGTTCTATCTCCATTTTTCTTCTATCTCTCCTTATTGTATTAAACAATTAAATAGAAGGTCATAATCTGTTCACCTAATTTATAGATATAGTAGTTTTTTTCCTCAAACGTCTTACGCTCTTTTACATATGATGCATAGTAGAGAAATGAGAGTTGGGGGATTAGATATGTCCAAACAGATCGAATCGAGTTTGAAAACCTTTTTTCGTGACAAAACCATTTTAGTCACAGGCGGTACAGGTTCCATCGGTCGGCAAATCGTCAACAAATTAACGACATACTCTCCAAAAAAAGTCATTGTATTCAGTAAAGATGATAGCAAACAATACATGATGAAAAATGAATATGCAGCGCATCCAGAGGTTGTCTTTGCACTTGGGGATGTTCGAGATGACAGCCGGGTGAGACAACTAGTCAAAGGTGTCGACATCATCTTTCATGCAGCTGCCTTAAAACAAGTGCCTACTTGTGAAGATAATCCGTTTGAAGCCGTTCAAACGAATATTATCGGCGGCCAGCATGTCATTGAAGCAGCGATCGAACACGAAGTCAGTCATGTTGTCAATATTTCAACAGACAAAGCTGTTGCTCCGACAAATGCAATGGGCGCGACGAAGTTGATTTCCGAAAAATTATTTTCCCAAGCAAATGAAAGTATTCCAAATCAAAAAACAATGTTTTGCTCTGTGCGCTTTGGCAACGTCCTTGGCTCAAGAGGATCAGTGATTCCCATTATGCTTCAGCAGCTCTTAAACGAGAAACCTTTGACAGTAACAGATCCTGCCATGACAAGATTTTTCATGTCAATCGAAGAAGCTGTCTCCCTTACGTTAGAAGCGGCTATCATGATGAAAGGCGGAGAAACATTTATTCTCAAAATGGAGTCATTACAGCTCGCAGATCTATTAAAAGCATTTCATGAATATGCGACACAAATCAAAGTCCCAGCACCAGACATACTTGTTATCGGGAAAAGACCTGGTGAGAAACTTCACGAGGAATTAACCTTCCAGCACGAGGCTGAGACACTTTATGAATATGAGCAATTTTATGCGATTTTACCAAAACCACATCTCCATCCAACCTTTCAAAAAGTAAATCTGTCCAATTACACATCAAAAGAAGCGCCCCTCATCACTAAAACGAAGCTATTTCAAATCATTAAACAATTACATGACAAGCATCATCAAAAATAAAAAATCGTCACACGGGAGCTTATGCTTTCCATGTGACGATTTTTTCATTATTCAAATAGGTGCTTTAAGTGGCCATATCCTTCTTTTTCAAGATCATCCTTTGAGATGAATGTTAAAGCGGCAGAGTTAATACAATACCGAAGACCATTTGGTCCTGGACCATCAGGGAAGACATGCCCAAGATGAGAATCAGCTGTTTTGCTGCGCACCTCTGTGCGAACCATACCATGACTCTTATCGACCTTCTCCTCTACCTCTTGATCTTCAATCGGCTTCGTAAAACTCGGCCATCCGCAATGGGCATCAAATTTATCCAAAGAAGAAAATAGCGGTTTACCTGAAATGATATCGACATAAATGCCTTCTTCTTTATGGTCCCAATATTCATTTTGAAAGGGCGGTTCTGTGCCATTATTTTGCGTGACTTCATATTGTATACGATTTAACTCTTGAATACGCTGCTTTTTTTCATTTTCCATTATTGATCACTCCAATGGGATTGAATAAAACCGGCTCTACCTGAACCGACATGATATCGTTCGTAGTGTAATTTGTTCTTTTTATAGTAATGCTGATGATAGTCTTCCGCTGGATAAAAAGGTCCAGCCTCTAAAATCTCTGTAACAATTGGATTTTGGAAAACCCCACTTTGGCTAAGTTCTTCTTTCGATTTCTCGGCGAGCTTTCGCTGCTCTTCATGATGAACATAAATACCCGTACGGTAGGACTCCCCTCTATCACCAAATTGCCCTCCATCATCTGTTGGGTCGATTTGCTGCCAAAACAGTTCTAATAGTTTCTCATACGGGAAGACATCAGGATCAAAAGTGATTTGAACCGCTTCTCTATGCCCCGTTGTATTCGTGCATACTTCCTCATAAGTCGGATTCACTGTATGTCCACCAGTATACCCTGATTCAACTTTGATAATGCCCGGCTGTTCGTCAAAAGGTTTGACCATACACCAGAAACAGCCTCCTGCAAATGTGGCTAATTCTTGTTTTTCAGACATAATAGTGCCCCCTTCATTTAAAAAATGGTATCATTATATTATAACATGTTAAAAAATAATGAAAATGATACGGCTTATTGATCGAGCATCGAAGGCAATATTCTGTCGTGTCTTAAATATATATTGGGGGTTAAATGATTTGGAGCAAAGAAAACAAATGATGTATGAAATGGATACTCTACTGAGAACCGTTTTTAAGCAGATTCGCCATGAAATTAATCACCTGCTTGAAAACGAATTATCTCGGAATGAGTTCCTGATATTAAACTTGCTTCGTGGACAAGGAGCAAAGAAAGTAACGGAATTCGCCTCAATTCTTGGCGTATCAGCAAGCCATATCACAGCTGTCACCGACACGCTTGTAGAAAAAGGATGGATCACTCGCATTCGTTCAAATGAGGATCGCCGCATCATTAAAATCCACTTAACCGATCAAGGTAAGGAAATTACTGAGCATTTTGAGAAAAAGAAAACCGAATACTTTATGGAACGCTTTGAATCATTTCATGATGAAGAGCTCAAAACGATGATCCGGTTATTCAAAAAGCTAGATAAAAGTCAAAAGGATGAAGCATAGATTTTAGCGCAAAGGACATGCTACGGATAAAAAGAGGTGGAAAGACATATGACAAGCCCTTATCTTTGTCCAAACTGTAAAACCAACAGAACGCGCTTTAATCTGATTCAACAGCTATCAGAACCTGTGAAGCTTGATCCTGCAACTGGAGCAATTGTTGAAACCTATGAAGATGATCAGCTTTCCCCATTTCATATGAGCTATCAAGGTCCGGAAGTGAAAGTACAGTGCGGTGTTTGCGGATTGATAGAGGATGAAAAAACGTTTATAAAACTGGCTGAATATCATCAATTTTCTTCCCCTTCTTAACTGGATTGCCTGACGGAATACGTCAGGCTTTTTCTATGTTCTTTTGCCTATACAGATCGTCCCTTTCCTGCATACGCTACAACAAACAACACATTAGAGAAAGAAGGGATTATCATATGCAGCAGCTCTATTCTATGAATGACTCGCCAAACGCTCCGCCATCAGCCATTTCCTCGCACCAGAGTGTGAACATGCAGCTGAACAAGACCCCTCAAAAAGCCATCATCCGACTATTTCATGCTGCACCAGATTTAAGTGAGCTTGCTGTTTATGTGAATCAGCATCACGTAGTAAAAAATATATCATATGGACATCTGACAGCTTATATGGAATGGGAAGAAGGAGTCTATGAGATAGAGGTGTACCGGTTAGAGACAAAGGAAAGGGTTCTCTTTTCCCGTATGATGATCACAGAGAACAAAACCTACACGTTATGTATCACAGGTACTCATACTGGATTTGCTTTATTGACAGAGCCGCAGGACAGTCAAAAGGAACTGGCCGCACTCTCTTTTGTCCAACTATCTCCAGACCTCCCTTCTATTGATATATACGAACGAGATCAAGGGATTTTATCATATGACCTTGGTTATGCAAGCAGCAGCCAAGTGCATCA
The DNA here is from genome assembly GCA_001938995.1 of Bacillus pumilus. GTDB lineage: Bacteria > Bacillota > Bacilli > Bacillales > Bacillaceae > Bacillus > Bacillus pumilus_G. Next base: position 132,111 of record MKZN01000007.1, on the reverse strand, counting down.
TTTCTCTCCGAATAAATATCATTTTGAATTAAAAGCCTCTGGCACGCAAAGTGTGTTACTTGATATCCCTAAAGTCCACCTTCAAACAAAACGTGCCTACCTCATTTTCCTCCACGGCTTTGCAAACGGCGACCCAGAGCTAATGGCAAAGGTCGTCTTGTCTGGTCAAACGTAAAAAGAGCCTTTCCACATGGAAAAGGCTCTTTACGATACTTCATCTGTTTTTTCTTGCTTTTGAAATTCAAAAGCTAGAATCATGGTCCCTAAAAATAATGCGCAATAGGCAATATTTAAATAAAGCTGATCCATATTTCCTGCTTTTAAATCAATGGCAGCAGTGATGCCAAAATACGCAGCAAATAAAAGCGACAGCAAACTAAAATATTGATAGACTCGCTTCATGACTTCACCCCTAACTAGCACTTTCTTCTATTGTAGTGGATGATAATAGGAGAATTCAATTTCATCGTTTTCAAGATCAATTTTGTTTGCTTTGACATACATCTCATTCGTTAGTGGCATTTCAGAGAGGCGAACCTCTATTGTTTTTTGGTCTGGCTTCACATGAACGAATTCAGGCAGTTCATAAAACTGACCCATATAACTTAAAACAAAACTGATCGGAATACTTAATTGACCAATTGAAAAGTCATCCACTTTCAGTAAAACATCTCCATTCTCTTCGACCGTTGGCGTAAATGAGACATTGGCATTAATCGTTGAAGAGAAGGCTTTAATCGCTCCTGTCACTTTCACATCTTGATCGATCGCGACATGAAAGTCGGGCATATCATGAGATCCTTGATTTTTCAAATAATCATTCACAAAGCTAGTTAGCGATTCTTTTGAACTTGAAATATTAAAAGAATACTCGCTGTCCACCGCTTTCTTTGGAGCTGATTGATCGCCTGGCAGCAGCATGAGGATGCCACCAACAACCACAATCAGTAAATTGATTGCAAGTAAAATAAAAAATAAGCTTTTCCATTTTTTCATATGTTCACCCTATTCCTTCGGCAGTCCTTCTTTTTTCACTTTTGAGAATAAACGATTTGCCATAAGAGAGTACCCCTTTTGGTTTGGGTGGAATTCATCATCTGCCAGTAATGTTTCATCAGATTCTTCTGCAAAGAGATCTGCCACATTGATCATTTCTGCATTACCGTCTTTTTTGAGTTCTTTCTTCGCCACTTCATTCCAGTCCTTGACAACTTCATCAATATCACGAAGCTCAGACAAACTGAACTTAAATGGATTGTACATACTCAAATACATGATCTTGGCATGATCATTTTGCGCTCTCAATTCCGCCATAATGGTTTTAAACCGCTCCTCAAAAGGACCTTGCTCTTTTTGAAAAGGGGCAAAAGTCAAATTGAGCACATTTTGACGGACAACATGCATTAAATCATTGCCACCGATCGTAAAGAATATATAATCGGCATCTTTCAGCCCATCTTGAACCTTCTTTTCTTTTAATCTTTTCAATAAATCTACGGTTCTACTGCCTTCAATGGCATAGTTTTTTAAAGTAACAGATTGCACGCCATCTACCGCTTCAATTTTGTCACGGGTGATGCCTGCATATCCCTTTTTATTCTGATCTCCGATTCCTTCTGTTAAGGAATCTCCAACTGCTGTAATTGTAATATGGTCTTTCACTTTTTGTGTGTCTTCTAGTTTATCCTTTATGCCAGCCTCTTTTGCAGAACATGCCGAAAGAACAATAGCTAGAGACATCACAATCATAATCAAACGAGCCTTCAAACGATGATGTCCCTCCTTTTTCTGATTAAAAAAGTGTATCATGTTTTCGCTCATTTGAACATCCTTATGCTAGCTTCGATGAAGTGTTTTGATGTCGTTGATGATTTCATCGTATGGCGTATTTTGAACACCATCATAATTTTTCATAACTTTGCCTTCTTGATTCACTAGGAAAAACAATGATTGATGAATGACTTGGTCTTCATCTTCAGGTTTTTTCACAATGGTTTTAAAGCTTTTCATCGCAAATTTTTCAATCGTGGATTGAGAATATCCCGTGAGAAAGTCCCAATTTTCAAAGGATAACGGATATGCTTTCGCAAATGCCTTTAGCTTTTTCGGTGAATCGACTTTTGGGTCAACGCTAAATGAAATGATATGTGCATCCAATTTTTCTTCTTTCAATCGTTTTTGAAGCTCTGTCATATGAGCTGTCATCGGTGGACAGATGGTTTCACAGCTTGTGAAAATGAAATCCGCAACCCATACCTTTCCCTTTAAATCATCTAGTGAAACGTTTTTACCATCTTGGTTTTGATACTCAAATGGCTCTATTTGATAATTCAACGCATCTTTGATTTGTCCATTTGAACATGAGACTAAAAGAAGCACGCTTATCATCATAAGCGCACCAAACCATGCTCCCCTTATTTTAAACATGACATGCACATCCCCTTTTTTCAATCAATCGGTATAAAAAGTAAAACCTATCGCGCCTTTTCCTGTGTGGCAGGAAATGATCGGTGTTGTATAAGCAATGTCAATTAGTGCATCAGGTGTGTGATCTAGAAGTGCTGTTTTAAGCTTTTCAGCAAGTTCCAATGCATCTGCATGCGCAATTCCAATCGCCTGAACGGTCTTTCCCTTCACAGCTTGAACGTACTGTTTGGTGAGATAGCGAACAAGGGCTGAATAACTTCTCACATTCGCTTCTGGTGTATATACCCCGTCAGTTAAGCTCGCAATTGGTTTAATATGAAGAAGGGAACCAATGAGCGCCTTTCCTCTTCCAATTCTTCCACCTTTGACAAGATTCTCTAATGTATCTATTGTGACATAAAGCTTAGTTTCTTGACGGATTTTTTCTATTTCCTTTAGGATCTCTTCTTGACTTGCACCCTTGTTGGCAAGTTGTGCTGCTTTGATGACCTGAAACCCAAGGCCCTGCGAGATAAAAGCAGAATCAATCACTGTGATGTTTCCATCTACCATTTTAGAAGCGCTTTCAGCAGTTTGGACGGTGCCACTCATTCCACCAGTCAAGTGGATACTAATAACGTCACTGCCATCAGCTGTCAGTCGTTCGTACAATTCGACAAATTGACCGATCGCCGGTTGAGATGTTTTCGGTAGTTCCTCAGCGTTTTCCATTTTATTGATAAAATCATCTGGTTGCAAATTCACTCGGTCAATATAATTGACGCCCGAAATCGATATATTGAGCGGAATGACATGAATAGAAAGTTCATTAATCTTCTCTTGCTGAAGGTCCACGGTTGAATCGGTTACAATTTTAATTTGTTTCACTATCGTCTCATCCTTGCTGTCTTAGTCTTTACTTATGATTTTACCTTATTTCATGTATTCTTCAAAACAACTGTCTGAACGTTTTTGAAATTGTCACATTTTCCTCTTCAAATGAAAAAAATCCTTGCCAAACTATGGAGCCACCATTTTAATGCGGTTGCTCACTCCTTTTGGCAAAGATTTCTGTATTATGCATTGTATTTTAAGGTTGGCTCTTGATAGATCTGTTCATAAGTGCTCCACTTGACGCTACGTTTCACATCCTCTCTGAAAGAGTACACATCCCTCTTTCCTTTCGAGACAGAGACTTTTTTCAAGAAAGCTTCCAGTCTAAAGGTGAGCATGAAACAATAGGTCTCATCTCCCTTTAGAACAGGGACTTCTGTTACCTTGATCTGAATTCCATCCATCCGTCTAAAACATATTGTTTTGAGCAGCACAAACGATCAATCCTCTTTTCCCAATTAGCTGTTGCGCCTAAATAAATAGGTGGAATAAATCTTGATCTTTATTTACTTCAACATAGTGAAACCCTTTTTTATTCATACGTTCAATCAACGCTGCATAGTCATTCTTTTCTTTTAATTCGATGCCCACAAGCGCAGGCCCTTTGCTTCGATTATTTTTTTTCGTATATTCAAAACGTGAGATGTCATCATTTGGCCCTAATACTTCATCTAAAAACTCTCGAAGAGCGCCTGCTCTTTGCGGGAAATTGACAATGAAATAATGTTGCAGACCTTCATAAATCATGGATCTTTCTTTGATTTCTTGCATTCTGCCAATGTCATTATTTCCACCACTGACAATACATACGACATTTTTGCCTTTGATCTCCTCACGATGTGCATCTAATACCGCTATTGGTAAAGCACCTGCTGGCTCCGCTACAATTGCGCATTGATTATACAGCTCTAAAATGGTTGTACACACTTTTCCTTCTGGTACAAGGCTAATCTTATCTACTACGGACTGAAGAGACGTAAATGTCTTCTCACCAATTCGCTGAACCGCTGCTCCATCAACAAATTTATCAATTGAATCAAGCGTCACGACCTCCCCTTTTTCATGGGAAGCATGTAATGAAGCTGCGCCAAGTGGTTCGACTGCAATAATCTCGGTTTCTGGCGAGATGTTTTTGATGTACGTGCCAACACCAGATAGAAGACCTCCACCTCCAACACTTGCAAATAAAAAGTGAGGTTCCACTTCGATATCATTTAAGATTTCTACAGCGGTCGTTCCTTGTCCTGCCATCACATCCAAATCATCAAACGGATGAATAAATTCGCGCTTTTCTTCATCTCCGCATTTCACTGCTTCATGATATGAATCATCAAAGGTATCTCCGGTTAAGATAATGTCAACATATTCTTTTCCGAAAAGCTCCACTTGAGATACTTTTTGCCTTGGTGTTGTTGCGGGCATAAAGATTTTCCCATGAATGCCCAAATACTTACAAGAATACGCAACACCTTGCGCATGATTCCCAGCACTTGCACATACAATGCCGTTTTGTAGTTTATCTTTTGGAAGCTGGCTCATTTTATTAAAAGCGCCTCTTAATTTAAAGGAACGAACCAATTGAAGATCTTCTCTTTTTAAGTAAACATTACATTCATATCGTTCCGAAAGTCGCTCATTTTTTTGAAGGGGTGTATGAATGACTACATCCTTCAAATTTTGATGGGCTTTTAAGATGTCTTTCACTTGAATTAGCGTGTTTTCTTTGAGCAACGGTTTCATGTACAAGATCCTTTCTCTTTAACCTTATTTAATTTGTCATTATAACATGAATATTCAAAAAATAAACCAATAGATCACCGGTCAAACATAAAATTTCATGAATTTTTCCGTTTTTCTATGCAATTGTTTTAATTGGGTGTTATAATATAACCAATTAGAACCATAAGGGAAGGAATCACCAGATGACAACAAATCATTTTACACTTATCTATGGAGAACACCAAGAAATCAAGCACGCCATTCATTTAGCCAAACAATTCTCGCAAAGCCAATTACCCATTTTGATCACTGGTGACACCGGAACAGGGAAATCATTATTTGCCCAAGAAATCACAAAAGCTTATGATCCTCCTCCTTCGCTAAAGCATATTTACTGCCCGTTAATGAATGAAGAAACCCTTGAAGAATTATTCACTGAAAAGGCGAACCAAGTCCTATATTTTGACGAAATCAATGCACTAAGTATCCATTTGCAGCATCAGGTCTATCACTTTCTAGAGACCTCACATGGAACAAAAATTATTGCGTCTTCGTCTTTAACCTTAGAGGACCTGAGAGTCTCGTCTACTTTTTTACCAGAACTATTTTATCGTCTCAATGTTCTTCACCTGTCCCTTCCGCCTCTTGCAGATAGGAAAACAGATATTCCAGATTTAACAACAGCTTTTTTCAAGGAGTTAGGCTTACATGCTGACATTGATACAAGCGTCTGGGAAGCATTGCAGCAATACCCATTTGAAGGAAATGTGCAGGAACTGAAAAATATCGTTCATTACGCAGCAGCGATTCTTGAGGGACAGACGGTTTTCTTACATCATTTGCCGCCCTTTGTTTTATTACCTCATCACACCGTTGCAAAAGGGAAAAAGGAAGAGCACCAGCTCACACTGATGGAAAAACAAGAGTTTGTTTTTTTACTTGAAGCCATTAAGACACTCAACGAAAAAGGGGAAGCAGCCAGCAGACGAATTTTGTCTGAGTTAAGCAAGCAAGGTGATATCCCACTCACGCCACAGCAAGTAAGAAGCCGATTAGATGATCTTGAAAGAAAGGCATACGTGACAAAAGGGAAAGGCAGAGCTGGAACAAAGATTACACTTGAAGGTCTGTCATTCCTCAAATCGCTCGATGGTTATATTCCGAATCATTAAAGGAGGACATCATATGTTTACTGTAAAAGAAGAAATTGCAAACGCCGTTACACACGGCATTGGGGTTATTTTATCCATACCGGCCATTGTTTTTCTCGTCATGTTCGCTGTTCAATACGGAACGGTCACAGACATCATTAGTTTTTCGATATTTGGAGGGTCCATGCTGCTTCTTTATTTAAGCTCAACCCTGCTTCATAGCATTCAGCACAAAAAAGCGAAGGATGTTTTTGAAATCCTCGACCACTCTGCCATTTATGTATTGATCGCCGGTACATATACACCCTTTTTACTTGGACCATTAAAAGGTGCGCTCGGCTATACCCTTCTTGCGATTGTGTGGGCACTTGCTGCAGGTGGCATTGTATTTAAAATCTTCTTTGTCAAACGATTTATCATTGTTTCAACTATCGTCTATTTGTTAATGGGCTGGATGATTATCATCGCCATCAAACCTCTCTACATTGAATTAACAGGAACAGGATTTAGCCTGTTATTGTTAGGTGGTATTTTATATTCTGTCGGCACCATCTTTTACATTTGGCGTAAAATTCCATACCATCATGCGATTTGGCATGGATTTGTTCTTGGCGGTAGTGTCTCGATGTTCTTTTGTATCCTTCTCTATTGCGTCCACATTCCCGGTGCATGAAAAAAACCAGCTCCCCCTTTGGGATGCTGGTTTTTTCTATGCGCGCTTTTGGACATAATCATTGACCATCATTGGTGCTTTTATATGAATATCTACATTGACTGGACGTAGCCTTTTTACAATCTTACCTGTTAAAAGACGCTCCGTGCCGCTTGTTTCAATTGGAATAATTGGACAAACAAACTCTTCTGCAAGCGCTTCGGCAAGTGTTGTATCTTTTTCTGAAAGCAATACGCTTTGACCAGACATGATCCGTTCTTTTGCCTCTTCTAATAATTGCGCATCTGGTTGATGCTGATCAATGACCGCCATCTTCTGCAACCATTGTGTTAGGATGGGATACCGAAAGAGATGCGGCTTCGCAAAAAAAGCAAACGGCTTCTCAAGGTGCCCAATTAACAATGTCGTCGTCACTGGATCAAGTTCACGGCTCATATAAATCACCGGCCCATCTGGCAATTTCTTATGCTGATGGATGGTCATGACTGATCCTGATTGATCAATACACCCTCGTGCAAATGTTTTTGCATGCTCATGAATGAGCTGCATTCGTTTCGTATAGGAAATGCGGGGATCTGTTAATTCATGATCATACAGATGCCTCATACTTTTTAAAAAGGAAACAACTACATAAATCGTTAAAAACCAATAACGAAACAAACGTACTCCTCCTACTCATTTTATTCTTCTTTTTTGTCATAAATGACAAATTCGTAATTGTAGGGGTTCTTTTCGTCACTGTGACCCTTTTCTCGTGATACAATCGTCCACTCGTCTTCATCGTAATGAGGAAAGAACCGGTCGCCTTCAAAGGAATGATGAATGTGTGTGATATAAAGACGTTTCGCATATGGCATCATTTCTTCATATAATTTGGACCCACCAATGATAAACAGTTCTTTCTCATTCTTCCCTACCGTTACGATATCTTCAATAGAATGGACCACTTCACATCCTTCCGCTTGGAAAGAAGGGCTTGAGGTCAAGACAATGTTCCGGCGGTTAGGCAATGCTCGTCCAATGGATTCAAACGTTTTTCTCCCCATAACAATGGTATGCCCACTTGTGACTTTTTTAAAATATGCTAAATCAGCTGGTAAGTGCCAAGGCATTTGGTTATCTAGTCCAATGACTCGATCGTTTCCCGTTGCCACAATCATGGATATCATACGCTAACTTCTCCTTTGATATGCGGATGTGGGTCATAGCCCTCTAGCACAAAATCATCAAACGTAAAATCAAAAATGCTTTTCACTTCTCTTGTGATGCGAAGCTTTGGAAGCGTGCGCTCCTCTCGTTCTAGCTGCATCTTTACTTGTGGCAGATGATTTTGGTAAATATGTGCATCCCCAAGGGTATGAATAAACTCTCCAGGCTCAAGATTTGTCACTTTGGCGATCATCATTGTCAGTAGTGCGTATGACGCTATATTAAAAGGCACCCCTAAAAAGATATCTGCTGACCTTTGATAAAGCTGGCAGGATAATTTGCCGTTTGACACATAAAATTGAAACAAACAATGACAAGGTGGTAGCGCCATTTGATCAACTTCTCCTGGATTCCAAGCACTAACGATAAGTCTTCTAGAATTCGGATTGTGTTCAATATCATGAATGAGCTGGCTGATCTGGTCCACTGTCTCTCCATTTCCACTCTGCCATGATCTCCACTGTGCACCGTAAACACGGCCTAGCTCTCCATCTTCATCTGCCCATTCGTTCCAAATGCGGACGCCATTCTCTTGAAGATATTTGACATTCGTATCACCTTTTAAGAACCACAGTAACTCATGAATGATTGATTTCAGGTGCAATTTCTTGGTTGTCAATAAAGGAAATCCTTCCTGTAAATCAAATCTCATTTGGTAACCGAACGTACTAATCGTACCTGTTCCTGTTCTGTCACCTTTTTCTTCCCCTTGCTGTAGTACATGACGGCATAACTCTTTGTATTGTTTCATTTTTTTCATCCTTTATTTATGTTCTTGTTGTAGTTTACCTTATTTCTGCATTTGAATAAACCTTTACTATAAAAGAAAAACATGTCGCATGAAGAGCAACATGTTTCCTGATTATGCTTGATTCACTCGATCCTGCTCTTCGTCCTTAATATCTTGATGAGAGTGAGCAATGCGGCTTGCTGCGGCTGCGGCAAGTGCAGCGACAAGATCGTCTAGGAAGGTATGCACTTCTCCTGGTCGACCTTCATCTAGTTCTCGAATGATACCAAATTTCTCTTTATCTAAGTAACCAAAGTTGGTCAAACCGATTGATCCATATACATTGACAATGGAAAGCGGAATAATCTCGTCAATTCCATATAACGGCTCATCTGTTTCAACTAAGTGCTGTAAAGGCTCTGGCAAAAGCTTCTTTTCTGCCAGCTGATCGAGGGCGAGCCCTGTCAGAACGGCATGGACAATCTCTCGCTTGTTCAGCACTTTTTCAACATTTTCAATGCAAACACTTAGCGGTAAATTGGGGTTGTATTTTTCTTGAAGCTTCAGCACAATATGAGCGATGTCTTCGATTTTGACTCCGCGATCGTTTAACATTTGTTTTGTAATGCGAACCATTTCGTTCATTGTATACTTTTTCAATTGGCCTGACATCTCCTTCTAGTGGCTCATCCAGCTCGGCGGGGTGTTCTTGTCCCAGTAAATATTGCCGAGTTCATGGTGCGTCTGGAATCCATCTTCTGCTGTATGGTAGTGAAAGTTAAACCAATATCCGCTATGAGGCGGCTGATCTCTTCTGACATGAAAACGGAGCAAATCATCTCCGGTCTTCCGATGATAAATGTGGAAAATCTTTTCACCATTTCCATTGGAGGGTTGATCAGTTAACACAACATCTTGGAATTTTTCATCATCTTTGAATTTTGTTAAAAAGTCCGTTAACACTTGTTCAATCTTTGGTTGAATCTCTTCTCTATACTCGTCCTCAATGACTGGTGTGATTTTAGAACCGAATTTGAGAAAGGATTGGTTTTCTGCGTTGGATAGAACATGTTGCGTATATTCCTCAAAGGGATCTACCTTCTCTTTCCTGTCTTCTTGTCTAAGTTCCCAGCTGCTTGTTTCATCTGATTGATCATACACAGCCGTATAAGGGGACTTACTTGATGAAGAAAGTTCAGAAGGCTTATCTGTCATTAAAGCCGCTGGAGGAGAGATTAAACCAAATGTCGCAATCGTAAAGAGAGCAACAAGTGTTTTCCTCATCCACATTTTCATGATCTCTAATTCCTTCCATAGGTTATCATACTGTTATTCTAGCATATAATGAATTTTCAGTCATTCAATATGGTCTTGATTTGAGACTTTCTTTTTCATAATAAAACGTTTACAATGACAGTAGATACCACTAAAATTTGGGAGGGATGGAGATGCTTGAAGGGTTTTTCATCACAGCTTCCTTGCTGACATTATTTTATTTCGTCTATATGGAGATCACAGATTAAAAGCCCTTATTCAGGGCTTTTTCTTTTCTCTTCCTCTATGACGATATATCCATAATGGAATTGTGCCGTTTTTCGTTTAATCACTTGAAATTGGTAGGATTTCGCTGTAAACCGAGTGCTTTTCCAGTGGTCTTTTAATACAACTCTTTTTCTTGCCACTCTCATTGCTTCTTGCATGGCCACGTCGTGATCAAAGTGATGCTCTGCGACTTGTCGAAGTGGTGCAATACTTGAAGATTCTCGTATCGTTTCCTCAAACATTGGATCAAAGTAAACAACATCAAACGAACGATTAGGGAGCTTCTTTAATTGTTCGATACTGTCTCCGCTGATAACAGATATCTGTTTCATCGCTTCATCTGCTTCTATGACACCTGTCTCCCACGTTCTTAACCCTTCTCTTACAAGTAATGCAGTGATGGGATTCTTTTCAATCCCCACCACTTCTCCAGTATTGCCTACCGCACAGCTTGCCGTAATGGCATCAGATCCTAGGCCTAACGTACAATCTAGAAATGAATCACCTGGCATCAATTGGGCCGCTTCAATGAGTGGATCTTTTTCCCCGCGCAGGATCCGCTTCACCCTAAACATAGCTGAACTAGGATGGAAGAAAAACTTTTCACCGTTTGATTGATACCATTCAAATCTTTCTTTTCCTACAACGAGTACGTCTCCCCTTGTTTTAGCGAGCTGACGAACAGATTGTTTGCGTCGATCGATATACTCGCTATGCAAATCCTCTGCCAATACTTTGGCTGTTTTAATCGTTTGTTCATTTGCTCTAAAGCTTGTTGTAATGAGCATGTCGTTCCTCCATCATTGTCAAGAAAAAATGCCCTGATCACAGGGCATTTCAACACTTAAATTAGCAATGTTTATCAAAAGCAGATAATACGTTCTTCATGATATCTTCCATTTCATGACCTTCAATTTCATCACGCGGGATAAAGTGAACAAGTTCATTCCCTTTTAGAAGTGCCATAGAAGGAGATGATGGTTCCTTATCCGTAAAGTATTCTCTCATTTTTACTGTTGCTTCTCTGTCTTGACCAGCAAAAACAGTCACAATGCGATCTGGCGCTTTTTCTGCCTTCATCACAGCTTGAGTAGCAGCAGGACGTGCTAGACCGGCAGCACATCCACACACAGAATTGACCACCACAAATGTTGTGCCCTCTGTTTCTTTCATCGTCTGTTCTACCTCTTCTTCAGTCGTTAACTCTTGAAATCCTGCACTTGTAAGTTCCTGGCGCATTGGTACAACGAGCTGACGCATATATTCTTCGTATGCCATTGACATAAAAAAAGCCCCCTCTAAAATCCTTATGTTGTGAATAAAGGATACTATAGAGAGAGCCATATTTCAAATGTTCGATTCGTGATTAGATTTTCATAATTCCGCCTGTATTGGCTGATGTCACAAGTTTTGAGTATCTGGCAAGATAGCCGGTTTTCACTTTTGGCTCAAACCCTTTCCAATTCGCTTTACGTCTTTCCCATTCTTCTTCTGGTACATCCACACTTAAAATGCGCTGTTCAAGATCGACCACAACATGATCACCATTTTCAACAAAGGCTAGTGGACCACCCTCTGCCGCCTCTGGTGAAACGTGTCCAATAGACAATCCACGTGAAGCTCCCGAAAAACGACCGTCTGTAATTAAAGCAACCTTTGGCCCAAGTCCCATCCCGACAATTTGGGATGTTGGTGCAAGCATTTCAGGCATACCAGGTCCGCCTTTAGGTCCTTCATATCGAATAATGACCACATGTCCTGCTTCTACTTTTCGGTTAATGATCCCTTCAAGCGCTTCTTCTTGTGATTCAAAGACAATCGCAGGTCCTTCATGACGGGTGATTCCGTCTTGTACACCACCTGTTTTAATAATGGCTCCATCAGGTGCAAGATTTCCAAATAAAACAGCTAAACCGCCTTTTTCTGTAAAGGGCTTGTCAATTGGATAAATGACATTATAATCCTTTACTTCATGACCGGCAATATTCTCACCTAATGTTTTTGCGGTAACAGTCATTGTATCTAGATGGATTGCTCCCTCTTTTTTGGACAATTCATTTAAAGCAGCGGTGACGCCTCCTGCTTCATGTAAATCTTCAATAAACACATCTGATGCTGGTGCCAGTTTTGATAAATGCGGCACACGCTCTGCTACCTCGTTGATACGCTCCAATGAGTACTCAACGCCCGCTTCATTTGCGATCGCCAATGTGTGAAGAACCGTGTTTGTAGAACCGCCTAATGCCATATCTAAAGCAAATGCGTTATCGATCGCTTTTTCAGTGACAATATCACGTGGTTTAATATCTAATTTGATCAACTCCATGAGTTGTTTTGCTGACTTCTTAGCAAATTCTCTGCGCTCTGGTGATGTTGCCAAAATCGTCCCGTTCCCAGGAAGTGCGATGCCAAGCGCTTCTGCTAAACAGTTCATTGAGTTTGCTGTAAACATTCCAGAACAAGAACCACACGTAGGACAGCCAAATTGCTCTAACTCGTTTAGTTCCTCTTCGTTGATTTTGCCTGCCTGATAAGCGCCAACACCTTCAAATACGGAAGAAAGAGAAATTTTCCGTCCATCACTTGTTCTTCCTGCTTCCATTGGACCGCCACTGACAAATACAGTTGGAATATTGACACGCATCGCTGCCATCATCATGCCTGGTGTGATTTTATCGCAGTTAGGAATACAAACCATTCCATCAAACCAGTGAGCAGATACAACGGTTTCCACAGAGTCAGCAATAATTTCGCGACTTGGTAATGAATATCTCATTCCGATATGTCCCATGGCAATCCCGTCATCAACACCAATTGTATTGAACTCAAATGGAACCCCGCCAGCCTCGCGAATGGCTTCTTTGACAACTTTCCCAAATTCCTGAAGATGGACATGTCCTGGGACAATATCAATATAGGAATTACATACCGCAATAAACGGTTTGCCGAAATCTTCATCTTTTACACCAGCTGCTCTTAATAAGCTTCGGTGAGGTGCCCTGTCAATTCCCTGTTTAATCATATTACTGCGTAGTTCTGCCATCTGTTTAAAAGCCTCCTATACGACAAGTCATCGTTGACTGCATGATTTTGAGTTGATTTTATTTTACAAATTTTCTGTTTATTAAGCCACCCGTGAATGAGAGATGGCACATATTGGTGCTGAAGCAAGTGCCCAGCACGGTTCGTGTCATACAATCTGACCTCCAATATTCTATATTGGTATTACTATATAGAGTTTTTTCATATATTTCAACAATATTCAAAATAATTTTTCTAAAAAAATTTTTCTGTCTATATACTCGGTTTAAAAAAACAAGCTGCCCTTTATTGGCAGCTTGCTCATCTTCCTCAGCTTCTGACTTATTTTTTTCTACTTTCCGTCATTTGCTTCCATACAGAGCCCTTCGCTTCTTCTCCAAGCTCAATTCGTTCAATGGCCATTTTCACTTGTAGGCTAACCTCAAACTCTGGGTCCTGTTCTGCTTCTTTTAATGGTTCAAGTGCTGTTTCGTCCCCTTCTTCATAAAGAAACATCGCCGCACGCCAGCGAACAAGCTTGCTTGAATCCTTTAATGCAGCGATCATTGCTTCCATCGCAAGAGGGTCACCAAGGTCAGAAATACAATCGCCAGCAGTTCTACGGACAGTGACTGTTTTGTCTTGTAGCCCCTTATAAAGGATCGGCAGGATCGCAGGATCTTCGATTATGCCTGCATTGACTACGGCTTGTCTACGAATAGAGGGTTTTGGATCATCCATCGCTTTCATTAAAATAGGTAAATCTTTTAGCTCTGGTTGCATTTGCTCCAAATGGGCAAAACGTTTTTTCCAATCTTCTTCTTGAAGCATCTCTTCTGTGACCTCATATGCTTGACGCTGCACCTGTCTGTCTACAGCTTCTTGCCCTTCTTTGACTGCCTCTGTTAAACGAGCTAATCGCTCATCATCAAAAGCAGCTTGAAGTTCTTCTGTGACGTCCTGACCGATATCCGCATATTCGCCATAGCGTACACCGTGTTCTTTCCACACTCGTTCAAATACGACATTATCTGAAGTGCTTCTCAATTTTAAAATGGCTGATTGGAAGCGTTCAGGCATACCAAATCGCTCTTCTTTATCACCATCGGTTAGCTTAACCTGCATAGGAATCCCATTAAACATTTGGACAAAGACTTTGACTTCTCCAAATGTGTCATCTTCTGACTGTGATCCTTCTTGAAGACCTTCTGCTTCTTGGCCAAAGGCTTCTCTGACTTTTTGCAAAATGCCTTGCCAGTCGTATTTTGCATTACGTTCGACCGCTAAGAAATCAGCCACATGATAGACTCCTTTTACGCCTTCGATGTTTAATATGCGTCTGATCATCTCTGGTGCTTCCTCTTTTTGGTCTTTTTTATAATTGTTGCTTTTCCCTTCGGCAAGTGCTTCTGTTAAAATGACCTTCATTGTATTTGGACTTGGCGTCGGCTCTATTGCTGTTATTTTCATCTTCATCCTCCTTACACAAGTAAAGACCCTACTCATCTGTAAGGCCGCATTCTTCTTTCCACGTCTTGATAAATAAACACATGAACTTATGCCGCTCACTAGCAAGCTGACTGCCTGTCGTTGTGTTCATCATCTCTTTTAATTTGAGCAGTTTTTCTTCCATATGATTTAGTACTGTGCCTTGATGTGGATCGTTCGAATAGTGAGGCTCATTTTTCGCACCTGCATACGTAAACACTCTCGCAAGCCCACTTGCGCCTATCGCATCTAGCCTGTCTGCATCTTGGACAATTGCTCCTTCAAGTGTGATCGGTTTATTTTGTACATGCCTATGACGAAAAGACATCGTTGACACAATGTCCATGATGTAACAGATGTCTAGACTGTCTACCTCCCACTGAAGGAGCTGGTGTTCAAGCTGACTTTTTGACAGCTTCCATTCCTCTGACAGCTTTTCATCCATGAGATCATGGACAATGGCCGCCATCTCAATGACAAAAAGAGAGCCGCCTTCGTGACTTGCAATATTGACTGCTAGCCGGTGCACCCGATCAATATGAGCGGAATCATGGCCAGTCGGTTCAAACTTCAGCCTGTTTGAAACAAAGGAGGCAGCTGTCTCCAATTGTTTTTGTTGCTTTGCATCGTGCATCTTATTTGTCCAATAGCGCAATGATTGAGTTTTCTAATTCTTTTGGTGGCGTTTTTGGTGAAAAACGTTCGGTGACTTCACCGTTTTGATCGACGATAAATTTTGTGAAATTCCATTTCACTGCTTTCGTCCCAAGAACACCCTTTGCTTGGCTTGTTAAGTGCTTGAAAAGTGGATGAGCATTATCACCATTGACATCAACCTTCGCAAACATTGGGAAGGTCACACCGTAATTCATTGAACAAAATTCTTGAATGGCTTCTTCCCCTTCTGGCTCTTGGTTCATGAATTGATTACATGGAAATCCTAAAATCTCAAGACCTTTATCATGATATTGATCAAATAACTCTTGTAATTGTTTGAATTGTGGTGTTAATCCACATTTGCTAGCTGTGTTGACCACAATTAGCACTTTTCCTTTATAATCTGCCATCGATTTTTCTTGGCCATTAATCGTCTTGACCTGAATATCATAAATTGACATCTCATAGCCTCCTAGGATTCACTTTTTCCTATCGTACCATGCTTTTTTTAGAAAATCGCTTTTCATGCTTTTTAAAAAAGTCCCGTCACTTGTCCATCATCCAATACATCCATTTCCAGTGCCGCCGGTTTTTTAGGCAGTCCAGGCATTGTGAGAATACTTCCTGTTAAAGCGACAATAAACCCTGCACCTGCAGATGGTGTCAATTCGCGAATTGTAATGGTAAATCCTTTAGGTCTACCAACTAAAGCAGGATCATCTGAAAGAGAATATTGCGTTTTCGCCATACATACAGGAAGATGAGACCAGCCATTTTTCTCTATTGCTGCCAGTTGTTTTCTTGCTTTCGTTGTCAAGTTGACACCATCTGCCCCGTATACCGTTTTTGCTACTTTAGACAGCTTTTCTTCAATAGAATCTTCCTCTTGATACAAATAAGTAAAGGTATTTTGTTTCGTTTCAATGAGCGTTGCTAATTCCTCTGCAAGTGCGACCCCGCCAGCTCCTCCTTCTTCCCACACGTTCACAACTTTGACTGGATGTCCATGGGTTTCACACCAATTTTCGATCGCTTGAATTTCTTCTTTTGTATCTGTGATAAAACGATTCACCGCCACAATGTATGGAAGACCAAATGCTTGCACTGTTTCAATATGTTTTTCTAAATTATGTATTCCATCTAAGACTGCATGTACATTTTCTTCTTGAAGCTGCTTTTTTTCCATTCCGCCATGCATTTTTAAGGCTCTGACAGTCGCCACAATCACCACTGCGCCAGGTTTGAAATGTCCGGCTCTTGTTTTAATGTGTAGAAATTTCTCCGCACCAAGGTCTGCACCAAATCCTGCTTCTGTCACGACATAATCTGCTAGCTTCGCCGCCATTTTTGTCGCAATCAAACTATTGCAGCCATGCGCAATATTGGCAAAAGGTCCACCATGGACTAAAGCAGGCGTTCCTTCAATGGTCTGCACAAGATTCGGCTTGAGCGCATCTTTTAATAGTAATGTCAAAACACCTTCATAACCAAGGGCTTCGACCGTTACAGGATGTCCCTCTTGATTGTAGGCAACAACAATAGAAGCAAGTCGTCTTTTAAGGTCCGTTAAATCTTCTGCCAAACAGAGGATTGCCATCATTTCCGAAGCCACTGTGATATCAAATCCATCTTCTCTAGGATAACCATTTAATGGTCCGCCAAGTCCAACAACAACTTGTCTTAACGCACGGTCATTTAAATCAAGTACTCGTTTCCACACGACCCTTCGCGCGTCGATACCTAAATCATTTCCATGATGAATATGGTTATCAATAAAAGCGGCTAACGCATTATGAGCAGATGTTATGGCATGAAAATCGCCAGTGAAATGGAGATTGATCTCTTCCATTGGCAGTACTTGAGAATAACCTCCTCCTGCCGCACCGCCCTTAATGCCCATTGTAGGACCTAGTGATGGCTCTCTCATTGCAATGATCGCCTTTTTCCCAATTTTTTCGAATGCTTGACCTAAACCAACTGTTACAGTAGATTTACCTTCACCAGCTGGGGTTGGGTTAATCGAGGTGACAAGAATGACATTTCCATCTTTTTGATCCTTTAAACGATCAAAAAGACTTAAAGATATTTTCGCTTTTGTGAAACCATAGCATTCTAATTCTTCGTCATGTATGTGTAATTTTGCTGCAATGTCTTGAATGGGTCTTAATTCTGCTTTTTGGGCAATGTCAATATCTGATAAACGATTAGTTGTCATCAATAAAAGCCTCCTTTTTTGCATGAAACAGGTGAGTTTTTACTCCGTTTTTCATTGTAACATAATTGAAACATTGAAATATCCCCAAAAAGTTCCTATAATGAAATGAAATTAGCTTTGGTTCAGGGGGGTGGCGCGTTGCCTATTAACATTCCAATTCATCTGCCGGCAAAACAAATACTAGAGAGCGAAAACATTTTCGTCATGGATGAGACAAGGGCATTCAAGCAAGATATCCGTCCTTTGAATATCGTCATCTTGAATTTAATGCCAAAAAAAATACAAACTGAAACGCAGCTACTTAGAATGCTCGGTAATTCTCCATTGCAAGTGTACTTTACGTTTTTGATCCCAAGCACACATACACCGAAGAATACATCAAGAGAGCATTTAGATGAATTTTATACGACCTTTGAATCGATTCGCCATAAGAAATTTGATGGAATGATTATCACCGGCGCACCTATTGAGCATTTACCTTTTGAAGAAGTATCATATTGGAAAGAGCTTCAGGACATTTTGGACTGGAGTAAAACGAATGTGACTTCTACCCTTCATATATGCTGGGGCGCACAGGCAGGACTATACCATCATTATGGTATTGAAAAAATCAAACTTGCTGAGAAAAAATTTGGCGTGTTTGAGCATCTTGTGAAAGAGAAAAAAGAAAGATTAGTAAGAGGTTTCGACGAAGTATACTATGTCCCACATTCTAGGCATACAGATATTAATACAGAACAATTAAAAAACACACCGAATCTGAAAATATTGAGCATGTCCGAAGAAGCTGGTGTTTGTTTAATTGTTTCAGATGATGATAAACAAGTATTTTTAACTGGACATCCTGAATACGAAACAGATACATTAAAGCAGGAATATGAAAGAGATTTGTTGAAACATGATACAGTCAAAAAACCCGTTCACTATTTTATAGAAGATGGTGATACATTAGTGCCGGTGAATCGCTGGAAAGCCCATGCCACTTTACTATTTATGAATTGGCTTAATTATTATGTTTATCAGGAAACGCCGTACGTATGGGAATAAAGTAGACTGTAGTCTGATGATATATGTGTAAAATGTGTTAAAATACAAATGGCTCTGTCTTCCATTATCAATTTCATGTGTTGTTTTTTAAAATTAGTTTAATTCTTTCGTAACGAGTGATATGATCTGTATGTTTATATGTTATCTTTATGTAGAAGTAGACATATGAGATTCATAGTTTTCGTACGAATGCTTTGTTGTTGTTGATTACATTTGAGGTGAATATTCTTGAATACCAATAAAAAAATATTAATCTTGACCGCAAATTATGGAAATGGACATATGCAGGTAGCAAAAACTCTGTATGATGAATGCAAATCCCAAGGATTTGAACATGTAATCGTCTCTAATTTGTATCAAGAATCCAATCCCATTGTGTCAGAAGTGACTCAATATTTATACTTGAAGAGCTTCTCCATTGGGAAACAATTTTATCGCTTGTTTTATTACGGTGTAGATAAAATTTACAATAAACGCAAATTTAACATTTACTTAAAGATGGGAAATAAGCGTCTCGATGAATTAATTCAATTACACAACCCTGACATCATCATTATTACATTCCCGATGATTGTTGTGCCAGAATACCGAAATAAAACGGGTAAAGTCATTCCAACATTTAACGTCATGACAGACTTTTGTCTTCATAAAATTTGGGTCCACGAAAACATTGACCGTTACTATGTTGCAACCGATTATGTGAAACAAAAATTAGTGGAAATCGGCACACATCCAAGCGATGTCAAGGTGACAGGCATTCCAATTAGACCACAATTTGAAGCAGACGTGCCAACATCGAAGATTTATCAAAAGTATGGATTATCATCAAACAAAAAGGTCCTTTTGATTATGGCTGGTGCTCATGGTGTACTTAAAAATGTGAAGGAATTATGTGAAGCGTTACTCCTTGACAGCGAAGTGCAAATTGTTGTGGTTTGCGGAAAAAATGCAACGCTCAAACAATCGCTTAGCGATCTGGAACAAGCACACCCCGATCAATTGAAGGCGCTTGGATATGTGGAACAAATTGATGAATTGTTCAGAGTGACAGATTGTATGATTACAAAACCAGGTGGCATTACATTAACAGAGGCAACAGCAATTGGTGTGCCAGTCATTCTTTACAAACCTGTCCCTGGACAAGAGAAAGAAAATGCTCTTTTCTTTGAGGAGTATGGGGCTGCAATCGTGATCAATAGACATGAGGATATTTTAGAATCCGTGACACAGTTACTACAAGACGAAGAGAAATTAGAATCCATGAAACAAAATATCAAACAGCTGCACTTAAAACAATCTTCTCAAACCATTTTGGAAGATATCGTTGAACAATCAGATCTCATCACGAATAATAAAACGTATGCTCGTGCATTATCTTAAAAAAAGGCGTCCGCCAATGACGGACGCCTTTTTTATTTTAACCTTGTTGACCATTTGTTGTGTACACCTCTTCATACGGCTGAACCACGACAAAGCCGCTACCACTGAACTTCATTTGAATGGACTCCCCGCTCCCCCTACCAATAAAGGTTTTAAATGACACGTCTGTCACAAATTCTGTTTTTAAATCCCCTGACCATGCAACCGTTGCATTTGGATCTGTATAGACGGCGTCACCCGGCTGAACAATTAAAGTTAAAGGTTCATAATGACTTGTGATCGCTATGAGGCCTGGACCTTCAAGTTTGACATTAAACAATCCTCCTGCCATCATGCCGGATATCTTTTTCATCATTTTGATATCCCAACGAATCGTTGGTTCAAATGCCAGTAAGTCATTTCCATTAACGAAAATAGACTCACCTTGTGTCAAACGAAGAATCGATATTTTTTTCCCTTGATCAGCGACATATAATTTCCCATCTCCTGTCGCCTTCATAAGCGAAGTCCCTTCTCCTGATAACATTTTTTTGAACATTTTTGACACCCCGTGTTCAAAAACACCCTCACGTTCAAACTTGATATTGCCTCGATACGAGACCATCGAACCTGTTTTTGCCCAAATGGTATCTGTCAGATTAATTTCTAATAGTCTTGGGGTTTCAAGCTCAAAGACGCCTTCTCCTTTATCTTCCTGCTGTGTATTCTCAACGAATTCTTTCATGGTATACCGATTCATCACGTGCACCTCTTTCTTTATTTTTTTTATATACGGACAAGGTGCACGTTAGGTTTCAAAAAAGGAGGATCGTATAGATCATCCAATCCATTCACCAAACAAAAAAATCAAACATTTCTGCTCGAATTTGACTCGCCTGCTTGACGCTTTGCTTTTGATGGTGTATAGTGGAACCATCATTTAACATCTGCGAAAGCGTTAGATGATGAAAAAATTTTTTTTAGTATGCCCAAAAGGTATGCTACAGTACTAGGAGGAAAAAGCAATATGCAAAACGGTAAAGTAAAATGGTTTAATAATGAAAAAGGTTTCGGCTTCATTGAAGTTGAAGGCGGAGACGATGTATTCGTTCACTTCACAGCTATCGAAGGTGACGGCTACAAATCGTTAGAAGAAGGACAAGAAGTTTCTTTTGAAATTGTTGAAGGTAATCGTGGACCTCAAGCTGCAAACGTCACTAAAATCTAATTAATTGAATGATGAAACGACAAAATAAAGAGAGGCTGATGCCTCTCTTATTTGATTTTCAGCTGAATTTCAATTGCTAAAATATTTTGTCGAAGTCTTTGTTCAATTTCAGAGATATCTTTTTCGAGAAAAGGTCTTCCCTTCTTTGCTACATCGACTAGCTGTTCTAAATCACTGTACACCTCTTGGAATGTGCGATGTAATACCGTTTCGAAATCTTTATTATCCATGCCGGTCTTCCCCATTTCCTCTATTTTCCGTTACTTAGTCATAAAGTAACTCCACCCGAACTTTCTATAGTTATATCGGCTCATTTTTCAGAATATGTTCTCTTTTTACACATTCTATCCGTTTTTTTTAAAGAGCGATATTCTATGAGGGGAAAACCGGTACACTAACTTACTTATGGAGTAGCACCTTTCCGTATTCTTTTATTTTCTCACCGACTGTACATTGTTGAATACAAAAAGAATGGGCATGTTTTTTTCCACATTCTTTACGGAAATGTTGTTTAATCAAACAATCTGAACAATACGTATCTTGAAGGTCTGTTAATTCTTTTACTGCTGTTTTTTTATCCACGTTACTCAGCTCCGTCTACTTCTAATTTCAACTTGCTTTCGATGGGGACATTTGCAAGGATTTGTCTTGCAAGCTGATCCGCTTCTGTATTTTCTTTACGATCGATGACTTCGTATGTTGGTGTTAGCTTTAGCTCTTTAAGGCTAGCTTCAATTCGGTCGAGCCAATTGCTATGCACGTCATCATAACAAGGCCACTCCCCTTTTAGCTGATTCATCACGACAAGTGAATCTCCTTTGATCGTCACTGAATTCCTGCCCGCACCAAGGTCTTTTAACACTTGGATCGCTTCATATAATGCTGCATACTCTGCTTCATTATTGGTTTTGCCTTGAAAGGATTGATTTTTTCTTACTCGATAGGCTTCTTCTCCGAGTGTATAATAGATGACGATGCCAAGCCCAGAAGCGCCAGTTTCCTTGCGAAAACTCGCATCAAAATAAACCCGAAGCTGATCAGGTTCAAGTTGAAGTACTTCTTTTAGCTTTTCAAGTTCTTTCGTTGACCACATCGCCCCTTTTTCATCTTCAAATGAGAGAAGAGACTGCGGCTCTTTTTTGTCAATATGTTTTGCCAAAAGCAATGCCTCTTTCAGCTCCAGCCAATCTTCTTGGAAAAAAGCAATTGACCCGATCGATTTCACTTTCATTGTATAGTGTGCTCTTAGTTTCATTGATCACATCACCTTCCCGTGCTTTTAAGGTTAACGTTCGTTATGCTATAATCAAAAAGTTACATTTTACAATCAGAAAGGAAGTTCATGTCCGTTGTTTAATGAAGGTATATGGATCTTATTTGCGATCATTAATTTTATCATTGTTCTTCTTTTTTATAAAGGATTTGGCAAGATGGGCCTTTTCGTCTGGATTGGCTTTGCGACGGTTGCCGCGAATTTACAAGTTGTCAAAACCGTCGAATTGTTTGGTTTAACGGCAACACTTGGCAACATTTTATATGGCAGTGTGTTTTTCGCCACAGACGTTCTCAATGAAAAATATGGACAAACAGAAGCGAGGAAGGCCGTTTGGATTGGTTTTGCTACACTTTTAACCTTAACGATTGTGATGCAAGAGGCACTACTTTTCCAGCCAGCTACTTCTGATATCTCACAGACTTCATTAGAAACAATTTTTGGCTTTATGCCGAGAATAGCTATCGGAAGCCTCGCTGCTTATATCATCAGTCAAATGTTAGATGTTTATGTATATTCGTTTATCAGGCGGATATTTCCTTCTGATGGTGCGCTATGGCTACGCAATGCTGGAAGTACAATGATTAGTCAGTTACTTGATACACTTGTCTTTACGACCATCGCCTTTCTAGGCACCTATCCATTTCATGTATGGGTTGAAATTTTCATTACGACATATGTGATCAAATTTATCGTTGCTGCCCTTGCCACACCTTATGCTTATGTTGCAAAGAAAATGGTCCCATTGGATGAAAGGGGGAAATAAATTGCCCGCTGAAGTTTACATTGATGGTGCGAGTGCAGGGAATCCCGGTCCCTCTGGCATTGGCATATTTATCAAATATCATGGCAAGGCAGAATCCTTCTCTATCCCACTTGGTTCCATGAGCAATCACGAAGCGGAATTTTCTGCTTTAATTGAGGGGATGAAAATCTGCGTGGAAAAAGGATTCCGCACAGTCTCATTCCGAACGGATTCGCAAGTAGTTGATCGCGCGGCTAATGCAGGCTTTGCTAAAAATCCGGCATTCAAGCACTTTATTGAAGAGATGCTACAGCTTCAAGGCGAGTTTGATTTATTTTTTATTAAGTGGATTCCAAGCAAAGAAAACCAAGTAGCCGATCAGCTCGCTAGAAAAGCAATTCACCTTTCAAAAGGATGAATCGCTTTTCTTTTGGTTATGCTAATGTTGAGGTGATATTGAGTGGATAAAGTAAACAAAGGTCGTGTCACAAATGGGACAACTCCTCAAGGTGATGCGCAAACAAAGGACAAACAACCCCTATCTCAGTTAGAAAATAAGGCGAAGAAAAGCAATACAAAGATTTAACTTCATCAATAACAAAGAGATCAGCCTTAGCTGATCTCTATTTCACTTAATCGATTGACCATCGGTTCAATCCCTTTGATTTGGTGCAAACGAAGCATAGCTGCTGCTCGTTCTGGATTGATATTCATTTTTGTCTCATCCATTGGACAGCTGATTGGTACGTCACATTTAATTTCCGCCAATATGCGAGAGAGTTTGAGGTCTTCTAAACCTGCCTGCATTTTCTTTTGCTGCGCAGGAGTTAATTCATGGATATTCTCTAATAAACGTTCAATGGTTTGATAAGTTTGAATGAATTTTAATGCTGTTTTTTCACCGATTCCTTTTACACCTGGATAATTATCACTTGAATCACCCATCAACGCTTTCATATCAATCAGTGCTTTTGGAGAGATCCCCATCTCTTCTTCAAAGATTTCCTTTGTATATTGCTTATAATGTCCAATTCCTTTTTGCATGAGGGCCACTGTCACTCGTTCATCAAGGATTTGCAGTAAATCTTTATCGCCAGTTAAGATGGTCACTTGTGCTTCTTGTTGGTAGCATGTAGCGAGTGTGCCAATACAATCGTCTGCTTCAAAACCCTTCAACCCAACATTGACAATTCCTAATTCTTCTGTCGCCTCTTTTGCTAGGGCAAACTGCGGGATAAGCTCTACAGGCGCCTCGCCTCGATTGGCTTTATAATCTTGAAATAATTCATTACGATAGGTTTGGCTTCCCATGTCCCAGCAACAAACGATATGAGTCGGTTGAAATGTTTGGACGGCTGTTAATAAATGCTTCAAATAACCATTGACCCCATTTGTCGGAACCCCTTGATCATTTATCATAAAATTGCGATGAACGGCTGTCGCATAAAACGACCGAAAGAGTAGTGCCATTCCATCTACAAGTAGTACATGTCTATTCATTTTCGTAAACTCCCTTTTTAGAAACAATACTCTTATTCTATCATAGAACAGAATAACTGACATAAAAAAAGAGGCCCCCTTCTTTTTAGAAGAAGAGGCAGCCTCTTTTACTTTTGACCGTATTGCATTTTTTTCGATTCTTCTTCTGCATATGACGGCATGTCTTTTTGTTTCGACTCGCTCTTAGCTTGCTGATTTGTATTTTGCTTTTTTTTCATGCTACCTCTCCTTTCTTGGGTCATTTGTTAAGATGACCGAAAAAAGTGAAAGTTAACCTTTACTTCTGTTTACGCTCGACATATTCCTTTACCATATCCGTAGTCACATGCTTGCGCATGGGAACAATTCCGCCCCGTGCAAGTTCATTCATTTGCGATGTGATGGCATTGATCTCATCTGTTGTAAATGGCTCGTTTTGTTCACATCTTGTCACAGTCGCATCAATCGCCTGTTCTCTCTTTTGTTCAAGGGCAAGAAAGGACTGGATATGGGCATGCTGTTTTTGAGAATGTGCGGAAATTTCTTCATGTACGTTAGTCATGATCTATCATCTGCTTTCTTTTTTATTTAGTCTACCATGAATCAAATGGATTTCAACTGGCTCTTCCATTCTTTTGTTTGCTCATATACCTGTTCAATGGTGGCGCGAGCTTGTGCGTCTGTCGTCAAACTCGTGACAAACGTAAACTTTTGATCCTTCAGTTGTTTGCGCGTATCTGTTTCATATCTATCACTAAAGGTCTTGACTAAATCTTCGTATCTGATCAGCAGCTCCGATTTTTCTTTTTCTGCCCAACTAGACGTGAGCGGCAGAAGGATATCTCGAATCGCTTCAATAAACGCAGCTTTTCCGTTTTGTTCAAAAAAAGCTTTAGCTGACTTTTGTTTCTTTAAAAGTGGCTCAAATGGTGTTAGATCCGCTTTTACTTCAATTTGTTTCAGCTCTGCATTTTTCTCTTCTGGCGGAGATAGACGTAGTGAAAAATAAGGATCTTCCGTACAGGCGCTCTGTAAACCTTTCTCCCACTCTTCTTGAAAATACATCCTGATAAATGAATCCATTCGGATATCAAGCGCCTTTAGCTCCTGTACAAATTCAAATTCATAATCCTTTAATGCTTGTTGAAGCGCCTTTTTCAGCTGTTCCTGAAAGTTCCCTTGCGATAATCCCGGGTAAAAGGCTGCCTTTAATAAATCATTGGCAAATAGCGAGAGACGCTGAACAATGTGATAAAGCTGTTCTTGTACATCCTTTTTCACACTTTCTGTCACTAACTTGGATCGTTTCATCACGTTCATTTTCTCAAGAAGCATGTCATACGACTGTTCCATTTTCTCCTTTTCGGCTCGTTTCTCATCCTCTGATTGGTGCAGCGTTTCATGTAGCTTTTCGACCGTTCCACAAAGTGAATTGGCTTCAAAATACAAAAGCTCGACGGCATCTTTCGTTAATTCTTCATCAATAAAATAGTCCAATTGTTTTCTAAGTTGTGCATATTGATTAAAAGGAGTTTGATTTTCTCCTTCTAATTCCTCTTTGCTCGACACATGGTGGACATTTGGGTTTCGGATTCCTTCTTTTGTTAGTTCATTTCGCACATAATCAAACACCGTTTCGAGCTCCGCTACATCCTTTGCCAAATCAGCTGCATTGATAATGAAAAACATTTTATCCATGCTAAATGAATCTTTCACAAGACCAAGCTTACGTAAAAATGATCGATCTGCCTTTGAGAATGAATGCTGATAATAGGTTAAGTATAAAAGAGCGTCTGCGTCCTTCATGTATTGAAAGGCGATCTCCGTATGACGCTTATTCATACTGCTTGCTCCTGGTGTATCCACAATCGTAAGCCCTTTATCTGTTAGAGGTGTACTTAAATACACCGTCACTTCCTTAACTACACAAGAAACGGTCTCTTCTGCGACATATGGTTTCAGCTCATCCAGCGAGACGTATAAGGCATTTTGGTTGTTAATGTATTCTTTAAACTGGCCATATGCGTACAGAAAATGTTCTACAATGATCTGATGATCCTGTTCAAGATGTCTTTTTTTCAGCACTTTTTCCAGCTTTGCTCTAAATGCTTCTCCCTTTCCTTCTGTGACTGAAAATCCAAGGATCTGGTCAAGTTCCTCAAGGATATCCTCCTCGGTTTTGAACACAACTTTCACCGTTTCGTTCGGGTGTTCCTCCGTCGGTTTTGTTAATTTATTAATCGTAGCCGTTGTAGGTGTGGGGGATGATGGTAAAACCTTTCGCCCCACAAGCGCATTTGCGAAGGAAGACTTCCCTGAACTAAAAGCACCAAACAGTGCAAGGGTAAATTCTTTTGCCCGCAGACGTTCTGTTCGTTTGTCAAACGATTCCTTTTGGGATTGAAGTGCGTCTAATGGCATTAAAACACGAGAAAGCTCCTCAAATTGCTCTATGGACTGTGCTGTAGTGATGTGCTGTGACTTGCGTACTTGAGACGGCTTCCTTTCTTGCTTTACCTCTTCAACATCAATCGCCGTCCTATTTTGTTCTAACTGCTCATGCTGCATCCTTTGTTTTTTCACATAAAACCAATCTTCGTCAATGGTTTCGTCGGACCCACTTTTCCATATATTCCATACATCATGAATATCTTGCTTGATGTGTTGATTTTTTTCGAGTTCACGTTCTAGTGTTTGACGTTCTTGTGTTGCCTGCACCAATTTTTCTTGTAGTTCCTCTTTTGTATTCGTTAGCTTGTTTTTATGAACCAGGGTCATTTGTTCAATCACTTGCATAGCTTCCTGTTTTGCTTGCCTTTTGAGCGCTTCGCCAGCATCTTTCGCATATTGAAGGACGTATTCATTAGATAATGTCGCACCAGGATGAATGACCTGTTCAAGCAAGGATTCTTGAACGGGTGTTTCAAACGCCATCGCTTTTTCTAATAAGTCCTCTCCTAGCTGATGATGTTTGACTTCTCTTTTTAATTGTTCTGCAATGTGCCAATCTACTTCTGCTTTCATTCTCGCTTTTACATCTACTAAAAAAACATTCGCCCTTTTCTCTTTTTCTTGCTGGGTTTTACTTTTCGAGAAAAGCATGCCTACTTTAAAACCTGGTGCTTTTGATTCTATATAGTCACTTGCGAGCTCTCTCATTTTAAATGGAGTCAAGTTCGCATTTTTTAAAATATTCTCTACTTCAGAGACTAGTTGCTCTTCTAGCTGCTTTCCACCAATTTCTGTATAGCGGTATGTCTCTTCCAGTTCTTTGACTTCTTTCGTTTTTTCTTGAAGTTTGAGCTCAAGGTCATCTCCTTGAAGTTCGGTTTTGAACGACTCGATATGCTCCTTTAATACATGCTCTATTTTTTGCTCCGTATAGGCACGGAGTGAGGCTTTAGGTATTGTTTGTAATTCTTGTAGTTTCTCAACTAATCGAATCATCTCGTTTCTTGGATGCGTTTCATCGGTCACAGACGTAAAATAAAGGTGATCTTCCTCTATTCCCTCTTTTAATAGCACCTCGACCACTTGCTTTTTGTAGTCCTCAAATGCCGTCTCTTGTTCATCATGCCGGTCGACTTGATTGACAATGAAATAAAGGTTCGGCACTTGATCTTTAATAGAGCGAATGAATCGGATGTTCTCTTCTGAATGCACATGGTTATAATGAACAACATAAAAAAGAGCATCTGCTTGATGAAGAATGGACGCAGCAGATAAAAAATGGGCATGATCTGTCGAATCAATTCCAGGTGTATCAATGAGTGCAACCTTTTCTTCAAGTCCTCCATATTCACCGCTTACCTCTACCATCTCAATCTGTTCGCCATCCTTACAAAAACGTTGCACAGCTTCTTTATCGTAGGCGCCACTCATTTTTGCAAAACGGCCATCAGAGGTGTGCAGGCGGACTTCGTTTTCCCCTCTTCTCACAACAACCAAGTTTGCACTTGTTGGGATAGGACTTGTTGGCAAAATTTGATCATGGAGCAGGTGATTAACAAGTGATGATTTCCCAGCGGAATAATGACCGGTAAATGCGATATATACTTCTTCCTCTGCATCCTTTTTCATGATCGTTGCAAGTTTGGCTGCACGCTCATGATCATGATTTTTGAGGAGATGTTGATATATTGCGCCTGTAGTTTGTACGAGAGAATCTCGGATAGACAAATCTTTCATGACGATAAACCCCTTTGTTTTTAGAAAAGTCTGTTATGTATGTGATACCATTTTACACAATATAAAGAGATTTTTCTTCTGATGTGAGGAAATAAAAAAAATCTGCTACCCCATCAGTCGAAAATGACTGAAATTAGGAAGCAGATTTTTTTGAAACACCTTTTAACACAAAGCCAATCAATAGGCTATAGACACAAACTGTACCGAGTAAGAAAACCATTGTCATATGATCACCGTCCACCATTCATTAATGAGAATGTTTATCATTAATGAAAGTGTAACACAATTGATAATGATTTTCAATATTAATTTAGTAAATGCTGATGCAGTGCTTTTTCCTCCGCTTGAATTCGGACCAACATCATCCATCCATTTAAACAAGTGAATAGAATGGCTGTTATATATGCTTGAAACAATAAGGGAATCAAGAGAAGTTCAATCGCAACGACGACATAGTTGGGATGCTTTAGCCATCTGTACGGTCCCTTTTTCACGACCATCGCATTTGGAACCACTAAAATCTTTGTATTCCAGTACGTGCCAAGCGAATAAAGTGCCCAATATCGGCCAATCTGTGTGACTAGTAATAGAGCAACGAATAGGAGAAAATAGCGGGACGGTTCACGCTGGAAAGCCAAAACCTCACCAATAAGCGATAGAAAAAAGGCAGCATGCATGGCAACCATATATGGATAATGCCGAGCCCCAAATTCAATGGCGCCTAGTGCTTTCACTTTCTTCTCATTTCTTTTTGCGACAAGGACTTCAAGCAGCCGCTGACAGATAAGGAAGCCAGTGATTAGCCAAAAGATCATAAGCCTCCCTCCCATTTCATCAGTAAAAGCTCAGAAGAAAAGCCTGGCCCAAGTGCTCCGCAAAGTCCTATTTCTCCGGCTTCAGCCTCCTGATGTTCAAGAAAATGTTTGATCACATACAATACCGTCACAGAAGACATGTTTCCATGGGTTCTCAGTACTTCTTTTGAAGAAAATAGCTGTTCTTCCTGTAATGATAGACTTTCAAGATAAGCATCAATTACTTTTTTCCCTCCAGGATGGGCAAGAAAAACAGACAAATCGTCCTTTGAACATCCATGCTTCTTTAAAAATTGATCCACCTGCTCTTTTAACCAACCTGAGATGATGGATGGAATGTCACGTGAAAAGATCACCCGAAAGCCGTCATTTGTAAACTCCCAGCCCATTACATCTTCAGAATCTTTCATTGTAACAGACTGTGTGCCTATCACTTTAGGAACTGTTTTTAACCGTGTATTCTCAAATACAGTTTTTTCACCAGTTAACAGAACCGCCGCAGTCCCATCTCCAAACAAAGAGGTGCCAATTAAATTGCTTTTAGATTGATCTTGCGGCTGGAAAGTTAAACTGCATAGCTCACAAGCGACCACAAGAACCTTTGCTTCTGGATACGCCTTGATGTATTCAAAAGCGCGAGATAACCCTGCCGCTCCCCCGCCGCAGCCCAATCCCCAAATTGGCACTCGTTTTGTATAGGGTGAAAAAGGGAGTACGTTCATGAGCTTGGCATCAAGACTTGGTGTCGATAGTCCAGTACTTGAGATAAAAAATAAGGCATCAATCTCCTCATACGGAATGGGCATTTTAAGAAATGTCGTATCATGAAGACAGTAATCAATAGCTTCTTTTGCATGAGACAATGCTTTTTCGAGATAGATGTTGTTTTTCTCTTGAAATGTGTGATGTTCTTGATACCACTCAATCGGTTTCACGAATTGTCTACTTTGAATTTCTCCATGATCAAAGGCTCTAAGCAACCTGTCAATATCTTTAAACGATCGTTTAAATTGAGACTTCGCGAATGCAGCTGCTGTTTGCTGATCCACATGATGGTGCGGGGGGCTTGTTCCAACTGAAAGAATATAGGCCATCGGCTTCACCTCTTTTTTTGCTTAATATCTCCTATTAAGAAAAGGATATACATGCCAATTCGTCACAATTCAGTCAAAACATTTTCCTTCGGCTAACTTTTTGTCTTGACGACAATTGATAAATATTGGATAATATAGGTGAAAACATGATGTAGTTTTCCTCCTTCACAGGTTCGTTCTAAGCCAAGCGAACCTGCTTTTTTATACAAAAAAACACCTCTTATCAGAGGTGCTACATGACAGATTGTTTAGGTTCTTCTACTTGATCATGAATTACTTCTTTTTTGAATGGAATCATGTGATAAATGATATGTAACAAAATGGCTGTAAAGCTCCCAGCCACAATCCCGTTACTCGTCAATAACTTGATTGATTCTGGGAGTTGGTCAAACATTTGCGGTACGACTGTTACGCCTAGACCGATCCCAACAGAACAAGCAACAATAAGTAAGTTTTCTTGTTTTGCAAAATCAACACGCGCTAGCATTTTAATCCCGTAAGCAATGACCATGCCAAACATCGCTACCATTGCGCCGCCAAGGACTGATTTTGGGATGATCGTTGTAAACGCAGCGATTTTTGGAAACAGACCAAATATCATCAATAATGCCCCTGTGACCACAATGACCTGATTTTTCTTGACGCCCGTTAATTGAATCAGCCCCACATTTTGTGAATACGCTGTGTAAGGAAATGCATTGAAAATCCCCCCTAATAATACAGCGATTCCCTCGGCTCGGTAGCCTTTTGCTAAATCTTTCTCCTTTAATGTGCGATTGGTTAAATCTCCTAGTGCAAAATAGACACCTGTTGATTCAACTAATGACACAATCGCAACCAAAGTCATCGTCATGATGGGCGCAAATTCGAAGGTAGGCATACCAAAGTAAAAAGGTTCAATCATGCGAAAAATTTGCGCATTTGCAACTTCTGCTGTTTCAACTTTTCCGAACATAGCAGCCACCGCTGTACCAAGGAGAATACCAATTAAAATCGCAATGGCTTTCATGAATCCTTTCGTGAACCGGTAGAGCAGGACAATGATAAACAAGACGAGAAAAGCTAGACCTAGGTTTTCAAAAGAACCATAATCAGCACTACCTTCTCCGCCCGCCATATTGTTCATCGCCACAGGTATAAGCGTAATACCGATAATGGTAACAACTGACCCTGTGACAACAGGCGGGAAAAACTTCACAAGCTTTCCAAAGAAAAAGGAAAGAGCAATGACAATGACTCCTGAGGCAATAATACTTCCATATATAGAGGAAATTCCATATTTAGACCCTATGGCAATCATGGGAGACACGGCTGTGAATGTGCATCCTAGTACAACAGGAAGCCCTATACCAAAAAAACGATTTTTCCATACTTGTAGCAAGGTGGCAGCACCACACATGAAAATATCTGCCGAGATCAAATATGTCAATTGTGCGGGTGTGAGCCCAAGCGCATCTCCAACAATGAGTGGTACAAGCACTGCACCTGCATACATGGCCAGCACATGCTGGATCCCCAGAGAAAGTGTTTTGGCTTTTTTAGCGGCACTCATGATTGTCCCTCCTGTACAAACGAGACTTTCCCTTCATCCAGTGATTCAATTCGTGCAAGTGATTCCACACGGTGCCCCATTTGGATAAGCTCTTGTCTTCCAGGCTGGAATGACTTCTCAATGACAATGCCAAATCCGGCAACTTTTGCCTTTGCCTGCTTTGTAATATCCGCCAGTCCCTTTGCCGCCTCACCGTTCGCTAGAAAGTCATCGATGATTAAAACACAATCGTTTTCATCTAGATGTGTGTTTGAGACAGCGATCGTGCTTTCCACTTTTTTTGTAAAAGAATACACTTTTGCTGTTAGCAAATGATCTGTTAATGTGAGAGATTGTCTTTTACGAGCAAATACCACTGGTACATGTAGGGCTAGCCCAGCCATAACAGCAGGCGCTATTCCCGAAGACTCAATCGTCAAGATTTTCGTAATGCCCTCATGCTCAAATAATCGAGCAAACTCTTGACCGATCTCATGCATTAAGACTGGATCAATTTGATGATTTAAAAAGGCATCTACCTTTAACACTTGATTCGACAGAACGATTCCTTCGTTCTCAATTTTTTGACGCAACAATTCCATCATGTCTTCCTCCTAGCATATTGGCCATTCATTTTTGACATAAAAAAAGCATTGCTGTCCATTCAGGAGCAAGCAATGCGAAAACGATCCACGGGATCTTCAGCTCAAAGAAAAGCTGTTTCATTTTGCTCACTCATAGTCGGACGGTATCGGTGTCCGGTAGAAACTTGCGTGCCATCATCACGCGATTATATGAGTGGTTCATAGTGTTCAAATTATAACAAGATTTCAGACACTTGGAAAGCACTTTTCTAGAAAAATACCGAACTTAAATAATAGATCAGCAGAAATTGTTCGTTTTTAGAATATTCATGCATGAAAAAGCACCCTTTTCATCAAAGGGTGCTTTTTCATTTAAGACAAATAGAGTTTCGTGTATTTTTCAATTAAATAGTCGATTAAATATTGAACATTTAATTCTTCACCAGTAGCATCTTGAATGATCTCGGAAGGTTTTTTCCGTTTTCCATGCTGATGGACATGGTGAGTCAGCCATTCTTTGATCGGTGCAAAAGACCCATTTTGAATGAGTTCATCGAAATTTGGTAAATCTTTGAGCATTTGGTCCTTTAATTGCGCTGCATACATGTAACCAAGTGCATATGAAGGGAAATACCCAAAGCTTCCATCAGACCAGTGGACATCTTGTAAGATGCCAAGTGCGTCATTTGGCGGTGTAATGCCGAGATACGCTTTGTATTTTTCATTCCAAAGGGCAGGCAGGTCTTCAACGGCTACTTCTTCATTGAAAATAGCTTTTTCAATTTCATAGCGAATAATGATATGAAGCGGATACGTTAGTTCATCTGCTTCTATCCGAATGTACGTCGGCTTCGATTCATTCACAGCGTGCACAAACTCTTCTAATGTCACATCTTGAAATTGTTCAGGTGATGCTTCTTGCAACTTTTGATAATACGTTTTCCAAAAGTTTTCATGTCGACCGATAAAATTCTCAAAGAATAGTGACTGTGACTCATGGATTCCCATTGACGTACCATCACACAGCAGCGTCCCGCTCAACGCCTCATCAATATTTTGCTCATAGATGGCATGACCACACTCATGTATTGTGCCAAAGAGCGACATACGGAAATCATGTTCATCATAGCGGGTCGTCACACGAACATCGCCTCTGCTTAATGTCACAGCAAACGGATGAACTGTAGTGTCTAGTCGACCAGCATCGAAATCATATCCTAACTCCTTTAAGAAAAAGAGGCTTAGTTCTTTTTGCTTTTCGATCGGGAAGCTTTTCGATAAAAATGACGTGTCCGGTTTATTTGGAGAGGCTTCTATTTTTTTCACAAGAGGAACAATGGCGTCTCGGAGTGCGCCAAATTTTTGATCGAGTTGCTCAACTGTCATATCTGGCTCATAATTATTTAACAGCACATCATATGGCGTCTTTTTCACGCCCCAATATTGAATAAAACGTTTGTTAAACTCAATGAGCTGTTTTAAATAAGGAGCAAAGAGGGAAAAGTCTGATTTTTCTCTTGCTTCGACCCAGACATGCTCTGCTTTTGATTGTAGAATGGAATATTCCTTGAATTCTTCTTTTGGAATTTTGCTGTTTTCGTCATATTCTTTTTGTGATAATTCAAGCGCCTTCTGAGTATCTGCAGTCAGTTCATCTCGCTGCTTATTTAAGGCATTTAGGAGATCTCTCATGTCATCAGATGTTTTCATATTAAAAATGTCACTAGATAATTGACCGATCGTTTCAGCTCTAAAATCAGCACTTTTTTTAGGCGCTTGTGTTCTGGAATCCCAATAAAGTAAATGGAGCGCTTCTGTGTAGTGAGCGATTTTCCCAAGTAATTGATAAAACGCTTTCTCTTTTGATTCAAGACTCATGCGTTCGTTCCCCCTATCAATAAAATATGTATGTACGTTTCAAGGCTACTTCAACGAATGTTGATTTGTCAATGAAAAAGAGGAGGATACGGGTGTGTATCCTCCTCTTTTCTTATTTCGTCCTCTTTATGAAGAGATGGTTGGTTTCACTGGTAGGACAGATTCTATTTTTTGTCGTACCATGGCGTCTTCTTTGCGATCAAAGTAGACATGAATGCTTCCGGCATCTTGGCTTGTCCGAATGAGTCTTCCGATACCTTGTCTTAATCGAAGGAGCATGTAAGGAAGGTCCACTTCAGCATGTGCATCCTTGGCTTCGTTACGTTTCGCCTCAAATACTGGGTCATGCGGCGGATAAGGAAGTCCCCAGATGATCACACTTGTTAGTGATTGACCTGGTATATCTAGTCCTTCCCACAAATGAACAGAGCATAAAACAGACGTTTCATCTGCTTGGAACTTCTGTACAATGGTGCTAATCTCTTCGTCACCTTCAAAATACACTTCAAAAGGCAAGTATTCATTTGTTGCGGCAAGTTGCTTCTTAAATACATGTAGCTCATCAAATGAAGGGAATAGGATAAGAGATCGGCCCCCATTTTCTTTCAGATGAGTGATCACTTGTTGACCTTTTTCTTCCGCCTGCGGAATCGGTTGCTGAATTCCATGGAAGTGAATCCGCATTTGCTCATCGTAATCATATGGTGAAGCGACACTCATTGACAAGTAATCTTTGATACCAAGGCTTTCCGCCAAATAATCGAAAGTTTGGTTTTCAGACAATGTAGCAGAAGAGAAAATATAAGGAATTTTTTGCGAGAATACTTTTTCACCGAGCACCTCTGCCACTGTCTTTGGCATGACGACAAACGTCGTGTCTAATTCCTGTTTCTCTAGCCAGCTAATCGCATTTTTCTGATAAAGTGAAAGTGAATACGCCATTTGTTCAATGTACTCTTCGACGACAGATAATTCATATTGATCAATTGTGTACATCTCAGATTCGAATACGAGCGCTTCTCCGATTTTTTCTAGTAAATCACACAATTCGCTCGCTGAACGCTTGACCTCTTCCACACGCCCAATTTCAAGTCGGTGTGAGCCTTTGACTTCTTTTGCATACGTTTTGAGTAAATAAAAGAATTCGTCGTTTGTTGCAAGCGCATCTTCAACAAGCTCTGCAAATTCTTCGCGTATATCGTTTTGTAAAAGGCGCTCTAAAAATGTCTCCAGTGTTGATTGTTTGACTCGATACGTCAAAGCTTTTTGTGCTGCAAACTCAAGTAAATGCCCTTCATCAAAGACGACAGAGCTATGCTCAGGAAGCAACGGAAGCTGTCCTTCACGTTTGCGGGATTCCTTTGTCCACACATGCTCCATGTAAAAGTCATGAGAACAGATGATCAGATCTGTCGCTTTGCGATAATGATCTCTTGATAAATTCAGACCACAACGATGCCGCATATCACAAGTCAAGCAGTCCTGAAAGGAGTCATAACCGATACGTGACCATTCCTCATTTGTGAGTTCTGGGTACTCTTTTCTATCTCCATACGGATAAAAGGTCTGCATACCATGCGATTCATGAACAAATGAAGGAAGTGATTCATAGATATCCAGCCATTTCTCATCATCTTCACGCTGCATCGTTTTCTCTAGTTTTTTTAAGCATAAATATTGATCATGCGATTTACTTAATCTCGCATCTATTTGAATATCAAGGTGATTTGCAATTTTATAGATATCACCTTCTTGTTTGACAAGCTGTTCAATCAACGTTTCGTCTGCACATGCAATCATGGCAGGTTTGCCTGTATACCTTGCATATGTGACAGCAAATAATAAATATACGATCGTTTTGCCTGTGCCTACCCCAGCTTCGGCAAACATCACACTTTTTTCTTTAAAGGCTCTTTCTAACTGAAAAGCCATGAAAATTTGTTCATCTCGAAGATCAAAGCCCTTTTCTGGCAAAATGTCATAAAAGACATCACCAATCCAGTTGCCCAGTTCTTCGTAAAAATTGTGTTCTTTTGATAATGAAAAAGGCAAACGAGATGCTCTCACCTGCTTCAACCCCCAACTTTTGAATCATCCAGACATTCTATAGTACCATTTATGCTGGGGAAATACAATTATTTTATGAACGCAAACGATGATGATAGCATTCTTTCATTAAAAAGGCATGCTCTGAACGCTCTTTGTAAGCCTGAGCAAGCGCTAAATCATGTCTAGCTGCCGCAAGCTGAGAGATTTGTCCAATTTCATGGACTTCTATTTCTTTGGCTGTTGACGCTAACGCTTTTCGGATTAACTGAATTTGATCATATTGAATCATAAGACACCTCTTTTTTTAAAATCAAATTCAGTTTATTCCGTCCAAGG
Source organism: Bacillus pumilus (assembly GCA_001938995.1). Taxonomy (GTDB): domain Bacteria; phylum Bacillota; class Bacilli; order Bacillales; family Bacillaceae; genus Bacillus; species Bacillus pumilus_G. The sequence continues at coordinate 94,800 of MKZN01000007.1, read as the reverse complement.
ATGGTTTATACCTTTTGGGTATTAAAAAAGTCACACCTTTTTAGGTGTGACCCATTTTTATGATTCACTTGGTTGCTTTCTAGGTGGGCGTTTTCCCCAATATTGATAATAGTCTGTTTTAATAAATCCATTAAACAGTTTTCTCTTTTTCGTTGCTTTTCTTCCGAAACATTCTTCGAATTGTTCATGTGACGTTAAAATATAGATTGACCATGTGTCTAGGTTCTTGAGCGCTTCACCCATACCTCGATACATTTTTTCAACCGCTGGTTTATCACTCAGTCGTTCTCCGTATGGCGGGTTTCCAACAATCACACCATACTTTTCATTCGTTTGAAAGTCTTTCACTTGCATTTGTTTAAATTGAATAAGCTCACTTAATCCAGCTTCTTCTGCATTGATCTTCGCAATGTCTACCATTCGGTGATCAATGTCGCTTGCAATAATTTGCAGAGGCTGATCATAGTTTGCCTTTTCTTCGACTTCAAGACGTGCTTGCTTCCATACGTCTTCCCCAATCCACGTCCATGCTTCCGAAGCAAATTCGCGGTTAAATCCAGGGGCAATGTTCTGTCCTATCATGGCTGCTTCAATGGTGATGGTTCCCGACCCACAAAAAGGATCAACAAATGGACGATCAGGTGTCCAATTGGTCAATAACACTAGAGCCGCAGCAAGGGTTTCTTTAATAGGCGCTCCTCCCTGATCTGCACGATACCCACGCTTATGAAGTCCAACACCTGATGTATCAAGTGTGAGGGTGGCTTTATCTTTTAAAAGCGCAATCTCTATTTTATATTCTGGTCCCGTTTCTTCAAGCCATTCAGACTGAATGTTATAAGACGATTTGAGCTTTTCAGCAATCGCTTTCTTGACAATGCGCTGACAATCCGGCACACTCGCAAGTTGTGATTTGACAGACTTACCGATGACAGGGAACGTGCTATTTTTCGGCAAAAACATAGCCCAGTCAATCGCTTTTGTCCGTTCAAAGAGTTCGTCAAACGTTCTTGCCGAAAATTCAGCGACTTGTACCTTGATCCGGTCTGCTGTCCGCAGCCAAAGGTTTGCACGGCAAATCGCAAGGGCATCTCCTTGAAAAATCACTTTTCCGTTATCAACTGTGCACTCATAACCGAGTTCTCTCACTTCTTTTGCAACAATTGCTTCAATACCCATTGGAGCTGTCGCGATGAGTGTATAGGTTTTCATTTGTATATCACCTGTTTTCTCTCACTTTTACTGATTCATGATAAAAGCTCTCCATATGTAAATATAGGAGAGCTCTGTTTGTCATGTTTATAAATAACGGATATAACGTTCTGTAAGCCATGTTTTGTTCCATTGTACTACAAACGGCAAATGCCTCGTACTCAGGTGGTAATCATCTATCTACAGAATTCTCTGTCCTTCTCTCCGTTTGGTTCCTTTGAGAAAGTTCCCCTACCAAGTTTGGGTTTCTCGCTCGAGGGGTTTACCGCGTTCCACTCTCACCATTTCTAGTGAGACTTCGTCACTGTGGCACTTTCAAGGATACTTTGCCATATCCTAAAAGGACGTAGGCATTTTTCCTGCCGTCAGCCTTTCCCAGGCTGCCCTGGCTTATTTTTTCGCCAGGCACGAACACTACGGGCATCTCAGCACCGTGCGAGCATGGACTTTCCTCTGCAATGTCAAAAGCATTACAGCGATTACCCGAACGTTAATCACCAAACGTTATTATAAACGAATATGACATTTGATACAAGTTTTTTCAACATCAATCATACAGCTTACTGCCGAAAACATGTTTTTCGAGATTTGATAGCCTTTTTAAAATATCAAAGTTTGTTGTATTGGACTGGGCAGGCTGTCTTTTCCCTTGTTCCACGGCTTCTTCAAGCTGTTTCGTCAAGTGAAGGTTTTCTTGTTGAAGGTTTTCAATTTCTTGATGGAATGTCTCATAATCTTTAATGACCATATCTAAAAATTTATCGACTTCTTCTTGTTTATACCCTCTGACACCTGTTTTAAATTCTTTTTCTAAAATTTCTTTCGCAGAAAGCTTTACTTTATCAGCAAGCATCTATTTCACCTCATATCGTGAATTCATAGTATATTTTTTCAGAAATACGTGACGTTGTCAAATGTTCTCTTGCTCTTATTCAAAAAACGGATCTTCTGCCTCAACTTGTGCTCTTAGATCATCCATCGTTATGTACATAATTTGGTAATCCGTGTACGTCTCAGCTTCTCGAATCATATACTTTGGTGAGCCTTCATGCTCGGGATCATATAAAACGAGGAGCCCCTCTGTCTTTTCAATAAAAAAACGATTTTTCTGTTTAAACTGTGCTGGATTTTCATACGGTCTATGTGTGACACTTTCAACAAAATCAGCTTGTGCAAGCACACCCTCATACAGTTCTTTATTTTGTTCATTCCACCGCTCTTCTTGTTCATAAAAAGGGGTAATCACAGCCAGTTTTAACATAGGGTACTCTTCTTGTAGCTCAAATACGACTTCAGCTGTCCACAATTCTACGCCTAATTGACCAGATATAAGAATCCATTCAAGACCGCCCTCTATAAGCGATGTCAATCTTTTACGAAGTTCCGCTTTTATGAACTGAAGTGCAGGCTCGTCTTGTTTAAATATGCCAAGTTCAAATGGCTTGTACCCTGTGACAGCAATAATTTTCATATCTTCACCTGCTTTTAAAAAAAGGGACTTATAAAAGTCCCATTTCACTTTATCTGTTACAGCAAGGTCCACCGCAGTTAAAGTGTTGATGTGTTGCCGGGTCCACCTGAGAAAACGTATGCGGGAAGTAGTGAACATGTTGGAAGTTTTGGTGGTGGACATTCGTCACATGCTGCGGATGGATATGCGGCACAATGGTTGTTGACTCGCTGTGTGTGCAGCAATGATTCGTTGGATGCACAATTGGCTGTGTCACATTTGGATTGCAATGATGATGATACATGTAGCATTCCCCTCTCCTCGATTTTCTTACATTAATAATGTATGAATCAAGGGGTGTACATGTACTAATGCATTAACCTATTTTAAAAGTTTGCGAGAAAAACATCTTTATAATTTGAAAACACAAACGCAATCAAAATGACAACTAGAAAAAACAAGTAAAAAAGACCCTTATACATGCTCAACGCTCCTCATTTAATATCTAACGTTATTTTACAGGATTCGTGACTTTTCTACAATAAAAGTGTTAAACAATTTTTATTTTCGGCCGAGAGCCGAACGTTGTCATTTCTTGCGCTTTCCCAGGCAATAATTTCATTGCCCAGCTTTTCTTAAGAGCCGCTTTTTTCGTTTTTCCAGTTCTCCAAATTCTCTTTCACTTAAAATCGGAAGTGCTAATAAAGTTTGAACAATCGAAAGAGCTGAACGGGCATCCTTTTCGCGATGCTCTTCATACTTTGCCAGCTCTATCCCTGCTTTCAACGTGAGATGGTATTCATTTGCTGAAAAAAGGTCTTTCCAAATATGAACAGCCTCATCCCATTGGTTCATCCTTTTATACTGTAAAGATAAATCAAAAGCAGCCTGATTCGCATGCTCAAACTTTGCATCCCGTAATTCTCTTAAGTGTTTCGTAGCTTCCTGTACATCACGGTGGGCAAGATGCCAACGTGCGAGTGCATATTTTTCATCGTTTTCCTTTAACGCATCTTTTGATAAGATTTTTTTGGACAAATGAATGTATAGACTAATTAAAGATAAAACGTCGAGTTCATTATGGATGAGAATCCCTTCAATTAGCTGTGGTTTTTGTTCCTTTAAAAAATGAAAATAGATCATCGGCGCCAAAAATCCTGGGGTATCACCTTCACGATTGACGTGAAGTTCCTCTTTTTCCACAACAGAAAGAGACATTCTTTCATATTTATGTCTCCATAGCCTTCTCGCTCCATGCAGAAGATCAAAATGCCCAAATTCTGGGAGTTCAGGTATTTGATCACGTAATAATGTATGTCGCGTTTTCACTTGCGGCCAATCGAAGGATTTACCATTATATGTAACGAGTGATTCGACATCTACTTCATTCAGAAAGCTTTTGTACAGCGCTGCTTCATTTCCTGGATTGGTCAGTATATGTTGTTTCACTACGACTTTGTCTGAAAAGACGCGCGCATGACCTAACAAAAAGATCATATTTCCGGTCCCGCCAGATAAACCTGTTGTTTCTGTATCAAAGAAAAACAGCTCATGTGATTTGTACCCTTTTGCTGATAGTGAATGCTGGACCTTACTTTTGTTCCATGCTTCAATAATATTTGGTAGCTCTGAAAACGAATAAATTCCATGCCGATCATCTAAATCATACGTCACTTCCCGAATGAGACAAAAGGAATCTTGAGCATAGTAAGGAACTGCCCCTAATTGTTCCCACTCTTTTAAAAATGGGATATCTTCAGTTGTTGCTGTTTGTAAATCTTTCATTTCATGTCGCTTTTCTTCTGTATGACTATGCGAAAGATGCTTTTTCATTCGGTTCAATTTTCCTTTTAAGGACATGAGTACGTCATCACCTCCGTTCTCTTTAAAATACTTTCATCAATTCAACGATCCTGCTCTTCCCATCAATCTCTTTCATTTCCATGCCAATACAAGATGGACAACCATTTTCACAACGGCAACGATCAATGAGCTGAATGGCTGCATGGGCAATTTCATCAAAACGCACTTGAACTTCTTTGCTTAAACCGATTCCGCCAGGATAATGGTCATATAAAAACACCGTTGGTTTCCCTGTGTGTGCTGCTTTTATTTGAGATATGACATGAATATCTGAACGGTCACACATGACAAAAGCAGGTACAATATGCTGAAGAACATTTGCGATGCCAAGCAGTAACTGCTCAAGTGTTTTCTCTTCAAATCGATGTTCTGTTTGCTGTAGTTCAAACCATGCTGCACTTGTATGAATTTCTTCTTCGGGCAGATGAATAGGTCCAGACCCAATATTTTCACCGGATGAAAGACGAATTTTTTTAAAAATCGTTGGCATGGCATTGACTGTCACATCACCAAAATGCACTGAAATCGCTTCTTTTTCCGTTGTCTGATCGATTTCTAGCACCTTGAGTTGAACAGCTAAGTTAGCATCCGTATAGTATTCTACGTCTACTTGTTTCACGTACGCCTTGCGATGCTCATAATCTAGCTTCTCGACTTGATACTGAATTCCTTCATGTAAATAAATCGCCTCATCATGTAGTAAGGTCATGGCACTAAACCGGTCCATCTCTCCAATAATCCGGACATTTGCTACGTTTGATTGATCAACAATGACGACATTTTCCTGGCTTGCAGATCGTAAACTGATAGCATGAGCCGGAAAGGATTGATCAGACCAATAGTACCGGTTCCCGCTAAAATGAAGTACGCCTTCCTCATGTAAATACTCCAAAATTTCATCTACATCCATATCGCCGAACTGTTCATCTCCTCGAAATGGGAGCTCATAGGACGCACATTTTAGATGATCGACTAAGATAATCAGGTTTTCTGGATTAATTCTTGCTGATTCAGGTGGCCTGTGAAAGAAATATTCAGGATGTTTCACAATATATTGGTCAAGCGGTGATGAACTTGCCACCATGATGATGAGCGCTTCTTCGTGGCGTCTTCCAGCTCGTCCTGCCTGTTGCCAAGTACTCGCTACACTACCCGGATATCCTGTCATGATGCATACTTTTAGCTGGCCAATGTCCACACCTAATTCAAGTGCGTTCGTGCTAACGACTCCTAGTATGTCCCCTTCTCTTAATCCCTTCTCAATCTCTCGTCGCTGTTTGGGCAAATACCCTCCGCGATAACCGCGAATCGATTTTGGACCAATTTCCTTTTTTACTAGCTCTTGAATATGACTTAATATCACTTCCACTCTCACTCTGCTCCTAGCAAAGACGATCGTTTGAATTTTCTCTTTTAAAAACGTTTTAGCCAATTGATTGACGACTGTAGCTGCGCTTTGCCTGATATTTAATGGCTGATTGACAACGGGCGGGTTGTAAAACACAAAATTCTTTTTACCACTAGGTGCTCCGTTTCGATCAATCAGATGGACCTTGCTCCCAGTCAACTGCTCTGCAAGTTCCTTCGGATTCGCAATGGTGGCTGATGTACAAATAAAAATCGGGTCACTTCCGTAAAATGCACAAATTCGTTTTAACCTACGAATGACATTGGCAACATGACTGCCAAATACCCCTCGATATGTATGAAGTTCATCTATGACAATAAACTTTAAGTTTTCAAATAAACTAACCCATTTTGTATGATGAGGCAATATGGCTGAATGCAGCATATCTGGATTTGTGATCACAATATGCCCTGCCTGTCTGACTTTCTGCCGAATGGCGGGTGAGGTGTCCCCATCATATGTTTCACTACGAATGGGAATACCCATTTCGGAAATGATTTCGTTTAATTCACTTTTTTGATCCTGTGCGAGCGCTTTGGTTGGAAAAAGATAAAGAGAGCGATTTGTCTCATCTTCTGCGATCGATTGTAAGACGGGCAGATTGTAGCAAAGCGTTTTACCAGAAGCTGTTGGCGTGACAGTCACTACATGCTCGCCATCCATCACATGTTCAAAGGCTTCTTTTTGGTGAATATACAGCTCTTTTACACCTCTTGCCTGTAGTGCCTTTTTCAGCCGAGCATCCACTCGTTTAGGAATCTGAGAGGTCTGAGCAGGTTTTGCCTCAATTTCATGCCAGTGTTCTATTTGTTGGTCACTTTTCAATTCTTCTATAAGTTCGTTCATTGTTTTCTTTTTCATATTGCGTCACCTCTCCATCATAGTGTACCGAATATTTGTTTGCATGACTAGGCGGCAAAATATTGATGCGCTCCTTGTGAGCAAATATTTTGAAGTATTGTCACAAAATCCATTACACTTCTAACGTGATATGATTATACCAAGGAAGAAGATGATGAGATTGAAAAACGAATTTAAGCCTTTATTTGAACCATTTACATTCCCAGGAGGCGCCTCTATTGATAACCGATTGGTCGTTGCTCCAATGACCCATTTCGGCTCTCATGAGGATGGAACGATTTCAAAAGAAGAGATCGATTTCATCACAGCTAGATCTAAGGAAATGGGCATGGTGATTACCGCATGTGCCAACGTGACACCAGACGGCAAGGCATTTGAGGGACAACCTTCGATCGCAAGAGATGAAGATATAACTGGCTTAAAAAAATTAGCATCAGCCATTCAAGCAAAAGGAACAAAAGCCATTATCCAGATTCATCACGGCGGCTCTCAGGCGATTGCGCATCTCGTGCCAAATGGTGATGTGGTAGCACCAAGTGATGTGTTCAAAGACGGAAAACAAATCGCTCGTGCTTTAAAAGAAGATGAAATCCCCCATATCATCGACTCTTTCAAAGAAGCTACAAGACGTGCCATCCTAGCAGGCTTTGATGGAGTTGAAATTCATGGCGCAAATGGCTATTTATTACAACAATTTTACTCACCGCATAGCAATCAGCGTACAGATCAATGGGGAGGTAATGACCAAAAGCGCCTAGCCTTTCCTATTGCCGTTACAGATGCTGTAAAGGAAGCCATAGAAGAGTTTGCTGAAAAGCCATTTATTTTTGGTTACCGACTGTCTCCTGAGGAGCCAGAGACTCCTGGTTTAACGATGGTGGAGACATTTACATTAGTCGATGCTTTAAAGACCAAAGGACTGGACTATTTGCATATCTCATTAATGGAGATTGATTCTAAAGCTAGAAGAGGCGCAGATGCAAACAAAACACGTATGGAGCTGCTCAAAGAACGCTGCGGAGATGACCTTCCGCTTATCGGTGTTGGTAGCGTCATTACAGCAAAAGATGCAATCAATGCCTATCATCAAGGGATTCCGCTTATCGCCATCGCACGAGAATTGATCGTTGACCCAGATTGGGCTGTCAAGATCAAAGAAGGCAGAGAAGCTGACATTGAGACGGTCATTTCACGTAGCCAAAAAGACAAATACCTCATCCCAGAGGGACTTTGGTCTGTAATGGAAGCGAGTCAAGGCTGGGTTCCGATGAAGGATTAATCTCTTTTGATGAATATAAAAAAACTACCCTTACTCGATAGGGTAGTTTTTTTTGCCTCAAGTGATTATTTTACTTTGACGGTAAAGAGCTTTGAGGTCTGTTTTTCCACAGTCCCCTTCGGTTCTTTATCAATACGTTCAATGATATCGCCATTCATAATCACAATAGGTGTCACGGTACTTGCCGCTTTCTCTTCAATGAGTTCTAAATCACATGTAATCAGAGGATCACCGATCTTTACTTTATCCCCTTCTTTGATGTGCGCCTCAAATCCTTCTCCATCTAATGCAACTGTTTCAAGTCCGATATGAATCAGAAGCTCAAGCCCTGAGAGTGTTCGAATACCAATTGCATGTTTCGTATGGAAGAGCTGAATGATTTCACCTTCTACTGGTGACACAATTGTACCATTCGCTGGCTTTACTGCTACCCCATCCCCCATCATCTTTTGAGAGAATACAGGATCTGGTACGTCAGTCATATCCATTAACTCTCCATCTGCAGGAGAATAAATCACTTCTTCCTTTACATCTTTTTCGTTTTTCCCGAAACCGAATAATTTTTTCAGCAATGTTTATTTGCTCCCTTCAAGCTTTGCTTCTAGATCTATCTATTGCGCATAAGAACCTTTTCGCACTTATACTTTGTTTCATTCAACACTATTTAATCATAATTTTTTCCTCCCATCAATTGATAACCGCCTGAGCCCTTTTTGCATAGGCTGTAGATGAGAGGTGATTTAAATGAAACAAGAAGACGAGAAGAAAAAACATGAATTATTGGCAAATGAAGATATTTTATATGAAGCGATTGAACAATTTTTCGCATCCTCCCCGTTCCATGAGATTTTAAATAGTGCAGAGGCACTTATGACAACGTCTCATTCACTTGCATCGATAGCGACAAATGTGACAGAAGATGAGGATCATGTGTATATCGAGATTCAATTTCCAGACCATTTTGTTGAAGGCGATATTGCGCTTGAAGTGAAGGCACAATATTTGCACTTATATGTACAGGAGACAATCAAAACGGACACATCCTCTTCCTACTCCAGCTTTACCAAAACCATTTTAATGCCCGCTAAAATAGATGAAACCAATATGAAGAGTATTTGGAAAGATCAAACACTGCGTGTGACCGCACCAAAGCAAACAACCCAATAGATGCTTCTATTGGGTTTTGTTATGCTTTAAAGATGCTTGTGAATCCTTTTGCTAATGAACCGACTTGATTCATCGCACTCATCATTTGCCCAGCCGTATCAAACATTTTGTTGAAATCGTATTGTCCATTGGTCTTTTTAAATTGGGACAGGACACTTTTAAATTGAGATGGTTGCTGTTTTTGTGGCCTCGGCAATGGATAAGGATTCATCGGTTGCTGCATGGGCATCATGCCTGCCTGCTGCACCTGAGGCTGATTGACAAGCTCTGGCTGCTGTATAGATTGGTAGCCCTCTTGGTATCCAAAGAGCGGTTGCGGTTGATATCCTGCTGGCGGCACTTGGCCCATACCAGCTTGATATGGAGGCATAAAATATTCTGGAGGCTGCTGTGACTGCTGCATGTCTGGATGCGGAAAAGGGCCTTGTTGAAATGATTGGAAATCATATGGTTGTTGGTTTGTATATGGGAACATCTTTCTCGCTCCTCTCGCTCTCAAAACATGTTGATGTCAATGCTATATTATGATAAAAAACAGAAGATGTGCCTAAGCGTTCATTAGAAAAAGCGCAGGATGTGTCATCAACTGCGCTTTTTTCTTATTTCTTCTATTAAAAGGTTGAGTGTGTAAGTGACTGACTCCACTAAGTTTTTCACACGGGTTGCGTGAAGTTTGCCAAAATAAGATTGGAGGACAATTTCCTTCCCATTTTCTTGGACGGCCTCTAATTGCTCTTGATGCAAGTATTTCGGTTTGACCTGATGAATAAATGCGATGGAAGCGGTAAGCCACTGCTCCATTTGCTTGTCATATTCGACAACGGTCGGCTGAATGTCTTTATAAAAATCATAAGTTGGGTACTCTTCTTCAGCCTTTCCCTTTTGATACCGCTCATAAGCGTTTTCTATCCACTTACTTAGCTCTTCTGTATGTTCAACTAATGTTTGATTATCCAAAGTGTTCACCTCTATGAACATCCTACCAAACGTTCACTTATTGCTCAAATATAAAAGCTAGCCTGCATGATAGGCTGGTCTTGCAGCTAGCTTAAACTCTGCTGCATGAATTTTCAATTCACAGTCTTTCACTTCTAATTCAAGCCGGTCAATCATTTGCTCCTGCTCCTCATTTACTGAGTGTTTTGTTTGTTGAACTGCCATTGATAGCTCTGCTTCGACCGCATCAATCTTACGCTCAATTTCTTCTAACAACTGCATAATGGATTCTTTTGATACGAATTCGCTCATCATCAGATTCCTCCTTTATTCTCTCTCGTTACATTCTCTTTTCTTTCACACCCTCCTTCATACGTGACAAAACTAGAAGCAAATCGCCAATCTAAGTGTAGATAAGCGGTATTTTTTCGTTTTCGACATTTGCTTGTCCTTCTTTGTATGATTGCGTCCGATTCTGTAAATTCTAAGGACAAAGGAGGTAGATTTCATGAAAAAGCAACCAGCACCAAAAGAGCAAAAGCCAAAAGGGAAAGAAAATAGTACAGATCAACTCGATAAAAAGCTCGGCGGTCCGAACCGTCCATCCACGTAAAAAAAGCAGGTACCCCCTGCTTTTTTATTTATGCCGAAAATAATGTTCTAATGAAAAAAGAAAATGAAGCTGCCTTTTTTTATGGAAATACCATTCTGTTAGCTCAATTTGTTTCGGTAAAGAGGCAGCTTGAAATAAGGATTGTGGCAATTTCTTTTGAAACCAATCTTCTCTTTGGCCGTCTAATGAATGAGTCATCACTGGATAAACAGTTCGTAGAAAAGGTGTTGACCTTCTAGCGATCCCTAAAAATTGTTCAAAATCAAACCGAGATCCAGTATGAGGTATGGTATGCAAAAAGTGATAAAAATCCGAAAACAAATCGGCTCGAAATAATAGATTCGCTAGTTTTTTCCCTAACAGAATGCGCTCCTTAACATGTGAAAATTTCCGTATGGTCACCCCATACAAATGCCCGTCTACTGTTGGAAAAACGACGGTTTGAAAATGTCCCCACCCGCTGAACAGATATTGAATCGAGTGAAAAACATTCTTTTTCAGAAGAGGATTTTGTATAATAGGAGATTGTATAGTATATTGTTCATTTATGATGAGTGCATAAATCAAACGCTCTTTGTCTCGCTTTATCCAAAATCGTTCCCACTCCGTGCGCATAAACCGAGACACGTAAAAATAAGGCAAGAGGTGAAACAAAGGTTTGCTGGATCGCTTCGACCATTCATACAGCAAAAGTTGCGGATAAGCATCAGAAAAGATGAGCCAATTCGCTCTCTCATAAGCTGTAAAATACAAGTGTCCTTTTTGATCGGTTAAACCAGGATGAAAGAGCTCGCCCTTTAAATCAGTCATCGACCATCCTGCATTTCTCGAAACAAAGGAAGCAAGCAGTGACCATTTTATCTCTGGATGACGATCATAAAAGCGCTTGTAGGCATTTGTTCTTGTCAGATTGTCCTTATTGTTCGCTTTCGTTTCATGTAAAATATGCTGAGTTATGTACTCTTCTTGATGTAACAATTGGGTCATCTCTCCAATACAAAATGCATTCAAAGGAGGCTGAAACTTGATGATTCGGTATCCGAATGGAAAATCGTATCAGCCCGTCCAACAAATTGGGACAAAAAACAGAATCAGCGGCGAATCCTCTTATAGTAATCGAGGGATGACGCTTGAGACTGACTTAAATGAAACCAACCAGTATTATCTGGTCAACGGGATCGCTGTTGTTCATAAGAAGCCTACCCCCGTTCAAATCGTCAATGTGGATTATCCTAAAAGAAGCGCTGCTGTGATTAAAGAGGCTTATTTTAAACAATCATCGACCACTGACTATAATGGGGTGTATAAAGGGCGCTATATTGACTTTGAAGCAAAGGAAACCAAAAGCACAACTTCCTTCCCGCTCAAAAACTTTCACGATCATCAAATTGAGCACATGAAGCAAGTTGTACAGCAAGGCGGTATTTGTTTTGTTATTATATCCGCTTTTGGGTCCATTTATTATTTATCCGCTTCTGATCTCTTTTTCTTTTGGGAAAGGCAAGCGCAAAATGGCCGGAAATCTATTAGCAAAGATGAATTAATGGAATTTGGCCACTTAATGACACTTGGATATTCGCCAAGAATTGATTATATTAAAGTAGTGGAGACACTTCATTTTTCGGATGAAAGTAAGGAACATTTACGTTCGAAAAAGGTTTAACACGAAAGGTTGAGATGTGATGTCTGATCAATTTACAAGTCGTGAACAGCGACGTAAAGCAAGTCAACAAAACAATAAAAAGCAGAAAAACAAAAAAGGCAAAAAGAAAGCAGGTCTCTTTAAAAAAATATTTATCTCATTACTCGTGATCGGTCTTCTTTGTTTAGTGGCCGGATTCACAACTTTTGCCATTTTTGCATCAAGTGCTCCTTCTCTTGATGATAGTAAGCTCAAAACACCGTATTCTTCAAAAATTTATGATACAAACAAAAAAGTGTTTGCTGAAGTCGGTGCGGAGAAAAGAACGTATGTCTCGATTAAAGACATACCGGATGTCGTCAAAGAAGCGTTTATTGCAACTGAAGATGCCCGTTTTTATAAGCATCATGGGATTGACCCGATCCGAATTGGCGGTGCTCTTGTAGCGAACGTCGAAGACGGTTTCGGTGCTGAAGGCGGAAGTACCATTACACAGCAAGTTGTAAAAAATACCATTTTAAGCAAAGAAAAAACGTTAAAACGAAAAGTACAGGAAGTTTGGCTTTCGATTCAACTTGAGCAAAAATACTCTAAAGATGAAATTTTAGAAATGTATTTAAACCGTATTTTCTTTAGCCCTCAGGCGTATGGTGTTGGAAAAGCCGCAGAACAGTTTTTCGGTGTTACAGATTTAAATAAACTCACCATTGCGCAAGCTGCAACTCTTGCTGGTATGCCGCAGAGTCCATCAGCCTATAATCCAGTCAAGAACCCTGAAGCAGCAGAAAAACGCCGTAATATCGTTTTAGGTATAATGAAAAAACAGGGATACATTACAGATGAAGAGTATAACGAAGCAAAAGCAACACCCGTCAGCAAAACAGTCGTTTCACCAGATAAATACAACAGCAAGAATTCAAGCAAATACTCTGCTTTCATTGAACAAGTCATGGAAGAAGTACAGAAAAAAGCCAAAGTCGATGTATCAACTGACGGATTAAAAATTTATACCACCCTTGATACAAAAGCTCAGGATAACCTAGATAGCATCATTAATGGAGATTCTGCTGGGTTTACAAAAGGCATGCAGGCTGGTGTTACCCTGCTAGATACGAAAAATGGTGAAATTCGAGCCATTGGCGGTGGACGTGACGTTCCGGTCGGCGGCTTTAACTATGCCATTGATGCAAAACGGCAACCAGGCTCTACAATTAAACCTGTCTTAGATTACGGTCCAGTCATTGAAAATAAAAAATGGTCGACATATCAACAAATCGATGATGAGCCATATACGTATTCAAACGGCACACCTATCAACAACTTTGACAGAAGACATTTAGGGAAAATGTCAATGAGAAGTGCTTTATCTCAATCACGAAACATCCCTGCGCTAAAAGCATTCCAAGAAGCTGGAACAGATAATGCCGTTCAATTTGCCAATAACTTAGGGCTTGACTTACCAGCTGACATTCCCGAGTCTTATTCAATTGGCGGATTTGACAAAGGCGTTTCTTCACTGGAGATGGCTGGTGCATTTAGTGCGTTTGGTAATAACGGATACTTTAATGAACCTCATGCTGTCACTTCGGTTGAATTTAATGACGGAACAAAGCTAGACCTGACACCAGATTCAAAAGCAGCGATGAGTGATTATACGGCATTTATGATCACAGATATGCTGAAAACGGCTGTACAATCTGGAACAGGTACCCTTGCACAAGTACCAAATGTACAAGTAGCAGGTAAAACAGGTACAACTAACTTTACACAAGATGACGTCAGTAAATATAATATCCCTTCTGGCGGTGCGAAAGATTCATGGTTTGTCGGTTATACACCGCAGTATACAGCAGCTGTATGGACAGGAATTGGGAATTCAAATGATGCAGACGGCAAAATGTGGTTAACCAATTATGAACAACGTGTTGCAAAAGTTGTCTTCCAGCAATTAATTTCTCAAATTGATAATGGAAGTGGCTCATTTGAAAAGCCAGACAGTGTTGTTGAAGCCACTGTTGAAAAAGGATCAGATCCAGCAAAATTAGCTGGACCAAATACACCAAACGACAAGAAGACAACAGAATACTTTGTCAAAGGAACCGTCCCTACAAAAGTGTCTGATACGTATGAGAAAAAAGAAGCAGATAAACCATCTGACTTAAAAGCGGTATATGATGAAGAGAAAAAATCAATTACGCTGACATGGGGCTATGATGGTGAAGGCGATGCCACCTTTAATGTGAAGCAAGCTGTAGATAATGGTGGCTACAAAGAGATTCAAAACAGTGCTGCAAAAGAAGCGGTCATCTCTGATGTGAAGCCCGGTTCAACATATAAATTCCAAGTGACAGCGACTGTAGATGATGTCACAAGTAAAGCGGCTTCGACCTTCCTCACGATTAAGGATGAGGAAGAAGAGGAAGAACCAGCAGAGGATGAAAACAAAGAGGAAGAAGAACCAAAGCAGCCAGATGATCAAAAAGATCATACAGATGGCAAGACCCCTGGCACAGATGAACAGAAGCCAGATGATCAAAAAGATCAAGATGGAAATACAGACAATAGCAACAATGATTCTGATCAAGGTACTGACGGATCAAGTGGGAACAATAGCTCCCAGAACGATACCAATCAAGATAAAAATAAGAACGACACGAAAGCCAATTCTCAAAGCACACCATCTTCTCGAAAAGAAGAAAATTAACCAAAAAGCACTTGCCCCATATGGCAAGTGCTTTTTTAACGTGTCTGTTTTAACTTTTTCAGTACCTCGTATTTCCCATACTGCTTTTTCAACTCTGTATAGAGCTCGTCCAATTGAATAAAACAGTGGTACTGTGTAGGTTTTAATAAAATAAAGTCTAATCGCTCTGTCCAATTAATGGGCGCCACAGGAAAAGTCTGCTGCTTGATTTCTTCCCAATCTAACGTGAGGAACCGCTCCTCTTTGATCCAGTAAAATACAGCCACCATTCCAACAATGCCCTGTAGCATATCTTTTTCTTCACAGCGGGATTTTCTTGTTTGAAAGCGTGGAAGCATTTTGTCTTTTAATTCATCCCAAAGGTCAAACATCAAAGGAACAAATTCTTCGGTCTGCTCCCATGGTAGATTTCCTGTGTAAAGCTCTGAAGATAGATCATACGCCAGCGGATTTGTTCTTAGACTGTCTAAACGATCATCTTTCAACTCGATCGGATTTTCTTTTAGTGTCTCGACATATGAAGTGAAAACAGATGCAGCATTCATGCCAGCTTCACCAGCCCTTTTTTCAGCCTCTTCTGCCCTTCTCTACACATTTCTAGAAGTGGACATGACCCGCATTGTGGTCGCTGCGCCTTGCAGTGGTATCTTCCAAAAAAGATGAGCCGATGATGTGTCACTGACCAATCTTCTTTTGGCACCTTCTTCATTAACGTCTGTTCTACCTCAAGAACAGAATCCTTCCAGCGGCAAATACCAAGTCGTTTACTGACGCGTTCGACGTGTGTATCGACAGCAATTGCCGGAACTCCAAAAGCAACGGATACGACAACATTTGCTGTTTTCCGACCAACACCAGGGAGCTTGACAAGTTCGTCTCGGTCTTTTGGCACTTCACCGCCAAAATCTTCAATCAACATTTCACTCAATTTTTGGATGTTCTTCGCCTTATTGCGATATAAACCGATTGAGCGAATATCTTGCTGCAATTCTTCAAGGGGTACACTTAAATAATCCTCTGGTGTTTTATATTTTTGAAATAAGGTTTTGGTCACTTTGTTTACAAGAACATCCGTACATTGAGCCGAGAGCGCTACTGCAATAACAAGTTCAAATGGATTGGAATGAACTAGCTCACACTCTGCTTCTGGAAACATGTCTCCTATGATCTCTAAACACTCATTGATTTGCTTTTTTGATAACATGCCTTCTCCTTTATTGGTTATTGTTCCAGCCAATTATAAAAAGGAACTTGTCGTTTATAAGCTGAAGTCTCTTCATTTGATGGTGGTGCTTTTTGTTGCGAACGGAAATGCTGGCTATGTTCTCTCGCTTCTTCCGCTGTTTTCAGCCCTTTCTTTTTCCATTCAAACAATATACGGTCGATGTAGCGAAAATTTAATTTCCCTGATAAGACCGCTTCTCTTAAGGCGAGACGAATCATCGCAGCATCATGGTGGTCTTGATCCATCCATATAGAGAGCGTTTCTCCTTCAAGAGGAGATAGCGGTCTTCCAAATTCATCTTCAAATAAGGCATATAAAGATTTTTCCGCATGCACATCACTCTTTTGTTTTTCTTTCATCTGTTTCGCCTCTAAGAAGTCATATAACATGCCCCATAGAGGTTCTACTGAGTATCGATCATGCTGAATACCAGATCCATCCTCAAACGGTTGAATCGTAAGAAACCCCTTTTGGATCAAGTGTTGGACCATATAGGCACATTCTTCCGCTGTGATGGTCATACCAGATGAAAGTTCTTCAAACGTTTGAAAGAACACGCCCTTTTCTTCATTCATCTTAATTTTTAACATCACCATCATTTGTGATTCATTTAATCCTAACTGCTCGTAATGAGCAATCAGCAAATTAGGCAAACTTGTCGATCCCATTTGCTGCATATCAATAAATTGTTGCCTATTCATCGGATACACCTCTTCACCCTAAGTATATCACGTTTTATTTCACGTGCCTGTCAAAAGACGTTTGAAAAAGCCTCCAATATTGGAGGCTTTCTAGTCTTACGGATATAAACGGTTCAATAATCTTGGGAATGGAATGGTTTCACGCACATGTGGCGCTCCACTAATCCATGCAACAGTTCGTTCAAGTCCAAGACCAAAACCAGAATGCGGTACAGAACCGTATTGTCTCAATTCTGTGTACCATTTGTATGTTTCTTCATCTAACCCGTGTTCTTTTAATCTTGCTTCAAGCAATGCTAAATCATGGACACGCTCAGAACCACCGATAATTTCTCCATAGCCTTCTGGTGCAATTAAGTCTGCACATAGCACTACGTCATCACGGTCTGGCGCTGGTTGCATATAAAATGGTTTTAATGATGTTGGGTAATGCGTAATAAACACAGGTTTATCATAACTCTCGGCAATCGCTGTTTCATGAGGCGCTCCAAAGTCATCTCCCCATTCAACGTCATCAAAACCTTTATCTTTCAAGAATTTAAGAGCTTCATCATACGTAATACGCGGGAATGGTGCCTTAATATTCTCTAATTTAGACGTATCACGACCAAGTGTATGCAGTTCTACTTTACAGTTTTCTAGCACACTTTGCACAATATATGATACGTAATTTTGTTGATATTCAAGGTTTTCATCAAATTCAACAAACGCCAACTCCGGCTCAATCATCCAAAATTCGATTAAATGACGCTTCGTTTTAGATTTTTCAGCTCTAAATGTTGGACCAAATGAGAATACTTTTCCTAGTGCCATCGCAGCAGCTTCCATATAAAGCTGGCCACTTTGAGACAAATAAGCATCTTCATCAAAATACTTGGTAGCGAACAGTTCAGTTGTTCCTTCTGGTGCGCTTCCAGTTAAAATTGGTGGATCCACTTTAACGAAGCCCTCTTGATGGAAAAACTCATATGTAGCACGAATGATTTCATTACGAATTTTCATGATCGCATGCTGTTTTTTGGAACGCAGCCATAGATGGCGATGATCCATTAAGAACTCTGTTCCATGTTCTTTTGGTGTGATAGGATAATCCGTTGCTTCGTGAATCACTTCGATGGATGTGACTTGTAGCTCAAAGCCAAGCGGAGAACGTTCATCTTTTGTCACTTTACCTGTCACATAGACAGATGTTTCTTGTGTGACTGATTTCGCAAGTTTAAAGACGTCTTCTTCCACTTCTGCTTTTACAACTACTCCTTGTATAAAACCTGACCCGTCACGTAATTGCAAAAAGGCTATTTTACCGCTTGATCGTTTATTCGCAATCCATGCGCCAATGGTGACTTCTTCATCGACGTGTTTGTACACTTGATTAATTGTTGTTTTCAACATATTTCCCTCCAAAGCCAGAAAGAAACTCACCCTTAGCAGGTGTGATTCTTTTGTCATACATTATATTATAACTGTTCTAAATCAGCATGGTCAACGGCAGACGGAAGAAACTACGGTGTTAAATTTTTTTCGACCCGTCCAGTCGTAAAATCGACATAGCTGAAACTATACTGATTATTTTCGTTTAAATACGTCACTTCCCAAAGGAGCACGTCACCTTCTCTTGCTAATTTGGCGTCCTTTAATTTAGAGACGGTGTTCTCCTTTTGAACGGCTTGCACCGCTTGATTAGAAGTAATGCCTTCTTTTGCTTTCTTTATGATCACTTTTTCTTTTTTGCTGGCTGGAACCCATACATAAGTCGTTTCTTTTTGCTTGTTTAAACCTTCAACAATAAATTGTTTTTCTTTCCCTACAAAAGTTTCCACTTCTTCAATCTGTACTAATTTCGCTTGTTCTTTTGCTCGTTCGGCGGCGGCCTCATGACCTTGTTCTTTTTGACCCATGGCAATTTGATAAATCCAAGTAAAGCTAATGATGCCAATCAACAAAATGAGAGCGACAATGGACGAGATCACCCAGACTATTCTTTTCATCTTAAGCTTCCCCTATGTGCGATAAATTGTAAATATCGCCTGATTTTGATCTTCCTGATCTAATGCTAAACCAAACATGAGATCTTCTCTTTTAAGCGTTCTGTTCAACAAATCAACGACTTTGTAAAGGTCTTCTGAATGCTGAAGTTGAACTGTTGAAAGTACCTCTATTTTACTTTCCACTTCTAATTCCTCCTCGGTACGTAAATATTGTTAGTCATACTTTGCTGCGTGCGAACCGATACTATTTTTACAACGGAACAACAGAAGCCGTTAAGATAAATTAACTCCAAACCCACACCAGCTAAAGGCCGCTTAAGACAGCGGCTTTTCGTTGTTTAGCTTATCTATATACGCTGCGAGTGACTCTTTTGACATTTCGTATACAGGCGCATGTGAAAGCGACTCTAAAAATAGCTTTCCATATGAAGCGGTTTTCACTCGGCGATCTAAGATGACCAATGTACCAATATCTTTCTCAGAGCGAAGCAAGCGCCCTGCCCCTTGTTTAAAGGTTAACACAGCTTCTGGAAGAGCGACCGTTTTAAATGGATTTTTCCCTTGCTTCTTAGCGGCATCACATTTTGCTTCAATTAGCGGTGAATCAGGCGGCCTAAAAGGAAGTCTCGCCATCATGACCGTTGTCAGCTCCGACCCTGGGAAATCGACTCCTTCCCAAAAGCTTCCGGTACCTAGCAATATTGCCTGATTGGCTAATTTGAACATTTTCGTTAATTTGACAGGACTTCCCCCTGTCAGACCTTGTGCAAAAAGGGCTGATTGCATTCCTTCTGTTCTCAATTTTTCATAAACTATTTTTAACATTTCATGTGAATTAAAAAGGACCAATATTTTGGCATCATGCTGCTTTTCCATGATGTTGATGTATCTCGCCACGTGTTTTGCATAATCTTGTTCATCACGGTTTGTAATCGGTGGCATGTCCTCTGGTACAACGACCGTCAGCTGTTTCTCATATTCAAATGGTGAATCAATTTTGACAAGCTGAGGGTAAAAATCTTGCAGTCCGAATCGTTCCAAACAATAATCAAAGCGGTGATTGACTGTCAAAGTCCCTGATGTAAGAACGACACTCTTTTTATTCATAAAGAATCGATCAGCCAGCAGTTCCCCTGTATCTAATGGTTGTGCATACATAAACACGGCGTTTTTAGCACCTTTTGCGTCGATTTCAATCCAAACTGTTTCATCGTTCTGTGGTTCAAAAACAAAGCGGTACAATGTGCTGCAAAATGTATGCAAAAATGACATGACTTGGTCGTATTCTTCGGCTTCAAAAGCAAATTGATCTAACAGTTGATCTCCCTGTTGAAGTAATTCATTTTTTTGCTGTTCATACAACTTCTCACAAGCAATGAGCAATGAGCAAAGCTTACTTGCTGTCTCTTTGATTCGTCTCCACTGTGCATGTTTTGAATGATGACGCACCCTATAAATGAGACGATTGATCTCTGCTTTTGGTTTTGATTTTTTAACAAAAGAGTGGACAGTACTAAAAAACGCGTCACTTTCTAATTGAAGCTGTTGAATATACTCATCCATTTCAATAAAGGTATCTGTCGATAACCCAGCTCCATGAAATCTCTTTTTCAATTTCTTTAACAGTCCACCTTGTAAGGAGCCAAGCTGTGTTAGTTTTGCATGAAGCTGAATGTAAGATGTGCTGTCACCAAGTGTTTCATTTGCTGTTTTCTCAAAATGATGCGCTTCATCGATCACATATACATCTGCATGTTGAAAAATAGAGGATGCCTCAGTCTGTGATAAAAGCAAGCGGTGATTCGTTAAAATCAAGTCCGCTGTTTGCGCTTTTCTTTTTGCTCGTTCATAGAAACAGTATTCCTTGAAATGCCGTTTTTTTGATGTAAATGGCATATGCACACAGGAAATTCGGTCTTTTATATTCACAGCGCCTGACGGTAAATTCAGTTCTGATAAATCACCAGTATTTGTTTCAAGCAGCCACATTAATATTTGTGCTTTTGTTAAGACGACATCATAGTTATCATCTTCCTCATGCAAGACATGGTCAAACTTATCTAAACATATATAATGCGCTCGTCCTTTGAATACACAGGCGCTCGGTTTAAATGGGAGCAGTTGATTCAAAATGGGTACATCACGTTCGAGCATTTGTTGTTGCAATAGTATGGAATAAGTACTTATAATGACAGGTTTTCCTGATTTCTTAGCTTCTAATGCAGCCGGAATAAGATAAGCCAGCGTTTTTCCGATGCCTGGGGCTGCTTCAATTAAGGCGTAAGCTCTTTCATGAAACACGTCTCTCACTTTATTCATCATCATGAGTTGACCTTTTCTGACCTCATAACCTTCTACCGTTTGTGGAAGCTTGTCTTTCACTTCTTCAAATAATCGATCGTCATCTGCCTCAATGGTATACGTTGTTTCAGCTGAACTGTCGGTCATATTTTTAATTGCAAATGACCCGACTTCAACTAAAGAAGCTTCGTCCTTAGAAGGTACCGTTTCAAACTGTTTCATTAAAAGGCCAATATCACTAAGTAGAAATTGTGATAATCGGCGAAACTGTTTTAAGACGTTTGAAGGTGTATTTTTCAATTTAGATAACAGCGTTAAAAATAACATAGCAGTAACTTCCGCATCACTATCCGCTCGATGCGGGTGGTCATGTGGAAGCATGAGCTCTTCACTTAATTCAGTTAACTTGTAACCCTCAAGCTT
Organism: Bacillus pumilus; assembly: GCA_001938995.1. Lineage (GTDB taxonomy): Bacteria > Bacillota > Bacilli > Bacillales > Bacillaceae > Bacillus > Bacillus pumilus_G. The sequence continues at coordinate 73,027 of MKZN01000007.1, read as the reverse complement.
AGGATAAAGAATTCTAGAAATCTCAACTGTATCAATTGCTAGTACATCTAGCTCATTTTTCCCGCATGCTTTTAGTTCATCATTTAAAAAGTTCAAGTCAAAATGAACATTGTGCGCAACAAAATAAGCACCATGTATGAGGTCATAAACCTCTTGGGCAATGTCCTCAAAAAACACCGCGCCGTCGACCATGTGCTGTTTAATGCCTGTGAGCTGTTCAATAAATCCAGGGATCGTCCTTCCTGGGTTGACATACCTTGAATACCGTTCGACAATTTGTCCATTTTCAATGACCACCGCAGCAATTTGAATGATTTTATCACCTTTTTTTGGTGAATTCCCGGTGGTTTCAATATCAACGACAACAAACCTTTGATCGGCCATAAAATGGACACCTCAATTCCTCGTTCCACCTGAAGTGAAACACGCTCAGGGCAATATAACAGAACAGCTTCTCTGATCATGAAGCTGCTCTGTTTGTACATGCTTGCGTTATAATATCGTTCTCGCAGGCTCTTGCCCAATCATTTGTTCGATCTGATTTTGTTTATTTAACACAACCACTTTCGGTGTATGTGTCTTCGCTTCTTCATCTGATAACATGCCATAAGCAATAATAATGACTTCATCTCCCGGCTGGACTAGCCTCGCCGCAGCCCCATTTAGACAAATGACACCACTTTTTCTCTCACCTGGGATAATATATGTTTCTAATCTAGCGCCATTATGATTGTTGACAATTTGTACTTTTTCGTTTGCCATCATGCCTGCTGCATCAAGCAAATCTTCATCGATTGTAATACTCCCTACATAATGTAAGTTCGCTTCTGTTACTGTTGCTTTATGGAGCTTCGAAGTCATAAAGGTTCTATACAAGTTTTTCACCGCTTTCAGGAACATGGAAGATCACATTATCAATCAGTCTTGCTTTAGAAAATTTGACAGCAACCGCCAATATGACTTTTCCTGTCAAGTGCTGAAGTGGTTCAAGTTCAGGGTATGAATAGATGTCAATATAATCAATTTCACCACTTGTTTGAAGAAGTTCTTTCTCGATCAGCTGGTAAATACGCTTTGGATCACGCTCACCTTTTTCAACAGCTACTTCTCCTTGTTTCAATGCCTTGTAAAGAGCAGGCGCTTCCTGCCTTTCTCTTTCAGACAGATACACATTCCTTGAACTTTTCGCTAAACCGTCCGCTTCGCGAACTGTTGGGACTGCGACAAGATGAAGATCGAAGAAGAAATCTTGAATCAACGCTTCAATGACTGCGACTTGTTGTGCATCTTTTAAACCAAAGTACACTTTTGTTGGTTCAATAAGGTGAAATAACTTAGTGAGCACAGTGACAACACCATCGAAATGCCCAGGACGTTTCTTTCCGCATAAGACATCTGCTCGCTTTTGAACAGTCATCGTAATTGAAGGTTCACCTTGATACATCTCTTTCACATCAGGTGTAAATAAAATATCAACTCCTGCTTCTTCTGCAAGACGCTGATCTCTATTCATATCTCTTGGGTACGATTCAAAGTCCTCATTCGGTCCAAATTGCAAAGGGTTAACAAAAATACTCATTACCACAATGTCATTGTGGTCTCTCGCTTCTTTTGCCAACGTCAGATGTCCTTCATGAAGGAAGCCCATTGTTGGCACAAAACCGATTGAATGCTGTTTCCTTTGATGTTGCTGAATCAGTTCTTTCAACTCATGTATATGGGTCACAACGTTCATTTCTTGATTCCTCCATATAACCCACTGAGGACTTCTTCTTTCATATGAAACGTGTGTTTTTCTTCTGGGAATTTGCGCGCTTTGACTTCTTTCGTATATTGAATGAGCGCCTCTTCTAACGTAGGATCAATTTGCGCGTATTGTTTCACAAATTTAGGTGTTCTAGACACGCCATATCCTACCACATCATGGTAAACGAGTACTTGTCCATCAGCCTCGGCCCCTGCACCAATGCCAATGACAGGGATTGTTAGCTTCTCTTTGATTCGTTTCGTCAGTTCACCTGGTACACATTCTAAGACAAGGGCAATAGCGCCTGCTTCTTCACATTTCAGACTATCTTCAATCAGTTTTTGAGCACTCTCATGGTCTTTTCCTTGTACTTTATAGCCGCCAAGTACTCCGACTGATTGAGGCGTGAGGCCTAAGTGGCTGACTACTGGAATACCACCTCTCGTTAAAGCTTGAATGGATTCGAATACTCCGTCCCCGCCTTCTAGCTTCAGTGCATCGGCACCACTTTCTTGCATGATGCGCGCTGCATTTTTCATCGTGTCTTCTAATGAGTAATGATAAGACATAAATGGCATATCGGTCACAATAAAGGTGTCTTTTGCGCCTCTTTTGACCGCTTTTGTGTGATGAATCATGTCGTCGACTGTCACTTGAACTGTCGAATCAAGTCCAAGTACGACCATCCCAAGTGAATCACCAACTAAGATCATGTCGACTTCCGCTTTTTCTGCTAACTTAGCTGCTGGATAGTCGTATGCTGTTAGCATCACAATGGGTTCATTTTCTTGTTTCATTTTGAAAAAATCTAGCTTTGTCTTCATTTGTTCCTCCTCATTCTGGAGAGGAGATGGCTTGCCTTACACCACATGCTTCTTTTTCTCATGTGCAGGTCAATCATCCCTCTGTCCAAGTCCCTTCGGATCATGGCAGAAATTAATCAAATTTTTCTTCCTAACAGGTACAGTTCTTTTTCAGATACTGCCCACACGAAGTATATCAAAAATGTGCCGGGTGTTCCAATGAAGTTCACTGAATCTCGATGTCTGCTGAATAGATTTTTTGTATCCCATCAGATGTTTCAAGCAAAAGGACACCTTCATCATTCATCCCAAGTGCTTTTCCAGTATATTGTCCGTTAACCGTACGGGCGATGATGCGTTTGCCTATCGTCATCGTGTACGTTTCCCATAATTGCTTAATCGGTTGAAATCCATGCTTTAGATATTCATCGTATCTTGTTTCAAAGTGATACATGATGCTTTGAATCAGTGCAGCTCGATCTACCTTCTCCCCCAGCTCTATTCGCATACTTGTGGCGACATCCTTTAATTCATCAGGAAAGTCATCTGCCGTTTGATTCACATTAATACCTGAACCTATAATGACGGCATGAACTTGGTCAGATTCTGCTTTTAATTCAGTCAAAATCCCTACGACCTTTTTTCCGTTTAACATGATATCATTTGGCCATTTAATCGATGGGCTAAGACCCGTCTGCTGCTTGATCGCTTCGGTGATGGCGACAGAAGCAAGCAGCGTCATTTGTGGTGCTTGATACAAAGGTATTTCAGGGCGAACGATGAGACTCATCCATATGCCTGTCCCATTTGGGGAATGCCACACTCTTTGCAGTCGTCCTCTTCCTTTTGTCTGATGATCACTCACAACAAGTGTGCCATGTGGGACTCCTTCGTTTACAAGATCATGTGCGATCAGTTGCGTTGATGTCACTTCCTCCTGAAAATAAATACGTCTGCCAAAGACCTCTGTTGACAGCCCAAAAAGAATTTCATCCTCACTAATTTTATCCGGTTTATGTAGGAGTCGATAGCCTTTTCTTCTAACGGCTTCCACCCCATAACCTTCTTTTCGCAAGTCCTCAATATGTTTCCATACAGCCGTTCGGGAGCATCCAAGCTCATTGCATATTTGCTGACTCGAGACAAAATCTTGTTGAGCAGTCGTAAATAATTCAATTAATCGTTTTCTAATCGCTGATCGCATGCGTTGAGCCACTCCTCTATGGCTTCTTTTCGGTTTTCCAAACGGTGTTGCAGCACGGCTTTCTTCACTGAATCAAGCTCCTCTGCAATCCATTTCCCTGACTTTTTTTGCCGAAATGCCATTAAATCTTTTCCTGAAACAGCCAGGTCCTTGAGTTTCTTAATGGGGAGCGCATCGAATGAATGTTTTGCAACTTCTAGCTCGTCAAAGAAGATGCGGCGTTCGTGTTTTAACTGCTTTATTTTAAGACTGGATAATAGCACGTGTTCACCCGCTTCAAACATCTTCTCTGCGTCCCATTCACAATCCACATACTCACTGATCTTGATCGCTTCTTTCAGAAGTTTCGTTGACAGCCTCCATTCTTTTAATAAAGAGACGGCGCTAGTTTCATCAAGATCAAGCAAGTGGATGAATGCTCCCCATACTTCCTCTAGTCCATCGAGTAAATAATACGGAAAGGTTCGAAGCTGTTCATTGAGTCCGTGCTTTTGAAGACCTGGTAATTCTTCATATAGATTGGTCGAGACGAGCACCCCAATGGCTTGCTCACAATAACGACCTTTTAGGAGTTTTTCCATTTCAATCTTCTTGCGCTCAACAGATATTTTGCCAAGCAGATGTTTATCTTTTTTCATGGCATTTGCCGTATCAACTGACAGGTGGAAACCGAGCTGACTTAAAAAACGCACGGCTCTCATCATTCGAAGGGCATCTTCTTGAAAGCGGCACGCTGGATCTCCAACTGTTTGAATGATGTTCTGCTGAATATCCTGCTTGCCTCCGACACGGTCAATGATCTCGCCATTTACATCCATAGCCATCGCATTGATCGTTAAGTCTCTTCTGAAAAGATCCTCTTCCAAAGATGAGATAAACTGTACTTCTTTAGGTCTACGAAAATCTTCATATGCCGATTCACTTCGAAAGGTGGTCACTTCATAGCTAACACCATCATGTATGACAATGACTGTACCATGTTCCTTGCCAACATCTATCGTTTTATCAAATAACGATTCCACCGCATCTGGTGTTGCATCTGTTGCAATATCAATATCCCCTACTTCTCGCTCTAACAGGACATCTCGCACCGCACCTCCGACAAAATAAGCCTGGTACCCGTGTTCGTGTAACGTATGTAATATCGGGATCGCGTGTGTGAATGGTTCATTCATCTTCATCATCACCTTCGACCAGTTCTAGATAGAGATCTTCATACTCTCTGACGATTTTTTCTGAAGAGAAATTCGCCTGCACACTTGACTGGGCTGCCATCGACATTCGCTGATGAAGCGTGTCGTCTTTCAGCATGTCGACAGCATACTTCGCAGCCTCATCTATACCACCGAGAGGGACAAGATAACCCGTCTCTCCATGCGCAATGACCTCTGGAATTCCGCCTACATTTGTCCCGATACAAGGCACTCCACATGCCATTGCTTCTAGAAGGACAAGCCCAAAACTCTCTTTCTCAGAAAGTAGCATCTTCACATCACTAATCGAATAAAGCTCCTCTACCTTCTCTTGCTTTCCTAAAAATAATACACGGTCTGTTAGTTCTAACTTTTTCACGAGTTCACATACGACCGATTTCTCAGGACCATCACCGATAAGCAATAACTTTGCATTCACCTGCTCTGAAACCTTTTTAAACACTTGAATGACATCATGTACCCGCTTTACCTTTCGGAAATTCGATACATGGATCATGACCTTTTCGCCCTCCAAAAGGCCGTAATGCTTCTTCAATTCCTCATGATCTTCACGCATATACACCCGCTCATCAAGGAAGTTATGAATGGTATCGATTTTTTTATCGGGTTTTATTAAATCGTATGTCTGTGCGGCTAACGAATGCGACACAGCCGTCACGCGATCAGAAGATTCGATGGCAAACCGAATCACATCTTTTAACGATGGATCATAGCCTAAAACCGTAATATCCGTCCCATGAAGTGTTGTGACCACTTTCACAGGGTGTCCTGTCATTTGTTTTGCTAAGAACGCACAGACGGCATGTGGGACGGCATAGTGCGCATGAATAATATCCAGCTTCTCACGTTTCGCTACTTCAGCCAATTTACTAGCCAGTGCAAGATCATACGGTGGATATTGAAAAACGGCATATTGATTGACATCCACCTCGTGGAAATAAATATTTGGATACACTTTATTCAGTCTAAACGGGATGCTAGAGGTAATGAAATGAACATCGTGCCCTTTTTCAGCTAAACGTTTTCCAAGTTCTGTGGCAATAATCCCTGAACCACCAACACTTGGATAACAAGTGATTCCGATCTTCAATTTTTTCATATTTACCCCCCAAGTAAGTCATCATCAATCAAGAGTGGTTTCTTCGTTAGAAAACCTTCAGCATAATCTTTGTTGACTTCTCTTCCATACATGGACTCTCTCATTTTAACAAAATCAATATAGCCATTCACTAGCGGTGTCTCCACTGAATCCGCCGATTTTACAAATTGGCTTTTATACGCATGTAAGCTATCGATTTTTTGTTTCATCTCCTCAGAAATATCGATCACAAAATCTGGACGATGATGGCCGTTGATCATGTAATAATACATCTGGCTTATTTTATGCGCCGGCTGCTTGTTTGAATCTTCAAATTTATGTATACCTGCAGAAAAAGCCGCCTCTTCTACAAGTGAACCTGCATGACCATGATCAGGATGTCGATCTTGGTGGTGCGGGGCAAAAATCAGTCTTGGTTTGTATGTTCGTATGACGCCTGCAATTGCCTTCATCGCTTCGTCATTGAGATAAAGCCCTCTATCCGGTAGCGTCAGCTGGATTCGTGTCGTCACGCCTAAAATCGCCGCTGCTTCTTTTGCTTCTTCTTTCCGGCTGTCAACCGTTCCATTTGATGATAATTCAGCCTGAGTCAAGTCGCAAATCCCGACGCGCGCCCCTTTTTTAACGTATTTTGCAATCGTTCCGCCCATTCCGATTTCTACATCATCGCTATGGGCACCGAATGCAAGGATATCAAGTCGTTTCATTTGTTCCTCCGTTTTTGACTACATCTCGAAAATCAAAAGCACCTTTATTTAAATTCCTGACCAAAATTTCAGCTGTCCCCATATTGGTTGCAAGTGGAATGGCATATACATCGCAAAGCCGGATGAGTGCAGTGACATCCGGTTCATGTGGCTGCGCGGTAAGTGGGTCTCTAAAAAAGAGCACAAGGTCCATTGTGTTATCAGCAATCATGGCACCAATTTGTTGATCTCCGCCTAGTGGCCCTGATTGGAAACGATGGATGTGTAGACCTGTCGCTTCTTTCACTCTCAAACCAGTTGTTCCTGTTGCATAAAGTGTATGATCCGCCAAAATATCACGGTACGCAATGGCAAACTGAATCATGTCACTTTTTTTCTTATCATGAGCGATTAATGCAATGTTCATCAGGGATCCACTCCTTATTAGTCGATGATATTTTCTAATCCATAGACAAGTTGGTCAATGTGCATGACCTGTTCCACCGACAGTTTAACACCTGACATAAATGATGCACGGTTATAAGAGTCATGGCGAATCGTGAGAGTCTGTCCGTCCATTCCAAATAACACTTCTTGATGGGCAATCATTCCAGGAAGGCGTACACTATGCAAACGGATGCCATCATAATCTGCGCCCCGTGCACCATCAATTAATTCTTTCTCTTCTGGGTGTCCCTGCTTTTTGCTTTCTCTTACTTCTGCAATCATTTCAGCGGTTTTTAGCCCTGTACCACTCGGAGCATCCAGTTTTTTATCATGATGAAGCTCAATGATCTCAACATCCGGAAAATAATGAGCCGCCATTTTTGCAAATTTCATCATTAAAACGGCTCCTACAGCGAAGTTTGGCGCGATAATACAGCCGATGCCCTTTTCTTCCGTTAATTGCTTGAGTTCTTCAAGGTCAGCTTCCGAAAAACCAGTTGTCCCTACAACTGGACGTACACCGTGTTCAAGTGCTTTTTTTGTATGTACTTTACCGATTTCCGGTGTTGTGAGATCGATTAAGACATCGGGTTTGGTTTCTGAAAGACACACATCAATATCCGTATAAATCGGTGCGTTCGATGTCGTATGAATCACCTCAGATAAAGCTTTTCCCTCATTCGTATGATCTAAAGCAGCCACTAATTCAAAGTGACTTGTTTCCTCTGCCAGCTTGACAGCCTCTATCCCCATTCTTCCTCTTGCTCCAGCGATAACAACTTTGATGGTTTGACTTTTCATCGTTCTACTTCCCTTCTTTTTTCGTCCAGCGATCTTTATCTCTTGTATTAAATTTATGCATCACACGATCATGAGCTTCTTCAAGTGAGATATCAAGTGAATTGGCGAGGCATGTTAACACAAACAACACATCACCAATTTCTTCTTCCATGCTCTTTTCTGTTTCAGTTGTTTTTTTTGGTTTTTCTCCATAGTAATGGTTTACCTCTCTTGCCAGCTCACCTAATTCCTCTGTTAGACGGGCCATCATGGCAAGTGGGCTAAAATAGCCTTCTTTAAATTGTCCTATGTACTCATCTACTTCTTGCTGCACCTTGCGCAACGTTTTTTCGTTCGTCATGAAGCTACATCCTCCTATCCGTCTCTTACATGTTAGCGAAATCATAAATATTTGACAAATGTTTAAAACTGAGTTTGCTTGTTTCTCTCCCATACCATATAATATTATCGCTGTCTAAGCAAAAAAAGGAGTGATCTTTTGCTAAAAGAAATTCGTCTTAAAAATATCGTCTTTATCTTAATTGGATCTGCGATTTTTTCTTTCGGTCTTGTTCATTTCAATATGCAAAACAACTTGGCTGAAGGCGGATTTACAGGTATTACACTACTTTTATATTTTCTATTTCACATTGACCCATCCATTTCAAACCTAGTGTTAAATATTCCGATCTTCTTTATCGGCTGGAAAATGCTCGGCAGAACGATGTTTACATATACGATTGTAGGAACCGTTAGTCTTTCTGTTTTTCTCTCCATCTTCCAGCGCTTTCAAATACATATGCCTCTTCAGCACGACTTAGCCTTGGCCGCACTATTTGCAGGTGTGTTTATCGGAACAGGCCTTGGGATCATCTTTAAATTTGGCGGAACAACGGGCGGCGTCGATATTATCGCAAGACTGATGAATAAGCACTATCAGATTGCGATGGGAAGAACGATGTTTATCTTCGACGCATGCGTTATTGCCATCTCTCTCACCTATTTAAATTACAAAGAAGCCATGTATACACTTGTTGCAGTATTTGTCGCAGCAAAAGTCATCGACTTCATGCAAGAAGGCGCTTACGCAGCAAAAGGTGCCATGATAATTTCTGAAAAGGATGACATCATTCAAAAGAAAATCACAGACGATATGGAACGCGGTGTAACCATATTAAAAGGCATCGGTTCCTATACTAAACAAGAGCGTAATGTACTATATTGTGTTGTCCCCAAAAATGAACTTGTCCACCTCAAGAGTGTCGTGACCTCTGTTGACCCACATGCATTTGTATCGGTCAGTGATGTTCATGATGTACTAGGTGAAGGCTTTACATTAGATGAACACAAAAAACCACTGAAACCCCATTAAAAAAAGAAGCCCATAGTGGTGCTTCTTTTTTTATGACTTCGGATAGTCAGCTTGACGCTTTTGCTTCTTCTCTTTTTCAGCACGGTATTTTCGAAATCCAACATATGTTAATGTCAATAAAATGATACTACCTGTTGTTAAAATCACCCATAAAAGGGATGGGTCTGCTTCGTCTTGATCAACGTTGGCAAACACACTAGATAGATCCTCTTCAAGTTGTGTGAGACGTTCAAGCTTTGTCCCACTCGACGCTTTTAAGAATTCTCCTTGTTCGATTACTTCCATGTGCTGTTTAATGGTTTGAAGTTTTTCAACTGGAATATCGATGGTTAAACTAGGATAAATCATATCGTATAAAGAAACGAATTCATTCCAAGTTTCATAGAACGTGGTCGATTCTGGATCCTTTACTTCCTTTTTCAAAGTAGGAAACGATCCCATAATCGGCTTTTCTAACGATCCCCATAGTGGTTCAGAATCTGATTGTATGGCATCGAGCAGCATTCTAAACTGAGAGGCATAACGAAGCTTTTCGCGCGCATCCAAGTCCTCTTGCGGGAGCCCTTTAATCATATCTTGATAGCCAAGTGTAATTTGTCGCACCTGCGTATTCGTCAGGAGTCCACGCCAATTCTCAGCTTTAAATGTCTTTTCAACATACAATGCGACCTGTAACGCTTCATCATATTTAGCTTGTCTCGTTAATTGAAAGATAGAATCTGATAGTTCCGTTAATTCATGCAGCGTTGCAGTGGCCGTTTCCTCTGCTTTAGCAACAACTGGATGACATACGAGAAAAAGTAATAGAATCACCGCGATTGGCTTTCGTTTCATGCAAGTCCCTCCTAGCCCTTCTCCATACAGCGTATGAAGAAAAGGACAAGGTTAGACCAACATTGTTAAGGGAGTTCATGCTTGACCGCTTTTTTGGATAAGACGAGATAATATGAAAAAAGGAGAACAGCAATACTCACCCAAAACGTGACATAACCGATTTCATTTGAGTACGCATCAAGCACGGAGTACCGAGGCATCATGCCAAACACATAATCAATCACGTCATTATGTAAAATCCATATACCGGCTACGACCAAATGGCGCACTTGAAAACGATAATATGGTGCAAACAAAACGGCTTGAACTGCCATAGCAAAGTGAGAACCAATCAGCATGTAGCCTTCCCACGGAAAATCATTGACAGATAAAAGCACGAAGAAATTCATCCCCACAGCCCATAGACCATATTTGATCAAGGTGACTAGAGCAAGTGCTTCAAAATAAGGAGCATGACGCTTCATAAGAAACGCAAGTAGTACAAACAAAAAGAAAAAGCTTGCCGTTGGACTGTCTGGAACAAAAGGTAAAAAGATAGCCGGTGTTTCTATCAACTGCGGAATATACCAGTAGTAGCCATACACAGTGCCAAGAAAATTGACAATAAGCACCAGCACAAGCATATAGCGCGTGGCTAGCAGATATTGAATCCATCTCATATTTCTCTTCACTCACGATCTGTTAAAATCAGAAAAAAGCTGACAGCGCCAGCTTTTTCTCTTTTGAGTATATCCTTGTACTTGTCATTAAACAACTGAATTATTTAGATTTGACCTCAGATAGGTATTTAGAGAGCTTTTCAAGTTCTTCATCACTGCCTTTAAAGATCCCCTTAGGCATGTTCCCTTTTCCTTCTACAGCGATTTTAGCGATTTCCTCAGGTGCAAGCCCATTGTCAACAAGGGACGGTCCAGCTGCACCACCTTGCATATTGTCACCATGACAAGAAATACACGTCTGCTCTTGATAAATCTTATACTCTTCAGCCGAGGTGTCTATTTCCGCCTCTTTTGTAATTTCACCTTGTTTAGCTGCTGCTTCCCAATCATGTGTAGCAACAGACTCCCAAGTTAAATAAGTGGCTGCACCTACTGCAAGAATCATCATACCAACTGCAATCGGCCTTCTATACGGTCTACGTTCAGGACCGGAATCAAGGAATGGCGCAAGCAATAGTGCACCAAACGCAATACCCGGCATAATCATCGCGCCAACCACAGTATAGCTGCCTGCAGCAAATTCATATTTTAATAACTGGTACAAAAATAAGAAATACCAGTCTGGTAGCGGAATATAACCAGTGTCTGTCGGATCAGCCATCCGCTCAAGCGGAGGTGCATGAACAACAGTTAGGACAAGAAATCCAATTAAAAAAACGGCACCTACAAGCCATTCCTTTAAAAGAAAGTTTGGCCAAAAGGCTTCGGTTTTTCCCGGATATTCGGAATAGTCTTTAGGTATATTAGGTTTTCTCTCTGCCGGTATTCTGGAATCTCCGACAAACTTCATCCCTTTTCCCCTATGCAAAGTCATCCCCTCCTTATTGAACAATCATCAAACGCAAATTTTATAGCGGTCCAGAAATTCCTTGCTTACGAATCATAATAAAGTGGGCAGCCATCAGCCCGAATAATGCCGCTGGCAAGAAAAAGACATGGATAGCGAAAAACCTCGTCAGCGTTTGTGCTCCTACAATGTCAGGATGACCTGCAAGTAGCGTTTTAATCTCTTTCCCAATAAAAGGTGTTGCCTCTGCAATTTGAAGTCCTACCTTCGTCGCAAACAGCGCCTTCATATCCCATGGTAAAAGATAACCTGTAAAACCAAGCCCAAGCATAACAAAGAAAATGAGCACGCCAACAATCCAGTTTAACTCCCTAGGCTTCTTATACGCCCCTTGGAAAAAGACCCTTAGCGTATGTAAAAACATCATGACAATGACTAGACTCGCACCCCAATGGTGCATCCCTCTGACAATCTGTCCAAATGCCACTTCATTCTGTAAATAATAGACAGATTCCCATGCGTTTTTAATGTCCGGTACGTAATACATCGTTAAAAACATACCCGAAAGGACTTGAATAACTGTCACAAAAAACGTTAAACCGCCAAAACAATACACAAAAGCAGAAAAATGGTGTGCCGGATTGACGTGCTCTGGCACTTCATGGTCCGCAATATCTCTCCATATCGGTGTAATGTCTAGGCGCTCATCTACCCAATCATAAATCTTGTTAAGCATCGTTACCCTTCCCCTTTCGGCACAGCTTTTCCAAGATAGAGGTATCCGTCCTTCACTTGCTGCTTATAATGGTCAAGCGGTGCAAGCGGTGGAGTTCCGGGTACGTTTGTACCATCCTTGTCGTACAGCCCATAGTGGCACGGGCAGAAAAATTTGTTTGGATTTTTTGGATCACTGTTCCAGTTCACTGTACACCCTAAATGTTTACAGATTGGCGATAAAGCGACAATTTCATCCCCTTCTTTGTACACCCATGCTGACCTAGATTCCTTTGACTCATACCACGCATCTACTTGATCAATTTTAAAGTCAAAGCGCTTTGGTTCCTTTGTCAGTTCATCAACACTGACAACTTGAACCATATCTTGTTCCTCTGTTCCTTTTAGCACAGGGTCAAGCGCAAAGCGAACCATAGGCATGAGCATTCCAGCGGCCATAAATCCCCCTACGCCGGTCAACGTGTAATTCAAAAATTGACGCCTGGACACTCCATGTCTCTTCTCGCTCATTTTTTTCTCCCCCCCTCAGGTCGTCAGCTACTTTATAACTGAATTAGAAAAAATTTCATAAAACTAGGACACCCTCATAATATATCAATCTATTCGCAAGGTCAACAGCCTAAAAAGCTATGTACAATGCAAATGTAAGGGTTTTTATGAGGGGTTCCATTTTTGTAACAAAAAGTTCAAAATTTGTTCTACACTGTCTTGAATAACTTTTTGCTTCAAATCGACCTTCAAATGCTCAAGTGGAACTGGCTTCAACATGAGAAGCGACTCACTGATGTTTGTGTGCTTCTGCCAATGGTGATCAGATGTAACAAACACCACATGCTGAAAATGATCTTGTAGTGACGTCTTTATTGCAAGGATGTCTTCTTCTTTGCTTTCATTTACTTCTACATATGTATGAGGAGGAAATAGAAACACTCGTCCCCTAAGTTGCCTTTCAAGTTCTTCCGCTACAAGTATTGTAAACTCACCTAAAGACACGGTTTGTTTGATTTGACTTGCATTCACTCCAACTAATGGAATGATAGCGGTATCAATGTAATCTTTAGCTTGCAAGAAACGATCCGCGTCCTCTGCCTTAAACTTCATCCAATTCCCCTCTTTCATGACATAAAAGCCCTGCCTGTATTGGGCAAGGCTATTTGTTCAGTTTATGATAATAAACTTAATTCTTTTGCTAACTTGTTAAACGTTTCTTGATCATGACGGTCAAGCGCATCATCTATTTCTTTCATGAGTCGTTCTTTTTGGAAAGTAGCTATAGAATGCTCTAGCACTTGCTCTGCCAGATCTTTATCTTTTTCATTTTCATAAAGATCTTTTGGAATATGTGGATTTGTTTCTAGAACAGCTGCGTATTCCGGCGAACGATAAGCAGAACGGAAATTCAATTGGATAAACAAATCTTGCTGTTTATTCAGCCGGATGTCATGAAAAGACTTTTCAGCATCTGTCGTCATGATATTTTCTTTATAAAATCTAAAGGGAACTTCATCCACACAGTGTGTTGACATAATAATTCCCCTTGGGCAAAATTCTGCTTGCTCTACAAAATGAACCTTTTCCATCAAAGAGTCGTGGCTCATTAAGTAATTTAATATCCAAACGCACTCTCTTCGCTTTAGCTGATAATGGTTTAAGAACCACCGGATAAATTCCTTCTTTTCGTTGACAGAAACAGGGGTCTGCATGATATTCCCTCCTCTATCGTAAATTAATTTGCTATATATGAATTATTCAACAAACCAGTTCTTCATTCCTGCAAACTACGAGGAAATTTCGTCTTCAATTCTTAAAATCGTGTCTTCAATTTCTTCATTCGTACCATCTTTCTGAAGTACTTTACGCAAAAGTGGCAATGCTTCTTTTTGTCTGCCTTCTTCTAAAAGGAACGAGGCGTATTCATATAAAAAGTCCCGTTCCTCATCAAAATCAGGCAGGGCAAGTTTAAAATACTCGGCCGCTTCTTTGTATTCTTCGCGCCCAGCAGAAGCAGTAGCTGCATACCAATTCAATTTCGGATCATCTTCCCCAAAGCTTCTAACCTCTTTAATTAAGTCCAGTATCTCGTCAAAAAGTTCTTCATTGAGGTAGATCGCAAGTAACGTTTGTACCGCTTCGATATATCCAGGGTCAAGTGCAAGTGCTTCTTGAAGAAGTTTTTTGGCATCTTCTGCTTGCCCATTCTTCAAATCAATCTTTGCACCATATAAATATAGTTCTTTGTTATACTCATCGATTTTAATGCCTTCTTTTACAATCTCTAACGCCTCATGATATCGTCCTTCTTCCTCATAACTTTTCGCTAAAGGCATATAAAGAGACGAATAAGACGGATCAATGTCTTTCAACTCAGAAAGCTGCTGAATGGCTGTTTTTGTTCTACCAGCTCTCATCGCAGTAAATCCATAGCCAAAGAGTGTATTTGGGTCTGCTTGATCTTGTACAGCCTTTTCATACCACTCGAGTGCATCTTCAAATTCTCCAGCTGTACTTAATGATTCTGCCAGCCGCTGGTAGACATTGACGCCGCCAATTTCACTTTGCTGATTTGCTACCTTATAAAAATAGTCGACTGCTTTTTTCGAAAGACCTTGAGAAAAATACAATTCACCTAATGCAAAATCAATGACAGCTTCATTAGGAAGCAGTTCTTGCGCTTTGAGGAGCTTTTGTTCACTGACCTCAAATAGTCCTTGCATTTGGTACAAATCAGCCATTAATAATAGACTTTCTGGATAAGCATCGTCATTTTCAGGAATTGTTTCTAATACAGAAATCGCCTTTTCTTCTTCATCCGAGTCAATTAAAAGCTCTGCATAAAAACAGGTTAACCCCGTTTTTTCTGGATACAGATCATGTAAATCGCTAATCAAACTTCGTGCCTTGTCGATATCCCCCCAGTCATAATATAACTGAGCTGCTTGTGCTTTTTCTTCATCATGCAAATGTTTTTCAGCTTGAGCAAGTATTTTGAGGCCTTTTTCAGTCTCACCTGCCTCAACTAATTTTATGGCTTCTTGTAATGAACTATTCAAATCAAACCGATCCTTTCTGTTTCCACAAACCTAAACTATTGTTATTTCATATCATAATCCACAGCAACACATCCAGCAAATATGTTGCTCCTTTAAAATGCACCCATTTTGTTGTTTTAGTGCTCCTTTTTCAATCAATACTTTACCAAATTGGCTTTTTGTAAACTGAGTGATGTCCAAAAATCATTTTCACATCCATAAAATGATTTTTTTCAAGGTTTCACCTTGAGACAAGCTATGCTATATTTCTCTGGAATATGCAAAAGGAAAGAAAAAGCCTGAGGACATCCTCAGACTGTTTTCGTTAAATATTCAATGTGCTCGAAGAAATTCGGGTAAGACACTCGAACTGCTTCAGTATCTTCAATTTCAATTGCTTGTTCTGTGATACATGCTGCGATGCCTAACATCATGCCAATTCGGTGATCACCGTAGCTTGAGGCAATAGTGCCACCTTTAAGAGTGGTTTTCCCATGAATTTTCATTCCATCTTCAGTTGCTTCAATATCAGCACCCAGTTTTTCCAGTTCTGAAACAACTGTATCAATCCGATTCGTTTCTTTTACTTTTAATTCTGCGGCATCTTTTATCACTGTAGTCCCCTCTGCTTGAGTAGCAAGGAGTGCAATAATAGGAATTTCATCTATCAGTCTTGATATCAGATCCCCGGAAATTTCAATACCTTTTAATGAAGAGGTTGAGATCGTAAGGTCACCATATGGCTCTCCGCCTTTTGCATCAACTTCATGAATGTCTAGGTTCGCACCCATTTGTTTCAGCACATCAATAATACCCGTTCTTGTTTGATTTAAGCCAACATTCTTCAATACAATTCGGCTATTTGGAACAATTGATCCTGCGACTAGGAAGAATGCAGCAGAGGAAATATCTCCAGGGACAAAAATATCTGTCGCCGTTAACGTTTGTCCACCTTCAATGGAAACACTTTGAGCATCTTCATGTAACGATACACCAAACATCGAAAGCATTCTTTCCGTATGATCTCTTGATTTATGTGGTTCCGTTAATGTCGTCGTTCCTTCAGCTTGAAGTCCAGCTAAAAGGACAGCTGATTTAATTTGTGCACTCGCAACCGGAGAATCATAAGTAATGGCTCTTAAATTTCCTCCACGAATAGAAAGTGGTGTATATTCACCATTTGCTCTACCATCTATCCTAGCACCAAATTGTTTAAGCGGAACAGTCACACGCTTCATTGGTCTTTTCGCAATACTTTCGTCACCGATGAGGGTACTGTGGAACCCACATCCAGCTAAAATTCCCATCATTAACCGAATCGTTGTGCCAGAATTGCCCACATCCAGAATTTCAGTTGGCTCCAATAGCCCTGTCATTCCCTTACCATGAATGACAACATCGGTCCCATTTTGCTGAATGTCGACACCCATTTTTCTAAAACAATCAATCGTACTTAAACAGTCTGCTCCAGGAAGAAAGTTTTTCACCACTGTGGTCCCATCAGCAATTGCACCAAACATCACTGATCTATGAGAAATGGATTTGTCACCCGGAATATGAATAACTCCATTCATAGGAGCATTTTTATGAATTTTCATTTTTGGTCACCTCAGTCAGCATAAAATGTATCGTAATTTGCTCGTTTTTTTATACAGATTTCTGCCCGCTTACGGTCTTCATCTGTTTGAAAACTAATTCTTAGTATACCGTTAATGTCTTCCCGTGTTTCAATAATTCGGATATTCGTAATACTGATGTTTTCACTCGCTAAATACCCTGTAATTTCTGAAATGACACCAGGATGATCCGGGATATCCACATACAGGTCATAAAAAGCCGGAATCGCTCCTTTTTTTCTTAAAGGAAGACCATCACGATATTCCTTTGCATTTTGAAAATAAGAGAATAAACTTTCAGCATCTTCACTTTTCACAAATGATTCAATGCGGTCAATTTCTTTTTTCCAATCATGAAAACGGTCCAAAATTTTGTTTTTGTTGTGGATAAGAATATCTCGCCACATGGCAGGATTACTTGAAGCAATTCGTGTGATATCACGAAAGCCCCCAGCGGCAAAACGCTTCACATGTGGAAACTGTTCTTCAAAATGGTGTGCTTGATGAACAAGGCTTGCTGCTACTATGTGCGGAAAATGACTAATGACACTTGTCACTGCATCATGTTCTTCTGGTGTCATTTCGATAAAATGCGCATTTGTCCCATTTAATAAGTGCTTTAAACGATCAACGGCATCACGATGTGTGGTTTTTGCAGGTGTTAAAATATAAAATGCATTCTCAAATAAAAAGTCTTTTGCAGCAATCACACCTGATTTATGAGAGCCAGCCATTGGATGTCCACCAATAAATTGATAGTGAGACGGCAAGGTGTTTTCAGCAAAATCGACGACCTTTTGCTTCGTGCTACCAACATCCGTAATCGTTAGCTCCCTTTCAATACCAGAGGCGGCAATCTCACTTAGCATCTTCACAGTTTGCTGTACAGGTGTAGCTAAAATAATCGTTGCCGATTTATTTAAGCCGTCCATAAAAGTAGCTGCTGTTTCATCTATAATACCAAGTTTAGTAGCAGCTACCGTCTGATCATTTGAAACATCGTAGCCTATAATTTTTTTATGTGGGAATTCCTTTTTAATCGACAGTGCAATTGAACCACCAATTAAACCGAGTCCAGCAATTAATATTGTTTCGTTTGCTTCGTTCATGTTCATCACCTGATTTTTCACAAAAATTAAACAAGCCATTTCTCAAGCTTATATGTATGTTGAATCGGTACAATGAAAGCCATATCCACAAACAGGATATGACTTCGTTGTTATACTATGCACGAATGCCTTCTAGTAAATCGGCAAGCGTACTTAGGATTTCTTCATTTTGCTCTTTTGTTCCAACAGTGATACGCAAAGATGTTGGAAAACCAAGCGCTTTACCGGAACGAACAATATAGCCTTTTTTCAATAATGCATTGAACAGTTCATCTGCATCTCTTTTAAAATCAATTAGCACAAAGTTGGTTTGAGACGGGTAGATATATAACCCGAAACGGTCAGCAAATGTTTGGTATTGCTTTAGACCCGCCTCATTTTTTTGTCTGCACGATTGAATAAAGTCTTGATCTTTAATGGCTGCGCGCGCAGCTGCCTGAGCAATACGACTAGTATTGAATGGTTCTCTTGTTGGTTCAATGGCCGTAATCAGTTCCTCTGACGCCACCCCATACCCAACGCGAAGTGCCGCAAGTCCATACGCTTTAGAGAACGTACGTAAGACAATGATATTTTGATAAGTATTCAATAGCGATAAACTATTTGGAAAGTCTTCTGCTCGAACATATTCAAAATATGCTTCATCTAATACGACTAGCACGTGAGCTGGTACTTGATCTAAAAATGCCACAAGCTCTTTTTCTGGTATATGGTTACCTGTTGGATTGTTGGGATTACAGACCCATACAACCTTCGTGTTTTCATCAATTGCATCTAGCATCCCTTGTAAATCATGGGCTCCACCTTCTAAAAGTGGCACTTCTCGAATATCCGTATGTTCTATCACTGCATTGTGACGATATTGCGGAAAAGATGGAGATGGGATAACGGTATTTGTATGTTGGTCAAGGAATGCTCGAGCGATGATTTGTACAAGTTCATCAGAACCATTCCCGAATATTAATTGTTTTTCACTAACATGAAGGAATTCAGCAAGTTCAGTTCTTAAAATGGCGCTGTATCCATCAGGATAAATGGCTAATTGATCAAGCTCAGCTTGTATGGCTTCTTTTGCCTGTGATGAACATCCAAAAGGGTTCTCATTTGAAGCCAGTTTCACAATTTTGTCTAATTGATATTCTTTTTTGACCTCTTCAATTGGTTTTCCGGGTTGATATGGTTTTAGCTGTTTTAATTGATCCTTGATTTGCAAAATGTTTCACCTCATTTGAATGAATAGAGGGGACTAAAAGTTTTTGCATATGTTTCGAATTCTCTTAAGGCTTCTTGGCGTGTCTCGCTTGATAATAATTGGTCTTGAAGCTCTTCAATCTTTTTCACAAGCGCACTACCAACAACAACACCGTCACTGATTTTATTCATTGACTCTACTTGTTCTCTAGTTGAAATGCCAAAACCAACTGCTACAGGGATTTGACTGAGCTGTTTTACTTGTTGAATAAAATCAGAAATGGAGGCGTCAAAAGATTGTCTGACACCTGTCACACCAAGAGATGAAACACAGTACACAAAACCTTTTGCCTGCTCTACAATTTTTCCTAATCGCTCTTCGCTTGTTGGTGCAACGAGCGATATATATGAAATGTCATGTGTTTGACAATTCTTTTGTAGCTCGCTGCTCTCTTCAAACGGCAAGTCCGGTATTAGGAGTCCTGAAATATGATTTTTGCGCAGTAAAGCGAAAAAGTATTCTTTGTCTAATTGTAACACAGGATTATAATACGTAAATAGAATGACAGGAATTTTCACACCGTTTTTTTTCATCCTACCTGCTAATTCTATCCCTTTTACGATATTCATGCCATGTTGTAACGCTCTTTTTGAGGCTCTTTGAATGACAGGTCCGTCTGCTAACGGATCGGAATAAGGAACACCTAATTCTATTGCATGTGCACCAGCTGCTTGAAGTGAGATGGCTAAATCGATTGTCAAGTCTTCAGTCGGATCTCCTGCCGTCATAAATGGGATGAATAATTTCTCATCTTTCTCTAATTGAAATGTGATCATTTTGTTTTTTCCTCACTTTCAAGCACATTCATTAATGTATGCACATCCTTATCGCCTCTTCCAGACAGGCAAACAAGAACGATCTCCTCTTCATTCATATTTCGGCTAATCTCGAACGCTTTGGCTAAAGCGTGCGCTGATTCAATCGCTGGTAAAATGCCTTCTTTTTCTGTCACCAATTTTAGTGCATCCAGTGCTTCTTGATCTGTGGCACTCACATACTGAACCCGGCCGCTTGCATGTAAGTAGGCGTGTTCTGGTCCAATTCCTGGATAGTCCAATCCAGCAGAGATCGAATATGGCTCAATGATTTGACCAAATTCATCTTGGATTAAATACGTCAAAGATCCATGAATCACACCTTTTGTTCCTTTTGTAATGGTCGCTGCATGTAGCGATGTATCGATCCCTTTGCCGGCTGCTTCTACCCCAACGATCTCTACATCTTCATCTAAAAACGCACGATACATTCCAATGGCATTACTTCCGCCACCAACACATGCAATCACTTTGTGAGGAAGCTGACCTTCTTTTTCCAGCAGCTGCGCTTTTGCCTCATCGCCGATCATCCGCTGGAATTCACTGACAATTTGAGGGTAAGGATGAGGTCCAACAACAGAACCAATCATATAGAAATGATCGCTGCAATGTTGCACCCAATAACGAATGGCTTCATTTGTCGCATCTTTCAGTGTGCCGTTACCGCTTGTAACAGGTATGACCTTAGCTCCTAACAGTTTCATACGGAACACATTTAATGATTGTCTTTCCACATCTTCTTTTCCCATAAATACAGTACAGGTTAATCCAAACTTTGCAGCCACGGTCGCAGCTGCTACACCATGTTGACCTGCACCTGTTTCGGCAATGATATTTGATTTTCCCATTTTCTTCGCAAGCAGCGCTTGGCCAAGCGCATTGTTTATTTTATGAGCACCTGTATGGTTTAAATCTTCTCTTTTTAAATAGATTTTCGCTCCGCCAAGATATGTTGTTAATTGATCAGCAAATGTGAGTGCTGTAGGTCTGCCTGAATAGTTTCGTAACAGCTCTATATACTCCTTTTGAAAAGATCGATCTTCTTTTAATTCACGAAATGCTTTTTCGATTTCTTCTAGTGGGTGCATAAGCGTTTCTGGCACAAATTTGCCGCCAAATTCTCCATATCTGCCCATCTCATTTGGATATGTGAACATCGTTTAACATCCTTTCTTCAAGTGCTTTGATCTTAGATCTGCTTTTCTTTCCGTTTTCTTCAATACCGCTTGATAGGTCGATGGCTTCTGGACCATAGGCAAGGAGCTCGTTGATAGATGCTGGTGTCACTCCGCCTGCAATGACGCAAGTCTTGGATAGGCGCTTTGCATGCTGTACGTATGAAGGCACCGCCTCCCATGCAAAAGAAGTTCCCGTCCCGCCTCTTGCTCCTTTTCCTTTGGCATCGATGAGAAAGCCATCTACAAAAGGCGCAAATTCTGTCATGCGTTCAAGCATTTCTCGTAGATCAGGCTCGTGATGAAACACTTTCCACACTGTAGCCCCTGTTTGTTGCTTGATGATTTTGGCTTCTTCTGTTGTTTCATCTCCGTGAAGCTGGACGATATCTAATGGAATGAGCCTTGTAATCTCACAGACTGTCTCACTGCTTTCGTTCACAAACACACCAACCACATCTTTGTTGCATTTTGTTTGTTTTAGCCATTGTTTCACATGGTCTGGATTCACTTGTCTTTTACTTGGCGCAAAAATAAAACCTATGGCATCCGCTCGAGATTGCGACATGCACTGGACATCCTCTTGGGATGAAGCGCCGCAATATTTTACATAAGGTATCGCCATATTCATTCTCCAAACAATGTCATGACGGCTTTTTCCTGTGATTGTTCTCTCATTAAAGATTCCCCTACAAGAACAGCTCGCGCACCATGATCCTTCACAAAGGTGAGATCATCGAATGTCTGAATACCGCTTTCACTAACTAGTAATACGTCCTTTGGCACAAGCGGCGCAATTTCTTTTGTTTGTTCGACAGTTGTGTTAAACGTCTTTAAATTCCGGTTATTCACTCCGATGATCTCTGGCGTAAACAAGTTTAAGATGTTAGCCAAAGTATCTGCTGCATGAACTTCCACAAGGACATCAAGCCCTTTTTCTTTTGCTTCTATATACAGTTCATACAACTTCTTCGGTTCTAGTACTTCTCCAATTAATAAAATGGCGTCAGCCCCGATACGTTTTGACTCTTCTACTTGTATCGAATCAATAATGAAATCTTTTCTTAAAATCGGACATGATACGTGCTCTTTGATAAGGGACAAATACTCGTTTTTTCCTTGAAAAAATGGTTCATCGGTTAAAACAGATAAACAATCGGCTTTTGATGCTTCATATGCTTTTGCTGTCTGTAATGGATCAAAGTTCGGCTGAATGACCCCTTTGGATGGGGACGCTTTTTTGACCTCAGCAATAAGACCAATGGATCGATGAGGCTGAACAAGTGCATCTTTAAATGACCGCCTCTCATAGTTTCCATCTACCGGTAATTCTAGTGTTTTTACATGTTCCTTTTTATGAGCAATAATTTTGTTTAGCATAAATTTCTCCCTCTTTCGATGCTTGTTTTAAACGGGCTAATTGTTCTTTGGCCGAGCCGTTTTTAATGGTTTCTAGCGCTTTGAATGTTCCTGCCATCAAGCTTTCTGACTTTCCTGCGATGTATAAAGCAGCTCCTGCATTTAGGGCAGTGATATGAAGAGGGGCTTCCTCTGTTTGATGATTCAATATATTCTGAATAAGTTTGGCGCTCTCTTTTGGTGAATTCACCTGTATGTCAGATAATCGGCCTTTTTTCAATCCAAAGTCTTCTGGGTTTAGCGTATACTCTGTCATCACCTGTTTTTTCAGTTCAATCACATACGAATTGGCTGTAATTGTTAATTCATCTAACCCGTCTTCTCCACAAACGAACAGAACATGTTCAGGCTCTAGAGGGGCAAGGGCTTTTGCCATTAATTTCGCCTTTTCCTTTGAATAAACACCGATCATTTGTTTTTTGGCTTGCATCGGATGGCAAAGCGGGCCTAATAAATTGAATACTGTGCGAAACCCAAGCTGCTTGCGAACTGTTGCCACTTGCTTCATTGATGAATGATACAGAGGAGCAAATAAAAAGCCCATGTTTTTCTGCTGAATTTGTCTTCTCGTTTCTTCAGGTGTGGACTGAATGTGAATCCCAAGGTGTTCTAGCACATCAGCACTTCCGCTTTTAGAGGAAACGGAACGATTTCCATGTTTGGCTATTTTCGCACCAGCAGCGGAGGCTACTATAGCAGCCGCTGTCGAAATATTAAATGTCGACAAGCCATCTCCTCCAGTCCCGCACGTATCAACAACGTCAAGTGGTCCCTCCATAGGCCCTGCATTCTCTCTCATTGCTTTCACAAAGCCTGTCATCTCTTCAGCCGTTTCTCCCCTATGCGCTAAGATTGATAGACTTGCAGCGACTTCGGCATCTGTTAAAGAGCCACTGATCATATCATGCATCAGCTCGTTTGCTTCATTTTCTGTTAAAAAACTCCCGTTAACAAGAGCTGATAGTCGTTGATTCATCTTGCACACTCTCCTTCTCTGAGAAAATATGTTCAGCGAGCTGAATGGCTTTGAGCAATGCGCCTGCTTTGTTACAGGTCTCTTCCCATTCATTTTCAGGAACAGAGTCAGCGACAATACCAGCACCTGCTTGTATGGAGGCCGTCTGATCTTTGACACTCATGGTCCGAATGGTGATGCAGGAATCAATATTGCCGTCAAACCCAATATAGGCGATACAACCACCATAGGTTTCTCTTGGCTCAGGCTCCATTTCATTTAATAATTGCATGGCCCTAATTTTAGGTGCGCCTGTTAATGTGCCTGCTGGAAAGGCAGACATTAATGCATCCACTGGGTGGGTATCTTGCTTCAACTGTCCCGTTACAATAGAGATGATGTGCATGACGTGTGAAAAGTTTACTACTTTTGTAAAGGTCGGAACTGATACACTGCCATATGTCGCGACGCGTCCTACATCATTCCTAGCAAGATCCACTAACATGTAGTGCTCTGCTTTTTCTTTTTCATCTTCTAGTAATTCTTTTGCAAGAGCTGCATCTTCTTCTTTGGTTGTTCCTCGCCTTCTTGTCCCTGCGATTGGGTGAATTTCTAAATGTCCATTTTTCGCATGTATTAATCGTTCTGGCGAGCTCCCAACTAACTCACGATCTTTTAGTTTCATAAAATACATATATGGCGAAGGATTCACGATCCGAAGCACACGATATAATTCAAATGAACTCACGGTTACTGGTATATCAAAACGCTGTGAGAGTACACCTTGGAAGATATCCCCTGCTCGAATGTATTTCTTTATTTTTTCGACATCGTTTAAAAATTGAGCTTTTTCATACGTTGACGTCACTTTTTCGAAGGATGGCGGTTCGCTCATATCTCCTGATAAAATAAGTTCTTTCATGTTAATCTGCGTGTGCAGCTGTTGAATCATGCGTTCTAATTGCTCATGGCTATTCTTGTATGCTTGTATGATTTCGTTCTCTGTTTCGTTTCCTGTCAGTTGTGAATATTGAATAAAATGGACATGGTTCGTTTCATGGTCAAATGCAATCATCGTTTCACAGACAAATAATGTGCAGTTATCTGACGCCGAAGCATTCGGATGAGGCTTCACAGATGGTTCAATGCTTGGAATGAGATCATAGCTTAAGTAACCTACTGCTCCGCCTGTAAATGGAATGTCAATATCTGGCGTCTTTATTTGATATTGGGTTTTCATCCAATCCAGTAAATCCTTTAATTCTTTCTGGCGCATCACTTCCTGCCCCGTAGCGTCTCGTGCAATGTATTGTTGCTGTTCTTCATGTAAAGTTAAGAATGGATGTAATCCGATGAAAGAATATCTCGACCAACTTGAGGATTCATCTTTACTTTCTAGCAGGTACACGATGTCCTGTTTGAGCTTCTCCACAATTTGAATAGGTGAGAGCGTATCGACTGTAATTGTTTTAACAATAGGGATGGTTTTGTAGGACTCACTGTCCTTTAAAAATTCGGTCAGATTTGATTGGGATTTCATAGGCACACTCCTTAAATGGTATTAAGGAGAATGAGGGGGAAAATTAGGGGTCTGTTTGTTTGAGTATACGAAATAAGCCTAAAAGAGGATTCCTCTTTTAGGCAGTATGAATAAATAGAAGTATCGTATCTCTGCTCAACTCTACTCATCTCAACTACCCTAGTCTCATTCTCATCTTCTCTTAGCTTGCATTTGCCGTTTACACCTGTGTGTAAACTTCGGCTGTTCATATTGTATTATAATTCTGTGTTTTTTGTCAACTGTAAATCAGGGCGGAGCGTCACCGCTTCTTCCAAATAAACGTGCTGTATGTCTTCTTGCTTCGTATCCGTTTGGACGGTCATTAACACCCGAATGCAATGTTGTAGCCCTCCATTGATGTCAAGCTCCTGCATACATGTGACAGGAACATAGGTCCAGCCATCGAACTGACGAAGCGCTTTTGCTGGGAAAACGGAGTGAATATCTTGTGTAGCAGAAATTAAAATCTGCACGACACGTTCTGGATCTACTTGGTTTTTTGAAATGATCGTTTCTAAAAGTTGTTTCGTTTTATTTAACACTTCTGTTTCTGTATCTTCTGTTACAGTTGTAGCCCCACGTATCCCGCGAAACATCATAGACATCCCTCCTCACGTTTCCATTCTTCGAGCCAGTGATATAATTCTTCCTTTGTGAATGATTGCAAGGTCACATCTCCAACTTGTTTTAATAACACAAATTGAACGTTTCCTCCTCGTGCCTTTTTGTCACCAATCATTCGGTCAACAAATACATGTGTTGATATATCTTGTCTGACTTGTACTGGGAATCCAAGTCCTTTCATCCACTCTTTTAGATCTGAACGATTGAGGCTCAAGCCAAGCCTCTTTTCGCTCACGTATAAAGCAAACTGCATACCAATTGCAATCGCATCTCCATGAGTGATCGCTCCATATCCATATTCTGCTTCGATCGCATGACCAAGTGTATGACCGAGATTTAAGAATGCACGAACGCCTTGTTCTTTTTCATCCTCTTGGACAATAGATGCTTTTACTTGAATCCCTTGATACAGCATATGTGCTAGTTCATCTTTTGATAATTCTGGTAGTGAACGGATGGTCATCAGCTCTGTTAAAAAGTCTTCACTTGAAATGAGCGCATGTTTGATGACCTCAGCAAAACCCGATCTCAGCTCTATATTAGACAATGTCTCTAGCATACTTGTATCATAAATCACAGCTCTTGGCTGATGAAACGCACCAATCAAATTTTTACCGAGCGGGTGATTGATTCCTGTTTTGCCACCAACTGCACTGTCATGTGCTAGCAAGGTGGTCGGTACTTGAATAAAATCAATCCCTCTCATATAAGTGGCTGCAGCAAAACCAGCCAAGTCTCCTATCACGCCTCCTCCTAGTGCAATGATGCAGGAGGAGCGGTCCAGCTGAAATTGAATGGCTTTCGTATGAATATGTTCAAACTGTGCAAAGGATTTTGATTGCTCTCCGTTTGGCACAACCACCTTTTGCACAGACCATGTCTGTTCAAGTAATCGAACCATTTCATCACCGTAAATGGCATCAACGGCTGAATCTGTGACGATCAAGAGTTTGGTATAAGAGCGCCCAGTGGAAGTCATCAAGTCTACGATATTCTGTCTAATCCCATCACCGATATATACGGGATAAGTGGTTGAAGACGTCTTAACTTCCAGTGTTTTCATTAAAACTCCCTCTGAAGCTGACGCATTTTTTCAACATTCTCTTTAATACGATCGATTTGATCAAGACCAAACTGCTCGACAACTGCGTTGGCAATTTCCCAAGCAACTACAGCTTCTGCAACAACACTTGCCGCTGGTACAGCACAGCTGTCTGACCGTTCAATGCTAGCTGAGAAAGGTTCTTTCGTTTCAATGTCAACGCTTTGCAGGGGTTTATAAAGTGTTGGAATTGGTTTCATGACACCTCTTACGACAATTGGCATCCCCGTTGTCATACCGCCTTCAAGACCGCCTAGTCGATTCGTTTTTCTCGTGTATCCTTTTTTTTCATCCCAAATGATTTCGTCATGAACCTCGCTTCCATTTTTAGAAGCTGCCTCGAATCCAATCCCAAATTCCACACCTTTAAACGCATTGATGCTGAGTACAGCACCAGCAAGCTTACTGTCCAGTTTGCGGTCATAATGAACATAACTTCCAACCCCGACTGGCATACCTTCAACGACCACTTCTACAATGCCGCCAATTGAGTCGCCATTTTTCTTAGCCTCGTCAATGGCATCCATCATTTTTTGACCTGCTTGACTGTCATAGCAGCGGACAGGTGATTCTTCCGTTACCTCTTGCAAATCTTCAATAGATTCGTATGAGGTATTCGTTGCTTTTACCCCACCAATTTCAAGGACATGACCAGCTACTTTTATCCCAAGATGAGCCAAAATTTGCTTCGCTACTGCACCTGCTGCTACCCGAACAGTTGTTTCACGAGCTGAAGAGCGTTCTAGTACATTCCGCATATCACGGTGATCATATTTAATGGCACCATTTAAATCCGCATGCCCTGGTCTAGGACGAGAGATTTGACGTTTCATTTCGCTTTCTTCTTCTTCGGTAATAGGTTCTGCTCCCATCACCTTCGTCCAGTGTTTCCAATCATTGTTTTCAACGACAAGTGTGATCGGAGACCCTAGTGTTTTGCCGTGGCGAACACCACTTAATACTTGGGCTTGGTCTTTTTCAATCTGCATTCTTCTTCCGCGACCATGACCTTTTTGTCTTCTAGCCAATTCATTATTGATGTCATCCTGCTCTATGTAAAGTCCTGCTGGAACTCCTTCAATAATCGTAGTCAATTGTGGACCATGTGATTCACCTGCTGTTAAGTACCTCATGACTCAATCTCCCTTCATCGCATTAACGCTTTTAAGTAAAACTATAATAACACATTTGCTAGTAAAAAGTCAGCTAGATTACTTTTTTTGATAAAAGAAAGTATCAGCAGACGTCAAGCCAAACTTTTCTGGGTGGAAGATCTGTTCTGTGGAACCAACAAATAAAACCCCATTTTGTTTTAAACTGTTACTCATTTTCAAGTAAATCTCTTCTTTTGCCTCTTCTGTGAAATAAATGAGCACATTTCGGCAAACGATGAGATCAAGCTGTTTTTCATATGGATCTGCTAAAAGGTTATGCTTCTTAAATTGAATGTGTTTTCGAACCTCATCTTTGACTGTGTAGTATGATGAATCTCCTTTTGTAAAATACTTTTGTTTGATATTTTCAGGCACTTCTTGTAAGGAACGTTCGTGATAACTTCCTTTTTGAGCCGCTTGCAAGACTTTATCATCAATGTCTGTCGCAATGATTTGGAAGTCTTTCACAAGGGGATGGCTTGATAGCAGCATAGAAAGAGTATATGGCTCTTCTCCTGTAGAACAAGCTGCACTCCATATCTTTAAGTTTCCACCGTTTTTTGAAAGAAGGGGAAGTATTTTTTGATCAAGTACTTCCCACCTTTGATAATTTCGGTAAAATTCTGACACATTAATTGTCATTCGGTCCATCGTTTCTTCTAAAAGCGCTCGATCTTTTTCAAGAGCAATGGCAAATGCTTCAAAATCTTTATAGCCTTTTTTATCATAAAGGGATGATAACCTTCTTTTCATCTGTGCTTCTTTATATAAATTCAAGTCAACCCCGGTGAGTTTTTTCCATTTTTCTACAAATACTTGATATTGATCCATCAAATGTCCTCTCCTGTCTCATCTATCTTTGTCTTAGTATAGCTGTTTTTATCAAAAATTTGTATCATCTCGTGCGAAATTTATGAATAGAAAAATATCGATATAAAAAAGCCAAAGTGTTCTCTAGATGAACACCTTGGCTTGATGAATTAATAAATCCAGCTGGAGATGGTTTGATCCCA
Organism: Bacillus pumilus; assembly: GCA_001938995.1. Lineage (GTDB taxonomy): Bacteria > Bacillota > Bacilli > Bacillales > Bacillaceae > Bacillus > Bacillus pumilus_G. The sequence goes on along the minus strand of MKZN01000007.1, from coordinate 43,776 downwards.
GTTTGTAAGCTCTTCTTGCTGAAAGAAAAGATTAATTTCTCTTTCAGCACTCTCAGGCGAGTCTGATCCATGGATGATGTTCTTTCCAACCGTTAATCCATAATCTCCTCTTATCGTGCCTGGTAGCGCTTCTTTTGGGTTTGTTTTCCCAATCATCTGTCTTGTCACATCAACTGCTTGCTCACCTTGCCATACCATGGCAAAAACAGGCCCTGACGTGATAAAGGAAACCAGTTCCCCGAAAAAAGGTTTTTCCTTATGTTCTCCATAATGTGTTTCTGCAACTTCTTTTGGAATCTTCATTAGTTTTGCTCCAACAAGCTGAAGCCCCTTTTTTTCGAATCTTGACACAATTTCACCGATTAATTGCCTTTCAACCCCATCAGGTTTCACCATAAGAAAAGTTTTGTCCATATACGTTTCCCACCCCGTCGTTATGTATGTATAGGCTTACATTGCTACAAAGTGATCGTATCATTATTTTTTATAATAATCAATTTTTGACAAAAAATTTCACAAAAAAACCAATCAACACGGAGTTGATTAGAATTTTCGTTTACCAATATATTTGGCGATAGAGGCCAAAGATGTCTTAGCCCGTCCACGCGGAAGCTGATCTAGCTGCTCGAATGCTTTTTTCAAATACATTTCACTCACACGAATGGAACGATCAATGGCATCTGTTTGTTTGAGGGCTTCAATCACAGGCATTAATTGTTTTTCCGTTGTTTCACTATTAATCAATTTCAATTGACCTTCTAGTAATGGGTTTTTCAGAGCATATAGGACTGGAAGGGTCACATTTCCTTGTAAAAGATCCCCGCCTACAGGCTTGCCCAGTTCTTCCTCAGTTGATGTAAAGTCTAGAACATCATCAATGATCTGATAAGACATACCGACATAGTACCCAAACCAGTAGAGGGCTTTATGTGTCTTCTCATCAGTACCTGCTGCAATGGCACCTAATTGACAGCTCCCTGCAATCAGCAATGCTGTCTTGCGCTTGATTCTTCTTAAATATGTACGGAGATTTTGATCCATATTGTATTTGTCTTTTACTTGCTCTATTTCACCGAGACAGAGCTCGACCACCATTTTTGACAAAATTTCATGTGCCATGGGTTGATTGATTTTCGTCATGTATTCAAGTGATCTCGCAAATAAATAATCCCCTGTATACATGGCAATCCGGTTATCCCATTTTGCTTTAATCGTTGGTTTACCTCTTCTTAGTTCTGCATCATCAATAACATCGTCATGAACAAGTGATGCCATATGAATCAATTCCAGTGCCACGGCTACATACTTAATTTTATTGATATCATAGTCGCCAAACATGCCTGACAGGAGAACAAAAACGGGGCGGATTCGTTTTCCGCCCGCTTGCAGCAAATGAAGACCTGCTTCACTTAATAATGCATAATCAGAGCGAACTGTTAGTTCAAGCTCTTTTTCAATTATATCGATATCATGATTTAAAAAAGAAATCATTGCTTTTAGTTTCATTATTTTCACCCAAATATCGTTTATTCAAAGCTTCTTTCCGATATGTGTTGCTGCTACTCCACCTGTAAATGGATGATAGGAGACATCAGACAAACCTGCTTCTTCGAAAAGCGCAGCCAGCTCTTTCATGCCAGGGAACGTTTTGGCGGACTCTTGAAGCCATGAATACTCCTGATAGCTTTTGGCAAAGAGCTTTCCAAAGATCGGCATAATATATTTGAAATAGACATAATACCCTTGTTTAAACCCAATCATTTCAGGTTGTGATGTTTCAAGACATACTACCATTCCGCCAGGTTTAACTACTCTTGTCATTTCTTTTAATACGGTTAAGTAATCAGGAACATTACGAAGACCAAAACCGATCGTTACGTAATCAAATGAGTGATCCTCAAAGGGAAGCTCCATTGCATTGCCGTGGAGCAATGCAATTTGACTGTAGCCACCTGACTTCACTTTCGTTTCTCCAACACTTAGCATATTTTTACTAAAATCAAGCCCTTTGACCTCACCTTGCTCCCCGGTAGCCTCTGCCAGTGCAATGGTCCAATCGGCTGTTCCGCAGCAAACATCTAAAGCTTTTGCACCTTTTTGAACATTCATGAGCTTCATTGTTTTATCGCGCCATTTTTTGTGCTGCTTAAAACTGATGACAGAGTTCATTTGATCATAGTTTTTATAAATTTTTTCAAATACACCGTGTACTCGCTGTTCTTTTGATTGCTGCATGACTTACCCTTCTTCCACTTTCTGATGGTACGCAGGCTCATTTTTGATATGATCCAAGCGATTTAATAGCTCTTTTTGAACGACCGGAGATGAAGCAAGGTGCTCCTTGATTGGCTGTTTGGCTTGCTCATAGCCTTCATTCTCAAAGTTGTCAAAACATGTATAGGCGTCCGTATAGCTATCGTTCAAAAAAAGTTTTAAATGTTTGTCGTCTTCTGCTTGTTTCATAAAACGTTTATACACAAGAAAACGACTTGCAATCTCATTCCAATGGGTCAACTGAAAATGCTCAGAAACTCTTTGGAATAGCGCTGATTCCACAGTCGAAACACTTTTGTAAAAGAGCGATGCATCTTGAATGGACCGATCATACAGTCTGATTTTATGTTCATTGATCTCTTTGATCGCCGTAGCGAGTGTGCGGATCATGTAAATGTCTTTCATGTCTGAGAGAAGAGAATAATAGAGACCGCTAAAATAGTCTCCTGCCAGGATGGTGAGCTGACGATTTTTGAATTCGTCTTGTTTAATAGCTGCAGCAGTTGTGACTTCGTCATGGGTATCAAGGGCAATTTGCACAAGCATCGCCGTTAAAATATAATTTTCTTTTTTCTCTGCTTCAATTTGAGCTTCATCAAACATTGCATGAAAAAGAAGGAGCTTATCTTCATCAATGAGTGGCGCCCGCAAATGCTTTGCCAAATAAGGATGAGAAAGCTTTTTGTTTAATTTTATATTTAAATTCGATAATATTCCGTAGATGTCTTGCAAAGATATCACCCTTGTCCCAAAAATTACAGTTTCATATGTAGTCCTGCACATTGTTTAGAGATTTATTATACCATATCAGCTCTTACTTTTATGCTATCAAGTGTACACTCGTGATTTATTTCTTTGCCTCGCTTTGAATTTCGCCGAAGCATGTTTGGATAACCGCATCGCCTCTTACTTTGATCGCTGACGTATGCTCGGTGAATTGTGCGATAATCACTTCACCTTTATCGAGTTTTTCGGAATGGTGAAATCTTGTATCAGAGCCTCTTGTTAAGCCGATTACGTTCACGCCATTATCAATGGCTTTAATCACCACAAAATCAGATGCTTTATTTTCACTCAATCTCTTCACCTTCCATCTATTGATTAGTCGTTTTTAATAAAGGAAAGCACTTCTGCTCTTGCCGCCGCATCTTTCGCAAATGTGCCGCGCACTGCCGATGTGACCGTTTTAGCGCCTGGCTTTTTCACGCCGCGCATTGTCATACACATATGCTCTGCTTCAACCACAATCATCACACCATGCGGATCTAGTGTTTCCACCATACTATCTGCGATGGTTGATGTGATACGTTCTTGCAGCTGTGGTCGCTTGGCTACTGCTTCTACAGCTCTTGCAAGTTTACTTAGTCCCGTTACTTTACCACCACGCGGAATATAAGCTATATGGGCTTTACCATAGAAAGGGACAAGGTGGTGTTCACACATTGAATGGAAAGCAATATCTTTTACAAGGACGAGTTCTTCATGATCTTCACCAAAAATGGTTTTAAAATGTTCTTTTGGATCTTCATTTAAGCCTGAAAACACTTCTTCATACATTTTTGCTACTCGTTTCGGTGTATCGAGAAGTCCTTCACGATCTGGATCTTCTCCGATTGCTTTTAATATATCGCGTACAGCATGTTCTATTAATTCTTTATTTATTTCACTCATGTATTATATCCTCCAAAGGCGATTACATTTCATTCAGATTCTAGCACACTTCAGATCCTAAAAGCAAAGGAGAGCGTTCTAAACGAACCTTTTGATTCAAAAGGAAAAGCCCCTTATCAAAGGGGCTTTTCTAGACCAGTGTGAAACTGTATATGTATAACTCCTAGATCAGGATCATTACACATAACGATTATTTACCTGCCACCGCGTCTTTAAGTGCTTTACCTGGTTTGAAAGCAGGTACTTTGCTTGCAGGGATTTCGATCTCTGCACCAGTTTGTGGGTTACGTCCTTTACGAGCGGAACGCTCACGTACTTCAAAGTTACCAAAACCAATTAGTTGGATTTTGTCACCATTTTTAAGTGCATCTAAAATTGTATCAAAAACAGAATCAACTGCTTTTGTCGCGTCTTTTTTAGATAACTCGCTTGCTTCAGCAACCGCGTTAATAAGTTCTGTCTTATTCATGCCTTTCACCTCCTCCCAAAAAAATGCATTCAGTAGATTGTTATCATTACTTCACAATTCAACTTCTTTCTATACACTTTTTTTTGAAAAAAGAGCGTCTAGAAAGCGTTATTCATGGCTTTCATGTAGAAAACCTTCGTTGAAGGAATGTTTGTCCAACAAAGTGAAGATTTTCTGTAAGTAGATTAACACATATGAAATACCATATCAAGCATTTTAAAGCGAAGAATCCTTATTCGTCAAGGATTTAGGGCACTTTTGCGAACGAATATTCCTAATTTTAGTTGAATCTGACTAAACTTTATCCAATTGTCTTTTTATGACTGACTTTTATTCACAAAAAAAGACCCCTGTCAATGAGAGGTCTCACATCTTATAATATAATCGCGATCAGCCCGCCTGATCCTTCGTTAATGATTCTTTCAAGCGTTTCCTTCAGTTTATACCTTGCATTTTCTGGCATGAGTGACAATTTGGCTTGAATGCCCTCTCGCACAAGGGAGCTGAGGGAACGTCCAAATATATCTGAATTCCAAATCGAAAGCGGGTCATCCTCAAAGTCTTGCATTAAGTAGCGAACGAGCTCTTCACTTTGTTTTTCCGTGCCGATGATCGGGGCAAATTCGCTTTCTACATCGACTTTAATCATATGAATCGATGGAGCAACGGCTTTGAGCCTTACGCCGAATCTTGACCCTTGCCTAATGATTTCTGGCTCATCCAAGCTCATGTCTGACAGTGCTGGAGCCGCGATCCCATAGCCGGTTTGTTTCACCATTTTTAATGCATCAGATACTTGATCATATTCTGTTTTCGCATGAGCAAAATCTTGCATTAGCTCGAGAAGATGGTCTTTGCCCCTAATTTCTACTCCAACCACTTCTTTTAAAATATGATCATATAAATCATCTGGCGCATAGAGGTCAATTTCTGCAATTCCTTGCCCCATTTCAATACCAGCTAAGCCTGCTCTTTCAATAAAGTCAAATTCGCTGAATTGACCAACGACACGATCCACATCTCTTAATCTTTTAATGTCTTTCACTGTTTCTTTGACTGAATCCTGATAGCTCTCTCTTAACCAATGATCTTCTTTTAACACCATGACCCAGCTTGGCAGGTTCACATTCACCTCTAGTACCGGGAATTCATATAATGCTTCACGAAGGACACTAAGGACGTCTTGTTCTCTCATACTTTCCACGCTCATGGCGAGTACAGGAATATCATATTTTTGGCTTAGTTCCTGACGCAATGATTCAGTTTCAGGATGATATGGTCTCACAGAGTTGATCACCATGATAAACGGTTTGCCAACTTCTTTCAATTCGTCAATCACACGTTCTTCTGATTCAATATAGTCATGTCTGGGTATTTCTCCAATCGACCCGTCTGTTGTGATCACAACGCCAATTGTCGAGTGCTCTTGAATGACCTTCCGTGTGCCAATTTCCGCTGCTTCATGAAATGGGATCGGTTCCTCATACCAAGGTGTATTGATCATCCTCGGACCATTTTCATCTTCATATCCACGTGCACCAGGGACTGTGTATCCTACACAATCGACGAGCCTAATGTTTACATCAAGACCATCACTGACGTGAATAGATGCCGCTTGATTTGGCACAAATTTCGGCTCAGTGGTCATAATCGTTTTTCCTGCTGCACTTTGCGGCAATTCATCCTGCGCTCTTGCACGATCAGCCTCATTATTGATATTCGGGAGCACCACGAGCTCCATAAACTTTTTAATAAACGTAGATTTCCCTGTACGAACAGCTCCAACGACCCCTAAATATATATCGCCTCCTGTTCGTTCAGCGATATCCTTGAAAATATCGACTTTTTCCAAGTGATCCCCTCCCGGACTTGCTATCCTCGTTTTCAAATAAATACTCTATTCTTCAATCAAACTGTGCTTGAAAGGTGTCAGGACAATATATGTGTATGACGTTGTCCTATTTGAATATGACACCTTTTTTGTTTTGAGAGTATGTTTAGCCATAAAAAAACCTTTCTCCTCATTTATATGCAGAGGAAAAAGGTTCATTCTTGTTTATGACGTCTTTTTTTCTAAAAAAGCAGGCTCACCTTTTTTGTTGATTGTATATGGTACAGAAAACGCAGGCACAAACGGGGTTTCCTGCCAATATACATCTTGAATGTTTTCGCCTGTTTTCGGCTTTTGTTTTATTTTTTCCAAAATATGAGCAAAATCACTGCGATAGTCAACATAGATTTCACCATTTGATGAAATCAGTAATGGGAGGGAGTTCCCCGTGACAGGGCTCGTCACAACTGGTGGTGTTTTCAGCCCTAGTTTTTTTTCATTTAAGGTATATAAATCTTTGGACACGACTTTGCCGTACGGCGGATATGTATGTTCATCTTGATATATTTTGATTTTCAGTCGCAATTCACTGATGGTCTGCGTCATTTTTACGTCTAGCAGTTTCACTGTTGGTTTTTTCTCGACGTCTGTCAGAACATAGATATATTCACCCCCGCCTTCAAATGATGTGGACGGTACATCGTGTAGATATCTTGGTGACAAGCGTTTGAAATCAATGACATATTTCTGAAAGATTGGTGTATCTGCTTCTTTCGTTTCAATTGGCAAAAGACCGTTTGTGGCTTTTTGAAAATCTTCTATAGCTGTCTGCACACTTTGGAGCTGTTCCTCATACGGCACTCTGTTTTCCACTTTGCGATTCTCTGGATAAAGACATCCTGTAAGTAGGATGAATGTTAACAACATGATACTGACTTTTGCTTTAATCATCACATTCTTCCTTTTTCTTTATTCATTGACAGGTCCGCTAATTACAACTAAAAACACAATGATACCTGATATGAGCATCAAGCTGTAAGCGACGGTCGAGGCTGTTATTTTAAGAAATCGGCTTTTCAGCTTAAACCTACTGAAATAAATGGTTACTACGGCTAAAAACATGAGCCCCATTGAACCAAGCGCAAACCACATCTTGATTAAAGCAAAACTCATTCTGCCTGTCCTCCCTTAATAACGAACAAATTGTAAGCGTTTATATTTCATTCTAAACCAAAAATAAGTGAAATATCAATCTTTTTTCCAATCATTCGCAAAAAAAGGGTATAAAAAAACTGAAGCAAAGAGGGGGACTCCGCTTCAGTCATCAGATCGACTATTTTTCCACATTCTGTAGAGGCAAAGCTCTATTCAAACTACATTGCTATGTTATGCAAGTCTTCCCCATCTTGCATCCTCTACATGCCTATGTTCAGTCTTCTATCCATTATTTTGTCTGATTTTCAAACATGTTCACAAGGTCTTCCATTTCATGGGTTTTGACACGAGCCATTAAAGATTCTACAGCATCGTCCACTTTCTTCCCTTCAAACAGGACATGGAACAAGGCTTCGGTGATTGGCATGCTGACATTGTATTCTTTGGACAGTTGGTATGCGCCTTTTGTGGTGCGGACACCTTCAACAACCATTCCCATTTCTTCTAACACTTCTTCGAGCTTATAGCCTTTACCAAGTAAATTCCCGCAGCGCCAGTTTCGAGAATGGACACTTGTGCATGTCACGATTAAATCTCCAACACCCGTTAAACCGGCAAATGTAAGGGGGTTCCCTCCCATTTTCGTACCAAGGCGTGCGATTTCAGCCAGGCCTCTTGTAATGAGTGCCGCTTTGGCATTGTCACCATAACCAAGACCATCTGTAATCCCTGCCGCAAGGGCAATGATGTTTTTAAGCGCTCCGCCAATTTCTACTCCAATGACATCAGGGTTTGTGTACACTCGAAAGTGATTGTTCATGAATAAATCTTGAACAAATTGAGCGGCCTCTACTTTTTCTGAAGAAACGGTCACTGTTGTTGGATGACGCAATCCTACTTCTTCTGCATGACTTGGTCCTGATAATACGACGACAGCTTCTCTAATTGTTGTTGGAACTTCTTCTTCAATCATTTGTGAAATTCTTAGTAGCGTATCTGGTTCGATCCCTTTGCTCACATGAACAAACGGCACTTTAGACGAGATCCACTCATTTGCGTTTTTCAATACTTCACGGATGGCTTTTGTTGGAACAGCCACTATAATGGCATCTGTGCCTTCTAATGCCTGCTTCATATCGGTTGTAGCCTTAATAGACGATGGTAGTGTGACATTCGGCAAGTAATCAAGATTTTCATGTTTTTCATTGATTTGATCAATCAGTTCTTGTCTATGTCCCCATATGTGTACATCATGATGATTATCAGCTAATACAAGCGCAAGAGCTGTTCCCCAGCTTCCTGCTCCAAGTACTGAAATTTTCTTCATCCTGCTCACCCTTTTTATTTTCTCGCTCTCGCAAATATTTTAATTGGTGTTCCCTCAAAACCAAAAGCATCTCGGATACGGTTTTCTAGGAAACGCTCATACGAAAAGTGCATCAACTCTGGATCATTGACAAACACAACAAAGGACGGCGGCTTAATGGCCACCTGTGTCGCATAGTAAATTCTCAGGCGCTGTCCATTGTGCGTCGGTGTTGGATTCATCGCGACTGCGTCCATGATAATATCGTTGAGAATATTCGTTTGAACACGCATCTCATGATTTTCACTTGCTGTCACGATTGACGGCATTAATGTATGGATTCTCTTTTTCGTTAGTGCAGACATGAATAAGACGGGTGCATAGTCAAGGAATTGAAAATGCTCACGAATGTTATGCTCAAATTCTTTCATGGTGCGTTCGTCTTTTTCTACAGCGTCCCATTTGTTCACAATTATCACAACAGCTTTGCCAGCTTCATGTGCATAGCCTGCAATACGTTTATCCTGCTCAATGATGCCCTCTTCACCGTCAAGTACAACAGCGACTACATCAGAACGATCAATGGCTTTTAACGCACGGAGTACACTGTACTTCTCTGTTGTTTCATACACTTTTCCTTTTTTCCTCATACCTGCTGTATCCACAATGACAAAGTCACGCTGATTATACGTAAACATTGTATCTACAGCATCTCTTGTGGTACCCGCGATGTTGCTTACAATGACACGCTCTTCTCCGAGCATGGCATTGACCAAAGAGGATTTCCCTACATTCGGACGACCAATTAAGCAAAATTGCACCACTTCTTCATCATACTGCGTATCTGGCAAGTTTTTAAAATGCTCTGCAACTTCATCAAGCAAATCACCTAAGCCTAGTCCGTGCGTACCCGAAATCGGATGCGGATCGCCAAACCCAAGTGCATAAAAGTCATAAACATTGCTTCTCATTTCAGGGTTGTCCAATTTATTGACAGCAAGGACGACTGGTTTTTTCGTGCGATATAAAATTTTTGCGACTTCTTCATCTGCAGATGTCACGCCATCTCTACCATTGACCATAAAGATGATGACATCCGCCTCATCCATTGCAATCTCAGCCTGATGGCGAATTTGCGCCAAAAAAGGCTCATCTCCAATATCTATTCCACCCGTATCTATTAAATTAAAGTCATAATTTAACCATTCAGCAGAGCTATAGATTCGATCTCTTGTTACACCAGGTGTGTCTTCTACAATCGATATTCTTTCGCCTGCGATTCGATTAAAAATTGTAGATTTTCCAACGTTGGGCCTTCCAACAATGGCTACGACAGGTTTACCCATAGTACCCTTCCTTTCAATCCAGCCGCGATTCAATATGTTCATCATCATGTTTCAACCGGGATTTAAAATTTTCATTCAGTTTTTTATGAAATAAACCCTTCAAACATGAAGGGTTCAACTTATATATTATATCAATTTTTAATCAGACCACAATGAATAACTTAAAAATGTTTGACAATCAAGTAAAGATCTTCTCCGATGCCGTGCGCAATTCCGTCTAGAATGGCCTCTAAATTCATCGCATACATATCAAGCTCTTCCTTGTTTTCACAGAAAAAAACCGCCGTTCCTCCAATCACTCGCTCCTTATTTGTTGTGGCCACAGCCAAAATAAATTGCTCAATTGTATTTGCCATTTCTTATTACCTCGCTTTCTTTTTGATGAAATCTGTCGGCATTCTAATGGCATTTTCTAAAATTGGTACTTCTTCTAATACACGAAAGGCTAAATCTTCACGCTTCCACTGAGGTAAAATAAACACCCCAAGTGTGCCATTATTCAGATCACGTTTCGCAAGCGGACAGAGCGCTGGTTCTCCAGAATCACGATACACACCAAGCACATTAGACATATCAAATAAAACGGCTTGTCGCTGCCCAAGATTTGCAATCGTTGTGGCTGCGTTAAAATTCTTTGGTTTTAAAATAAAACCCATTCCATGCTCTAATATGATTTTTTGCTTTTCAGGAAGCCCGATATTCATCATGTAAATATCATTGACATAGAGCCCTGCTCCATCAAAACGCAGATCCGCTTTTTCAATATCGACAATATCCTTCATTTGACTTCCAGACATTAAAATTTTCGCCATAATCACACATACGATTCCAACAACTGTTCCAATAAAAAGCGAGAAAAAAATACAAGCTGATGTTGTAATAAGTGCTGTGAGGATGGCAATATAATTTCGACTTTCAAAAGCGATCGCTATTCCTTCAATATATGTACTGCCCCTTGATACAAGCTCATTCGAATCCATTTGAGTTAAAGTATTTCTCTCCATATTACGCACATCACGAAATTGCGTGGCTGCTAGCGTCAGAAATGTGATCGCTGTGAATTCCTCCTGAATCAGTGCAGGCATAATAATTGCACCTAGTCCTGAAGCGATGAAGCCAAGTGCAATATGAATCACTTGTCCATGAATATACGTAGGATATTGCCGGTAATCTGTTCTTAACATATAAAGCCTTGCTGCCATCCCAAAGATGACACCAAAAATCACAGGAAACGTATAATCCGTCATGTTGATTTTGCAGCCCCTTTTACTGGTTTTCTGGATGAACGGGTGGTCATAAGCTTCTCAAGCTGATCTACACCTAAAAGAAAGATTGCTCCCTGAACAGTAAGTGAAAGGAAGCCTAGATCTCCTACAACAATCGATGATGTAAGGCGGTGAATCGCGAGCGCATAAAGGGCTTCCCCGAGACACACGGACATCATCCATAAGGTCATTCGTTCTGTTAATTGATGACCATATGTTAGACACATCAGGATCAGCAAAGAAAACACAACCCAATCCACTTTTATTATCGTGAACCAAACAGGGTCATATAATGCAAAGATCATAAAAAAGGCATACGCGCTTATCATAGAACAACATTGCATGATTCTCATGATTCGTTGTTTAGGCCGGAATGTGACAAATGCGATACAAGCATATACCAATGTGATCAAGTACCCTGCGTTCATACCAATGTCCAAAATGGATATCATCAAATGGCTGAATATGATATGAATGAGGACACAAACGGCAAGTATCGTACGCCACGTGCTTTTTCCCATGATAAATGTCACAATAATCCAAATGAACCAAATGGACCAATAATAATACATTGCTTCCAACGCCTCATCACCTCCATTACATTATGGGAAAATCTCCAGTTTTTAAACGTGTGAAAGCGAAGTTGGGCTTGAATGAAATAAACACGGGGGTGACACCCTATTTCGTAAGGAGGGATGTATAATGGGTAAAGATCGACAGGAAAAACGCCTTAAGGCATCAAGGAGAGTTGAATCTGATCGTGATCAATCGATTGAACATAAAGGGGCAACAGCATTAGAAGGTCCAGAACACGCCAGAAAAAGAAATCAATAAAAAAAGCATGTGATTTGTCACATGCTTCAGATTGTTGACAAAGGACTAAAATGATTTTATTTTAGTCCTTTGTCTTTTTTTCAGCGTGATTAAAACCCTTGAAGTCTAGGAAGGACGAGCATTGGAGCGGCGCGAATTGAACATTCGTGAGCACCAGCACGCATGTCTGACTACAAATGTGAGGGTTTGTCTACACGCTGAGGCATGTGATTTGTCACATGCCTTTTTATCGTGATCTTAAGCTATAGAACGTTGTATCCACGCCTCTTTCTTTCAGCCAATGACTTGTATCACCTGATATCACAATCGGTGTGCGTCTTAGCTCCTCAATGGTTTTCGCACCAAGGACAGTCATCAGCATCTTCACATCTTCTTGTAAATCGATGATATCTGAGATGAGACCACTTTCTCCCCCATTTGTGAGTGATTTTAAGAAAAAGCCTGCCAAACCAGCAGCAGAGGCGCCAAGAGCCAGTGATTTTGTAACGTCAAGTGCATCTTGAATCCCGCCAGAGGCTAAGATCGTTTGATCCTGAAAGGCTGTGTGTACTTCAGCAAGACTTGTGGCAGTCGGAATACCCCAATGATCAAAATAACGAAGGGCTTTCTCGCGTCTAAGGTTTTCAATCTTAGAAAAGTTCGTACCGCCAAATCCACCCACATCAACGGCAGTTACTCCTGCATCAAATAACTTTTTTGCTGTTTCCTTGCTCATGCCGAACCCGACTTCTTTTACGACAACAGGCACTCCGATTGACTCAGCGATGGCTGCGATTCGTTCAATGGCGCCCCTAAAATCACGATCTCCTTCAGGCATCACGATTTCTTGAATCACGTTCAAATGAATCTGAAGCAAATTGGCTTCTAGCATCTCCACCGCTTGCTGTGCTTGTTGAATCGTTGCTTCACTACCTAAATTCGCGAAAACAAGTCCATCTGGATTGGCTTTCCGAACAATTTCATACGTACGTCTTTCTTCTTTGTCTTTAAGGGCAGCCATTTGTGAGCCGACAGCCACTGGAATACCAGTTTCTTTCGCCGCAATAGACAGAGATCGGTTAATCTCATACGTTGACTCTCCACCGCCACCAGTCATTGCATTGATAAAAATTGGCGAACCGAAAGTCAGTCCGCCAATTGTCGTATGGGTATCAATTTGTGATGTTGCTAGATCTGGTAGACCGACGTGAACGAAGGATACATCCTCTAATCCTGTTGCTGCATGTTGGCCAGTCGACAAAGCATGCTCAATATGCTGTTTCTTTCTTTCTGCTCGCGTCAATTTTGATCACCAAATTATTTTAGTTTATTGAGTTTATCACCAATCAGGTCACCTAGTTGGAATCCACTTGTGGTTTCTTCTTTCGCCTGATATTGACGATAATTCTCTTCTATTTGTTTTTCAGGGTTCTCTTCTAAATCACGAATGCTTAATGAAATGCGTTCTTCCTCTTCATTGACATCAAGCACTTTCACTTTCACTGTTTGCCCTTCTTCAAGGACTTCGTGAGGTGTTCCGATATGCTTATGTGAAATTTGAGAAATATGCACAAGTCCTTCTACACCTGGTAGAATTTCAACAAATGCACCAAAGCTCACAAGTCGCTGAACAGTTCCTTCAAGTACATCACCTTGTTTGACTTTTTCACCAATTTGGCTCCAAGGTCCTGGTAATGTTTCTTTAATAGATAATGAGATGCGTTCGTTATCACGATCAACAGCAAGTACTTTTACCTTCACTTCCTGTCCTTCTTCTACAACGTCAGATGGCTTTTCAACGTGTGCATGGGATAGTTGAGAAATGTGAACTAATCCATCAATGCCGCCAATATCAACAAAAGCACCAAAATCAGTCAAACGCTGTACTTTTCCATCAATGACACTTCCTACTTCAAGCTTTTGCAAGAAGTCTTGCTTTTTGTCTAATTGCTCTTGCTCCACTACTGCACGGTGTGAAAGGATCACACGATTTTTTTCGCGGTCAAGCTCAACTACAATAAGTGAGAGTGTTTTCCCTTTATAGTCTGTAAAATCTTCTACAAAGTGCGCTTCAACAAGAGATGCTGGAATAAATCCACGCACTCCAATGTCAACGACTAGACCACCTTTGACAACGTCTTTTACTTCAGCTTCAAATACTTCTTTTGTTTCAAACTTTTTCTCTAGGTCTTCCCAAGCGTGGTCTGCATCAACAGCACGTTTCGATAAAATCAAAGCATCGTCTTCGACCTTTGTTACTTTAAGCTCTAACTCGTCGCCATCTTTCACGACATCTGATGCTTTTTCAACGTGAAGACTTGATAATTCACTGATTGGGATGATCCCAGGCTGTTTCACATTGACGATATCCACATTCACATGCTTGTCCTCAACTTTTGAAACAATCCCTTTCACTACATCCCCAACCTCTGGTACCTGAACATCGATTTGATTCATTTCATCTGTCATTTCGATAACCTCCTTGGTCCAAACCTACACAGCTTAGTTAAAACGACTGGTGATTATATGTCTTAAGCATGATGATTACCAGCCGAATATGTATTATAGAAACATTCAAATCAACATAATTGCTTGAATGATCAATAAAAATAGTATTAGTATAAACTTCTAATAAAAGGCCTTGTTTGTCAAGAGATAAACCTCTAACTTCTTAAAGTTTTCTAAAATTTCTCACTGTTTTTCTACGCGGTCTGTTGCATCCAAAATTTTACCTGCTACTTCTTGGATGGTGAGAGAGGTTGTGTCAATCTCAATGGCATCATCAGCCTTTTTAAGCGGGGATACCTCTCGCTCAGAATCAAGTTTGTCACGTCTTGCAATCTCTTCGATCAACTGCTGGTAATTGACGTCATACCCTTTTTTCTGATTCTCTTCAAATCGGCGTTTTGCTCTTTCTTCCACTGATGCAAGCAAGAAAATCTTCACTTCAGCTTCTGGTAAAACGTGAGTACCGATGTCTCGTCCATCCATGACAACTCCGCCTCGTTTGCCCAGTTCCTGCTGACGGCGTACCATTTCTTCGCGAACAGCTCTGTGTTTCGCTACAACGGAAACTTGGTTACTAACGCGATCTGTACGAATGTCCTCTGTGACATCGATATGATCTAGATGCACTTTTTGGCCTTCGTCTGTTGAAACAAGTTCAATGGCAGTCTTTTTAAGCAAAGCATCAAGAGCTTGTTCATCTTCTAGGCTCACACCATGATTAAGTGCCGCAAGTGTTATGGCGCGGTACATGGCACCTGTATCGATGTAAATATATGATTTTTTCGATGCGACAATTTTTGCCACAGTGCTTTTTCCTGCTGCTGCAGGACCATCAATTGCAATAGATAATTTCTTTTTCATAATACCTCTCCTTGATTGAATCTCCCTTATGAATTGTAACACGATCACCGTTAAAACGGGGGAATTTTCTATCGATCGTTTTGCTTAAACGTCTCAATCCATTCTTCAATGCTCATGTTATTCACACCCTCATATTGCACCACTTTAGACAAAAATAATTCCCCTTTCGTCAAATGGAGTGTGATTTGAACAGCTAGTAACAGTACAAGCTGAATGAACACTGCTTTGAATAGCCATCGCTCTATTGTTTTCATATAAAAAGCCTCCATGCTAGATTCTCTCACCTCTAGTATGGAAGCTTTTTACACCCTTTATTCTTACGCTTTTTTCACTCGTGTTAAAAGTTGCTGCTGAAAGCAGTACTTCATGATGTGCTGCTGCTTGTCATTTGTGATGTCAGAAAATTCCATGATCGCTTTTGTTTTGCCTGTCTGTTCATCTTGATAGACTCGATTGATTTCTGCAATCGCTTTAATTTCGACTGGTTCTTTTAACGGGAGAATAAACTCAGTGACCACCTCACCGTATTCTCTAAGCGCTACCCCTTCTGGAATCACAATGGCTACTCCGCCAGCACTCATATTGACGATCAATGTTTCAAACGTCCCGTGATCTGCTTGTGTGATAGTCGTTTTCACCATCGTATCAACGCGTAGATATTCTCTGCGCTGAAGACGAATCATTTCTTCTTTTGGCGGAATGGAAATCACAATCATCGGAATGTCTTCTTTCCTTTTTCCAATGACTTCGCTTGTGCATTTGTACGGAATTTGATGTTCGTCGAAAAAAAAGACGGTGATTTCTGTATGCTGATTTAAATAGATGGTACGCCCTGTCTCTTTATCAGCTGGATAATGAATACAAATATCGTCGGTATTATTTTCCAAAACTTTCGACTTTGCTGTTTTCACTTCTTTGTTCTCATTGACATACTCAATCGTAATTGCATCCCCTACTTGAAACATTCCTCATCACTCTTTCCCTCTGTGAAATCGTATTCTCCTATATTAAACCATGTATAAAACAAAAGGAAAAGACTTTTCAGCCTTTTCCCCGCTACCTCTTCTATAGGTCTTTATATATAGGTTCTGCATTTTTTAGTTTATCAATTCTTTCTTCTTTTCCTGTATTCGCATTGATGAACATCTGGTATGTGTCATTTTTTATCGTTCCTAGGAACTCGTAGCATAGAACTTCCTCTGACATATCATTCTGCACAATGGCAAGATGAGCTTCCTCGATCTTCACATGTTGGTTCAGCGTTTTCTTTGCTTCTTTTTGAGACAATTTAGGTGCTTTGATGTTTCGTTTCTTATGGTTCAGTAAGTAGTCTTTAGCTGAAAAACCGACAATCTCTCCATCGTCTAATGCGACTTTCATTCTAACACTGTCTGGATAAAGCAGTACATTTTTTTGAAGTGGCACATAGGTAAATACACCGATATTATCAAATTGTGCACTTTCATCTAAATGGAACGATTCTGTATCGAATCCATGCTTTTTTAAGAAGGTTAATGCTTTTTCGGAAGCATCATTTAAACTGATCTTTTGTTTTTTTACTTCTCTGTTTTGCAGAAGGTAGACTGGGTGTCCTCCTTTTTCAGTCAAGTCCAAATAAAAGTTTGCTTTGTTATCTGGGTCTGACATCGATAAGCTGTAGACATCTCGATTTGTTTTACTTCCGCTTTTTCGCACTTTGAAATCTTGATTATGATCGGGTGTAAATCGTTGAGCAATGTCAATCGCTTCTTTTTTCGTGATTTTTTTCCCTCTTAAATGTTGAAAACCGCGTGCGTCTGACTCCGCAGACACATTCGTTGGTCCTAGATCCACATCCGCAAATGCATCTGCATTTCGTTCAACTGTTTTTAATCCGTCAATGATGGTGTTGTCACTCTTTTGATCGCCTGCGGCAAGTGCCATCTCGACATCCATCCATTTTAAGTTTTTGTTCAATACCAAATGCTGCACTTGTCTCAGCTCGTTTTGAATATCTCCCGCTTGTTCATATAGAGACGTAATGGTTTGATGTGTATTTTTGTTCAGTGGTTCATCTGTTAAGGACTTGACTGATGATTTGTAGCTAAAGTCGCCGACATTTGCTAGAAATTCTTCCGTTTTATTAAAAGGCATCAATGTCAGTGGAAGCTGACTCACATTGTTATGCGCCTCTGATGACATTCTCCAAACATCTGCAAGAGCTGGTGAGATGGACGTTTGGCTGTTCATCGCGAGTGTCGCTCCAAGTTTATCGTGAAGCTGATCGACTTGATACGTCAAATCATGAAATGCTCTTTGGTAGTTATTCTCGGCGTGAAGAAGTACAGCATCTTTTTCTTGGTGTTCTTTATAGCCCCAGTAGCCTGTTGAGATCACAGCAATTCCTAAAATTGCAATCAATATTCCTCTGATCATTTATATACACCTCTTTCTATTCACAGAAAACATGTTTTCCAATTCGTTTAATTTGTGGTCTACCCCAAATCCATTCACTTGTGGCTGTATCAGGGTTAAAGTAATACACAGCACTTTCAGATGGGTCCCAACCATTAATCGCATCGAAAACGGCCTTTTTTGCTGTTTCATTTGGCGTCATATAAAATTGTCCATCTGCCACAGCTGTAAACGCCAATGGTTCAAAAATGACACCTGCAATTGTATTAGGAAAGGTTGGGTGATTCAAACGGTTTAATATCACGGCAGCGATAGCCACCTGACCTTCATAAGGCTCACCTCTCGCTTCACTATAAACAGCTTGTGACAAAAGCTGGATATCATTACTAGAAAAACCACCTGGCATATTGGCAGCCGTTTGTTTCGGAGATTGATTTGCTTGTTGTTTGCTGGATGACTTGCCTGATTTCCCAGATGATCCTCTTCCACTACTTTGACTTTTTTGCTTTGCCCCTGCTGCGTTTTTTTGTGCGCTTTTTTTCGCAGGAGCCTTTGTTTGCTGATCAAGAGGTTTCCCTCCATAATGTGTAAACTGATTTCCTTTTTGCAGTTGCCGTTGGACAAACTCTTTATAGTATTTAGTCTTTTGAACCAACAGGCTCTTTGTTTTTTTCCCTACAAGTCCATCAACATTCTTTACACCAAACTCACTTTGAAAATTGCGAACCGCCCAGTATGTCCCCCAGCCATACACTCCGTCAATTTTGCCACGATAAAACCCATTGTATTGGAGCCTTGCCTGTAGCTCAACTACATCTTCTCCTGTTGCCCCTCGCTGAATGACTTGGTTGGTGAAAGCCTCACTTTTTTCAGCTGTCATCATTGAAGAGACGAGTAGAACGATTGAGAAGAGAAGGACGATTTGTTTCATGAAACGAGCTTTGTCCATATTTGATCCTCCTGTACTTTTGATGTTTGAATATATGTTTCTTCCGATCCCTATTTTTATACATTCATCACAAATGGGAATTGGATGGAAAAGACAAAAAACGTCCTATTTTTCAATAGGACGTTCCTCAAATTAAATTTGAACCATTTTCACTGCACGTGCTTTTTTGGCTTTTCTTAAGCCAAACCACCACAAAAACAGCATAAATGGCAGCATGATATAACCCCAGTTTTCCATAGCGAGAAGAATAAAATCATATAGCCCGTGAAAAAGTACAGGAAGCATTAATGAAAGAAAAAGCCATTTTCGCTGCTCTTTTTTATGGGAGAAACGGGCTTTTCCGATATAAAATCCCATGACGACACCAAATAGAGCATGACTCGATACGGGCAATAACGCACGTGAGAAAGCAAATTCTACACCATGCCCTACTAAGTAGAGAATATTTTCAAGTGTCGCAAACCCAAGTGAGACACTTATCCCATATACAATCCCGTCATAGTGCTCATCAAATTGCACATGCGCATAGACACTAACCATTAGAATGAACCATTTCAATGATTCCTCTAAAAAACCTGATGTGACAAACGAAATCAAGATTGGGCTTGTTGCAATGTTTTCTTCTTGAAGGACATATTGAATAAACATGGTTGGAAACACAAGTATGACACCAAGCATAAAAGATCTGATGACCATATGAACCGGCTCATTGTCGTACTGATCTTTCAAATAAAAATAACTTAAAAGTGCGATGCCGGGAGCTAAACCTGCTGAGATGATTGCGATCATAATCAGACCTCTTTCCCTACATTATCCTTTATTATCGTACCATGATTCTCCCTTTTTTTATATGACTCAAGCCCATTTTTCTCAAAATACCCCCCTATTTAATCCCATTTTATATAAAAAAGAACTGAACCCTTTTGAAGGATTCAGTTCTTTTTTTACTGATCGAGTCTATTTTTGATTTCGTTCGCAATAAGCTCTCCATGGAACCTTCCATTTTCAATGAAAATTTCATTGGCGTTATTTCCAGCTGCGATGACCCCTGCGATGAAGATCCCCTCTACATTCGTTTCCATTGTCTGTTCATCAAATGCAGGACGACCTGATGCTTGATCAATGGTTACACCCATTTTTTCAAGGAAGGAATGATCGGGGTGATAACCTGTCATGGCAAACACATAATCACTTTTTACACGATCGGTTTCGCCTTCTTGATTTGTAAAGATGACTTCTTGCTCTGTGATTTCTTTAATATTCGCACCGAACTCCATCCGAATCGTTCCATTTCGTACCAAGGCTTCAAACTCTGGTAATATCCATGGTTTGATACTAGATGAATACTCTGTTCCTCTGTACAAAACAGTGACTCTACTTCCGGACTTCACAAGTTCTAGTGCTGCATCAACACTTGAATTTTTCCCACCGATGACGGTGACATCTTTGTCGAAATATGGATGACCTTCTTTGAAATAGTGGTAAACGTGAGGAAGGTCTTCTCCTTTCACATTCATATAGTTCGGGTGATCGTAGTAGCCAGTCGCAATGATGACGTAGTCACATGAATAATCATCTTTTGACGTGTTCACTGTAAAACGTCCATCTTCTTTCTTGACGGCATTCACTTTTTCAAAGGCGTGCACACGTAGACTTTTTCGTCTGACTACTTCTCGGTAATAGGACAGCGCCTGGCTGCGGACTGGCTTTCGGTTTTCAGTAATAAAAGCAACATCGCCAATCTCAAGCTTTTCACTTGTACTGAAAAAGGTTTGATGTGTCGGATAATGATAAATACTGTTTACCACATTTCCCTTTTCAATCACAAGCGCATCGATACCGATTTGCTTGAATGCAATGGCCGCAGATAAACCGCATGGGCCGCCTCCAATTATGATCACATTTTCTTGTTTCATTCGTTCCACTCCTGTCGTTTCACTGCAATAACAATGGTTTAGCTATTTTATTCTTTACGTCATTTCATAAAAAAATCTCCTATTTAAGAATAGGAGATTTTGTGACGCTATGCAACTAAGTAGCTTATACCCAGCCTCTGAATCGAGAAGCTTCAGCCATTTTTCGTACACCCACCATATATGCAGCAAGACGCATATCAATACGGCGGTTTTGCGCCATTTCATAAATATTATTAAATGATTTCACCATCATATCATGTAAACGAGTTTCTACTTCTTCTTCTGTCCAGTAGAACCCTTGATTATTTTGAACCCATTCAAAATAAGAAACAGTTACACCACCCGCACTTGCAAGTACGTCTGGCACAAGCAATACACCACGATCTGTCAGGATTTTTGTCCCTTCAAGCGTCGTTGGACCATTTGCTGCTTCTACGACAATTTTCGCTTTAATGTTCGCAGCATTCTCTTCAGTGATTTGGTTTTCTATTGCTGCAGGTACTAAAATATCACAATCTAGCTCAAGCAGTTCCTTATTTGTAATTGTATCATTAAATAATTTGGTAACGGTTCCAAAACTGTCACGTCGATCAAGCAAGTAGTCAATGTCTAGACCATTCTCATCATACAATCCGCCGTAAGCATCAGAAATTCCGACAATTTTCGCTCCAGCATCATACATAAATTTAGCCAAATAACTTCCTGCATTCCCGAACCCCTGTACGACAATACGAGCCCCGTTGATGTCAATTCCTTTTTTCTTCGCCGCTTCTTTAATACAGATCGTTACACCTTTTGCTGTTGCAGTGTCACGCCCATGTGACCCTCCAAGAACGATCGGTTTCCCTGTAATAAATCCTGGCGAGTTAAACTCATCCATTCTAGAATATTCATCCATCATCCAAGCCATAATTTGAGAGTTTGTGAATACATCTGGTGCTGGGACATCTTTTGTTGGCCCAACAATTTGACTAATTGCACGTACATAACCACGGCTCAGTTTTTCTAGCTCTCTGAATGACATTTCTCTTGGATCACAGATAATACCGCCTTTTCCTCCGCCATAAGGAAGATCCACAATACCACATTTTAAACTCATCCAAATTGAAAGCGCTTTTACTTCTTTTTCCGTCACGTTCGGGTGGAATCTAATACCGCCTTTCGTTGGTCCGACAGCATCATTATGCTGTGCACGGTAACCAGTGAAAACTTTCACAGTTCCATCATCCATACGTACTGGAATTTTGACCGTTAACAGACGAATTGGTTCCTTCAGCAGTTCATACACTTCTTGCGGATACCCCAATTTGTCCAGCGCTTTATGTATGACGGTTTGAGTTGACTTTAAAACATCTAGCTTTTCTTCTGCGTTATGAGCGGCGTTCTGATCGGCTGCCATTAAAATAAACCCCCTAGAAATCTTTCATGATCTACTGCTCCCTTTCAAGCATTAGTATACACCTTCATACTGGTAAAGCAAAGGTAAAAAGCGTTTTTTATCAAAATAAAATATCAGCGTTTATAAATATAAAATAGGATATAAAAAAATACTGTTGTTTCATCACAACAGTATTAATGAACATAGAAAAAAGTGGCTAAAAATGCAGTTGAATCGTTTTCACTGCATCTTCTTGCATGATGACTTTGCCATACTCTTTTAACCGGTGAATGGTTAAGGTCGTAGGAGAACCATACTCCGCTAATATCGAAATGACCGTATCAGCAGAGAGATCTTCGAAATCATCTAGACTGAGAAAATATTGACCTTCATAATGGTAAACCGTACCCCCTAGAAGTCCAATACGATGTAAACTATGGGACAGTTGAATCACATCTTCAAACGAGGCAAATTGGTAGAGCACATGCTTACTCTCGTCGAGCTTGACTTGCATTTCGATGTAATCTTCATCAAACTCATCTTCATCATCGTCTTGCTGACTCTTTGTGACAATGACTACCATCCCCTGCGCCTGAAGAGAAAAGACTTCAACAGCAATCGGTCCATTTGCTTCAAAACCGAGCTCCTGATTCGCTTCGTTCATCATGTCTTTAAACAGCTGATGAACTTTGAACGAATCTTTCCAAAGGTCTTCTTTCGTAAGACCTCGGTCTGTCAGATCATCTAGTGTGAGAAAAATTTTGATTTTATTATAATTCAGACGCTCCAGTCGCATAACGTTCCCTCCTGCCTCTTCTAACACACATCATACTGTAGTATATGAGATGATGAGTCATAGGTTCTTAATTTTGTATTCAGTTTACACTGTGTCAAGACGGAAGACAAGCATGAAGCGATGCACCTATTAACTTTTATGGTAAATACTGAGGTTGCACCGTTTTAACGCGTTTTCAGGGGCATTAAATAGATCAGATGCGTTTCTGGTTCTGCGCCTAGACGCATCGGGATTTTCGTTGTGCCATATCCATTACTAATGAGAAAGAAAGCACCTTTGGTTTGACCTGCCCCACCTTTTTCATACGGGCCAAATTTCCCAATTCGAATTTGTCCACCATGGGTATGACCACTTAGCACAAGATCGATTCCTTCTTCCTCACTTATCATGTGATGAACATCTGGATTGTGTGATAAGAGAATATTCACTTCACCTTTGACAAATTCAGAACGTATCGCTTCATAATCGGCTTTTTCAAGACGAATATCATCGATCCCTCCAATTTTGATTGGCTGACCTTGGAAATCCCACATAGCCGTTTCATTCTGCAATGTGGTGACACCATAAGCATGGAGTATCTCTTTTAATTTTTGCTGATGCAGCTCATGATCATTATTTCCCCAGACAAAGTAAACCGGCGCAATAGTGGATAACCGCTTCACATTTTCTTCAATCCTCGCATAGGGCACACCTTTTTCCGCTAAGTCTCCACCTATCATAATCACATCTGGTTTTTCCCGTCCGACTTCCTCTAATAAAGTGTCACTAATGAGACGACGGTGCGTATCAGAAATAAAGAAAATGACTGCGGGTCGATCAGATTGAAGTGATTCTATTGTAAAATAATGCTTTTTGATGTTATTTTGTTTTGCCGTTTTGACCATTTTTGCGGTTACAAACACACCTGTCGTAACAGCCGCAATGGCGGCAGTGAATCCAATGGCATATTTCATCTTGATTGGCTCCCTTATATTCTCTTTCTTTCATGAGACGCTTGAAAGAAAAAAGACGTTTCAACTGTTAAACGTCTTTTTTCACAATTATTTACTTTCATAATAGAGATTGATGTCATACTGATGTTGCATGTAATGAAAAACCGCTTCACGTTCTTTCCACTGATTTGATTGCGGCCATAAATCAGTGCTTTTTTGTATAATTTCACATCTAAGCTTATGGTATTCATCCTCAGCCTTATCTTCTTTTTTCTTATAATAATATGATGCGTAAAACGCAAACACTTCAGCCATGATCCAAAACAAAAAGACTTCATGGCCGAGCAGTGTTTCAATCATAGCTTCTGGCTGCAAGGAGCCCCCACTACTAGCTAGTAAAATAAAATAAATCAGAAGAACGGCAAGAGAAAGTAGGGCTGTCCATTGCCACCTTTTGCACTGTTTGGCAAATGCCTCATATTTGTGTTTTCTTTTGACCAATGTCTCAATCATTTTCTGTGTCGGCTGATCCATATACCGGCTAATTGCATGCAATGTCATCACATACACCCTGTCCCTTTTTCTACATATGTATGTGCTTTACAAATGAATCATGTCAACGAATTAGTTTTCTAAAGGGATATTCAATACTTGTCCACTGTACACACTATTGCCTTTTAAATCATTATACGCTTTGATTTTCTCTTCTCCCGAACGGTTTTTGTAATACTTCATGGAGATTCGGTACAGGTTTTCCTCTGGTCCGACTGTATGCTGTACTACACGAATTGGCTTTTTTTCCTGCTTTTTTTTCTCTTCTGCATCTTTTTGTTTTTTCTGTTCTTGTTGTTTTTGCAAAGCGAGACGTTGCTGTTCGCGCTTTTTAGCTGCTTCTTCTTTTTTACGTTGCGCCTTCTCTTTGGCGGCTCGTTCTTTTTTCTTTTGTTTTTCTATTTCTTTTGCTTGCTGCTTTTCTTTTTCTTGCTTTTTCTTCTGTTCATCAGCCGCATCGGTTTTGTCATGGCTCTCGTCTTTTTTCGTGTCATCAAGCGCTGACTGGACTGGGTCTGTGTCAGCGCTTGATGAATGATCAATTTGATACACATCTTGATTATTGTTATGTTTGATTTCTTCTGAAGTGTAATAGATCAAAAGGAAGAAAACACCAATGACGATTATAGGAAAAATAATAGCTAGTGTCGTAAATAGTGGGTTGCGTACCTTTTTTGTTCGCTGCTTTTTATATTCATGAAAGTCTTCGCGTGTAGGAAAGTGTGCGTCATCTGAAGGATGCACTTCTTGTTCAATATTGTTCTCTACATCGTCATGGGTGTTAGTCAGTTGTTGTTTTCTCTTCATTCTCGACATTTCTTCCATGTTCATCCCTCCCCCTGTACTTGAAACGAATTTGACATGCAAAAACGAAGTCAATGACAAAATGAGTCATGACAGGAACAAATAAATTCCCCGTCCACTCGTATAAAAGTCCTAAAAAAATACTAATAGAAACCACAAGGATAAACAAGAGTATTTTTGATAAGTAGCGAAAGTGAAGAAGTGCAAACACAATACTAGCGATCTCAAGTCCAAATTGCTGTTGAATAATTCCACGGAACAATATTTCCTCTGAGAAGGCAATTAGCAGTGTTAACCAAACAATATGCGGGATACTGCGGTTTTTGAACATCTTTTCGTTCAAGCCACCATCATCATACATATGCGCGGGAAACACCTTCATCACTATTGCATCTATTATGATCACAAGGATGGCGCCACCTATTCCATAAATGACTATCCGCACATCCCGAATTTGCCATAGTGCAGTGAAATCAGTAAAATGGTCGAACATAAAGATGCCTAGTAACAATGAAACGATGAGCATCGCCACTTGGGTAAAATAAAGCTGTTCCACCACTTGCCTGTCGGATAATTTTTGAATGATTTGGCGATGTTGTTCAATCAATGCTGTGCCTCTTTTGTTCGATGAAACATCCGATCTAGCACAGTCTTCCAGTGTTTCATTTCATTCAGCTCCAATTGTTGATCTTTTTTTTCATATTCAGACAGAACAAGTCCACAAGAAGAGCAGCAGTGTTGAGAGGAGCTACTCTCCTTTTGATCCAGCTGTTCGTCAAAGTATGATAACAAAGATTGTCTAAAACAGCTACGATCGACGATTCGCTCTTGAAATTGCCTCACTTTTCTTACCTTTTCTGTTTGCCGATCTTGTAGTTTTTCTTTCACTTCTTTACGAAGCAATTGCGAAGGACCTGCTTGGTACATCAAGTAATAATGCGTAAGCATTCTTGCGCGTGTTTCCTGTAAACCCGCTTCCATTAATTGTTCACGCAATTTCTTTTCATCTATCGTTGGCATTTGTTTTAATTGCGCTAAGAAAAAGTCTAACTCAGAGTCTTCAAACCCTTCTGTTTGGATCAAATGACGCTGAATATCCGCATCCTCCTCTGTATACATAAGAACGCTCACACTTGCTTGTCCGTCTCGTCCCGCTCTTCCAATCTCCTGCATAAAAGCTTCGATGGATTGCGGAGGACTCATATGAATCACAAAACGTATATCTGACTTATCTATTCCCATTCCAAAAGCACTCGTACAGCAAATAAGATCAATTTGCCCATTAATGAACTGTTGCTGAATCAGCATACGGTCTCCTGCATCCATCCCGCCATGATAAAATTCTACCCTCTCATGTGTTTGTTGTTTGACTAACTGGGCAATATCTTCTGTCATTTGGCGTGTCGGGCAATAAATGAGACCTGGTCCTTGCAAGGTATCCGCAAGCTCGATCGCCCTTTTCTCTTTTGCTTCTTTTGTGTCATGGACTTCTTTGACAAGTGCAATGTTGGGCCGATTCACGGAATGAATATGAAATTCCGGATGCTGCAAGTGTAAGGTTTGGACGGTATCTATGAGGGTTTGCTTCGTCGCGGTGGCTGTTAAGGCTAGTGCTACAGGATGACCAAACGCCTCTCTCCATTCCCCTAATTTTGAATACTCAGGACGGAAATCATGTCCCCATTCTGATATACAGTGAGCTTCATCGACGACAAAAAGGCCAATCTGCATCGACTTCAGCTGCTCTAACAACACTTCTGACATGAGAGCCTCAGGTGCAACAAACAAAAATTTATAGGATGGCAAGTGCCGAATGATTTGCTGTTTCTCTCGAAAGGAAAGTGTGCTATTCAGCGCAGCAACCCTCTTTTCTCCGCGCATCTTCATCCGTTCCACTTGGTCCTCCATCAAGGATAAGAGCGGTGAAATAATTAGAACTAACCCGTCTGTCAGATAACCTGGAATTTGATAACAAAGTGATTTCCCCCCACCAGTAGGTAACATGGCCACGGTGTCTTTTTGATGTAGTACACTTTGAATAATATCTTCTTGCCCTTCTTTAAACGCGTGATAACCAAAGTATCGTGCAAGTGTCTGATGAAGCTGCTTATCCATTTGCTTTCACCATCCTTGTTAGCGCCAGTCGTATTTGAAAATAAGTGAATGGTTGCTCAAGTTTTTCTTTTATCAGCTTCATTTTGTTCGTTTGAAGCTGTTTTGCTACATCATGGATGGCCTGTTGTTCATCAATATTTACATAAGGTTCTATAGAGAAGCTCGGCTCATGAAGGGACAGTTCCACAATATGGTCCTCGATCGTCGCCTTTTTTAAAGAACGAATGTGCGCAATTTGTTCAATGCTAAACCCCTTTTGTACAAGTTCAAGCGTTTTATGTGTAGAGGTCGTTAACACACGTTTGAATTCAAGATCATCTATCATAAGCTTCATGATTGGCGCTTCACCTTTTTGTGCAGAATGAATAAAATAATGGAGCACATTCCAAAAAATTAGGTACACATACCACACATCTTCTTTCATCCATTCAGCCAATTGCTTGTATGTACGTCCGATTCTTTCATATGACGTCAAAGAATAGACAAAGATCAGTGCCTCTTGATCACTCAAACACGTAAGGAGCCTTTCCAGCTCTTGATGGAGATCTTCAGACAGCTTTTTTTTATGATGATGCTGTTTTAAAAACGACTTTGTCCAGCTTTGCACCGATATATCTCTTTGAATCGGCACATATTGAGATGATCCCGCTATGTGATGCGAGAGCACTTGAACGAGTAAAGACAGCCTCATCCACAGCATTTTCGCCTTATCTTGATAGTGTGCACCATGAAAATAAGCTGGCATTGGTTTTTTAGAAAAATGCTCCATGAGTCGTTGTTTTCCTGCGTTTGTTACGCTGTACGAGTCACTCGTTTTTTTGATCCATTGTGCATCTTCAAGCTTTTTAACCGAACGGGTAAGCTGATCCCGTGTAAAACCTGGATAACAGCCGAAATAGCTAGATAGATCAAACAAACTTGCATCTTGTATAGTTTGTGAGGATTTTTTCCCTTTAAATAGGTGGTAGACAGCACTAATGGAGCGTTCTCCGTTCAACTTATGTACGCTGTCCATCAACATGACATCCAAGTAATGAATCGTCATTCATCAAAGCACCTGTCTTCCTGACAAAATTCGAATATTTTCTCCCTTTATTTTAACAGATTTCAATGAAGAAGAAATGTTTAAACTCATTTTATGGGGGAAAGTTATGAACAAACCCTTATGTGATAAGCATTCTCAATCACTTTACAGTTGAAATGTGAATTTAAAATCATTACAATAAGGTTTGAGGAAATTGGTTTTTTATCGGTGAAACTAATAAAAGGTTAAACCATTTGTTCCATCGAACAATCTGGGAGGTATTTTTTAAACATGGCAAAATATACAATTGTAGACAAAGACACATGTATTGCTTGTGGCGCATGCGGTGCAGCTGCTCCAGACATCTATGACTATGATGATGAAGGCATTGCATTTGTTACGCTCGACGACAACCAAGGGACTGTAGAAGTTCCAGAAGTACTTGAAGAAGATATGCTTGATGCATTTGAAGGATGCCCAACAGACTCAATTAAAGTTGCGGACGAATCTTTCGATGGTGACCCATTTAAGCATGAATAGTATAAAAGCCCCTTACACAAGGGGCTTTTTTATATTAACTATTTTGCAGTCGACGTTTATTCTCAAACCATGGACGCATTTTCACAAAAATGAAGCTAAATACAATGGTAATAATGATTCCTTTAATAAAGTTAAACGGTAGGATCGCTGCTGTAATGGTCGTCTTCAGCGCTTGATCTGAAAGTTCAGGCGCATTTAAAAACCAAGTATAAGCAGGAAGGAACAAGAAATAATTTAAAATGCTCATCATCACTGTCATGAGCAATGTTCCCATGATCATAGACCATGCCATCCCTTTTGCTGATTTAATTTTTTTGAACATAAAGGCGACCGGCAAGATAAATAGTGTACCTGCAATGAAGTTGGCTACTTGCCCTACAGGGACGCCAGACATACTGCCTTGCATGAGGTAATGCAATACATTTTTTAAAGCTTCAACCGCAATCCCTGCACCCGGTCCATAAAGTAAAATCGCAATAATCGCCGGAATATCGCTAAAGTCAATTTTTAAATACGCTGGAAGCCCTGGAAAAGGGAAATCCAATAAAATTAACACAAATGAAATACTACTAAGCATACTTGTTACGACTAAACGCTTGACTCTACTTTGATTCAACATTCTCTCTCCTTTTCGATCAAATCTTTCGAAAAGAGGATTGTTCAATTTTCAGCCATAAAAAAACCGCTCTTGATAACACAGGAGCGGGAATTAGGCTAGACAAATAAACGTGCAAACAACTAAGTTTTCAACGTTTATGAACCTCCATCTTCTCCCATCCAGACTATACTGTCGGCTTCGGAATCACACCGAATCCTGCCAAAAAGGCTCGCGGGCTTAGAGACTATGCTCATCACCGCCGGTAGGGAATTGCACCCTGCCCCGAAGATTGATCATTATTCAATTCGACATCATTATATCTGATATATGAGCATTTGTACAGATAAAAAACCTGAGCAAGTTTATCTGTTTTAAAAATCCGTAAAAACGAAAAAATTATAATGACAAATGCGTAAAAATTGGTTATCTTTTGTTTAAAGGTGTCCATTCTCCATGAGTAAAGAAAGAAATGTTCGTGTTTTCTTTTTCGCTTTACTGCTTTAATTTGATTGACATAATGAATTGGAATATGGTAAATTATCAGATATTTATGACGTTTATTTAGGAGGAAATCTTACGATGTTTCGAGTATTAGTCTCAGACAAGATGAGCAATGATGGTCTTTTACCACTTTTAGAATCAGATTTTGTTGAAATTGTCCAAAAGAATGTGTCAGAAGCAGAAGACGAGCTACACACGTTTGACGCTTTACTAGTGAGAAGCGCAACAAAAGTGACAAAAGAGCTTTATGAAAAAATGACTTCACTAAAGATTGTTGGCCGTGCTGGAGTGGGCGTCGACAATATTGATATTGATGAAGCCACAAAACATGGCGTGATTGTCATCAACGCACCTAACGGCAACACGATTTCAACAGCAGAACATACTTTTGCGATGATCTCCTCACTCATGCGCCATATTCCACAAGCGAATATCTCTGTTAAATCAAAAGAATGGAACAGAGGAGCTTATGTAGGTGCTGAACTTTACGGTAAATCACTTGGTATTGTTGGACTTGGCAGAATCGGAAGCGAAATTGCCCAGCGTGCTAGAGCATTTGGCATGACTGTGAACGTGTTTGACCCATTCCTCACAAAAGAACGTGCAGAGAAAATTGGTGTAAATGCCAAATCTCTTGAGGAAGTACTCGAAGTATCGGATATTATTACTGTACATACCCCATTAACAAAAGAAACCAGGGGACTTCTGAATAAGGAAACCATTGCAAAAACCAAAAAAGGCGTCCGCCTCATTAACTGTGCACGAGGCGGCATTATTGACGAAGGTGCACTTTTTGAAGCACTTGAAAGCGGCCATGTCGCAGGGGCTGCACTTGATGTATTTGAGGTTGAACCACCAACGGATAATCCACTTGTGGATCACCCTCATGTCATTGCAACTCCGCACCTTGGTGCTTCTACAAAAGAAGCGCAATTAAATGTTGCTGCACAAGTATCTGAAGAAGTACTACAATTCGCAAAAGGACTACCTGTCATGTCGTCTATTAATCTACCAGCGATGACAAAAGACGAGTTTAAAAAGATTCAACCTTATCATCAATTTGCTGGGAAACTTGGACGTCTTGTTTCTCAATCGATGAGAGAACCTGTGAAAGAAGTCAGTATCTCTTATGAAGGTTCTATCTCAAAACTCGAAACATCATTTATCACAAAAAGTCTATTATCTGGCTTCTTAAAAGAACGTGTCGACTCCACTGTAAATGAAGTCAATGCTGGAATGGTTGCAAAAGAACGTGGCATTAGCTTTAGTGAAAAGATTTCTTCTAGTGAATCTGGTTACGAAAACAGCATTTCAATTGAAGTCAAAGGTGATCTTTCCACCTTTACATTAAAAGCAACATACATTCCCCATTTAGGAGAGCGCGTTGTCTCTATTAATGGCTTTAATATTGATTTTTACCCTGATGGACATCTTGTCTATATTCAGCATACAGATGCACCTGGTGTCATTGGTCAAGTCGGTCAAATCTTAGGTGATCATGATGTCAACATTGCAACCATGCAAGTAGGACGTAAAGAAAAAGGCGGAGAAGCCATCATGATGCTTTCATTCGATAAGCACCTTGAAGATGAGATCGTCAAAAAATTAACCGAAGTACGAGATATTCTTTCTGTGCGTCTGATCGACCTATAAAACCATGGTAAACCTCATGCCTATGCATGAGGTTTATTTTGTCCCAATCATTAAACGGTCACCTGTATGAATGATGTGAGTTGTGAGCTCATTGCTTTTCTTCAATTGATCAACTGTCATCTGATGCGCTTTTGCAATCGACCATAGGGTGTCACCATGTTGGATGACATATGTATTCTTCTCATGTCCGTTGACATGAAGGGCTGGCTCTTTAAAACGATCCAAAGCGATGATTTTCAGTGGATCTACAGCATCTTCTTTATCCACCGACCAATTGCCTTGGTGTACTTCAAAGTGCAAATGAGTGCCTCTAGAGGCACCTGTATTACCAATGATACCAATCGGCTGTCCTGCTTCCACAGAATCCCCAGCAGTGACAAAACGTCGAGCTAAATGAGCGTAAACCGTTTCGTATCCATTTGGATGCTGAATGAACACTACTTCTCCATATGTAGCAGATACATACGAACGACGAACAACACCTTTACTTGCAGCAAAAATGGATTCTCCTTCAGGCGCCGCAATGTCTAATCCTTTATGCAAACCGCCTCTTGTCCCAAACAAATCGGTGACCTCCCCTTTGACCGGTTCCACCCATTCGTTTTCTTGAGCATTTGCAATCGGCCATAAGCCAAAGAACATCAAACAGCTGACGCATATGAAGTGATACCTTTTCATCCGTGACTCCCCTTTTTTGAGGTTCTTTTCATGATAGCTTAGTATACAGCAAGGAGGCGCTTTTCTATACATCAAAAAAGGACGCAAGTCGATTGCGTCCCTTTAATGCTCTTTTATGACAACCGGATTTGGTAAAGCCGGCACCTCTAGTGGTTTCTTTAATTCATATGGTCCGACTTGATCTGTTCCGGCATTTTGAATCGAGACATCTGTATAACCAAAATCTTTCGCCGTGAGCAACAGACCTTCAATTAGTAGAATATGATCAATTGAGTCCGTTAATTTTGCTGTTGCTCCAAACGTGATGGTGACTTGTTTTCCATTAGTTGCCACGTTTTGAATCGTTTCTTCCTGTAATAGCGGTTGAAGTCCAGCTTCACCTGCACGCTTCATCGCTTCTACCGCATCTTCGTACGATGGATATTGCTTTTTTGAGGGCACTAAAAAGGTTCCACTTTTGTTCTCTAGTGCGTAGTAGGCATGTTTTGTTTGTTTATCAATTGAGATGGTTCCAATGCTTCCTGCTGCCCCTAAGTGAAGCTGAGAACCTTTTACTGACTTAATCTGCACATTCTCATATTTACTCCACTTTAACGTTTCTTTAATCATATCTTTAAATCGATTGGCTTCTTTTAAAGTATCAATAGATAGATCATTCTTTGCCTGAAAGACTAATGTCTCTCCTTTTTCATTAACGTCTACCATATCAATATACGATTGATGAGGTTTTATCATTTGAGGCAGCTGTACCTGTTCGTATGTTTTCAGCCATGCTTGTACCTGATCGTCGTCCTGATCTTCTTTTTCAATACTAATCGGGACAACTTGAGAAGTCGATTCATCTATGTAAGCAATCGTCATATATTTTTGTTGATTAGCGGAAGAAACAACATGTAAAGGCTCATTTATTTTGTTCACAGTTTCTAACGATGCATTCACCTGTGCTTGATCAGTACGTTCCATTTGTTTTCTCTCGTGAGCTACTGGTTGAAATAAATGAGGTGAAATCAGAAACGCCATAAATAATACAACTACGGTCGCCACCGCTGGACCGATCCATTTGACATTCTTCTTTTCCTGCCTACTCGCCATCAGCATCTGCTGGTAGATCTGCTTAGATGAACGGTTGTCCTCCACCTTTGGAAGCTGACTTAGTAACACCTTGATTCGTTCTTCGCTCCAATCGGACCTGTTCGTTTTCATTCACTAGCTCCTCCTTCAAAAGCTCCATCTGTTTTCGGAGCACTTTCAGGCCTCGGTGCTGAGTTGTTTTGACTTTGCTTTCCGAGAACTTTAACGCCTTTGCCGTCTCCATGATTGAGTAGCCTTGGATAAACCTTAAAATAATGACAGCTTTTTGATCAATGGTGCAATGATCAAGTGCGGCATAGATTTCTTTTACATTTTCATCTTGTACAGCCAAATCTTCAGGAAGTAAGTCTGGATCTTTCACATCCTGTTTATCCCAATCAAATGTTCCTAGCACCCGTTGTCTAATGGTTTGCTGTTTGCGAAACCAGTCAATCGCCACATGCCTTGCAATCGAAAACAGCCATGTTTTCTCGCTGCTTCTTCCTTCAAAAGTTTTATATGAGTGGAGTACCCGAATGTAAACCTC
The DNA here is from genome assembly GCA_001938995.1 of Bacillus pumilus. GTDB lineage: Bacteria > Bacillota > Bacilli > Bacillales > Bacillaceae > Bacillus > Bacillus pumilus_G. The sequence continues at coordinate 9,829 of MKZN01000007.1, read as the reverse complement.
CTGAACGAGATCCTCTGCCTGATTTTTATCTTTTACCATATAGAATAAAAATTGGTACAAATCCTGATGGTACGAATCATATATTTTTTGAAAGGTTTCATGCATAGGAAACCCCTCCGTTCACTTATTTTTGTCGAGTGACCCTTACAAAACGTTACATTACAACTTCATGACAAATATATTACAAATTAAACAATTTGGAAAGAGCTTTTTGTTTAACTTCTCCTTAAAAAACGAAAATAAAAAAACACTTCTTTTTCTTTCGAAAAGAAGTGTTTCTCATGTAACAAGATTGTTCGTCAAGTTTAGACGAGTTCCTGCTTTTTTCTTGGAATATAGAAAGTAAAATGGGTTCCCGTTCCGGCTTTGCTATGGGCATGAATTGAACCTTGATGCGCTTCTATAATATTCTTGACAATCGCAAGACCAAGCCCGGTCCCAGCGCGTCCTCTAGTTCTTGCTTTATCTGCTTTATAGAAACGTTCAAAAATAAATGGTAGATCTTCTTCCGGAATCCCACTTCCAGAATCCTTCACTTCCATCTTCAGCCCATTTTCCACCGTCTGAACGGAGAAGTGAACTTCTCCGTCCTCTGGTGTATGCCTCATGGCATTGTCAATGAGATTGGTAAAGACCTGCTCCATCTTATCTGGGTCAAATACAAAATATGGTTCTTCCACTTGAATATCGTACGTGAGATTGATTTGTTTCTCCTTCGCAATGCCAAGAAACTTGCGATAGATTTTCTCTATTAGCTCTTCCGTATCTGTTGATTCATGGTTCAACGTGATATGACCCGCTTCCATCCTCGCTAGATCAAGAAGGTCATTCACTAGACGCCCCATTCTCAAGGATTCGTCATAAATAATTTGGGCGATTTCTTTCTTTTCTTCTTCTGATCCGGCAATGTCATCTACAATTGCCTCACTGTACCCTTGCAGCATAGCAATTGGTGTCCGAAGTTCATGGCTAACATTGGCAATGAAGTCTTTTCTCAATTTATCAAGCCTACGTTCCTCTGTCATATCTCGAAGAACCGCAACAGCCCCCCTGACATCCTGCTGATTATACAGCGGTGTCATGAGAAGTACCCAAGTTCGCCCTTGCAAGGTGACCTCGATCATTTGCTCTTTTTCAGTACTAACTGCTGTATGGAAAAGTTCCCTTGCTTCTGGCGGCAATTCATCTCCGTCTTTGATGTTCATATGTTGCTCATAATACCATGCTTGCAAAAATCTTTCTGCAGGTGGGTTTGTCATGAGGATGGTTCCATCAATATTGATCGTGATCACACCATCAGCCATACTGCTCAATATATTGGACAAATGTTCTTTCTCTTGGTTTAACGCTGTAATATGGAATTTAAGCTGTTTGCCCATTTGATTAAAGGCGATAGCTAGTTCTCCAATTTCATCTTGCGTTAGAATAGGAATTTTCGTATCGAATTTCCCTTTTGCTAAATCCTGTGCGCCCTCTCTCATCTTTCGCAGAGGATACGTCACACGTGTCGACAAGAAAAAAGCAAAGATGGTAGTAAGAACAATCGCAATTCCGGCTGCCAAAAAGATATAACGCGTCGTATGCTTCGTTGTTTGCTCTACAGCGAGCAGCGATTGAGAAAGGAACACCATTCCCTTCTTTCCACTCGCCTCGTAAGGAACACCGACGACAATTCGTTCATCCCCCTTGTTACTAGCATCGGGTTCTGCACGTTTGCTAATTCTGTTACGTTTTTTGAGTGCTTGATTGAGGTCTGAGTCTGCTTCAATTTGTTCCTTCGTGATCGCGGAAAGCTTCCCGCCCTGTTGAGACGAATACCATTCTAGACCGTCCTCTTCAAAAATCGCAATACTGGTCAATTTATCAGCAAGCTCTGACGTGATCGATCTTGCAAGTGATTGATCTTCGTGTCTCTCTAAAATGACCGCTACTTTATTGGCCATTTGTGTTAAATCAGACTTTGCTTCTTCAACATGATAATTTTCGATGAACTCTAAAAGAAGCACGGTTAAAATCGATAAAACAATCAAGACGAGGAAAAGAATGGTTAACCATAGCTTCCCCACGACACTTTTCCATAGTTTCATTCAGTGCCGACCTCAAATTTGTACCCAACACCCCATACAGTCACAATTTTTTTCGCAGCTTCTGGTGATACTTTGTTCAGTTTTTCGCGAAGCCTTTTGACATGAGTATCAACTGTTCTCAGATCGCCAAAGAACTCATATTGCCATACTTCTTTCAATAACTTCTCTCTGTCATATACCTTATCTGGTGTTTTTGCCAAGAAGTATAAAAGCTCATATTCCTTAGGTGTCAAGCTCACTTCTTTTCCATCCGCTGTGACTCTATGCGCATCGTGATCAATAGACAGGTGTGAGAACACTAGAATATCTTTCGTTGTCGTCCCAGTATTAAGATATGACGTTTGCGATGACCTTCTCAGTAAAGCCTTCACACGTAAAACAACCTCACGAGGGCTAAATGGCTTCACAATGTAATCATCGGTTCCTGCCTCAAACCCTTGTACACGATTCGCTTCCTCGCCTTTTGCCGTCAGCATAATGATTGGAGTCGCTTTTTTATCGCGGATTTGATGGCACACTTCAATCCCATCTGTACCAGGCATCATTAAATCGAGCAAAATCAAGTCATAATCCGTTTGAAGCCCTTTCTGAATGGCCTCATCTCCATTTTCCGCTTCATCTATTTCATAGTTTTCCCGTTCTAAGTACATTCTTAAAAGGCGGCGAATTCTTGCCTCATCATCTACGACTAATATTTTCGTTTGAGTTGTTTGTTCCATTAGACAATCCTCCTGCTTTCTCCGTTGTAACATTCATTTTAACAAAAAGCCGAATTGATTCATAAAAATTGGCCTTTGCCAGTGATTAAGCGTAGGAATGTAGCCCCGCAATCACAAGATTAACAAAGATAAGATTAAACATAATAATGGCAAATCCGATCACCGCAAGCCATGCTGACTTTTCACCATGCCACCCTCTTGATAAGCGAAGATGAAGATAAGCAGCGTAAAAAAGAAACGTAATCAATGCCCATACTTCCTTCGGATCCCAGCCCCAAAATCTCGTCCATGCAATTTGTGCCCAAATCATCGCAAAAATGAGTCCGCCTAACGCAAACACTGGGAAGCCAATGGAAACTGCCCGATAGCCAATTTCGTCTACTAAATCGAGATTAACTTGCCTGACGAGCGGCTGAAGGAGAGCACTTATTCGTTTTCGAATGATCAGTCTAAGAAGGCCGTAAACCAAGAGCCCAATACCAAATGACCATAAAACTGTATTGACCTTTCTACCAGAAAAAACGGGTGGTAAATCAACGAAAGGCTCTAATCGATCTGCTGAAACGAGCTCTCCTTTATGCGGACCGACAAGCGCAGGCATTTCATAGACCATGACACTTTCTTCTTTATTTTTATCTACCCAATTAAACTTCGCTTCATACCCTGTCATTCTAAAGACAGAAGTCACTGCTATAAATGACAGGGTGACCACAATCATAAACATGACGAGCTCAAGGCCAAACGTCTTCTTCCCCGGTTTTATTTGATCGACATGTTTCAACAGAAAGATGACACCTGCGACAAAACTAATCGCTAATATAGCTTGCCCAAGTGCAGCTGTCGTCACGTGAATGTACAGCCAATTACTTTGGAGTGAAGGTATTAGCGGTGAAATATCTGATGGAAACATACTTGCATATGCAATAATCAATAGTGCAATCGGCAACGTGAATAATCCGAGAACTGACACATGATAAACAAAATATAAAATAATAAATGCAAGCACAAGCATCATGCCAAAGGCTGTTGTGAATTCAAATAAATTACTGACTGGTGCATGACCAGACGCAATCCATCTTGATATGAAATAACCTAATTGGCTCAAAAAACCGATGATGGTGAGCGTAATTCCGATGAGTGCTGCCTTATTCTTACGGGGTCCATCCTCTTTCTTTTTTCCTTTTATGGCTCCTCCAAAAAAAGGAACTGCCGCTAAATAAAATAGAAAAGCTGCAAATAACAGATTCTCACTGACTGCCGCCATCTAATCCTTCCCCCTTGCTTTTGCTGATACTTGATGTATCAGGCAGTTCTTTTTGATCAAGTGGCTGTTTGATGCCACTGCCACTTAGTAACACGTTGAGATCGGACTTTAAGCCGAACCAGTTTTTGTTTGTGTGTCCTGCTACAAATACTTTGCCATCCTTTGCTGAGAGCCAAATTCTCCTATGCTGCCAGTACATCCCCTGTACGACACCAATCATGAAAATGAGTCCGCCAACGATTAATATCCCGAGTGTTAAATCTTTTCGAACGGTCAATCCTGTCACATTCTTTGTTTCCACACGATCAAATTTCATTTTATACATATTGTTATCAGAGCCTTCAACTGTCTCTTGAATCGCCACAAAGCTTTTTTCACCTTTTGGTTTTTCAGGAGATATCATCTCAAACACAAAAGCAGGATTATTCGGATTCCTTGTCTTTGTACTAGGTGTTCCGTCTTCACCAAAGTAAAAATCAGGTAAATAACTGACAACCCTGACCTTGTAACCGCTACCAAGATCATATTCTGACTGAGGCTCCAACAGATTGATCTTCACTGTTCCGAATGATTTTTCGGTATCTTTTCGAATCAGCTGAAAGATCATTTGATCGAGTTCATTTTGCTTAAAATCCACTTGATACAGTGAGAAATTGTCAAACTTGAGTGGTTCGTTCACTTTAATATCGTGTTCTGTTACCTGTTTGAGTTTTGGTTTTTCACCAAAAACGACTTCACCTTCACGTTTGTATAAAATGGCATCGGTTTTATAACTTTTGACAACTTCGCCATCGCCAGCTTTTTCAATGGCATTTTCAAACACTTCTTTTTCATTTTCGGATTCATATCGGTCAATTGAAAATTGATTGTTTTTCAAAAAATATTCGCCATTTGTGCCTGGAATCGGTGCTGTTTCACCTTCCCTGACCCAAAGTGTTTCATCCACATACATTCCTGGAACAAATCGTAGCATGGATCCTATGAGAAAAATAATTAATCCGATGTGATTGACGTATGGTCCCCAACGTGAAAAACGACCTTTTTCAGCTAAAATGTGACCATCTTCTTCACGCACGCGGTAACGTTTTTGTTTCATCGCTCTAACGATGTCTTCATATGTATGCTGATCGATTGTTTGCTCTGATTCACTGAAAAGACGCTGCCTTCTCATAAAACCTTCTTTTTTCACAACACCTTGATTTTTGAGTGCTCGATAAAGCGGAATCACACGATCAAGGCTGCAAATCACAAGGGAAATTCCGATTGATGCCACAAGCGCTAAAAACCACCAAGAACTATAAAGATCATGGAATCCAAGTATGTAATAAAGTTTGCCAAACGATCCATATTGCTCTTCATAATAGGTGGAAGCTGTTGCGCCTGGGGGGATAAATCGCTCCTGCGGGAAAATCGTTCCAAGCGACGAAGCGAATAGTGTGATGACAATCAGCCAAACCCCAACTTTAACGGAAGAAAAAAAGTTCCAAACTTTATCAACGATCGTTTTGTTGTACGTTTGTGAGCGCCTCGCACTGCCGTCATATCTCATATCTAAGAGCTTTGAAGAGTTCTTCTCATTTGTCGCAAGTGGATTTCCGCATGACTCACATAGAACAGTACCGATTGGATTAATATGTCCACACTCGCACTTTACCTCTTTCATTCTATGACCCCTTTGGTTTAATCAAATTCATATATTCATAGACGTTACGTTCTGTCATGGTTCCCTTTATGACTTTGATTACTTTGCCTTCAGGATTAATTAAAAATGTGGTCGGCAGTGGTGTAATATCATATGCCTCTGTTACTTGACGATCTTTGTCCATGGCAACAGGAAAATTCACCCCATAAGCATCCATAAAATTCTGAACTGCAATATTTGATTCCCCAACATTCACTGCTACAATTTCCACTCCGCGATCCTTGAAGACTTTATATTGATTCGACATATAAGGAAACTCTTGTTTACACGGTCCGCACCAAGTACCCCAAAAATTGAGAAAGACCCCTTTGCCTTTTAAGTCCTTTAATTCAATCCGCTCTCCATCCACTGATTGCAGGACAAAATTAGGTGCAATGGAGCCTTCTTTCACTCGATCCTGTTTGGCAAATACTGAGTTATACATCGTATAACATAGTGCAGCAAGCATCACGAGGAGAATGCCCGTCCGAATGAAAAATCGTCTTTTCTTCATTTGAAGTACCCCTTCCCATAGACAGTCAGGTAAATTATAGCATTCTCCTTCTTTCGATGCTTCTTCACTTTTTGAAGTTTATGTGAAAATTAGAATGCGCTTTTTCCGTGTTCGGCAATTGCTCTTAGGCGTTTCACTTCATGCGGCGACAATTCTCTGCGATCTCCTGGTCTCATTCCTTCAATATGGAGAAATGCGTATTGCTCTCGTTTGAGTTTTAAAACATCATGTCCAATGGCTTCAAACATACGCCTTACCTGTCTGTTTCTGCCTTCATGAATGGTTAATTGGACAATACATGTTTGCTTTCGTTTATCAATGGAAAGAATTTTGGCACGAGCTGGTGCTGTTTTTTTATGGTCTAACAGGATGCCTCTTTCCAGTTTTCTCAGCAATTCTTTTGAAGGAATCCCTTTTAGCTTCGCTGCATATGTTTTATCAATTTCATATTTCGGATGCATGAGCTTATGTGCAAATTCCCCATCATTTGTAATCAGAATTAAACCACTCGTATCATAGTCTAAACGACCGATCGGATAGAGTCTTTGCGGAACATCGTCAAAGAAGTCTGTCACCACTTTACGTCCTTTATCATCCTCGGCAGCTGAAATCACACCACGTGGTTTATAAAGCATAAAATAAACTGGTTCTTCTCGTTCCAGCTTTATTCCGTTGACTTCAATTTTATCTGAAGAGCCTACTTTTACACCAAGCTCAGTCACTTTTTGGCCGTTAACGGTCACTCGTCCTTCTTTAATTAATTCTTCAGCCTTTCGTCTAGATGCGACGCCGGCATGTGCAATTACTTTCTGTAAACGTTCCATTTGTCTTTCACCTCATGTACTATCTTACTTGCTTGACTTAAAACAAACAAGCACTCGTGAAAAAATAAGCAATTCATCGGTTAAAAAGATGCTTTCTATGCATGAAACACAAAAAAAGCACCTGATCAGGCGCCACTAAATAATAAACTGACGATGATCACTGAAGCGATGATCCCAATGAGGTCCGCTAATAGACCTACCTTCAGTGCATCCCCCATTTTTTTAATACCGACTGCTCCAAAATACACTGTTAAAATGTAGAGGGTTGTGTCTGTTGATCCTTGCATGACTGCTGCAAGCTGCCCTATAAAAGAATCGGGTCCATATGTCGCAATCAGATCTGACGTCATCCCAAGTGCAGCAGTTCCTGAAATGGGCCGAATAAATGCAAGCGGGACAACCTCTGTCGGAAATCCAACCGCTGTAAACACAGGCTTTAACAGTCCCATCACAAAATCGAGTGCACCTGAAGCACGAAATATGGTAATTGCCACAAGCATGCCGACTAAATATGGAATGATCGAAAATGCAATCTGAATGCCCTCTTTCCCGCCTTCAACAAATGTTTCATACGTCGGAACCTTTTTGATTGTCCCTGCAATCAGAATTCCTGCGATGATCAGTGGTATCAATGCAAGAGACAGCCAGCTAACAAATGCCACATCATCACCCCCGCCTGCTTCTACGATAGTGGAAATAGCGATCAATGAGGATCGCACCGATACCTGAAATGAGTGTCGCCAAAATCGTTGGTCCGACAATATCTGTCGGTGAACTTGCCCCATATGTCATTCTAATTGCAATGACCGTTGTCGGCACAAGTGTGATCGACGAAGTGTTGACAGCTAAGAAGGTAATCATGGAACGACTCGCCTCATTTTTTCCTCCGTTTAATGTCTTCATCTGCTCCATCGCCTTAATCCCGAGCGGTGTCGCCGCATTCCCAAGTCCAAAGAAATTCGCCATGAGATTAGACAAGATATAGCCCATGGCTGGATGGTTAGGAGGTATATCTGGAAACAGCTTTGAAATAAACGGACGACACAATTTACTAAAAAAATTTAACAGTCCTGCCTCCTCCGCGATTTTCATCAGCCCTAGCCAAAAAACAAGCACACTGATCAAACCGATCGAAATTGTGACCGCTTCTTTAGACCCCTTAAACACGGCTTCATTCACTTCCTGCATCGTTCCGTTGAACATGGCATATACAAGGCCGATGACAGTGAGGAACACCCAAATTAGATTGACCATGAAGAGCCGCCTATCGATGACTGAAAGACCGATTTAAACATCTCCCGAAATCCTTTTTGAGGCATTTGGTTACGCTTATTTTCATAAAAAACAGGTACTTCTTCGATGACCCGATCATCTAATAAAAACGTCATCTTGCCGACCACATCAGGAATAGCTTCAGTATTTTTCTTCCATTTCTTTTTAGGTGTGAGCATTTCCGTTTCAATTTTCACTAGTTTTTTTTCTTCTTTGTTTAGAAAGTAGTCCACATCACGCTTAATAAACGCTTTTTTTTCGTAAAATGTTCCTTTTAACGAGGCAAGCCTTCCCTTTTCGGCCAGCACATACGTTTTATAGTGGGTAAAAGCATATTCAAACATCGAAATATGATCATTCCAGTCATCTGGGGCATTGATCGTCACAGCAATTAAAGAGGCATCGCCTTTTGCGGCTGTGGAGACGAGCGTCCGTTTTGCAAGCTTTGTATACCCCGTCTTTCCTCCTGTAGAATATCGATATAAACCAGTTAGCAGTTTGTTTTTATTTTTCCAATATCCTTCGATTGTCTTCGCTTTATAAAATGCGGTGCCCGCAATTTTTTGATATTGTTCATGTTCCATGGCATATTTCGTCAAAATCGCCATGTCACGTGCCGTTGAATAATGGTTTTTATGATCATCTAATCCATGTGGATTTTGGAAATTGGTTTGCTCCATTCCTAATTCAGATGCCTTTTGGTTCATCATAAAAATAAATCCCTCTAAGCTGCCGCCAACATGTTCTGCAATCGCAACAGCTGCGTCATTTCCAGAACGTAGCATAAGCCCATATGTCAGGTCTTCTAAACTCACCTTCTGCCCTTCCTTTAAATAAATCGATGAGCCTTCAGCTTGAATCGCACGTTTTGATATCTTAACAGTGTCCTTCATTTTCCCCGACTCTATCGCTAATACAGCGGTCATGATTTTTGTAATGCTGGCGATTCTCCTTTTTTCATGCTCGTCCTTCCCAAATAGAACCCTGCCAGACTGTCCATCTATTAAAATGGCGCTTCTAGCACTCACCGATAATGCCTTGCCTGCTTGAGCTTGTGAGGGAAATGGCAGTAAGAGTGTAAATAGAAGAAGGACTGCTGTTCCAATTTTTAAATAGGGCATATTCATTCACGTCCTTGTCCGTTTTGTACAAGTGTATGCACCGCAGAAAAAGTTATGATGCCTTCGCACATAAAAAAAAGCGCCTCTATCTGGGACTGACCCCCGTTTTTGAGACAGGGATCAAAACACCTTTATACAGCCAATTGCCGATAGTTTATCGGTGATTGGTTGTTTAGTTTCGTTTGAATACGAATGTTGTTATAATAATGAATGTATTCTTTGACAGTGCGTTCTACGATGGTGGTCGTGGTTCGATCAATACTGTTAAGATAGAACGTTTCAGACTTTAGTGAGGAATGAAACGATTCGATGGAGGCATTATCAGCGGGCGTCCCTTTGCGGGACAT
>MKZN01000006.1 GCA_001938995.1 Bacillus pumilus | reverse complement strand
ATGTCCCGCAAAGGGACGCCCGCTGATAATGCCTCCATCGAATCGTTTCATTCCTCACTAAAGTCTGAAACGTTCTATCTTAACAGTATTGATCGAACCACGACCACCATCGTAGAACGCACTGTCATAGAATACATTCATTATTATAACAACATTCGCATTCAAACGAAACTAAACAACCAATCACCGATAAACTATCGGCAATTGGCTGTATAAAGGTGTTTTGATCCCTGTCTCAAAAACGGGGGTCAGTCCCAGTTTGCTTTGATTTTTTTCTGCATACATGGCGGCAGCGGCACCACCAAGTGAATGTCCACCGATGTACCAGTGTTTAATTGTCGGATGATTGGTCATGATATCTTGTGCTTTATTTGTATTGAAGATGGCAAAGGAAAATGGCATGTCAGGGATAAAAACGGAATAGCCACTTTTCATGAGCGCATTCCCTATATAGGCATAGGCAAGTGGCTCTACCTTGGCTCCAGGATAAAAAATGATGCCGGTATCGCTTTTTGGTGCTTCAAATGTATAAACACCGCTTTTATGCTGTACTTGTTCGGTGTTCACCTGCTTGATTAACGCTTCGGATGGTCCGTATGTAAAGCGGCTCCATGCATAAAAAGCACCAAAAGCTAAAATGAGGAGTGCAAGTAATGTAATGCCAGTGATTTTCAGTATTTTCTTCATCGTATGTCCCTTCTTTCTCATGTACATATTCAATATACCATTATTGCTCTTATGCCAAGTGACGAGTACGCTAATCCTGCTGCGTGATAAAGTGTTAATTCATTAACACTGCATATGACTGTTATTTACAATCCGAATAGGAGAGCTTAAAATAGGTGTGCATTCAAGAGTAACGGAGGAAAAAAGAGATGAAGCAGCTGCATTCTCATTTTTGGATTGAAGCGAAAAACTATTTGTTCATGCTCATAGGATCAGCCATTGTCGCGATTGGTTTTAATACGTTATTACTACCGAATCAGATTGCTGCTGGAGGTGTGAGCGGAATTAGTACCATTATGCAGTCTTTCGGTTTTGAAGCAGCATATGTACAATGGGGCTTAAATATTCCGCTGTTTATCGCGGGTTTTTATTTATTGGGCGGGACATTTGGTGTGAAAACACTTGTAGGCTCTATTTTTTTACCGCTCATGGTGTTTGTCACAAGACATATTGCGCCGGTCACCCATGAAGCGCTTTTGGCGGCGATTTTTGGCGGAGTGGTAATCGGTATCGGGATTGGTCTAGTGTTCCTAGGTAATGGATCAACGGGAGGAACGGCACTCGCTGCCAAAATCATCAATAAGTATACAGGGCTTACATTAGGCACAAGTCTTGCGATGATGGATGGTCTAATTGTACTGGCAGCTATGACTGTGTTTGGGATCGAAGAGGGACTCTATGCAGTGATCGGTGTGTTTATCTCTAGTAAAACCATTGATGTGGTTCAGGCAGGGTTTAGCCATTCGAAAATGGCGATGATTATCACAGGGCATGAAGATGAAGTCAGACAGGCCGTTTTTGACCAAATCGATCGCGGTGTGACGAAAATTTCGGCAGTGGGAGGATATACCGATCATGACAGACCAATTCTCATGTGTGTGGTTGGTCAATCACAATTCACAAAGTTGAAACAAGTCGTCAAAGCGATCGATGCATCAGCATTTGTCATCGTGATGGATGCAAAAGAGGTACTAGGTGAGGGTTTTAAAAGGGCGTAAACAAGGATATAATAGCGTTGACCAAATGATTGTAAGGGAGGGAAATAGATGAAAAAGAGCGGATTCACCTTGCTGATCATGGCGATGCTTTTTGTACTTGCGGCTTGTGGAGGAAGTTCAAGCAGCGGTGACAAAGAAAGTAGCAAAAGCGCTTCTACTGTGAGCAGTGGTGAGGAGATTTATCAGCAAAACTGCATTGGCTGTCATGGAAAAGATTTATCTGGTGGAGGCGGCCCAAGCCTGAAAGAAGTCGGTAAGAAATATAATGAAACCGAAATCGCTGATATCGCTAAGAACGGTATAGGTTCGATGCCAAGCGGAATGGTAGATGAGAAACAAGCAAAAGAAGTAGCCAAATGGCTCGCAGAGAAAAAATAAAACCTTTGTCGAATCGACAAGGTTTTTTTATTTTCTACAAATGAAAAAAGTCGATTACATAGTATGAAAGCGTATTATGTTAAATTTTATTTAAAAAATAAGGGTAAAAAGACACATTTCTCGATCTTATGTGTTCTTTTTACCTTTTGTTTATATGTTTTTGAAATATAAATGTAATACCACTGCGTCGATTCATGACGTATAATTGGAGTTGTTGAAATTTAGATGATCCATTTTTTTTGGATGAAAAGGACATAAATTGCTTGTACGTATCGAAGGGTATGTGCGTGACCATACATACGTTTTTTGACGAAAACTGTAAAAAACATCATGACATGCTGTTTGACAGAGAATAAGAAAAGATTAGGTGATTACATGATTGAAATGAAGGAAGTCTACAAGATCTATCCTAATGGCGTAAAGGCGATCAATGGAATCAACGTCTCAATCCACCCGGGAGAGTTTGTGTATGTTGTTGGGCCCAGTGGCGCTGGTAAATCCACATTCATCAAAATGATGTATCGTGAAGAGAAACCCACCAAAGGGAAAATCTTAATTCATAACAAAGATTTAGGTTCGATGAAGGAAAAAGAAATTCCTTACGTGAGAAGAGAAATTGGTGTTGTGTTCCAAGATTTCAAGTTGCTACCAAGCCTCACGGTATTCGAGAACGTGGCATTTGCACTTGAAGTTATTGGTGAACAGCCTAGTATCATAAAGAAAAAAGTGCTTGATGTATTGGACTTGGTTCAACTGAAGCACAAAGCACGACAATTCCCTGATCAGCTATCTGGCGGTGAGCAACAGCGCGTGTCGATTGCTAGATCGATTGTAAATAATCCTGAAGTGGTCATTGCAGATGAACCTACAGGAAACCTTGATCCAGATACGTCATGGGAAATCATGAAAACACTAGAAGAAATCAATAACCGCGGAACAACTGTCGTGATGGCGACACACAATAAAGAGATTGTGAACAGCATGAAGAAACGCGTCATCGCAATCGAAGATGGAATGATTGTACGTGACGAAGCTAGAGGGGAGTACGGAATTTATGATTAAAACTCTCTCGCGGCATTTACGTGAGAGCTTCCGTTCACTCGGAAGAAACACGTGGATGACATTCGCATCAATTAGTGCGGTCACTGTCACACTTATTTTAGTGGGTGTATTTCTTGTCATTATGCTCAACTTGAATAATATGGCATCGAACGCAGAAAAAGAAGTAGAAGTCAAAGTACTCATCGAATTAACAGCGGATCAAAAGCAGCAGGATGAATTAAAAGCAGAGATTGAAAAGATTCCAGAAATCAGTGATGTCAAATATTCATCAAAGGATGACGAACTGAAAGCACTGATTAAAAGCTTTGGAGAAAATGGACAATCCATGGGTCTTGTTGATCAAGAAAACCCATTAAACGATGCGTTTATTGTGAAAACAACAGACCCGCATGATACACCCAAAGTAGCGAAAAAGTTAGAAAGCCTCAAAAGCACTTATAAAGTGACATATGGAAAAGAAGAAGTGAGCCGACTCTTTAACGTAGTTGGAGTGGCACGTAATGTTGGGATTGCGCTTATTGTAGGGCTTCTGTTTACCGCAATGTTCTTAATTTCCAATACGATCAAAATTACGATTTTTGCTAGACGGAAAGAAATTGAGATTATGAAGCTTGTAGGTGCGACGAACTGGTTTATCCGTTGGCCATTTTTCATTGAAGGGTTACTACTAGGTATATTTGGCTCCATTATACCTATCGCCATATTGCTAAGCACGTATCAATATGTTGTAGGATGGGTGGCGCCAAGAGTACAGGGTTCATTTATTTCAATGCTTCCATATAACCCATTTGTCTTTCAAGTATCACTGATCCTTCTATTAATCGGAGCGGTCATCGGTGTGTGGGGAAGCTTAACATCTATCCGTAAATTCTTAAAAGTATAAATCTAACTTATTGTGATGGCAGCATTCGAAGAATTCTTTAGAAGATGTGACCGGCTGACCGCGTTCAACCGGTTTACTCTTCATATCGACAGTTGTCATGGGAGGGGAATATCGTTTTGAAAAGAAAGCTGATAATGACTGGAATGGCAGCACTTATTGGAACAACGTGTCTATACATTCCAGGGAATGAAAATCGTGCATTCGCATACGAAGACCTAAATCAAAAACGTCAACAAATCGAAGAGAAGACTTCTAAAACTGAATCAACTCTTAAGAAAAAGAAATCAGAATTGGCAAAGCTTGAAAAGGAAGAAACAAAGCTAAAACAAGAGATTGAAAAGATTGATCAAAAAGTAAGTGCTACAACTGAAAAAGTCGCTGCAAAAGAAAAAGAAGTCAAACAAACCAAACAAGAAATTAAAAAGCTGAAAAAAGAGATTCAAGTAATTAATGAACGTATTGAAAAAAGAAAAGATATTTTCAAAGACCGAATTCGTTCAATGCAAAAAAACGGCGGTACGATCAACTATTTAGATGTGCTGCTAGGTGCTCGCAGCTTTAGTGATTTTGTGGGTCGTGTTGGCGCAGTCACCACGATAGTAGAAGCCGATAAAGACATGATTACAGAACACGAAAATGATTTAAAGCTAGTAGAGCAAAAAGAAGCAGAGCTAAATAATGAGCTAAGTGGACTTGAAACCTCTCTGAAAGAGCTTGAAACCCTCAAAAAGGACTTATCCAAGCAACAGAAAGAAAAAGGAAAAGTCTTAGGACATGTGACGGAAGAAAAAGAACATGCACATGATGAATTAGGTAAGCTTGAAAATGAGAAGGAAATCTTAGCGAACCAACAAGCAGCAGTGAAGTCTGAAGAAGCTCGTCGTCAAAAAGAAGAAGCAGAGAAGGCAGCAGCTGAAAAACAAGCCCCTGCATCAAACGGTGGCGGCTCTTCCAAACAAGTATCTGATGCACCTGTAAGTAGTTCAGGATTTATCAAACCAGCAGCAGGTAGATTCTCATCTGGCTTTGGTGGACGTTCTGGCGGACATCACTACGGAATCGATATTGCTGCAAAAGGAACAGTTCCTGTTGTAGCAGCAGCAGCTGGAACAGTCACGAATTCAAGCTACTCGTCCAGCTATGGAAATGTGGTCTTTATTACGCACAACATCAATGGACAAACGTATCAAACGGTGTACGCTCATCTGTCAACAAGAAGTGTTTCAACAGGACAGAGAGTCGATCAAGGACAATTCCTTGGTTACATGGGGAATACAGGACAATCATATGGTCAGCATCTTCATTTTGAAATCCATAAAGGATTATGGAATGGCGCAAAATCAAATGCAGTCAATCCTGCGCAATATATCCGCTAAGCAAAAAGCCGATAACATCATGTTATCGGCTTTTTTGATATAAAAGAAATTAAAATAACAGCAATAAACCGGCAACAATCGGTGTCAAAAGCACGGCAGATTTCAATAAGAGTTTCGGTGCAAGGCGTGTGAATTTCGCTCCAATAAATGCGCCTAATACGGTTCCAAGGACAATTTGAGTCAGCAAGATAAAGTCAACATAGCCTTCTGAAATGTAACCAACCCCACCGCCAATGGATATCGGAATGATCACGAGCATGGTCGTACCGACAGCCTGTCTAATGGATAGCTTGAGCATCACCAATAGTCCGACTTGGATAAAAGGGGCTGATCCGATCCCGAACATGCCTGACAAAAGACCTGATACGAGTCCTAAAATCACACCTCTTATCAACAACTGGCGAGAAGATAGTGGTTGTTGCTCAGCTTCTTCATGAAGGACAAATAACTTAATCATCATAAAAACAGCAGACAAAAAGAGCATTCCAGCTGTTAAATAATGCAAGTTTCCCTCAGGGATAAAAGGAGCAATCTTCGCTCCTGCAAAAGAGGCGATACAAGCCAAAGCACCGACAATCAGGCCAGATTTCAGTTGAATATTTCCTTCTCGATAGTGACTGTAAGCTCCCGATAATGTTGTAAATGCCATTGCAGCTAAAGACGTTCCAAGTGCCGTATGGATAGGAACATCGAACATTAACGTGAGCAGTGCAATGACAAAACCAGCTCCGCCAGCTCCTACAAAACCTAATAAAATACCCAAAAATAGCATCGTCAAAATAATATACATTGCCAAGACTCCTTCTCAATCATAACAAAATAAAAATTACACCTAATGAAATGATTAGTCAAGCCACCCCGAAGAGAATGACTTTACATGAAATACCTTCTTCTGGCATATAATAACTCAGGTCATGGAAGAGTTGAAGAAGGAGGCTAAAAATGAAAAAACAAATCGCATCCATTATGACAAGTGTCGTTCTACTCATTAGTGCAGGGGTATTGACGCATAAGGAAGGGACTCATGCAGAGTCTCCGAAAGCGGCTACTGTATTGGCAGCTGGACAAGCTCAATCTAGTGATCGCGCTAAAGAAAACGGAATGGAGAAGATCGAGAAAGCCTATGACCTCATTTCGAATGAATATGTAGAGGAAGTGGATCGCCAAAAGCTGCTTGAAGGTGCGATTCAGGGCATGCTTTCCACTTTAAATGATCCGTACTCTGTCTACATGGACAAGCAAACAGCCAAACAATTTTCTGATTCGCTTGATTCCTCTTTTGAGGGGATTGGGGCTGAAGTGGGGATGGATGAAGGCAAGATCATCATTGTCTCTGCCTTTAAGAAATCGCCAGCGGCAAAAGCTGGTCTTAAGCCAAAGGATGAAATCATCAGCATTGATGGTGAGTCAATGAAAGAAAAAAGCTTAAACGAAGCTGTGCTGAAAATCAGAGGAAAAAAAGGAACGTCTGTCGCAATGAAAATCAGACGGAACGGGATAGAAAAGGATCTAACTTTCCAAATCAAGCGTGAAGAAATTCCGCTTGAAACTGTGACGGCTTCGATCAAAGAGGTGAATGGTCATAAAACAGGCTACATTGCGATCTCTAGCTTTTCTGAAGATACGGCAAGGGACTTTACGTCAAGTCTTCATCAGCTCGAGAAAAAGGGCATAGAAGGCCTTGTGCTGGATGTAAGAGGGAACCCCGGCGGTTATCTACAAAGTGTAGAAGATATTTTGAAACAATTTATAACAAAAGATCAGCCATATATCCAAATTGCAGAACGAAATGGCGACCGGAAACGCTACTTTTCTAAACGGAAAGATCAAAAGCCTTACCCAGTCAACGTGCTCATTGATAAAGGCAGTGCATCTGCATCTGAAATTCTCGCTGGAGCAATGAAGGAAGCAGGGCATTACGAAGTTGTAGGTGACGTCTCCTTTGGAAAAGGAACTGTACAGCAGGCGGTCCCAATGGGAGATGGTAGTAACATCAAATTGACATTGTACAAGTGGCTAACGCCAAAAGGGAATTGGATTCACAAAAAAGGGGTCGTTCCCACAATCGCCATTCATCAGCCTGATTACTTTACAGTCGGTCCGCTACAGCTAAAAGAACCTCTACAGCTGGATATGAACAATGAAGAGGTGAGACAAGCGCAGACGCTATTAAAGGGACTAGCGTTCGACCCTGGCAGAGTCGATGGGTATTTTGATGAAGAGACGAAAAAAGCTGTTCTCGCTTTTCAAAGCACATACAATCTTGATAAAACAGGTGTCATTGATTTGAAGACATCGAAAATGATGAATAACATGGTGGATGAAGTCAAATCATATGAAAAGAACGATCTTCAACTACAAACTGCACTAAAAGCACTATATCTCAGAAAATAAAGAGGCGAAGAAAAGCCTCTTTATTTATTGGTTCTTAAGTGTCACGAACATGTAATAATTTATTCATAAAAATAAATTATATCGAGAAATATATTCATTTATTTCACAAAAAACATAACATTCCGTCGAATATACCCGATAACATATTTATATAAGAGACTTTCTGTTGATTTAAACATGTCATGAAAATGAAACTTTTGCAAGTTGTATGTTACATAAATAATTCTTACAATAAAAAGTAGCACTTATTTTAAATATTTTATTTTTTGCGGATATTCAGCTTAAGCATTAAGCTGTACCGAGGTTTGCGCTTTTCTTAAAAGAACTAGTAAATGGGGGTACACAATTGAAAAGGGCAAGTATTGTAAGAGAGAAAAAATATTACGAGTTGGTAGAGGAACTGAAGAGTCGTTCGAAAGATGTGACGTTTTCCTCTACAAAGGCATTAAGTCTGCTCATGCTGTTAAGCAGATACTTGGTCAACTACACAACGGTAGAATCAGTCGACGAAATTGATGAAGACTGTGCTGAGATATACTTCAATTATTTAATGGATAATCATAAGAGACTTGGTATAAACTTAACCGACATCAAGAGGTCCATGCAGCTTCTCGGCGGCATACTAGATGTAGATGTTAATCACTATTTAAAAGACTTTTCACTGTCGAATGTCACACTTTGGATGAATCAGGAGAAATAAACCTGATGTCAAGCATCGATTTATTTGATAGAATAAAGGAAAATGCTTGACTTGGGCGGTGAACGATAATGAGTTCAGAGTGGATGGGAGTCGGATTAAAAGCGATCGGTCTGTTTTTAATCCATCCTCTTTTTTATTTCATGATATTAATTAGCCTACTATATGGCTACATCCGCGTGAAGCGGGAGAGAAAAGCGTTTCAAACTAGAATAGAAGATGTCTACGATGAACTAAAATTTACATATTCAAAGGGATGGATTGTAGGGGTTTGCCTATCTGTCATTTCAGTTGGTTTAGGGATTGCCCTCCCATCTGGATTGATCGTGTTGATTGCGGCGATGACCATCGTGTTGTCTTTATTCTTTAAGGCGAGTGCGCTATCGTCTGCATATACACTCGGTTTCAGTCTTATTGCGGCACTTGGCATGATGTATTTCCAAGTGAGCCATTCCCTGCTGCCGCAGCTTTCGATGATGAATGCATCAGCCGTTGTCATTCTGCTAGGATTCCTATTAATGACCGAAGGGATTTTAGCGTATCGAACAGCGCATTTACGTACATCGCCTGCAATGGTGATGAGTGCAAGAGGACTTTTGATTGGCCAGCAGCGGGCGAACCGTCTGTGGCTTATACCTCTTGTCCTACTGATGCCAGCAGGTGAACTGACCTCAACTCTGCCATGGTGGCCAGTGCTCCAAGTGTATGATCAGAGCTTTTCGTTTATTTGTATTCCATATATGATTGGCTTCGGGCAACGAATTCAAGGATCACTGCCAATAGTCAGTATACAAATTACGGCTCGGCGTATTCTCATGCTTGGACTCGCTGTTGCATTACTAGGTGCTGCAAGTATTTGGTTTGAGCCGATTGCCTGGGGAGCTGCTCTAATAGCTATTGTAGGAAGAGCCTTTCTTTCTTGGAAGCAGCGGGTAAATGACAATGCTGCTCCATTCTACTTCTCCAAGCGGAATCAAGGGCTGATGGTGCTAGGGATTATTCCTAATACACCTGCGGCTGATTTAAAGCTTGAAATCGGCGAAGTGATTACAAAAGTGAATGGAATAGAGGTCAAGACCGTTTCGGAATTTTATGAAGCGCTCCAAACGAATCGAGCGCTGACAAAGCTTGAAATCATCGGTCTAAATGATCAAACTCGATTTGAAAAACGTGCTTCTTACGAAGGAGAGCATCATGAGCTTGGCATCCTATTTGTGAAGGATGATCCAATTCAAGAGCAAACGGCAATTTCAACTTAAAAAGCTGCTAATGATGGCAGCTTTTTTCTTTTATACGTGACGCATCTTCGTATGTAGCACCCCACTCACGCATGGCGAAGATGATGGGTTTTAATGTATCACCAAGAGATGTGAGTGAATATTCCACCCGAAGAGGAACCTCCTCATACACTTCTCTGTGAACAATGCGGTCCTGTTCAAGCTCACGCAATTGCAACGTTAAGACGCGCTGAGAAATTCTTGGCAGGAGGCGGCGCAATTCATTGTATCGTTTTGGACCGCAAGTTAAATGATAAAGGATCACTCCTTTCCATTTCCCTCCAATGACTCTCGTTGTGACAGAAACGGGACAGCCATGATTCACTATACTGACAGGATTAGATGGTGCACTCATCTTTAAACTCCTTTCTAAAGCGAAAATGATGATAAAGAACACGTTTGTACCTAACGAACAAAAATGTGCGTACTTGAATCAATGGAAGCTTTTCTTTTACCATAGAGGTAACATCAGTTATTTGGGTTGTGTGTTTTCCTATCATAACAATTTCTTAATTGAAATGGAAAGAAATTGGATTGACGAAAAGCACACCCTATTTGATCAATAGAAAGGATGATTCATTATGAGAAACAAAGACTTGTTAAAAAAAGAAATCATTGAAGCGTATGAGTTCCGTCATGCAACAAAGGAGTTTGACCCAACGAAAAAGATTCCAGAGGATGATTTTGCATTTATTTTAGAAACGGGGAGACTTTCCCCAAGTTCTGTAGGGTTTGAGCCCTGGAAATTCCTTGTGATTCAAAATGAAGCATTGAGGGAAAAGTTAAAAGAGTATACGTGGGGGGCGCAAAAACAGCTTCCGACTGCTAGTCATTTTGTGATCATTTTGGCAAGAACAGATGCACGATATGACTCAGCATATGCTGAATACATCAACAAACAGATCAAGGGGATGACAGACGAGACGTTTGACATGGTAA
Source organism: Bacillus pumilus (assembly GCA_001938995.1). GTDB lineage: Bacteria > Bacillota > Bacilli > Bacillales > Bacillaceae > Bacillus > Bacillus pumilus_G. The sequence goes on along the minus strand of MKZN01000006.1, from coordinate 195,545 downwards.
AGGAATACTACAAGCAATTCCAAGAAAACGATCTTCATCTACTTGAGAATGACCGTACGCTTTTTGATTGGGCTTCTAAACAGACATATATTGCCCTTGGAAATATGATGTCAGCTGCTGCACAAATAGGGATTGATTCATGCCCAGTGGAAGGCTTCAGCTACGATGAAATTCATCGTATGTTAGAAGAGGAAGGCTTACTTGAGGATGGTCAGTACGATGTCTCAGTGATGGCAGCCTTTGGTTACCGTGTAATTGAACCGAAGCGTGGCAAAACACGCCGTCCGATGGATGAGGTAGCTGTTTGGATTCGTTAATAGATGTGACTGAAAAAGGATATTGACAATTGCGTGGTTAGTCAGTATATTTAAAAAATAAAATCTTTGATGAATATAAAAATTGACGATAAACGCTTTGACTTGAGAATAGTAAATGAACATCGTTTTGTAAAGAGAGCTGCGGGTCGGTGCAACGCAGTAAAACGAATCATTGAACTCGCTCAATAAGCGGTAAGGCTGAATGAATAGTAAGTCTTTACGTGTGACCTCCGTTATCGGGTTTTAAGTTGGATTCAGCCCTCGCTGAATCAATAAGAGTGGTAACGCGGTTGCAAGGTCAGTCGTCTCTTCAGGGAGATGGCTGGCCTTTTTATGTGCTCTTATTTTATATTTGTCTGAAGATTCAAATTCAAAAGGAGCTATCGTGAATGGAAAAGGAACATGTGCATTTAAAACGAACAATGACGTCAAGGCATATTATGATGCTTGCGCTCGGCGGTGCAATTGGTGCCGGCCTCTTTAAAGGAAGCAGTTCTGCCATTGATATTGCAGGTCCTGCTGTTATTTTGGCTTATATGATTGGTGGTCTTATTCTATTATTTATTATGCAAGGACTTGCCGAAATGACTGTCGCACGACCTGGAGCAAGAACTTTCCGAGATTTGATTGAACCTGTCTTAGGAAAATACCCTGCCTATTTTTTAGATTGGATTTATTGGAAGATGTGGGTCCTGAACATTGCAGCAGAAGCCATTGTTTCTGCCATCTTTATTCGGTACTGGTTCCCTGGAGTGCCAATTTGGATTCTTGTGTTAATCATTTCACTTGCTGTGACATTGATCAATGTCTGTTCGGTGAAAATGTTTGCAGAGACAGAGTATTGGTTAGCCTCCATTAAAATTGTTGTCATTCTTTTATTTATTATCATTGGGATCACGATGTTGTTTGTCTCATTCGGGCAGCACGCAGCACCGGGATTGTCCAATCTAACTGAACACGGAGGATTTTTCCCTAATGGCACTGGTGGATTAATTGCCGCAATGCTTGTTGTGGTGTATTCGTATGGTGGAACCGAGATGATTGGGGTCACATTGGCGGAAACGAAACATCCTGAAAAGGTCATTCCGAAAGCGATTCAAAGTACTTTTGTACGAATCATCGGTTTCTATGTCTTGCCGTTTTTTATCATTGTTAGCTTAATCCCTTGGAATCAGGTAAACAATGAGCAAGTTAGCCCATTCGTCACAGTGTTTGCAACAATAGGGTTGCCATATGCAAGTGATATGATGAATGGCATCATTTTGCTTGCGATCTTGTCTTCAATGAACTCGGGCTTGTATGCTTCATCAAGGGTGCTTTATACGCAGGCGATGGACGGGCGTATATGGAAGGGCTTCTCGAAGCTGTCGAAGCAGCAGGTACCCGTCAGAGCGATCCTTGCTTGTACATCTACATTGTATGCGGCAGTGTTGATTTCAATTTTCTTAGGTGATAAAACGTTTAATTACTTGATGGGATCTTTAAGTTATACGGTGTTATTCATCTGGTTTATCATTGCAGTTGGTCATTTGAAATCTAGAAACGCAGCGGAGCCAGGGGAATATCGTGTGAAGCTGTATCCTTTCACGACATGGTTTTCTGTCATTGCCATTATGGCAATTTTTATTGGGATTGTTTTAAATACTCCGATCTTCCAAACGGTGGTGACAATGGGGATTTACTTGATCATTACGCTTTCTTTCTTGATCAACAGGAAACGATTTGACACAGCCATTTAATCAGAAAGCGTGCAAGACCTTATCAACAGGTTTTGCACGCTTTTTTTTCATGTTGCTTGTATTACTTGAAATGAACCGGTGATTGAACCGAATGAGTTGTTGACTGAAGCCCATAACTCTCCCTCACGATGTATAAAGGCCGATCCTTTGCTTCATCGTAAATGCGGCCAATATATTCCCCGATCATGCCTAGTATAAAGAGGGTAATTCCGCTAAAGAAAAGCTGTATGACGAGTAATGAACTCCAGCCAGTAATTGTACTATTGGTAAAGAGTTTCAAGTATAAAACGAGAAACATCGAAATGAATCCGATAGCTGAAAGAGCAACGCCTGCAATGCTTGCTAGCTTCAAAGGCTTGTAGGAAAAGGATGTGATGCCGTCCATTGAGAGCTTGAGCATCTTTTTAAGTGGATACTTTGTTTCACCGGCGAGCCGTTCATCTCGAACGTATTCTACCGCAGTTTGTTTGAATCCGACCCAGCTAACCAAACCACGAACAAATGGATTTTTCTCTCGTATTTTTTTCATCTCATGACACACCTTTCGATCCATCAATCTAAAGTCGTTTGCATCCAAAAGGCAAGCGGTGGTTTATCGATCGTGACATATCCTGCTGGATCAAATGAAGCAAAGAAGAAATGATGCCAACTTTGCATCATGCTTGTAACCGCTGCTGTATAATACGCATTCACCGTATCATCTGTCCAAATGTGATAAAAGTTTAAGATGGCAGATAAAATCAGGATAAAAAATAAAAAGATATCAAATGACTGAAAACGTTTGATCAAAAGCATGTCACTCCTTTTTTCTAATCTTGAAAAAAGTGTAACAAGCAAATATGAATAAATTGTTAATAAAAAAAGACCAATTCTTTATTTTTTAGGAGAATAAAAACAGCTCTTGTTGAGAAAGAGCTGTTCAGTCAGTAAGGATACTGATTTTATTTAGGGTGTAGGTGGATGTTTTCCGAAGTTTGGTAGTTTTATCATTGAGTTGGGAAATTTTCGTGATATGAAGCATTTGGCAATTGAATGACGGCTGTCGTTCCTCTGCCTGGATCTGATTGAATGTCAAACGTCCCATTGTGCTTTTTAACAATTTGATAGACAATGGCTAGCCCAAGTCCAGAACCACCGTCTTTTCTTGTGCGAGCCTTATTGACTCGATAAAAACGCTCTGAAACATGCGGTAGATCTTCTTTTGGTATCCCGTTGCCCTCGTCCTTCACCCTTAATTCAGCAGTGTGATGGTCGACATGTAATTCAATCAAAATTGATTTCCCGTGCGGCGTATAATGGATGGCGTTGTCTAGCAAATTTCGAACGACTTGTTGCAACCGATCGCTATCACCATACGTAATACAATCCTCTTCAAGCGATCGTTTGAGAGAAATACCTTTTTGACTAGCGATGAATTCTACTTGATCGAGAACATCATGGATGAGCTGGGCAAAAACAATAGGCTCCTTCGTCAGTGGATAGGAATCTCCCTCTAGTTGCGCAAGGTCTAAAAGGTCGTGAACAAGTCGACTTAAACGTGTAGCCTCATCTTGGATGATTTGCATCCCTTTCTTTTGCTCGATGACGCCCTCTTCTATCCCTTCTGCATAGCCTTTCATATAACTTAAAGGAGTCCTGAGTTCGTGAGACACATTGGCAAGAAATCCCCTTCGATGCTGTTCAACCTTTTCGAGTGAGGAAGACAGTTTATTGAACGAACGACTAAGCTGATTTAATTCATCGCCTTTTTTGGTAACAGTCATTCGCTTTGAAAAATCTCCAGATTCCATTTCCATTGCAATTTCCTTCATTTGATTAATGGTTCGCACGATTTTGTTTGAACTCTTGTATCCAATAAAGAATATCAGCAACATGATAAATAGAATAGACAGCCCGAGTGTCAACCTAATTTGGACAAACGGTTCATACACATCAGATAATGGCATAGAGAGGAAAATCGTCCCCGACAAATCATCTTTATTTGAAAAAACAGGGATGGCAATTCCAAGAATGTCTTGATGAAACTGAGGGTGTTCTCGTATTAACACTACGGTTTCCCCTTGAAGCAGTTCTTGGCGTTCCTTGAAAGTGATCAGATTCTCGTTTGTATTCGTGTCAAAGGGAATACCACTTGAAAGCTCCATTGGATCATCTGTAAAAATGATGTTTGCTTGACTTGAATCATTTGCCCATTTGATTCGATCTGTAAAATACGTGTCTTTGCCGTGTTTGTGGTAGACCTCTGCCAATTTTTCTCCTTGTAAACTTAAGGAATCAATTTGTTTATCAATATATAAATGCTGATATAAGTAATAAGTCAGTGCAAGAGCTGAGGCGGCAACAATTCCAATAACGGCAAGGATGAGTAAAAGTATTTTCTTTTTAATTGATAATGGCTTCATTCGTCCTCCTCAAACTTATAGCCAACGCCCCAAACTGTCTTAATATTTCGTTCAGCACTCTTTAGTTTCAATCGAAGTGTTTTAATATGTGTATCCACAGTTCTCAAAGAGCCATTGAACGAGTGGGATTCCCATACCTTTTGGTAGAGCTGTTCACGAGAGAAAACTTGTCCTTGATTTAACAGTAGAAAGTTGAGTAAATCAAATTCCCTTCTCGTTAAATTAATGGGCTGTTCATGCAGGTATACTTGTCTTGCATCTTGGTCTATCTCCATATCACCGATCTGTATTCGGCTTCGTTTTAATGAAAGTCCACGAATTCTTCTTAAGGTCGTTTCAATTCTTGCTGCAAGTTCACGCAAGCTGAATGGTTTCATAATATAGTCATCTGCCCCAATTTCAAGACCTCTAATTCGATCCTCTTCATAACTTCTTGCCGTTAAGAATAAAATGGGGATTTGAGATGTTTGTCGAATGTGTTGACAGACTTCAAACCCATCCATATCAGGCATCATGATATCCAATACAACTAGGTCAATAGGTTCTTTTTCGAGTAGATGTAAGGCGTCAATTCCATTATTTGCTGTTCTGATGTAAAACCCCTGTTTCTGCAAAAATGAGCCAATTAAGTCGAGCATGTCCGACTCATCATCTACTAGTAGTATATGCATTTTTTCTTTCATTTTTTTTCCTCCAACACGATTGCATATGGTCCTGATGGGACATTCAGTCGGTTTTTCGTCATGAATGTAGTTTTGTCGATGACTGATACTGAATTGTCATCTAAATTACTCACATATATGGATGAGGAACTGGCAGTGATATAATTCGGATTTTGTCCTGTTTCAACAGAGGCGAGCTGCTTATTTGACTTCGTATCTACTTTATATAGTGTATGATCTCCATGGCATAGTACATATAAAATGGAAGAGCCCTTTTCTGAAAAAAATGCAACTGGCATAACTCCCAGTTTGATTTCATGTTGTTGTTTTCCAGTCTTTGGGTCATATGCGTAAATGCTTTTGTTTAAAGTGCCAGGCTTACCGTGTCCACCTACCCAAATGGATTGTCCGTCAAAATGAATACCAGAAGGTCGCTCCAGTACAGGGATCGTACGTATATTTTTTTCTTTTGCAATATCAATGACTGACACCGTATGACTCTCCGCATTTAAAACAAATAAAGTTCCAGAAGAAGAAAGTGTCATTGAAGAAGGCAATTTTCCTGTTTTGACGGTCGTCTTCACTTTTTTAAGCTGTGTATCAATAAAATAAATGACGTTCTTCTCTGAGTCTGCCACAAACAAAGTGTGTGAAGACGAGTCATATGCCATTGAAGTGAGTCCTTTGTTCAAATCCAAATAATCAGTTGTAGTTCCTTTTTTTAAGTTGATTTCAATAAGAGACTGTCCTTCTTTACTTGTTGCAATGATGGAATCGTTGTTAATTTGAATGAGGTCAGTTAATGGGTGTTTTAAATCAACGGAAGAGACAATTTTATTCTTTTGTAAATCAGCAATTGAAAAGGATGCTTTTTTCAATTGAGAAATCACAGCGATTGATTGAGAGCTGCTAGGTGGTGTAAATTGCTGTTTTCCCCCACAGCCTGTCAAGAGTAACAGAAGTGCTGATAAACAGATCAAGAAATATTTCACACGTTTCATCCTTTTGCCCCTTTACGTCCTCTATTTTCACAAAGCATACCACAAAAATTGTGAAAAAAAATCGAAGTTATTCATACTTGAAGATGTGAAAAAGACTTTTGGGTGTAACTGTCAAAGATGTGAAGACCTATCTTTAGAAAGGGGACGTTCTCACTAATTTCCCTCCGTTTCTATATCAAACATCTCAAAGATGGAAAAAAACGAAAACTATGAATTGTTCATTTTGCCAAACTTTACTATAATCAAGGAAGTAGACCATAGTTGAGGGAGGGTTTTGGTGATTACAAAAGCCATATTCGCACTTGTTTTTCCTTTCCTGCTCGTTATGTTGTTTTCAAGGGTTACCTATAATCATTACGTGGGTATTGCTTTAACCGCAGCACTTCTATTTGCCTCGTATATGAAAGGTTATACAGAGACCTATTTTATCGTGGGATTAGATATTATTTCTTTAGTGGCTGGGGCATTATTTATGGCTAAAAAAGAAATTGAGAAGAGGGAAAAGGCTGAAAGACAACATTGATGTGATGATCATTCATCATATGCCGCTGGGGTTTATGAAAGAATAAGCTTTTTTGCACATTAGCTGTACTTGCGAATCGCGAGTGCGGCTTTTCTTTTTGGTGAACTTTCTACATGTCGAATATCTCGCTCCAAAATGTTCCATACTGAAAGGTAGGTTGTGCTATAGGTTAGTGGCCAAGGTAGAGAGGGTATGACTTTATTGGAAATAAAAATCAAGCGAGACACGAACTTTAGTTCGTATTTTTGTGTTCTTTTATGATAATATATTCATTAGATAGATTTCGTAACGAAACGGAGGCTTTGATGTGAGTGACCGCTTTGAATTAGTTTCTAACTATCAGCCCCAGGGAGATCAGCCAAAGGCGATTGTAGAGCTTGTGGAAGGTATCCGACAGGGAAAACAGCATCAAACACTGTTAGGTGCTACAGGTACGGGAAAGACATTTACTGTATCAAACCTGATAAAAGAAGTGAACAAACCGACACTTGTCATTGCGCATAACAAGACACTTGCTGGTCAGTTATACAGTGAATTTAAGGAGTTCTTTCCAAACAATGCTGTTGAATATTTTGTTAGTTACTATGATTATTATCAGCCTGAGGCGTATGTTCCTCAGACCGATACATTTATTGAAAAGGACGCCAGTATTAATGATGAGATAGATAAACTGAGACACTCCGCGACTTCGTCGTTATTTGAGCGGAGAGATGTTATCATCATCGCCAGTGTGTCCTGTATTTATGGTTTAGGTTCGCCAGAAGAATATCGGGAACTTGTGTTGTCTTTACGTACTGAAATGGAAATTGAACGTAATCAGCTTCTGCGTAAGCTCGTTGATATTCAGTATTCTCGTAATGATATAGATTTTCAGCGCGGTACTTTCCGAGTACGGGGCGATGTCGTTGAAATTTTTCCCGCTTCACGAGATGAGCATTGTATCAGAGTGGAGTTTTTCGGTGATGAAATTGAGCGTATTCGTGAAGTGGATGCACTGACTGGTGAAATCCTGGGTGATCGTGAGCATATCGCTATTTTCCCAGCATCTCACTTCGTCACTAGAGAAGAAAAAATGGAGAAAGCCATTATCAATATTGAAGAAGAGCTTGAGGAACAGCTAGAAAAAATGCGTGAAAACGGAAAATTGCTTGAAGCGCAACGTCTTGAACAACGGACGAGATATGACCTTGAAATGATGCGGGAGATGGGATTTTGTTCTGGAATCGAGAACTATTCCAGACATTTGACTTTGCGTCCGCCTGGTTCAACCCCGTACACTTTGCTTGATTATTTCCCGGATGATTTTATGATTGTGGTGGATGAATCACATGTGACTATTCCGCAAATTCGAGCGATGTACAATGGAGACCAAGCTAGAAAACAAGTATTGGTGGATCACGGGTTCCGTCTGCCATCCGCACTTGATAATCGCCCGCTCACCTTTGATGAATTCGAAAAGCATATCAACCATATTGTGCATGTATCTGCAACGCCTGGACCTTATGAACTTGATAAAACACCTGAGGTCGTAGAACAAATCATTCGTCCTACTGGTTTGCTTGATCCAATCATTGAAGTGCGTCCAATTGAGGGGCAAATTGATGACTTAATTGGAGAAATTCATGCCAGAGTCGAGAGAAACGAACGTGTGCTTGTGACGACCTTGACGAAGAAAATGTCTGAGGATCTGACGGATTACTTGAAGGATATTGGCATTAAGGTGAACTATCTTCATTCAGAAATTAAGACACTTGAGCGAATTGAGATCATTCGTGATTTACGTCTCGGTAAATATGATGTACTTGTTGGTATTAACCTACTTCGTGAAGGTTTGGATATACCTGAGGTATCGCTCGTGACCATTTTAGATGCGGATAAAGAAGGCTTTTTACGCTCTGAAAGATCACTCATTCAAACAATCGGCCGTGCAGCGAGAAATGCAGAGGGTCGAGTCATTATGTATGCTGACAAAATGACAAAATCAATGGATATTGCCATCCAAGAAACGAAGCGAAGACGAGAGCAACAGGAAGCATATAATGTGAAATACGACATTACTCCGCAAACGATTCATAAGAAGATTCGAGATGTCATTAAGGCAACGACGATTCATGAAGAAACGGATGCATATGAAACAAAAGCAGCACCAAAGCTGTCAAAAATGAGCAAAAAAGAACGAGAAAAAGTCATCGGAAAAGTCGAGATGGAAATGAAAGATGCAGCAAAAGCGCTTGATTTTGAAAAAGCAGCGGAATTAAGAGACTTATTGCTAGAGCTAAAAGCGGAAGGATGATTGCCTGATGGCTATGGAACGAATAGAGGTGAAAGGTGCTAGAGCACACAACCTTAAAAATATTGATGTCAATATCCCGCGTGACCAGCTAGTGGTCATCACGGGTTTATCTGGTTCAGGAAAATCGTCGCTTGCCTTTGATACGATTTATGCGGAAGGTCAGCGCCGATATGTTGAATCTCTTTCAGCATATGCACGCCAGTTTCTTGGTCAAATGGACAAACCAGATGTGGATGCCATTGAGGGCCTTTCTCCGGCAATTAGTATTGACCAGAAAACGACAAGTCGGAACCCTAGGTCTACTGTCGGAACTGTCACTGAAATCTATGATTACTTGCGACTTCTGTATGCAAGAGTTGGAAAACCCATTTGTCCAATACATGGGATTGAAATCACGTCACAAACAATTGAGCAAATGACAGACCGTATTTTAGAATATCCGGAAAGAACGAAACTGCAAGTGCTTGCGCCAGTTGTGTCTGGGCGCAAGGGTACACATGTCAAGGTGCTCGATCAGATTCGGAAGCAGGGCTATGTGCGTGTGAGAGTCGATGGAGAGATGGAAGACCTTTCAGAAGAGATCGAGCTTGAAAAGAATAAAAAACATTCGATTGAAGTGGTAATTGACCGGATTGTCGTGAAGGAAGGAATTGCTGCGCGGTTGTCCGATTCCCTTGAAGCGGCGCTACGACTAGGTGAAGGTCGAGTCATGATTGATGTGATTGGGAAGGAAGAGCTATTATTCAGTGAACATCATGCTTGCCCGCATTGCGGGTTCTCTATTGGTGAGCTTGAACCGAGAATGTTCTCCTTTAATAGTCCATTCGGTGCTTGTCCGGGCTGTGATGGGCTCGGGTCTAAGCTTGAAGTAGACCCTGAGCTTGTCATTCCTAATAAAGATTTGACTTTACGTCAGCATGCCATTGCGCCGTGGGAGCCGCAAAGCTCACAATATTATCCACAACTTCTTGAGTCCGTCTGTACCCATTACGGAATTGACATGGATATATCTGTGAAAGATATCCCATCGCATTTATTCGATAAAATTTTATACGGTAGCGGCTCTGAATTGATTTATTTTAAGTATGAAAATGATTTTGGTCAGGTACGCGAGAATGAAATAGAGTTTGAAGGTGTCCTTCGCAACATTGAAAGACGCTACAAAGAGACAAGCTCTGATTATATTCGTGAGCAAATGGAAAAATATATGGCCAATCAACCATGTCCGACATGTAAAGGATATCGCTTAAAAAAAGAGACGCTTGCCGTTTTGATTAATGGAAAGCACATCGGCGAAATCACAGACTTGTCTGTATCTGATGCACTTGATTTCTATGAAAAAATCGAGTTGTCTGAAAAAGATATGCAGATTGCACAGCTCATTTTCCGTGAGATTAAAGAGCGTTTGTCCTTTTTAAATAATGTAGGGTTGGATTATTTGACATTAAGTCGATCTGCTGGAACATTATCAGGCGGGGAGGCGCAACGAATCCGTTTGGCGACTCAAATCGGGTCGAGACTGACGGGCGTTCTTTATATCCTAGATGAACCCTCCATTGGATTACATCAACGAGACAATGACCGCTTGATTGGGACATTGAAGAGTATGCGGGACATCGGAAATACACTGATTGTCGTGGAGCATGACGAAGATACAATGCTTGCGGCTGATTATTTAATAGATATCGGACCAGGAGCGGGTGTTCATGGAGGAGAAGTGATTTCGGCTGGATCACCAGAGGAAGTCATGAAAGACAAGGCATCGTTAACTGGTCAATATTTATCAGGAGAGAAATTCATCCCGCTACCAATTGAGAGAAGAAAGTCTGATGGGCGTTACATTGAGATAAAAGGTGCAAAAGAAAACAACCTGAAAAACGTGAATGTGAAGTTTCCTTTAGGGATCTTTACGGCTGTGACGGGTGTGTCTGGCTCCGGAAAAAGTACGCTTGTGAATGAGATTTTATTGAAATCACTAGCGCAAAAATTACACCGAGCGAAAGCGAAACCAGGGCAGCATAAAGACATCAAAGGAATCGATTATTTAGATAAAGTGATTGATATTGATCAATCTCCGATTGGTCGTACACCACGTTCCAATCCAGCCACGTATACAGGTGTATTTGATGATGTGCGGGACGTATTCGCACAAACAAATGAAGCAAAAGTACGAGGCTATAAGAAAGGCAGATTCAGCTTTAATGTCAAAGGCGGACGCTGTGAGGCTTGCCGTGGAGACGGCATTATTAAAATTGAAATGCACTTTTTACCTGACGTGTATGTACCATGTGAAATATGTCATGGCAAACGATATAATCGTGAGACACTAGAGGTTTTGTACAAAGGGAAAAACATTGCGGATGTGCTTGAAATGACTGTCGAGGATGCACTTCAGTTTTTTGAAAACATCCCGAAAATTAAACGCAAGCTTCAAACGATCTATGATGTCGGTCTAGGGTATATTACGCTCGGACAGCCTGCCACGACACTATCTGGTGGAGAGGCCCAGCGTGTAAAATTGGCATCTGAACTACATCGCCGTTCAAATGGAAGGTCTCTTTATATTTTAGACGAACCGACCACAGGTCTTCATGTGGATGACATTGCTCGTTTATTAGAAGTGCTACAGCGATTAGTTGAAAATGGGGACACAGTTCTGGTCATTGAGCACAACCTTGATATTATCAAGGCGGCTGATTATTTGGTCGATTTAGGACCAGAAGGCGGTGCAGGAGGCGGAACGATTATTGCCTCTGGCACACCTGAACAGATTGCGAAAGAAGAAGCTTCTTACACGGGTCAATATTTGAAGCCAATTTTGGAACGTGACCGAGAGCGTATGAAGCAGTTGGTCAAAGAAAAAGAACGTGTGACATCTTCATAAGTAAAAAACCCCTTCTCGTGAGGGGTTTTTTCTTTTATTGCACATCTTCCTTAGGCACTAAGTGACTCAAGTGAGTTAAATCCTTTAGGATATGGGTGCTACTGCTGTCGAGCAGCACTTTTAAATAACGAATATCACCATACTTAGGGTGAGAAGGGTGAATCGACTCTAGCTCCTTGATCATATCGCTGTTCATATTTTTCTGTTTCTGTATGAGATCCAAAAGTGTTTGTGCCGTTTGATTTGATTTATGATGATCTGTCAAAATAATTACCCCCTATAATGATAATCACCATCTTTTCAACATATTTTAAAGGGTAATCCATGAAGAATCTACACTTAGGAGGAAAAAGAATTAATTTGTGTCTAAGGTCATATGTAAATTGAATGATTTTGAAACTTTTTACACGAAATTAACGTATCAGTTAGAAAGGAATTATCGATATGAAGGAGCGAATATATATGAATAGAGATCAGTCGATCATTGCATCTATTTGTTATTTCAGTGTCTTTTTTATGCCGTTTATCGTACCGATTGTGGCATATTTTGTAGTAGACCAAAAGGAAACAAAACGTCATGCGAAACGGGCATTATGGTCACACCTGCTTCCGTTTGCCGCCTGCTGCGTTCTCATTTTTGGGGCTATACCGTTTTTGCTTGCGACACAAGCGAATGATTCGCTCATTCCGGTAATGACCGTATTCATTTTGTCATTCTTTGTGGCCGTTGGTTTTTTGATCTCTGTCATTTGGAACATCATTCAAGGCATTAAAGTACTTCAATCAATCGAATCATAGGAGGGTTTTGTATGAATGAAAAAGAACGAATCTTAAAACTAGTAGAAGACGGAACCTTATCAGCAAAAGAGGCGATTACGCTTTTAGAAAAGTTAGAGGAGAGCCAGTCCATATCGTTAGAAAAGTCAACAACAGACCAAACCTTTCATGAAGAAAAGACTGGAACAGAAGCGCAAGGAAATAGTACGGAAAATCTCGGGGCAAAGCTGTTTGGCTGGTTAGATTCTGCAGTGAAAAAGGTCAAAGATGTTGACCTCGATTTGAACTTTGGACAGTCAGTTGATGTAGAACACATTTTTCAGTTCAAAGATGCATCAATGTCTCATTTAGATGTTCAATTGGCAAACGGTAGTCTGAATCTCATGCCTTGGGATGATGCGGATATTCGTGCAGAATGCCATGCGAAAATCTACCGGACAGAGGACGGAGAGCAGGCAAGACAGCAATTTCTCAACCAACTGGATTGTGGGCTTGAAGGCGAGAAATTTTTTATTCGAACCGAAAAAAAGACGATGAAAGTCAATGTCACTTTATATGTACCGCGTATGCAGTACGATAAAATCAAGATCAAACTGTTTAACGGACCAATTCGCGGGGAAAAGCTAATGACAAAAGAACTTGCTGCGAAAACAACAAACGGTGTTGTCTCGTTTGCCTCATTACAGGCGGATAAAGTCGGTATTGAAACGGCAAACGGACAAATCAAATTGGCTGATCATGAGTGTGGTATGATTGAAGTAGAAACCATTAATGGACTGATTGATCTGCGTGGGAAAAGCGAAACAATTGATGCCCAAAGTTTTAACGGAAACATTGTGGTCCAGTTGTCAAATGAGCACTGCCGCTCCATCTATGCAAAAACTACTACAGGTAGTGTAGACGTCAATATCCCGCGTGCATGTGCAGTAACCGCAGAGCTAAAAAGTAACCTTGGATCCATTTCTCATGATTTGTTTGAGGCAGAGATGGTGAAAGAAAAAAATGAAACGTTACAAAAAGAAAAAATGATCAAAGCCAATCAACATGCGGTGCACAATATATCGATTTTTGCAGAAACAAAAACAGGTTCCATACAAATCAAGCACCAATCAAACAAGGAGTGATTCTACATGAAGAAGCTTTATCGTTCAGCATCAGATAGAAAGATAGCAGGTGTTGTTGGTGGACTTGCCGAGTACTTAAAGGTTGATGCATCTCTGCTTCGAATTTTAACCATAATTTTGGGATTTATGACAGCGTTTATGCCTATTTTCTTGGTCTACTTCATTTGGTATCTTGTTGTTCCGGAAGAAGGCACTAAATAAATGCTCAGATGGATTGCCAGTATTTTAGTGAATGCATTACTTTTAATTGTCATTGCTGGATATTTTGATTCGGGTATTCTGCCGGGGCTAGGAAGTGTGTATGTTGGCGGATTTGGGGCAGCAATTGTCGCCAGTATCATTTTGTCCTTACTGAATATTTTAGTGAAACCATTTTTGATTATTTTAACGTTGCCCGTGACGGTGATCTCATTAGGATTGTTTTTATTTGTCATTAATGCCATCACACTGATGATGACATCTAGCTTTATGGGGGATAGTTTTAACATTGATGGTTTTGGGACGGCCATTTGGATGGCAGTCATTTTATCCATTTTCCACTTGCTTATACAAAAAGGAGTGATTGAGCCGTTAGCGAAAAAAAGCTAACGGTTTTTTCGTATCGATTTGCACGTTTTTCACTTTCAAGCTGTCATAAAAACCTCTTTTCGGAGACACAATATCCGAAGGGAGGCGTTGCACGATGGTAAACGTAATCAGATTCATGCTGCTTTTATGTTTTTTTATCATTCTTTTTAGTTTCAATCATCCTGCTTCAGCAGGACCCTTTGTTCAAACAGAGGTCAATCTACCGAACAAGCCATTTACTCCTTTTATCTTTGATCAGTTTCAAGTAAACGTCCGTCCCTTTCAGGAAGAAGACCGTGATCTTCAGTTCAGGGCAAGTATTAGCGAGTCAGAACAAATCTTGTCTGCAAATTTGTACTATAAACAAAGTGATGAATTGGGATACCGTTTGGTCCCAATGGAACGTTTACCAGGAATGAAGTCAGAATTCACTGCGAAGATTTCTCGAGATCAATTATGGAATTCAACGGTTCATTACTATACAGAGTTTCTTACACAAAAATCAGTGATCAAATCGTCAGAACAAGCTGTTCACTTGAACGGATTTGATGAGGACCTTTCTCGCATTCCAGACTTGTTAATCACGGAGATGGTTGTCAATTCAAAGAACCGTAAAGGCAAAGATGCATTTGAATTTATAGAGGTTTACAACACGACACATGCGCCGGTTTCACTTCAACATTATCAACTGCGCTACCGAAATCCTGCACAGGGTACAGAAATGGATGATGTTTATTCGTTTCACAAAGTCCCAGTCACGATCTCATCTGGTCAGCCTTATGTCTTTTGGTTAAGAAGAAAAGGACAGGAGCATTTAACTGTCGCAGATTTTAATGCAATGTACAAAAGCCATCTGAAAGAAGGAAAGCATATATCGGTCATTCAGAGCAGAGGGCTGTCCAACTCAAAGTCTCGTCTTGTCTCTATGACAACAAATACCGGTGAGGAGATATCTTCGGCCTCATTTCGTTTGAAACGCTCCTTGTTTAGTGAGCATAAATCCTTACTGTTCAAGTATCCAATGGATGGCACGACTCATATGAAACTGATCTCAAAAGTAGAAGAAGAGCCTACACCTGGAAAGGTGTTAAACACACAAATTCCTACTGAAAAAAAGGAAATATCACAGGATATTCATAAACCTGTGATTGAAGATATGACCGATCGGAAACCGATCAAACCAACAGAAGGGATTGAAATTAAAGCAGAGGTACAGGACGATCAGATCGTCAAAACAGTTAAGTTACGTTATCGGACTAATCACAAGAATCAGTTTAAAGAAGTGCTTCTTCAAAAAGACCATAATGACCGGCTGTTTCATCACATTGTCTATTCGCCTGAATTGATTGGTCAGGAACAGCTAGAATATCAACTTGAAGCGTCAGATGGTGAGAATCAGACAATGACAATGAAGAAATCTATTGATGTGGAGCAGATCAGCAAAGCCCACGGGCTACGATTCAACGTCGAACAGGGAGAGACAGTATCAGGTGCTTTCGCTTTAAAGGCGACATCTGATTTGAAAAAGCCGATTCAATTAAAGATAGATGGAAAGAAGCAACAACATACGTTTTCTGCCCTAGAAGCAGACCCATATATCGCATTTGATGTCAAAGGAACAAATTTATATTTTAAAAACGGTGTTTCAATCGGTAAGCACTTACTTTCTATTTTTGATGATTCGACAAAAGTGTATCGAACCTATACAATGCCGATACCAGAAGCAAAGCTGAACAAAACAGATGTTCAAACGATTTCTTTTCATGCTGGAACCAAGTCCTCTCCGTTTGATCACTTGAAGGGAGAGAATCATGATGACTTTGAACTGAAGAATGTCAGATTGATTTTATCAAATGGCACGCACATCTACCCGCAGAATCGCAAACCGCAAAAGGAGTGGAAAATGGGAGATGGTGCTGATGCCAAAAAAGTGCGAACGTTTCAATTTCAAATTCCAAAACAAGCATATGTCTCAACTGGGATACAGTGGGATACAAGTCTGCTGAAGGAAGGTTCACATCTGATACAAGCCAAAACGGAAGGTGAGCATGCGTCTGTTCGTGTCAATGTGGATAATACAGGTCCAAAAATCAAAACAAACATACAAACAAATGCCCAATATAAAGGGGTCTTTACGTTAAAGGCGAAGGTAACTGATCGCT
Organism: Bacillus pumilus; assembly: GCA_001938995.1. Lineage (GTDB taxonomy): Bacteria > Bacillota > Bacilli > Bacillales > Bacillaceae > Bacillus > Bacillus pumilus_G. The sequence goes on along the minus strand of MKZN01000006.1, from coordinate 179,094 downwards.
GGAGTGACATAGAAGATATCCATGCATACTTAAATGGTGAACCGATCTCATTGCCATATCGGACCTCTTCTAGTGAATTAACCCCTGGGCAGCACACGTTTCTAATCAAAGCTAAAGATGCGGCAGGGAATATGACTGTCATGAAAAAAGAATTCAAGACGGTACATGAACACCCAGAGACACCAGAAAGAATTTCAGATAAGACAAAAGAAGAATCGTCTAAGCAAACCGTTGTAACAAAAGATCCAACAAATGATAAGTTAGATTATTCATTTTATCGCGCGTATCAATACACATCGTTACATCCATCGATGGACATCTTTAAATATGCAGCAGAAACTGAACCGCCTCATCAACTTCGTCAAAAAGGAGAAATGATCTTTTCTGCTGATGAAAGAAACCGGATTGCATTCGCTGATGGTAAGACCGTTGAAACGAAAGACTTGCAGCGTTTTCCTTATCATCGCTTTCAAATCAAAGTAAACCATCATGTTCGTGAAAAAGATGTAGTAGAAGCTGTATGGAAAGGAAGTTCATTGCAAGGGAGAAAGGTGACCATGTACGCATGGAATCAACAGGAGGAAAAGTGGGATAAAATCAATCATCACTTTGCGAAGGATCGAAAAGAGTTTTATCTCAAAGGACTACTCTCAGTCAGGCAGTACATGAAGAATCAAACATTTGATTTGCTCGTACAAGATGAAATCAGCAAAACGCAAAAGCCCTACAGGATGGTGTGGATGTCTGATACGCAATATTATGCTAAGAGCTATCCACATATCTTCAAACAAATGGTTGAATGGATCAGAGATCAGAGAGATCAATTAAATATTCAATATGTATTCCATACTGGTGATATTGTTGATGATTCTAAAGATAAGCAATGGCAACGTGCAGATACATTTATGCGTGTATTAGATGAACATCATATTCCGTATGGTGTATTAGCAGGTAATCATGATGTGAGACATAAAGACGGTTCATATATGGAGTATGGAAGATACTTCGGTGCGAAACGATTTGCAGAAAAACCTTACTACGGAGAATCGTATCAAAACAATCGAGGACATTATGACCTTATCTCTGCAGAGGGGAATGATTACATGATGGTTTATATGGGATGGGGGATCAAACAAGCTGAAATTGATTGGTTAAATCAGGTGATTTCAGAGCATCCAGAGCGCATCGTCATCTTAAACTTTCACGAATATCTGCTAGTGAGTGGTAACCGAAGTCCAATTGGCGACCTCATCTTTCACCAAGTGGTGAAGAGACATCCGAACATTGTGGCAGTATTTAGTGGTCATTACCACGGGGCAAGCAGGAAGGTAGATGAGCTAGACGATGATCAAGACGGGAAAATCGATCGGAAAGTGTACCAAATTCTTGCGGATTATCAATCAGGTCCAGAAGGTGGACAAGGGTTTATGCGATTAATCACAGCAGATCAAGAAAAAAACCAACTTCATTTTACGACATATTCACCATACATGAATCAAGAACATTTCTATGATCCCAAAACATATGGAGATCAGGACGAATTCTCAATCGATGTGGATTTGACGCCAAAAATGAAATCGGTTAAAACCAACTATTTTGAGCTTAATGTATATACAAATGTACTTCTTGGAGAAGCAAGAGGGGTGAAGAGTGGCAAAAAGGCAAGTTTTGAGTGGAAAGGATTAAAACCAAATCAAGATTATTATTGGTACACCATCGCAAAAGACCGATTCCAAGGAAAGGCTGTCTCACCTATATGGAAAATCCATACAAAAGATGAAGGGCATAAAAAATTGATTCGCAAATAAAAAAACAGTGCTCCGGTCTCGGAGCGCTGTTTATCTTTCCATTGTATGAATGAGTTTGTAACGGTCACCTCTATACACCGAAAGGACATACTCGAATGGAAGGTCATTTTGAAGATAAGTCGTCCTTGTAATCGAAAGAACAGGGGCACCAGTCGTAATAGATAGCAAGTGTGCTTCTCCTTTAGTTGCTACATTGGCTTCTAGTTCTTGTGTTGCATGTGCAATCGCAAGGCCTGTATGGTTTTCGATATATTCATATAAAGAGCCGGTTAAATGCTCTTTTGTGAGAGTACCTGCAAATTTTTCAGGAATATAGCTCGTCTCAATGGCCATCGGTTCGTCATTTGCAAAACGAATGCGTTTGAGTTCAAAGACAGCATCACTGTCCGCCAACTGTAGGGATGAGAATAGGTGCGCCGGACATGCGATTTTATTGAAATCTAACAGTTCGCTCGAAGCCTTGAGTCCACGCTGTCTCATATCTTCTGTGAAACTAGTCAAGCCTTGAAGTGGCTGTTCGAATTTCTCTCGGCTAACAAAAGTGCCTTTTCCTTTTTGGCGATACAAATATCCTTCGTTCACAAGGTTCGATAAGGCTTGTCTGACAGTCATTCGACTAATACCAAAGCGTTCGGCATATTCTCTTTCAGAAGGAATGAGTGTATCGGGTGCTAATGTTCCATCCTCAATTTGTTTTTTCAGGTTCTCCATAATCTGATGGTACATTGGAATGGGTGACTGCTTATCAATAAACATGTGAATACCCTTTCGCCTCTAGCGTAGTGAACCAGCTTCACTATCAATAAAAATGGTCACATCTGGATGAAGTTTTAAGGCAGATGCAGGGAAGTCTGGATGAATCTCTGACTGTTCTAACTGCTTGATCACTTCCGCTTTTGATTTTCCTGTAGCGATAAGCAGAATTTTTTTGCTTGAGAGAATGCTTGCAATACCCATTGTAATGGCATATTTCGGCACTTCATCAATAGAAGAAAAGTATCTTGCATTTGCTTGACGAGTGTTCTCATCTAATTGAATAACATGTGTCTTTGAGTCGAAAGGAGTTCCAGGTTCGTTAAAACCGATATGGCCATTCTGTCCGATTCCAAGAAGCTGAAGGTCGATGCCTCCTAAGTCTTGAATGAGTTTTTCATATCGCAAGCATTCTTCTTCTAAATTTGATGCATGACCGTTTGGCAAAAAATATTGATCTTCCGGGAGGTCCACATGGTCAAACAAATGTTGTTTCATGTAAGTCATATAACTATTTTCATGATGTGAATCAAGACCTGCATATTCATCTAAGTTGACTGTTCTTGTTTGTTTGAAAGACAATTGTTTCATTTGATATAGATGAATGAGTTCTTTATACGTTTCGGTTGGTGTACCGCCAGTTGCTAAACCAAGCACGGCATCTGGTTTTGATTCGATTGAGCGAGCAATAAAAGCAGCTGCTTCTTTACCTAATTGTTCTTTGTCTTTAAATTCAATGATATTCATAGTGTTTAGTCTCCTTTTTTCCAGGCGATTCGTCCTCGGCAGATCGTCATGATCAGGTCGCCAGAATCATTCCAGATGACCAGATCTGCAAGTTTTCCAACTTCGATGGAACCGAGTTGTTCATCAACCCCCAGCTGTATTGCTGCATTGGTTGAGGTCATCTTGGCAATCTCTGTCCAGTCGCAAGCTGTGATCTGTCTCATCCGCTTTACGCCATCTTTCATTTGTAAGATGGATCCTGCAAGTGTACCATCAGGCAGCAATGCCTTTTCTCCATTGACTGTGACGGTTTGGCCGCCAAATTCGTATGTTCCGTCTCCTAGACCTTTTGCCCGCATTGAATCGGTGATCATCATCAAACGATCACTTCCTTTTGCTAGATAAGCAAGCTTAATAGCAAGGGGGTGTGAATGTATGCCATCTGTGATCAGTTCAGTGTGAATGTTCTCGTTGGTTAGAGCAGCACCTACAGCTTGGGGCTCACGATGCTGAAATGTACTCATGGCATTATAAAGATGCGTGACATGGCATGCACCTTGCTTTGCTGCTAAATCAATCATGTCACTTTGGGCATTTGTATGTCCAATTGAAGGAATAATGTCTTTTTTTTGGAGCATGGATAGAAAATGAAAGTCAGAATCTTCTTCAGGCGCAAACGTCACAATTTGAATGAGCTGTTCAGATATATCAAGCCATTTCTCAAATAGAGAGAGGTCAGGTGGACGAATCCACTGAGCAGGCTGTGCCCCAGCCTTATGTTTAGAAATAAATGGACCTTCAAGGTGGATACCTAAACATTGTGCCTGATTTTCGGATTTTTTTCCATGATGTTTTTTCCATTGAGCGACATTGTGAAGGGCAGATTCGATCTCTTGATGGTTTTGTGTAATGGTTGTGGCTAAAAAGCTTGTCGTTCCTTCTGATGGTAAGTGGGCTGCCAGTATATCCATGGCTTCGGGTGTTGCATCCATCACATCTGCACCGTATCCTCCGTGAATGTGAATGTCAATCATTCCAGGAAGTAAATAAAAGTTTTCCCGGGAAATATATACTTTTTCATAATTTCCTGTCGGAGGTGTTGTTGAAATATAGTCAATTTTGCCATCGCGTAAACCGACAAAACCGTGTTCAATGATTGCTGTCTTTGTCACAATATGAATATTCGAGAGCAATAAAGACTCGCTCATATTTATGCCCCCTTGTTCACTGTTTATTACCCTTAGTTTACCCTTTTATAGTATAGTTGTCTATACCAGTTAGGGGCGTATGACAGGAACAGGAGAAAATACTGTTTTGGGTTCATCATTGAAAGTGATAAAATAGAGCTGTATTTCTGAAACGCCTGTGATAAAAGGAGGAAGAAACGTGCCGAAAGTTCGTACGAAGGACATAATGGAACATTTTCATCTTGAACTGGTAAGTGGGGAAGAAGGAATTAATCGTCCCATTACAATCAGTGATCTTTCCAGACCAGGTATTGAAATGGCTGGATATTTTACATATTACCCAAAAGAAAGAGTTCAGCTTTTAGGGAAAACAGAGCTTTCCTTTTTTGAACAGCTTCCTGAGCTTGAGAAAAAGCAGAGAATGATGTCTCTTTGTACAGATATTACCCCTGCCATTATTTTGTCGAGAGATCGTGAAGTGCCGAAGGAATTAATTGAAGCATCAAATGAAAATGGTGTGCCGGTTTTACGATCAAGTTTGAAAACAACAAGACTTTCTAGTCGATTAACGAACTTTTTAGAAAGTAAGCTCGCCCCAACGACAGCGATTCATGGTGTGCTCGTGGATGTATATGGGGTAGGTGTATTATTGATTGGGAAAAGTGGAGTAGGAAAAAGTGAAACTGCCCTAGAACTTGTGAAGAGGGGACACAGACTGGTCGCTGACGATTGCGTGGAAATTCGTCAAGAGGATCAAGATACATTAGTTGGAAGCGCACCGGAACTGATTGAACACCTTCTTGAAATCCGAGGGTTAGGTATTATTAACGTCATGACCTTATTTGGAGCAGGCGCAGTCAGAAGTTATAAAAGAATTACAATTATCATGAACCTTGAACTTTGGGAACAAGGCAAGCAGTACGATCGTTTAGGGCTTGAAGAAGAAAAAATGAGAATCATTGATACAGATGTACCTAAGCTGACCATCCCAGTCCGTCCTGGACGGAACTTAGCAGTCATCATTGAGGTGGCGGCGATGAATTTCAGGTTAAAACGAATGGGGCATAACGCAGCGGAACAATTTACAAGTAAACTTGCCGACGTCATTGAAGATAATGGCCAGGATGAATAGGAGTTGTCTATATGAACGAAGCAATGAAGCCAATTGACCCGATCGCTTTTCAGTTAGGTCCTATTTCGGTTCATTGGTATGGTGTGATCATAGGTGTAGGAGCTTTGCTTGGCCTATGGCTTGCACTGAGGGAATGTGAAAAGAGGGGAATCAATAAAGATACATTCATTGATATGATCTTATTTGCGATTCCCATTGCGATTATTTTTGCACGGATTTATTATGTTTCATTTGAATGGGACTATTATCAGCAGCACCCTAACGAAATGATGAAGATTTGGAATGGCGGGATTGCGATACACGGAGGGCTGATTGGGGCAGTACTGACAGCCATTGTATTTACAAGATTGAAAAAAGTGTCTTTTTGGAAAATCGCTGATGTAGCTGCACCTAGTATTTTACTAGGACAGGCGATTGGACGCTGGGGAAACTTTATTAATCAGGAAGCGCATGGTGAGGCTGTTTCAAGAGCCTTTTTAGAAAATTTACATTTGCCTACTTTTATCATTAATCAGATGTATATTGATGGGACGTATTATCATCCGACGTTTTTATACGAATCATTATGGAATATAGCCGGCGTTGTGTTGTTAATTTTATTACGCAGAACGTCTATCCGTAGAGGCGAAATCTTTTTGTCTTATTTAATTTGGTATTCAATTGGCCGTTTCTTCATAGAAGGTATGAGAACGGATAGCTTAATGCTGACAGAGCAACTTCGTGTCGCGGAAATCATCTCAATTACGATATGTGTAGTGGCGATTTTGTTCATCATATTGAGAAGAATTAAAGGCTACGCATCTATTCGGTATAAAGAAAATAATACATTAAATTAATACAGGAGGGATAAGATGGGGGAAACATGGAAAAACGGCTTGAAAGCAGGATTATCGACAACTTGGACACTTGGAAAAGTCATTTTTCCGGTCACCATCCTTGTCAGCATTTTGCAGCATACGCCTGTGATGGATTGGATCATCCAATTCATTCGGCCATTTATGGGGTTGTTTGGTCTTTCGGGAGAAGCTGCAATCCCGCTTGTATTAGGAAATATGTTGAACTTGTATGCGGGTATCGCTGCTATTTTAACGTTAGAACTACCTGTCAAAGAAGTCTTCATTTTGGCAGTGATGCTATCTTTCAGTCATAACTTAATCATTGAATCGACGGTGGCGGCGAAGGTGGGGCTGAAGGTACCTATCATCTTGTTAGTTCGCATCAGTCTTGCGGCTGTTTCAGCTGTTATCATTCATCTTGTATGGCAGGGGGGGCAAGAAACGGCGCAGTACGGATTGCTTGCGGCGACTCAAACCGCTGATGTCCATTCAAGCTGGTACATGATTGTTCTTCTAGCCTTACAAAAAGCTGTTCTTGGTGTACTCCAGCTCGCTTGTATTGTCATTCCGCTCATGATCATCATTCAATTCATGAGAGATTTAGGGTGGTTGCATGTTCTTTCAAGATGGCTTTCTCCTTTTACGAGAATGCTTGGCATGAAAGAGAATACATCGATGACATTGGTGGCAGGATTAACCATCGGTTTAGCCTACGGTGCGGGTGTGATGATAAAAGCTGTGCAAGAGGATGGCGTGAGTAAAAAGGATTTAACCCTTGCCTTTATTTTCCTCGTCGCTTGTCATGCGGTTGTAGAAGATACGCTGGTTTTTATACCACTTGGCATTCCGGTATGGCCGCTACTTTTCATCCGCCTCATTTCTGCTATTTTATTAACAGCTGCCATTAGCTATATTTGGCGAAAGCGGGAACGAGCAGCTGTTAGAAAGGAAGCCATATGAACGAATCAACCATCAATACAGTGCTATTTGATTTAGATGGCACATTAATCAATACAAACGAATTAATTATCGCTTCATTTCAGCATACATTGAATCATTATTATCCTGGACAGTATAGTCGTGAGGATATTCTTCATTTCATTGGTCCTTCACTGGTCGATACATTTTCCGCTATGGATCCAGATTTGACGGATGAGATGATTCAGATGTATCGCACGTTTAATCATGAACAGCATGATTTGCTTGTCACTGAATATGAGACTGTTTTAGATACATTGACAGTGCTGCAAGACCGAGGGTATAAGCTCGGGATCGTGACAACGAAAATTCGTGATACCGTCTTAATGGGATTGAAGCTGACAGGTTTAGAACCATTCTTTGAAGTCATTGTGACACTGGATGATGTAGAGAATGAGAAGCCGCATCCTGAACCAGTTCAACTGGCGCTATCGAAGCTTGGCAGTGACCCGCAAGAAGCAGTAATGGTCGGCGACAATTACCACGATATCTTGTCTGGTCAAGCGGCAGGGACTAAAACAGCAGGTGTCTCTTGGTCCATTAAGGGAGAAGAGGCCCTATTCAAGCATCGTCCTGATTTCATGTTGAAGAAAATGAGCGACCTGTTGGCAATTGTCGGAGCTGATTGATTTGAGAAATACAGATCGTTATCCTGTCAAAGGAGTCAATTCGCTTAGACAAGTCTATCGAACTGTCCCTTTTATCAAGGTCGTGAAAAATTTTATCTTTATTCAAATCGCTAGGTACACGCCTTTTATGGGAATGAAAAATTGGATATATCGCACCTTCCTTCGCATGAAGGTCGGGGAGGATACGGCATTTGCCTTAATGGTCATGGTGGACCTTATGTTTCCTGAAAAAATTACCGTCGGGCGAAACAGTGTGATCGGATATAACACGACCATCTTGTGCCATGAGTATTTGATTAAAGAGTACAGGCTTGGGGAAGTATATATCGGAGATGACGTGTTAATTGGAGCGAATTCAACCATTTTGCCAGGAGTGACGATTGGTGATGGTGCCATCGTATCTGCGGGAACCCTTGTTCATAAGGACGTTCCCCCAGGTTGTTTTGTTGGTGGAAACCCAATGCGTCTGATTTATACAAAAGAAGAAATGGAAGCACGTTCACCTACGTCTGCTGAATAGCTCGGCAGACTTTTTTGTTGACAATCTGCCCGAGGTGTAACTATAATGATTACAACAGAGGTGAGAAAACATGAAAATCAGTAGCAGATTTACTGTCGCTGTCCATATTCTGGCCTTGCTATCACTTGAAAAAGGATCGTTACAGACATCGGAGGATATTGCGGGAAGTGTCAATACAAATCCAGTAGTCATTCGCCGTATTATGAGTAAATTAAAAAAAGCAGGCCTAATCTCAACAAGTCTTGGTAAGGGTGGTTCGCAGTTGAATCGTAGGGAAGATGAAATGACACTGCTTGATGTATATAAAGCGGTTGAAGTGGTGGATGAGGGAGAATTATTTCAAATCCATGAAAGTCCGAACCCTAACTGCCCGATTGGTGCAAATATTCAAGCTGTACTAGAATTGATTTTGTGCCGCGCCCAAAGTGCGATGGAGCAAGTGCTTGCTGAGATCAAATTGAGTGAATTGACGCAGATTTTAATCAAAAAAATTGGATGACATATTCAATTTTTTTTACCTCTGTTGTAACCGAGTTAGTTACATTGTTAATCATAAAAAAACACATTATATTAGGAGGATTTTGAAATGAACATTGGAATCATTGGAGCAACGGGTAAGGCAGGACAAGAAATTTTAAGAGAGGCAAAATCAAGAGGGCATGAAATCACCGCAATTGTTCGAGATGCACAAAAGGTGACAGATGCATCAGTAGCCGTTTTAGAGAAAGATGTTCTTCATTTGTTGACGGAAGATGTCAAAGGATTTGATGTGATTGTGAATGCATTTGGAGCACCTGCTGGACAAGAGCATCTTCATGTGGAAGCTGGGAAAAAACTAATTGACGTCTTAAAAGATGCACCAGACACCCGATTGATTGTTGTGGGCGGGGCAGGCAGTCTATTTGTAGATGAAGCTAAAACAACTAGGCTTGTTGACACTCCAGAGTTCCCGAAGGAGTACTACGCTACTGCTTCACAGCAAGGAGAAAATCTAAATGATCTGCAAAAGACCGACGGATTACAATGGACCTTCCTGAGCCCAGCAGCCTTCTTTGACGCAGAGGGGAAACGCACGGGTTCTTATCAGAAAGGTAAGGATCATTTTATGGTCAATTCAAAAGGTGATAGTTATGTCAGTTATGCTGACTATGCGATCGCTCTTGTTGATGAAATTGAGCAAGCTGAACATATTGGTGAACGTTTTACAGTTGTATCTGAAGCTGAATAAAAATAACAAAAACCCCGCTGTATAGCGGGGTTTTATGCTTGTATGATAATGGCCTGGCTACCCATCTGCTCCCATGATTCCTCAAAACGATCTCGATCAACTTGTTGATTTTTTTGACCATATGGATTATTCAAGTATACGTGCTCGTCGTCGTAACCTGTAATGACCACACTATGCACATTAAAGCTCACATCAATTTTTCCGTTCGGTGTATTCCATGTTTCGATGTTATCTGTTTTTTGAAAGGTGGATGTTGTAATGACCCAAACAGGATAACCTTTTTCAAGTGGTTGATAGATGGCATTTTGGACTGGTTTTCCAGTTAAGTCGACCACTTGATTACCTACATATTTTTTCGCTAGTTCTACAATAGGTTCGTGGTAAACACTTAGACCTGGTCCGTCCGCCATATCGCCTACAAACCCATCACGAGGGTCGCCTTTTAATCCATTCTCGTAATTAAGCGGAACGTGCTTGACCTCATTTGCCAATGTATTTTTTGTTACTTGTGTATAACCGGTGTAATGCAGAAGCATTGCTAAGCTGGTGACCTCGCATCCATTATAAAGTTTTGGGGCATCCATCTGATTGTATAGGATGACATCCATGGCTTTTTTGCTTCCTTTTAAGTTTGTTGCATTTGTTTGATCCGTTGACTGTGCTTCTTCCGCTGCTAATGCTGTATCGTTCTCTTTCGATGCATGTGACGAATCAGCTTGTCTGACTTGATCGATTTGTGAAAAGAAAATAAAACCTAAATAAATGAGACATGCGGACAACAAAGTTAGGATAAATGTCTGGATGAACTTCACTGTAATTCTCCTGTGGGATTCGATATTTTAAAGTATTATAGCATGTTCTATCAATGTAACACGTGGAAAAGGTTTAGGTGTCATTTTAATGTAATATTTGAACAAAATTTTAACGAAAATAGGGGAGAAATAAAAATGATTGATTTAGTTGCTTTATTTTGTTAGCATATTATCATATTAGCGAACTAAAGGATTCGGAATTTTTCGTTTTAACATCTTGGAGGTGCGTAAGGACATGTTCATGTTTGAAAAGCCGTATGGAATGCGGGATTCATTACCAGGGTTGTATGAAACAAAGAAAAAAGTACGCTGTTCATTAACAGAGGTCATGAATGGTTGGGGCTATCGGTTGATGGAGACGCCTACACTAGAATTTTACGATACAGTCGGTGTTCAATCGGCGATTCCCGATACACAGCTGTTTAAGTTACTTGATCAAAATGGTCAAACCCTTGTGCTAAGACCTGATATGACGGGTCCGATTGCGAGGGTGGCGGCTTCAAAGCTTCATGAGCAGGCATATCCACTTCGAGTTGGTTATGCAGCGAGTGTGTTCCGTGCGCAGGAAAGAGAAGGCGGAAGACCATCTGAATTTGAACAGGTTGGTATTGAATTGATTGGTGATGGCTCGATTAGTGCAGACGCCGAGGTCATCGCACTTGTCGTCTTTGCTTTAAAAAATGCAGGGCTCCATTCCTTTAAAATAGCCATCGGACATGTCGCCTTAGCTGAAACGCTATTTGTAGATGTGCTAGGTAATACAGAACGAGCAAATGTATTGCGCCGGTTTTTATATGAAAAGAATTATGTCGGATACAGACAGCATGTGAATCAATTACCCCTTTCATCTATCGATAAAATGAGATTGCTGCAACTTTTAGATTTACGTGGGGGTCAGGAAGTCACGCACCAGGCGGAGGAAATTGTCACCTCAAATGAAGGGAAAGAAGTGCTTGCTGAATTAAAGGCTCTCTGGGAAACCCTTGAAGATTATGGCTGTACAGAATATATCCGTTTGGACTTAAGTATGGTCAGTCACATGAGTTACTATACCGGCATTTTGTTTGAAGTGTTTGCGGATCATGTTGGTTCGGTGATAGGCAGTGGTGGAAGGTATGATCAACTGCTTGCTCACTTTCATGCGCCTGCGCCAGCTACAGGGTTCGGTCTTCGATTAGACCGCCTACTTGAAGCACTAGATGCAAAAGAGATCAATGAACCCCAAGAAGCTGTCATTTTTAGTAAAGAACAAAGGCTTGAAGCATTTACTTATGCTGAAGAACAACGCTCAAAAGGTAAGAAAATCGTCTTGCAAGATTTAGCAGGAATTGAAGATATTGATGGGATGACCAAGGCATTTGAACAAGTCACTTATTTTATCGGGGCTAGAAAGGAAGAGCAAAATGGATAAAGTGTTGACGATGGCTATGCCAAAAGGCCGGATATTTGAAGAAGCAGCAGGTTTGTTAAGACAGGCGGGTTATCAGCTGCCCGAGGAATTTGAGGATTCCAGAAAATTAATCATAGATGTACCGGAAGAAAATCTCCGTTTTATTTTAGCCAAACCAATGGATGTGACCACATATGTCGAACACGGAGTGGCAGATGTTGGTATTGCAGGGAAGGATGTCATGCTTGAAGAAGCACGTGATGTTTACGAAGTGCTCGATTTAAACATTAGCAAATGTCATTTGGCCGTTGCTGGACTACCTGGAGCTGTCTGGGGTAGCGTCGCACCTCGTGTGGCAACGAAGTATCCTAACGTAGCATCATCTTATTTTAGAGAACAAGGTGAGCAGGTAGAGATCATTAAGCTCAATGGTTCCATCGAATTGGCGCCACTCATTGGTCTCGCCGATCGCATTGTTGATATTGTGTCCACAGGTCAAACGTTAAAAGAAAATGGGCTTGTGGAAACAGAGCATATTTGTGACATCACGTCTCGCTTTATCGTCAATCCTGTGAGTTACCGTATGAAGGATGTAGTGATCGATGAAATGGCTCAGCGACTTGCAAGAATTATTGAAGGAGAGGGGGAGGAATCATCATGAACTTGACCTACATACAAGATCATGAGACAGAAACGCTCTCACTCAAACGGTCTTTAGATACAGGTACGGAGGAGCAGCGTCAGGCTGTTCAACGCATTATTCAAGAGGTCAAAAATAACGGTGATGAAGCGATTCGGTCTTTTACGAAACAATTTGATGGGGTATCCATTGAAAATCCGCTTGTCACTGCAGATGAAATCGCAGAAGCCTATGAACGATTGGACCCTGCAATGATCGAGGTTATTCAAACAGCCATCCGTCATATTCGGACATATCACGAGCGTCAGCTGACGTCTTCTTGGTTTTATCATCAGCAGGATGGCTCCATGCTTGGTCAAAAGGTAACGCCGCTTGATGCAGTCGGTGTTTATGTCCCAGGCGGAACAGCTGCCTACCCATCCTCTGTTCTCATGAATGTCATTCCGGCACTTGTGGCGGGTGTTGACCGGATTGTCCTTGTGACACCACCTGGGAAAGATGGGCGGATTTCTGACGCTGTATTGGTGGCTTCCCATGAGCTTGGGATGACAGAGATGTATAAAATGGGCGGCGCACAGGCGATTGCAGCACTAGCATACGGAACTGACAGCATCCCGCCTGTCGATAAAATCACAGGTCCAGGAAACATCTATGTTGCACTCGCGAAGCGTGAAGTATTTGGTCAGGTCGATATTGATATGATTGCGGGTCCGAGTGAAATTGCTGTCCTGGCAGACGAAACGGCACTTGCTCATGAGGTGGCGGCTGATTTACTTTCACAAGCCGAACATGATGCGTTAGCATCTAGTATTTTGGTGACACCATCTAGGACACTTGCCGAGGAAGTGCAGGCTGAGGTGCAAGCACAGCTTGATACTTTGCCAAGAAAATCGATCGCAGCACAATCCATTCAAGATCATGGCCGTATTTACGTGACTGAATCAATGGATCGTGCTGTAGATGTCGTCAACCAGTTAGCGCCAGAGCACTTAGAAGTACTGACGGCGTATCCAGAATCACTTCTTGGACAGATCAAACATGCAGGAGCAATCTTCTTGGGACGCTACAGCCCAGAGCCGGTGGGGGATTACTTTGCTGGACCGAACCATGTGCTGCCAACAAACGGCACAGCTAGATTTTCAAGTCCGCTTGGCGTGACAGATTTCCAAAAGAAATCGAGTATTATTTCATATAGCAAAGAAGCCTTTGACACACATAGGGAAAGCATCGCTGCTTTTGCAAGATTAGAAGGTCTTGAAGCGCACGCGAGGTCCATTGAAGCGAGAAAGCGGGAGGAATCAAAATGAGACAGGCACAAACGGAGAGACAAACAAATGAAACGAACATTTCGTTAGCGATAGAAATTGATGGAGAAGGGAAAGCAGACATTCAAACAAATGTCCCTTTTATGACGCACATGCTTGATTTATTTACAAAGCATGGTCACTTTAATTTAAAGGTCGATGCGAAAGGCGATACCGAAATAGATGATCACCACACAACGGAAGACATTGGCATTGTGCTTGGACAAATGTTTAAGGAAGCACTTGGTGATAAAAAAGGAATCAAGAGGTATGGGTCTAGCTTTGTTCCGATGGATGATACCCTCGCCCAGGTTGTGGTTGATCTAAGCAATCGCCCTCATTTGGAAATCAGAGCGGCATTCCCAAGCCAAAAGGTCGGTACCTTTGATACTGAGCTTGTTCATGAGTTTCTTTGGAAATTTGCACTTGAGGCACGGATCAATCTCCATGTGATCGTTCACTATGGAACCAACACACACCATATGATTGAAGCGATTTTCAAAGCAATGGCACGTGCTCTTGATGAAGCAACAACCATTGATCCACGTGTGAAAGGAATTCCTTCAACAAAGGGGATGCTCTAATGATTGGAGTCATTGATTACGGCATGGGAAATTTGTTCAGTGTATCAAAAGCACTCGAACGAGCCGGTGCCACTTACATGGTATCGTCTGAAATAGAGGAGCTAAAAAAAGCAGACGCTTATATTTTACCTGGTGTAGGGTCGTTTCGAGATGCCATGCAGTTATTAAAGCAGACGGGGCTGGAAACCTTTATTCATCAAATCGTGCAAGAAGGAAAGCTATTATTCGGCATATGTCTTGGCATGCAGCTTTTGTTTGAAAAAAGTGAAGAGGGAGGAGTGACAAAAGGGTTGGGCTTGTTGAAAGGGCGCGTCGTTCTCTTAAAGGATCATGATCAGGACGGAAAAAGATTAAAGGTCCCCCATATGGGATGGAATGCGCTCACTTTTCGACAGCCATCCCCATTATTTGACGGTGTGCCGGAAGGGTATGCGTACTTTGTTCACTCCTATTATGTCAGTGACATGAATCCAAAAGAGCAACTGGCAAGTGCCGAGTATGGTGTGCAGGTGCCAGCGATTGTTGGGAAAGAAAATGTACTGGGTGCACAGTTTCACCCTGAAAAAAGCAGTACAACAGGGATGGCGCTACTAAAACAATTTATACAATTAGCAAACGAACAGAGGGTGAAAAAATGAGTGAATTTACATTATATCCAGCGATTGATATGAGGAATGGCAAATGCGTAAGACTCGTACAAGGAGACTATGATCAAGAAACCATATACGGAGATTCACCGCTTGAGATGGCCACACGTTTTGTCAATGAAGGTGCTAAGTGGATTCACCTTGTCGACCTAGATGGGGCAAAAGCTGGGAAGCGTGTCAATCACGAGCATGTGCTTGCGATTGCATCTACGTTAGATGTGAACGTACAAATTGGCGGTGGCATTCGCACGGAGGAAGATGTTGCATTTTATTTAAGGAATGGCGTAAATCGAGTTATCCTTGGTAGTTCGGCGGTATCCAGACCTGTCTTTGTGAAGAAAATGCTTGCTCAATATGGGGAGAAAATAGCGATTGGCATTGATGCGCGAGATGGCTTTGTATCGACAGAGGGGTGGCTTGAAACCTCAGAAGTGAAGGCAGAGGAATTGGGCAAAGAGCTGGCAAAAGAAGGCGCAGAAGTCTTTATTTTCACCGATATCCAAATGGACGGCATGCTGTCAGGACCCAATGTGGAAAGCACGGTTCGCTTAGCGGAAGCCACTGGTAAACAAGTCATCGCCTCAGGTGGAGTCAGTGCTATTTCTGATCTCACCAAGCTGTCAGAACAAAGCCATTTAGGGGTTTCAGGTGCTATCATTGGCAAGGCGCTTTACACAAATCAATTTACTCTAGCTGAAGCGCTTGAAGGGCTGGACCGCCTATGATGACAAAACGAATCATTCCATGTCTTGATGTGAAGGAAGGTCGAGTTGTCAAAGGTGTGCAGTTCTTAGGCTTAAAGGATGCCGGAGATCCGGTCGAATTAGCTAAGATATATGATGAGGAAGGCGCAGATGAACTAGTCTTTCTCGATATATCTGCCTCTCATGAAGGACGGAAAACGATGGTCGATGTGGTCAAACAAGTTGCAGCGACTCTAGCCATTCCATTTACGGTCGGCGGTGGGATTCATCATCTTGATGACATGAAACGTCTATTAAGAGCGGGTGCAGACAAGGTATCTGTCAATACGGCGGCTGTATTAAGACCAGAGCTGATTACAGAGGGTGCTGACTTTTTTGGCTCTCAATGCATTGTCGTAGCCATTGATGCGAAATACGATGAAGAGAAAAAGATGTATATGGTCTATACCCACGGAGGACGCCGGAAAACGGAGATAGAAGTGAGTGATTGGGCGAAAGAAGCTGTGATAAGAGGTGCTGGTGAAATCTTATTGACAAGTATGGATGCTGATGGTGAGAAATCGGGCTTTGATCATCGATTGACGAAGCTTGTGTCAGAAGCAGTAACGGTTCCAGTTATTGCATCAGGAGGCGCTGGCAATGCGCAGCATATGCTAGAGGCGTTTACAAAAGGAGAAGCAGATGCAGCATTAGCAGCTTCTATTTTTCATTATAAAGAAACATCCATTCAAGAAGTGAAGACATACTTGAAAGAACACGGGGTGAAGGTGAGATGAAACAAGCTAACGAATTAACCTTTAACGAAGCGGGGCTGATTCCTGCCATTGTACAGGATGCGCAGAGCAAGGAAGTGTTGACGCTAGCGTATATGAACAAACAATCATATGAAAAGACTTTGGAAACAGGGGAAACATGGTTTTTTAGTCGTTCGAGAAACGAGCTTTGGCACAAGGGAGCGTCATCTGGTCATACCCAAAAGGTGACATCCATCCGTTATGACTGTGACAAGGACGCACTGCTTGTCCTCGTTGAACCAAAGGGGCCAGCGTGCCATACTGGCAGTTATAGCTGTTTTTCGGAAGAAAGTATGACGGGTCAAAAGGAAACAAAGGATCGTTTCGGGATTTTCAATGAACTTGAACAGGTGATTGCAGCGCGTCAGGCAGAAATGCCAGAAGGCGCCTATACCACATACTTATTTGAAAAAGGTGTAGACAAAATCCTGAAAAAGGTTGGGGAAGAAGCGTCAGAGGTTATCATTGCAGCAAAAAACCGTGACCAAGAGGAATTGAAGTGGGAAACCGCTGATCTCCTTTATCACCTTCTTGTGTTGTTACGTGAACAGCAATTGCCGCTTGATGATGTGTTAAAAGTGCTGAAAAAGCGCCATCAAGGTGAATGAAAAGCCAGGGAGACACCTGGCTTTTTGACTTTCAATGAAAAACAAATCCTCCCTTTTCTTTTGTTCTATGTGACGGCTCGTGAAGTATGATATACTACACACGGTACACTGTTCGAAATGGAGGGTATCGGTGAGTAAATACACTTCTCAAAATAACCACACACAAGTCGTCCAACTATTCCAAGATGGGCATTACTTTTTTCATAAAGGTCTAAAAGCATATAGAGAAAGAAATCTACCAAGGGCAAGTAAGCTGATTCAGCGGGCGATCGTACTTGAGCCTGAGAATGTCGAAATGCTGTCGCAGCTATCCATGATTTATACGGAAATGGGTCATTATCAGCAATCAAACGAACTGCTTGATTTCATCCTAGAACATGTGGATGAGAACATGACAGAATGTCATTATTTTAAAGCGAATAACTTTGCAAATCTCGGACTGTTTCAAGAGGCATATAAGTCAGCAACTGCATATGCAGCGATGGAAGAGGATGGAGAATTCACAGAAGAAAATGATGAACTGCTTGACCTGCTCGATATGAGTGACGAAGAAGATGACGATTTCCTTTATGATCAGGATGACCTGATTGTTAAGCAAGATGAAGCGAACCACTTATTAGAAAGCGGTAGGCTTGAAGAAGCAATAGAAATGCTAGAACAAATGATTGTGGAGTACCCAGAATTTTGGTCAGCGTATAATAATCTCGCCTTGGCCTATTTTTATTCGGGTCAAATTCATCAAGCGAAAGAGATGTTGAACCGGGTCCTTCATGAAAATCCCGGTAATCTGCATGCCCTTTGCAATAAGCTCGTCTTCTATCATTATGAAAAAGAAGAAGAAAAGGTCAATGTGTTAGCTAAGCAATTAACGCACGTGTATCCAATATTAAGTGAACAGCGTTATAAGCTTGGTGCAACATTTGCTCTTGTTGGAGAATTTGAATGGGCTTTTAAATGGCTCTACTCTTTATATAAAACAGGCTTCCGCGGAGATAGTACGTTCTTGTACTGGCTCGCAAGTGCATCCTACCAAACAGGCCACAAAACATTGGCACAAACTGTTTGGGATAAGATGGTAGAAGGAGATATAGACGCAGATGAAATCAAGCCGTGGCAGGATAAACCAGAGGAATCTGAGCCAATGATTTCGATAGAGGAACGACTGACTGCGTACTATATGAGTAAACAAAAAGGGGAACGTGACGTTCTTCAATCTGTTCTTGATGCCCGCGCAGCAAAAACAGCCTTTGAACAGCAATTCATTGAGTTGCTTCTATTTGAAGATCAATTGAAAGAGCAATCCTTTTCCGAAGATGCCGTTTTTGCAAAACAGGCGGCAGTGGCATTAGAAGAAGCGGTGCAACCTGATAGTCATATGCCATATTTCTGGTTATTTCATATTATTCAGCAAGTACGTGCGTCTGGATCAGACAAAAGAAATGCTCCTGCATGGGCAGCAGCATCTTATTATCTATGGGCGAATGAACAAGAAGAATCGACTGTCACAAAAAAAGAGGTAGCAGCCTCTTTTCAGATAAGTGTTCAGACACTGTCTAAGTATGAGAGTGTCATTTGTTCGTTAATGGACTAAATAGGTAAATAGACTCATATGAGATTCATATGTCAGAAGGCATGGCCAAAAAGGTCATGCTTTTTTCTTTGAGATAAAGGTGAGATTTACATAGATTTTGCGTAATATGACAAGCGCGACATGTATTTGAAATATAAATGTAATAAAAATATTGGCTCATTTTGTCGATGTCTCATGTATAATGAAACTCGTAGATCAAACGAAGAGATACATATTGAAATATTTTACTATACATAATGAAACACCAATTGATAGAAACAATCTGGTCAGGCAATGAATGAAAAGATAGGAAAATAGACATAGGAAGCACAGGCTGAACGCAGAGAACTTGTTGCTTTCTCATGTCACTTGGGAAATTGTCAAAGGAGGAACCATTCGTGAAAAAGTTTATTACTTTCGGTTTAGCTTCGGTCATCGGAGCGAGCGGTTTATTCATTCCATTTACGCATGAAGCAAATGCACAAGATCTTGAACAAAAGAAACTAGAGCTGGATAGCAAGCAATCAGAGGTCAACAAGAACCTCGAAAAGAAAAAAGAAGAGCTGTCAAAGCTTGAAGCCAAACAAAAGGCACTTGCACTTAAGTTGAAAGAAATTGACGAAAAGGCTTTAAAAACAAGTGGTCAAATCGAAGAAAAACAAGCAGAAAATGAAAAAACAAAAAAAGAAATCAACACACTAAAAAAAGAAATTGCTGATACAGAAAAACGTATTGAAGAAAGAAGCGAATTCCTCAAAAAGCGTGTACGTGCGCTTCAGGAAAACGGCGGTTCTACTAAATACATAGATGTATTATTAGGGGCTAAAAGCTTCAGTGATTTCATTAGCCGTGCAGGTGCAGTATCTACACTGATCAATGCAGACAGTGAAATCATCAAAGAACAAGAAAAAGACAAAGCTGAACTTCAAAAGTCTGAAAACGAACTAAACACGAAACTTGAAGATGTTCAAAAGACGCTATCAAAGCTTGAAACACTTCAGTCTGATTTGAATCAACAACTTGATGAAAAAGACAAGCTATTCAAACAAGTGAAAGAGCAAAAAGGAAGCGCAACTTCTGAAATCAGTGAGTTGAACAGCCAGTCTGACAGCATCGCATCTGAAAAAGACGCAACAATTGCTGCACAAAAACAAGCTGAACAAGAAGCAAAAGAAGCTGCTCAAAAAGAAAAAGAAGAAAAAGCGCCAACAAAGCAGCGTCAATCAAATGTACAAGCAGAAGACAATAGCTCAACGAATAACAGTAGCCCGTCTTCTTCAAATAAAAACCGTTCATCAAATAATAACAAAAACAGTAGTTCACCAAGTAAAAAACCATCTACTGGCGGTGGATCACCTGTCAGCAGTAACGTAGGCGGAATCGAAGGTGCAATCAGCACAGGTTCTACTATTGTTGGTCAGTCTCCATATAAATGGGGTGGCGGTAGATCACAAGCTGATATTGCCGCACGTCGTTTTGACTGTTCTTCATTCGTTCGTTGGGCATTCGCATCAGCAGGTATCAATCTTGGTCCAGTTGGCGGAACAACAACAGATACGCTTGTAGGTAAAGGAAGAGCTGTAAGTGCATCTGCCATGAAACGCGGAGACCTTGTGTTCTTTGATACGTATAAAGTAAATGGACACGTAGGCATTTACTTAGGAAACGGTACATTCTTGAACGATAACAGCTCTCGTGGTGTCTCAGTTGATTCTATGAGCAACGTTTACTGGAAAAAAGCGTTCAAAGGTGTTGTCAGAAGAGTCGTTGAATAAACCACTACTCTTGATATAACCACAAAAAAGCTTCCTTAAACAATCGTTTAAGGAAGCTTTTTCTTTTGGAGATTTGAGCAGATGATTCGCTTATTGCCCGCATATTTAATAGGATATGAGTAAGGAACAAAAACTAAGAAGGGAAATGATGCTCCCTGTCATGAATGGAAGCATCACCCAAGGGTATTCTAATAAGAAATGAGCAGCAATTGAAGAGGGAGTGACAGTTGTGTCAGAAGAAAAAATCTACGATACGATCATCATCGGAGCAGGTCCTGCCGGAATGACAGCCGCTGTTTATACATCACGCGGAAACCTTTCAACACTTATGATTGAAAGAGGAATTCCAGGTGGACAAATGGCAAATACAGAAGCTGTGGAGAACTATCCTGGTTTTGACAGAATTCTAGGGCCAGAACTTTCAAATAAAATGTTTGAGCATGCGAAGAAATTCGGTGCTGAATATGTGTATGGCGATATTAAAGAAATTGTAGACGGCGAAGAGTACAAAATTGTCAAAGCAGGTTCAAAAGAATACAAAGGCCGCTCTGTCATTATTTCAGCAGGCGCTGAATACAAAAAAATCGGTGCACCAGGTGAAAAAGAACTTGGCGGCCGCGGTGTCTCTTACTGTGCAGTATGTGACGGCGCATTCTTTAAAAACAAAGAACTTGTTGTCGTTGGTGGCGGAGACTCTGCAGTTGAAGAGAGTGTCTACCTGACTCGTTTTGCTTCAAAAGTCACACTTGTCCATAGACGTGACAAACTTCGTGCGCAAAGCATCTTACAAGCACGTGCCTTTGATCATGACAAAATCGATTTCATTTGGAATAAAAACGTGAAACAAATCAATGAGGAAAATGGGAAAGTCGGCAGTGTGACATTGTTTGATACAGTTACAGGTGAAGAAGAAGAATTCAAAACAGACGGAGTCTTTATCTATATCGGTATGCTGCCATTGTCTAAACCATTTGAAAACCTCGGGATTACAAATGAAGAAGGCTACATTGAAACAAATGAAAGAATGGAAACAAAAGTAGAAGGCATTTTCGCAGCTGGCGACATTCGTGAAAAAACACTACGCCAAATCGTGACAGCAACAGGTGACGGAAGTATTGCTGCACAGACTGCACAACATTATGTAGAAGAGCTTGCTGAAAAGCTAAAAGCCACCAAATAAACAGCTGTCGTAAATCCTTAATATTGCGTCATGGGCTTTTAACTCGAATGTAACACGGGTGAAACAATTATCCGTTATGATGAAATTAGTAATTGACCCCCTTTTATAAGGAATACATGTTTGGCACGGATGTGAATCCGTGTCCTTTTTTTTGTGTAAATAAGAAATTCACGAGATGTTCACAAATGACGCATGGAGAGCCGTTAGATGTTGTAAAATAGAGAGTAAGGAAACAAGACGTCACATCATGCAGACAAAAACCTGTCTGTTTTCGGTGAAGACCGGGCATGTTCATTGTGGGAGTGAAGATGAACCTGTATAATAAGAAAAAGACTTAAAAGAGTAGGTGACAGCTGGTGCAACGAGTAACCAATTGTGTGCTGCATCACGAAGATCAAGTTCTCTTGCTGCAAAAGCCAAGACGTGGCTGGTGGGTAGCGCCAGGTGGCAAAATGGAGAATGGAGAATCGGTCAAGGATTCAGTCATTCGAGAATATAGAGAAGAAACAGGCATTTACATTTTAAATCCGCAACTAAAAGGTGTTTTTACCTTTATTATAAAAGAAGGAGATCAGGTCGTCCAAGAGTGGATGATGTTCACTTTTATGGCAGACTCCTTTACTGGAAAAAACGTGTCAGAGTCGGAGGAAGGCATTTTGAAATGGCATGATGTCAAGAACGTGTCGACCTTGCCAATGGCTCCTGGTGATCGGCATATTCTTGATTTCATGCTAAAGGGAAAAGGACTCCTCCATGGCACTTTTACGTATACACCAGATTTTGAGCTCATTGCTTATCGATTAGATCCTCAAGGAGACTAATATATGAACCGTTTTCATAAAGAAGGAGAGGGAGCAGGCATGAATACACATACACAGGATGATATTCAGCTTGTGATTATTACAGGAATGTCAGGTGCGGGGAAAACCGTCGCCATACAAAGCTTTGAAGACTTAGGATACTTCTGTGTGGATAACTTACCGCCATCACTTTTACCGAAGTTTCTTGAGTTAATGAAAGAATCGAATTCAAAGATGAGCAAAGTTGCACTCGTGATGGATTTACGAGGCCGTGAATTTTTTGATAGCTTAGTTGCTGCCTTAGATGAAATGGGTGACATCGGCTGGATTACACCACGGATTTTATTTTTAGATGCAAATGATAAGGTGCTTGTCTCTAGATATAAAGAAACGAGACGTTCACATCCTCTTGCCACAACAGGTCTACCTCTTGAAGGGATTGCGATTGAGCGTGATTTGTTAGAGGAGTTGAAAGGTAGGTCACAGATGATTTTTGATACATCTGACCTCAAACCAAAACAGCTTCGGGAAAAAATCGTGGCACATTTTGCGACAAATCAAGGGCAAGTGTTTACGGTGAATGTCATGTCATTTGGCTTTAAATATGGCTTACCCATTGATGCTGATCTTGTCTTTGATGTGAGATTCTTACCGAATCCGTACTATATTGAGAGCATGCGACCACAAACCGGAAATGATGAAGAAGTGCGCTCCTACGTGATGAAATGGAGTGAAACACAAAAATTCACTGAAAAATTAATTGATCTTCTTAGCTTTATGCTTCCGTCATATAAACGAGAAGGAAAAAGCCAGCTGGTTGTTGCCATTGGCTGTACGGGTGGTCAGCATCGATCAGTGACGCTAGCGAACCACTTAGCTGATTATTTTAAAAACGATTACTATACACATGTCACTCACCGGGACATTGAGAAGAGAAGTAGAAAATAGATGACAACCTTACCGAAAGTTGTCATTCTAGGCGGAGGCACTGGCTTATCTGTTTTGCTCAGAGGGCTTAAAACAAAGCCAGTGGACATTACCGCGATTGTCACCGTTGCTGATGATGGAGGTAGCTCAGGCAGATTGCGTCATGATTTGAATATTCCGCCTCCAGGCGATATTCGAAATGTATTGGCGGCACTTTCTGATGTCGAGCCACTTGTGGAAGATTTATTTCAGCACCGATTTAACAAAGGGAATGACTTAACTGGGCACTCTCTTGGTAATCTCATTCTTGCGGCCATGACGAATATTACCGGTGATTTTTTTCATGCCGTCACTGAAATGAGCAAAGTCTTAAATGTAAGAGGTAAAGTACTTCCAGCCGCGAATTCTAGTGTTGTTCTTCATGCGGAGTTAGAAAGCGGGCAAGTGGTCACAGGTGAATCAAAAATTCCGACATACGGTGAAAGGATTAAACGTGTTTTCCTGACACCAGATACAATTGAGCCTCTCCCGGAATCCATTCAAGTCATTCGCGAAGCTGATTTGATTGTGATTGGTCCGGGCAGTTTGTATACAAGTATTTTGCCTAACTTGCTTGTGCCACACATTGGAGAAGAAGTGATTCGCTCAAAGGCAAAAAAAGTGTATATATGCAATGTCATGACGCAACCAGGGGAAACGCTTTCCTACAGTGCGGCGGATCACGTGATGGCTTTAAATGATCATATGGATCGACCATTCATTGATACGATCTTTGTAAACAATAAAGAAATTCCAGAAGAAATCAAAGCAAAGTATGCAGAAGAGCAGGCTCAGCCTGTGCAGTTCGACACAGATGCACTGAAAGCCATGGGATTGGAAGTTATTCCTGGGGAAATCATTACATACGACCAGCATGTGATTCGCCACGACACGCTGAAAGTAGCCGCACTGCTTGTCGAACTGCTGCATCAGAAAAAATAGGAGTCGGGGGTGGCAAGGATGTCATTTGCATCCGAAACAAAAAAAGAGCTGACTAATCTGGTCGTGAAGGACTGCTGCTCAAAAGCAGAGCTTTCTGCCCTCATCCGTATGAACGGTTCATTATCTTTCTCTAATCGAAAACTAATTTTAGATATACAGACAGAGAACGCAGCCATTGCAAGGCGTATTTATACACTCTTGAAAAAGAAATATGACGTGACAGTCGAGCTGCTCGTCCGTAAAAAAATGAGATTAAAAAAGAATAATGTGTATATTGTCAGACTGGTAGAACGAGCGAAATCCATTTTAGAGGATTTGAAAATATTAAGTGAACAATTTGTATTTGAACGCAATATTTCAGAAGAACTTGTGAAGAAAAGATGCTGCAAACGATCCTATATGAGAGGTGCCTTTTTAGCTGGTGGTTCTGTGAATAATCCAGAAACGTCTTCCTATCACCTCGAAATTTTTTCCCTATATAAAGAACATAATGATGCTCTTTGTGAGCTGTTGAATCAATTTCAACTGAATAGTAAAACACTTGAGCGCAAAAAAGGCTACATTACCTACTTGAAGGAAGCCGAAAAGATTACGGAATTCTTAAGTGTCGTGGGTGCGCATAATTCATTGCTTCGGTTTGAAGATGTACGGATCGTTCGTGATATGCGAAATTCAGTGAACCGTCTCGTCAATTGTGAAACAGCAAACTTGAATAAAACCATCGGTGCATCACTGCGTCAGGTGGAAAACATTCAATTTATTGATGAAAAAATTGGGCTTGATGCACTGCCCGATAAACTGCAAGAAATTGCGAAACTGCGAATTGACTACCAAGAAGTCACATTGAAAGAGCTTGGGGAAATGGTTGAAAGCGGCAAGATTAGTAAATCAGGCATTAACCACCGCTTGAGGAAACTAGATCAAATTGCAGAACAATTACGCAATGGACAAGCCGTTACACTCAAATAAGGAAAAGAAAAAGGAGGCAGATCAGATGGTGGAAAAAACGGTCACGATCCGGTTAAAGACAGGTTTACAAGCACGTCCTGCTGCATTGTTCGTTCAAGAAGCCAATCGCTTTGGTGCTGATATTTTCCTTGAGAAAGATGGGAAAAAGGTGAATGCAAAAAGCATTATGGGTCTGATGAGTCTTGCCATCAGCTCTGGAGTTACCGTCACACTTAGTGCAGATGGGGCTGATGAACAGGAAGCCATTGAGGTTTTAACGGATTTTATCAATCAAGAAAACTGAGTCCTTTGACAGTCTCAGTTTTTTTAAGGGGGGAATTTAGGATGATACAATCAGCCTTTTTTCAGAAAATTGGGTATGAAGGCGAGCAGGTGACCTTTGAACAATTGCCTGAGTTGCTACGAAAGATGGCGTATACCTTTCCCTTTGAGAACAGGTCGGTGTTGAATAAACAGTCCTATTCCCTAGATCAAGAGGGGCTGAAACAGCATCTACTGGAAGGAAGCAGAGGAGGTCTTTGTTACGATCTCAATCCTCTTTTGTATTATGTGTTAAAAGAGGCAGGACTCGCTGTACAGCTCGTTCAAGGGACAGTGTATAACAAAGAAGCTGGCAAGTGGTCGATTGACGGAACACACGTAGCCATTACTCTCCTATATGAGGGTAAGCGCTTTCTCATTGATGCAGGATTTGGGGTTAATTTACCTCTACAGCCGGTACCCTTTACTGGAGAGTGGGTAGAATCACCATTTATGCACTTCCGAGTCAAAGAAGAAAACACCGAAAAAGGGACGCACTTGCTTCAATTAGATCGTGGAGCAGGAGCGGAAACTGGTTATGCATTTACCTTGAACGAAGTGAATGCACAAACATTGGAACAATTGCGTCATGAGATTTACGAAAATGAAGCATCCCCTTTTAACAAAAAACGGCTTGCGTCTAAACTAACACAAACAGGTCGTCTGATCGTGACAGAGGATCATATCACTGTTCATGAGAATGGAGAGATCTCGAAACAGCCACTCTCTCAACCTTTCGATGACTATGTACAAAACCTGATCCCGCAAAGATGAAAAAAACAGCCCTTCTAGTAGGCTGTTTTTTTTCGCTTTAACGAATACGTGTAAAGGAAGCATAGTGGTCGGTTGTTTTGTAAATGAGCCAGTCACTCGAATACACGAGACGGTCCGCATTGCGGAAGCCAGAGACGTAATTGATGTCGGCCTCACGCCATGTACGTCCGCTTGCTGAAGGAAGTCTGCCCTCACGGTTAGAGAAGACGTCGCCACCGATGCTTTTCCCCGGTGCTACCACAGCTAGATTCCCCTTTGAAGCCACCCATCCAAGAGCTGTTGCTTGTGATTTGGTGATGTAGTTATCAGGAAGTCGTTTGTAGCGAATCAAATAATCTGCTACACCATCAAACGTATTAATGACGGCAAGGGTATGAACATCTGATGTCAGTTGAATAGAAGCTGTTTCATTGGTGGCGGTCGGTGTAAGTGGTGTTTCGGCATAAGCTTGCTGCGGAATAAAACCAGAAAACAGAATAGCAGCGATCAGAGCAAACAAAGTAAAAACCGAACTGATTTTTTTCATCTTCATCCTCCTATTAAGGAAATCGGATGCTGTCCTCTTGATGCTTGTCTACCTCATATTATAGCACCCGAACATGAAGGGAATGTAAAGAAACAGGATCTTTGCTAAAATGAGGCTTTTCTCCTGATATCCTTCTGATGAAATAAATAAAAAGACGCAGTTCCGTTTCCTGCGTCTTTTCCGATTAAGATGAAGCAAGCTCTTTCACAATATCTACAGGGGCTTTGCCATCAATTCCATGAATCACATTGTGAATGGCTCGTTTCAGCATAAGATCCAGTGTTGTTTCAGTAGCAGAACCGATGTGAGGAACAAGGGTGACATTGTTCATTTCTTTGAAGGGATGATTCTCCTGAAGCGGTTCCTGCTCAAATACATCAAGACCTGCACCTTTGATCCATCCCTCTTGAAGCGCTTGAATGAGGCTTTTTTCATCCACTGTTTTCCCTCGGGAGATGTTTACAAATAAAGCCGTTTGCTTCATGAACTTCAATTCTCGTTCGCCAATCATATGATACGTTTCATCGGTCAGTGGTGTAATCAACACAATGATATCGGCTTGCTTTAGCAGGTCATCAAGTGTGCAATATAAAGCACCATATGCTGATTCAGCCTTTTCATTCCGGCTGCGGTTATGATACAGGACATTCATATCAAAACCATGTGCAGCTCGTTTGGCGACTTGCTCTCCGATTCGTCCCATGCCAATAATGCCAAGCGTTTGATGATGGACATCGATGCCAAAGATATCTTCTTCCTGTACAAATTTCGTCCATTTCCCTTCACGGATAAAACGATCAAGTTCGGCAATTCTTCGCGCAGAGGAAAGAATGAGTGAAAATGCTAGGTCAGCCACAGTATGGTCGAGTGTATGAGGCGTGTGCGTACCAATTACGCCTCTTTGCCTCATCACTTCTATATCGAAGGTGTCATAGCCAACAGAGTTATTGCTCACTACTTTAAGTTTTGGTGCATGATCTAAAAGCTCTTGATCGATTTTCGTCCCAGACGTTAAAAGACCATCAGCATGCTGCAGTTTTTGAAACAAAATATCTTTTGGAATGGGGTCTTTGGATTGCCACACCTCGTATGTACAATGTTCCTTTAGTATTTCCTCAAATGAGGCAGGTATTGGTTTGGCGACAAAAATGTGTGGTTTCACTGTCAACTCGCTCCTTTCACATGATCATCTTGCTCCTTTTATTATAAAGCAACCATTTCGGCTGAACACGTTTGAAGGTTATCTGCTCAATATTTAATATACTAAAATAACGGAAAGGAGAGACATTTACTTAGTGAAAAAGTATATTCATATGCCATCTGATGCATTTTTTACTTAGATAAAAATCAGATAATGGGAGATATGGCATGTGGAAAAGCCTGATTTTCTGAGAGGTTATCTGACAAGCTGGAAAATAGATCGAGATTTTTTGATAGAAAAATGATTATATTTGAAACATATTAAACGGGAAGGGCGTTTTCTACTAAACCATTTCATCGTCTGTTGGCGATCAGAGAATGATAGATTGAAAGGAAGACCGCGTCCCCCCTTGCGATGAAGCGTAAATGAGAGAAAATGACCACATTCTTTCTCATCGTTTTCCTATTTTTTTGTTTTTTCTATCATTTTTCATCTCTATGCTTGAGAACACACGAAAGAAAAGGAGGACAGGCAGAAGCTTACGTGACTTATAAAAAGATGGGAGATGGCAAGATGGGATCAAAATTAGAACAGATTCTTCAGCACAATTCAGAGTTCGTACATGAGAGACATTATGAGCCTTACAAAGCGGGGAAATTTCCTGAAAAGAAACTCGTCATATTAACTTGTATGGATACACGTCTTTTGGAATTATTGCCGCAATCCATGGGACTGCGCAACGGTGATGCGAAGTATTCTGCTAGTTATCTATGAGCTAGAGGCAGAATCTCCAATCGGTTAATGGTAGGCTGTTGATTGTCGGACTTCAATCACAGCCGAAAGAGCTTTTGCGTCGAACAGGTCTTTTCCATCATATTGGAAAACAGCATTTCTTTGAACGAACAGATGATATCTCACCACAGCATCTATAAAGGTGGAAAAAAGCACGTGACAATGTGGTCACGTGCTTTTCAGTTCTGAAAAACGCTTTGTGAGTTTCTGTTGATGAGAGGAGAAGATCTCTTCTACTGTGACATCATAGAGATCGGCTAAAATAAGTAGATTCGCTAATACATCTCCCATTTCTTCAACGAGTTCTTTCTTCAACTCAGATGACTTTTGTTTTTGTTCATCAGGCCGGTCACGTCCGATCTCGATGGTTCTAACAGCACGAGCGAGTTCTCCTGTTTCTTCCATCAGGAACCCTAACCGGATAAACGGTCCGTATTCTGTCCAATTTCTCTTTTTGTAAAAATCCTTGATCCATTTCTCCATCTCATTTGTTTGCATTCTCTTTATACAGCTCCTTATATAGTGTGCACCTTTTGATTTTACACTATATATAGAAGAAGCGGCTGTTTTTTTAGAAATCATTATAGTAGAATGAGTGGGTGAAGAAATCATAGAGAGAGATGGAGCTGTTTTGATGAAAACGATTTGTGTGTTTGCTGGTTCGAATCCAGGCGTGAAGGACGTCTACAAAGAAAAGGCTGTAGAGCTGGGGACTTATATGGCAGAGCAAGACATCCGTCTTGTATACGGCGGTTCACGAATTGGATTGATGGGTGTCATTGCAGATGAAGTCTTAAGACATGGTGGACAAGTCATTGGGGTTATGCCTAAGGGGCTTTTTAGAGGAGAAGTTGTGCATCAAGAGCTGACAGAATTAATCGAAGTAACAGGAATGCATGAACGAAAAGCGAAAATGAGTGAGCTGGCTGATGGATTTATTGCGATGCCAGGCGGCTTTGGTACATATGAAGAATTATTTGAAGTGCTATGCTGGGCTCAAATCGGCATTCACCAAAAGCCAATCGGCTTATATCAAGTGAATGACTATTTCAATTCGCTCATTGACATGGTGAAGTTTAGTATACAAGAAGGTTTTTCGAATGAATCACACCTCCAATTGCTACATGCTTCCAGCGAACCGAAGGAATTAATCACGCAGATGGCTTCTTATCAAACACCATCTCTTCAGCAGAAATGGACGGAGCTGTCTTAGCGTGTTTTCAACACAAAAAACCGACTGTTCAAGGAGCAGACGGTTTTTTGTGTCATATTATTTTTGTTCATCTGAATTACGGGTCAACACTTTGTCGATGAGTCCGTATTCTAGTGCTTCTTCCGCTGTTTTGAAGTTGTCACGATCAGTATCGCGCTCAATCAGTTCAATTGGCTGACCAGTACGCTCAGCGAGGATATGGTTCAGTTTATCGCGTAAAGAAAGGATTCGTTTTGCCGCGATTTCAATTTCCGTTGCTTGACCTTGGGCACCACCAAGTGGTTGGTGAATCATCACTTCACTGTTTGGAAGGGCATAACGCTTACCTTTTTCTCCAGCAGCAAGCAGGAACGCACCCATTGATGCAGCCATACCAATACAAATTGTTGACACCTTTGGTTTGATAAATTGCATCGTATCGTAAATGGCCATACCAGCTGTGATAGATCCGCCAGGGCTGTTAATGTAGATAGAGATATCTTTTTCTGGGTCCTCGGCTTCTAAGAACAGAAGCTGTGACACGATGGAGTTGGCAACATTGTCATCGATCGCAGAACCAAGCATGATAATACGGTCTTTTAAAAGACGAGAATAAATGTCGTAAGCTCTTTCCCCACGATTTGTTTGCTCAATGACTGTAGGTATTAAATTCATAATGTTCCTCCTTCACCTTATAGGTAAGTATGTAATGTAATGATACATTTTTGGTCAATAAAGGTCAAACAAAACGCTGTCAAAAAATTCGACAGCCACATGTTATTTTTCCCAAAATTCTTTTTCTTAAACCTTGGAAAAGTTTTAATTAAATATGGTAATATGTTCTGTTATGAGGTAATATTACCTATATCGTTATTATTTATAGTCAGAAAGAAGGAGGAAAAGTGGAGGATCTACTTTTAGAAAAAAGTGGTTTGACTGATCAACAACGTATTGTTGTATCAACTGAGCTTCAAGCCAAAAAAAAGTCGAAATTAGTTGTATTTCTTTTATGGTGGTTCCTTGGAGCCATTGCGATTCATCGTTTTTATTTAGATGAAAAGAAAGGATATGCCGTGACCATGCTTCTGCTAGGATGGTTGACACTATTCATTTGGCCGTTTATTGATGGCATCATCTGTCTTGTCAAAACAGTTGATGAAGTAAATGCAGACACTGAAAGAAAAATTATACAATCTGTCAAAATGGTATAAATAGATAAGTCTGCATCGTTTTGGTGCAGACTTCTTTTTATTACGTCATTAGAATATCATTGCTTTCTTGTAGCATTTCCCTTATAATTTGATATGCTGACGTTCAAAAAGCATATCGTGCGCTCGTAGCTCAGTCGGATAGAGCGGTGGTTTCCGGTACCACGTCTGCCGGGGGTTCGAATCCCTCCGAGCGCGTATTCAATCTTGATAAGTCCAGATGACATCCTCTCCTGTTAGAGAGGGTTTTTTGTGTTTTGTGGATATTCAGCCCAAACAGATGAAGTTTCATTCATGAACGAAAAAAGACAAATCTGTTCACATGAGGCATTGTCTTTTTTACTTGAACCCTCTTAAAATATTGGTCATAAGACTCATTTTCTTCCTTTTCAGGCGTATTTGTTGAGCCTGTTGCCTGTATGTGGTTAACATGGAAGGGAATTGACAATAAGGAGGGACGTAGTGTGACGAAAATATTATTGATTAACTTCCCAGCTGAAGGGCATGTGAACCCAGTTTTAGGGATGGTAAAAGCATGGACAGATCGAGGTGATGAGGTTCATGCGGTGACAACGGAACATTACCAAGAACGATTGCAACGCTTAGGCGCACAAGTACATATACACCCAGATTATATTCGCACTTTAAGTGTGAATGAAGGGGAACTAGATTCAATGCAGCCATTCTTTCATGCCATGCTGCAAACATCATTAGATATTTTGGAACTGGTGGACACACTTTCTCGTCAGCATACATTTGATTTGGTCTATTACGATATGTTTGGGGCAGGCGAGCTTGTGCGAGATTATTTACAGATTCCAGGCATCGGCTCTAATCCATCTTTTGTGTTAGAGGAGGCGCATTTCCAGACACCTTTGTATAGAAAGGATGAGAAAGCCGCTCATCTGATAGAAGAAATAAATGAACGATTTGGAGTCGCACCAAAGCATTTGATGCAATTTATGAAAAACCGCGGAGAACTGAATATTGTCTATACAAGCGATTATTTTCAGCCGTCTGTTGATGCTTTGAATGATGCGTTTGTCTTCATTGGTCCAAGTTTTCCAAAAAGGGCAGATCAGCACCATTTTCCGTTAGAAGCACTTGAACATGAACGGGTCGTTTTTATCTCAATGGGCACGGTTCTTGGTGATACTGAGGCGTTCTTTAATTTGTGTATAGACGCCTTTGCAGATTTTGATGGAAAAGTGGTCATGGCAACTGGTGACAAGATTGACATGTCCCTAATGAAAGAAGCGCCATCTCATTTTATCATTGAGCCTTACGTACCGCAGCTTGAAGTGCTTGAATATGCAGATGTGTTTGTGACTCATGGCGGTATGAACAGCGTCAACGAAGCCATACATTATCACGTCCCAATGGTCGTCATTCCGCATGACAAAGATCAGCCGATGGTCGCCAAAAGGTTGACAGAGTTATCAGCTGCTCGTGCACTTGATAAGGAACAACTCACAGCGAAACAGCTAAGAGATACAGTGATCTCTGTGCTGGCAAATAACACTTATCGAGCGGGGATTGAACGCATTCAAGAAAGCTTCCAAACAGCAGGTGGAACAGAAAAAGCATTGCGTGTGATTGACGGATTAATCCAAGCGAAACAGACTCAATCTTGAGTCTGTTTTTTTCGTAAAAAAAAGACGTTGTATTTCCCATTTCTGTATGTTGCTATTCAATTCGTAATCATTACGACAAAGTGAAAATGGGGGTACATATGGAAGGTACGAATGCCATATAAAAGCCGAAACAATACGCATCTTCCCAGCTGATCCGTCCCGAGCGGATAATTTTTCAACTTGACAAGAAATAACCAATCTTTTATCGTAAACATAACAAATGACGGAAGGGTGACCCAATGCAATGAAGTACTAATCCTATGACCTGTAAGCAAAATGAAACAACGAGGGCAGTGAGCAAACGGAATGTTTTCCCGTGTTTGCTGTGTTTTCATTTTTTCGCTTCAGAATAGGATGGTACAGCTTGGGAACCAATAAATGAGGTCATTGATACGGAGATGCGTGCTACAGCTTTGAACATCTGCACGGGATTCTGTTTTGATGCGCTTATTTGTGTACACCATTTTGCCTCCTATTCTGAGAATGGGAGGCTTTTTCATGTCTCCTGATACGAAAGGGGAGGATTGGATGTTAGTCAAAGCCAATCAATTAAAGGTGTTTCGAAAAGATCGGTTGTTATTTGATATCGATGAGCTTGTCATCCATCAAGGTGATCGCATTGGTCTTGTTGGCATGAATGGCAGTGGAAAAACAACGTTGTTACATGTACTGGCTGGTCAAGAAACGCCAGACAGTGGAATGTTTGCTGCAACGACAACCAGTACGCTGCTTCCGCAGTTAAAAAAAGCGAACGGCACACAAAGTGGGGGAGAGATGACGCAAGCCTATATAGAAAGAGCCTTAAACCGTCCATCTACCCTCTTATTAGCGGATGAACCGACGACGCATTTAGATCAGGATCATATTGAATGGTTAGAGAAAAAGTTATGTGACTTTCAAGGCGCTGTGATTGTCGTCTCTCATGATCGGGCATTTTTAGATGCGTTATGTACAGAGATTTGGGAGCTGGATGAAGGGGTGCTCAAGTCCTATAAGGGTAACTATACCCAATTTGCACAGCAGAAAGAACTGGCGCATCGTCAGAAGATCGAAGCATATGAAACGTACTCACTAAAGAAAAAACAGTTAGAGAATGCAATGCAAAAGAAAATGAAAAAAGCAGACAAAGCAACAAAACCGTCACCAAAAGTAAAGTCGTCTGGACCGAGAATTGCAAAGCCCTACTATGCGAACAAACAAAAAAAGCTTCAAAAAACAGCGAAATCCATGGAAACAAGGATGGAGAAATTAGAAAAAGTCGAGAAAGTAAAGGACATCCAGCCTATCCAAATGATCCAACAAACAATGAAGGAAGTAGCCAGTCGGACCATCTTCCGTGTACATGATGTAGATGGAAGAGCAGGTGATAAACGGCTTTGGGAGAAGGCGAATTTTGACATCAGAGGCGGAGATAAAATGGCCATCATTGGGAAAAATGGAAGCGGCAAAACGACATTGCTCCAAATGCTTGTCACAGGACACCCTAACATCTCTCGTTCTGAAGCCATTCAGATCGGCTATTTCAGTCAGGACCTTTCGGAGCTGAAGCTTGATCAATCAATTTTAACCAATACGCTAGATCAAGCCATACAAGATGAGCCGGTGGTTCGCACGGTTTTAGCGAGACTTGGGTTTCGTGGGGATGATGTGCATAAGCTTGTTGGGGTGTTAAGTGGCGGCGAACGGGTCAAGACCGTACTTGCCAAACTGCTTGTCAGTGAAGCCAATGTACTAATGCTGGATGAACCGACGAATTTTTTAGATCTTCCCGCAGTAGAAGCACTGGAAGGGCTTTTACAGGACTACCCAGGAACGGTTGTGTTTGTCTCCCATGATCGCAGGCTCATCGAGCAAGTGGCGACGCGCATTCTACATGTGCACGAAGGGAATATTGAAGCATTTGACGGCACATATGAAGAGTATAAGCAAAAGGAAGAAAAGCCTGCTGTGACAAAGAAGGAAGAAGAGCTTATGTTGATTGATATGCAGTTATCTGAGGTGATCAGTCGATTAAGTATAGAACCTACACTAGAGCTAGAAGAGACATTTCAAGCGCTAATGAAGCGGAAGAAATCTATAGAGTAATCAAACAAACCCCTGTGTTTAATGCACAGGGGTTTGTTTATTTCGTTCTTCTTTTAATTGTTCGAGCTCACTGACTGTGACAAGTTGATATCCTTGTTTTGTTAATTCGTGTATGATCTTCACTGCTGCACGAGCGGAGCTAGGATAGATATCGTGCATTAATACGATTTTTCCGTCTGCTGCATGTGAGAGAACATGATTGGTGATCTGCTGACTGTTGCGAATTTTCCAATCTTCAGGATCGATATCCCAAAGGGACACCTTCATATCTAAGGCTTGATTGATCGTTTGATTGGTTCCTCCGTATGGCGGTCTGAATTGTGTAGGTGTATAGCCGCTGGCTTTTTGAATCATTAGCTGCGTGTCCTTCACCTGCTGGACTGCTTGTTTTAAAGGGAGCCTTGTTAATAAAGGATGATTGTAAGAATGATTTCCGATCTCATGTCCACCTTTTAATATGTCACCAAGCATTTCAGGATAATACTGTACTCTGCTACCTAATACGAAAAACGTCGCGTGTCCTTTGTTCTTTTTAAGGGCGTTCAGAATTTGAGATGTTGTCGCTGGATTCGGTCCATCATCGAATGTAAGGGCGATGGTCTTTTTGTTTGGATCAAGCTTTGATTTCTGAGGAAGCTTGACCGCTTTCCTTTTAGGATTCGGTTCTTCGATTTCATTCTGATTTTTGGTTTTATTCATATATTCTGACTTTAGTATGTCTTTCAGTAACGTCTTTTTGATCGCCAGGCTTTGTGGACCAAGATCCTTTGCAGCGACCTGAGAAGCTGGGAAGTAAAACTCTACATATTTCTCTTTTAAGGCGAAATGACTGAAGTTTTGAGCAGTAGGGGCTGTTCCTTTCTGAAGGAGGGACTGGTCCTTAGATAAGGTTTTATCCTTTTGAAGCTCTGTATATGTAATGTCAGATAACGTCTTTAAATAATCAGAGTTTGGTTGAAATAAATCCTTTGTGTGAAGAAAGGTTTTTTTTTGAAAATCATAGTTGATCGTTTCAGTTTGAGTGGTTCCTTTTTGCTGACCTGTATATGTATAGGTAGTAAAGTGAATAGCGACAGATTGCTTCGCATAATGCACCAACTCATAATCAATATTCAGTTCAAACCGTCTGTTTTCGTCAATGTCTGTTGCTTCACTGAATGTCGTTTTGAAACGGTCTAATGCTGTATCTGCATAACTTTGAATCTGATCATCTAGTTCTTTTTGGTGAAAAAGAGGATAGTTGACTGCATATCTCATAAATTTCCCGTCATTAACAAGGGTGACGATTTCCACGTTTTTATAGTTCGTATCCTGCGTTACATTTTTCTTTTCTGTTCCACTTGCTTGTTGATTTTGATAGAAAGCCACCGTTCCCATGACGATAGCGAGTACAAATAAGATGATCATCCATTTCCCTTTTACTGGCACAACCTTCAGTTCTCCTCTCATGACGGGTCATTCTCTATTCATTCGGTCTATGTTTGTAACATTATTTTAATATTTGTCTCACTTTTGTAATTTTAGGTGATTTCCATGCAGAATGTCAACTATTTTCCTATTAATCTATGATAAAAAAAGGGGGGATTTCAGGACGGGAAACCTTTAGAGAAGAGCATCTGATGCAATTGTTTCAAATGAAAGTGCATTGAATTCTTAAAAAATAGACCTTACATTGATTTTTCAGTGACTGACGGCTATAATTTTATTGATTATGATTCTCATTTTCAAATGACTTTTAATGAAGAAAAGGATGACGCCGATTTTGCAGGATAAGCGAACACTTCAACAAACACAATCATCACATATTCTGTTCTATATGATCTTTCTTTTCGCCGTCATTGGTTTGCTGGCAGCGATGTTTTTTGCTGTTTCATATGGGGCAAAGGCATTATCTCTGCAAACGGTCTGGACGGCTGTATTCAATTATCAGTCAAATGTAACGGAACAGCAGATCATTCATGAATTAAGGCTCCCCCGTGTTGTAGGTGCAGCGCTTGTTGGAGCAGCATTTGCTGTCGCAGGTGCGCTGATGCAAGGCATCACAAGAAACCCACTTGCGGATGCGGGGATTTTAGGCATTAATGGCGGTGCGATGTTTGTTGTTGCTCTTTGCTTTGCCTTTTTCCCTGGAATGCCTTATTCCGTTTTAATGTTTGTTTCTTTTATAGGTGCTGTCTTAAGTACGCTGCTAATCTTTGCTGTTGGGGCAGCAGGTGGTGTGTTGACGCCACTTCGGTTAACGCTTGCAGGATCCGTTGTTGCGGCACTGCTTCATGCCCTCAGTTCTGGTATCGCCATTTATTTTGATCTAAGTCAAGATCTTGCCTTTTGGTATGCAGGTGGTGTAGCCGGTGTGAAATGGGCACAGCTGATGGTACTTGCTCCGGTCATTCTCATTGCCTTGGTGTGGGCGATGTTATTAGGTGGTTCATTGTCTTTACTTTCTCTCGGAGAGGATGTGGCGGCGAATTTAGGTGTGAAAACCAGGCAAGTACGTGTGCTAGGAATGGCAGCAGCGGTTTTATTGGCAGGTGTTTCCGTTTCAGCAGTTGGGTCCATTGGGTTTGTCGGACTTGTTATACCGCATATTGCCCGCAAACTGGTCGGGGTGAACTATCGTTTGGTCATTCCTTTATCAGCGATTTTAGGCGCTATGCTACTTGTCTTCGCTGATCTCGCCAGTCGAACAGTGAATCCGCCAAGGGAGCTTGCCATCGGAGTGATGGTTGCACTTGTTGGTGTTCCTTTCTTCTTATATATTGCTAGAAAAGAAGGGAGGAACCTGTCATGAAGGAGAAACAGCGTGCGCTTGTGGTGATAGGTGTATTGCTTTGCTTGAGTGCAGCTGTGGTGCTATATAGTTTGAATACCGGCACGTTGAAGCTTAGTCCAATCACTGTCGTCAAAACGTTATTTGGTTTTGGAGATTTTCAAAGTGAGACGGTGCTATTTGACTATCGTCTTCCACGCATTGTGGTGACGATACTAGCGGGGATTGGGCTTGGGATCGCAGGGGGGATCTTACAGAGTGTATCTCGCAATGCGCTGGCTGACCCGGGGATTATTGGATTGAATGCAGGTGCAGCATTTGGCTTAATTGTATTTGTCACGTATTTTCACGCACTTGAAGGAAATCCATCGCTTCTCATTCCACTCTTTACGTTTGGTGGTGGGCTGCTCGCGGCGGCTATCATTGTTTTGCTTGCGTATGACCGGCGTGAAGGTCTTGTCCCTATCCGTCTGATCCTAGTGGGGATTGCAGTGGCGGCGGGCTTTAGTGCATTGACTTTATATTTGTCATTGACGCTGGATGAAGATACATACACATTTGCTTCAAGATGGCTTGTGGGGAACGTATGGGGGAGAGACTGGATTCATGTCTTGGCGCTCCTTCCTTGGATTGTGTGTCTTGTGCCATTAACCCTTATACAGTCTAATACACTCAATGCCTTGACGTTAGGAGATGCTGTCGCCTCAAGTGTAGGTATGCGTGTCCAGCGAAAGCGACTCCTTTTGCTCACCTTAGCTGTCGGTTTAGCCAGCTCCAGTGTTTCAATGACAGGTGGTATTGGCTTTGTTGGTCTTGTGGCGCCTCATTTGGCAAGAAGACTCGTTGGCTCCCTTCATCAATACTTCTTACCTGTCAGTGCCGTTCTCGGCTTATTGATTTTAGTAAGTGCTGATACAATCGGACGTTCTATATTTGAACCGAATGCGATACCAGCGGGTGTCGTTGTGGCCTTTATTGGTGCACCCTATTTTCTCTATTTACTAACAAAAACGACAAAATACAGATGAAAGAGGAATTCAACATGAAAAAATTATTGATTTTTGGTTTAAC
This sequence comes from Bacillus pumilus, assembly GCA_001938995.1. Lineage (GTDB taxonomy): Bacteria > Bacillota > Bacilli > Bacillales > Bacillaceae > Bacillus > Bacillus pumilus_G. Next base: position 140,119 of record MKZN01000006.1, on the reverse strand, counting down.
GATCAGTTTCTTGATTCTTGCTGCTTGTGGTGGTCAACAGGAAACGAAAAAAGCGACAAATCAAGGGGAAAGTGGAGCACCTAAGATTGCTTCCTTATCTATTCATTTAACAAATGACTTATTAGCACTAGGGATCAAGCCTGCGGGCTCAGTTGTAGGGGGAGGCTTAAAAGACTTTCTTCCGCATGCAAAAGAGCAACTGAGCAACACGAAAAAGCTAGGCATTGCAGCAGATCCAGATATGGAGTCACTGCTTGCGTTAGAACCGGATGTCATTTATGTAGATGAAGAACTAGCAGGACAAGACTTGTCGAAATACAAAAAAATCGCCAAAACCGAAGTATTCAATTTAAGCGATGGCACATGGCGTGATCATTTGAAAAAAATTGCAAAACTTGTGGATAAAGAAAAAGAAGCCGACCAGTATATCAAGGATTATGATCAACAGGCGAAAGAAGTGAAATCGCTGATCCAACAAAAGATTGGAAACGGCAAAGTGATGGCAATCCGTGTGACAGCAAAGGAACTACGTGTATTTAGTATGAAGCGTCCGATGGGTCCTATTTTATTCGAGGATTTAGGTCTGACACCAGTCGATGGTGTGAAAAAGCTTGACAGTAAGCGGCCATTTGAAGTGATTTCTCAGGAGGTTCTTCCTGACTTTGATGCAGATGCTATCTTTGTCGTCGTGAACCAGGATGACCAAGCGCAGCAGGCATTCAAGCAGCTAGAGAAGACTCCGATCTGGAAAGGCTTGAAGGCGGTTAAGAAAAACCAAGTATATACGATTGCTGATCAGCCTTGGCTCGATTACTCAGCATTAGGTAATAAAATGGCGATGGATGAAGCAAAAAAGATGTTTTCTAACTAATTGAAAGTGGATAAAGGCATCATTCCTACTAGGAGTGATGTCTCTTTTTTTGATTCTTTCTTCTATTCATTCGCATCCTGCATACATATGAGAGGAACGAGCAGTACTAGCCGCATGAAGGGGAAAGGGAGGGTATCCGATGAAGATTGAAAAAATTAGTGCAGGAACGATCGCTAGACTTGTCTTGCTTCTATTGGCTTTGGTCAACAGTGCTCTAACCGCTGCGGGGAAAAGCCCCATCCCGATTGATGAGGAAGGCGTTCAGCAATTCATTACGTTAGCCTTTCTTGGGATCACATCACTATGGGCCTACTGGAAAAACAATGATATTTCAAAAAAGGCACGAACAAAAAAAGAAGAATAAGAGAAAACAGAGCCTTTTGAGATCAAAGGCTCTTTTTCTTCGAACCGTCAATAGACGGCTCTCCCCGCAAAGTGTTTCAAAATAAATGGGCTTACGCCTGACGCTCACCCATGTTTGTAAGAAAGGCTTTCACTTCCTCGATGGATAAGCCAAGCGCCTTCGCCTCACTCATGAGACGCTTCCACTCTGAGATATTCGAGTCGGTCAACTTTCGATGAGTGACATGTAACGTTTTTTCTTCCTGCTCTTTCCGAAAGGTTTGGAGCAGTTGATACAGCTCTTCCTTTGGCATACCAGATTGGACGGCATTGATGATATGATCCCGCCATTCCTGCTCTCCGTCAGAGTAATGAAACATCATCGTCTCTGCATCAAATAGCTCTTGTAAATCAATGTCTAATGAAGAAGAAACTTTTTTTAAAAACTGGACAGATGGATTCTGGTGAACACCACGCTCAATTTTACTCAAATATGATTTCGAGACGTGGGCATCATCAGCCAGTTGATGTATTGAGTATCCCTTCCTTTTTCGGTAAATTCGAATCACCTTTCCTATCATTCTATAAATGATCTCCCTTCTCCCCGGCGAATAGTTCTGCGACCTTTTCGTTCATTATAAGAAATAAATTGTTCTTTATAAAATTCAAAAACGTAAGAAACAAGAAGTAAACAAAAGAAAACGAACGATTTTGTTCTTTAAAGAGAACTACAAGACCTATTATGACATTTTTCTTTGCGGGTATTATCTTTTATAATCCAATCATTAACAAAAAGAAACCATATATAACCTTTTTGGATGAAATCGGGAGGTATCTATGAATGAGAATATAGGTTTTAAGCAGCTGTTTTCTGTCGTAAAAGAGAAAATGGCCCTACTGATCCTGATTGTCCTGATCGTAACGGGCATTTCAGCCTACTATCAGTTCTATGTCTCGACTCCTGTATATCAGGCGACCACACAAATTCTTGTTCATAAACGAAGCAACGACGCACAAGCGAATTTAAACGATATCCAGATGAACCTTCAATATACACGTACCTTTCAAGTTCTACTTAAAAGTCCAATTGTCATTGAAAAAGTCAAAGAAACCCTTCAACTCACAGAATCTGCTGAAGGATTGAAACACAAAATTGCGACAAGCACAGAAAATGAGTCTGAGGTCATAAATATTTCTGTACAGGATGAAGACCCCGCAAAGGCGGTTGCCATTGCGAATACAGCGACAGAGGTACTGCAAGAAGAAATTAAAAAAACGATGAACATGGATCGCATAAATGTCTTGTCTGAAGCCAAACCATCAAATACGGTTCTTGTGAATTCAAGGAAATTTGTTCATATTGTTCTGGCATTAGGCGCCTCTTTATTAGGAGGGCTTACACTCATTTTCTTCATGAATCTACTCGATGATACTATAAAACGAACACATCAAATTAGAGAAGAGATCGGAGTGCCATCGCTCGGCAGTGTCTACCAGTTACAAGCAGACAAGAAAGTGAAAAAAGACAAGCAGTCCATTAGCACGGGAGGACAGAATATTGATCTTTAAGAGAAAGAAGCGAGAAAAGAGAGATTTATCCTGTATTTCGGTTCTAAATACTCACTCAGTCATTGCGGAACAATTTCGCACAATACGGACCAACATCGAATTCACTTCAATTCAGACAAGATTGAAGTCGATTTTAGTGACATCCTCCTTACCGAAGGAAGGAAAATCATTTACGGCTGCAAATTTAGCAGCTGTTTTTGCACAACAGCAAAAACGAGTACTACTCATGGACGCTGATTTGCGAAAACCGACTGTTCATGAATATTTTGACCTGGATCATCACACTGGTTTGACCAATGTCTTATTAAATAATTGCAGCTTAGAGGAAGCCATATTACCTACACCGATTGAGCATTTAGATCTGCTTCCAAGCGGGACGATTCCGCCGAATCCTGCTGAATTACTCTCTTCTTCTGTCATGAAGCAATTATTTTATGAAATCGAACAGCAGTATGACATGGTGATCGTTGATTCGACACCACTACTGCCTGTGGCGGATGCAAAAATCTTGGCGAATCGTACAGATGGAAGCATTCTTGTGGTATTAAGCGGCAAAACAAAGATTGCGGCTGTGAAGAAATCCAAAGAAGTGTTGGAAGGAACAACTAGCAAACTACTCGGGGCCATGTTAAATGGAAAGAAGGAGAAAAAGGGCAGGCAGTATATGTATTAACAGATTGATAGGTGATGTCTCCTAATCTTTAACAATGGAGGCACTCGATCCTACTGTGGGCATGTTGATATGCCTTAGATGCTTGTCATCAAAGGTGGGATGTGAGGACGGGTTTGATGCCCATATGAAGTAAGAATCTGATGTTGAAAAAGGGGGAGGAGCGTTGACTTACGCCCAAAGATTATCAATCATCGTTGCACTGGATTCATATCTCATTTTAGTCGCAGTCTTTTTTGGATTCCAATTTGTCCAAGAGGCGGCTTTAACTGTGTATACATTTGAAATGCTTGTCATTTCTTCACTTAGCCTACTCGTTGGGCATCATGTTTTCGCCTATATTTTCCATGTGTATAAGCAGGTATGGGCCTATACAGGTGTGAGAGAGCTATTTTCTTTAATGAAGACATTTGTCTGTTCTTTTTTATTTTCGATCTCAATGCTGTATCTCTTTGTGCAGACATGGCCTTTTCGTTTTTTGTGCATCGTATGGATATTCCATGTATTGTTCATCGGTGCATCTCGTATGGCATCGAGGCTTTTACATGATGGGACCAAACGACTTCAGGAGGAAAAGGAGCGAGCTTTAATCATAGGAGCCGGTTCTGCTGGGACGATTATCGTTCGTCAACTTCAGCAGTCTAATGAAGTGCCCATTGAGCCAGTAGCTTTCATTGACGACGATAAAACGAAGCATCGGCTTGAAATCATGGGATTACCCGTTCTCGGCGGAAAGGAACATATTCAATCTGCTGTCGTGATGATGGATATCCAAAAGATTATTATCGCCATTCCGTCCAAAAGCAGCCATACCTTAAAAGGGTTGTATAAAGAGTGTGTAGCGACTGGGGTTAAAACACAGATTATGCCGGAGATGGAGCAGGTCCTAAAAGGAACCCATGCGCTCAATCAATTACGAGATGTAAAACCAGAGGACTTGTTAGGAAGAGAGCCGATTCAATTAGATACAAGCCGTCTATCCGTTCATTTAAAGGGGAAAACGATTCTCGTGACAGGTGCGGGCGGATCGATCGGGTCGGAAATCTGTCGCCAAATTTGTGTGTTTGCTCCTCAAGCCATTGTCCTTGTGGGACATGGGGAATTTAGCATTCATTCTATTTTACTAGAGCTGAAAGAATTATATGGAGACAGCATCAGCCTCTATCCACAAATTGCGGATATTCAAGATAAACGGAAAATGAGTGAGATCATCGGTCATTTTCAACCAGATATGGTTTATCATGCAGCGGCACATAAGCATGTCCCGCTGATGGAAATTAGTCCGAAAGAAGCCGTCAAGAACAATATCATTGGGACAAAAAATGTGGCAGAAGCAGCACATGAGCACGGAGTTGACACATTCGTCCTGATTTCATCTGACAAAGCGGTCAACCCTGCCAATGTGATGGGGGCAACAAAGCGATTTGCGGAAATGCTGATCATGCAAATGGGGGCAAGCAGTAAGACAAAATTTGTGGCTGTTCGCTTTGGGAATGTACTTGGAAGCAGAGGGAGCGTCATTCCAATATTTAAAAAGCAAATTGAAAAAGGTGGACCTGTCACGGTCACACACCCAGCCATGACAAGATATTTTATGACCATCCCAGAAGCATCAAGGCTTGTCATTCAGGCAGGCGCGCTAGCAAAAGGAAGACAGATTTTTGTTCTAGATATGGGGGAGCCAGTCAAAATTGTTGATCTCGCGGAAAATCTAATACACCTTTCAGGCTACACGACAGCCCAGATTCCAATTACGTTTACAGGCATTCGCCCTGGAGAGAAAATGTACGAAGAATTGCTCAATCAGCATGAAAAAGCACAAGAGCAAATTTTCCCGAAAATTCATATCGGTCATGCGCTGGACGGCGATCCATATATGCTAAGCCGCTTTATACATGAATTTGAAACCATGAGTAATGAACAAATGAGGCACGCGTTATTTGCTGCTATCGAGTCTCATGATGTGCTGTCTGAACTGATGAAAAGAGAGGAGGAGACGCTAGCCAATGAAGAGAAAAGTCTTGTTTTGCGCAACGGTTGATTATCATTTTAAAGCATTCCACCTTCCATATTTCCGGTGGTTTCAGAACCAAGGGTGGGAAGTGCACACTGCGGCGAATGGTCAATTAGAACTGCCGTTTGTGGATCAATCTCATTCCATTCCAATTCAGCGCTCCCCTTTTCATTTACATAATCGGTTAGCGTATGCGGAGCTCAAGACACTGCTGGATCAGCAGCATTTTGACCTCATCCATTGTCATACACCGATGGGAAGTGTGATTGGCAGACTGGCAGCCAAACATGCGCGCAAAAGAGGGACAAAAATCCTTTATACGGCACATGGTTTTCACTTTTGGAAAGGGGCTCCTCTTCAAAATTGGCTGCTTTACTATCCGATTGAGAGATGGCTTGTTTCATATACAGACGCTCTTATCACGATTAACGGAGAAGATTACAAAAGAGCGGGTCGTATATCAGGAGAGCGGACGGCTGTCCATTATGTACCTGGGATGGGTGTCGATATGAACCGCTTTACATCAGCTGATGAAAAAGAAAAACAGCAACTTCGCACGAAGTATGGTTTTACCGAACAGGATTTTATCGTGCTATGTGCTGGAGAATTAAATACCAATAAAAATCAAGGAATGCTCATCAAAGCAGGTGCACAGCTTGCTAGGCAGATGCCGAATTTGAAGATCGTGTTTGCTGGGGACGGAGCGAACCGGCAAACCTATGAATCGCTCGTACGCCAGATGAATTTGGACCAGCATGTTCACTTTGCTGGTTTTTGCCGACAAATCGAGGACTGGATGAAGTTATGTGATGTGTGTGTATCAACCAGTCATAGGGAGGGGCTCGGCATGAATCTCTTAGAAGCGATGTCTGCCGAGAAGCCGGTCATTGCAACGGAAAATAGAGGACACCGGGAGCTTGTGAAGCATGGGATTAATGGTTTTTTAGTCAAACCGCATGATGTGAAGGGGTTGGCTGATTATTTGCAGCGGCTCTATCACCAAAAGTCACAACTCCACCTCATGGGAAAGGCGGGTCGCTCTATTGCCTACTCATTTGCGCAGGAGCAGGCGGTGAGTGAGATGGCTCGTATTTATACAGCCTATATGGATCAAACAGAGAAGGTGATACAGCATGCATAAGCCGAAGGTATCCGTCATCATGGGCGTATACAATTGTCAAGACACTGTAGCAGAAAGCATCGAATCAATCATTCAGCAAACTTATCAAAACTGGGAGCTGATTATATGTGACGATGCTTCAACAGATAGCACTTATGAGAAGGTTCTACATTATGCAAAACGTGAACCGGATAGAATTCGCCTCATCCGAAACAAGACCAACCAAAGACTTGCTGCCAGTCTGAATCGCTGTTTGGCTGAAGCAAAGGGAAGGTGGATTGCCAGGCAGGATGGTGACGATGTATCAGTGCCGACACGATTAGAAAAACAGGTTCATTTTCTAGAAACAAACCCCGATTATGATGTGGTCGGTACAGCGATGACCGTTTTTGATGAGTCGGGAACAAAGGGAGTACGTGCACTTGTATCAGAACCGGACCGGAGGGTGCTTGCCAGAGGCACACCATTTTGTCATGGGACCATCATGATGAAAGCATCAGCGTACAACACGTTAAATGGATACCGTTCAGTCAAAGCAACGAGACGGATGGAGGATATTGACTTGTGGATTCGGTTTTATGAAGCTGGGATGAAAGGCTTTAATCTAAAAGAACCGTTATATCTTGTCAGAGAAGACGAAGCTGCCTTTAAACGACGTAAGTTCCGCTATTCAATGGATAATGCCTGGCTCGTCTTTACTGCATGCTGGCGATTACGATTGCCGCCAGTTGATTATCTGTTCGCCTTCAAGCCGATGATTCGTGCCTGTTTGTCACCAAAGATCATGAAATTGTACCATCAACGCAAGCTTGGAACCCCGTTATTCAGAAGGAGGACGATACGAGATGAATGAGCCAAAGCGGGTGTTGCATATTGTGGGGGGAATGAACCGCGGGGGAGCAGAAACCATGATCATGAACGTGTACCGTGCCTTAGACCGACATGTCCTTCAGTTTGATTTCATTACCCACCGAGAGGATGCTTGCGATTACGATGAGGAGATTCGTCAGCTTGGAGGCCGTATATTTTACGTCCCGAGTATTGGGAATACCTCTCCTTGGACCTTTGTGAAAACATTAGCAGAGACGATCAAACGAACAGGACCTTATCAGGCGGTGCATGCCCATACTGATTTTCAAACGGGCTTTTCAGCGCTTGCAGCTCAATTAGCGGGCGTTAAGGCTCGAATTTGCCATTCACATAATACCGCTTGGAAACAGTCCCCAAGTTGGGTTGATCAATGGATGCTTCAAGGATTTCGTCAGCTGATCTTTGCCTTTTCTACGCAACTTGTAGCATGTGGTGAGGATGCAGGTGCCTTCTTATTTGGACAGAAAAAAATGAAGAGCGGACAAGTTGTGATATTGCCGAATGGGATTGATTTGACGTTGTTTAACCAGTTAGGACGAGAAGGAAAGGCGGAGATGAAGAAACAGCTGAATCTTCACGAAGAAAAGCTGGTCATTGGTCATATCGGTCGTTTTCATCAGCAAAAGAATCATGCCTTTTTGATTGAATTGGCGAAGACCTTAAAGAAACAAGGCGTTTCATTTCAGCTTGTAATGGCCGGAGATGGACCGCTAAAACATGAGATTGAATCCATTGTGATCAGTGAAGGATTAGAGGATGATATTGTCTTTACTGGAGTCGTATCAGAGGTACAAAAGTACATGAAAGCATTTGACGTGTTTGTGATGCCCTCCTTATTTGAGGGTCTACCACTTGTATTAGTGGAAGCACAGGCATCTGGATTGCCTTGTGTGATTTCAGATCATATTACAGAGGAAGTGGATCTAGGCTGTGGACTAATCAAACGGAAATCGCTCCATGCCTCAGAGCATGATTGGATGAAGGCAATTCTTGAAGTCTATCATGCAGAATCTCCACCTCAAGGAATCATTACATCACAGCTTGAACAAAGAGGATTTGACGTGAAACAGAACATCACGCGGGTGATGAATGTATATGGGATGTAAGAAAGGAATGGCAGATGGCGGTTTATATGGTGAACATGATCATGGTTTATTTATGGTCGAGCTTTGCCGCATATTATGGCAGGCGTGATGATACCATTCAAAGCGGATGGCGGCCTAACAAGCTCCTGGTGTTTTTTCCGTTTTTATTCCTTTGTATCGTAGCCGGCATTCGGTACAAAGTGGGAACTGACTTTGTGACATACGGGCAGATGTATGAGTTCTCCGTCAACTATGAAAGGCCATGGCATATTTTTGGGTTTGGTGTGGACAAGGCAGCAACTGACCCTGGGTTTACCTTCATCTTATGGATGCTCAATCAAATCTCACATGACCCGCAAATCATGTATATCACGGTCGGTGCGGTCACCTATTTTTTTATCATAAAGACGTTGATTGAATATGGACGGCCTTTTGAGCTGAGTATGCTGCTTTTTCTTGGCACCTTTCATTATTACGCCTCGTTTAATGGGATGCGTCAATATATGGTCGCTGCCATTCTGTTTTATGCCATCAGGCTTGTCATCAAAGGAAAGTGGACATTGTATTTCCCACTCGTTCTAGTGTGTTCGTTGTTTCATTCATCAGCACTCATCATGATTCCTATTTATTTTATCGTGAGAACAAAAGCGTGGTCATGGATGATGCTTGTGCTATGTATGCTTTTCTTAGGACTAACCGCACTTTATGATCGTTTTGTTTCAGTGTTTGTTGTGATGCTACAAGGGAGTTCTTACGGACATTATGAGGAATGGCTTACAACAAATACGAATGGAATGAATGTGACAAAAATCGGTGTATTGGTTCTGCCTCTCATGCTGGCTTTTCTTTACAGAAACAGGCTGCGAGCACTGACACCAGACAGTGATTATATTGTGAACTTTTGTTTGCTTGGTTTCTTGTTTGGCATCCTGGCAACGAAAGATGTGATTTATGCACGGTTTCATATTTATTTTGGATTGTATCAATTGATTTTACTGCCATATTTCACACGCATTTTTGATCAGCGGTCTAATGTTTTTATCTATGTAGGAATTGCCGTTTGTTATATTTTGTACAGCATCATGCTCATGCCGTTTGATTCCTCGGTTTTACCGTATAGAACGATCTTTACTAAGTAGATTTGAAGAAAGGTGGGGCATGTCGTATGCCAGCAATCAGTCTATTGGTCGCAGTTTATAATACAAGTCAATATGTAGAGCAGTGTCTTCAATCTATTGCAGAGCAAAGTTTTTCAGATATAGAGGTCATTCTCGTCAATGATGGATCAACGGATCACTCGGGAGAATTGCTCGAAGCGTTTGCTGAACGTGATGAACGTTTCCGGGTGATTCATCAAGACAATCAAGGGTTAGGCGCAGTGAGAAATCGGGGGATAGAAGAAGCGAAGGGCACCTATATTGCCTTTGTGGATTCAGACGATATCCTGGCTCCGCATTACTGTGAAGCCTTATATCAAAAAGCAGAAACGACAGGAGCAGATCTTGTCGTGAGTGAGTATTGGATTCAGTTTGAACAATCGAGGCGAACACTTCCGACGACTCTTTTATCTCATCAATCAGAAAATCAAGCGAGTTTAATAGGAGCGTTGTTAGATGGAAAGCTGACGGGATTCTCATGGAATAAGCTGTATCGACGTGCCTTTATAGAAGAATACGGAATCCGTTTTCCGCTAAGAGGTGAGCTAGAGAATATCGAAGATCAGTATGTGACGCTACGATGTTTTTACTTATCCAAAGTCATTGCCTTTGTACATGAGCCGCTTTATTATTACCGGGTTCATCTGTCATCAATTGTGCAACGATATCAAAAGCATTATTTCCAACATGGACTGACGTTTTATCGTGCGCAGCATCAGTTTTTGGAGGCGTATGGGGAGGTAGCGAAGTATAAGGAAGCATTGGACTTTTTTATTGTCAACCATACGCTTCATTGTATGCTCAATGAATGGAAGAGCCAAAATGCCCTCTCTTTTCAGCAAAAGCTTCAACATGTTCGGGACATGGTGACAGATGAAGCTTTTCAGCATGCGGTCAAACATGTAGAGCGATCAAAACTTACCATGCGGAAGCGAATGATTCTGTTTCTAGCAAGGTATCAATGGGTTTATCCGCTTTCTGCCGCAACGTCAAGCTATCAAAAATGGATCGAATACCAAACGAGGAAATAAGGGGTGATCAAATTGACACTACAGCAATTGAAGGCACACGTAGCAGAGTGGCTTCTTTTAAGGGTCAAATATCCGTGTGAGTATAGGCTAAGCCGCCGCACGCTTCCAGAGCTGAGTCATCAGAAAAAAATCATTCTCACGCTGCTACCGGGACATGATAATTTAGGTGATCATGCGATTGCCTATGCGAGCTATCAATTTTTAAAAGAACACTTTCCAACTTACCAGATCATTGAGGTGGACATGAAGGAGATGTATCGTCTCGCCCGACCGCTGAAACGTGCCCGGCACAAAGAGGATCTTGTCTGTATCATCGGTGGAGGCAATATGGGGGATTTGTATCGGTATGAGGAATGGACAAGACAATTTATCATGAAGACCTTTCAGTCATATCCTGTGATCCAGCTGCCTGCTACTGCACATTTTACAAAAACAAAGAGAGGGAAAAGGGAAGAGCGCCGCGCCATTCAAACATATGCCAAACACCCGCGGCTACTTCTTATGGCAAGAGATCAAACCACGTATGAATGGATGAAGCGTCATTTTCCTCACAAAGAGGTATGGAAACAGCCCGATATGGTGTTGACGTTAGACGAAACGTCAAAGGATCAAACGCGAGAAGGGGTGTTGCTTTGTTTGCGCGAGGATAAGGAAGCGTACCTTACTCCTGTGGAGCGCCAGCAATTACAGCAACAGTTAGAAGATGCGTATGACAATGTCGGTCTTGTGACCACGACAATTGGCAAACGAGTGGATCGAAGCACTCGGTTAGAGGAGCTATCATCCTTATGGAATCAATTAAGGCAAGTGCAAGTGGTTGTGACGGATCGGTTACATGGCATGATCTTTTGTGCGATTACGCAAACACCGTGTGTGGTCCTAAGGTCTTTTGATCATAAGGTGATGGAAGGATATGAGTGGGTGTCACATCTTCCATTTCTGACACTGGTAAAAGAACCAGATGAAGAAAATGTGAAAAAAGCCATTGCGCATCATATGAAGTCAAGCAGTCAAAAGGGAGAGGAAGCGGGATGACGGGTCTCACACGCTGTGTCAAAGCGTCATGAACCGTGCGTTTCTTTATAATATAAGCGCGAACTTGATTACATTTGTCTTGATGATGCTGATGTCTGTTTGTTTAACACCTTACATCGTTCATACCCTTGGAGTGGAAGCATTTGGCTTGATTCATTTAACGCAAAACATGATCAATTATTTATCGGTCATTACTGCCTCATTAAGTGCAGTCGTCGTGCGCTTTTTTTCAGTGGCTGCCCATAAAGGAGAGATGGAAAAAGCACAGAGTTATCTCGCTTCCTATTTCGTCAGTGCTGTTTTATTATCAATCAGTCTATTTTCAGCCTGTCTTTTATTGTCTAAGCAGCTAGTGAATTGGCTGCATGTGCCAGGTCATCTTGCACAAGATACACAGATCGCCTTTATATTTGGGGGTCTTTTATTTATGCTCAATTTTGTCATGTCAGGATTTGGCGCTGCGCCGTTCTATGCCAATAAACTATATATATCAAGTGCTGGACAGGCTGTTCAGATGTTTTGCAGGGCGCTGAGTATTGTGCTTTTATTTACTTTTGCTACACCAAACATTTGGCATATTCCTTTAGCTGCCGTCATTGGGAGTATAGCGGCTATGGGGTTTGCCCTCTATTATTTTAAGAAACTCATTCCTTGGTTTTCATTTAAATGGCGGTACGTCTCGTTATCTTCTAGTCTCACTCTTGTTCGTTCAGGGGTGTGGCATTCATTTGAGCAAATGGGTATTTTGTTATTTTTACAGATTGATTTATTGATGACCAACTTGCTGATGGGTGCTGAAGCCACTGGGCAGTATGCCGCCATCTTACAATTTCCATTATTATTGCGTACGCTCGCAGGGACACTCGCAGTTGTTTTTGCACCAACGATTACAAAGTTTTATTCGAATCAGGATGAAGAGGGGCTCGTTCAATATGCAGCGAAAGCCATCAAGTGGAGTGGTCTATTTGTTGCATTCCCAGCAGCTCTTCTAGGAGGTCTTGCGGGTCCACTCATGCAGCTGTGGCTTGGACCAGCATATGAAGAATTAAAGTGGCTTCTGATGATTCATGCTGCTTATTTGTGTGTGACCTTGATGTTTTTACCGTTGACGTATGTGCCGACAGCCTTTAACCGATTGAAAGTTCCGGCTGTTGTGACGCTTGTGTTAGGTGTTTCCAATGTACTGCTTGCTTATGGCTTGACTCAAGTCTTTCAACTCGGCTTATACGGCATTGCATCAGCAGGCGCAGTTGTATTGCTGATCAAAAATGTCATGTTTCTCCCATTTTATACGTCAAAGATCACGAAACAAAGAAGGGCGATCTTTTACAAGCAGACGGCTGTCCCGTTCATGGGAGGGTTGTTTATTTGGGGGATCTGTGCAGGGATTCAGCTTGTGTATCAAGTGACTTCATGGGGAGAGATGCTTTGTATCGGGGGCATCTGTTTCATTCTCTATATGGGATACTTGTATCTATTTGCTGGAACAAAACAAGAGCGGATACAGCTGATACGTAAGGTCAAACAAGCCGCAGCTGAACGAGCTGTCTCCCGCTAGAGTAAAAAGGAGAATCAATCATGAAAAGAATGGTAGATGTAATCGTGGCACTGACTCTGCTCACCGGAGGCAGCTTACTTTTCCTTCTCGTCTATGGAATCATTAGATGGAAAATCGGTTCACCTGTCGTGTTTCGGCAGGAAAGACCTGGTCTTTATGGCCGGCCGTTTATGTTATATAAATTTCGTACGATGACTGATGAACGAGATGAGCATGGCGTCCTTCTGCCAGATCACCTTCGGTTAACAAAAATCGGCGCTTTGATTCGGAAGCTCAGTCTTGATGAACTGCCGCAGCTCATCAATGTGCTCAAAGGGGAGATCAGCCTAGTGGGACCAAGACCTCTTTTGATGGAGTATCTTCCCATGTATACAAAGGAGCAAGCAAGACGACATCTTGTGAAACCGGGAATCACTGGGTGGGCACAGGTGAACGGGAGAAATACCCTCTCTTGGGAGGAGAAGTTTGCCTATGATATCTGGTATGTCGAGCATCAATCCTTTTGGCTCGATATGAAAATTTTATGGATGACCATGCTGAAAGTCATCAAAACTGAGGGGGTGCAGCAGCCACATCATGCAACAGCTGAAAAATTTAAAGGAACTAGCACATAATCAACAAGCCATTATTTTAATTGGTGCCGGTGGGCATAGCAAAGTCATCCAGGATGTGATTGTCGCGCACCCTGATTACACATTGTGTGCCATTTTAGACGATCAATTTGATGAGACTTTTACAAAGAGAGGCATTCTCTATGGGCCAATCTCCATGAATCAAGAGCTAAGAAAGACAATGCCTGCTGCGAAATGGCTCATTGCCATTGGACAAAATAAGACGAGACAGAAAGTAGCGGAACGCCTCTCATTTCAAAAAAAGGAGTATGCCACGCTCATTCATCCAGCAGCGATCATTAGTCCATCAGCCCAAATTGACCGAGGGAGTGTCATTATGGCAAAGGCTGTTGTCCAAGCGGATGCAGTGGTCGGAGAACATGTCATTGTCAACACAGGGGCTATCGTGGAGCATGACGGTTTTCTCGCATCTTTCGTTCACCTGTCGCCAGGAGCTGTGCTCACTGGTGGTGTGTCTGTACATGAAGGCGCTCATATCGGTGCAGGGGCGGTCGTTATACCCGAAAGGTCTATTGGAAGCTGGAGTGTGATTGGCGCAGGTGCGGCAGTGACCACAGATATACAAGAACGTGTAATTGCAGTAGGAGTGCCTGCGAAAGAGATAAAAGAACAACGAGAGGGTGAAAAATCATGAAGGAATGGAAACGGATCTACTTATCTCCACCTCATATGAGTGGGAAGGAATATATGAAAGTGGAGGAAGCTTTCCAAAGCAATTGGATTGCGCCGCTAGGGCCACTCGTCAACGAGTTTGAGCAATCAGTAGCAGACTATGCAGGGGTAAAGGCAGGAGCGGCTTTATCTAGCGGGACAGCTGCCATTCATCTAGCCTTAAAACTTATTGGGATTCAAAAGGATGACGTCGTGTTTTGTTCAACGCTGACGTTTGTTGCCAGTGCAAACCCTATTTTATATGAACAAGCGATGCCCGTTTTTATTGATTCAGAAAAGGATACATGGAATATGTGTCCACTCGCCTTAGAGAAAGCTTTCGTGGAAGCAAAACGTCTTGGGAAAAGGCCACGAGCAGTCATTGTGGTCCATTTATATGGGCAAAGTGCCAAAATGGACGACATCATCGAGCTATGTGAAGCCTATGGTGTGCCAATCATTGAAGATGCAGCAGAATCATTAGGCTCCACATATAAAGGACGGAAAAGCGGCTCGATTGGCAAATTCGGAGTATATTCTTTTAATGGAAATAAAATCATTACAACGTCAGGAGGTGGCATGCTGGTGAGTGATGATGAAGCTGCCATTGAACGATGCCGCTTTCTCGCATCACAAGCAAGAGAACCTGCCGCACACTATGAGCATCAAGAGGTTGGTCACAACTACAGAATGAGTAACATCCTAGCAGGTGTAGGAATTGCACAAATGGATGTATTAGACGAGCGTGTTGAACAAAAACGTCGAATTTTCCAGCGATACAAGGAAGCGTTATCGGGGATAGAGGGAGTCCGTTTTATGCCAGAATATCCGGAAACCAGATCGAACCGATGGCTGACGACAATGACCATCGGCCGCGGGGCTCGAGTTCACCCTGTCGACATCATTGATGCGTTAGAACAGAGACAGATTGAAGCGAGGCGAGTATGGAAGCCGCTACATGAACAGCCGCTCTTTCATCAATGTCCATTCTATACCGCTACGCAAGAGAAGCCTACATCAGAAATACTATTTCAAACCGGCCTATGTCTGCCATCTGGGACAAGTATGACAGACGTAGAACAGGAGCGTATCATTGACACGTTGTATGACATTCTGCGAACAAGAACCATCACCCCATCACAGGCTACTCGATTTTGAGCAGCCTGCTTCTCTTATGATTAAATCAACTCATATGAAATAGAAAGCTTTAGGCATGGTCATGTCCTTTCAAATCAACAAACTAGTTTCTCGGTGATGTAAAAATAGCTAGATCAGAAGTTTTTCATGCATGACAAACACCCTTTGCAATTGTGACAAAGGGTGTTTGGATTTAGCTTTCCTTTTTTACTTTTTGATAGGCCTCGTCAAGGTGCTGAATGCGTTTCAACACGACGGCATTTTTGGTTAGTTGATCCTGAACGAGTGTGGAGACAACCGAACGATAGTAAGCATTCATCGCATGAAGTTTGTCTTCATTTTGATTCATGGCGATATGCTGTTTCAAGTTGTCAACAAAGTATGGAACGGAAAAAAGTTCAGACATGGAAATCACTCCTATTTCGTATATACGGTCCGCCAATCTTCATGTAAAATGATGAGAGGGAGGGGAGACAATGAGCCTTCATCTGCAACAAGAACAGGTATTAAAGCATGTGCTCACACAAGACCTCAGGCAGGCCATTACCCTGCTTCAATTAAATGGTGCAGAACTTGACGAGTATATTGACCAGTTATCCCTTGAGAACCCTCTGATTGAGAGGAAAGACGCGGACAGCTATCAACCAGTTTATCATAAAAAATCACAAGATCGAATGGCAGAGCCGTATCGTACGTATCAAAAAGAAAGCCTTCAAATGTATTTGAAAAGACAGGCACTTGATTTGAAATTAAGTGAACAGCACCAAAGGATCTTTCAATTTATGATTCATTCCACTGATTCAAATGGTTATGTACATGAACCGGTTGACGTGATAGCCGCTGTTTTAGAGGTATCGGCGGAAGATGTAGAAGCCGTTCTTCATCAGCTTCAATCATTAGAGCCTGCCGGTATTGGTGCAAGGTCATTGCAAGAATGCATCCTGCTTCAACTAAGAAGAAAAAAGGAGCGCTGGTATGAAGCAGAGCTGATCATCGAAGAGCATTTTCTTCTGTTTGCAAGAAAGGCTTGGAAGGAGATTGCGGCGAAAACAGGCGTTTCGATGAAAACACTTCAAGCGATACAAGATGAGGTGGCGTTACTGGAACCACGACCTGGCCTCCACTTTTCTGACGAAGACGAGCATATGTATATAGAGCCTGATGTGTCTATTTCTGTGATGCAGGATCAAATTACATTTGAGCTGAATCAGCGTGCTTTTCCTGACATTGAAATGAATGAAGGGTATGTTGCTATGATTCAAGAACGAAAGCGGCATGAAGCATATGTGTATTTAAAGGAAAAAGAGCAACAGTATCATTGGTTAGTTCAAGCGCTTCGGCAGAGGAAGCAAACGATGTCACACGTCGTTCGGGAGATTATCTTACATCAGACCGATTTTTTCCTCACAGGGAAGCATAAAATGAAACCGCTTACTATGAGGCGTGTAGCGGATATACTGCACATCCATGAATCGACAGTCAGCCGGACAGTGAAAGGGAAAATGATGCAAACGCCTTATGGGTTAATGGAGATGAAACAATTTTTCCAAGCAAAGCTAGAAGGACATTCGTTAGAGGAAGCCTCCAGCTACACAGTCAAAACACACATCGACGAGCTCATCCAAACGGAAAACAAGAAGAAACCGTACTCTGATCAGCAGATCGTCAATCAACTTCAGCAAACCTTTGGCATCCATGTCTCACGAAGAACCATCGCAAAATACCGTGAACAAATGAACCTCCCATCATCAACGATGAGGAAACGCTATGATTAAAAAGAAGCACATGCCCGAAAAATGGCACGTGCTTCTTTTTTGATCAAATTGAAAGTTTTCTTGGAAAAGGATGAAGTGGAAAGAAGTGTGATCGGGATTTTTGAGGTATAGTATAGGGCAAGTGCCGATAAGGATAGACAACAGTGATGAGGTGAGACCAGTTGAAGTATAAACAGATCAAAACGAAAAAAATTTATGAAGAAATCGCAGATGCATTAGTCGACTCCATTCGTACAGGCGATCTCCTGCCGGGAGAAAAATTAGATTCGGTTCAAGCGCTCTCTGAAAACTTTCAAGTCAGCCGTTCGGCTGTCAGAGAAGCGCTATCCGCTCTAAAAGCGATCGGGTTAATAGAAATGAAGCAAGGGGAGGGCACTTATGTCAAACAGTTCGATCCAGATCAACTCGCATTTTGCTTATCCCCAGCGTTTTTAATGAAACAAAAAGATGTATTGCAGCTTCTTGAAGTGAGAACAATCATTGAAACAGGTGTCGTCAAAAAGGCGGCTTTACATCGATCAGAAGATGACCTCCATCACTTGCAAAGTGCACTCGAACAAATGAAGATGGCAGAAACACATCAAGACATTGGTGAAGAGGCAGATCTCACTTTTCATCTAGCTTTAGCTAGCGCCTCGCAAAATGATTTATTAAAAACATTATTGAACCAGGTCTCAAACCTGTTAGTAGAAACCATGCGCGAAACGAGAAATGTGGTGTTGTTCTCGCAGAAGGATTCCGTTCAGCAGCTTTACAAAGAGCATGAACACATATACCAAGCTGTCATGGCCAAACAGCCTGATGAAGCTGAAAGAGCCATGATCACCCATTTAGAACATGTTGAGAGACTTTTGGGTGATGTGTTGCAAGAATCGATCATGCAATCAGATACACCATAAGTGGATCGAATGAAGGCAACTTTATTTACGCAAAGATATGTTTAACTTTTTCATTCGATATTGCAGACTTTGCCTGCTCATGCCTAATAATCTAGCAGTCTTTGAAATATTGTCGTCCATTTTTTCTAAGTAATGGACGATATATTGCTTTTCAAACCGCTCCATGTCGGTTTGGAAGTCAACCGAATCTTCTAGGTTTGTGTAAGTAAAGGTGTTAGTTGCTGCTGTGTGTTGCAGAGGTATCACCGGAATTTTCGTAGCAGGTCGACTTTCCCCGTGCTTGAATCGAAAATGATAGGGAAGGTGCTGCAAGCTTAAATAGGCTTCATCCATCATCATATTCATCCCAGCCTCAATCACATGCTCTAGCTCTCTTACATTGCCTGGCCAATCATAGGAATGAAAGAGGGCAAGTACTTCATCGTTAGCCGCCTTCACATTCATGTGGAACAGCTCGTTATATTTTTGAATAAAGTGCGCCACAAACATAGGGATGTCTTCTTTACGTTCAGCGAGTGGCGGAATAAATAAGGTGACAATGCCTAATCGATAAAACAAGTCCTTTCTCATTCTTCCACCTGCGATCGCATCCACAGGGTCTTCATTCATATTGGCAATCACTCTGACATCAATGGCGATTTCTTTAGTGCTGCCAAGCCGCCTTACACATTTTTCTTGCAAGACACGCAAAAGCTTTGCTTGAAGTGCAGGATTTAATGAATTGATCTCATCTAACAGCAATGTCCCGCCCTGTGCCTGTTCGAACAGACCAGGCTGATCAGTTGCCCCCGTAAAAGCGCCTCTTTGCGTACCAAACAACAGACTTTCAATCAGATTATCGGGCAGTGCCGCACAATTCTGTGTAATAAATGGCGCTGATGAGCGGCTGCTGCCATGATGAATGCTTTGGGCAAACAATTCTTTACCTGTTCCTGTTTCCCCCACAATCAGCACATAAGAGGAGGTACGGGTTGCTCGTTTCGCATGCTCAATCACTTCTAAAAAAGCAGGGCTTTCCCCAATAATTGAATCAAATGTAAAGCGTGTGTTCCCTTTATTCTTCATATTGTGATGAATCAGCCGTTCTAGCTTTGTCACATCATTCGAGATTTCGACTGCTCCTTGGATGAGGCCATCCCGGACGAGCGGATATGTATGGTTAATCGTCGTGATTTCTTTTCCATTGTAATTATGATACGTCTGTTTTGCGTGCACAGTTTGTTTACCATTCCGAAGCGCTTGGACAAGTGTACTGTGCATCTCGTCCTGAAACACGAAGAGGTCTAACACATTTTTATGGAGAACGTCAGCGCGTTTTAATGATTCAATTTCCATCATTTTTTTATTATAAACAACAGTATTGCCATTCTCATCAATGGCATGAACACCAACATCAATTAAATCGAGCATTTTTTTATATAAATCGATCTCTTTTTTCACCTTTGCGACATAGTTGTCTTTTTTCATTTGTGCCACCTCCAGACCTTAAATTCATTTTACATGAAAAATTTTGCGGTTTGTTATAAAAATTTGGCATGTGCCAAATTTCTTTGCGTAGATGATGGATTGAAACCTTGGCACAAGGCGATTAGAAAGTTGGCACGATCCTTGCATAACATAAGGGAGAAGAACTCAATTAAGAGGCAAGTTCATAGAAGGAGGATAAAGACTGATGACACAAACAAATGAATTGATTCAACAAACAGAGCAATATGGTGCAGCAAACTATCACCCGTTGCCAATTGTGATTTCAGAAGCAGAGGGTGTTTGGGTCACTGATCCTGAAGGCAATCGATATATGGATATGCTAAGTGCGTATTCCGCTGTGAACCAAGGGCATCGCCATCCGCGCATCATCCATGCATTAAAAAAACAAGCAGACCGGGTCACACTGACATCAAGAGCCTTCCATAATGACCAGCTTGGTCCTTGGTATGAAAAAATTTGTCAGCTAACGAATAAAGACATGGCACTACCGATGAATACAGGAGCAGAGGCTGTTGAGACGGCTATAAAAGCTGCAAGACGATGGGGCTATGATGTCAAAGGTATCGAGGAGAACCGTGCTGAAATCATTGCATGTGTGGGGAATTTCCATGGACGCACGATGACGGCTGTTTCGCTTTCTTCTGAAGCAGAATACCAAAGGGGATTCGGTCCGATGTTACCTGGGATTCGGCTTGTTCCTTATGGAGAT
Source organism: Bacillus pumilus (assembly GCA_001938995.1). GTDB lineage: Bacteria > Bacillota > Bacilli > Bacillales > Bacillaceae > Bacillus > Bacillus pumilus_G. The sequence continues at coordinate 119,506 of MKZN01000006.1, read as the reverse complement.
ATTGATGCATTACGTGAAGCGATAACGCCACAGACAGCAGCGTTTCTCATAGAACCAATACAAGGAGAAGCAGGCATTGTGATGCCGCCAGAGGGATTTTTAAAACAAGCAAAAGCTCTATGTGAACAGGAGAATGTTTTATTCATTGCAGATGAAATTCAAGTCGGGTTAGCGAGAACAGGCAAAATGTTTGCATGTGATTGGGAAGAGATTGAGCCGGACATGCTGATTCTTGGCAAGGCATTAGGGGGAGGTGTATTTCCAATTTCATGTGTGGTGGCAAGCCGTGATATTTTAGGTGTCTTTAATCCTGGTTCGCACGGCTCTACTTTTGGCGGAAATCCGCTAGCTTGTGCGGTATCCATTGCTGCACTAGATGTGTTAGTGGATGAGGGGCTTGCAGAGCGGTCCTTCACGCTTGGGCAATATTTAAAAGACAAACTGTCACACATTCGAAGCCCTATTATAAAGGAAGTGCGTGGTCGGGGGTTATTTGTTGGCATGGAGCTGACCGAATCCGCTAGACCATATTGTGAAAAGCTCAAGACAGCAGGATTATTATGTAAGGAAACACATGAGACGGTCATTCGGTTTGCACCACCGCTCACGATTTCAAAGGAAGACTTGGATTGGGCGATTGATCAGATTGAAGCCTTGTTTCGCGGCTAAAGGCTAAGGGGAGAAAACCTTTGTGTTCTCCCTTTCTCTTTCAGCACACGGCGCAATTTGTCAAAGGATGATGAATAGAAGATGGAAAGTGGGGAAGCGAATGTGAAGCAAGAACAGCATAATGAACTAGAGCGTTCCATGAAAAGCAGACATCTATTTATGATTGCCTTAGGCGGCGTCATCGGAACAGGTCTATTCCTTGGATCAGGCCTTATTATTCATCAGGCTGGACCGGGAGGAGCGATTCTTTCTTTTATCATTGGTGGTCTTTTGATGTATTTGGTGATGCTCTGTCTTGGTGAACTAGCAGTTGCCATGCCAACAGCCGGTTCATTTCAAGAATATGCGACCAAATTTATAGGCCCGTCCACAGGTTTTATGATTGGCTGGCTCTATTGGTTTAGCTGGGCGTGTACAATTGGACTGGAGTTTACGTCGGCAGGTATTTTACTCCAAAGGTGGTTTCCAGATATTCCGGTTTGGATCTGGTGCCTCGCATTTAGTGTGATTTTATTCGTCATTAACGCAATATCAGCACGAAGTTTTGCTGAAACCGAGTTTTGGTTTTCAGCGATCAAAGTGGCGGCCATCTTATTGTTCATTATCGTTGGAATTGGCGCAATTTTCGGAATGATTCATTTGAAAGACGGTGAACCAGCTCCATTGTTTCGGCATTTAACAGATCATGGCGGACTATTTCCGAACGGTCTATTTGCGATCTTACTTACCATGGTCACGGTCAATTTCTCTTTTCAGGGAACAGAGCTTGTAGGGATTGCAGCCGGTGAGAGTGAGAGCCCAGAAAAGACATTGCCACGATCCATTCGGAATATCATTTGGAGAACGATGGTCTTTTTCGTCTTATCTATTGCAGTTCTTGCGGCTCTACTTCCTTGGCAGACAGCAGGTTCCATTGATAGTCCGTTTGTTGTTGTGCTGGACAAGGTGGGCATCCCATACGCTGCTGATATCATGAATTTCATTATCATCACAGCGGTCTTATCTGTCGCAAACTCTGGATTATATGCATCATCACGTATGCTGTGGTCGCTCTCTAAAGATGGAAAGGGTCCTGCTTTTACGAAAAGATTGTCCAAGCGTAAAATTCCCATCAACGCGTTGTTGGTGACAATGGGCGTATCGGCTTTATCCCTGCTCACAAGTGTCGTTGCACCAAAAACGGTTTATGTGTGGCTGATATCGATATCAGGCATGGTGCTTGTGGTGGTGTGGATGTCGATTTGTCTGTCTCAATATTTCTTTAGAAGGCAATTCATAAAAGCTGGTGGGGATGTCAAAGACCTCGTCTTTCGTACACCGCTATATCCATTTGTACCATTGGCAGGGTTTATCTCATTTGGCATGATCCTCATCAGTTTATTCTTTATTGAGGATCAGCGGATTGGACTATATTGCGGGATTCCATTTATGGCAATTTGTTATATCATTTATTTTGTCAAAATCAAACCGAAGGAAGAGGCAAATCCGTTTTCTGAAGAGAACAGATCGATCTCTAAAACATAAGAAGGCTGATTTCTTCAGCTTTCTTATAGAAGAAAAATAAATAATTTGAGTACTAGAAGCTTGAAGACAAGCAAGATAATGATCAAAATGTGTCTATTTTTTGTCTAAATGTATTTGTCATAGTTGAAAAGGCAACATGTTCCTGTTAAAATAATTAAAGAAAGCAGGGTTTGATTTTTTTTGGCTGTGGCGGGACATTTTTTGTCACAGTGGGACATTTTTCGTCCAACGTGAAAAGAAAGGATCGTTCGCCGTGAATCATTTATTGGAAGCTCAAAAAAAATTATTACCAGATCTTCTCATTGTTATGCAAAAACGCTTCGACATTTTGCAATTCATCAGGTTAGCTGAACCAATCGGCCGCAGAAGTCTTGCGACAAGTCTTGGTTTCAGTGAGCGCATCTTAAGAACAGAAGTTCAGTTCTTAAAAGAACAAAATCTGCTAGATGTCAAAACAAGCGGTATGATGCTGACAAGTGAGGGTCATGCTTTATTAGAAACGCTAGAAGGAATGATGAAGGACGTTTTAGGTTTAACCTTTTTGGAAAACACATTAAAGAGAGAGTTAGACCTAGAAGAAGTGATCATTGTTTCTGGTGACAGTGACGAATCCCCGTGGGTGAAGCAAGAAATGGGAAGAGCTGCTGTCCAATGTATGAAAAAAAGATTTACTGGAAATAATATCGTCGCCGTCACTGGCGGAACGACGATGGAAGCTGTTGCCGAAATGATGACCCCTGATTCCAAAAATCGCGACATGATGTTTGTCCCTGCGAGAGGCGGACTTGGGGAAAATGTGAAAAACCAGGCAAACACCATTTGTGCCCACATGGCTGAAAAAGCTTCCGGTACTTACAAACTGCTGTTTGTTCCAGGACAGCTGTCAGAAGGTGCTTACTCTTCTATTATCGAAGAGCCGTCCGTCAAAGAAGTGCTTCAAACGATTAAATCATCTACGATGCTCATTCATGGGATCGGTGAAGCAAAAACAATGGCGATGAGACGGAATACACCAGACGAAGATTTAAAAAAGATTGATGAGCATGACGCAGTGACGGAAGCCTTTGGCTATTACTTTAATCGTGATGGTGAGGTTGTACATAAAGTTCACTCCGTTGGCATGCAGTTAGACGATTTAGAAAGCATTCCACACATCATTGCTGTTGCAGGTGGATCATCAAAGGCTGGGGCGATTGAAGCTTATTTCAAAAAACCCCGCCGAACGGTTCTTGTCACAGATGAAGGAGCCGCAAAAGAGTTATTAAGGGAGTCAATTGATCCCTCAATATAAAAAATTCTGTTACCTATAAAAGGAGGAAACATCATGGCAGTAAAAGTCGGTATTAACGGATTTGGACGTATTGGACGTAACGTATTTCGTGCAGCATTAAACAATCCTGAAGTTGAGGTAGTAGCAGTTAACGACCTAACAGACGCTAACATGCTTGCACACCTTTTACAATATGACTCTGTTCACGGAAAACTAGATGCAGAGGTTTCTGTAGACGGTACAAACTTAGTAGTGAACGGTAAAACAATTGAAGTTTCAGCTGAGCGTGACCCTGCAAAATTAAGTTGGGGTAAACAAGGCGTAGAAATCGTTGTAGAATCTACTGGATTCTTCACTAAACGTGCAGACGCTGCAAAACACTTAGAAGCTGGCGCTAAAAAAGTCATCATCTCTGCACCTGCTAACGAAGAAGATATCACAATCGTTATGGGTGTAAACGAAGACAAATACGATGCAGCTAGCCACGATGTCATCTCTAATGCATCTTGTACAACAAACTGCCTAGCTCCATTTGCAAAAGTACTTAACGATAAATTTGGTATCAAACGCGGTATGATGACAACTGTTCACTCATACACAAATGATCAGCAAATTCTTGATCTTCCGCATAAAGACTACCGACGTGCTCGTGCAGCTGCGGAAAACATCATCCCAACTTCTACAGGTGCTGCAAAAGCAGTTTCACTTGTATTGCCTGAACTAAAAGGCAAATTAAACGGTGGGGCAATGCGTGTTCCAACACCTAACGTTTCTTTAGTTGACCTTGTTGCTGAATTAAACCAAGATGTAACAGCTGAAGACGTAAACGCAGCATTTAAAGAAGCAGCTGAAGGAGATCTTAAAGGAATCCTTGGTTACAGCGAAGAGCCATTAGTGTCTGGTGACTACAATGGTAATGCAAACTCTTCTACAATCGATGCTCTTTCTACAATGGTTATGGAAGGCAGCATGGTGAAAGTCATCTCTTGGTACGATAACGAGAGTGGGTATTCTCACCGCGTAGTAGACCTTGCAGCTTATATTGCGAAAAAAGGTCTTTAATTTCTCGCACTGAAGGAACTCACTTGGTTCTTTCTTAGAGACACGATATAATGAAGACGGACAAGGGAAGGGGAAGCATCCCTTTCCCTTTTTCTCTATTTTTATCTGATCTGCACGATCTCTCGTTTTGATGAGGGCAAAATGGGAAATGGATAAAGAGAGACTTGTCCAAAGCGTAAGGAAACCAGAATAAAGGAGGATCTCCTGACAAGCATGAATAAGAAATCAGTAAAAGACATTGATGTAAAAGGTAAAGTTGTGTTCTGCCGCGTAGACTTTAACGTGCCAATGAAGGACGGAGAAGTTACGGATGATACTCGAATCCGTGCAGCATTACCAACGATTCAGTATTTAACAGGACAAGGCGCAAAGGTACTACTAGCTAGTCATTTGGGTCGTCCGAAGGGTCAAGTTACTGAAGAGCTGCGTCTGACGCCTGTGGCAACACGTCTGCAAGAACTTCTTGGACAAGAAGTGAAAAAAGCAGATGAAGCATACGGTGACGATGTGAAAAAGCAAATCTCTGACTTAAAAGAAGGGGACGTGCTAGTACTTGAAAACGTTCGTTTCTATCCTGGTGAAGAAAAGAACGACCCTGAATTATCAAAAGCGTTTGCTGATTTAGCGGATGTGTATGTCAATGATGCTTTTGGTGCTGCACACCGTGCACATGCATCAACAGCTGGTATTGCAGCATATCTGCCGGCTGTTGCAGGCTTCCTCATGCAAAAAGAGCTTGAGGTTCTAGGAAAAGCAATTTCAAACCCTGATCGCCCATTTACAGCGATTATCGGTGGTGCAAAAGTAAAGGATAAAATCGGGGTCATTGAAAGTCTTCTTGATAAAGTGGACAACCTCATCATCGGCGGCGGACTTGCTTATACATTTGTCAAAGCACTTGGTCACGAAGTAGGGAAATCCTTATTAGAAGAAGACAAAGTAGAACTCGCGAAATCCTTTATGGACCGTGCAAAAGAAAAAGGCGTGAACTTCCTCATTCCGAAAGATGTTCTGGTAGCCGACGACTTTTCAAATGATGCAAATACAAGCATTGTGCCGATCTCTGAAATCCCAAGTGATCTAGAAGCACTTGATATCGGTACAGAGACAGCAGCGATGTATGCTGAAGTCATTAAAAACAGCAAACTTGTTGTCTGGAACGGACCAATGGGCGTATTTGAAATCGAAGCATTTGCCAACGGAACAAAAGTAGTCGCAGAAGCACTAGCAGAAGCCAAGGATACATATTCAGTCATTGGCGGTGGAGATTCAGCAGCAGCAGTGGAGAAATTTGGTCTTGCCGATCAAATGAGCCATATTTCAACAGGCGGCGGCGCATCTCTAGAGTTCATGGAAGGCAAAGAACTTCCAGGTGTTACTGCATTAAACGATAAATAAGACCAAAAATGCTATAAGGAAGTGTCAATCATGAGAAAACCAATGATAGCTGGGAACTGGAAGATGAACAAAACACTTGGCGAAGCTGTTAGCTTTGTTGAAGAAGTCAAATCATCCATTCCATCCCCTGACAAAGTGGAAGCTATTGTGTGTGCGCCAGCTCTTTTCCTTGAAAAGCTTAACAGCCTTTCAAACGGAACAGATCTGAAAATTGGTGCACAAAATATGCACTTTGAAGAAAACGGTGCGTTCACTGGTGAAATCAGCCCTGTGGCTCTTAAAGATCTTGGCATCGGCTACTCAGTGATTGGACATTCAGAGCGCCGTGAATTATTTGCTGAAACAGATGACACAGTGAACAAAAAAGCACATGCAGCCTTTAAACATGGCATTGTTCCAATTATTTGTGTAGGTGAAACGCTTGAAGAGCGTGAAGCCGGCAAAACAAATGAACTTGTTGCTGATCAAGTGAAGAAAGCATTAGCTGGCTTAACTGAGCAGCAAGTGGCGGCCTCTGTCATTGCGTATGAGCCGATCTGGGCAATTGGAACAGGTAAATCTTCTACAGCGAAAGATGCAAACGATGTTTGTGCACACATTCGCCAAACTGTCGCTAGCGAGTTTGGTCAAGAAGCAGCAGACAGCCTTCGCATTCAATATGGCGGAAGCGTAAAGCCTGCGAATATTAAAGAATATATGGCAGAATCCGATATTGACGGTGCTTTGGTAGGTGGCGCGAGCCTAGAACCTCAGTCTTTCGTTCAATTATTGGAGGAAGGTCAATATGAGTAAGAAGCCTGCTGCACTAATCATCTTAGATGGGTTCGGTTTAAGAGGCGAAACCGTAGGTAACGCCGTTGCACAAGCAAAGAAACCGAACTTCGATCGCTACTGGAACGAATTCCCACACCAAACTTTAACAGCTTCAGGTGAGGCAGTAGGTCTCCCCGAAGGTCAAATGGGCAACTCTGAAGTGGGGCATTTGAACATCGGTGCAGGACGCATTGTGTATCAAAGCTTAACAAGAGTGAATGTAGCCATTCGAGATGGAGAGTTTGAGAAAAACAATACGTTCCTAGATGCAATGAAATATGCAAAAGAGCATGACAAAGCCCTTCATTTATTTGGTCTATTGTCAGATGGAGGAGTGCACAGTCACATCCAACATCTATTTGCTTTGCTGAAACTAGCGAAAAAAGAAGGCTTAACAAAAGTATACATCCATGGCTTCTTAGACGGACGTGATGTGGGTCAGAAGACAGCCAAAGTGTACTTAAAACAGCTCGAAGACCAAATCAATGAGATTGGTGTCGGTGAAATTGCAACGATCTCTGGACGCTATTACTCAATGGACCGTGACAAACGCTGGGATCGTGTGGAGAAAGCATATCGCGCGATGGCGTATGGTGAAGGCCCAAGTTATCAAAACATCTATGATGTCGTTGATGACTCCTATGAAAATGGAATCTATGATGAATTCGTGATTCCATCTGTCATGACTAGAGAAAATGGTGAGCCTGTTGCGAAAGTAAGCGATGGAGATGCTGTGATTTTCTATAATTTCCGACCAGACCGTGCCATCCAAATTTCTAACACATTCACAAATGAAGATTTCCGTTCGTTTGACCGCGGAGAAGCGCATCCGAAGGATTTACACTTCGTTTGCTTCACACACTTCAGTGAAACGGTTGATGGCTATGTTGCCTTCAAACCAGTGAATTTGGATAACACAGTGGGAGAAGTCATTTCTCAAAATGGATTGAAACAGCTGCGGATTGCTGAAACAGAGAAATATCCTCATGTCACCTTCTTTATGAGTGGCGGACGTGAAGAAGAATTTCCTGGTGAAGACCGCATCTTGATCAATTCACCAGATGTAGCGACTTATGACCTCAAGCCAGAAATGAGTGCATACGAAGTAAAGGATGCACTGGTTGACGACATCCAAGCTGACAAGCATGATGCGATCATTCTGAACTTTGCTAACCCTGACATGGTTGGTCATTCAGGTATGCTTGAGCCGACAATTCAGGCAATTGAGGCAGTAGATGAGTGTTTAGGAGCCGTTGTCGACGCGATCCTAGCAAAAGGCGGACACGCCATCATCACGGCAGACCATGGTAACGCAGACGTGCTAATTACCGAAGAAGGAAAACCACATACTGCACATACAACAAACCCTGTTCCAGTGATTGTGACGAAAAAGGATGTTACGCTGAGAGAGGACGGCATTTTAGCCGATCTGTCTCCAACACTTTTAGACTTACTAGGTCTTGAAAAACCTCAAGAAATGACGGGAACAACATTAATTCAAAAATAACAAATTGATTCAAAAGGAGAGAAATAACGATGCCATACATTGTTGACGTATATGCACGCGAAGTACTAGACTCTCGCGGTAATCCAACAGTTGAAGTAGAAGTTTACACAGAATCTGGCGGCTTTGGCCGTGCACTAGTTCCAAGTGGTGCTTCTACGGGTGAATATGAAGCAGTAGAACTACGTGATGGAGACAAAGACCGTTACCTTGGAAAAGGTGTTCTAACTGCTGTAAATAACGTAAATGAACTCATTGCACCAGAGCTTTTAGGCTTTGATGTGACAGAACAAGTAGCGATTGACAAGATGTTAATCGAACTTGACGGAACAGAAAACAAAGGGAAATTGGGCGCAAACGCAATCCTTGGCGTATCTATCGCTGTAGCACGTGCGGCTGCTGATTTCTTACAAATTCCACTTTATCAATACCTTGGTGGATTCAATTCCAAAACGCTTCCAGTACCAATGATGAACATCGTCAATGGCGGGGAGCATGCGGATAACAACGTAGACATTCAAGAATTCATGATTATGCCTGTAGGTGCGCCAACATTCCGTGAAGCACTACGTATGGGCACACAAATCTTCCATAGCCTGAAATCTGTATTAAGCGCAAAAGGCTTAAACACAGCTGTAGGTGACGAAGGTGGATTCGCTCCAAACCTTGGTTCTAACGAAGAAGCACTTCAAACAATCGTAGAAGCGATTGAAAAAGCTGGCTTCAAACCAGGTGAAGAAGTGAAACTAGCAATGGATGCTGCATCTTCTGAGTTCTATAACAAAGAAGACGGTAAATATCATTTATCTGGCGAAGGTGTTGTGAAAACATCTGCTGAAATGGTTGACTGGTATGCGGATATGGTTTCAAAATACCCAATCATCTCAATCGAAGACGGTCTTGATGAAAACGACTGGGAAGGTCACAAACTATTAACTGAGCGCCTTGGCAGCAAGGTTCAGCTAGTAGGAGACGACTTGTTCGTGACAAACACGAAAAAGCTTTCTGAAGGCATTAAGAATGGTGTCGGTAACTCTATCCTGATCAAAGTAAACCAAATCGGTACATTAACTGAAACATTTGATGCAATCGAAATGGCAAAACGCGCAGGATACACAGCGGTCATCTCTCACCGTTCTGGTGAAACTGAAGACAGCACAATTGCAGACATCGCAGTGGCTACAAACGCTGGACAAATCAAAACAGGTGCTCCGTCTCGTACGGACCGTGTGGCGAAATACAACCAATTACTTCGCATCGAAGATCAATTGGCTGAAACAGCACAATACCACGGTATTGAAACATTCTATAACTTGAATAAGTAATGGTTTTAGGGCACGGTGATTCACTCTTAGAGTGGGTCGCCGTGTTTTTTTATGCGGAGGGTCGGCTGTGTAAAACTCAATCTCCATTCATTTGAGCAATCGGTATAAGAAATAAATCAAGAAAACACTACTGACGACTGAGTAGAGATGTTATCCTTTTACATATATGAGGAGAAGCTGAATCAATTTAGCCTCTAGCTCCTGGCTGCATATGATAAGAAAGATCACAACGGGTTTAAACGAGATGAAAGGAGAAAAATAGATGAATAAAGTATCTCAATCGTTTTCTAGTGGTTTTACACTCGCGGTGTTTTATGTGTTCGTTGTGTTTATGATCCCAATATTATGGCTGTTTTTAGAGATCAATGATGTTGAATCAAGTCCGACTTTGTTTGGCATGCCATTTTATATCATGAAAATTGAGAAGAACCAGTTCAGCTCTGAAGCGACCATCTTTGGCTTTCTAGTCTGCTTTTTCGCTGGCGTATTGCTCTACATGTTGATTCAATATGTGCTTTATGCGGTAAGGCGCAAATCATTAAAAAAGCAGACGAACAAGAAGTCAATCTGCTTGGAGAACGAGTGAAAGCCGCAGCATATCGATGCACTGAATTCCGTTTTCAAAGATGGGTTCATCATAATGCTGAAGGAAGAAATCGTGATCAATGGAGGAAAGGCGGAAGCCACATTTCTGATAAAGTGCAAGCTGATGAATGCTAGAGTTCCCTGTACCGATCTCAATTGTGTGAGCACCGGCTGTTTTAGCTTCAGAGATGGCGTGTAGGATTAACTGCTTCCCAACTCCTATTCCTTGCCATGATTTCTTCACAGCGACATTCATAATTTCTACTGTTCGCTGTGACAGGGATGAGAGTACATAGACACCGACGATGTCTTGTTCATGATAGGCGACAAAACAAGAGCCGGATTGGACATAGGCAAGAACCTTTTCCTTTGAAGGATCAGCTAATAGCAAGAGATCCATAGGTACAGATTGATCACGAGATAATGGCTGTATCTTTATCACTTCATATCACCCTCTTTATTCTTGAATTTACCCATGTTTCACACCTCAAACATATTGATCCTGCACCCACTTGCAAGGGTGGATGATACGTGACATTTCTAGCGCTTTTCACCTATCTAGGGAATATTCCCATCTCATTGGCAGACACTATAAAAAAAGGAGGGTGTCTGTTGATTTCCTTTATGATTCATGTTGTGGTGTCTTTATTTGCTGTGTCCAACCCACTCGGCAATGTTCCTCTTTTTCTTACTTTAACAGAAGGCTATACAGACCAAGAGCGCTCCCAGACAGCGAAAAAGGCCATTGTCGTGTCATTTATCATTTTGATTGCGTTTCTCCTTGCAGGAAGGTTGATCTTCAAATTATTTGGGATTGATATTCATGCACTCCGCATTGCTGGAGGCATCTTTATATTTGGGATTGCTTACAATTTGTTGAATGCAAAGGAATCACATGTCCAAAACCCGCATGTAGATGAAAAGGCAGAAAGTAAAGAGAAGGCGGATATTTCCGTGACACCGCTAGCTATCCCCATTATTGCGGGTCCTGGTTCCATCGCCACGGTCATGAGTTTAACCCCAGGAAACGAAGCGACACTTGATATGCTGACCATCCTGATAGGTGTTGTCATCGTCCTCGCCATGACCTATTATGCTTTTCATTATTCAAGTTTTATCATGCGGAAAATGGGGAAAACAGAGATGAATGTCGTGACACGATTGATGGGGTTGATTCTTGCTGTGGTTGCAGTAGAAATGATTGGTTCAGGGATAAAAGGGATGTTTCCGATGCTGGTGTCATAGGTGTATATAAAAAAGCTGTTTTTCTACAAAATGTAAAATAAACAGCTTTTTTTAAGGTTTAGGCACATGCTGAAAGACTTCTTCGCTTTCGAAGAACTCAATTAATCGGCTAATCCATTCATAATAATCAAGACTGTCTTTAATCTCTGAAAGCAGAAGGTTGATTTTATCCTCTGTCTCTTTCGTTAAGTCGTCCTGTTCAAGTAGCTCTAACAATTCTTTGCATGTTTTTTTATGGGCCTTGCGGTTTTTACTGACAACTCGTGACCAATTAGCTGCAAACAATGAAATAAATGTTTGGTATTGATCTTGCTCAACATCATATAGATCTTTCCGAATTCCTTTTTCATACACCTTCTCGGCAATATTCAGATCAAGCATTTCTCGAACGACTTGACTCATTCTCGTTTTGCTCATGCCGGTTTCCTCTGATAGCTCTTCAAGCGTCATCGGTTTGCGGTTCATATGAATGATACCAAGCACTCTACCCACTGTAGAGGAAAGACCAAAGGCATTCATGTTCTCGGCAGCTTTTTCAATATAATGATCCTGTGCTTTTTGAATGGCACCTAACGCTTGCTTGTCCACTCTTGGCTTCATCCCTTCATGACTGACGATTTGTAACACAATATATCATATACTTGTTTGTTGTTGAAAACAATAAATATCGAGCATTTGCTCGTTATTTGAAGGAAAAAGGAGAGATAATGACATACAGGGTGCTGAACTGAAAATTTTAAATAAATGTTATACAATATAAACACATCGTAAACTTTTTATTTTATAAAGTTTGCACTATAATTAATAAGGTGTAAATTTTCTGAAAATATGTATCCGACTAATTGGAGGTGTCTCATTTGCTGAAACTAGAAAATGTATCTAAGACGTATAAAGGTGGAAAGAAAGCTGTCAAGAATATTGATTTAGAAATAGCAAAAGGAGAATTTATTTGTTTTATTGGACCGAGTGGCTGCGGTAAGACCACAACCATGAAGATGATTAACCGGCTGATTGAACCTTCCTCAGGCAACATTTTCATCGAGGGAGAAAATATTATGAAAAAAGATCCGGTTCAGTTAAGAAGAGAAATCGGTTATGTCATTCAGCAAATTGGACTTTTTCCCCATATGACCATTGCACAAAATATCACGCTTGTTCCGAAGCTATTAAAATGGTCAGAAGAAAAACGAGAAGAACGAGCAAGAGAATTGCTCAAGCTAGTCGACATGGGGCCAGAATATCTAGAACGTTTCCCACATGAACTAAGTGGCGGACAACAACAACGAATCGGTGTACTTCGCGCACTTGCTGCAGAACCCCCTCTGATCCTCATGGATGAACCATTTGGTGCACTTGATCCAATCACAAGAGATTCATTACAAGAAGAATTTAAGAAGCTCCAAAAAACGTTAAATAAAACGATCGTATTTGTCACACATGATATGGATGAAGCCATCAAGTTAGCCGATCGCATTGTGATCCTAAAAGATGGAGAGATTGTCCAAGTAGGCACACCAGAAGACATTCTGCGTAATCCGGTCAATGAGTTCGTAGAAGAATTCATCGGAAAAGAGCGTCTGCTGCAATCGAATCCGAACATGGAACGTGTAGAACAAATGATGAACACGTCCCCAGTCACCATTACTGTTGAAAAAACATTAACTGACGCCATTTTCATTATGAGAGAAAAGCGAGTAGATTCCCTCCTTGTGGTGGATGAAAATCATGTACTAAAAGGCTATATTGATATCGAAACGATTGATGCAAACCGCAGAAAAGCTGCCTTTGTTGGCGATATTTTAAACACTGAGTTTTATACTGTACAAGAAGGTGCACTCCTAAGAGATACGGTCCGCAAGATTCTTATTCGTGGCATAAAATATGTACCGGTTGTAGATGCACAAGGGCATTTAAAAGGCATTGTGACACGTGCAAGTCTTGTAGATGTTGTGTACGACTCCATTTGGGGAGAAGATACACCGGCTGTCATTGAAATGAATTAAGGGAGGTGTACACATGGATCAAATCATCAATTTTCTAGAGAATAATGGCGGGGAACTACTGATAAAAATGTGGGAGCATTTATATATTTCTTTAATTGCCATCTTGTTAGGCATTATAGTAGCCGTTCCTTTAGGCGTACTTCTCACACGAATGAAAAAAGGCGCAGGTTTTGTCATCGGTGTCGTGAATATCTTTCAAACACTCCCTAGTTTAGCGATTCTTGCATTTTTTATTCCTATTTTGGGGGTTGGGAAAATACCTGCGATCGTTGCCCTATTTTTCTATTCAGTTTTGCCTATTTTGAGAAATACGTATGCTGGGGTTCAAGGTGTGAACAAGAACCTGCTTGAATCTGGTAAAGGAATCGGCATGACGACATGGGAGCAAATTCGTCTTGTGGAACTTCCCCTTGCCGTTCCAGTCATTATGGCGGGCGTTAGAATTTCTACGATTTATTTAATCGGCTGGACAACACTTGCTGCTTTTATCGGTGGAGGTGGTCTTGGAGACTATATTTTGATTGGACTTCAGCTGTATCAGCCAGAATACATTATTGCGGGAGCCGTCCCGGTTACGGTTTTAGCGATCATCATCGATTTTATCCTGTTGAAGCTTGAGAATAAGGTAACACCCAAGGGCTTAAAAGGATTGAAGGAAGTTTCATAAGGAGTTGGCTTACGTGAAGAATCAAAAAAGAAAATGGATCAGTGCACTGCTTGCCGGATGTTTACTATTGATAAGTGGCTGTTCACTTCCTGGACTAGCCGGCTCCTCAAGCAATACACTGCGAATTGGAGCGCAAAACTTTACCGAATCAGAAATCATGGCCTATATCGTAGCGGATATGATTGAGCATTACACAGAAAAACAGACAACCATCGTGAAAAATCTAGGCTCTAATACTGTCCAGCAAAAGGCGATGGAAAATGGCGATGTTGACATTGCAGCGACAAGGTATACAGGCACAGATTTGTCAAGTACGCTAGGGATGGATGCAGAAAAGGACCCAAAGCGTGCACTAGAAATTGTCCAAAAAGAATTCAATAAACGGTTTGATTACAAATGGTTCGATTCATATGGATTTGATAATACGTATGCCTTTGCCGTCACACAGAAAATGGCGAAGGAACATAATTTAGAAACGGTCTCTGATTTAGAAAAGAATGCGAAGGATTATCGCTTTGGTGTCGATAATATTTGGCTCAAAAAGAAAGGCGACGGTTATGAAGGGTTTGTGAAAACATACGGCTTCAAATTTGCACACACATATCCGATGCAAATTGGTTTAGTATATGATGCATTGAAAAATGAAAAAATGGATATTGTGCTAGCCTATTCATCCGATGGACGGATCAAAGCCTATGATCTGAAAATCATAAAAGACGATAAACGTTTTTTCCCTCCATATGATGCATCACCAGTTGTCCCAAAAAAGGTCCTCAAAGAAAACCCAGGACTCGAAAAAGTGATCAACAGACTCATCGGGAAAATTGATACAGAACAAATGCAAGAGCTCAACTATCAAGTCGATGGAGAGCTACAAGAACCAGCGATTGTTGCAAAGAATTTCTTGGAAAAACACAATTACTTTGAGTAAGATTGGGAGGTGTCACGGCTGATGGACACACTGCAACAGTTATGGACGTATTATCAGCAAAACGGTTCATATGTGTTAGAAGAATTTTATCGACATTTTCTCATGTCAGCGTATGGGGTATTGTTTGCCGCAATTGTCGGAATTCCCGTAGGTATTTTTGTGGCGCATTACCGCAAGCTGAGCAATTGGATATTCGCCATTACAAATGTCATTCAAACCATACCCGCTTTAGCAATGCTTTCTGTGTTGATGCTTGTCTTAGGACTTGGAGCCAATACAGTCATCCTATCCCTCTTCTTGTATTCGCTTTTGCCTATCATTCGGAACACGTATACAGGGATTGTCAGCATTGAGCATGCCTATTTAGAATCTGGCAGAGCAATGGGCATGACGAAATGGCAAGTGCTGAGAATGGTTGAATTACCGCTTGCTTTATCTGTCATTATGGCTGGTTTAAGAACTGCACTTGTCATTGCAATCGGCATCACAGCGATTGGGACATTTGTTGGTGCTGGAGGACTTGGTGATATCATCATCAGAGGATCAAACGCCACAAACGGAACAGCCATCATTTTAGCAGGTGCTATTCCAACTGCGCTCATGGCCATTATTGCCGACCTTGTCATGGGCTGGCTCGAACGCTATTTAAGCCCGACAAACAAGAAAAAAGAAAAGCAAGCCTTAGCAGAAAAAAACATCACCTCTGCTTAAGCTATTGATGAAAACATAGACCAAAACTCCCTTACGCATTGTAAGGGAGTTTTACTTGATAAACATCAGGCGAGAGACATGTTAGAAAAGATTTATGATTCAAGTGTGATCCATTCAGAAGACCACTTCGAAATTTCCTCAAAAACAGGTGCAAGCGAACGCCCCATATCAGTTAAAGAATATTCAATGCGTACGGGTGTCTCTGCAAAAACTTCCCGTTTGATAATACCTGCTGCTTCTAGCTCTTTTAATCTCTCAGATAATACTCTTCCACTCAAATTCGTCAGGGCTGCCTCAATTTCACTAAAGCGCTGTTGACCTGAGAGAAGTTGAAAAACAATCAGTGCAACCCAGCGTTTACTTAATAACTCGACTGCTTTTTCAAACCTCGGGCACATCTCAGATTGATTCATCTTTCTTCACTCCAATCTGAACCCATTATACCGTAAATCTGCGATCAATCATCGCGAAATGCTTGTCAATCATCAAACATGTCATAAAGCTGACCGGCTGTTTATCATAAATAACAAGTATCGATTCAAATCTTCAATTTCCCTTTTAGAAAGGGTAGACCATATGTCACCATCAAATAGTTCGAGGTGGCCCAGTTCATATTGCTCTGCTGCTTCCTTTATTTTAGAAAAAGCAGCTGTCTCTTCTTTTATTAGGTGGGTGGGAGATGCTACCTCAATATAACCGGCAGCATGCATCATCTCTTCATAGGGCACTTTTAAAGCGCCTGCTAGCTTCTTGATTGTCGGAGGTTTTGGAATCCCACGTTTTCCGTTTTCAATACGGGATATTCCAGCGGCGCTCACCTCTGAATACATGGCCAATTGATTCACTGATAGTTTCTTTTCTTCACGCATTGCTCTTAAATATGCACCAAAGTTCATCAACACAAAACCTCACATGGTTAAAATTAGTTATCTTTATTTTACTTGATTTATTGACTATTGGCAACAAACAGACCATGAAAATATTGACATTAGTTAATGGTGGATGTATCTTTAGTTTATGCCCCGCTATTTATTCGTCTTTTTTTGGTTCATGAGTGTGAGAAAGTATTGATTTAGTTGGTTGATGTCTTGTGTGGTGAGCGTTTCCCATTGGTCTCCATCAAAGAGCGGGAGATGATCTAGCTCATTTTGAATCGCTGTTTGATAGATTTTCAAAATAGACTCATATTTAGGTTTCATTTCATGAACTTTTTCCTGTTCAATATGACCTGCAATCAGCATTAAATCCTCATAAGGCACCTTCAAAGCGTGTGCTAATTTTTTAATCGTTAAAGGCTTCGGCACGCCGCGCTTTCCATTTTCAATACGAGAAATACCAGCAGCGCTTACACCTGAATACATGGCGAGTTGATTGACAGACATCTTTCTATTTTCTCTTAACATGCGTAATTGTTCACCAAAATGATTCATGTCATCGAACCTCACAATTCAGTATATGACTTATTTTAGTATGGATGTTGACCAAAGGAAATAGCAGGGGTGTAAAAGTGTTGACATAAGTTAATGACACTGTTTGGAGTGAGAGTCTCTACATTCTTTACATATTGATCCTGTAGGAGGTTGTAATGATGGTGGAAAAAATTCAGATCAGGAGAGCCTTTGTCATGCAGTATATGATCGAAAACGATATGTCCTTGAATCAGTTAGCTGAGGACATTGGCATCTCTCCTGCCACACTTAGTAGGGTATTAAATGGGCATCGAAAACCAGGGCAACTCGTTATTGGTAAAATGATTCATTACTTTGATAAAAAATTTGAAGAACTATTTTACTATGAAAATGTTGACAAAAGTCAACGATCGAAATAACAATATCACAACATAGGAGGAAAAGTCATTGAAAAGAACTGGCATGGTCAGACAAATTGATTCCCTTGGCAGAATTGTCCTACCTTCAGAAATGAGAAGGGTACTCAATATTAAGGAAGAGCAATTATTAGAAATTTTTATAGACAATCAAACCATTATGTTAAAAAAGTATGAGGCAGATAAGAGCTGTCTGCTCACAGGGCAAGTTACGAAATATAATAAAGGCTATGGGAATGGCAAAGTGATGCTAAGCCCAGAAGGAGCGGAACGTTTGTTAGTGGAATTAAAACAGCTATTGAAAGAAGAAGCAAGTCATTAAAAAACGATTTTAAAACAGAAATGTCATACAAAAAACGCTGCATGCTAACTTTTTGAGCGAAATTGAATCAAATTCATAGAGAAAGCCGATAAATATATAGGAAATCTTTATTTTGATGTTTCGTGACATGCACCTCATTTTCATGTAAAATAAGGTTATGTGTACCAGTTTGACTGGAGGTGTTTTTATGCACGCGTTTATTATCACACTACTCGTAATTGTCAGTATCGCACTTATCATCGTTGTTTTATTACAAACAAGTAAAAGTGCCGGACTGTCAGGCGCTATTTCAGGTGGAGCTGAGCAGCTTTTCGGTAAGCAAAAAGCGAGAGGACTTGACTTGATCCTTCACCGATTAACTGTCACTTTGTCAGTGCTTTTCTTCATCTTAACACTTGCATTGGCATATTTAGGCGTGTAAGGACGCGAGTACCAGAAGGTCTGATCTTTTTTCAGACCTTTTTTTATTATTAGCACTCTATTGTGTTTGTTTCGTACATACAAGTGGAACATATAAAACAGATCTAAAGGAAAGGAAGTCACATCATGAAAGTAGTTACACCAAAACCATTTACGTTTAAGGGTGGAGAAAAGGCTGTGCTTCTTCTTCACGGTTTTACAGGGAATACAGCAGATGTTAGAATGCTTGGCCGTTATCTGAACGAACGAGGCTACACATGTCACGCACCGCAATATAAGGGACATGGCGTACCGCCAGAGGAGCTTGTTCATACAGGTCCGACCGATTGGTGGAAAGATGTAGAAGAAGGCTACCAATATCTAAAAGATGAGGGCTATGAAGAGATTGCTGTCGCTGGCTTGTCTCTCGGAGGAGTTTTTTCATTAAAATTAGGTTACACTGTACCTGTAAAGGGAATTGTACCTATGTGTGCACCTATGTATATAAAAAGTGAAGAAGTGATGTACCAAGGTATACTAGATTATGCCCGTAACTACAAGAAATTCGAGGGTAAATCAGAGGAACAAATTGAACTAGAAATGGAAGAGTTCAAGAAAACACCAATGGGTACACTTAAGGCTCTTCAAGCGCTAATTGCAGATGTAAGAAACAATGTTGACATGATCTATTCACCTACGTTTGTGGTTCAAGCACGTCATGATCATATGATTAATACAGACAGTGCAAATATTATTTATAATGAAGTAGAGACAGATCAAAAACATTTGAAGTGGTATGAAGAATCGGGCCATGTCATTACGCTTGATAAAGAGCGGGAAAAGGTTCATCAAGATGTTTATGCATTCTTAGAATCACTTGATTGGTCAATTTAATATATAGGGGGTTTGAGTGTGGAAAAAGAAGAATTTATGAATGATTTACTCGCTTTTATGAAAGAAGAGGCGTACAAACCGCTCACAGTGCAAGAATTAGAAGTCATGATGGAAATTACAAATGCAGACGACTATAAAGAACTGATTAAAGCACTTGTGACATTAGAAGAGCAAGGACTTATCGTACGGACACGCAGTGATCGCTACGGTGTGCCTGAAAAAATGAATTTGGTCAAAGGAAAGTTGTCTGCACATGCGAAGGGCTTTGCATTTGTAACACCTGAAGAGTTTGGACAGGATGATATATTTATTCCGCCAACAGAGCTTGGGACAGCGATGAATGGTGATACTGTGATGGTTCGTGTTAGCCATAAGTCCAATGGAACCAAAAAAGAAGGTACAGTCATTCGAATCCTTGAGCGCAACATTCAGACAGTTGTCGGTACCTATTCAGAAACGAAAAGCTTTGGCTTTGTCATTCCTGATGATAAGAAAATCACAAACGATATCTTTATCCCGAAAACCGCTAAAAACGGTGCGGTAGAAGGTCATAAAGTCGTTGTTACACTGACAAGCTATCCTAAAGGAAGAATGAGTGCAGAAGGCGAAGTAACTGAGATTTTAGGTCATAAAAATGACCCAGGTATTGATATTTTGTCTATTATTCATAAACATGGCCTACCGGGCGAATTCCCAGAGGAAGCGTTACAACAGGCAATCAATACACCTGAATCGATTGAAGAAAAGGATCTCAAAGATAGACGGGATCTGCGTAATGAAACGATTGTGACCATTGACGGTGCAGATGCAAAGGACTTAGATGATGCTGTTACTGTGCAAAAGCTTGATAACGGTAACTATAAACTAGGTGTGCATATTGCGGACGTATCCCATTATGTAACAGAGAATTCCCCGATTGATCAGGAAGCTTATGAGCGCGGAACGAGTGTCTATCTTGTTGATCGTGTGATTCCGATGATTCCTCACCGCCTATCAAATGGCATTTGTTCATTAAATCCGAAGGTGGATCGCCTCACACTTTCTTGTGAAATGGTCATTGATCGAGACGGTAAAGTCATCAAGCATGAGATTTTCCAAAGTGTGATCAAAACGACTGAAAGAATGACATATACAGATGTGAATAAGATCTTAGTGGACCAAGATGAAGAACTTCTAAACAAATATGAGCCGCTCGTTCCGATGTTCCAGGATATGGAGAAACTAGCGGAGATCCTTCGTGATAAACGTATGGAGCGCGGGGCAGTAGATTTTGATTTTAAGGAAGCCAAAGTGCTTGTGGACGAAGAAGGAGCCGCAAAAGACGTTGTGATTCGAGAGCGTTCAGTAGCTGAGAAATTAATTGAAGAATTCATGCTTGTCGCAAACGAAACCGTAGCAGAGCATTTCCACTGGATGAATGTTCCGTTCATTTACCGAATTCACGAAGAACCAAATCCGGAGAAGCTTCAGCGCTTTTTAGAGTTCGTGACGACATTTGGATACATTGTCAAAGGAACTTCAACAAACATTCACCCACGTGCGCTTCAAAGTGTTCTGGATGCCGTTCGAGATCAACCAGAAGAAGTTGTCATACAAACCGTCATGCTTCGCTCGATGAAGCAGGCAAAGTATGATCCAGAAAGCATCGGCCACTTTGGTTTATCAACTGAATTCTATACACACTTTACTTCACCGATCCGCCGTTATCCAGATTTAATTGTCCACAGGCTGATCAGAACTTATTTAATTCAAAAAAAGACAGACGAAGCGACGCTTGATAAATGGGGTCAGCTGCTGCCAGAAATAGCAGACCATGCATCTACGATGGAGCGACGCTCAGTTGATGCAGAGCGTGAAACAGACGATCTGAAAAAAGCAGAATTCATGCTTGATAAAATCGGTGAAGAGTTTGATGGCATGATTAGCTCTGTGACGAATTTCGGACTATTCGTCGAACTGCCGAATACGATTGAAGGTCTTGTACACGTCAGCTACATGACGGACGACTACTATCGTTTTGATGAACAGCATTTTGCCATGATCGGTGAGCGGACGGGAAATGTATACCGCATCGGTGACGAAATCACTGTCAAAGTCGTTGAAGTCAATAAAGAGGAACATGCCATTGACTTTGAAATTGCCGGCATGAAGGGGACTCGCCGTAAATCGCCAAAAGAGTTCAAGTTCAAAAAACGAACAGATCCGCCAGCCAAAAAAGGGCGCGGAGGTCAAAAGGCGTCTGGGGATAAACCGAAGGACAGTAACGATAAAGGCAGTGATTGGTTCGCCGGCCGAAAAAAGAAGAAAAAGAAAAAACGCGTATTTGATAACGCACCGAAACAAAAGCGTAAAAAGAAAAAGTAATGTGCCGAAAAGCAAATAGGGCATCATGCTCTATTTGCTTTTTGACCACATGGCGTCAGCGTTGTCGAAAGCTGGATTGTTTGATAAAATAATCCGTGCTATTTTGTAACGTGATTGTGCCAAAAGGAGGGTGTACGCCAATGCCAAAGGGAGAGGGAAAGGTTGTTTCCCAAAATAAAAAAGCCAACCATGACTATTTTATAGAAGAAACGTACGAAGCAGGTCTCGTGTTACAGGGAACTGAAATTAAATCGATTCGTGCCGGAAAAGTGAATTTAAAAGATGCCTTTGCCAAAATCGAGCGAGGAGAAGTGTTTCTTCACAACATGCACGTGAGCCCATATGAGCAGGGGAACCGCTACAACCATGACCCGCTAAGAACGAGAAAATTACTACTTCATCGCAAGCAAATTAGCAAACTCATTGGTGCGACGAAGGAAGAAGGCTACTCACTTGTCCCAATTAAGCTATATCTGAAAAACGGATTTGCAAAAGTCCTAATCGGAATCGGTAAAGGGAAAAAGAAATATGACAAACGGGATGATCTCAAGAAAAAAGACGCAAAACGAGAAATCGAACGTGCCTTTCGAGATCGACAAAAGCAAATCTAGTCACAGGCAGATCGCTTGCTGAACGCATCAACACTATGCTACAATATGCCTTACAGTAAACAATCATCGCATCTATTTACAGAAACCACCAGTTGTTTCGCGCGAATAGATTGTTATAATAGTTATATACGGAAGCAGTTAAACTGAACGTTTCCATCCCGTATATCCCTTTGACAAGGGGACGTTACGGATTCGACAGGGATGGTTCGAGCTTGAGCTGCGAGCCGAGAGGCGATCTCGTTAACACGCACCTAAATGTAACTGGCAAAACTAAAAGTTTTAACCAAAACTTAGCACTAGCTGCCTAATAAGTGCAGCGAGCTCTTCCTGACATTGCCTATGTGTCTGTGAAGAGCCCAATGAAGTAGGCTACGCTTACGTTCCCGTCTGAGGACGTAAGAAGAGACCCATCAGACTAGCTCTCCAAGCGCCCGTCAGCAGGCATGAGGAAGAGTGAACGCGTAAATATGTTGACTACGCTCGTAGACGCTTAAGTAATCGATGTCTCTGGACGTGGGTTCGACTCCCACCGTCTCCATACATATGATTTCAGAGGAAATCAAAGAAGGCCAAAATCCTTACAATTCAAGGGTTTTGGCTTTTTTCTATTATTGTGGATTTTATTTAGTAGCATTGTTAACGTAATAGAGATCCTCAAATTCACCATGAAATTTTGTGAATAGCAACTTAATCAATTATTTCAACGGCCTTTAAAAAATAAACCTGGAAAGGCTTTTAACCAATCAAGGCGTAAATTTTATTAATCCACTAGTAAATCTAGATAATACTTATCATTCTCTTGTATCTTGGTTAAAAATTCTTCCAAAGAATGAGCAATTTGCACATCATAATAGTATATTGCGCTATTATCCTTTTCATTCAATTCAATTGACATTAAAGCTGTTTCATTTGCTTCAAAAAATATTAATTTGTTATCTTCGAATTCATCATAGATTTCGATGTCAGGATAGAATTCAAAATCACTAGCCCTTAACCGAAAATCTCTTACAGAATATGGGTCCATAATACGATTAATGTTAAACTCCGAACCATTAATAAACCCATAACCTACCTCTTTATATAAATTAATTAGCTCTTTAGGAAGCTTTAAATCAAGTTCCTTCTCAACATCTATTATTTCTTTTTCAATCACTGGAAAAAAACTGTTTTCTTTGTTTGTCTTAATAAGTTCATATCCCATTATTTTTTAACTCCTTTAAATAATGTATTTGCTGGTGAACCCGCTCCATGAATACCAGTGATGCTCATTTGGAAATTTTGCAGGATGCATTTTCCACCAATCATGCTCCCCTCCAAAAGTATTTTCGATTATATGATGCGCATCATACTTATCTCCTGTTTTTCTAATTACTTTACCAGTCTTCTCCGAAATAACATTTTCATTATACACGGGCCACTTTTGACCAGTTTTGGCTTCCCACTCTTTGATTACTTTATTTTTCACACTATCAAATTTTGCGCGATGCTTAGCCGTTTCTATTGGGGACATTTTTTTGTATTCTTTATTTCGTAAGGCTTCTTTTAACTTCTCTATTTGGTTTTTGGGTATCTCTCTGCCTGTTCGTCCTTTTATATCCCTAACATATTTTTTAATTGTATCAGAATCTATCTTACCGCTTGTACTAGTAGTAACCTTCTTCGCCACATTCTTCTGTCTCCATATATCCGTTTTTTTGCGAGCACGGCTTCTTTTTGTAATGGAGTAAGCGATGGGTCGTTGCTTTTACTTGTTTTTGGATAGTTCGATGGGTTTCATTTCGAACAACCGTATCCACATTCGATCGCTCTTTATCATTCAGTTCCTTAAGCATGACCATCATCGGATTTTCTTGGGGATTGTCTATTTTATTATCCAATTCGTTTAGGTTTCTGCTTATTTTTTTGTTTTCCTCATCTTTGAGAATAGATCCTTTTTGATAGCTGGTGATTTCGATTTTCGGGCCAGTGAACATCGTGCCGGCGGAAGGAATTGCGGCAGCCGGCGGTTTAAAAAAGGTGTCTTCATCATCTAAAACAAGCCCTAAAAAAGAAACGACACCAAAGGGCGTTAAAATGGCCGTAGTGAAGCCGAATGCAGATGAGTGGTTATGGGTCTATGATAAGCCGAATTGGTCAGCGAAGCACAAAAAAGTGAAGCTGGGAGAAGCTTTCACAATTGATAAGGTCGTTACAGTCAATGGGGAAAAAATGTACAGGCTGAAATCAGGCCTTTATATTACAGTTGCTTCAAAATATGTTGAGGTAAAGCAAAAATAAAAGAAAAGCCCTTCCTATATGGGACTGACCCCATAAGATGAGACAATTAAAAAACACCTTCAAGTTTGAAAACGGATAGTTGTTATCCGAAATAAGACGTGGAGGTGTTTTGATCCCTGTCTCAAAAACGGGGGTCAGTCCCGTTGAGGGTTGCTTTTATTTTTCACTTTAAATTCCCATGGCTTTATCAGGTATTGTTAATCCTCCATATTATCATCATATTCCTGTAATTGTTCTGCTATCAGTCTGTCTCTGTCGATCAAGTTCTTAATAATATTAGGGTCAATAACTCTATTTGTATTCCGGATTTTTTGTACTATTTCCAACTTGGCTCCTTTTTGTTCTAATGATTCGATAACTCTTAACAGAGACGTTAGTTTATCTGGATCATCAACATAATAACATGTTAGTATGGAACGACCTTCGCTTATTTTCTTCTTTATCTCGCTAATCGGTTCTCCATCGTATTTTCTAATTATTGAAATAAGACTGTTTGTATTTTCAGCATTAAGTATTCTTACATCAATTCTATTTGAGCTCATAACTTTCGACTCCATTCCTTAGAAATCTTTAATAAATTTTATCGGTTCTCCAGGTCTACTGTTTTTCCAGTTACCACCGTGCCATCCATAAAAATGTTCTTTGAAAGTAGCTGGGTAAATAATTTCACCTTTATCAGATAGATGAGGATATTTAGATGCACTATAAGTATGATGTCCAGCCATCGGTTTACCGTCATATTTAGGGACTTTACTTGACAGTATATCCCGAACCTGTTTTTCACTCCAATTTCTAGTTGTAGGTTGACCATTTATTATTCGTTCTGCTTCCATATCCCAAAATTCTGTAACCCCAGCCTTACGTTTTTTAGCAAATTTTTTATTCCAAATATAGCCCTGGTATTCTTGTTTTGTAATTGTTCGATTGTCAATCTTATTTTTTAGTTCTTTCATTTTTTTCGAACCTAATTGCTTTGTTTTTGTAGGGTGTTCCTTTAGATCAAGTGATTTACTTCTTTCTGCAATTACTTTTTTAACATCCTTCACTTCATTATTCAAAACTTTTTCTACTTCTTTAATTGCTTTTTTTCCCAAAGTCCGCGTAGCATTACCTAAGTTTATATAGCCAAGTGCTTCCAAAGGAGTTCCTTCAAATGCCGAGTCAAGTACTTTAGCGTTGCCACTGCTTCTGCTATCTGGGATCTTGTCGACTTCTTCTATTCTGACTTCGTCGTTTACGAAATACGTTCGGATGATTTGTTTATTGGCGTATACGGTGTATCGACCGCCTATAAAATCAATGTCTGATGGGTTCGTGACGACTTCATCTGCGATATCGAATTCTTTCAGTTTTTTGATGCCTTTTACATTGTATAGTTTATCATTGATGACCCTGATGTCTCCATATATCCGTTTTTTTGCGACCACGGCTTCTTTTTGTAATGGCGTAAGCGATGGGTCGTTTGCTTTTACTTGTTTTTGGATGTTTCGATGGTTTTCATTTCGAACAACCGTATCCACATTCGATCGCTCTTTTTCATTCAGCTTCTTCAGCATGACCATCATTGGATTTTCATCGGGATTGTCTATTTTTTGATCCAATTCGTTTAGGTTGCTGCTTATTTTTTTGTCTTCCTCATCTTTGAGAATAGATCCTTTTTGATAGCTGGTGATTTCGATTTTCGGGCCAGTGAACATGTTGCCGAGGGTATTGATGTATTCCTTCATTGTTTGGATGGAGCTCTTGGTTTCATCCAAAGCACTGGCTTGTTCTCTGTCAAAGGCATGGAGAGATCCAATGGTTTTTGAGATGTTCATCCATGCTTTTTGATAGCTCGCTTGAAAGGCAGATTCGTCCACTCTTTGTAAATCAATGATATGGCTGACCTTGCCAATGGCGCTGTTGGCATCTGCGACGATTTCAGAAATAGCCTGTTGGGCGTTTTTTAAACCTTGATCCAGCTCATGTTCGAGAAATGATTGTGAGATATAACCTTTTTCATTTGATTCAAATGCGTGAAGTGCTGTTTTTATTTTTTTGAGCGCGGCGCTGTATTCCTCAATGGCGACTTGAAAGAATTGCAAAAAGGGAATATGACACTCCGTATAAAACGCTTTTATCGCTTGTCCAGCTTCTCCCTTTAGTGCGCCTTCTAATGAGATGATTTGATTGATTTGTTTTTCTAGGGATTTAACATCCTGTGATTGTTGTTTTAACTGTGTCAGTGTTTGGTCAATTGCATGATCCAAAGCTTGAACATCTAAAGTTTTCATGACAGTCTCCTTTGATGCTTGGTTGCAATCAATAGAGAGTTTACCACTAGACGGAGATCAATTGAGAAATAAACCCTGAATTTCCGTAAAAATGAATCGATTCGCATAGGTGAAATAGACTAGGTGAGGAAAATTAAATATCGTATTATTAACAAGGGATGTATATGATTTATACAAAGGGGTGTGGTAACGGTGATCCAATTTTTAACGCCAATAGTAGTGGCTATAACTGTTGGGGGGATTTTATATGTTGCAGTCGATCGATTTAGCTTGTTTCCGTTGATATTAATCTTGACAGTTGCGATTTATATCGTAAGTAGGGTTAGCGAAACATTGATTAAGAAATATTCAAAAGAAAATAGTCAATAATTATATGAAAACCAACATCTGCCACCAGCTTCTCATTGACTGTTACCTCTACTTCCGATATGATAAACAGAACAATTAAACGGTTTCCCAAAGGGGAGTAGCTTTTACGGTTTGGTCGTCATTACAGAAACATCCAGTGTTTCTCGGCCCTTCCGGCATGAACTTGTTAGCCAGACCTTTGCCTATGACACATGGGCAAGGTCTGGCTTTTTTTGTCCTTGACCAGGTTGTGTATAGGGGAAAGCGAATCAATGGGTGGTTTCGACCAACCGATGAAAGGATGATGGGATTGAAGAAATATATGATGGCAATCATGTTGAGCGGTACCCTTGTGTTAAGTGGTTGTTCAGGTTTGCTTGAGCAAGTTAATGATACGACGACGTATGTGACAGAGGCGAATGAGTATGTGTCTGAGGTTCAACAATTTACGGAAGAGTTTCCAAAGCTCGCTCAAGAGGCTGTACAAAATGTTGCGAAAACAGCCGACCTGACGCAGCAGCTTGAATCGTTAAAAGCGGATATCCAATCGTTTAACGACGTAACGGCACCAAAAGTAGCAGAAGACTTGCATGCGCAAATCGTTGAAAAGAATCAGTTACTATCAGAAGAAATCCAAACCATTTTGCAGCAATTGAAAGCAGACCAAATTGATCTTGCATCAATTTTGGAGAACCAAGAAGGGCTGATTCACCAACTGCAACAGGCGATGAGTCTCCTCAATAATATTGAACAATTGACAAACTAGGACAAGCGCATCTTACGCACCATCAGCATATCTTTGCCTTTTCGAGTGGAGATATGCTTTAATTTATATAGAGAAAAGTCATAGGGAAAAGGGTGATCACATGACAGAGCATGAAGTTAGGCATATTGCTTCACCTAGAGCTCAGAAGGAAAAAGACCAATTAATCAATCGCTTGAAACGAGTCGAAGGACAGGTTCGAGGGATTCAACAAATGATTGAATCTGATCGTTATTGTATCGATGTTGTCAATCAAATCTCTGCTGTGAATGCGGCTTTAAAAAAAGTGAGTCTTCAATTAATGGAAAAGCACACACATCACTGCGTAGCCGATGCCATTAAAAGCGGTAATGGAGACGAGGCCATCGAAGAGTTAATGAATGTCTTTACGAAGTTGACCAAATCGTAGCAAGTCACATATGTTTTTTGTTTACAACTATACCCTACTAGGGTATAGTAAATTGTAGAAAATGATTGATGGAGGCGATGAAAAGTGGAACAAGCAACACTTCAAGTAAAGGGCATGTCTTGCGGACATTGTGTAAAAGCAGTCGAAGGAAATGTAGGGGAATTAGCAGGTGTTGAATCTGTGAAAGTCCATTTAGACAAAGGGCAGGTAGATGTTTCATTTCATTCTGACCAAATCACATTACATCGTATCTCTGATGTGATTGAAGAACAGGGATATGATGTTGTATAAATAAGGTGCGTGCTGCGGTGTCAGCGCGTATTTTTTTCAAAGGTTGATACCCCCATTGGGTATATAGAGAGGTGAGATGAATGAAAAAGGAAATTGATTTTCATATTACTGGAATGACCTGTGCTGCTTGTGCAGGACGCATTGAAAAGGGTTTAAGCAAATTGGATGGTGTGGATGATGCCAATGTGAATTTGGCACTTGAAACATCTCATATCATATATGAAACAGAGCGTATATCACCTGATGACCTGAAGCAGAAGATTCAATCACTTGGCTACGATGTCGTGATGAAAGAAGCAGAATTTGATATTGAGGGAATGACCTGTGCTGCTTGTGCAAACCGGATTGAGAAAAAAATCAATCGGATGAATGGGATTGATCACGGCTCTGTAAACTTTGCACTTGAGAAACTTCAGGTTACCTATCATCCGGGGCAAACTTCCCTGAGTGACGTAAAAGATGCTGTGCAATCGATTGGCTATTCACTAATTGAACCGGCGGAAGAACAGGACGAAGCAGGAAAGAAAGATCATCGCCAGGCGGCGATTGAGAAGCAGACGGCACGCTTTTTGTTCTCTATGATTTTGTCGCTACCTCTTCTCTGGTCAATGGTCAGCCACTTTTCATTCACGTCGTTTGTTTGGCTACCTGAAGCATTCATGAATCCGTGGGTTCAGCTTGCGTTAGCTGCGCCAGTTCAGTTCATTGTGGGTGGGCCTTTTTATGTAGGCGCCTATCAAGCATTAAAAAATAAAAGTGCCAATATGGATGTTCTTGTGGCACTTGGGACATCCGCTGCCTTTTTCTATAGTGTGTATGAGAGCATACAGTCTGCCATTCTAGGGACACATGAGCCGGCTTTATATTTTGAAACAAGTGCTGTGCTCATTACCTTGATTGTGCTCGGAAAATTAATGGAAGCAAAAGCAAAAGGGAAATCCTCAGATGCCATTCAAAAGCTCATGGGCTTACAGGCAAAGGAAGCTGTCATCGAACGGAATGGAGAAGAGATGACTGTCCCGATTTCCGAAGTGACAGTGAATGATCTTGTTTATGTCAAGCCAGGTGAAAAAGTCCCTGTAGACGGAGAGATTAAAGAAGGAACAACAGCAATAGATGAGTCAATGATTACGGGAGAAAGTTTACCTGTTGATAAGACAGCAGGAGATATGGTCATCGGGGCAACAATCAATAAAAATGGTTTTATCAAAGTAAAAGCGACGAAAGTAGGGAAAGAGACCGCACTTTCACAAATTATTCGTGTAGTGGAACAAGCACAGGGCTCAAAAGCACCCATTCAAAGAATGGCAGATCTCATATCAGGTATATTTGTACCAATTGTAGTAGGAATTGCGGTGTTGACTTTTCTCATCTGGTTCATCTTCGTTGATCCGGGAAATGTCACTTCAGCATTGGAAACGTTTATAGCGGTCATTGTCATTGCCTGTCCTTGTGCGCTCGGTCTTGCCACGCCGACCTCGATTATGGCTGGTAGCGGTCGTGCGGCTGAATCAGGCATTCTGTTTAAAGGTGGAGAGCATTTAGAAGTGACCCAATCACTGGATACGGTTGTTTTAGATAAGACAGGGACAGTGACGAAGGGGGAACCGAGTGTCACAGATGTGGTGGCATATGCAGATTGGACGGAAGAGACCTTGCTTCAACTGGCAGGATCGGCAGAACAGCAGTCTGAGCATCCACTTGCCCGGGCAATCACAGAGGAAATGAAGGCGAAAAATCTTCAAGCTGTCCATGTAGAAGCATTTCAAGCAGATCCGGGTCATGGAATTGAAGCAAAGGCTGCTGCACATCAACTATTGATTGGAACACGAAAGCTATTAAAGAAGCACCACATTCCATATAAAGACGTAGAAGCAACAATTGCCGCACTTGAGGGACAAGGGAAGACGGCGATGCTCATAGCGATTGATGGTGAGGTAGCCGGTATTGTAGCAGTAGCAGATACCATCAAACCATCATCTCCTCACGCCATCTCTCGACTGAAAAAGCAAGGCATTCATGTCGTGATGATGACAGGAGATAATAAGCGGACAGCAGAAGCGATTGCGAAACAGGTAGGCATTGAGCATGTCATCTCCGAAGTGCTTCCAGAGGAAAAGGCTGCTCACATTGCAGCACTCCAGGAGCAAGGGAAGAAAGTCGCTATGGTTGGGGACGGCATCAATGATGCGCCTGCCCTTGCGACAGCAACGATCGGGATGGCGATTGGAACGGGGACGGACGTTGCCATGGAAGCGGCAGACATTACACTCATGACTGGAGACCTCCATGCCATTGCCGATGCACTTGAGTTTAGCAAAAAAACGATGAGGAACATTAAACAAAATCTATTTTGGGCACTTGCCTACAATACGATCGGCATACCAGTGGCTGCATTTGGGTTTCTTGCGCCATGGCTCGCAGGAGCGGCAATGGCCTTTAGCTCTGTATCTGTTGTATTAAATGCGCTAAGGCTACAACGTCTGAAGGCTGTGAGAGAGGAAGTGGCAGAATGAAGCTGAATAGTCAATGGAAATGGGCAATAAGTGCGTTAATTTATGTGGCCTTCGTGCTAATTGGTTATGCCATGTATACCGAATTCTCTCCAAATCGTGAAATGCCAACTGAACAGATGCAAAATCACTGAGACTTCGCCAAAAGCGGAGTCTTTTTTTAACAATTTTGTGGAGAAACCGTTTTTTTTTAAGATTTTTCATAAAAAATTCATTTAGTTTTGTTCCTTTTTGTCGTTTTTTGTAGGTTCATCGTTAAGATGCGATTAAGCAACAAAGAAAGCGTTATCAAAAAAAGGGGGTTCACGTATGAAAAAGTTAGGATTAGCTTCTCAAATACTCATTGCGCTTGTTCTGGGTGTTGTGGTAGGAGCGCTGTTTTACCAAAATGAAACCGTTATTAATATACTAACGCCAATTGGCGATATATTCATCCATTTAATTAAAATGATCGTACTTCCAATTGTCATTGCGGCATTGATTGTAGCGGTAGCAGGTGTAGGGGATATGAAAACCATCGGGAGACTCGGTGGGAAAACGATTCTTTACTTCGAGATTGTGACGACCATTGCATTAGCAGTTGGACTGCTTGCAGCGAACATCTTCCATCCTGGTACTGGCATTGACATGAGCAACATGGAAAAAGGAGATATCTCTAGTTATGCAGAGACATCTGAGGCTTCAGCAGATAAAGCTTCTCTCTCTGAAACACTTGTAAACCTTGTGCCAACAAACGTATTCCAATCAATCGCAGAAGGTGATCTATTACCAACCATCTTCTTTACAGTCTTATTCGGACTAGGAATTGCCGCAGTAGGAGAAAAAGGAAAACCAGTGTTAGGGTTCTTTGAAGGCGTACTCGAAGCCATGTTCTGGGTCACTAATAAAGTGATGAAGTTTGCTCCATTTGGCGTATTCGCCCTCATCAGCGTGACGGTGATCAAATTCGGGGTCGGGGCACTGCTCCCACTAGGAAAACTCGTTCTTGTCGTTTATGGAACAATGGCATTCTTCGTATTTATAGTACTCGGTATCATTGCGAAAATGGCTGGAACAAGTGTCTTTATGCTATTTAGAATATTGAAAGAAGAAATCATTCTAGCATTTTCAACAGCAAGTTCAGAAGCTGTACTACCTAGATTAATGGACAAAATGGAGAAATTCGGTTGCCCGAAAGCCATCACATCGTTCGTTATTCCAACAGGTTATACCTTTAACCTAGATGGAAGTGCCATCTATCAATCGATTGCAGCGATATTTGTTGCCCAAATGTATGGCGTGCCACTTTCCATCTATGAGCAAATCACGTTACTATTAATCTTAATGCTCACATCAAAAGGAATGGCTGGTGTACCTGGAGCATCGATCGTTGTCGTCATCACTACACTTGGTGCAATGGGACTTCCGCTTGAAGGACTTGCCTTCATCGTTGGAATCGATCGTATCCTAGACATGGTTCGTACAACAGTTAACGTCTTTGGTAACTCACTTGCCGCGATTGTCATGTCTAAGTGGGAAAAAGTATTTGATCAAGAGAAATCGAAGAAGTATATTGAAGAATTAAAACAACAAACAAAAGCAGCGTAAAAGGAGATCTTTTCAAATGACGAAGCTACAGGACAAGCAAGTTCGAATTGAAAGTGACTTTCTAGGAGAAAAGGAAGTAGACACTCATGCATACTATGGTATTCAAACATTACGTGCAGTGGAAAACTTTCCAATTACAGGCTACCGTATTCATGAGGAGCTCATCAAAGCAATAGGGATTGTCAAAAAAGCAGCCGCACTTGCAAATATGGATACACAGCGACTATATTCTGGTCTTGGAGAGAAAATTGTCCAAGCCGCTGATGAGGTCATTGAAGGTAAATGGAATAACCAATTTATTGTCGATCCAATTCAAGGCGGGGCCGGCACTTCAATAAATATGAATGCCAATGAGGTCATTGCAAATAGAGCGCTTGAACTACTAGGAAAAGAAAAGGGTGCTTACACTGAGCTAAGTCCGAACACGCATGTGAACATGTCACAGTCTACAAACGACGTGTTCCCAACAGTGATTCATATTTCTACATTAAATATGATTGAAAAGCTACTTTATACGATGGAAAATATGCATCAAGTCATGACAGAAAAAGCGCAGGAATTTGATCATGTCATTAAAATGGGACGTACGCACCTTCAGGACGCCGTTCCGATCCGACTTGGTCAGGAGTTCAGTGCTTATGCAAAGGTACTTGCTCGTGATATCAAACGGATTAAGCAGTCTAAACAGCATTTATATGAAGTGAATATGGGTGCAACAGCAGTTGGAACGGGGCTGAATGCAGACCCGAAATATATTCGTCAAGTGGTCGGCTATCTGGCTGATATTAGCGGGTTACCGTTAGTTGGAGCTGAAGACTTAGTTGATGGGACGCAAAATACGGATGCTTATACAGAAGTATCGGCTGCCTTAAAAGTATGTATGATGAATATGTCGAAAATGGCAAATGATATTCGTTTGATGGCTTCTGGCCCAAGAGCAGGTTTTGGAGAGCTACACTTGCCACCAAGACAGCCAGGCTCATCCATCATGCCAGGGAAAGTCAACCCGGTGATGCCAGAGGTCATGAACCAAGTGGCTTTCCAAGTCATTGGTAACGACCATACGATCTGTCTCGCTTCAGAGGCTGGTCAGCTTGAGTTAAACGTAATGGAACCAGTACTTGTTTTCAACTTGCTTCAATCTCTTAGCATAATGAAAAATGTATTTGAATCCTTCGTTGACAATTGCTTGCGTGACCTGAAAGCAGACGAATCTAGACTAAAAGAATATGTAGAAAAAAGTGCCGGTGTCATGACGGCGGTCAACCCGCATATTGGTTATGAAGCTGCTGCACGAATTGCAAGAGAAGCCATCATGACAGGTCAATCTGTACGTGAACTTTGTCTGCAAAACGATATTTTAACAGAGGAAGAGCTTGATGTGATCTTAAATCCTTTTGAAATGACAAAACCAGGTATTGCTGGAGCATCACTTTTAGAAAAGGATCGTTTAGAAGATTAAGCTGCATCATGAAGCGCACACCGGCATCAAGTTCCGGTGTGCGCTTTTTCTTGACTGATTGTTTTTCTCAAGCTCACATAGTATACTATCGTCAATTATGAGGGATGTGACCGCGTTTGAATCTACTCAAAAAATGGCTGAATTCAGAGCGTTATTTAATTGTGATGCTCATTATACTGACACCGATTGGCGGAGAGTTGAAATTTTATCCGTTTGAAGATAGCTTTAGGGTTAGCTTTGGAACCGTTGTCTTTTTCTTTATATTACTTCAAATGAAAAAACTCCCAGCTTGGGTGAGTGGTATCATTGCAGGGATCTCTGTGTTTGCTTTTCGTGTCTTGCTTGATACAGTCGTCAATGGTCATCTGCCGCTGGATGAGGCAATTTCATTACGATTCCCTTCTCTTTTGTATTATGTCACTTATGGTGTGCTTTTTTACATATTACAGGTCCGTCGTTTTCGCACAAAGCCATGGCTCATTGGGGCGACAGGCATTATCATGGAATTATGCGCTAGTGTAGTTGAAATCATTGCCCTTCGTGAAACCTTTGGGGATTTCATGACAGTGCGTTCACTTTTTCAGCTATTTGTTCTGGCGATTTTTAGAACATTTTTCGTATTGGCTTGCTATACGATGATTCGGTTATATGAAGAACAGGTGAGAGAGCGGCAGATGAAAAAAGAAAAGGAACATCTGCTTATGCTGCTGTCGAACCTGTATACGGAATCTACATACTTTCATAAAACACTTGCACATGCTGAGCATATTACAGCGACGTCTTATCAATTGTATCAATCTCTTCATCATGCAAAAGATGCCGAATCAATTGATCTGAAAAAGCTTGGAAAAACAGCCCTTCAAATCGCGGGAGAGGTCCACGAAATCAAAAAAGACAATCAGCGGATCTTTTCTGCCTTATCAAAGCTCATTCACGAAGAGAATTTCCAGGAATATGCAAGCCCTGCTCATATCGTAGGGCTAGTGATTCGTATTCATGAGAATTACGCAGAATCTCTTAAAAAAAACATCGTGTTTCATTATGATGAAGAAGGAAAACATCCGGCGTATCATGTGTATACGATTTTATCTTTGTTAAATAACATTGTGTCAAATGCCGTTGAAGCCATTCCCGTTAATGGAGAGGTATCATTGTCCATTACGCGGAAAGGAACAGATGTGACGTTCCTCATCACGGACAATGGACCAGGAATCAAAGAACGCAATCATCGTGTCATCTTTAAACCCGGCTTCACTTTAAAATATGATCAAGCGGGGAATCCATCGAGTGGTATCGGTCTTTCTTATGTCAAGGATACAGCGGAGAAAATGGGTGGAAGTATTCATATGAAGAGTACTCCAAATGAACAAACCGTATTTACTTTGACAATACCAGTCGATCAAGTAAGCAGAAAAGAGGAGATGGGGAAATGAGATTTTTTATTGTCGATGATGATGAAGCCATTCGTTCTTCACTCGCCCAGCTCATTGAAGATGAAGAGCTGGGCATTGTAGCTGGGGAAGCAGAGGACGGCGCAGAATTAACAGCCGGCTACTTAAATGATTTGCACATTGATATCTTATGTATTGATCTACTCATGCCGGAAAGAGACGGACTTGAAACGATTCGAGCGATCAAGGATGAATTTCATGGCAAATACTTAATGCTGTCACAGGTTGAAACAAAGGAATTGATTGGACAGGCATATACGCTTGGCGTCGAGTACTATGTCACAAAACCGATCAATCGTGTTGAAGTGTTAAGTGTGCTCCATCTCATGATTGAACGTCTGCATTTAGAGCACTCGATTGAAAATATTCAGCACTCGCTCAAATCGTTGATGCCATTCCAGCAGCGTGGTCAGAACAAAGCGAAGCAACGGGGGAAAAGTCTGGCAGAGGCGGCTCAGTTCTTGCTTGCCGAGCTTGGCATCGTCGGAGAGAAGGGGTCAAAGGATTTACTAGATATGGTTCTTTTTACAGACCAGTACTTGGCTGTTCATGTCGACCAGCACGACACCTTTCCCTCATTAAAGATCATTTTCACAGGGATCACAGAAGATAAATTAAACGGACCTTTCACAGCAGCGGACATTGCTAGAGAAGCGAAAGCGGCAGAACAGCGCGTGAGGCGTGCGATTAATCAGTCGTTGAAACATATCGCATCACTTGGATTAACAGATTTTTCACATCCTACGTTTGAAAACCATGCGTCCAAGTTTTTTGATTTCACCATTGTGCGCAAGAAGATGAGCGAATTGACAAAAGAGTCAAGTGGACGAGAAGAACATACCCGAATCAATGTGAAAAAATTTGTGCAGGTATTATACTATGAAGCGAAACGAATGTGTATGGAAGATTAAAGAAAGACATGCGCTTTCTTTGTGATGGATGGAAGATGCATATGTAAACAGAGCGCATGAGCTGAGGCGGTAGACGATGGGGCTGTATGATCCCATTGTGTTGGTTGTGGATTTCCTCATCAGTGTTTGGTCGAAAAAAGACCCGGAAAATATAGCATGTGAAAGAAAAAAGGACAGGCGAATTCACTTCGCCTGTCTTTTGTCATGATTTCAGTCCATTGTAGATCGTATCAATATTCCATTTCATCATGTTGTAGTAGCTGTCGCCATCTTCCCCTTGCTTTCCAATGGAATCAGTGAATACTTTACCTTTAATCGGCACTCCTGTTTCCTCTGAGAGGCTTTCAAGACTGCGGCTGTCGACACTTGTTTCAAGAAATAGAGCAGGGACACGATGGTCTCGGACAAAATGGATGATGCGCTTCATTTGACCAGGTGTACCTTCACTCTCCGTATTAATCTCCCAAATGTAACCTGCCTTCAGTCCGTAAGCATGTGCAAAATACTTGAAAGCACCTTCACTTGTGACCAGCTGTTTCCTGTCATCAGGCAGTTGATCAAATTTATCTTTCGCTTCATCATGAAGAGCTTGAAGTTTCTTTATATAGGCTGTTGCATTTTTTTCGTAATCGTCCTTATGGGCAGGGTCCGCTTTGATCAGCGCATCCCGGGCATTTAGAGCATAAAGGATGCCATTTTCGACATTCAGCCAAGCGTGAGGGTCCTGCTGAGTTTCCAGCCCTTTTGAAGATAAATGCTTCACTTTGACGCCTTTGCTCAGTTCTGCTACCGGTGCATCATCCCCGTCCTTGCCGCTTGTTTCTAGCAGCTTTTGAAACCAGCCGTTTCCTGTTTCCAGGTTTAACCCATTAGATAGAACAAGGTCTGCATCCGTCATATGCTGAACATCCTTTGGCAGTGGGTCGAATTCATGTGGGTCCGTCCCGATTGGCACGATGCTGTGAATAGAGACATGCTCCCCGCCAACTTCCTTCACGATATCGTAAAGAATGGAGTAGGTGGTGACAACTTTTAATTTGCCATCATCTTTGCCTGAATTATTTAGTTTAGTAGAACAACCTGTCATGACCATAAGAGCAATGAATACTGCTGTGAAACGGATTGCAAATACCTTCTTCATATATGTCCTCCTTTTACATAGACGCTTCCTTTTTTAACTGCGTTCGTTTTTGTTTTGATTTTAATGATCTCCATAGAATGCCTTGTTTTGGTGAAAAGATAAAGGCACTGCCGAATAAAATGGTCGCAACCAGGACAATGGAGGCGCCGGATGACAAGTTATACGTAAAACTAAGCCCAAGTCCTACAACAGCAGAAACGGCACCGAAAAAAGCAGATAAATAAATCATGATCCACAACCGATCTGTGAGCAGATAAGCAGTTGCTGCCGGTGTGATCAGCATTGCAACGACTAGAATAATACCAACAGTTTGCAATGATGCAACTGTCACAAGGGTTAACAATGTCATCAGAAAATAATGAATCATTCGATTGGGTAAGCCGTAAACAGATGAAATCACCGGATCGAATGAACTGATCAGTAATTCTTTATAAAAAACAATGACAGCAAGCAAAATAAAGATGCCAATGCCTAGCGTAATCCACATATCAGATGAACGAACGGCTAGTACGTTTCCAAACAAGATATGATACAAATCGCTAGAGCTTTTCAAAAACGTGATCAAAATGATCCCGATTGAAAAAAAGGCGGTGAATACAATACCGATGGCAGAATCATTTTTAATTCGGCTGTTTTGACTGACATATCCGATGCCAATCGCCGTTAACACACCAGTTAAGACTGCCCCAAAAAAGAAATTAATCCCAAGCATATAAGAGATGGCAACCCCAGGCAGTACAGCGTGCGAAATGGCATCCCCCATAAGCGCCATCCCGCGTAAAATGATAAAGCATCCGATCACGCCGCAAATGATGCCTACCATCACTGACGTAAATAACGCCTTTTGTAAAAAAGCATATTCAAAGAGTCCGGTTAAGAATTCCATTATACGTCTCCTCCTGCTGATTTTAAGAATGGAAACTGTGTTTCATATGCTTCCAGCATGACCTCGGGACGAAGAATGTCTTGTACGGGACCTGCTTTGATTAGTTTTTTATTTAACAGAACGAGGTGGGTGAAATAATCATCGGCTTTGCTTAAATCATGATGTACCACAAGAATGGTTTTTCCTTCATCTCGTAATTCCTTCAAAATGCGAATCATGGTTTCTTCACTTGCCATATCAATCCCGACAAAAGGCTCATCCAGACAGAAGAGCTGTGCGTCCTGAACTAGTGCTCTTGCAAGGAAGACACGCTGTTGT
Organism: Bacillus pumilus; assembly: GCA_001938995.1. Taxonomy (GTDB): domain Bacteria; phylum Bacillota; class Bacilli; order Bacillales; family Bacillaceae; genus Bacillus; species Bacillus pumilus_G. The sequence continues at coordinate 80,754 of MKZN01000006.1, read as the reverse complement.
TGTCCACCTGATAATTCGCCAATCTGTCTTTTCGCAAAGTCTTGCATGCCGACTTTTTCTAAACAGTGGTAAGCGTATGCTCGGTCTTCTTTTTTAGGTCGTTTGATAAGACCGAGCTTCGGATAGGTTCCAAGTAGAACGGTATCAAGCACATTGATTGGAAACGTCCAGTCTAGATCATTTCTTTGTGGTACATAGGCAATCTGTTTTCTGACTCGTTTAAAGGGCTGTTCAAAAAAGTGAATGTCTCCTTGATCTTTATCGATTAAATCCAAACAAGCTTTCAATAAAGTAGATTTACCGGCACCATTTGGGCCAATAATTCCTGTCAATGTTCCTTCTTGTATTGTAAGAGAGACGTTTTCTAATGCATCCTGTCCATGATATGAGACATGGAGTCGATCGATCGTTAAAGCAATTGACATGTCTTGCGGCCCCTTTCAATCATCATTGCGTTTCCTAAAAATATATGCGCGAATTAAATAATTTTGACCGAATGATCAAATGATTCCCTTATGCTAATTTGTTTCCTCGGGTAAACTTTTATTTTATTCTAAGCGTATCTTCTTCTTTTGTAAAGAGAAAAGTAGGACTTATTTCGTCAATGGTGAGATCATTGTTTGTATGTTATGCGAAAAACAGAAGACATGAGCATGGATGATGAGAAATTCAGGGTGACACATTGGACAAAAAAACAAATTATTTGCCGATAAATGATTGACAGTTTATAAGGAATCTTCATATAATAGGGGTAATTCAATATATGAATATGTGCTCATATATCATATTTAAAGCAACTGATAGGTTTGTTTGAATCAGGGGAAGCTACTTATATAGAAAAAGGTGAGAACATGAGAAAAATGAAAGAAGAATACGTATTAAACGGTCTTGATTGCGGTAACTGTGCGCGTAAAATCGAAACAGGTGTCAGCAAATTAGATGGTGTTGAAACATGTTCTATTAATTTTGCGACAGGTACATTAACTGTCACACATGCGGATACACAAGAAATGATGTCAAAGCGTATTGAAAAAACGGTTCAATCCATTGAACCTCATGTGAGCGTATCACCGAAAGAAGAAGGGCATCATCATGATCATGGAACGAAACATTTAAAAACCATTGTATTCAAATTAATCGGTGGTGTTGTCATTGGAACAGCTGCCTTCTTTATGCCAGATGAGGGCTGGTTGAAATTTGTTATGTTTTTCGCTGCGTACTTATTAGTCGGCGGTGACGTCGTCTTGAAAGCATTGAAAAATATTGTGCGCGGTCAGGTGTTTGATGAAAACTTCTTAATGACGATTGCGACCGCTGGCGCATTTGTCATTCAACAATACCCAGAAGCACTGGCTGTCATGCTCTTTTACCAAATTGGAGAGCTATTCCAAGGAGCGGCAGTGAATCGGTCTAGACGTTCGATTAGTGAATTAATGAATATTCGCCCAGAATATGCGAATCTCAAAGTGGGGCATGACACTAAAAAGGTGAAGCCAGAAGACGTCAAAGTAGGTGATCGCCTCATCGTGAAACCGGGTGAGAAGATTCCGCTGGATGGCTTTGTTATAGAAGGATATTCGCTCGTTGATACCTCTGCATTAACAGGAGAATCAGTTCCAAGAGATGTAGATGCAGGGAAAGAAGTGCTTGCTGGATTTGTGAATCAAAATGGAATTCTTGAGATTGATGTGCAAAAAGAGTTGAGCGAATCGGCAGTGACGAAGATTTTAGATTTGGTCGAAAATGCAAGCAGCCGAAAGGCTCAAACAGAAAACTTTATTACAAAGTTTGCGAAATACTACACTCCGGCTGTTGTTGTGCTTGCCTTATTGCTTGCCTTTTTACCACCACTTATTATTCCATCAGCCCAATTATCTGAATGGGTCTATCGTGCACTAGTCTTTCTTGTCATTTCTTGTCCTTGTGCGCTTGTCGTCTCCATACCATTAGGGTTCTTCGGAGGAATCGGAGCGGCATCAAAACGTGGGATCTTAGTAAAAGGTAGTAACTATCTTGAAGCACTTCATTCTGTTCGATATGCCGTGTTTGATAAAACAGGCACTCTAACAAAGGGAAACTTTACGGTAACAGGTATTGTCACTGCGAATGACAAGTGGTCGGAAGAGGATCTATTGTCCTTTGCGGCTTTAGCAGAGGCTCATTCTTCCCATCCTATTGCAGAATCAATTAAAGCCGCTTACGGTTCACCGCTTGATGAGAGCCGAATAGAAGCTTACGAGGACATGGCGGGGCATGGGATTAAAGCAACCATCAGTGGCGTTCAGGTATTAGCCGGAAATCACCGCCTGATGGAACGAGAAGGCATTACTTATGAAAAGGAAACACGAATTGGAACTGTTGTTTATGTCGCAGTAGACGGAGAGTTTGCCGGATCAATTCTCATTGCAGATGAATTGAAGGATGATGCGATAGAGGCGATTTCTGCCTTAAAACGGTCAGGGATCAAAACAGTTATGCTCACAGGTGATGCAAACCAAGTGGGGACGGCGGTTGCGGAGCAAATTGGCATTGATGAAGTATACACAGAGCTATTGCCACAGGATAAAGTGACGAAGCTAGAAGAGATAGATAAGCGCAAGGCTCCTAATGAAAAGCTGCTATTTGTCGGTGATGGAATAAATGATACACCGGTACTAGCGCGAGCAGATATCGGGATTGCAATGGGAGGGCTTGGTTCTGATGCAGCTGTGGAAGCGGCTGATGTTGTCATTATGACGGACCAGCCATCAAAGGTAGCTGAAGCGATGACTGTCGCCAAAAGAACGAGAGCCATTGTTTGGCAAAATATCGCCTTTGCCCTTGGCGTCAAAGGGATATTCCTCTTACTTGGCGCATTCGGTATTGCTACGATGTGGGAAGCGGTCTTTTCTGACGTCGGCGTGACTGTGCTCGCTGTATTAAATGCTATGAGGGTCATGAAGTAAAATTGTAAGGAAAAATTCATGATAGCATCTTTTATAATAGACCCCCACTTGTTAGAATAGAAGAAGTTGGATAATGGCGTTTTTCTAAGCGGTTATCTAACTTCTTCTTTAAGGAATGAATGAAAAAGATAAGGTAGGTGCTTTTGTGAGTAAAAAAAATCAATCTTCATCCGTCAAATTTGCTGTTATATTAACCATTATTGCCGCACTTCTGATTGGTATATTTGTTGTCATCGGCAACAATAACAGCCAAGAAGTACAAACCGTTGACAGCAAACCTTCAATTAAAGGACAGCCTGTCATTGGGGAAAAAAATGCACCTGTACAAATCGTTGAGTTTGGTGACTACAAATGTCCATCATGTAAAGCGTTTGAAAAGGAGATTTTCCCAAAGCTGAAAGCAGACTACATAGATAAAGGCGATGTTTCCTTTTCATTTATTAACTTTCCCCTACCTGTTCATGGAGAAGGTGCCATGTTAGCGGCGCTCGCTTCTGAAGAGGTGTGGAAAGAGGACCCAAAAAACTTCTGGGCATTTCACGAAGCGGTCTATGATGCACAGCCAGACAGTGAAGCAGAATGGGTGACACCTGCTAAACTGACTGAATTGGCTAAAAAGACAACCAACATCAATACAGACAAACTAAAACAAAACTTATCAGAGAAAACGTATCAGCCGCAATTGAACACTGACGATCAATTGGTGAATCAGTTTAAAGTGAGCGCAACTCCAACCGTTTTCATTAACAATAAACAAGTTCAAAACTTTTATGACTATGATGAAATCAAAGAATTAATTGAACAAGAGCTCAAAGGGAAAAAATCATGAAAAACAAGCTTGTTTACTTATACAGCGCTTGGATCGTTTCGATTGTTGCTACGATGAGCAGTCTGTACTTAAGTGAAGTGAAAAAGCTTCTCCCATGCGACTTGTGCTGGTTTCAGCGCATCTTCATGTATCCACTTGTCCTCTTGCTTGGAATTGCTACATTCCGCGGGGATGTCAAAGTGAAATATTACGTTCTTCCTTTAGCCATCATTGGAGCCGGTTTTTCCATCTATCATTATATGGAACAAAAGATACCAGGGTTTGCATCCATTCGCCCTTGTCTGAGCGGCATTCCTTGCTCCTTTGATTATTTGAATTGGTTTGGATTTATCACCATCCCTTTATTAGCACTTATTGCATTTATTCTCATCATCATCAGCATGCTGCTTTTAAATGCAAAACAAGATTGATTGGACAAGCCTGCTTGAAACAGCAGGCTATTTTTATTTTTGGAAAAAGATAAAATTCAAGAGATTTTTGTATTGCATTTCGCCTGTGTCAGATATACATTAAGTGTAGATGAGATGATCAGAAAACGGTAAGGGGATAAGCAGAAAATGGCATGGGAAGTCTTAAGTATCATTGGTATCATGGCATTTGCCATCAGTGGCGCCATTGTTGCAATGGAGGAAGAATACGATATTTTAGGAGTGTACATTTTAGGGATAGTGACAGCTTTTGGTGGGGGAGCGATTCGTAATGTTCTCATCGGTCTCCCTGTATCGGCTTTATGGTCACAGGGGAAGATGTTTACCATTGCCTTAGTGTCGATAACAATTGTGTTCCTCTTTCCAAAGCTACTCTTAAAGCATTGGGGAACATGGGGGAACTTCTCGGATGCCATCGGCTTAGCAGCCTTTGCGATCCAGGGAGCCTTATTTGCTGTTCAAAGAGGGCTCCCGCTTAGTGCCGTCATTGTGGCAGCTGTGTTAACTGGAAGCGGTGGAGGTGTTGTCCGTGACCTCTTAGCAGGTCGCAAACCGCTCGTTCTAAAAGCCGAGATTTACGCAGTCTGGGCTGTACTTGGCGGTTTATTCATTGGGCTAGGGTTAGCTCAAGAGGAGCTGAGCCTGTATGTGCTGTTTGTCACCCTTGTCACATGCCGGGTTTGTTCCTATCTATTCAAATGGCGACTTCCTGCTAGGTCTTATTTTTTTCATAAAGGGTAAAACAAAAGAGGGCGTTGTCGCTCTCTTTTTTGTGCTTTTATTTGATATTGAACGAGCGTTGAAGTCAGCAGATGATGGTATTTTTGTGTAAAATAAAAGGAGCACTTTTGGATTGGAACAATACATTTGATGAACATGTTGTCATTCGGCTGAATTCCGATATTTAGTTTTTTTTGCCTAGATGGATGGTTGTGTGTTGATTTGTGACATGCGGAACATACTAATCAAACGCATCATACCGGACGGATCAAGAAGAGGTCAACACATCTGTGAGTCAAAACCACATGACGATAAAAAGAAAAGGAGGAGATGTTCCAATGGAGCTTTTTCTAGCAGTGCTTGTATTACTAGCACTCATTGCATCATCTAATATTATCAATCGTTTTGTCCCCTTTATTCCTGTTCCATTGATTCAAGTGGGTTTGGGAATCTTTGTTGCTGCTTTTCCTTCAGGTCTACACATTTCGTTAAATCCTGAACTATTCTTCGTTTTATTCATTGCTCCACTGTTATTTAATGACGGGAAGCGTACCCCAAGGGATGAACTTTGGACATTAAGAGCACCGATCTTGCTTTTAGCTCTTGGCTTAGTGTTTGCTACAGTCATTGTTGCGGGATATACCATTCATTGGATGATCCCAAGCATTCCACTTCCAGCCGCTTTTGCGCTTGCAGCCATTTTATCACCAACCGATGTGGTCGCAGTGAGTGCCTTATCTAGTCGAGTGAATATGCCAAAAGGTATCATGAGACTGCTTGAAGGTGAAGGACTGATGAACGATGCATCAGGTCTTGTGGCCTTTAAATTTGCCATTGCCGCAACGGTTACGGGGGCTTTTTCAATTGTGGAAGCATCTTTTAGTTTTGTCCTCATTGCCGCTGGTGGTTTATTGACTGGATTTATTCTTTCCTTTTTTATCATTCGTTTTCGCTATTTCCTTCGCCGATTAGGCATGGATGATGTCACCATGCACATTATCCTGCAAATATTAACACCGTTTGTGATTTATTTAGCAGCCGAAGAGATCGGTGTCTCTGGTATTTTAGCGGTTGTTGCAGGTGGAGTCACGCATGCCATTGAACAAGACAGAATGGAAGCGAACTTAGCAAAATTACAAATTGCCTCTTCAAACACATGGAACATCATTTTATTTATTTTAAATGGACTTGTTTTTGTTTTACTTGGCTTGCAGATTCCGGATGTATCCACTGTGATTTTCCAAGATGAAGCCTTTAATAACATGCAAGTGATCGGGTACATCTTTGTGATCACACTTTGTCTAATGACTTTAAGGTTTTTATGGGTATGGCTGTTCTGGTCAGGTCAATGGAGTGCAGCGAAAAAACAGCAGATGAAAAAGCCGAAGCTTCGCGCTTCGATGCTGATGACGTTCTCTGGGGTTCGCGGTGCCGTCACATTAGCCGGTGCATTTTCTATCCCATTCACCCTTGCGGATGGATCACCATTTCCAGAGCGACATTTAATCATATTTCTCGCTGCTGGCGTGATTTTATGTACACTCATTTTGGCTAGTGTGTTATTGCCTTTATTATCCGAGAAAAAGGACAAACAAGCAGATGTGGATATTGATACAAAGATAAAGCATGCAAAACGGAAGCTGCTGAGAAGTGCCATTAAAACATTAAAAGAGGGAATGAATGAGGACAACCGGGAAGTGTCACTAGCCCTGATCAACGATTACCGAATGAGGCTGAGAAATATTCAACGTGAGCCTTACCAATTCGGGATGAGAAAACAGGAAAGAAAAATCCGGCTACATGGAATCAAAGCAGAACAGGTAAAGCTCCAGCAATTAATAGAGGAAAAGCATCTAGAGAAAGAAGAAGCCTATGAAATTCAGGAGAGATTTCATGAGCTGGAAATGCTGTACTCGAACTCCTTTAAAATTCGTTTCTCTAAAGTGAAAATGATCCGTTTGCTTCAATGGCTTCATTTATGGCGTCCACATCACCGCGTGTCTAGCGGCATTTTAGAAAATGAAGAATCATACAAACAGATACGGAAGAAAACAGCTGAATCTGCTGTGGATTCAATCAAGCAGCATATGACTGAGGACAATCAACAAGCATGTCATCAAGTCATTGGTTTTTATAAACAGGTAATTTATCGCTGTGAACACAGTCCATCGTTCTTTCAGCAAAAAGATCGTGCCTTTGACCGTAAGAAAAAGGAGTTAAACTTCCAAGCTGTCCAGTCCATTCGGAATGAAATTCAAACCTTATATGAAGAGGGGGAAATCAATCGTGATATTGCCCACCATTTAAGGGAATATATGAATGACATGGAAGCTGTTTTGTTGACCAACACATAATGTTGTCATCTGTCCTCCTATGTTTTAAGATGAAGGAAAAGAACACATAGGGGGAAATCAAGGATGGCGTATTATGGTGCAATTGAAGCAGGAGGGACAAAGTTTTGTTGTGCAATTGGTAATGAACATGGGGAGATCATAGAGGAATTCACCATTCCTACAGGAAAACCAGACGAAACGTTACAAAAACTCATTCCATTTTTTCAAACATATCAAATTGAAGCATTAGGGGTTGGCTCTTTTGGACCGATTTGTGTCAAGCGGGATGATCCTTCTTACGGGTATTTGATGAACACACCGAAAGTAGACTGGAAGCATTACCCGTTCATACCGGAATTAGAGAAGCAATTAGGAGTCCCAGTCTCTTTTACAACGGATGTGAATGCGGCGGCACTTGGTGAACTGACAAAAGGAGCAGCGAAAGGATTGACGAGCTGTATGTATATCACGGTAGGCACTGGTATTGGGGCGGGTGCTGTTGTGAAAAATGAGCTGCTCCATGGTCATTCACATCCAGAAATGGGCCATATCTTGGTGAGACTGCATGCATCTGATTCATTTGCAGGGATCTGTCCAGCTCATGGTACATGCTTAGAAGGTCTCGCTTGTGGTCCAGCGATTGAAAAAAGGTGGGGAAAACCTGCAAAGGAACTCGTGGAGCAAGAGGCTGTTTGGGCACTTGAAGCGGATTATTTGGCGCAGGCATTGATGCAATATACCCTCATCTTAAGTCCAGAGCGAATCATTATGGGCGGGGGCGTGATGAAGCAGAAGCAATTATTCCCACTCCTTCGCGAAAAATTGGCTTTTTACATGAATGATTATATCGATCTGCCGCCACTCGACACATACATTGTCTCTCCTGGTTTGGGGGACAAAGCGGGCATAACGGGTGCATTACTATTAGCAATGGAGGCAAAGGGAAACGCCTGATATTAGAGTTTTGGCGTGCAACATGAGATAATGGAAAAGATGAAATCTATGAAAAGGTGGTTGTTCACATGGTCAAAAGCTTGAATGATACCGTAACACTGAATAATGGAGTCGAAATGCCTTGGTTTGGTTTAGGTGTATTCAAAGTGGAGGATGGCAATCAAGTGGTAGATGCCGTTAAAGCAGCCATTCGAAATGGATATCGCAGTATCGATACCGCCGCTGTTTACAAAAATGAGACAGGCGTCGGCAAAGCTATTAAAGAATCGGGTGTGAAAAGAGAAGAATTATTCATTACGTCTAAAGTATGGAACGTGGATCAAGGTTATGATAACGCTTTAGCCGCCTTTGACGCAAGCTTAAACCGATTAGGACTTGATTACCTAGATCTCTATTTGATTCATTGGCCAGGGCCAAATGCAGACACATTTAAAGACACATGGCGGGCTCTTGAGAAACTTTACAAGGATGGGAAAGTAAGAGCGATTGGTGTAAGCAACTTTTATGTTCATCACTTAGAAGAGCTATTAAAAGATGCTGAGGTTGTCCCAGCTGTCAACCAAGTTGAGTTTCATCCGAAGTTGACCCTTCAAGAACTTCGCCAGTACGCAAAAGAAAAAGGTATTCAAATTGAAGCATGGTCTCCACTTATGCAAGGGAAGCTGTTAGATCATGACGTATTGAAGGATATTGCTGCACGCTACAACAAATCCGTTGCTCAAGTGATCTTGCGCTGGGATCTACAAAGCGGCGTGGTCACCATTCCAAAATCAATCAATGAAGAACGGATTCAACAAAATGCAGACATTTTCGACTTCGAGCTTTCCGAGGAAGACATGGAAAGAATCAATGCATTAAATAATAACGAGCGCGTTGGCTCTAATCCAGATACGATGACTACTGGGTTTGATTCATAACAAAAAATCCTCTTTCTCTTGGAGAAAGGGGATTTTTTATTTCTTGCTTCGCACAGCTAGCAGCATGAAAAAAGATAAAATCACAATACAAATTGTCCAAGCCCAAGCGAGCTCCATTCGTCCTGAGTCGATGGCGACATAGATAGCCGTCGGGAGTGTTTGGGTTTTTCCTGGGATGTTGCCGGCAAACATTAAAGTGGCTCCAAATTCTCCAAGGGCTCTTGCAAAGCTTAGGACAGCACCAGATATAAGAGAAGGCAGGGCGAGTGGAACGGTGATATAGGCAAAGACTTGGAACGAATGAGCACCGTCTACTTTTGCAGCATCTTCAATGTCTGACTCAATCGTAGAGAAACCAGCTTTCGCTGATTGATACATGAGCGGGAATGCGACAATGGTCGATGCAATCACCGCCGCCCACCATGTGAAGATGACAGGCTGATGGAAGATCCATTCAATGGCACTGCCCATCACACTGTGTTTTCCAAATATGACGAGCAATAAAAATCCTACGACAGTTGGCGGGAGAACAAGCGGCATCATCAGAAGTGTTTCTACGATCATTTTCCCCTTAAAGGACGTTCGTGCCATCCAAAAGCCAATCGTTGTGCCAAACAGAATCGCTACAATGCCGCTCAAGAGGGCGATTTGAACGGACAGCCAAATAGGAGAGAGGAATTCTTCAGTCAACATCTGCATTACCTAACTGTAAAGCCAAATTTTTTAAAAATGGATGTGGCTTTATCTGTTTGAAGATATTCATAAAATGCCCTTGCTTCCTCTAAATGCTCTGTCTCTTTCACAATTCCAACTGGATAAACGATTGGGGAATGCATGTCCTCATTAGCCTCATCCACGATCTTCACTTGATTTGAAACAAGGGCATCTGTTTGATAGACAATCCCTGCTTCTACATTCCCTGTTTCCACATAGCTAAGGACTTGCCGCACGTCCTTCCCATAGACAGCTTTCTTTTTCACCTGGTCCCATATGTTCAGCTTGGTGAAGACTTCTTTTCCGTAAGTTCCAGCAGGGACAGATTCAGGTGTACCAAGGGCTATTTTCCCTTTTAGAGATTGGACGTCGTTAAATGTGTGGATAGGAGAAGAACTGCTCTTTGGCACAATGAGAACAAGTTCATTTTGAATGGCGTCCTTCCTATATTCCTGATGGATATCTCCGGACTGGATAAGTTGATCAAATGGCTCTTCGGCTGCTGAGAAAAAAAGATCTACCTTTGCCCCTTGAACGATTTGTTGTGTGAGTGCTCCTGATGATCCATAGTTATATGTTAACGTCACATCCGGATGCCGATCTTCAAAATCTGATTCGATCTCCTTCAGTGCATCCTGCAGGCTTGCAGCTGCTGAAATGACAATCTCCGTCTTTTTGTTTGAATCAGCCGACTCCATCTTTGGTTGACATCCCGTAAGGAGCAAACAAGTGGTGGTGAAGAAGGCTAAGAATATATATTTCATGGTTACACCTCTAATGAATCATGATGAATGCTATCTTTTATTATAATCAAATTGATTTGATCATTCATAGACTTTCAGTGAAAAACGGGACACCGAGTTCAAATAGAGTAAATAAAAAGCCGCCATAGGGCGACTTTTATTGCTGATAAAAACGAAGTAGATTCCCATTGATGACTTTGTCTGATAAGGACAGCTCTTTGTTGGCTTTTTCGATATAAGGCTGACACACTTCAGCATCCTCAACAGGCTGCTCTGTTTTTTGATCATAGCAGGTGTTTTTTGTATAGAGATAATCATCCGTTATAAAGTTCCCATTTCTTAAAACAGCAAATGGTGTCCGTTCATTTGAAAATAAATCATTACCGAATTGGATGGAATCCTTTGATTCAATGCCAAGCAGGTGAAGGAGTGTTGGCTTCACATCTATTTGGCCAGCTGTTTCAGATATTTTTTGCGGTGCTTGATCCGTGACACCAGGAATATAGACCAAAAATGGAACCCGCTGAAGTTTCACAGCATCATACGGTGTGATCTCGTCCTGCTTTAGCAGTTCTGCCATCGCCTCATGATGGGCCTCTGAGATGCCATAATGATCGCCCATAAGAACAAACATGGTATGATCATACATCCCTTCTTCTTTCATTCGTGCGAAGAATCGCTTAATCGCCTCGTCCTGATAACGGACAGTGGTCACATAACGGTTTAAAATGTCGCTAGATGAGTCATATTCATCGATGAACTGATCTTTTGGATCAATTTCGAATGGAAAATGATTGGTCAAGGTAATAAACGTGCTGTAATAAGGAGCCTTTAATTTCTTTAAATAATCAATGGATTGATCAAAAAAGTCAATATCCTTTAGACCCCAACCAGTGGAATTCCGTTCATTGACATCAAAAGAGTCCACATCGTAAAAACGATCAATACCAAGTGATTGGTACATCACATCCCGATTCCAGAAGGTCTTATTATTCGCATGAAATTGAACGGATTGATAATTTTCTGATTTCAATTGCTTGTATAACGTATCATATTCGTTGTCACTCGCTGTGAAAAAAACAGCGCCGCTACTAGATGGGTAGAGGGAATTGGCGACAATAAACTCTGAGTCTGACGTTTTGCCTTGCTCTGTTTGCTGATAAAATTCATCGAAATAAAAGCTCTTTTTGGCAAGGCGATTCAAAAATGGTGTGATTTCTTGCCCGTTCACTTTTTGATCCATGACAAATTGCTGCGTAGATTCAAGCGAAATGAACACAACGTTCTTGCCTTTAGCAAGTCCAAAGTAATCTTGGTTTGGTGAGCTGTAGTCAGCTTTTGTATAGTTTGCCACGGTTGAGAGTGTATCTTCGTCTGCAAAAGCCTTTTGTCCAATACGTGCCGTTTGGGCAACGCCGTCATACATATGGAATTGGAATAGCCCAAGATTGCGGACAATGACTTCACGATCATAAGAGCTCGTCAGAAATCGAGGGTGGTCCATCATGGCTGCACTGACATGGAATAGCAGAAAACCTAAGCAAATCGCATAATATGTTTTGATTGTCTTGAATGAGGCTTTTTTTGTGATCGGTTTGCGTTTTAATAGCCAAGCTAACACGACAAAATCAATGAGCATGAGCATAAACAGTGGGTGAAACAATTCAGTCATGCTACTACCCATGTCCCCCATATTCTTTGCTTGAAAAAGCACAGGAATCGTAATGAAATCAATATAGAATCCATAAAAAATTGTATTTGATATTAAAATCGCCGTCAGAATAAAATTGGTCGTCAACAAAAACACCTTTTGTTTGGTTTCATTTAAAAATAGCGCAATCCCAAACAAAGGGAGCAAAAAACTAAGCGGATTAATCAAGAGCAGCCACTCATGAAATAAATTGGCTGTTCGTATATGAAATCCGAATTGATATATAATATATGTCTTCATCCACATGAAAAGGATGGAGTACACTAAAAACCAGTGATCTTTGAAAAACGCTTTCATCTATGTAGCTCCTCACCATTCTGTATTCAGCTGCAAGGCAAAAACACTTAACTTAAAACTACTAAAAAAATGAGGAATGATCAATTCATATCCTGTTATTTGTGCAAAACTCTTTTATGAAGCTCCTAAAAATGGATTGGAATGGATATTCCGCAGAAACCGGCAATGTAATAGCAGGTAACCATGGTGAGGGCAGCTAGTACGACTTGTTCACCTGTACTGCCTGTTCTGACATAAAAGGGAAGACGCACTTTGATCGTAGCAGGAAATAAAAATTTAATGCCATTCACTGTTCCTGCATCAAGTAGGAGGTGGCTCGCCATTCCAATAAGCAAACCAACACTAAGGCTATCATTTGGAATGTATGTTTTTGCAATCAAATAAATGATCAGCAGAAACAGCAAACTGTGAGTAAAGGTGCGATGACCGAAAACACTGCTAATGAGTGTAGAGAGCAGTGGGAACTTCCTTCCGATTTTGCTTTTCGTATGACAAAGATCAGGAAGTAGTGCACCAACCGTTCCAGCAGCAGCCATTGTGACTGGTTCGAATCCGTAGTAGTATGCGACGGCTGTAGCGGCGGCTATTCCGCCCATCATATGTGTTTTTCCTGTCATGATGCGTACTCCTGTTCTATCTATAGTCCAAATACTCACTATATCAAGTGAGAATTCAATGAGCAAGGCTTATATCTAAAGAAATAGGGACAAATTTGTTTGGCTGGTTGAAGAAACGTTCTATAATAAGAATGAAGTCATGTTACTAACGATAAGGATGCGATTCGGATGAGTAATGCAGACATGTTAAAAGAAATTGTTCTTGTACATTATGAAGTCAGCCGTAAATTAAACCGTAAATTACTTGAGTTAGAAAAAGACATCACGCCTCCACAGATTTATGCCCTCTCAATCTTAATACAAGGCAAAGTATCACATGCCGAGGAGCTGAAACAAAGACTCTCTTTAAATCCAGGTGCCGCTTCTATTGCCCTCAATAAATTGTGCGAGCAAGGCTACATCCAGAGAGAACGGGACAAAGACGATCATTCCCTCGTTCGATTAGAAGCCACTGAAAAGGGCTTGGCTATTCACGAAAAGCATACCCGTCAATTTGGGAAGGTGATTCAGCATATGATGTCTGACTTCACAGACGAAGACTTAAAGACCTTTCTTCAATACCTGCAAAAAATGAGACAAACCTTTCATGATGATTGAGACTCACTCCTTTGAATAATGATCAGTGCTGTAGCACACATTAAGTAGGCGAAAGCATGTAATGAAAAGGGGGGAAAACAGCGATGTCATTTTTCCAAAAGGATCAAAAGATGAAAAGTGAGAAAGACCGTCAGCAAGTAGATCAGCTGTTGGAAGAAGCAAGTAAAAAACTAACAGGAGATCCGTTACAGGAAGCGATACAAAAAAAGAAAAGTGATCCTAAATAAGGAATAAAGGGCAGAGAAATGCTTCTCTGTCTTTTTTCTATGTTTTTCCCTTTGACAGAAGTGGGATTGTTTGATAATCTTCGTGTAGTAAAATTGAATAGAAATCCTCACGCTATGTCTCAGTGAGGTAGAGGTTGCGCGGATGATGAGTCACTCACGGGAGAGATGGAATCGATGATCATGAGAAAAAAGGCATCAGCGCCGAAGTGTAAAGAGAGCTCCAACTTTCTTTATGCTGGGTCTGCATTGAATAAATGCAGGACTGCCACGTCTACACAACGTGGAGGGCTATCCGGAGATCAAGTGTATGTTTTGATAAGCATGGACTTTTGTTCAGGCTTTTTTTTATGTTCTGAGTTATAAAGAAAAGGGTAAGCTGTCAAGAGAGTGACCCTTCAGGAACATGAGAATACAAGTCAATGCTACACAAATATATCGAACAAGATACTGCCGGGTCTGGTCCGAAGTGAATAAAACGGAGGTACGGAAATGGAACAGACGAAAAAATGGGGTTTTTGGTTACTGACGGCATTTGTCGTCGGAAATATGGTGGGTTCAGGCATCTTTATGTTGCCAAGTACACTTGCGCAGCATGCGAGTCCTTTAGGTGTGACGATGGCATGGCTTGTCACTGGTGGTGGTGTGCTGATGATTGCACTTGTATTCGGACAATTATCAACTCATAAGCCGCATCTGACGGCTGGGCCACAAAGTTATGCAAGGGCTCTTTTTAAAGACCCGAAAAAGGGAAAAGCAGCGGGTTTTACAATGGTATGGGGATACTGGGTTGCCAGCTGGATTAGTAATGTCGCCATTATTACTAGCCTTGCTGGATACTTAACGACTTTCTTCCCTATTTTAACCGTCGAGACGGTGATCTTTACCTTTGGCAAAGAAGCTATAACACTTGGTCAGCTCATGACCTTTATCGTGTGTACAGTTTTGTTATGGGGCACACATACCATTTTAATCACAAGTTTAAGTGCGGCAAGTAAATTAAACTTTATTACGACATTTTCAAAAGTACTAGGATTCGTCCTTTTTATCGTGGCAGGCTTATTTGCTTTCCAAACGGCATTATTTGAACATTATTATTTCCCTATTGCATCAAAAGGTGAAGGGATGCTTGGTCTTGGAGGTCAAATCCACCATGCAGCCATTTCTACATTATGGGCATTTATTGGCATCGAATCTGCGGTCATTTTGTCAGGAAGAGCTTCTTCTCAGCGTGATGTGAAGCGTGCGACGATTACAGGTCTATTGATCGCACTGTCGATCTACATGATTATCACGCTCATTACAATGGGCGTTCTTCCGCACGATCAATTGCAAGGTTCAGATAAACCATTTGTGGATGTGCTTCAGCTGATTATTGGACCAGCTGGCGGAATCGTGATGGCACTACTTGCGATCATTTGTTTATTTGGATCGATGCTTGGCTGGATCTTACTCGGTTCAGAAGTACCATATCAAGCAGCGAAGGCTGGCGATTTCCCAGCGGTATTTGCTAAAACGAATAAAAAAGGAAGCCCTGTATTTGCGTTGACTGTCACGAATATTATGTCACAGCTATTTATTTTCTCGGTCATGTCACGCACGATTAATGAAGCCTTTACCTTTTTAACAACTTCAGCGACATTGGCGTATCTCATTCCATATATCGTGTCGTCGATCTACAGCTTTAAAGTCATCATGCAAGGTGACACTTATGAACTTCAAAAAGGAAACCGAACTAGAGACGGGATCATTGCTTTAGTTGCGATGGGATATTCTGCATGGGTGATTATCTCAGGAACAGCTGATTTGAAAACATTCGCTCTCGGGATCGGCCTGTTCTTAGTTGGTATTTTACTTTATCCACTTATGTCCAAAGGATTTGCCAAAGAAGCAGCGTGAAGAAGACGACGTTTCTCCAATACGGAGAAACGTTTTTTGTTGCAAGCACGTCTAAACAACATGCGGAATACCAGTGGCATCACAAAGCATACAGGTTGTTTATCTCTTATCAACCTTGATATTGATAATCATTATCATCATCTTATCATGATGTCAGCAAAAATGCAGTGCATCATTTTACCTTAGGTGAAAATGATGAAATACTCCCAGTTTTTTCGATAAAAATACAGAAAAACATCACAACAATGATTTCAAAAAGAGTAGAAAGTGATATACTAGACTTCGATATTGATAATCATTATCACCATTATAGGATAGACTTGAACGGAAAGGGAGAATCTGGTTTTGGGCTCACAATCGAATCGTCAGCTGCCAGCCAAAGACGAGGCAATAGACATTGTCACCAAGCCCTTTGGAACAGCAGCTGTTGTCATTATAGGCATCATTGCTTTAGCATTTGGTCTTTTTTTATCAGTTTCTTTAGGAGCAGCAAACATTCATTTAACCACTGTATGGGAAGCCATTTTCCATTTTGATCAACAGCAAACATCTCATCAAATTATTCGAGAATTAAGATTGCCACGTACGGTTGGAGCAGCCCTAGTCGGTGCATTTTTAGCTGTATCCGGGTCGATTATGCAAGGGATGACAAGGAATGCGCTTGCGTCTCCTGAAATAATGGGCGTGACGAATGGTTCAGCTTTTGCTATAGCCATTGCATTTGCCTTTTTCCCAGGCCAATCTTCTTTTTCACTCATTCTATGGTCATTTGTTGGTGCGGCACTTGGTGCTTCTATTGTCTTTGGTGTCGGTACACTGTCAAAAGGCGGACTGACACCAGTGAAGTTAGCACTAGCTGGTACGGCTGTAGGCGCCCTCTTAACCTCCATCTCCTCAGCGATTGCCATCCGCTTTGATGTCGCTCAGGATATGAGTTTTTGGTACGCTGGCGGTGTGGCTGGTGTGAAATGGGACAATATCAACATCATCATTCCAGTGGCGATTGTAGGCCTCATCATTGCGATGGTACTTGCTCGTTCAATGACCGTTCTTAGCTTAGGTGATGAATTGGCAAAAGGCCTTGGACAGTATACGAAAACGGTGAAAGTACTTGGGATATTGGTCGTCATCATGTTAACAGGTGCTGCTGTATCAGTTGCGGGCTCCATTGGTTTTATCGGGCTTGTCATTCCTCACGTCACGCGTTTCCTTGTCGGTGTCGACTATAGATGGATTATTCCTTGCTCAGCCATTTTAGGCGCTATTCTATTAATTTATGCAGATATTGCCGCGAGGCTGGTCAATGCACCGTTTGAAACACCAGTCGGAGCGATTACAGCGATCATAGGCGTTCCTTTCTTCTTATATTTGGCTAGACGTGAAAGGAGCGGGATTTAGATGGAAATGGCGCAATTGGCAAAGCAAAAGAAATACAAACGAACAATGCTGGTGATTTCTCTTGCGATCGTGGCTGTGTTCCTGATTAGTTTAAACACGGGAGAAATTCGTATTTCTCCTCTAACTACATTGAAAACATTTTTTGGTTTTGGAAGTGACATGGATCAACTGGTTTTGTTCGAATTTCGACTTCCGAGAATGGTCATCGCTTTACTTGTTGGTGCCTCCATCGCAGTATCAGGTGCTATTTGGCAAGGGGTCTCTCAAAATGGTTTAGCTGATCCCGGTATTCTTGGGGTCAATGCGGGTGCAGGTTTTGCAGTCGTTTTGTTTATCTTTGCATTCCAAGGCACGATGTCGAATTTAGGAGATTTCACGATCTTTTTACTGCCACTTTTTGCATTCGCAGGTGCAGGTTTTGCGGCATTCCTCATTTATGTGTTAGCGTGGAAAAAAGGGATCACACCTGTTCGATTAATTTTGACTGGTATCGGTGTGAATGCTGCATTTTCAGCAGCCATCGTAGTGATCCAGCTCAAAATGAACCCAAATGACTTTAATCAAGCAATTGTATGGTTATCAGGAAGCATTTGGGGTTCGAGTTGGACGTATGTGTTGTCCGTTCTGCCATGGATGCTGATTTTCCTTGTGTTAGCAGTTGTGAGAGCTCGTTACTTAAATATCCTGAATTTAGGGGATCAACTTTCCTATGGATTGGGGATTTCGGTTCATAAAGAAAGAAGTTTTCTCATGCTAATCGCTGTTGCCCTAGCGGGTGCGAGCGTGGCTGTTGCAGGAAGTATCTCTTTCCTAGGATTAGCTGCCCCGCACTTAGCGAGAAAGCTTGTTGGACCGAAGCATCAAGGGATGATCCCAGCTTCTGCTATGATTGGCGCATTGCTTTTATTACTGGCAGATACACTAGGCCGCGTCATCCTTGCACCATCGGAGGTGCCAGTTGGACTTGTCGTCTCTGCTTTAGGCGCACCTTACTTCATTTACTTATTAATGAAAACGAACGAATGAGGAAGGAGAGAACAACATATGAAATCGCTTGAAACAGAAAAGCTAAGCATCGGCTATCAAGACCGTCTGATTGTCGACGATTTAAATATCAGTATTCCAAAAGGCAAGGTAACGACATTGATTGGACCGAATGGCTGCGGGAAGTCAACCATTCTCAAAACAATGTCCCGTATTATGAAATCTCATCAAGGAGCCGTTTATCTAAATGGTCAGGCCATTCATCAAACACCTACCAAAGAGATCTCAAAACAAATGGCCATCTTGCCACAAACACCCGAGGCACCAAGTGGGCTGACTGTATATGAGCTTGTGTCATATGGGCGTTTTCCCCATCAAAATGGATTTGGTCGCTTATCTCATGAGGATAAACGGATCATTAGATGGGCGCTTGAAGAAACAGGGATGATCGCCTTTCATGATCGACCAATTGAAGCACTATCAGGTGGCCAACGGCAGCGTGTATGGATTGCAATGGCGCTCGCCCAGGAAACGGAATTGCTACTACTAGACGAACCAACCACATATTTGGATCTGGCGCATCAGCTTGAGATTCTACAGTTATTAGAACGTTTAAACCGTGAGCAAGGTCGTACAGTGCTGATGGTGATTCATGATCTGAATCATGCAGCTCGCTTTTCGCATTACATGATTGCTCTCAATCAAGGGAAAGTGATCAAAGATGGAACGCCTCATGAAGTCATGACAAAAGAGGTACTTGGTCAGGTGTTCCACATTGATGCCGAAATTGTTCTTGATCCTAGAACGAATAAGCCGATTTGTTTAACATATGATTTGATGAATCATCATGAAAAAAAGCGAGAAGCCGTCAATGGATAACAACATGTAAACGAAACTCGGTGGGGATACCGGGTTTTTTTGCGCCTTCAATATTTCTACCGTTGTCAAATTTTTAGTTGATATTTTTTCGCTTTTATGCAGAAAAGAGGTACTTTTTTACTTTAGACAATGGTAATATACGGTTAGAGATCATAGCTAGAAAGGAAAGAGATGCGTGGAAACAGCAAAAATATTAATTGCAGATGACGAAGAAGCAATAGTAAAAATGGTTGAACGCGTATTAAAAAAAGAAGGATTTCAGCATATTTATAAAGCCTACCATGCAGATGAAGCATTAGATGTTGTCAAAAACGAAGACATTCATCTCTTACTCTTAGATGTGATGATGCCCGGTAAGTCTGGTTTTGACATTCTTCCTGAAATGCGAAAATATACGAAAGCACCGATATTCTATTTGACTGCAAGAACGTCCGATGTTGATAAACTGACTGGATTTGCACAAGGTGCAGACGATTATATCACAAAGCCATTTAACCCATTAGAGCTTGTGGCGAGAATTAAGGCTCACTTAAACCGAACATATTTCTCTTTACAGGAGGAACAAGTAGGCATTCAAAACCAATATGAGTATGCTCATTTCTCTTATCACCCGCACGCAGCAGAATTGAAAGTAAGAGGAGAAGTGACGGCATGCTCAGCTCAGCTTTTATCCTTGTTACAATACTTTTGTGATCATCCGAATGTGGTTCTTTCAAAGGATCAAATTTATGAGAAAGTATGGGGCGTTCCTTCCTATGGAGATAACAATACCGTCATGGTTCATATCCGCAAGTTGAGAGAGAAGATCGAATTAGATCCGAGCCAGCCTGAATATATTGTGACGATCCGTGGTATGGGCTATAAATTTATCCCGCACCCTGTGAAGGTTCTCAGTTAATTCATGAATTTACGAACAAAGCTTTTCTTTCACTTTGTCGGACAAATGTTTATCGTTATAGCGATCCTGCTGATCGGGAATACGTTCTCAGAGAATCTACATTTTAAAAAGTACTTTGAAAATATGACCGAAACTGGTTTAACAAAAGCTGATGGAGATACACTCATGAGCTGGCTCTACTTTAATGAGGATGGAGAATTGGAAGCGGATGATCAGCTCAAGCAGGCAGTGAAAACGCGTGACGGCTGGCTCCAAGTGATTGATTCAAAGAAACAGAGCATCTATGACTATCATCTTCCACAAAGTATTCCAACATCCTATCAAAAGGATGAAATGATTAAGGTCTTTGAAAAAAGAGAGTTTAAAGATTATAAGATGTATTATTGGCCTATTGAAATGGATCATAAAAGCTACATCGTGTTATATGGATTTAAAACGGACAGCACGAAGGTCGCCAATTATTTAAAGCAGCATGAGAAGGATCTGGCTTCACTTTCTCAGTATTCAGATAAAACGAAGGCGTTTTTGCAAAGAATGAATGGATCGGTTCATTTATTTAATGAAGAAGGAAAATATCTGAAAGGTATCCGTTCAAAAAATAATATAAAAAGCAACGTAACGGACCTTGAATTGCTTAAGTACCAATCAAAGCCTTGGGAAGTGAAAAATGACCTATCGTATCTCAAAGTAAATAAGAACCTGTATTTGATTGTATCGGTGCCAAATAAAGTGTATAGCCCAGACGAGTTGTATAATGTTGAGACAGAAGCTCTCAATCAATATACGACCATCCTCATCGCTGGACTTGTGCTCACCATCATTATTGTGATGACATTGTGGTACTCCTATCGCTATGGATTACCAATCTATCACATTATTCGCTGGCTGATTTTCCTTTCAAAAAATAAATTGCAGGAACCAACCAATAGAAAAGGGATTCCAGTTAGTAAAAACAAAAAGGGTCGTATAAAGCGGGAATACCGGTTGTTCGAGGACATTCTCAAAACAATGGATCAGTTGACTCATACGTTAAAAGAGAATGAAGCAAACCGCAAAAAAATCCAAACGACAAGGGAAGAATGGATTGCAGGATTGTCTCATGATTTGAAAACACCGCTTAGTACAATCTATGGCTATGGACTGATGCTAGAATCAAATCAATATCAATGGTCCAGAGAAGAAGTCAAGGAGATGGGACAGGTGATTCGTGAGAAATCAGAATATATGTCAACCTTGATTGAGGATTTAAACCTCACCTATCGCTTGAAGAACGGTGCCTTACCTATTAATCGAAAGCCAGTCGAGCTTGGTGAGTTTTTAGCAGCCATTATAGATGAGTTTTCAAGAAGTACATTTTCTGAAGATTATCCGTCGTCTTTTGAAGATCAAACAGATGGTGTCATCTTTGAGATCGACAAAGCTTGGTTCAGACGGGTAATTGAGAATTTATTAGCAAATGCAGTCAAACATAATCAAAAGGGAACTCATATTACAGCCATCTTATCTGAAACGGATGACGAAGTTCGGATTGAGTTGAAAGACAATGGACGCGGAATGGCTCAAGAAACCGTTGATCATCTGTTTAACCGCTACTATAGAGGGACCAATACGAATGATCCAACGAATGGAACTGGACTCGGTCTAGCGATTGCAAAAGAACTTGTTCTGTTGCATGATGGAGATATTCAAGTGGAAAGTGAAATAGAGTTAGGAACAACGATTGCGATGATCCTAAAAAAATCACCACCTGTAAAATAACAAAAAAGCGATGTCCTTTTCAAAAAGGAGATCGCTTTTTCTTGTTTTAGCATTGAAATAGAATTTGTAAACGATTACAATAATATTGTTAACGTGAACAAACAATTACGATAGACGGAGATGGGGGAGTTTGATGAAAGCCTTTTTAGATGATCAGTTTTTGTTAAACAGTCAAACAGCGGAAAAGTTATACCATGAGTATGCAAAAGACCTTCCAATCATCGATTACCATTGTCATTTGAGTCCAAAGGAAATCTACGAAAATAAAACGTTCCAAAATATAACCGAAGTATGGCTTTACGGAGATCATTACAAATGGCGTGCCATGAGAGCGAACGGCATTCCTGAAACCCATGTAACTGGTCATGCATCAGATAAAGAGAAATTTGAAGCGTGGGCAAAAACCGTTCCAATGACGATTGGAAATCCGCTCTATCACTGGACTCATTTAGAGCTCAGGCGATATTTCGGAGTAGAAGAGCTGTTGAATGAAGACAACGCAGACATCATATGGCAAAAGGTAAATGCAAAACTTCAAGGAGAAGGCTTCGGAGCGAGAGACTTTATCGTGAAATCAAATGTTGAAACCGTCGTGACAACAGATGATCCGGTCGATTCGTTGGACTATCATCAAAAGCTGCGAGAAGAAGAATTTTCTGTGCAAGTATTGCCGGGTTTTCGGCCTGATCAGGCACTCAATATTACGAATAAGTCGTTTGTAGATTATGTTCATCAGCTAGCGGAGGTATCAGAGATATCCATCCAAACTTACCAAGATTTTTTGAGAGCGCTTCATAAGAGAATTGACTTTTTTCATGAGCGGGGCTGTTTGATCGCAGATCATGCTATCAATGAAATGACCTATGAAGAAACGACAGAAGAAGAAGTCGAAGTCATCTTTGATAAAAGACTGTCTGGTCAATCATTGACAGCAGTGGAGCAGAATAAATTTAAGTCACATACATTGATTATACTTGGTAAGGCGTACTGTGAGCGAGATTGGGTGATGCAGCTTCATATCAATGCGCTCAGAAATAACAATACAAAAATGTTTGACCGGCTTGGGCCAGACACAGGATATGATGCGATGAATGATGAGGATATCGCGAAACCGCTTTGCCGATTATTGGATCAATTAGAGAAAGAACATGCGTTAACAAAAACCATTCTCTATTCCTTAAATCCACGAGACAATGTGGTGATTTCAACGTTAGCTGGAAGCTTTCAAGATGGAGAAACACCTGGGAAAATCCAGCATGGTACTGCCTGGTGGTTCAATGATACGAAGCAAGGAATGACAGAGCAGATGATGGCCCTTTCCAGTATCGGACTGATCAGTCGATTCATTGGCATGCTGACGGATTCACGAAGCTTTCTTTCGTATACAAGGCATGAATATTTCCGAAGGCTGCTTTGCGACATGATTGGCGAGTGGGTAGAAAAAGGAGAAGCTCCAAATGACCTCTCGCTACTAGGGGGAATGGTCAAAGGGATTAGCTATGAAAATGCAAAACAATATTTTCAATTTAACCGAGCAACAAAGTTTAAGCATAAAAGAAAGGTAACTTGAAGAAAAAGGGGAGAAAATGAAAGCGTTGTTATGATAAGATGATGTTAAAAAATCATAAAAGGCGGAATAGCATGACAGTCACAATTAAAGACATAGCAAAATTGGCAAACGTCTCTCATACTACGGTATCAAGGGCATTAAATAATAGTCCTTTTATTAAAGAGAAAACAAAACAAAAGATTTTGTCGATTGCAAAACAACTAAACTATTCTCCAAATGTCCATGCGAGAGGCCTTGTATCACAAAAATCATTTACAATCGGTTTGTTTTTTACGAGTTTAACAGAAGGCACATCCTCAAGTTTCTTCGTTGATGCGCTAAAAGGTGTGAACAGTGTCATGACGGAGCACTATAATATGTTTGTGAGGGGAATTGATGATTTTCAAGATTACTCGACAATTCATAAACAGCGTTATGACGGCATTTTGCTCATGAGTCAAAGCGAGCATGATGAAGCATTTATTCATCATGTGAAAAAACAGGGCATACCCATTGTCGTGCTCAATCGTCGTGTAGAAAGTGATGAAGTGATGAATATATTAGCTGATGATAGTCAAGGGGCATATCAAGCAGCGCAATATCTCATTCAGCAAGGACATAAACAAATTGCCATGATTGAAGGAAAAGAAGGCTTTAAATCGACTCAGGAAAGAAAAGCTGGTTTTCTGCAAGCGTTAATTGATCATCACGTACCAATCAAGAAAGAATATATGATCAAAGGCGATTATCATATGAAAAGTGGCTATGAATCAATGGAAGCTTTGCTGGCTCTCGATCATCCGCCAACAGCGCTTTTTTGCTCAAATGATGATATGGCGATCGGTGCGATGAATGCTTTATATGCGACAGGAAAAACGTGTCCAGAGGATATCTCTATTATCGGTTTTGATGATATCGCATTTTCATCCTACACGACGCCTGCACTCACAACAGTCAAAAAGCCGATTGAAAAAATGTGCGTACTCGGTGCAGAAGCCATTCTTTCAGTCATGAATGGGGAAGAGCAAGAGAAGGATCATCTGAAAAAAGTGTATGTACACACAGAGCTTATGATGAGAGACTCGGTGAAAAAGGTGTAGGAAGCAACACCTTTTTAAGAAAAAATGTTCACGTGTGCAATGAGTGCAGAGAGGGGAAATGATGTGAAACGATTATCCAAAGCAGTATACCCGGCAGCTCCTTATCCAGAGACCATTCTGCAAATCGGTGAAGGTAATTTTATGCGAGGGTTTATCAATTGGCAAATTCAAAAACTGAATGACTACACTGATTTTAAAGGAAGAGCAGTGGTGGTTCCACCTCGAAAGGGGTCCGTCACAGCTTTAAATGAACAGGATGGTTTGTACACTTTATGTATCCAGGGCTTTCATGAACAGAAGGAAGTCAATGAACGGTTGATCATTCAATCCATTAGCAGAGGGATTAGTACTTATACGGACTACGAAGCGTTTCTACAAGTAGCTGAGAATGCGGATCTGCGCTTTGTTTTTTCAAATACGACAGAGGCAGGTCTTGCTTTTAGCCATGAGGATCGCTTGGAGGATCGACCGCAGGCGAGTTTTCCAGGGAAGCTGACTGCTTTTTTGTATCACCGGTTCAAAGCGTTCAGAGGAGATCATAATAAAGGGCTTATCATCCTGCCTTGTGAATTGGTTGAACGCAACGGTGATAGATTAAGAGAGTATATCATTCGTATGGCAAATGAGTGGGACCTGCCGCTTTCCTTTCTGACGTGGGTCAAGGAAGCCAACACATTCTGTAATACCCTTGTAGATCGTATTGTTCCGGGATTTTCTAAGGAAGCAGCTGAGGCTGTACAAAAGGAAGAAGGGTATTCTGATGAATTGCTTGTCACGGCAGAGTATTATCATCTGTTTGTGATTGAAGCACCTGCCTTTGTTCAAAAAGAGCTACCCTTTCACGATGCAGGATTAAATGTGCTATTTGTTGAGGATATTTCACCTTACCGAATGAGAAAGGTACGCATCTTAAATGGTGCTCACACAGCGATGGTGCCCATTGCCTATTTATGTGGGTTGAAGACAGTAAAAGAGGCTGTGAATGATGAGGTTGTTGGTCCGTTCATCCGAAGCATGCTAGAGGAAGAAGTGCTGCCAGGCATTCCGCTTTCTGAAGATGAACTTTTACTTTATACACAATCTGTTTGGGATCGCTTTTGTAACCCATTTGTGAAGCATCAATTGATGGATATTGCATTAAATGGCGTGTCAAAGTTTCAGACGCGCATACTTCCATCCATCCTTCATTACGTTGAGCTGAAAAGTGAGCTGCCAATTAAGCTCGTCTTTGCTCTCAGTAGTCTCATTTATTTTTACAGAGAATGTGGAGACTCGTTAAAGGATGATGAGACGGTCTTGGCTTCAATGAAGGCAGCTTGGGATCAAAAGAATCCATCCTATAAATCGGTCACGATTTGCATTTTGTCAAATCAGCAATTATGGGGAAGGAACTTAGCGGGGATAGAAGGATTGACTCAAGCAGTCGTCGATCAGCTCACCTTTATCCATACACATGGGATGAAAGCCGCTGTTCATCGAATGCTGTACGATCCATATGAAAATCAGGGGGAGAAAGCATGAAAGAATTTATTGTGATTCACCCTTCAGATAACGTTGGAATTGCTTTAAAAGTGCTTGAGCAAGGTAAAGAGTTGGAGCATCAAGGGCATACAATCGTATTGAAAGAAACGATCGCAAAAGGTCATAAATTTGCATTCGTTGATATTGAAAAAAGCGACAATATCATCAAGTATGGCTATCCGATTGGTCATGCGACCACTCCTATTTCAGCTGGAGAATGGGTTCATACGCACAATATCAAAACCAATCTCTCAGGCAAGCTCGATTACGAATATCAGCCTTCTTTGATGGAAAACCCTTATGAAAAAACGAATCTTACCTTCAAAGGCTATAAGCGAAAAAATGGAGCAAGTGGTATACGCAATGAGTTGTGGATTGTGCCAACGGTTGGTTGCGTGAATGGTCTCGCTGATCAAATGATTCAAATCTTTACAGCTGAAATGGGGGGGAATATTCACCCGTTTGAAACGGCACTTGTGTTAAAGCACAACTATGGATGTTCGCAGCTTGGAGATGATCATGAGCAGACAAAAACCATTTTGCAAAATGCAGTGAAGCATCCGAATGCTGGAGGGGTGCTCGTCTTAGGACTTGGTTGTGAAAATAATGATATAGCGGATTTTCAATCTACTTTGGGTGACTATGACCGAAAGAGGGTCAAATTTTTAAGAAGCCAGGAAGTAGGAGATGAAATTGAAACAGGTGTTGCTTTGCTGAAAGAGATTTATGAAGCGGTTAAAGGCGATCAACGGGAAGAAATTCCGTTATCTGAACTGAAAATCGGCTTGAAGTGCGGAGGGTCTGATGGGTTCTCCGGCATTACCGCAAATCCACTT
The DNA here is from genome assembly GCA_001938995.1 of Bacillus pumilus. Taxonomy (GTDB): domain Bacteria; phylum Bacillota; class Bacilli; order Bacillales; family Bacillaceae; genus Bacillus; species Bacillus pumilus_G. The sequence continues at coordinate 53,903 of MKZN01000006.1, read as the reverse complement.
TTAGGAAGGCTTTCTGATTTCATCGTGGCACAGGGAGGCACAACCGTTTTAACAGAAGTACCAGAAATGTTTGGTGCTGAAACCATCTTAATGGAGAGAGCGGAATCGGAAGAGACATTCGACAATATTGTGCAAATGATTAATGATTTTAAACAATATTTTCTAGATCATCGACAGCCCGTCTATGAAAATCCTTCCCCGGGAAATAAAGCGGGGGGAATTTCGACATTAGAAGATAAATCTCTCGGATGTACACAAAAGGCGGGCACTTCTGCCATTAAAGACGTCTTGAAATATGGAAAACTGTTGACAAGAAAAGGGCTGAATTTATTAAGTGCACCTGGTAATGATTTGGTCGCTTCATCTGCCCTTGCTGCTTCTGGTTGTCAGTTGGTGTTATTTACAACAGGAAGAGGAACTCCATTTGGCACGTTTGTCCCTACACTGAAGGTATCAACCAACACTGCTTTATATGAAACAAAAAAACACTGGATTGATTTTAATGCTGGAGAACTGCTGGAGGATGTGTCAGAGGACGTTGTATTAGAAAAATTCATTTCAACTATTATTGATGTTGCGAGTGGCAAACCGTTAAATCATGAAAAAAACAATTTTAGAGAACTGGCTATTTTTAAAACAGGTGTCACACTTTAGGGCGATGGGGGCTGAAAGAATGTCTAAAAAACGGGATTTGATGTGTATCACAGCAGGGACAGTATTAACTGGAATCGGACTCGCTAGGCTAGTGAAACAAAATAAGAAAGACAACGAAGCTAGTAAAATGGAGGCTATTTTAAAGCAGATCAAAGCGCCAATATTTCCAGATCCTGAATTCAATGTGTTGCAATATGGAGCTGACCCTCAAGGGGATGAGCTCTCAACCAAGGCGATTCAGTCCGCAATCGATGACGCGCATCGCCTGAAAGGCGGACGTGTGCTCATACCTAATGGAACCTTTCTTACAGGAGCCCTTGAGTTAAAAAGCAACGTAGAGCTTCATTTACAACAGAATGCATATGTTAAGTTCTGCCAAGATCGAGACCATTATCTTCCGCTCGTCCTGACAAGGTATGAAGGCATTGAACTGTATAATTATTCTCCTCTCATATATGCACACCATGCAGAAAACATAGCCATCACAGGGACTGGAACGCTGGATGGGGGCGGAGATGAATGTCATTGGTGGCCTTGGAAGTATGGAACAAATGGTCACCCATCTCAAGAGAAAGATCGTCATCATCTGTTTGAGATGGCTGAAAAAAGAATACCTGTGGAAGAAAGAGTGTTTGGAGAAGGGCATTATTTAAGGTCGAGCTTTATACAGCCATACCAATGTCAACATGTTCTCATTGAAGGAGTAACGGTGAAGGATTCACCTATGTGGCAAATTCATCCGGTGCTGAGTGAGAATATCATCGTCCGCCGGGTCAATGTCATCGGGCACGGGCCAAATACCGATGGTGTGAATCCTGAATCTTGTCGGAATGTGCTCATTGAAGATTGTTATTTTGATAATGGGGATGATTGTATTGCCATTAAATCTGGCAGAAACGAGGACGGCAGGAGAATCGGTGTTCCATCAGAAAACATTGTGATTCGCAGAAATGAAATGCGTGATGGACACGGCGGAGTGACGATTGGGAGTGAAATCTCTGGCGGGGTCAGACATGTATACGCAGTGGATAATATAATGGATAGCCCAAACCTTGACAGAGCACTGCGCATCAAAACCAACTCTGTCAGGGGCGGAACCGTTGAACATATTTATTTTAAAAACAATACAGTCAAAAGCTTAAAGCATGAGGTTGTCTGTATCGACATGATGTATGAGGAGGGGGATGCAGGTGCTCATCGTCCTATTGTCCGCCATATCGAAATAGAAGGGCTGAAGAGTAGTGGCGGGCGATATGGGGTAAAGATTGCAGCATACTCGCATTCCCCAGTGACACATTTCAAAATGAAGGATTGCGTCATAGATGATGTCACATATCCACTTTCACTAGAACACGCCACGTCTCCTTCTTTTCAGAAAGTCGTGATCAATGGTGAGCAAATCAATCAATGAAAACAGCCTTTTCTCGGGCTGTTTTTTCTATATAGGTAAAGAACATACGCTTTTGGAGATCGCATATACAACCTATTTGCACTGTAGTATAATATTTCCGAAATTAGAAAAGAATTGACGGAGGAGATTTCGTCAAGCAGTACATAAAGCAGGGGGTTTATTAATGAAGAAGTTCACAACCATATGGTTATCACTATTGCTTGTGATGGGTGTTTTAGCTGGATGTGCAGCGGAAACAGATCACAAAGCAACCGGTTCGCCAAACAAAGAGACAGCAACTGCTGCATTTCCTGTGTCTATTCAAGATGCAGCTGGTAAAACCGTTGAGATCAAAGAAGAGCCTAAACGAATTGTTTCTTTAATTCCGAGTAATACAGAGATTGCCTATGCACTTGGTCTTGGAGACAGCATCGTTGGTCGATCAGATTCTGATCATTACCCAAAGGAAGTCGAAAAGGTAGAGAAGATTGGCGGAGTAGAATTTAACGTCGAGAAAATCATCTCATTAAAACCTGACCTTGTATTGGCACATGGCTCACAAATGGGCGCTAAAGAAGGATTTAACCAGCTTGAAGAAGCAGGTATTCAAGTACTGACAGTGAATGAAGCGACTTCTTTCAAGGATGTGTACAAGTCAATCAATATGATTGGTGAAGCAGCTGGCGTGAAAGAGAAATCAACGAAGCTTGTAGACGAGATGAAATCAAAACTGAATGACCTGAAGAAAAAGGCAGAGGTCATTTCCGAAGACAAACAAAAAACAGTCTTTGTAGAAGTGTCAGGTGCCCCTGAGATTTATACAACAGGTAAGGGTACATTTATGGATGAAATGTTATCAGTCATCCACGCAAAAAATGCCGCGGGAGATCAAACTGGCTGGGTGCAAATGACGGAAGAATCGATTATCAAACTCAACCCTGATGTCATTGTCACAATTGATGATGCAAGCTTAGCCGATCTGAAAAAAAGAGATGGCTGGAATGCCATAAAGGCAGTCAAAGAAAAGCAAGTCTTTCAATTGAATACGGATCTCGCATCAAGACCGGGACCGCGATTGGTTGAAGGAGTCGAGGCACTTGCGAAAAGCATTTATCCTGACACGTTCAAATAAAATCATCATCGTATACACGCTAAGTGTTTTGTTTCTTGCGATGAGTATTGGAATGGGAATCTCACTGGGCAGCTTAGAGATTCCCATTCCTTCTATTCTTCGTATATTTGTTCATGAACTATTCGGTGTACAAGTTGGAACGATTGATACGATTGATCGCAATATTATGATGAATATTCGACTGCCGAGAGTTATTTTGGCGGCGTTAGTCGGAGCGGCGCTGGCGTTATCTGGTGTAGCCTTTCAAGGGTTATTAAAAAACCCCCTCGCTGATCCTTATACTTTGGGGGTATCCCAAGGGGCATCTGTTGGAGCAGTAGCAACGTTGTTTTTCAGCTTGCAGCTCCCCTTACTCGGTCGTTTTACACTGCCTTTTCTTAGTATGACGACGGCGCTTGTGACGTTGTGTCTAGTTCTCTTTTTTGCGCGTCTTGTTCACAGGGGCATGAGCATTTCCTCTTTAATATTGACGGGAGTGATTTTTAGCTCTTTTTTGGGTGCACTCATTTCATTAATGATTGCTTTAACAGGTGATGATTTAAAAGACATTATTCATTGGCTTCTTGGCAGTGTGTCTATGAGGGGATGGCGGTATATCGCCTTGTTTTTTCCGTTTTTTCTCGTTGGGACAATTGCGCTTATTTTAATGGGACGTGATTTGAATGTGATGACGTATGGTGAGGAGAAGGCTAGGCTTTTAGGGGTGCATGTCAAAAGGAGTAAATATATCGTTCTTCTTGCTGGCTCGATCCTAACTGGCAGTGCGGTTGCGGTGTCAGGAACAATCGGTTTTGTGGGACTTGTGATTCCGCATTTCGTCCGGCTGTTAGCCATCACCGATCACCGTCATCTTCTGCCATTATCGATGCTGAATGGAGCATCTTTTCTTGTGTTAGCAGATGTATTATCCCGTACAATCATTGAACCGACGGAACTGCCTATTGGGATCATTACAGCGTTAATTGGTGCACCCGTATTTGGTATGATTCTGATTCGCAGGTATAGAGGGGGGACGCAGCTATGATTCAAGTGAAGGACGTCAGGGGCGGATATGGTCAGAAAGAAGTCATTCGTGGCATTAGTTTTGAGATAAAACGAGGAGAGTTTGTCGGTATACTTGGACCGAATGGAAGTGGTAAGACGACCTTGCTGAAGATGCTAGCGGGTATTTTAACACCTGAAAGTGGTCAAGTACGCCTGAACGATCAGCCCATTCAATCATACAAGGAAAAGGCACTTGCACAGAGGATGGCTGTACTACCACAGAAAACGGACCAAGCCTTCTCATTCACAGTCGAAGAAACCGTTCAATTTGGCCGTTATCCTTATCAAAAAGGATGGCTGCAATCGGTCACGAAGAAAGATAGACAGGTCATAAATAACGTCATGGAACAAACAGATATTGATCAATTTAAGGATCAATCCATCCATGAATTAAGTGGGGGCGAACAGCAGCGTGTGTATTTAGCGCAAGCATTAGCTCAGCAACCTGAATATTTGCTCCTAGATGAACCGACGAGTTTTCTTGATTTAGCCTATCAAAAAAGTGTACTTGATCTCATTAAAAAAGAGACGACTACCTCTAAACTAGCAGTCATCGGTGTGTTTCATGATGTGAACATAGCCAGTCTTTATTGCGATCAGCTGCTCTTGCTTCATGAAGGAAAGACTGAGATGTTTGGGACCCCAGAACATGTACTGACCACTGAACGAATCAATCGGGTGTACGGCACGAATGTGACGCCACTGCAACACCCGCTTCGCGCAAATCCTCAATTCACCATTGAGCCTGCGGTAGGTTCAACTGTATCAAATCAGACGAAACGAGCGAATCGATGGAAGACACATGGATCTAAAGGAATGACGTTTTCCAATGATCAGCCACTTCGCATTTTATCCTCACATCAGAAAAATGGGGGATTCTTTTGGAAAAGGTCACTTGGAACGGGCACGCATGCTCTTCGTGAAACAAGTGAACAGATGAACGTTCATGAAGAGATGTTGTTCCTCTCCCAATCTGATGGACAAAAGCAATACGCAGCCTGTGATGATCAAGACGATTTCAGCCTTTATGGAATGCGTCATCAAGAAGAGCTGGCGGCTTGGCTGGTGCTGGACATGACCATTTCAGATGGAACCTTTGTTCAGCTGATGGGACAGCTGATGTCCCTAATTCAACTTGAGACAAACATCACGATCCATCACCTTTGTATCGCTGCTGCCAAAGGACAAAAAGTGAGACAGAATGACCTCTCGCACGAACGCTTACAAAAGAAAGTCCATCAACTCTTATCTTCATTGGATGCCATCAAAAAGTGAACAAGCTCGTTTCGCTTTTGATCATGAGCCAAGAACGAATGGGGGTATACTAAGAGAACAAGTCACAGCACAAGGAGGACGTCCTATGAAACTTTATACGAAAACTGGGGATCAAGGGAAGACAGGATTGATTGGCGGGAGAGCAGATAAAGATGATGTTAGAGTGGAAGCGTACGGTACGCTAGATGAAGCCAATAGCTTCATTGGACTTGCGCATGCAAATTTGCGAACACATGGTGAGTTGTTTCAAGATGTGATGTCAGAGCTGATTGTCATCCAGCATGAACTGTTTGATTGCGGCGGTGACTTAGCGACAGTGAAGCCCCATCATGAGGGGAAATTAACGGATCAATCTGTTGAGGACCTTGAACAGAGAATGGATGTGTATGTAGAGGAGGCCTCTTCACTGACCAAATTTATTTTGCCTGGCGGGGTGGAGGGAGCTGCCTTATTACATGTGGCACGCACGGTCATTAGAAGGGCAGAGCGGCAAATTGTGACGCTGGCGAAACAGGAAGAGATTCCAGCAGTAACGCTCACATACGTCAACCGCCTATCTGATTATTTATTTGCAGCAGCACGTGTGGTGAATCATCGACTCGGTGAGGCAGATGTTGAATATGAACGCAGTGCGCATGTGTTTCGCTCTAAATAAGAGAGACACTCTTCGTAAAGGAGAGTGTCTTTTTTTTGATCGATTCAAACAGTCAGTCTGAGCAAGGTTACGACTCTGGTCGCATTCAAAGATCAATCTGCAACACGTTTTCTCACGTCTTCTTTTTGACTATAGTGAAAGCAAGGAGTTAGAAAGGAGGCGTAAAGGTGAATATCACTGGTAAAACAATCATCGGTTTGATCCTTATGTTAGTAGGGATATCCATCTTCTTTGGTGGTTCATTGGGAGGGCTGATCCCAAGCATCATTGGGGCGTGGTTGATCTATGTAGGTGTGAAAAAGTATGACAAAGGCAGTAAAACGGCAGGCACTATTATAGCCGTGATCGGAGTGTTGTTCGTCGTACAATCGCTGCCATTTTTAATCGGCATCGCAATTGCAGGGGCACTCCTCTACTATGGATGGAAGATGATCAATGGCGAATCAGGAAAGGGTACATCAAGAAGGTCATATACGGAACGAGAAACCGTTCCGAGCATGGAAGAACCCATTCAGACGTCATTTGATCAAGAATGGGAAGATTTTTTAAAGAAAAAATAAAGGGAGGATCATAAAATGGTCTTAAGAAGAGTAAGAGATATGTTTGTAGCAACGGTCAATGAAGGATTAGATAAATTGGAGAATCCACGTGTGATGCTCAATCAATACGTTCGTGATATGGAAGATGATATTGCCAAAGCAAAACATGCAATCATCAAGCAGCAAACGATTCAGCAAGGTTTTTTACGAAAGGCAGACGAAACAGAGGCATTCGCAGGTAAGCGTAAGAAACAAGCTGAGCTTGCGTTTCATGCGGGAGAAGAAGAACTTGCAAGAAAAGCACTGACAGAAATGAAGTATTTCGAAGAGAAATATCAAGAATATAAGGATGCTCATCAGCAATCTGCGAAACAATTGAAAGAGCTGAAAGAGCAATTGCAGCATTTGGAAACGAAGCTGCGAGATATTAAAGACAAGAAGCAGGCACTGATTGCAAGAGCAAATGCCGCCCAAGCAAAACTGCATATGAACGAATCAATCAATAAAGTAGATAGTGAGAGTGCTTATAAGGAATTTTTGCGAATGGAACACCGGATTGAGGAAATGGAAACAAAAGCGGGCAGTTATGCACAATTTTCAGAGCAAGGCGCCTATGCTCATCTTGATTACGCAGATGAAGTTGAAAAGGAATGGCAGAAGCTCACACTACAAAAGGAACCTAAACCACAAGCAAACTAAGGGAATGTGTCAAATCGGGAGAAAAGCATGTTTTTTCTTCCGATAATTGATTTCTTTCTGTTTCACTTTTCCTTATAATAAAAAGGTCACAGAATAAAGGGATGGTATGTGAATGAAACGATTAATTGGTCTAATTTGTATATTTGCAGGTGTTTTTCTTATCATTGGGATGTTATTTAAAAATGGGGATCTTTTTAATTTGAGTTTCTCTCGTGAAAAACCGGTCACAACAGCTTCAGCGAAGAGTCAAGAGATTGAGCAAATCGATGTCTCACTTTCTCGATTTCGGGTGAAGGTAGAACCGGAGGATCGATCAGATATTTCTGTATCCGTTCTCAATGGAAATGGCAAGATGTATGCGAAGCAAACAGGGAGTACATTCAACATTCGTGCTGAAAACAAAGGGTTCTTATTTTTCTCTAGATTTGAAAAGGGAGAACTCATAATCAAAATTCCGACAGATTACCATAAAAATGTGAAGATTACAGGTGGAAGTGGTGTGAGTGAATTTGATGGAGAAGGGAAGTTGGCTCTTCAAGATGTGACCCTCAAATCAACGAGCGGACGCTTGACAGCTGAGAATTTCTCTGCGAAAAGTGTTGACATCAAAGCTACATCTGGCAGACTTGCTGTGTCTCATATCGATGCAGAGGATAGTGACATCAATGCGACATCAGGTCGTGCTGATATCAAAGATGTAAGAGGACAGCTCCAATTAGGGATCACCAGCGGCAGATTGACTGCCAGCTTTGATACAATTGAATCGCCTGTCTCTTTTCAAATGACATCAGGCAGTGCGAAGTTTAACTTACCAGATAACGGAGACTTCACAGTTCAAACAAAAAAGACAAGTGGACGTGTCGATCATTCCTATGGGTTTGATCAGGTGGACAGTGAAGGTAGAAGCTTTACTGGTACGAGAGGAAAAGGGACACACATCGTCGATATCGAGATGACAAGTGGAGAGCTAAAACTACGTTAATGAACTTAAGAAAGGAAGGAGGCGAGTCAACTGCGTTTTTCAAGAAATCAAATTTTAGGGATCATTGTTGTGATTTTTGGTATCAATCTTTTTCTCAAAATCATTGGAATCGGGGCTGACCTGTTTTGGCCAGTGTTTTTTGCTCTTGCTGGCTACTGGTTGCACTCACGATCCAAACGTTGGCTCGGTTCAGTTTCTTATATTTTTGCCGGTTTTCTTTTCTTAAAGTTTCTATTAAATATTACGTTTAGCCTAACAGGTTATTTATTTGCTGCCTTTTTGATCTATGCTGGCTATCGTTTATTGAAGAATAAACCAGTCTTTGATGTCGACAAAAAGGAATCAACAGAAGAGAAGAAGCCTTCACTGAAAGTAAATCTCGAAAAAAAGAGCGATCAAAAGAAAACGAAGAGCCAAACAAAACCGCGTAAAGAGCATGACTTTTTTATTGGTGAAGTCAGACTCATGAAAAAGCCGTTTCAATTAAGTGATTTAACAATTTCAGGCTTCATTGGTGATGTCAAAATTGATTTATCAAAGGCGATCATCGCAGAAGAAGAGAGTACGATCGTCATCAGCGGTCTCATTGGAGATGTGGATATTTATGTGCCTCAGGATATTGAAGTGTGTGTGAGCGCTTCTGCTGCGATTGGCGATATGAAGATCATTGATGAAAAGAGAAGCGGATTCGGTAGTAAAGTGTATGTGATGACGAATGATTACGATGAGAGCAAACGGAAAGTGAAAATTTCCATCTCTCTTCTCATTGGAGATGTGGATGTGAGGTACTTATGAGGAGATTGCATTTAGGCATCCAGTGGCAATCTGTCCGACTCGCAGTTGGCGTCTCGCTCGGAATTGTCATCATGACGACACTCCCGGTGGTTTTTTATTATCAGCTTGATCCAATGATGCTGCTCTCTACCCGATGGTTTGGCATCCCGTTTGTTTGTATTTTACTCATCATTAGTCTCACCATTGGTGTGTCAGCGGGGTATGTGTTCGGATATCAGCATAAGAAGAGGCTAGATCAGCTCATCGAGTCTATTTTGAAGTTTGAAAATGGGAATTTTGCATATAGACTACCGTCTCTTGGTGACGACGAAATTGGTTTGGCGGCCGATCAGTTAAATGAGATGGCGAAACGAGTTGAAATGCAAGTAGCCTCTTTGCAAAAGCTCTCGAATGAACGGGCTGAATGGCAAGTTCAAATGAAGAAATCCGTTGTCTCAGAAGAGCGTCAGCGTTTGGCACGTGACCTGCATGATGCGGTGAGTCAGCAGTTATTTGCGATCTCGATGATGACTTCTGCCATTCTGGAAGGAATGAAAGAAAAGGATGAAAAGGTTATAAAGCAAATGGGTCTTGTCGAACGGATGGCAGGAGATGCTCAAAGTGAGATGCGAGCACTACTCTTGCATTTGAGACCGATTACCCTTGAAGGGAAAGATTTAAAAAAAGGCTTGATTGAGTTACTCAATGAATTCCAAGCGAAGCAGCCGATTGATATTGATTGGGAAATAGAAGACGATGTACCTTTATCTAAAGGGGTGGAAGACCACCTGTTCCGTATTGTTCAAGAAGCCTTATCAAATGTATTTAGGCATGCCAAGGCTACAAAGGTCACAGTTCGCCTACTGATTAGAAATCGCCAAGTTCAGCTAAAGATTATCGACAATGGCATTGGTTTTCAGACTGATCATGTGAAGACAGCCTCCTACGGCCTTGAATCCATTAGAGAAAGAACGAGTGAAGTAGGCGGTGTCGCAGAGATTATGTCATTTGAGGGGAAAGGAACACAAATTGATGTAAAAGTTCCTATTTTTGTTGAAGAAAAAGGAGAGAACATTTGATGATTCGAGTGCTTTTAATTGACGATCACGAAATGGTGAGAATGGGGCTTGCTGCCTTTTTAGAGGCACAGCCTGATATTGAAGTCATCGGTGAGGCGTCGGATGGACAAAGAGGTGTAGAGTTAGCGGTTGAGTTAAAGCCAGACGTCATTTTAATGGATTTGGTCATGGAAGGAATGGATGGCATCGAGGCGACCAAAAGAATTTGTGAGCAAATAGATGATGCCAAGATTATTGTCCTGACTAGCTTTATTGATGATGATAAAGTCTATCCAGTGATTGAAGCAGGTGCTTTGAGTTACTTATTAAAAACATCGAAGGCAGGAGAAATCGCTGATGCCATTCGCTCTGCTAGCGTAGGAGAGCCACGGCTTGAATCGAAAGTGGCAGGGAAGATGATGAATAAGCTCCGTCATTCATCCAATGGATCGATCCTTCACGACTCACTCACCGCAAGAGAAATGGAAATATTAAAGCTCATCGCTGATGGGAAATCGAATAAAGTGATTGCTGAAGAACTATTTATTACGATTAAAACAGTGAAAACGCATATTACGAATATTTTATCAAAGCTTCAGGTAGAGGATCGAACCCAAGCGGCCGTTTATGCACATCGTCATAAACTCATCAAATGAAAAACAGCTTTCAAATGAAAGCTGCTAGAACATGTGAATTTAATCCTTCTGTCCTGTAATGGGACGTTCTTCGGATAGTTGATGGAGTTCAGGAACGGGAAAAGCCTCCTGCTCCTCGGCCGATTTATTTTCCAGGGTCTTCTTCATTTCGGATAATAGCTTGACGCTCTCCTTTGCCACTGCTGCTTTTTTCTCTAGCAAATCAATGATCTGTGATAATCCAATGAATAAACCGCCTCCAATGAAAAGGAGCACTGGGGTTTGTCCATAATAAATCACGATCAGTAATGTGCTCGAAATGCTGTCGGCTTCAATGAAGAAATCTTCTTTTGACTGTAAGAACACAACAACTAACAGAAGAATTCCTAAAGTCAAAAATAAAATGCCGGCCGAAAGTAAAGCTCGTTTCATGATTGACACCCTTTTTTTCTTACCATTCTAACATATTCTATAAAGGTTGTGTTGCGCCCTTAGTCCCGAAGTCACGGATTTTTACATCTGCTTTGTAATGAATTTCAGATTCACTAAAGATCTCATCCCAATGCTTCGCTTCCTTTCGAAAATCTTTCGGATACGCAATACTCGCTTTTTGATAAAAACCACAAATATCTGCTTTAATCTCTTGCTGCAATTCCTCAATGAAATTCTTCACGTTCTTTTCTATTTTATGTTTCACCAGATTCTCGATTTCACCTAAATATTTCTCATTAAAAGCATTCTGACGTTCATTCCAATCCTCAGACAGTCTTCCGTCAACCTTGATCGATACATCAAATGTATATCGCCCATTTCTTGATCTTCTCGTTTGAATTTTGTGTTTTAATCTAAAGATCTCAAACGAGTAAATCGCATGATCATGTTGGAATTCAATAATCCCTCCGTCTACATTCCCTGTCAACAGATTGTAGGATTCAACCGCTTTTGCGGAAATATTGGTGGAAAAGCGATTGTTTTTAATGATGGATGCACCGTCGACTTTTAAATTCCCTTGATCTACACTCACTTTTGGAATGGCAAATGATACATTGTTTTGCAACGAAGATGATATGTCCCCTAATGAGACAGATTTGAACATATCAATGGTTGTTTTTGCATTCGCCGTAATATCATATAAGGTCGAAGAGGCTGGCTGTCCGTCACTACTGATCTTAAGTAGTTCACTGGGATTTTCAGACGTCATGAAAACAAGGCTACCTCTACGCGTTTCATTGTCTCGAATAAACTGGTTAATGACCATATCGAAATTATTTTCATTAATCAGATCTTGAGAAAATAAATAAACCTGCAACTGTTGTGCAAAAATTCGATGGCTTTTGAGAGAGGTGGATCGAAAGATTTGGTGCATCGAATCCCCACTTGTTTCAATAATTTTGGTCGGGTCTTTTACGGCTGATTCCTGACTAATCTTTTGAGGAATCAATACTTGCATGGATAATTTTAATTTATGACCTGCATCCCCTTTAGAAACACCAAAGCCAATCGCCATGTTCAAATCTTCAATGTTTGTACTATCCCAGCATCCGCATAACAAGACAAGGGTCAGCAGGGACCATGTGGCTTTCCTTTTCATGAAGCTTTCCGCCTCCTTTTCAGATACACGATGGCAAATAGCAAGAAGGGAAGAATGCCGAATAAAAGGTAGAATAAATAGTTGATATAGACCAAATAATCTCGTGCAATGTTGACGTCTTTTGGTAAAATGGCGGCAAAGTAAAGGATGATTGTCAAGAGAGCGAGCACCATGATTTTAGGGAGCTTAGTCAGCTTGGAGACGCCCATTGCCGCAAAGAATGTGTATATAACAAAACTTGTATATAGCTGGACAAGCCATACGATGAGTAAAAGTGACTCAATACGTTCAATGAAAATCCCATGGATATCAAACGATTGAAATAAGGCAATTGTGGGCCACGTTAACGTAGCGGTCTCTTTCACTGTCAGCGCTCCAATGACAAGCACATAGGTGAAAATATAAATGACCGAAGAAATCAAAAAACCAAAAGTGCTGTATGCAAACGTATGTTTTTGACTGTTCATAAAAGCAGGCAGAAAAAGCAACATTTCAATGCCAACAAAAGAGATACTCGAAGTGTTGAATGACTTCATGACAGGGGTGAAGCCGTCACCTAAAACAGGTCTAAGATGATCTAACTCAAACGCTTGCAGACTAATGCCGAATGCGATAAATAATATAATCAGCGTGACAATCAGAAAAAATGGGAACAGTCTTGCGATATCACCAATGCCTCCCGTGACAAGATATAATCCGACCAGTATGAAGCTAAGGGTCGTCATGGCTATCGGGGTGTTTTGAAGAAGGAAGAACTTGACCAATTCAGACATCGCACGTACTTGATAGCTTGCGACCCCAAGGAAATAAATAATAATGATGACATTGATGACAGACCCTATCCATTTTCCAAGGCCTTCTTTTGTATAATCAAAGTAAGAAGAGAATGGCGTCCTTTTCATCATGAGGACATTTACATAAATGAACATGATATAAATGGCGGTCATCAATAGGAGTGTAATCCAACCATCGGGTGTACCGCTTACCTGAGCCATGGTTCTTGGCAAAATGAGCATGCTGGCACCGAGTATTGCATTTGAAATGATGGCAAATGCTTGGTAGCTTGTGACGGACTCTTTATGATTGACCATGTTGTTCCCCTTTCTTTTGGTTTTTCAAAGGCAATCGAATAATGGAATTGTCTTCATTTTTGTAACTAAAGACAAAGTTTGGCGAGAAATAAGGTGTGCCAAAACTCTTTTGCCTAGTGAGATGTGTGAGCAATATGAGCATAAATAAGACAATCCCAAATAAACCGAATGTAGCCGCAGCAAACATAGCCACGAAGCGAAGCACCCGGAAGGACATCCCCATTTCATATTGAGGAACAGTAAAGGAAGCTAGTGCAATGACACTGACGATGATGACCATGACCGAACTGACGATATGCGCTTGTACGGCAGCCTGTCCAATCACCACACCACCTACAAGCCCAATGGTTTGACCGATTGGTTTGGGCAATCTAAAGCCAGCTTCTCTTAATAGCTCAATTGTGACTTCCATTATCAGTGCCTCCACAATAGGAGAAAACGGAACATTTTCTCTTGTGCTAGAGATTGAAATGGCTAATGTCGTTGGTAATAGACCTTGATGGAAAGAGACAAGCGCAATATAGAAGGCTGATAAAAACAATGTGATCAAGATAGATGTAAACCGTAGGAGTCGAACGAGAGATGCGGAAATCCACCTTTCATAGTAATCATCAGGTGACTGCATAATTGTGGCAAGAGAAGCTGGCACAATTAAAACAAAAGGAGAGTTCTCGACAAAAATAGCCACACGCCCATTATTTAATGCAGATGAGACTTTATCGGGGCGTTCTGTATTTTGTATTTGCGGAAAGGGAGAGTACACATTATCCTCAATGAGCTCTTGTAATACACCTGAATCCTGCAAATCATCTATCGTGACTTGCTTCAGCCGTTTTTTCACCTCTTTTAATACCGATGTTTCAGCCATGCCATCGATATACATAATAGTGGTTTGGATATATTTCTTTTTTCCTATTTTCATGTCCACTGTTTTAAGGCGAGGGTTTTTTAAACGCTGTCTGACGAGAGCCAAATTAGTATTGATATCTTCAATGAAGGCAATCTTAGGTCCCCTGTAAACCATTTCTGTTGTGGCCTCTGATATTCCTCGTTTCTTTGTTTCGTTTGAATCTAAAATATAAGCATGTTGAAATCCATTGATAAGGACGACACAATGACCTTGGAAAATAGCGTCGATCAATTCTTCAGCAGTGTTAACTGAACGATTGGTCATCAAAGACAAATGGGTTTTAAGCTTTTCTTCTGTGAGAGATGCATGATCCTCCGAAAAATTTGTTAAAAAGGTTTGAATCTTGTTTACATTGTTCATCTCGTTTATGTATAAATAGTAAATCGTTTGTCCGTGAGGTAAGGTTTTTTTCTCATGGATCAAGTCGTCCATATCTTTTAGTTGCGGGAGAATGATGGAGAGATTGTCATATAAGTGCTCTTTAAGTGGAGTCTGATTCAAAAGGATCACCCGCCTTATCAAAATTTTTTCTTATTATGTCCTGCTTGAAAAAACAATATTCTATGTTACATTATTTTGAGGTAAAAGAAAGAATGAGGGTTTTGGAGGAAACAAAATGGCACAAATTCGTTTAGCAGGTACAAAAGAAGAGATTGACCGTATTCTACAATCGTTTGACAAGCATTATGAGGTGACATATACCTCAAAGGATTACGGTAAAACGAACCCAAAATATAAATATTCAAAAGATGTTCGGGTTTATATTGAACTAAAATTAAAATAAAGATAAAATTTTAATTGAAAACGCTTAAAGGATTTTTGTTTTTTGTATAGAATAGAGTTGAATGATGAGAAGCTATGGAGGGATACATAATGACAGAATTTAGAATCGAAAAAGACACAATGGGCGAAATCAAGGTGCCAAAGGACAAGTTCTGGGGAGCACAAACACAACGAAGCAGAGAAAATTTCAAAATCGGTTCTGAGAAAATGCCAAAGGAAGTTGTGAATGCGTTTGCAATTTTGAAGCGTAGCACAGCGATTGCCAATGAACGTCTTGGCAACCTTGAAGGGGAAAAGGCAGAAGCCATTGCAGCTGTATGTGATGACATCATCAGCGGTAAGTACGACGAGCATTTCCCGCTTGTTGTTTGGCAGACTGGTAGTGGAACGCAAAGTAACATGAACATGAACGAAGTCGTAGCAAATAGAGCGACTGCGTATTTAAAAGATAAAAATAGTGAATTCAGCATTCACCCGAATGATGACGTAAACCGCAGTCAAAGTTCAAATGACACATTCCCAACGGCTATGCACGTAGCAGCAGTTCTATCTGTATACAACAAATTAGTGCCGGCCATTGATCAATTAAGAGCGACGCTTGATGAGAAAGCAAAAGCATTTCAAGATATCGTCAAAATTGGGCGTACGCATTTACAAGACGCAACACCGCTTACAGTTGGCCAAGAGATTAGTGGCTGGGTCTACATGCTAGACCGTTCGAAAGAAATGATTTTAGAATCAACTGAAAAAATGAGAGAGCTTGCAATTGGTGGAACGGCTGTAGGTACAGGGATTAATGCCCATCCTGAGTTCGGCAACTATGTAGCAGAAGAAATCAGTCAGCTCACTGGTCAATCTTTCAATTCTTCACCAAACAAATTCCATGCGCTGACAAGCCATGATGAAATTACGTATGCACACGGTGCCCTCAAAGCGCTTGCGGCTGATTTAATGAAAATTGCCAATGATGTAAGATGGCTTGCAAGTGGTCCGCGTTGTGGAATTGGCGAATTGAACATTCCTGAAAATGAGCCAGGAAGCTCTATTATGCCAGGTAAAGTGAACCCAACTCAAAGTGAAGCGTTAACGATGATTGTCGCTCAAGTGATGGGGAATGATGCCACCATCGGTTTTGCAGCAAGCCAAGGAAACTTTGAGCTAAACGTATTTAAACCAGTCATCATCTATAACTTCTTGCAATCAGTTGAATTACTGGCTGACGGCATGAACTCGTTCCATGATAAGTGTGCGATGGGAATTGAGCCAAACCTTGAAACAATCGAGAAGAACTTGCAAAACTCATTAATGCTTGTAACAGCTCTCAATCCGCACATCGGGTATGAGAATGCAGCGAAGATTGCAAAACTCGCGCACAAAGAAGGATTAACATTAAAAGAAGCAGCACTTCAATTAGAACTTCTAACAGAAGAGCAGTTTGAACAGTTTGTGAAACCAGAAGAAATGGTCACACCAAAAGCAAAATAAAAAACAAGGCGTTACTTTTTATTAAAAGTCAAGATATTTCTTGAAACCCTTAATAACATTATATTTTTATTTAATGTCAGACATTTAAGGGGTAATTTAAAAAGGATAGATGAGCAGAATAAAATATGCTCTATCTATCCTTTTTTGTACTACAAATGACCCCATTTACTACAACAAGAAATTATCATGTTGTTGTACGAACGCTACCCTATAGTTTAAGTGCATATCACAATGTATTAACCTGCCCAGTTAGCTCAATAAAATATTTTTCGTTCCTTTAATTTTGAACGAATTTCGTGTCCATATTTACTTAAAAAAATCTCGTTAAAACCTATTTTACCATCACAAAATTTTTTGTTAGATTATAAATCCGCTATATACCATTCCAATATTAATTACGATGTGAAAAACAATACTCGGATAGATACTGTTTGTTTTAAGTGTGATTAATGCGTAAATGACCCCTGCAACTGAAATTAACAAACTGAGAGAAATAGAAAAACCAATTGAGAGATGGAGAAGTCCAAAACCAACACTTGTAACGATAACAGCATACCCTGTAGATGTGTGTTCCTTAAGAGTCGAAAGCAATATCCCTCTCCAAATAACTTCCTCAAAAACTGCATTAATAAGTGAAAAAAATAAACAAAACAATAATAGCATTTGAAAATACTCTATATCCTTTTGAACAATAAAAAACACATATATAATTACATTAACAACTATTCCAATCATCCAAAACCAAAATGTATTAACTTGATGAAACGGTAAGACGATAGGATTTTTCCAATCGGGTTTTTCGTTGTACCAAGAAACCTTCTTATTAAAGAAAAGATGGTTAAAAACGATTCCTATAATGATAAAAACAAGAAAAAGACGATTAAGAATGATTTTTATTTCCTTTGGAATATTCATCGTTCCAACAAAATCATTAGAAACCGTAAATATCACAAAACCGATTAGAAACGATAACAGTAGTGATTTAACGAATCGTTTTTCTTTATTGACAAATAACAAAATCAATAATCCCATCAATACAAATAAGGAAAAAACTTCTTGGTGGTAGGAAATAGAAGTAATCCCCAGAAAAAATAAAGCCGCAATAATAATTAACAACAAAAGAATTCCCCATTTCCTTACTATTGTACACATATCTTTATTCATTTCTCCCAATTGCATCAGCAACTTTACAGTCTCTTTGCTAAATCGAATAAATTTCACTCTTTTGCCGTGACTTCCTTTATTAAACGCACTGGCTTCTTGAAAACTTTTACGTGAGCGATAATTGCCAATAGTTAATTGTATAACCTCTGATGCTCTTGCTCCTGTTTCAAAAAGCAACGAGCTATAACCAATTCCCTCAGTGACCAGTTCACCTTTTTCCCTGCTTGATAGACCTGAGAAGGGAGGTAAGGATCATCAATAATTTCAGCTACCTCTTTTACTGAATAAAATTTCGTCATTACAACACCCCTCGTAAGAATGTATGTTTCAGGAATATATGTTCTTATTATAGTGCAACATTATTACTGATGTAAATAATTAACTTTATTACATAGTTGTGGTAGTGAATGAGGTCATTTAGAGATCTAATAAACAAAAAAATACACCACTATATATAAGTGATGTACTTAATTTTCATTTAATGTTTGACATTAAAGACAAACACTTACTCTGTATATAAAGAGTTACAATCACTTGTCCTTAATTTTACAGAGTAGCCCCTGTTTTTTTTGTTATCAATAGCTTTTACAAAAATTATAGATGATCTTCTTTCATTGTGCGTAAGAGTGATTCAGAGATGGATTGAAGCGGTGTGAACAGTTTCAGTTGATAGAGCATGCCTTTGACAATGACTTGTCTTGGTTTTTGCTTGTTCAACTCATTTTCTAAAATCCCGAGTGCTTCGAATAACTCAGGCTCATTTTTCACTTCATAATGGGTTTCTGCGAGTTCGCTTAACTCCTTTAAAAGAGCCTCTGTCAACGGATCAAAGGAACGTTTATAGATCGGTCCAAACCAATCGCTAGCTTGATCAACAGATATAAGCGGATGATCTTTTCGGTTCATCATTCCCACCATTAAATCATCGATACGGTGAATCATCGTTGTGGCAAGCTCTTCTGCCTCTAGCTGAAAGTCATATAAAATCGCTAGCTCAAAATAGACATGACTCATGCCTTCAATGGTTAAACAGAGATCCGCCATATAAGGAATGGCAGCGTCACCATAGACTTGTTTGATGTTATCGATGTGAAGCCGGATCGTCGCGAGCCTAATTTGTTTAGCAAGCTGCTGTGTTTCTTCATTCAGTGGAAGTGCACGATCACTCAGCTGCATTTTAATAAAGTCCTTTTGTTGTAAAATATTATCGTAATAGACAGTGAGTTGTTTGCGATAGGCTTCTTTTGGTGTGCCGCCCTCTGTTTGAACATCATGAATTCGGGTAAATACCTTATCGTAATAGTAATGCAAGATCGAAATGAGCAGTGCTTCCTTTGATTTAAAGTATAGATAAAAAGCACCCTTTGACATCTGGCATTCATCCGCAATTTCTTGGACAGACGTTGTATTATAGCCCTTACTAGCAAATAATTTCATGCCAGCTTCGATCATCATTTTTTCTTTCTTCTTCAATATGTATGACATCCTTTCTTACCATGAGACAAATGTCTCGGGAAACGTATGCAAAGAGATGTGACTTATCGGTCATAAACCAAGAAAGTTTTCAAAAATTAATCAGATTGTAACTTGTATTTTACAGTGTAATTCTTTATATTATAAAGTAAGGTGACCAACTGGTCAAAAAATGTGAAAGGATGATGTTCCATGAGAGAAATGGATGATATGATCAGACGTTTGCGAACAAAAGGAATTCAAGTAGAAAAAGTGAAAATGCCGAAAGAAACAACGATAGAAAAGAAATGGATGGTTCAGGCGGGTAAGAAAATCAAAGCCACATACCGTGATTTCAATGGGTATTCATTCATTTAAAAAAAGACTGCGGTCAATGCCTACAGTCTCTTCTTTGGAACAGTCATCGTATACCGTACACCGATATCATCATTATCAATGGATATGGACGCTTGATGCATTGAAAGAATTCTTTTGACGATGCTTAATCCAATACCAAATTCGCCCTTTTTTCCCTTACTAAAAGGTTCGTATAGGTTGGATAGCATATGTTCTTCGATGGGAGGACCATCATTACGAATGACGATAAGGATTTGATCCTCTTCTTGCGTCATGTCAATGTCAATGTTCCTTTCCGCGTAGCGAAGTTGATTTTCTAGTACATTTTCAAATAATTTGCTCCATTGTTCTGGATCGCCTTCAAGTGTAGCCTCATCATCTAAGTCCACGTTCCACTGCAATTCATTTTTCGACCAGCGAATACGGTCGACCACTTCTAGCATCGTATTACTCAAGAGGAAGGAAGAATGTGACGGATGTTGCTTTGATAAATAATCAAGCTTTGTTAAGTAAAGCAAATCTTTGATTTTCTTCTCAAGTTTTTCCGCTTCACCTTCAATGACTTCCACCGTTTGTTCAAGATCTCCCTTTGGAAAAATACCATCTTTAATCGATTGGGTATAGCCGCGGATAACCATCACGGGTGTCTTTAAGTCATGTGATATATTTTGCAATAGTGTTCGTTCCGTTTCATCTTTCTGAATCAGCTTTTGTCTCATTTCTTCAATCGTGTGACCGAGCTTGCCAATTTCATCTTGTCGATCCACAATAACCGGGTCGTCCCAATCCTCCTGTGCAATCCGCTTCACGTGTTTTTCAAACGTCACAATCGGTCGAGATAAGTAGCGGGCTAGCCAAATCGATGGTATCCAGCTAAGTAAAATGACAGTGCCTAAGATCAAAATCAGTTGTCTAAACAATGTGAAGGACAGATCATCACGATAAGAGTCCGGTGCATAGGACAGAAGAATATATTGAGTGTTTCCTGTTGATATCTTCTTAATCACAAAAAAGATATATTCGCCATTGACTTCTTCCGAATAGCGTTTCGTCACGCTTTTTTGTTTTTTCAAAAAGGATTGTACTTTCTCAATAAACGCATGTGGGAAAAACTGCGCCATTTGATTCAATTCATCTGATGGGATCAGAATATGCTGAACCGAGCGATTTTCTGGTGTTGATTTTGGTGAGCCATCTCGATTCAGAGGGTATTCTGTTAACACCTGCTGCTCATTTTCAATATTTTTATATATTTCATTCGTGAAGAAGTTGCGTAATGTGTTTGAAAATAAAAAGATCAGGACGATTGAGATCGTCAATAAAATGCCTGAGATGACGACCCAAATTTGAAAAGCAAGTGGTTTGTTCTTCATCCCTTTGGCATCCTATAGCCAAACCCATAAATCGTCTCGACTTTTAAGTCAGGCATTTTTTTGCGTAGCCGTCTCACAAGATCATCGACAACTCTGTCTGTCCCAAAGTAATCGTGGCCCCAAATCTTGATGAGTATGTCTTCACGAGAAAAAGCATGTCCTTGATGATGTGTAAATAAAAGCAATAAGTCAAACTCCTTTGAGGTTAAATTAATCAATTCATCCCCTTCGTACACTTCTCTAATGTCTTCATGAATGAGGTAGGAGGAAACAGCTGTAACGTTTGGTTGCAGAGTGTCGCTCTTCTTATACACAAGTTCCAGTAGCTTTTGCACGCGGATGATCAGTTCACGGGGGAGAAAGGGCTTCGCAATATAATCACTGCTTCCTAGCTCTAAACCGAGGACACGATCAATATCTGCATCACGTGCTGAAATGAAAATGACTGGTACGTCAGGTGATACGGCTTTGATTTCTTTAATGAGTGTGTAGCCGTCTGTATCAGGCAACATGATATCCAATATCCATAAGTGTGGCGGCTTGTCCATTGCTTGACGTGCCGCTCCTCCAGTTAAAAATGAGGAGACATTCCATTTTTCACTCTCTAAATATTTGGTGAGTAATTCATTTAAATTTTGTTCATCTTCCACTAAATAAATGGTGTACGACAAGGTCACCCACATCCTCTCAACGTCATTATAACGGGAGACAAAGGCGGCATGTCAACAATCACATGCTTTTTTCACAATTTCACATATTCTTCTCATCATTATCCCATAATGTTTGATTATGATAGGTTCAAGGGAAAAAAGGGCATAGACAATAAGCGAATCAATAGGTGCTCTCCACCAATGTGCGCACCTTGCTTTTTTTCTATGAACAAGTATTATATAATTTGACATATTGCCAAGAGAATATTCAATAATCTTTCCATTAAGAGGGCATGAGTCCAATCTCCACATATTGAATGTCAGGATTTTAATGAAAATGGTGCAAAGGAGTGCAAGCGATGGATTACCGTAGAGAAGATGAAGAAAAGAATATGAATCATCAAGAAGAAACACATCAAGAGAATGAGAAACAAATAGACGAACCTAAAAAAGAGAACGAGCTCACGTTTCACCATCATGAGGACGAAACATCTGCAACACAAGAGCGTGTGACAAACAGTGCACCTCAAGTGATAGATGATCGTGCTTCTAAAAAGGAGAAAAAACGTAAGGCGGCGTGGCTGAGCCCTATTCTTGGAGGGATTATTGGTGGAGGGCTTGTCCTTGGCATTACGCCGCTTTTGCCACAGTCGCAGGACACAGCTGGCAACACTCAAACCCAAACAGCTTCGAGTGAAACGGCAACGTCAGATAATTTCTCAACAAAACAAATCACCAATGCCACCAATGTAGCAGATATGGTGGAAGATTTAGAACCGACCATTGTAGGTGTATCAAACTATCAATCTACCCAAAACTCATTTGGTCTTAGCGGGGATTCAACCGAGGCTGAAGCAGGAACAGGTTCTGGCGTCATTTTCAAAAAGGACGGGAAAAAGGCTTATGTTATTACAAATAACCACGTCGTTGAAGGCGCGAATAAAATAAAGATCACTTTATATGATGGAAAAACAAAAGAAGCTAAACTTGTAGGCAGTGACGTCATGACAGATTTAGCTGTTGTTGAAATCAATTCTGATGGCATCGACAAGGTGGCAAGCTTTGGCGACTCCTCTAAGCTACGTGCTGGGGATAAAGTGATCGCCATTGGGAATCCGCTCGGTGCGCAGTTCTCAGGTACTGTGACAGAAGGAATTATCAGTGGGATCGATCGGACCGTTGAAGCCAATACATCATCTGGGACTGTCGAGATGAATGTTTTGCAAACAGATGCTGCGATCAACCCGGGGAACAGTGGGGGTCCGCTCATTAACACGAACGGTCAAGTGATTGGCATCAACAGCTTGAAAATTAGTGAAAGCGGTGTTGAAGCACTCGGATTTGCTATCCCAAGTAACGATGTGAAACCAATCGTAGATGAGTTGCTGAAAAATGGAAAAGTTGAGCGCCCATATCTTGGCGTACAAATGATTGACCTTGAGCAAGTGCCAGAAACTTATCAGCAAAACACGCTTGGGTTATTTGATAAACAAATCGGTAAAGGCATTTACGTGAAAGATGTATCACAAGGATCACCTGCACAAAAAGCAGGAGTGAAATCCGGAGATGTCATTATTCAGTTTAAAGGAAAAGATGTGCCGAACAGCTCTCAGCTAAAAGAAATCCTTTACAAAGAAACCAAAATCGGTGATAAAACAACGATGACGGTCATTCGTGAAGGGAAGAACAAAAAGCTAGATATTACCCTCGGACAATCTGATAACGAATAAAACAAAAACAGGTGGATGAATGAGATCCACCTGTTTTTGTTATGTTCACTTTTTCGAGAGAAGAGTCCGTAAAACGATGCGTTCCCACAGATGCCAAGGCAAGAGCCACTTTGCTATGAGAGAAAGACGAACACCTTTTCCAACGAGGTATCTCAGTCGTTTGAGCTTCTTTTTCTCTGCAAGTGAGACAACAAGCCGAGCAACCGTATGAGGATCTCCGTAATTTGCTCTCTGGGCATCCATATAGTCCCTCATTTGTTGAAAGTAGTTTTTGTATTTAGAATCGTCCGCTGGCTGAAGCATTTGCTCTTTCAGGGAGGTGCTCCATATATTTGTCTTGAAAGAGCCTGGTTCGATCAAGGCTGCTTGTATGCCAAACGGGGCCAGTTCCATTCGTAAACTCTCTGTATAACCCTCAACTGCAAACTTAGACGATACATATGGAGAGAGCGCCGGTATTCCCATCAACCCACTAATACTGCTCATATTGAGTATCTTGGATCCCCTTGTCATGAACGGGAGAACAGCTTGGGTCATGTGTATCGTACTAAAGACATTCACTTCAAACTGCTGGCGATACGTGTCAAGTGGCACCTCTTCAGCAAAACCAGCAAAGGCTGTCCCAGCATTATTAACGAGCAGGGTAATGGGCTCATACTCATGTAGCTTTGTCTTGAATACGTGAATCGATTGTGCATCAGTGACGTCCAATGCTTCAATATGGATACATTCGGATAAGGAGGCATGATCTATTTCCGCTGCGAGTTTCTCGGCATTTTCTTTTTGTCTGACACCAGCGATCACTGTATACCCCCGCCTTGCAAGGTGCATCGTGATGAGTTTTCCGAAGCCGCTATTGGCACCAGTGACAATGGCTGTTTTTGTTATCATTCCGTTCTCCTTTTGGTGATTCTTTTGGCTTTAATTTACCATAACACTGTGTTTTGGTGAATAAGGAAAAGGGGCTAGGAGAAGAATAATCGCAATGATGTGAAAATAGGAGGAAACACATGATGTGTTGGAAGAAGGCGGGACTGCTCGGGGTGCTGCTATTTATATTGTCTGGCTGTCAATCAATGGAACCATTAAACCATACAAGCGAAGCAGAGGCAGAAAGCTTGTCAGCTGTTCAAATGAAGGAACTCCCATTTCAACATTTACACTTGCTTGTCCAGTATGGGCAAAAAAAGGAATTATACGAAGCGACCTATCGTCAAGCGAATGGTAGAGAGGAAGCCCTCATTAGAGATCATATGAATGGTGTCCGCTATGAAGGAGAAGAAGCATTACGTGAAATGAAGATGAAGCTACAGGATATGTCTACCCCAGGCGAAAAGCTCCGTATGACGTATGTGAACGAACTGTTAGCGGCTTTCAATTTGGATGATGATTATCAGCGGATCCAAGTAGATATCCTGCTAGAAGATGGATCAAAACGTACATTTGAGCAGAAGAGGTAATCACAACTTTCTAACATTTTAATTGAAAATGATTTTCAAAATCACTTAAATCTGATACACTAACAGGAGATAAGTGATCGTTTACGTCTATACATAGACATAGTCAATATAAAAAATTTGGAAGAGAAAAGGAGCGTTTGAGCGGAATGAGTGCCATTTCTACTGAAGGTTTAAGCTTGGGCTACGGAGAAACGATAATCATAGATGAATTAAATGTATCGATCCCTAAGGGAGAAATCACAGTATTTATTGGCAGCAATGGATGCGGTAAATCCACGCTACTACGTTCTTTGGCACGTCTTATGAAGCCAATGGGTGGTTCTGTCTTGCTCGAAGGTTCTTCTATTGCAAAACTACCTACAAAGGAAGTAGCGAAACAGCTTGCCATTCTTCCGCAAGGACCTGAAGCCCCGGAAGGATTAACTGTGCATCAGCTAGTCAAGCAAGGTAGATATCCTTATCAAAATTGGCTGAAGCAATGGTCGAAGCAAGACGAAGAAGCGGTGAATCGTGCACTTCAATCGACGAAGATGGAAGAATTGGCTGATCGCACCGTTGATTCATTATCAGGTGGACAAAGGCAGCGTGCGTGGATTGCCATGACGTTAGCGCAAGAGACGGATATCATCTTGTTAGATGAGCCGACGACGTATTTAGATATGACGCATCAAATTGAAATCCTTGACCTTCTTTTTGATTTAAACGAAAAAGAACAGCGTACCATTGTGATGGTTCTTCATGACCTTAATCTTGCATGCAGATATGCTCATCATCTTGTAGCGATTAAAGACAAGACGATTTATGCGGAAGGAAGACCTGAAACCGTCATTAACTGTGACCTTGTGAAAAATGTCTTTGATATGAATTGCCAAGTCACAACAGACCCTTTATTCGGAACACCACTATGTATACCGCACGGCAGAGGTCGCTGTATTGTGCAACAAGCGCAAGCCGAGACATTACTTGCTGCAAGATAATCGTATGTCAAACGCCTGACATCTGTGACTCACAGAGTCAGGCGTTTTTCTTAAAAGGGGGCGGAGGATCAATGGAACATGAATTAGATGAAAAGCTAGAGGGCTTGCTTGATAAATATACAGAACTCTTGCTTGGTGACACGACAGATGCACTTAAAAAAGATGTGAAACAGTGGGTAATCTATTCTCACATTGCCAAAAGCATGCCACCTTTAGCAAAGCATTTTAACGACACGTATCCGGAAGCAAAAGAAGAGATCAAAGAAACCATTCAGCGAATCAAAGCGCTCAATGAAGCCCATCGATCGAAAAAGGATCGCTAAAAAACTGCCAGCAGTGTGCTGACAGTTTTTTTTATGACATTTGTGAAGAACCATATGGAGATTGGTCTGTTAAAGTTTGCTGGAATTTTTGGTGTGTCTGCTGTAGCTTTTGCTGATCTGCCGCTTCAACCGAATACCACCCATACCTGAACATGACATCGTATAAATGTCTTTGTGTTTTTTGTGTCTCAAGGGCAATTCGCTGAATATCTTGGTAAAGAGATTCATGGCTAAACTCATTGAGCGCGGTGTTATATCCGCTTGTCATATATTTTTCAGTCGACAGTAGATCGGTGACAAAATCACGATCATTCATGTTTGTTGTGGTTGGAACCGGGGTTTGTGGATTTCCGATTTTTTGTTGGTTTTGCTGTTCCATGTTTTTTTCCTCCTATTGCATAAAGCCAGATGACTGGCCTTGCCCTGAAAACCCTAAATGCTGAAGAATTTGTGTGTAATGTTGATGATGCATTTGACCCACTTGATTTAATTCTTGTTTCAGTGTTTGGTCTTGGCAATGGTCGGCCATGAAGTGCGCCTTTTTCATTGCAATCAAATTCCAATTCAGCATATCCTCTAAGTACAAGGAATCCTTCACTGAAATCACCTGTGGGGGTGTATTCATTTGCTGATTGTTCAACATGTTTTCCTCCTTACTTTCATTACTGATTCTTTTTATATTGCTGATTTTGACTAGTCTTTTTTCCGCCTAGGTCGGCTTCCTGTGATGGACCTGCGTTTCCTTTTACACTTGCAGCACTTACACCGGCTTTCGAAGGGTTTTTCTTCAAACGAGACATCTGGACATCACCTCCATTCTTACAGTTCCCTCCTGACTTGAATTCATACGCTACAATATAGAAGCAGTGAGAATGTGTAAATTTTTGAAATCTGCTATTGATCTGTTTCGGAAAATCTTTTAAGATAAAGAAAGAGTCATTGCTTTTTTTTGGACAAAAAATGAATGACTGTTCATTCAAAATGTGTAGGGGGATATTTATGGGCAAACATATTCGCAAGGCGGCTGTCATTGGTTCAGGTGTCATGGGCTCAGGCATTGCTGCACACCTAGCCAATATTGGGATACCAGTAACATTGCTAGATATTGTGCCAAATGAACTGACAAAGGAAGAAACAGCAAAAAAGCTAACGCTTGATCACCCTAGTGTTCGGAATAGATTAAGTCAAGAAGCGATGAAAAAATTGTTAAAACATAAACCAGCACCTCTAACTTCAGCGAAAAATCAATCATACATCACACCTGGAAATCTCACAGATCACCTTTCCTTATTACAGGATGCTGATTGGATCATCGAAGTCGTGACCGAAAAGCTCAGCATCAAACAACACGTATTCTCTCTCATCGACAAGCACCGCAAAGAAGGCAGTATCGTATCAAGTAATACATCAGGTATTTCTGTTGAAAAAATGGCAGAAGGCCGCTCAGATGATTTTAAACGCCACTTTTTAGGCACTCATTTTTTCAACCCAGCTCGTTATTTAAAGCTGTTAGAAGTGATTCCTATTCAGGAAACAGACCCGGAAGTACTCACATTCATGAAAACGTTTGGTGAGGATGTGCTTGGTAAAGGCGTGGTGGAAGCAAAGGACACGCCAAACTTTATCGCCAATCGCATCGGGACATATGGGCTTCTCATTACAGTGCGTGAAATGCTGGAGAACAAATATACGATTGGAGAAGTGGATTCTGTCACAGGTACTCTCATTGGCAGACCAAAAAGTGCGACTTTTCGTACACTTGATGTGGTAGGGCTTGATACCTTCTCCCATGTCGCACGCAACGTCTATGAACAGGTGGAAGGTAAGGAGAAAGACATATTTCAGCTACCTGAGTTTATTGAAAGAATGCTCGAAAAAGGGTGGATTGGCAGCAAGGCAGGACAAGGGTTTTATCAAAAAAGTGGGAAGACCATTTTAGAGCTTGATCCTGTGACGCTCACATACGGGGAACGGACGAAGCTGAAAGACCCAGGGATCGACATTGTCAAGCAGCAAAAGGGGACCAAAGCAAAATTGAAAGCGCTTATCTATCAAGACGGTCGTGCAGGACAATTGCTTTGGAACATGACAGCACCTGTGCTCCTTTATGCCGCGCAGCTAAAAGGCGAGATTGCAGACGATATTCAATCAATTGATAACGCCATGAAATGGGGATTTGGCTGGCAACATGGTCCCTTTGAATTATGGGATGCGATTGGGGTAAAAACAGCCGTCAAGCGAATGGAAGCAGAGGGACGCAGCATCCCGAAATGGGTGCAAGACATGCTAAACGAAGGGCATGAGACATTCTATCAAGAGAATGCCGAAGGAGAACGCGCTTATTATCAGAATGGTGCCTATGAGCAGGAAAAAGGAAACGAGAAGAATATCTCCATTGCCAAACTGAAAAAGAAACAAGGCGTGATTTTCAAAAATTCAGGTGCAAGCTTGATCGATATCGGTGACGATGTCGCACTACTTGAATTCCATTCCAAAAGCAATGCGATTGGGCTTGATGTCATTGATATGATCAATCGCGCTGTGGACGAAACGGAAAAGAATTATAAAGGGCTTGTCATTGGAAACCAAGGGAAGAACTTCTGTGTTGGTGCAAACCTTGCCTTGATTCTAATGGAAGCGCAAGATGATAACTTCTTTGAAATTGACTTTGTGATCCGCCGGTTCCAGCAGGCGATGATGAAGGTGAAATATAGTGAGTGTCCGGTTGTTGCAGCACCGTTTGGTATGACGTTAGGTGGCGGGACAGAGCTATGTCTTCCGGCAGCGGGTATACAAGCATCCAGTGAAACATACATGGGTCTTGTCGAAGCGGGTGTCGGTCTGATTCCTGGCGGCGGAGGAAACAAAGAGCTATACCTTCGTCACCTATATGGAGCTTCTGACAAGCCATCTGCAACGGCTATACAAGATGCGACCCTTCAAACCTTTGAAACGATTGCCATGGCAAAAGTGTCAACATCAGCAGAGGAAGCGCGAGATATGCAAATGCTTCGTCCAAGTGACCGCATTAGTATGAATGGGGATCATTTAATTTATGCTGCCAAGCAGCAGGTCCTATCCCTTGATGAAGCGGGCTACCGTGCGCCGCTCAAACAAAAGGTGCCCGTCATGGGGGAAACAGGCTATGCAGCGATGATACTAGCAGCTGAAAATATGAGACTATCTGGATACATTTCAGCGCACGACATGATCATTGCGAAAAAATTAGCACACGTCATCTCGGGAGGACAATTGCCATTTGGAACAGAGGTCGATGAGCAATACTTATTAGAGCTTGAAAGAGAAGCGTTTTTAAGTCTTGTCGGGGAAGTAAAATCACAGGCACGCATGCAGCACATGCTCGTAAAAGGCAAACCTTTACGTAACTAGGGGGGAATCAAAATGAGAGAAGCAGTGATTGTAGCTGGCGCAAGAACACCAGTAGGAAAAGCCAAAAAAGGATCGTTAAAAACCGTCCGGCCCGATGATATGGGGGCATTGTGTGTAAAAGAAACATTAAAGCGTGCCGGTGATTATGATGGGGAAATTGATGATTTGATTATCGGGTGTGCCACGCCAGAAGCTGAGCAAGGATTAAATGTTGCCCGTAATATCGGTGCATTAGCAGGACTACCATATACAGTGCCTGCTATTACCATTAACCGCTACTGTTCGTCAGGTCTTCAGTCAATTGCCTATGCGGGTGAGCGAATCATGCTGGGGCAAGCTGAAACCATTTTAGCCGGCGGAGTTGAATCCATGTCGCAAGTACCGATGATGGGTCACTCTATTCGTCCGAATGCTCACTTGGCAGAGCAAGCGCCTGAATACTACATGAGTATGGGGCACACGGCAGAGCAAGTGGCACAAAAGTATCAGGTGACACGACAAGACCAAGATGCGTTTGCAGTGAGAAGTCATCAAAAGGCAGCAAAGGCGTTGAAGGAAGGGAAGTTTTCAGACGAAATTGTACCGGTTGATGTAACGGAAAGACGGATAGGAGAACAACATCAGTTAGAAGAAAATCAATTTACGTTTTCGAAAGATGAAGGCGTGAGAGCGGGGACAACAGAGGAGATACTTTCTAGCTTGCGTCCTGCATTCTCTACAAAGGGCACAGTCACCGCGGGCAACTCGTCACAAACAAGTGATGGTGCTGCATGTGTGATGATGATGGACCGTGAAAAAGCATCGGCTTTATCTCTTCAGCCGCTCGCTAAATTCAGAGCATTTGCTGTTGGCGGTGTACCGCCTGAGGTCATGGGAATTGGTCCGGTTGAAGCCATTCCACGTGCGCTGAAAATAGCTGGGCTTGAGCTGAAAGACATTGGGCTGTTTGAATTAAACGAAGCCTTTGCGTCTCAGGCCATTCAAGTCATTCGTCATTTAGGGATAGACGAGGAGAAGGTGAACGTCAATGGCGGTGCAATTGCTTTGGGACATCCGCTAGGCTGTACAGGAACCAAATTAACGTTATCACTCATACATGAAATGAAGCGACGGAACGAACAGTTCGGGATTGTGACGATGTGTATCGGTGGAGGAATGGGAGCCGCGGGCATTTTTGAATTGATCTAAAGGGGGAAAAGCAGGATGAAAGCGATAGAAGATGTAAAAAAGGGTGGCAGTTTTTTAATTGAAGAGACGAATTATGAGCATATTTTTACACCAGAGGATTTTACTGATGAGCATCAGATGATTGGGAAAACAACAGAGGATTACATTTTGCAGGATGTTGTTCCGCATATTGATCAAATTGAAAACCATGAATTTGAGCATTCTGTTCGGCTCTTAAAGAAGGCAGGAGAGCTTGGATTGCTTGGGGCGGACGTACCTGAGGAATTCGGTGGACTTGGGTTAGATAAGATCAGCTCTGCTATCATTACTGAAAAATTCGCAAGAGCTGGCAGCTTCTCTCTATCCTATGGCGCTCATGTCGGTATCGGGTCTCTCCCGATTGTCTTATTCGGAAATCAAGCCCAAAAGGAAACGTACCTGCCAGGACTTGCCTCTGGGGAAACGATCGCGGCGTATGCCTTAACAGAGCCTGGTTCCGGCTCAGATGCACTCGGGGCAAAAACAACAGCGGTGCTGAATGAAGCGGGCACCCACTATGTCCTCAATGGTGAAAAGCAGTGGATCACAAATTCCGCGTTTGCAGATGTCTTTGTCGTATATGCCAAGATTGACGGTGAGCACTTCTCTGCTTTTATCGTAGAAAAAGATTTTCCAGGTGTCAAAACAGGACCAGAGGAGAAAAAGATGGGCATTAAAGGGTCATCGACAAGAACATTAATTCTTGAAGATGCCCAAGTGCCGAAAGAGAATTTACTTGGTGAAGCAGGCAGAGGACATGTCATTGCTTTTAACATTTTGAATATCGGACGTTACAAGCTAGCTGTCGGTACAATCGGTGCATCCAAACGGGTGATTCAATTGTCGGCAGAATATGCCAACCAGCGCAAGCAGTTCAAAACACCCATTTCTCGATTTAGCTTAATCGGTGAAAAAGTAGCCAACATGTCGGCGAAGCTGTACGCCATGGAAAGTGCTGTGTACCGCACAGTGGGGTTATTTGAACAGCGCATGGGCTTATTAAGTGAAGAAGAGCAAAAGGACGGCAAACAAATTGCACAATCCATTGCTGAATATGCAATCGAATGCTCTCTATGTAAAATACTTGGTTCTGAAACATTAGATTATGTTGCGGATGAAGGAGTACAGATCCACGGCGGATACGGATTTATGCAAGAATACGAAGTTGAAAGAGCCTATCGAGATTCACGAATTAACCGAATTTTTGAAGGAACAAATGAAATCAACCGTTTGCTTGTGCCGGGCACTTTCTTGAAGAAAGCGATGAAAGGGGAACTACCGCTTCTTCAAAAAGCACAAACCTTACAAGAAGAGCTCATGATGATGATGCCAGAGGAACCGGGTGATGAGCCGCTCAATCAAGAAAAGTATTTACTCGCCCATGCGAAAAAGATTGCACTGATGGTAGCAGGTATGGCTGCGATGAAATATGGGAAAACGTTAGACAGAGAGCAAGAAATCCTCGTCAATATCGCTGATATCGTCAATGGCATTTTTGCGGCTGAGTCAGCCATCTTGCGGACAGAAAAATCAATCGCTGCAACAGGCGCAGAGAAGAGCGAACAAAAACTCGCCTACACTCAAATTTTCATGCAGGAAGCGTTTTTAGACATTGAAGCGCATGCGAAAGAATCGTTGATTGCGATGGAAGAAGGAGATTCACTCCGTATGAGTCTGTCGGCCCTACGAAAGCTGACAAGATTCACTCCAATGAATGTCATTGCCACAAAACGTGAGGTGGCTAAACGTATCTTTGAAGCAGAAAAATATATCGTATAAGAACGAACCGAAAGGTGTGGATCTATCTCCGCACCTTTTTGTAAGCATACATTTAGGTTTTTAAAATGTTTTGTGATAAAATGTTGTCACAATTTGCAGGGGGTGAAAATGGTGGCTTTAGATTTTTACGAATATCCATCTTGCGGTACATGCCGAAAAGCCAAAAAGTGGCTTGAAGCGCACAATAAAGACATCAACAGCATACATATCGTCGAAGAGACGCCAGATAAAGAAACATTGACAGCACTTTACGAAAAAAGCGGTTTGGAGCTGAAGAAATTCTTTAACACAAGCGGACAGAAATACCGAGAGCTACAGCTGAAAGATCGACTTCCTGCGATGTCAGAGGACGAGCAGCTAGAACTACTTGCATCTAATGGAATGCTGATTAAGCGTCCCATTACAACAGACGGTAAAAGAGTGACTGTTGGATTTAATGAAGATACATTTAAAAGCGTCTGGAAATGATGAACTTTCGTTTAGAATATGATATCTTCAATATAGACGGAAAGAAAAGACTGGAGGGTATTGAATGAGCACACCAAAAGATTTACGTTATTCTGAAGAACATGAATGGGTCAAAGTAGAAGGGGACAAGGTGCGTATCGGTATTACGCATTTTGCTCAATCTGAACTAGGCGATATCGTTTTCGTTGAGCTTCCTGAAGTAGGAGACAAAATGACAGCGGACGAGCCTTTCGGAAGTGTAGAATCAGTTAAAACAGTTTCTGAACTTTACGCCCCAATCAATGGCACAATCGTTGAAGTAAATGATGAGCTAGATGACAGCCCAGAATTCGTGAATGACTCTCCATATGAGAAAGCATGGATGGTTGTTGTAGAACCGGCAGATAAGTCTGAGATCGAAAACTTAATGACGGCTGAGCAATACGACGAAATGACAAAAGAAGACTAATTCATCCGAAATTGGACACTCTACCTGTATGGGGGGTGTCCAATTTGTCTTTTCAGAAAGAACAGGTGGATATAACTGAACATGTCACTGGTCGATTTAAGGAAGAAGGAATGGTCCTTTATCACCAAAATGAAGAAATTGGCAAGATGATGAGCGAAAACCAATATGAGTTAAAATCCGGCTATTCCTATCACGAGAATCGTTTCTATCGCCTGTCAGATACATTGACACATGGGACAGAAAAGTACGTAGATTGTGATGATGAGAATGGCTGGTGCTAATAATTGAAAGACTGCAGTGAATAGATCCTGCAGTCTTTTTGATGACCAAGTGTCTCATCTTTACAACCTGAATGAAAGATTGTAATCTAAGGAAGAAGTGAATCAACGTCAAAAGGGCCGGTGATCGTGATGATGAAGCATGTCGATGTAGAAAAAATCATCATTGTAGAAGGGAAAACTGACAAACAGAAACTAAAAGAAGTCATAAGTGAGCCTGTCACCATTATTTGCACCAATGGCACGATCAGTACATCAAAGCTAGATCAACTTGTAGACGATTTATTAGGGAAAGACGTTTACATATTAGCAGACAGCGACGATGCTGGGGACAAACTGCGGAAGCAATTTCGAAGAGAATTCCCTGAAGCCCTTCACCTTTTTGTAGACAAAATGTACCGTGAAGTGGCCACTTCACCGTCAGCCCATCTTGCATCTATCCTATTAGCTGCAAACATTGATGTTCATTCGAAATATTTATGAGGGTGGGCAATATGAAAGAAATTGAGGAGCATGAATTCAAGGAAATAAAGGACGATTTATTTCTTTTATACTTATATACACCGTTTTGCGGAACATGTCAGCTAGCGAAAAAAATGTTGACAGTCGTAGATGCAATGCAGCCAGATGTACCATTTTACGAAAATAACCTAAACTATTCCCCAGGCTTTGCGAAAGCTTTTGAAATCGAAAGTGTCCCTTGCTTTCTATTGTTTCAAAAGGGAGAAATGATTCAAAAAGGCTATGCCTTTCACTCGGTTCCATATCTTCATGAAATGATTGAAACCGCTAAATAAAGCGGTGATTTGTCATATTTCAAGCCATTCAATTGAGAATTTGTCGAGTGTTTTATAAAGGACAAGCCAATGTTGATAGAGAAATGTTATGTATAACCAAATGACAGGGAGGTTATACATGTGGAAAATGTGAAAGCCCATGGAAACACAGGGCAACGATTATTATTAAAGCCGTTGCTCTCCTCATCATCCTTGAAGATTACATTTGAGGCAGAAACAGACTCTTGTACATTGATTGTGGATGAACGTGGTGAAGTGAAGAAACTACCTGCAATTGAGTTATCAGATCTAACCTTTTATGGTGAGAAAAAAGAAATTCTACAATTATTAGATGGAGATATGTCATTACAGCAACTCATTAGCCGGGGACATGTCAAGGTGAAAGGCTCGTTTCGGGCACTACTTAGATTAGAGGCAGTGCTTTGGCTGACGAACGGTTTTTTTAGAAAGATGATAACTTAGTCGTTTACTTGGAAATTAGCGATTCACAGCGTTGACATATCCCAGATAGCATGATATTCTACGTTAGTAAAAACATATACATCACATAAAACAACATATTTTCTCTTATTAAGAGAGGTGGAGGGACGTGCCCTATGAAGCCCGGCAACCGTCAGCATAGCTGAAATTGGTGCCAATTCACTCAAAGCCAGATCGCTTTGAAAGATGAGAGAAAGGCGTATTTGAAATAAAAGGCCTTTCTGCTCGTATTGCAGTTAGGTCTTTTTTACTGATTTTGGCTCTTGTACTAGAGTCACGACAGTTGAACGAAGAATAAAAGAACGCATGTGATGCAACCTATAGATTCAGCATGAAAGCAGGTGTCAGACTGTGATCCATTTACAAAATGTATCAAAAACGTACCACTCAAAAAACGGAAATGTTGACGCAGTGAAAGACGTCAACCTAGCAATTGGTAAAGGTGAAATATTCGGAATTATCGGGTATAGCGGCGCAGGGAAAAGCTCTCTGATCCGTCTCCTCAACGGCCTAGAACGACCAACAAGCGGAACCGTTGAAGTAGCAGGCAACAGAATCAATGAAGTATCAAGTGCGAAACTTCGTAAAGCAAGACAGGAAATCAGTATGATCTTTCAGCACTTTAACCTTTTATGGTCTAGAACAGTGAGGCAAAATATTATGTTCCCACTTGAAATTGCAGGCGTACCGAAGTTAAAACGGAGAGCGCGTGCAAATGAACTGATCAAACTGGTTGGTTTAGAAGGGAAAGAAAATGCGTATCCATCGCAGCTAAGTGGTGGACAAAAGCAACGTGTAGGCATTGCGAGAGCATTAGCCAATGATCCAAAGGTTCTTCTTTGTGATGAAGCCACGTCTGCACTTGATCCGCAAACAACGGATTCAATTCTTGATCTGTTATCAGATATCAATAAACGATTAGGATTAACGATTGTGCTGATCACTCACGAAATGCACGTCATCCGCAAAATCTGCCATCGAGTGGCCGTCATGGAAAATGGGTATATCGTCGAAGAAGGCGAAGTATTACGCGTCTTTAGACAGCCAAAGGAAGAAATGACGAAGCGTTTTGTACAACAGCTTGCTGAACCAGAGGAAGCGAAAGAAACCATCGAGCACGTCTTAGAGCGAGTAAAAGAAGGAAAGGTTGTCCGCTTGTCCTTTATCGGCGATTCTGCCGAGCAACCGTTGATTAGTGAAATCATTCGTTCTTATGAAGTTGATGTCAACATCCTTCAAGGGAAAATATCCCAAACGCAGGAAGGCGCATTTGGAACCCTCTTTATCCATATTAATGGAAAAGAGACAGAGGTTGAAAAAGCCATCGCCTATATCCAAAGTAAACAGGTTGAAATTGAGGTGATGACACATGTTTGAGAAATGGTTTCCGAATGTTGACCTAGATGTCATCTGGAGTACGACAAACGAAACGTTGTATATGACACTCATTTCATTGGCATTTGCTTTTGTCATCGGGATTATTCTCGGACTCCTGCTTTTTCTCACAGGAAAAGGAGGCCTATGGGAAAGTAAAGTCATTAATGGTGTTATCGGGGCAGTCGTCAACATTTTCAGATCGATTCCTTTTATTATTTTAATCATTCTTTTATTAGGGTTTACAAAACTCATCATGGATACGATATTAGGTCCAAAGGCAGCACTGCCTGCTTTGATCATCGGATCTGCTCCATTCTATGCACGACTAGTGGAAATCGCACTACGTGAAGTAGACAAAGGAGTCATTGAAGCAGCACGATCAATGGGAGCTAAAACGTCTACAATTATTTTCAAAGTATTGCTGCCAGAATCATTGCCAGCCCTCATATCAGGAATTACCGTTACAGCGATTGCACTTATTGGGTCTACTGCCATCGCAGGGGCAATTGGAGCAGGTGGACTTGGTAACCTGGCCTATGTGGAAGGGTACCAATCAGGTAATACAGATGTCACACTTGTTGCTACTGTGTTTATTCTCATCATCGTCTTTATTATTCAAATAATCGGTGATTTGATTACAAATAAAATTGATAAACGTTAAGGGAGGATTTATTTATGAAGAAATTACTTTTAAGCGCACTATTTCTATCATTTGTCGTCATTTTAGCTGCTTGCGGTTCATCTAATAGCGCAAGCGATAGCAAAACCATCACAGTTGCCGCTTCAAAAACGCCACATGCTGAGATTCTTGAAGAAGCAAAACCACTTCTAAAAGAAAAAGGCTATGACCTTGAAGTCAAAGTACTGAGCGATTATAAAATGTACAACAAAGCTTTATCTGAAAAAGAAGTGGATGCGAACTTTTTCCAACATATCCCTTACTTGGACGAAGAAAATAAATCAAACAAAGATTATGACCTAGTGAGTGCTGGTGCTGTTCATCTTGAGCCTTTCGGTATCTACTCTAAGAAACACAAATCACTGAAAGACATTCCAAACGGCGGCACGGTCATCATGACAAACAACGTAGCTGAGCAAGGTCGTATGCTTACCCTTTTACAACATGCTGACATCATCAAGCTAGATCCAAAGGTTGATACAATTAACGCAACAGTAAAAGACATTAAAGAAAACCCGAAGAACCTAAAGTTCAAAAAAATTGCACCTGAACTTACAGCAAAAGCTTATGAAAACAGTGAAGGCGATGCAGTATTTATTAACGTGAACTATGCGATCCAAAATAAACTGAATCCGAAAACAGATTCAATCGAACTTGAGCAAACAAAGAACAACCCATATGCTAACATCGTAGCCGTTCGCAAAGGTGACGATAAATCAGATAAGACCAAAACATTAATGGAAATTCTACATTCTGATAAAATCAAAGAATACATCGACAAAAAATATAATGGTGCAGTTCTCCCTGTATCTGAATAATGTGCAAACCTCGCTTTTATGAAAGCGAGGTTTTTTTGTGTATTTTTTCAAATCTCGCTCATAATAAAAACGTACAAATGACCTGAAGGGATGGAATCAACATGAACGAACAGCATATGAGCGGCGCCATGCAGCAATCACTCACGGATTACAAAACCGCAATGGGTGAATTTCAGAAGAAAATGCCAGTGTTCGGCAAGAAGTTTAATGAATTTACGGAGCAATGCTTTCAAAGCGATTCTTTAACACAAAAAGAAAAACAAATGATTGCGCTAGGGATTAGCATTCATGCACAAGATGAATATTGTATGATTTATCATACAAAGGGAGCGCTTGATCAGGGAGCGACAGAAGAAAACTTGCTCGAAGTCGTCAGCGTGGCGGCAGCGTTCGGTGGTGGAGCGGCTCTTAGCCAAGGAATCACTGTCGTTCAGCAATGTATTGATGAATTTGGAGGACAAACGCATTAATAGAAGGAAATGGTGGGATGTTTCCATATAGGGGAGTTGAGCGCTCCTCATGCGCATGTGAGAGAATATATGGCAGCATAACACGTCATATCCCTTTTGAGTGAAGCATGGTCACTTTGATAAAATAAAGTGACACACAAAGAAGGGAATGGTTTATTATCTGTTCGGACCATAGTACACTGGGATTGGATTATACCGCCGAGATGGAAAAGGCCATGTACAAATCTCATGGCATGAGCTATGCAGAGTACGAAAGAGACCATGACTTACGGATGAAAGTGGAATATAAACGAGAGAAGTCATATCAAGATGAGAAAAGACTCCTCTCAAAGATGAATATACGAGGCTATTGATAGCTATGGGGCGGGAAGATTACATTCCCGCCCTTTTTTGATGAAAACAGTCTTTTCGACAGAAATCCTTTTATCCACCTGCATTTTTTGTTAGAATTTTGAGAGCATCTACTCACGGTTATCGTGAATGTGTTGTATTCACTTTTAATTTGTTATAAAATTAGAATGAGAATAAAATGAGAATAATGATTATTTTGGAGGTATCGATATATGACTGCTTCGACATTAACAATTAAGGACTTGCACGTTGAGATTGAAGGGAAAGAAATCTTAAAGGGTGTAAACCTCGAGATAAAAGGTGGAGAATTCCACGCAGTAATGGGACCAAACGGTACAGGTAAATCTACTTTATCTGCTGCTATTATGGGTCACCCGAAATATGAAGTAACGAAAGGAAGCATTTCGTTTGATGGCGAAGATGTACTTGAAATGGAAGTAGATGAGCGCGCACAAGCAGGTCTATTCCTTGCAATGCAATACCCATCTGAAATCAGTGGTGTCACAAATGCAGACTTCCTTCGTTCTGCGATCAACGCACGCAGAGAAGAAGGCGATGAAATCTCTCTCATGAAATTTATCCGTCAAATGGATAAAAATATGGAGTTCTTAGAAATGGACCCTGATATGGCACAACGCTACCTGAACGAAGGTTTTTCAGGCGGAGAGAAAAAACGTAATGAAATTCTTCAATTGATGATGATTGAACCAAAGATTGCGATCCTAGACGAAATCGATTCTGGTCTTGATATCGATGCCCTGAAAGTGGTTTCTAAAGGAATTAATCAAATGCGCGGCGAAAGCTTCGGCTGCCTAATGATCACTCACTATCAGCGTCTACTGAACTACATCACACCAGATCATGTACACGTGATGATGCAAGGACGTATTGTGAAATCTGGAGGTCCAGAACTTGCACACCGTCTAGAAGCAGAAGGCTATGACTGGATTAAACAAGAGTTAGGAATTGAAGACGAAACTGTTGGTCAAGAAGCGTAAGCGTTAGGAGGATTATTGATGACATTAGAAACGAAATTATCAGTAGATCAAGATTATGTCAAAAGCTTCTCCGAGAAGCACCAGGAACCGGCATGGATGAGTTCCCTTCGCTTACAGGCTCTTGAAAAAGCAGAAGACCTACCAATGCCAAAGCCTGACAAAACGAATATTTCAAAATGGAATTTAACAAATTTCAAACAGCATACAGTCGAAAATGCGCCATTTGGATCACTAGAAGAACTTCCAGAAGAAGTGAAATCATTGATTGATCTAGATAACGCAGACAAGACGCTTTACATTCAGCGTGATCAAACGCCTGCATACCTGTCTCTTTCAGCTGAAGCAAAGGATAAAGGCGTCATCTTCACTGATATTCATACAGCGATTCGTGAACATTCGGATGTAGTAGAGAAATATTTCATGACAGATGCGGTGAAAGTGGATGAACATAAACTAACAGCGTTACATGCTGCTCTAGTCAATGGCGGAGCTTTCCTATATGTACCGAAAAATGTTGAGCTTGAAGCACCAATTCAAGCCGTTTATCTTCATGAGAAAGATGAAACAACATTGTTCAACCATGTTATTGTTGTTGCAGAAGATCATAGTGCCGTGACATATGTAGAAAACTACATCAGTACAGCGAAACCAGAAGAAGCGATTTTCAACATCGTCTCTGAAGTGTTCACAGGAGCGAATGCGCATGTGACATATGGTGCAGTAGATAACCTTGCAGAAGGTGTTACAGCATATGTGAACAGACGTGGAATGGCCAATGGCCGTGATAGTAAAATTGAATGGGCACTTGGCTTGATGAATGATGGGGATACAGTATATGAAAACATCACAAAGCTAATGGGCGACGGTACATTCGGTGATACGAAGTCAGTTGTCGTGGGACGTGGGAACCAAACGGAGAACTTTACAACGAGCATTATTCATTTCGGTAAGAACTCTGAAGGGTATATCTTAAAGCACGGTGTCATGAAAGAGCAGGCATCTTCTATCTTTAACGGAATTGGTAAAATTGAGCATGGAGCATCTAAGGCCAATGCAGTGCAGGAATCACGTGTCCTAATGTTAAGTGAGAAAGCACGTGGTGACGCAAACCCAATTCTATTAATTGACGAAGATGATGTGACAGCAGGGCACGCCGCTTCTGTTGGACGTGTGGATCCACTTCAATTGTATTACCTCATGAGCCGTGGAATTTCCAAAGAAGATGCAGAAAGACTTGTGATTTATGGCTTCTTAAATCCAGTTGTGAAAGAACTACCGATTGAAGGAGTTAAAAAGCAGCTCACTTCTCTGATCGAAAGGAAAGTAAAATAATGAATATCAAAGACGTTCGTGAGCAATTTCCAATCCTTCATCAGCAAGTGAACGGACATGATTTGGTGTATTTGGACAGTGCAGCAACTTCTCAAAAACCAAGAGTTGTCATTGATGCAATGAATGAGTATTACCGATCTTACAACTCGAACGTCCACCGGGGTGTTCATACCCTTGGGACGAAAGCAACGGACGCTTATGAGGGTGCTAGAGAGAAAGTTCGTGCATTCATTCGTGCGTCCTCTGTCCAGGAAATTATTTTTACTAGAGGTACAACAACAGCATTGAAC
This sequence comes from Bacillus pumilus, assembly GCA_001938995.1. Taxonomy (GTDB): domain Bacteria; phylum Bacillota; class Bacilli; order Bacillales; family Bacillaceae; genus Bacillus; species Bacillus pumilus_G. The sequence goes on along the minus strand of MKZN01000006.1, from coordinate 12,559 downwards.
ACAGTGGCAATCAGCTATGCAAGAGCGAACCTCAAAGAAGGCGATGAGATTGTGATCACGCACATGGAGCATCATGCGAATATCATCCCTTGGCAGCAAGCAGCGAAAGCCACTGGTGCCACTTTGAAATATATTCCATTGCAAGAAGACGGCACGCTATCGCTTGAAGATGTGAAACAAACGATCACACATCAAACGAAAATCGTCGCTGTCACACATGTCTCAAACGTACTAGGAACCATCAACCCGATTAAAGACATCGCCAAAATCGCTCACGATCATGGTGCGATTATTGTGGTCGACGGTGCGCAAAGTACACCGCACATGCAAATTGATGTTCAAGATCTAGATTGTGACTTTTTCGCATTCTCTGGGCATAAAATGTGTGGACCGACTGGCATTGGTGTGCTTTACGGGAAGAAGGACCTTTTGAATAATATGGAGCCTGCCGAGTTTGGCGGTGAAATGATCGACTTTGTGGATTTGTATGATTCCACCTGGAAAGAGCTGCCGTGGAAGTTTGAAGCGGGGACACCGATTATTGCAGGAGCAGTTGGACTAGGAAAAGCGATCGATTTCTTAAATGAAATTGGAATGGATGAAGTCAGCCGTTATGAGCATCAGCTTGCAACGTATGCGCTGGATCGTTTTAAAGAGCTTGACGGGACGACTGTTTATGGACCGCAGCACCGCGCTGGCCTTGTCACGTTTAATTTAGACGACGTGCATCCGCATGATGCGTCAACTGTTTTAGATACAGAAGGTGTAGCCATTCGTGCGGGACACCACTGTGCACAGCCCCTCATGAAATGGCTCGGTGTATCAGCGACTGCAAGAGCTAGCTTCTATCTTTACAATACAGAAGAAGAGATTGACGGGCTCATTGCAGCGCTCCGTAAGACAAAGGAGTATTTTACGAATGTCTTTTAATGTAAACTTAGACACATTGTACAGACAAGTGATTATGGATCATTACAAAAATCCGAGAAACAAAGGTGTGCTAAACGACAGCATTGTCGTCGATATGAACAACCCGACGTGCGGTGACCGCATTCGTCTGACGATAAAAGTCGAAGATCAAAAGGTGACCGATGCGAAATTTGAGGGAGAAGGATGCTCGATTTCAATGGCATCTGCCTCCATGATGACGCAGGCGATTAAAGGGAAAGATATTGAAACAGCTTTGAACATGTCTCAGATTTTCTCCGATATGATGCTAGGAAAAGAATACGACGATTCCATTGATCTTGGTGACATTGAGGCGCTGCAGGGAGTGGCAAAATTCCCAGCCCGCATCAAATGTGCAACATTATCCTGGAAGGCGCTTGAAAAAGGCGCATCTGCCGAAGATAACGGCAAATCATAAGATTGGAGTGAAAATGGATGGCTAAAAAAATGCCAGATGTTGGTGAATATAAATATGGCTTTTCTGATAAAGACGTTTCCATTTTCCGTTCAGAGCGCGGACTGACAAAAGAGATCGTTGAAGAAATTTCTCGTATGAAAGAAGAGCCTGAGTGGATGCTCGACTTCCGTCTGAAATCTCTTGAGCTCTTTTATAACATGCCGATGCCACAATGGGGCGGAGACTTAAATGCATTAAACTTTGACGAGATTACCTACTACGTCAAGCCATCAGAGCGCTCTGAGCGTTCATGGGATGAAGTACCAGAAGAAATCAAACAAACATTTGATAAGCTTGGAATCCCAGAAGCAGAGCAAAAGTATTTAGCGGGTGTATCTGCTCAGTACGAATCTGAAGTGGTGTACCACAACATGAAGCAAGAACTTGAAGACCAAGGGATTGTGTTTAAAGATACAGACAGCGCACTAAAAGAGAACGAAGACCTCTTCCGTGAGCACTGGGCAAAAGTCATTCCACCGACTGACAACAAATTTGCTGCGCTCAACTCGGCGGTATGGTCTGGTGGTTCATTTATCTATGTGCCAAAAGGCATAAAAGTAGATACACCACTTCAAGCATACTTCCGTATCAACTCTGAGAATATGGGTCAGTTCGAACGTACCCTGATCATCGTTGATGAAGGCGCACATGTTCATTACGTAGAAGGCTGTACAGCACCAGTGTATACAACAAACTCACTTCACAGTGCAGTAGTTGAAATCATCGTCAAAAAAGGCGGCTACTGCCGTTATACAACGATTCAAAACTGGGCAAACAACGTCTTCAACCTAGTCACAAAACGTACGGTGTGTGAAGAGAATGCGACAATGGAATGGGTTGATGGAAACATCGGTTCGAAGCTGACTATGAAATACCCAGCAGTCATCCTAAAAGGGGAAGGCGCACGTGGTATGACATTAAGTATTGCCCTAGCAGGTAAAGGTCAGCACCAAGATGCAGGTGCAAAAATGATTCACCTTGCACCAAACACATCATCAACGATCGTATCGAAATCGATTTCCAAACAAGGCGGTAAAGTCACATACCGCGGAATCGTTCACTTCGGACGTAAAGCAGAAGGTGCACGCTCCAACATTGAGTGTGACACACTCATCATGGATAACAAATCAACATCTGATACAATCCCTTACAATGAAATCCTAAACGACAACATTTCATTAGAGCACGAAGCGAAGGTATCGAAAGTATCAGAAGAGCAACTGTTCTACTTGATGAGCCGCGGTCTTTCTGAAGAAGAAGCAACAGAAATGATCGTCATGGGCTTCATCGAGCCATTCACAAAAGAACTACCAATGGAATACGCCGTTGAAATGAACCGTTTGATTAAGTTCGAGATGGAAGGGTCTATTGGGTAATAAATAAAAATCCTTTATATACCAAGGATTTGAGAGGATTTCATACCATACCGTGCCAAGTTTGTGCCAGGTTGAAATGATCTTTTTAGAGAAGAAGGCGAACTTTTGAAGTTCGTCTTCTTCTATTTTCGCTAATGTTAATATGAAGGTAAGTATCCGCTGGTGTTCTAGTGCCCTCCTTTAAGGACTAAGCGATTCATTACATATTAAAAAACTGATTAGAGCACCAAAACCGCATGGGTTTGTCTAAAGCCATAAGATCCTTTATAATTAACACCCGCTTCCTCCTTGTTGAACGAACGAATCAGTTCAGTTGAGTAAGGATAGCTAAAAACGTGGATTTATGAAGCCTATATGCAGAATTTATAGATAAAGGGGAATGATGAGTTTGAAAAGATTTAAACCATTTGTTATTGTGGCGTTATTTACACAACTACTTGCAATTATTATCTGGGGTGAATACGTTTGGTTAAGTAAACTTGCTCTGGGTTCAGTAGAAGGAATACCCATAGGACATATCCAACCAGCTTTATGGTTCGTTTTTGTTACAGAAATCATATTATTAGCTCTCTATTTTAAGAAAAATGAGTGATTTTGTGATTTTCTACTTCAACTAACGGTGCAGGATAGTTTTGACATACAGAGCTTTTATTGAATTGTATCACTGAGTATAGAAAATAATATGTAAAATTGAATCAAAATGTATAAGGAGGATTTATGTTGATGGCTGAAAAAAGTTTAAGAGTCTGTGAAAAGGGACATGAGTATTACAAAAGTAGTGATTGTCCAAGTTGCCCTACTTGTGATAAAGAGAATAAACCTGAAAGTGGCTTCCTGTCGAAACTAAGTTCACCTGCCAGAAAAGCCTTAGTTCACGAAGGGATTGATACTTTGCAAAAACTATCAAAGTACACCGAAAAAGAAATTTTAAAAATCCATGGGATTGGACCAGCTTCCTTACCAACTATGAGGACTTCATTAGAAGAAGAAGGTTTATCATTTAAGCTATCATAGTGCACTTAAAGTAATGAGAAGTGAAGTTCATAGAATATGCTTGAGACACAAAAACTGCGTCAATATGAAATTTGACGCAGTTTTTATATTGTGTTTCCACTGAGGATCAACCTTGATAGTGACCGCCTTGATAATGGCCATGCTGAGGGTGGTGTCCATGGTGATGATGGCCATGCTGAGGGTGGTGATGACCATAAGGGTAATGATGGTAAGGATAATAAGGGTAGTATGGATAATAAGGGTAGCCATGGTGTTGTTGGTGTCCAGGATGTTGCATTGACATGTTTATTCCTCCTTGAATGTTAGACTCTTAATCACCATATGCATTAGCCAAAGAAAAGGCATTAGGCACAATGCCTATATTTAGAACAACAAAAATAATATCATTTCATACATTCAAAAAGTACGCTAAAAAATTTCATCATCTAAATAAAGCTTTATGTAGAAATGAAAAGGATTTTGGAACCTCTGGTTAGAGAGTGATCAATGGGGAAGGGGCATTTTCTTAGTTCTCCTGTTATTTACTCTACCGTATGTTGTTACAATGGATACAAATGCGGGTCTCTTCTCATGAGGATATCATGAAAAAGGCGAACTCTTCACGATTCTGGTGTGCCTAATGCGTTCACCTCCCTACCAAATGTGGAAAAATCCCAATTCATATGAACATCTAGTCAACTTCTTTCCTTTTTCTTAAATTTTTACATTGACACCAACCTTTTCTATGATAAAATCATAGTGTGATAATGAGAATCGTTATCAAACGATATGACTACATATAGAATGGATAGGTGAGGTACATGTTCAGAAAGTCTTTTTGGTCGTTGTTAGTTGTGCTCTCCATCGTTTTACTTGCGGCTTGCGGGAATAATGGCAGTGAAGGCAAGTCAGATAATCAAGAGAAAACTAGAAGTGTTGAAAGCGCTATCGGTTCAACTGAAGTAAAAGGGTCGCCTAAACGTGTTGTGACGTTGTATCAAGGAGCAACGGATGCAGCCGTCGCTATGGGCATTCAACCAGTTGGTGTTGTCGAATCATGGCTTGAAACACCTACCTATCAATATTTAAGAGATGATTTAAAAGATGTTACAATTGTTGGGCAGGAAATACAGCCGAACTTAGAAGAAATTGATAAGCTAAATCCAGATTTGATCATTGCATCAAAGGTTCGTCACGAGCAAATTTTTGATCAGTTAAAAGAAATTGCTCCTACTGTTGCAACGGAAACAGTGTTTACATTTAAAGATACTGTGAAATTAATGGGTGAAGCGTTAGATCAGGAAGATAAGTCGAAAGAATTGTTAACGAAGTGGGACGATCGTGTAGCTGACTTCAAACAAAAGGCAGAAAAGAACATCAAAAACTGGCCAATGAATGTAGCGGTCGTGAACTTCCGTGCAGATCATGCGAGAATTTATCAAACGGGTTTCGCAGGTTCGATTTTAACAGAGCTAGGTTTTGAAGGACCAAAGAATATCAAAGACAAAAAGCAAGATATCATCACATTGACAGACAAAGAGAGCATTCCACAAATGAATGCAGATGTGATTTATTACTTCATGGATGATCAAGATAAGGCAGTTGGAAAAGCCTATAAAGAGTGGACCAACCACCCTCTATGGAAGCAGCTTGACGCAGTAAAAGCGAAACAAGTGCATAAAGTAGATGAAATCACTTGGAATATGGCAGGCGGTATTATTGCTGCGAACATGATGCTTGATGATATTTACGATCGTTTAGACATTGAAAAATAAGACATAGCAGAGGAGAAAATGTGAAAACCCATTTTCTCCTTTTTTCCATAACAGATTGAAAGCGGGAATCAGATGAGAAGTTTATTAAAAAAGGATTCGAGCAAGGCACTATTATTTGCTGGATTCATTATGTTGATGTTGGTCTTTTTTATGCTCAGTATTTCCCTTGGGCAAACCTCGATTTCCCTCAAAGCCACCATTCACGCTTTTCTTCATTTTGATGAATCTGATGCTAACAGTGTCATTGTCATGACATCCAGATTATCAAGAGCTTTAATTGCCACGGTTGTTGGATCAAGTTTAGCGATTGCGGGAGCGCTGATGCAGGCATTAACGAGAAATCCACTAGCGGCACCTGATTTATTAGGCATTAATGCAGGTGGACTCTTTTTTATCGTTATTTCAATTGTTTTCTTTTCAAATGAGTCGTTAACAGGCTACATGTGGACAGCCTTTTTAGGTGCTGCGATTGCGGGAATGCTTGTTTTCCTCTTGGGTTCTATCGGGAGAGATGGACTGACGCCGGTCAAGATTGTGCTAGCTGGTGCTGCCATTTCCGCACTGTTTGCGTCTTTTACTCAAGGTCTGTTAATTGTGAATGAACAGTCGATTCAAAGTATATTGTTTTGGATGGCTGGTTCTGTATCGGGACGGAGTATCGATATGCTGCTACCTGTCTTGCCTTATATTGTAGGAGCAACTGTTGTGGCACTGCTTCTTGGTCGCTCGATCAATGTGCTTTTGTCAGGAGATGATATTGCCAAGGGGCTTGGTCAGCGTACGTTGATGCTGAAAATCACGATGGGGGTGCTCGTCGTCTTTTTAGCTGGTGGTTCCGTTGCGGTTGCAGGCTCGATTGGTTTTGTTGGTTTTCTCGTGCCGCATATTGTGAAGAAACTTGTCGGACCTGACCACCGCTGGGTGTTGCCATATTGTGCTGTAGTGGGGGCGTCGCTCTTACTTGTCGCAGATCTGGCGGCTCGTTTTCTAATCATGCCTCAGGAAGTGCCGATTGGTGTGATGACAGCAGTAGCGGGAGCGCCACTATTTGTTTATTTCGTGCGCAAGGGGTTGAAGACAGGTGGCTAAAACATATACAGTTCGTTCAAAGGGTGGACGCATCTCATTTCAATTTTCAAAGCGGACTTTTTTGATTTTACTTTTACTGACGGTCATTGCTTTTGGTTTATTTCTTCTCAGTCTGTGTATGGGGAGTCGATTTATCCATCCGATGGATGTCATACTTCATTTGATCGGTCAAGGTGAGGGTAATAATTTTGTTTTAAATACGCTGAGAATTCCGAGAACATTGCTTGCAGTGTTAGTCGGAGCCTCACTTGCGGTATCAGGGCTGATTTTACAAGGATTAATTCGAAACCCACTTGCATCGCCTGACATCATTGGAATTACAAGTGGTGCTTCATTTGGGGCGATTATGTTTATCGTTTTTTGGATGGGAACCATGCCAATAGCTTATCAGTCATTATGGGCGATCGCAGGTGCAATTGCTGTTTCATGCCTCATTTATGTGCTGTCTTGGAAAAAAGGCGTCAAGCCGATTACGCTAGTGCTAATGGGAATTGGAATTTCCGCTATCATGAAGGCATGTGTCACGTTTACACTGGTGCTGAGTGATACGATGACCACAACAAAATCATACATCTGGCTAACGGGCAGTTTATATGGTTCGACGATGAAAGATGTTGCCTCGATGCTCCCTTGGGTGATCATTATTTTACCCATCGTCATGGTGTTAGCAAGAACAATGAATGTGAAGGAGCTTGGTGATGATCTTGCAACAGGTCTTGGGGTCAAAGTACAAGCAAAACGGTTATTCTTCCTATTGATGAGTGTCACATTAGCGGGCATTGCGGTTGCATTTGCGGGTGGCATTGAATTTGTCGGGCTCATGGCGCCACATGTGGCACGAATGATCATTGGTCGTTCGTTTATAGCTCTAGTCCCGGCATCTGCACTAGTCGGAAGTATTCTTGTCATGCTGGCAGATCTCGTTGCGAGAACCGCTTTTCTCCCGTTAGATGTCCCAGCAGGTGTATTCACAGCGGCAATTGGTGCACCGTTCTTTATTTATTTGTTATATCAACAACGGAATCGATAATTGGAAAAATGGAGGTCTTGATATGAAGCCGGAGTGGGTGGAGAGAGAATTACTTGATTTTGGGGTGTACATCAAAAATGAACCAACGACGTCTAGCCGAACTCTGGCTAACCTTTTTTCTGCAGAATCTGTCACACGTCTGTTGGAAGCTGAAAAGAAGGCGATGTATGCACCAAATCTTGCGGTGGCAGCCTCCATGTTTTCTAAGCGCTATGCGTATTTGGCGGTCAGTTCTACTTTATACATGATGACTTTGTATGATGGGGTGTATCAATTTCCACCGGCGGCATGCGTGTTTAGAGAGGATCGGAAAATCGAGCTCGATGACTCTTTGTGTTCACTGGTTCAGGTAGAAGGGGAGCGTCATGAATGGCGAGAGCGGGTTGTGCATGCGCTTTTTACACAATGTGTCACACCTCTTTTAGACGTTTTGCACCTTACATCAAGACTTCCTTATGCTATTTTGTGGGAGAATGTCGCGGTTCGAATCAACTCACTTTACCGTAACATGATGCGGGAAGCTGAAGATCCTGTGGTGAAACAGCGAGTGCAGGAGGACTATCTTTTTCTAAAACAAGCAGCTGGCGATGTATTTGGCGTGAAGCAAAATCCGTTTCAGCGTGGTTTAAACTTAGATGACAGTTTACTGAAAACCTCCAATCGGCGGACATGCTGTATGTATTATCAGCTTGAGAAAAAGTCGGAGAATTTAGATTATTGCCTTGTCTGTCCGCTTGAAAAAAAGAAAGGCACTGCTTGTTAGTAGCAGTGCTCTTTTTTTTATTCCCAAATCGCACTTGCCCATTCAGGGTGATCGATGAATGGATTTCGGTTGTGCTGATATGATTGATCAATGATGTTGTTGCGGTTCCGCTCGATTTGGTCGACTGGGTCTTGTTTATGCCATTTTAGAAGTACCGACATTTTGCCGTGAAGTGGGGCACTGCCATTATTCACTTTGTTGTTCAATTCCAAATCTGGAAAACGATCATCGCCTTCGTATCGAACTGCCATATAAAAGAGCATTCTGGCCACATCCCCTTTTACCCGGTTGTGAGGTTCGAATGAATCACCATCATAGTAATTGCCAGGGGCGCCTTTGTATTCATTTCCCCCTAAATCGAAATCTAAATTTCCTCGTGTACTATTTGTTTGAACATCCGTTGCCCGAAGGTGGTGAAGATCAGTTCCAGGTCCTTGGCTTGTCCCAAAGTTGCCATGGGATTTCGCCCAGACATGCTCCCGATTCCACTGTCCGACATTTCCCCCATTCGCTTGTTTTGAGCGAGACACCCCGCTATAAAACAAAAGGACATTGTTCCGGTTATGTGGATCTTCGTCTGTTGCTTTTAACGCATTCCATACTTCACTGTAGGATAGCTGTGTATGATCATCAATAATATCGTGTAAAGCTTTCTTTAAAGCGGGGCCTGATTTGCCATTAGCAGATTGATAATAGGCATCAACACTTTTGGTAGTGGCTGTTTGTTGTGCAGGTGTTTCGTTTTGAAGCTGAAACGGGGAGAAAGAAATCGTTTGGTTTGGTTCTTTTAACGACAAGCCTTGAGCGTTTGCACTGTCAGTATAAGGCAATGGGGAAGCCAATGTTCCGAGAATCATCATCCCGGCAGCCAAAGTTCCAAATATTCTTCTTTTCATTCTATTTCCTCCTTGAATGGGAATGTATTCTCTTTATTTCTATCATATTGCTAGAAGGAAATAAATAGGTTTATCGTAAATTTTATGTAATGTATCTGCTAAAAAAAGAGATTGCTATTTTAGAAACAATGCTGTATAAGTTGGCATATAAGGATGGACAGCAAAGGAAAGGATGGATCACATGAAAGAACTACAAACACCTTCAAGAACCATCATGACACCAGGACCTGTTGAGGTCGATCCGAGAGTCCTACGTGTCATGAGTACACCAATTCTCGGTCAATTTGATCCTGCATTTACACATATCATGAATGAAACGATGACCTTATTACGCTCTCTTTTTCAAACAGAAAACAAGTGGGCGTATCCGATTGATGGTACGTCTCGTTCAGGTATTGAAGCCGTGCTTGCTAGTGTGATTGAGCCGGGCGATGTGATGCTTGTACCAGTATTTGGGCGTTTTGGTCATTTGCTGATTGAGATAGGACAACGATACGGTGCTGACGTACATACAATAGAATGCGAATGGGGAACGGTGTTTGAACAGGACACGATCATCAATGAAATGCAACAAGTAAAACCTAAGATCGTGGCAATGGTCCATGGTGAAACCTCCACAGGACGAATACAGCCGCTTGAGCATATTGGGGAAGCGTGCCGTGCTCTTGATGCTCTCTTGATTGTTGATGCTGTTGCTACAATCGGTGGTGTTGAGGTGAAGGTAGACGAATGGAAGATCGACGCCGCCATTGGCGGAACGCAGAAGTGTTTATCTGTTCCATCAGGTATGTCCCCTATTACTTATAATGACCGGGTTGCTGCTATCATTGAATCGAGAAAAAAAGTAGAAAAAGGCATTGCGACGCAGGACGAATTGAAAAGGCAAATCAATATTTCTCCAATCAAAAGCAATTACTTTGATCTCAGCCAACTGCAAGATTATTGGAGCCCAAGGCGGTTAAATCATCATACGGAAGCGACAACTATGCTATATGCACTTCGAGAAGGGGTCCGTCTTGTGCTTGAAGAAGGGCTAACTGAACGGTTTGAACGTCATACGTTCCATGAGCGGGCATTGATGAGTGGACTTGAAGCCATGGGGCTTGAATTATACGGCGACCCAGACTGTAAGATGCCAGTGGTGACGTGTATTCACATTCCAAAGGGGATTGACGGTGAAGCTGTACGAAGCGATTTGCTCAAACACTTTGGGATCGAGATTGCTAGTTCGTTTGGACCGCTTGCAGGACGGATATGGCGAATTGGTACAATGGGATATAGTTGCCGAAAAGAAAACGTTTTGTTTGTTTTAGCAGGTCTTGAAGCCATTTTGATTAAATACGGTGCAGCCATCACATGCGGAGCAGGACTTCAGGCGGCGCTCTCTATCTATGAACAAGCTGAATAAAGGCATACCTGATACTCGCAATTTGCGGGTATTTTTTTATTTGGAAAGAAACACTATTTTTTCAAAAACTAGACTTATATAGAGCGATATCGATATACTGTAGAAGATCTTATATTTTTTGTCAGCATGTTCATTTATTTTGCAGAAAGAGGTTTTTATGAAATGAAGAAGATGGGCAGATTATACATATTAATGCTGAATATTTTCATCGCCATGCTTGGTTTTGGTCTGATTGTTCCTGTGATGCCAAGTTATATTGAAGCCTTTGGTGCATCAGGAAAAACCCTTGGTTTTCTTATTGCTGCAACGGGCCTCACACAATTTGCTTTATCACCGATCGCTGGCGTCTTGACTGACCGATTTGGACGCCGAAAATTGATTATTGCCGGGATTGCGGGCTTTACGATTGCACAATTTATATTTGCTTTTGCCGATCAGCTTTGGATGCTTTTTGTGTCTCGGTTTTTAGGCGGGGCGGCGGGGGCATTTTTAATGCCTGCCATGTTTGCGTACATTGCTGATATTACAAGTGAAAAAGACCGCGGAAAAGGGATGGGTCTATTTAGTGCAGCGATGACACTCGGCTTTGTCATTGGACCGGGCGTAGGTGGCTATTTGGTTGAGTATGGAATTGCCTTTCCATTTCTGATCGCAGGCTCCTTTGCAGCGCTATCAACCCTATTATCGATCATGTTCTTACCTGAAACGTTAACAAAGGAAAAGCAGGCCGAAGCTCGGTTGCATCAAGATATGCATTTCAACCCTTTTACGCAAATGATTCAGGCTTTAAAAAAATCGTATGGTTTTTTGTTTATATTAGTCTTTATCCTCAATTTTGGGATTATTCACTTTGAGTCGATTTTCGGCTTATATGTCGACCAAAAACATGGATTTACACCGAAGGATATTGCATTTGTCATTACTGTCGCGGGTCTTGCAGGTGTGCTAGTTCAAGGAGCTTTAGTTGGTGTCTGTGTGAAGCGATTTGGTGAAATGCGTGTCGTCCGCTTCGCCTTATTAAGTGCGGCTTTTATGCTTATTGCCTGTCGCTATGCACCTTCCTTTTGGTATATTTTTATATTTTCTATCCTCTTTTTAGCGGCAACTTCTTTTGTTCGCCCAGCTCTCAATACATTGCTATCCAAAATGGCAGGGAACCGCCAAGGGGTAGCAGGCGGTTTGAACACTTCTTTTATGAGCCTAGCCAATATCGTTGGACCGAGCCTTGCGGGGGTTTTATTTGATGTGAATATAGAGCTTCCTTTTATGTTCGGAACAATTGTGCTAGGCATAAGTTTCATTGCGTCCATCATTTGGGTGAAAAAGGTGCAGCAGAGTCAGGCAGTATCGTGAAGAATGGAATGAATCTATGATCATTTTGCAGCTGTTATTTATATATTGTTAAAGGATTAAGTAAATCGCTAGCAGTTGTCAATTTTATTTAGAGAACTTGAATAAATACGGTTTTTGGGTTATCGACATTTAAAAAAAGACTTAATTAAGAGTAGCTATAGCTACTCTCAGATTGTAGAGAAACTCATGTTTTTCTACAATCTTTTTTATTTTCAGCGTCTGTATGAAGAATGAAATTTAATGAAAAAGGCCTCCCACACACCTAGCCTAGCTTCGCTAGGTGTGTGGCAATCTTCTTCATATTCTGGCAGGCAGCTGTGAGAAGAACTTGCTCACTCACATTCTGTTTTCCCCTCAACCGGCAGTAGCGAAGCCCATGCAGTTGTTTTGAATCTGCAAAGCTTCGCTCTATTTTTTCTTTTCTTTTTTTATATAGCTCTTTTCCAGAGGCAGACAAACGATTTTGTCTGA
>MKZN01000005.1 GCA_001938995.1 Bacillus pumilus | reverse complement strand
ACTTCAACCGAATAACTCACTCTTGTCCCCATAGAAAAAACACCTCCACGTCTTATTTCGGATAACAACTATCCGTTTTCAAACTTGAAGGTGTTTTTTATTTGTCTCATCTTATGGGGTCAGTCCCAGTATCAGCAGAGGTTTTCTATTTTGAGATTAAGATGCTTTATTTAGCTTATCTTCATCTTCTTTTTTGGATGGTGAATTGTTCTGGCTGTTACGCTCATAAAATCTAAGAAGATCTCCATAGATAATTTGGTCGGAGTATTGAAGCTCTTGTTTCGCCTTTTCTTCATAAGGCTGACATACCGCCTCATCATCTCTTGGCTCGCCAGTTTCTTTATTGTAACAAACACCATCAGTGAAAAGACTATCCTTTGTAATAAAGCTTCCATCACGAAGCACTGTGAAATCATTCGTATCTTTTGATAATAAGTCATGACCAAATTGAATTTGGTTACTTGTATCAACCCCTAGAAGATTCAGCACAGTTGGACGGATATCTACCTGCCCACCAACCGTATCAATTTCTTTAGGGTTCTTATCTGTTATACCCGGTATGTGTACAACAAATGGCACTTTTTGAAGTTGAACTTCTTCAAATGGGGTGATCTCTTTATTTAAGAATTGCCCCATTGCTTCGTTATGGTTTTCTGAAATGCCATAATGGTCTCCATATAAAACAAAAATGGAGTTATCGTACAAACCAGTTTCCTTCATCTTTTCAAAGAAAAGCTTGAGCGCTTCATCTTGATAACGCACTGTAGGGAAAAACTTGTTGAGTGTTTTACTTTTTGAATCATATTCATCAATCAGCTTATCTTCTTCATCTAGATCAAACGGGAAGTGGTTGGTTAATGTAATCAATCTCGTATAGAAAGGTTGCGGGATGGTTTTCATCAACTCCGCTGACTGCTCAAAGAACGGACCATCTTTTAGTCCCCAGCCGACTGAATTCTCTTCATTCACATCAAATGATTGAATGTCAAAGAACTTGTCATAACCAAAGCTATCGTAAATGAGATCACGGTTCCAGAAGCTTTTGTTATTTGCATGAATGACAGACGAATGGTAGCCCTCATCCTTTAATAGCTCAGGTGTCGCTGCATATTCGTTACTTGGATTTGTAAAGAATACAGCCCCTCTTCCAAGTGGATAGAGAGAATTGTCCACGATAAACTCTGAGTCAGATGTTTTCCCCTGACCTGTTTGATGATAGAAATTATTAAAGTTGTAACTTTTCTTTATTAATTTGTTTAAAAATGGCGTGATTTCTTTTCCATTCAATTTTTCATTGACGACAAAGCTTTGAGTGGACTCGAGTGAAACTAGGATGACATTTCGTCCTTTTGCTTGCCCAAATGTCTTTTCATTGCGATCTGTTTGATTCGCACTCACATAGTTTTCTATTTCCGTTAAACTATTGCTGTCAGCAAGCGCTCGTTGAGCGGATTGTTTCGACTGTAGCACCGCATCATAAATATGAAAGTTGTATAAACTAATGTTCTTCACAAGCATTTCACGATCAAATGAACGAGTCAACAGCTCTGGTCTTTCCGTTTCAGCCAATCCAAGGTTAAAGAAGAATGTTGCAGCCACAAATAAATAGTACGCTGCTCTCTGCTTACGTGTAATCGTGACATCCGTTCTAAAGGAAGGCTGTCTTTTATAAAGCCAAATTAAAATAATGATATCAACGAACATCAACACATCGACTGGTTCAATTAATGAGGTGATACTTGATCCGAGGTCACCCATATTGTTTGTTTGAAATAAGACGGGGATGGTTAGGAAATCACTATAGAATCGATAAAATACAATGTTGGCTAACAAAACAAATGTCAGGATAAAACTACTGACGATGATGTATCGATTTCGGGTTTTTTCTTTGAAAAATAAACCGATACCAAAGATTAACAAGAGAAAGCTAAGCGGGTTAATGAACAGGATAAACTCCTGCATCAAATTCTCAATTTTAATATTAAAACTAGATTTATAGATGACGTAGGTTTTGACCCACATGAACAATGTCGCAATCAGTAAAAATGACATCGACTTTAATCGTTTATTTCGCATTGTAACCTCCTTATGCTAAACACGCACATAGGTTAGGGACTTGCCCCTATTATTGGCGCTTCTTCAAAAATAACTAAAGTATATCTTAACCTGTCTGTGACGGAAAATCAATGTCTTTTTCCTCATGACAACCTTATGAATATGCTAAACATCCAATTTAATGCCTATATACCGCTGAATTTAATCAAAATGACATGATGATGACACTTTGATTCAAGACAACCATTTGTTTTTGGCCATCCATGCGCCGCCAATGACGCCTGCATCGTTTCCAAGTGATGCAATGACGACCTGTGCGTCCTCAGCGCAAGAAGGAAATGCATGATGTTTCACCACGCGCTCTACTTTTTCCCGAAGAAGTTCCCCTGCCTTAGAAACACCGCCGCCAATGACGATTTTTGTTGGGTTTAGGGCACTGGCGAGATTCGCTAGTACAAACCCAAGGTGTGTCGTTACTTCTTCAACGACACGCATACCAAGATCATCACCGTGATTTGCCGCTTCAAATACATCTTTTGCTGTCAGCAAAGAAAGCGAGCCAAGTGAGGATGAATGCTGTTCTCTATCTAACTTTTCTTTTGCCAGTCTAACGATACCAGTTGCCGATGCAATGGTTTCAATACAGCCTGTTCTTCCGCAGTTACACGGTGCCCCTTGAAATGGAACGGCACAAATATGGCCAATTTCTCCACCTGCACCTGTTTCACCTTGTACAACTTCACCATTCACAATAATACCGCCGCCGACACCAGTGCCTAACGTCACCATCAGAAGGTTTTTGGCACCATCTCCTGCACCCTTCCACATTTCACCGAGTGCAGCAATGTTCGCATCGTTTTCAATAACAGCTGGAAGTCCTGTTTCTGCTTCTAAATGATCCTTCAAGGGATAGTTTGTCCAGCCGAGATTCGTTGTTTTATACACAATGCCAGATACTTTATCGACTGGTCCAGGTGCGCCCATTCCAATACCTATAAGGGCTGATTTTGGCATACTGATCTCGATTAGCTTATGATCGATCGATTTCGCAATATCCACTGTGATCGTCTCTCCAGATTTATCGGTTGGAATCTCCCACTTATGCTGAATCTCACCGTATACATTGATGAATGCAAGCTTAATTGATGTTCCTCCAAGGTCAACCCCTACAAACCAATCCCCTGTCATACGCCCCTCCACCTTCACATTGTTTTTCGATTTAATTTCGCCAATTCCATTTGAAGGATGGTCATCGCAGTTGACCATTCGGTCCGGTCAATGATCCCCGATGTATACATTTCCTTCAATTCATCAGCCATAAATTCTAATTCTGCTTCACGATCTCCGAAATATACATAATTTCCAAATCGCATGAGCAGTTGCTGAACATCATATAAAGTTTTCATTATTTTCACCATTTCTTCAATTCAACAGATAGGATAAGCGTATTCATAAATACGCTTTCAGTCAAGTCATTCACTGTGTATTCGTGTTTTCAATATATTGTTTCAGTTTTGAGAATTGCTCATTTTGTGGGTCTTGCTTTAACGCCTTTTGAAGCTGATCTTCTGCCTTCACTGTATCTCCTTTTTCTACGTACAGTAATGATAAATGGTATCGTTTATTCGGTTCATCTGGATCTTTTCCAATAGATTTTTGTAAGAATTGTATCGCACGGTCAAGATGACCAAGCTGCGCTTCAGATAGTGCATATATATGAAGTGCTTCAGCTGATGCATCCTCTTGGTTTGCGAATTTCTCCAGCCGTTTACTCGCTTCGCTATATTTCTTCTCGTCAAATAAACTAGCTGCTTCACTTGTTGCAGCTGCTTCCTTTTGATCATCAGAATGAAATCCTGTATACAATCCAAAACCACCAATTAGTAGAAGGAACAGGCTGGCAATCATCATTTTGATCAGCTGAGCCTGTTTCGGCATTCGTACAGCTAAAGCAGCTAAGAACCCCCCTACAAGTCCACCGAGATGTCCCGCATTATCAATCCCAGCTACGGTGAAGCCTATCCCTAAATTGATCAGGATGATGACAATAATGTTCGTCCCCATCGTTCGAAAGAAAAGTTCGCGATTAGAAATCGCTAAATACAGCAGTGCGCCTAAACAGCCGAAGATGGCTCCTGATGCACCGGCTGCTATTGCTGTATTAAACACAAAGCTAGTGATTGTTCCAAAAATACCGGAAATCAAATAGATGAACAAAAACCTTCCTGATCCATAAACCCTCTCAACAGCTGCACCTACAGACCAAAGAGCAAATGTATTAAAGAGTAAATGTGTGAAACCAATGTGCAAAAACATAGGTGTGATCAAACGCCACCATTCTCCATCTAGGATGAGCACATTATGTTTTGCACCAAAGGCTGTCAATGTTGCCGTGTTTGTACTCCCGCCAGACAGCTCAAGCAGCAGAAACATCACCACTTGAATGGCAATAAACATATATGTGAAGATCGGTTTGCCGTTTTGAAACACAGCACGGTCCTGCTCCCGCTGCTTCTCTTGGTCATCGAATGCTTGGAGCACGTTCATTTTAAGTTGCAATACCTCTTCAGCTGTATCTTTCTTCGCTTGCTCTAAATCAACAGAAAGGGGTGTATTCAACCATTTTTGTAGCTCTTGCACATCATGCTCAAGTGCGTCCTCACTGATGAGAACGGGTGTCATTGTCACCTTCTGCATTTTATGCGGGTGACCGTTTATATCCTGCCATTGATCCACTGGATATTCAGAAGTAAATTGTAGCTGTAAGAGATGAAGAGACCGTTTACGCATGGCATCCCTTAGTTGTTCTATTCGATGCGCCTGTTCTTCGACATCACGTACGATCTCTTGTCTAAAATTCACATCTCTTCTATATAGACGGATGAGATCATAGCCAGCGTTTCGGGGGGCTTCAAAAAAAATTTCATTCTCTGGATAAGGACTTTGAATCATCTCGTATCCTTTTTTTCTTAATTCATCGACAACTCGCCAAAATAGACTATCTATTCCATTCATTCTTTTGCGCTCCATTTTTTACATCATTATATCAAGATTTTTCCCCCTACGCATTTCTGAACAAAAAAATCCCGGCTTTTGCGGGATTAGAATGCTTGGCGTATAAATTTCGTTCGAATATATGGTATTTTCATGATCCATTTAATAAAGAAATGACGCACTTGATTTTGTTCTAAGATCAAATTCATCAACCTATAACGATTTTGCACAAGTACATACGCCAACAATGTGAACACAATGCTCCAAATCAACTTATTCATGATATTCCCTCCTATGTTCGTATCGTGGCTTAAATAGGATTTGTTTATGCATGAACTTTTTTATTATGGCACGGAACCGTTCTACATTCTGCCAAGTTTTTTCCCATCAAAAAATCCGCTCTTAAGCGATAAGATGCGGACGTTTACTTGTGATATAACGAACTGACCTGCACACCTTTTTCACTGACAACCATAGACACTGGCAAGTCATGCTTTTCAGCAGGAACTTGCTTGATCTGCTGTACAGACAGGCAGACAGCGAGTGTGACGCCTGGATAGTCAACTAAGTAACGATCATAGTAACCGCCACCATATCCGATGCGGTAACCTTGCTGATCAAAACATACACCTGGCACGATCATCAAATCGATCGCTGCTTTATCGATCGCTATTGATGTCTCGGGGTCTGGTTCCGTTAACCCAAAGTAGCTCGATTTCATCTTCGTTTCGGGCGTATATTCATAAAAGGTCATGTCTTTCGTTTTTGGAAAACAGGTTGGCACACAAACTGTTTTTCCCACCTGCCATGCCGATTCAATGAGGGGTCTTGTGGGCACCTCTTTTCCTCTAGACATCGTCAGCGCAATCGTTTCCGCTTGTTTCCAGTCTGGTAATTGAAACAGATGCTCGAACAGCAAAGAGGCGCTCTGCTCAAATGTTTCAGTGCTCATTTCGTCGAGTCGTGCTAATGTTTGAAGCCTCAGTTCTTTTTTCACACTGATCATCTCCCATTATAAAAAAACAGCAGGAAAACTCCCTGCTGCTTACTTTGTTTCACGATGTAAAGTTTGTTTTTTATCACGTGAGCAATACTTTTTGAATTCAACGCGATCTGGATTGTTTCGCTTATTCTTTTTAGTAATATAGTTACGCTCACCGCATTCAGTGCAAGCTAGAGTAATATTTACGCGCATGTTTTTCCCTCCAAACTAAAATCAATTCACATTCAGACCTAATTATAATACCACTTCTAGCTTAGGAATGCTAGAAAGTTTTTTCACCAATTTTCATTTTTAAGCGCATTCTCCATGCGCTTTTGTCAGCAACGATCTAGCATTTGATGAAAAATCGTCCATGCCCCTATAAAACCGCATTCTTTGTCGTACTGTATACTTGAGAATCCCTCTTCTGTCCACAGCCTTTTTTATCCTCAACCTTCTTTTATTTTAACATTGTGTGATGTTTTCATACTCGTTTCCTATATAAAAAGAAAAAAGGTGAAAAAAAGGTGATAATCTTCATCAATTCCTTTTGAAACTAGCTTTTTTATGGTATAAAAAAGAAGGGTCGAAAACTGTCTGAAACAATCATGAGAGTCTTTTTTGGCTTTCAGCATTAAAATATGAATAAAAGGTGATGAAACATGGAAATTGCAATTATTGGATTGCTTGTTGTCAGTATTATACTGATTGCATTCTCATATTTTCAAAGAGAACCGATTAAAGAAGTGGAGCAAGAGCTTGAAACACTTCAGCTATCTGCAATGCAAGAGATCTATAAACTGAAAAAGAAAATGAAGGTTCTTGAAGAAGAATTACTTGAGACAAATATCGTTGTCCGCAAGCACTCTGAAATTGATCCTTCAATTGCGAGACAAATTATTTCAAAGCATCAAAATGGTATGTCTCCTGAGGCGATTGCACGCGCAGAGCATGTATCTGTAGAAGATGTCAACATGATCATTAAAGACAACGAGAAGGTGCTTGTATGACGAAGAAAAGCATTCAAACGTTTGCAGCTGGGATGATTCTTGCAACAGGCGTTCTTGCCATCGTTTTTTTCCTCACTGGAAAAGATCAAGCAGAAGCTGATACAACAACAAAAGAAACCCTCGCAGCGAAAGTGACAGAAACTGACGTGAAAAACTATTTGGACTCTAAAAAAGAAGTATCCGTCAGCCGCGACACTTACCAGCAGCTTCTTGATTATAAGGAAAAGGCGCTGAAAGCAAGTGAAGACGGGGATGCGAAGAGGGACAATCAAACAACGGACAAGCCAAAAAGCAAGTCCATCAAATTCGTGATCAAAAACGGAATGAGCACAAGTGATGTTTCAGACATGCTAGAAAAAGAGGGAATCATTAACTCTTCTAAAGACTTCAATGATTACGTAATCGACGCAGGCTACCATAAAGAAATTCGGGCAGGCAAATTCAATCTAAAAACGGGCATGACGTTTAAACAAATTGTCAAAGCCTTAACAAAATAACAACAAAAATCCCCTGAAGGCATTCACCTCCAGGGGATTTTCTTATCCGAATCGTCCAGATATATAGTCGTTCGTTCTTTGATCTATTGGCTCTGAGAACATCACATTCGTGTCATTGATCTCAACAAGCTCGCCCATTAAGAAAAAGGCTGTTCGATCTGAGACCCTTGCCGCTTGTTGCATGTTGTGTGTAACAATGGCAATCGTATATTTCTCTTTAAGTTTCATGATTAGTTCTTCGATCTTTAAAGTTGATACAGGATCAAGTGCTGATGTCGGTTCATCCATTAATAAGATGTCTGGGCTAGTAGCAATGGCTCTTGCGATACATAGGCGCTGCTGCTGTCCACCAGAAAGACCTAATGCCGGTGCACTTAAACGATCTTTTACTTCATCCCAAAGCGCGACATCACGCAATGCTTTTTCAGCAATCTCTTTCAATTGCTGCCTGCTCTTCACTCCATGAATTCTTGGACCATACACAACATTATCAAAGATCGATTGCGGGAATGGATTCCCTTTTTGAAACACCATTCCCACGTTTTTACGCAGTTCCACTAAATCGATACGACCTTTTAAAATGTTGTGATCGTTATACATCATATCCCCTGTGATTTTCACACCTGGGACCGTTTTAACCATGAGGTTCAATGTTTTAATAAATGTCGACTTCCCACACCCTGAAGGCCCAATAATGGCCGTGACTTCATTCTCCCTGATGCCTAAGTTAATATTCTTCAATGCATGATGCTGACCGTACCAAAGGTTCAAATCATCGACACGAAAAACCTCTTTAGCTTCTGTTTGAGTTGCTACTGCATTCATCCAAATCCACCCGCCTTATCCAAATCTACCATTGATATAGTCTTCTGTTTTTTGCTGCGCGGGACGTGTAAAGATCCGTTCAGTCAAATCATATTCCACTAAATCGCCATTTAGGAAAAAGGCCGTACGATCAGAGACACGTAATGCCTGCTGCATGTTGTGTGTGACAATGACGATTGAATAATCATTTTTCAAATCTGTTAACAGCTCTTCAATTTTTGCATTTGAGATTGGATCAAGGGCAGAAGCAGGTTCATCTAATAGAAGCACACTAGGCTTCATCGCAAGTGTCCGTGCAATACAAAGGCGCTGCTGTTGTCCGCCTGATAATGACAATGCAGAACGGTGAAGACGATCTTTCACTTCATCCCATAATGCTGCTTTTGTTAAGCTTTCCTCTACCGCATCATCAAGTACTGATTTTCTCTTTTCACCTGCATATTTAAGCGCATGGGTAATGTTATTATAGATGGATTTAGGGAATGGATTTGGCTTTTGAAACACCATGCCAATTTCCCTTCTTAAATTAACGACATTAATGCGATCATCAAGAATATTTAATCCTTCGTACATAATCGCCCCTTCACTTCTTGACCCTGGAATCAAGTCGTTCATGCGATTCACACTACGTAGAAAAGTTGATTTCCCGCATCCTGAAGGACCGATTAATGCCGTAATGGCATTCTTTTCAATTTCAAATGAAATTTGATTGACCGCTCTTTTTTCACCATAATAAATGCTTAAATCCTGTACCTGTAAAATCTGTTCCGCCTGAAGTGGAGCCTTAGTTGCTGCCATCTCTTTTTTTTCTGCGAGCATTTGAACCATATCCCCTTCACACCTTTCTCCGTTTATTTTGACGTAAGCTTTTTATGAATAAATGATCCAAGCCATCTAGCTGCTAAGTTGAAAATCAAGACAGAAAGCACAAGTACAGCTGAAGCACCATTTGCAATCGCCTCTGCATCAGGAATGATCCCTTGCGTATTGACGTTCCAAATATGAACGGCTAATGTTTCTGCTGGTCTAAAAATATTAAGTGGAGACGTTTCGGAAAACGGACTCCAGTTCGCAAAATCAAGTCGAGGTGTTGATAGACCTGCTGTAAAAAGAAGTGCTGCTGCCTCACCAAAGACTCTTCCTGATGCTAAAATGGCTCCAGTGATAATAGAAGGAATTGCACCAGGGATAAGGACGGTTTTGACGGTATGCCACTTTGTCACACCGAGCGCAAGTGATGCTTCCTTTTGATCCTTCGGCACTGAGCGAAGTGCGTCTTCTGTTACCCTCACCATCACTGGTAAGTTAAAGACAGTGAGCGCAAGAGCTCCCCCGATAATCGTATAACCCCACCCTGTTAAATTAACGAACATGAGTAAACCAAACATTCCAATGACAATGGATGGTAATGACGACAGTACTTCAATACATGTACGAATAAAGTCCGTTAATTTGTTTTGAGGTGCATATTCTGCCATATACACACCGCCACCAACACCTAAAGGTACAGTGAACAGCATCGTGATAAACAAGATATAAAACGAGTTAAACAGCTGATCCCGAATTCCGCCGCCAGATGCAATCGCACTTGAACGTGACGTTAGAAAATCAAAATTCACTTCTTTTACACCGTTGAAAAGAATATATGAAAACAAACCAACAAGAATCGCCGTAATAATGGCGGCACATAATCCAAAAACAAACGTGGCAAAACGATCGGTCATCTTGCTATTCATTAAATCTTCCTCCTAGACGACAAGTATCTGATAATGAGTATGAACATAAATGATACAACTAGAAGGACAAGTCCCATAGACCAAAGTGTATTATTTTCAACACTTCCATACGTTGTGTGACCCATGTTTAACGTAATAATGGTTGTTAATGTACCAGCTGTGTCCATAATGCTCTCTGGTAAATTACGAGTGTTTCCTATGACCATCTGAACAGCAAGTGCTTCACCAAAAGCTCTTGCCATTCCAAGTACAACTGCTGTCATTAAGGTCGGTAATGCTGCTGGAACAAGGACACGTCTAATCGTTTGCCATCTTGTTGCCCCTAATGCATACGATCCCTCGCGTAAACTCTTTGGCAGTGAAGCCATGGCATCAGTTGCAATAGACGTGACGGTTGGCAAAATCATAATCGACAGCACAATCGTTCCGGCTAATACACTGTGGCCTGAGCCACTTGACTTGAATTGTGCAATAAACGGTACCAATACTGTAAGACCTATGAATCCGTAAACAACGGATGGAATCCCTACAAGTAATTCAATCACTGGCTGGAGAATCTTACGTCCCCATGCAGGTGCGATTTCTGTCATAAAAATAGCTCCTGCGATACCTAACGGTGCTGCAATGAGTGCCGATAGGAGCGTGACGGCGATGGATCCAAAGATAAATGGAAATGCGCCATATTCAGGATTCTCTGCTGTAGGGTTCCAATTGATACTGGTTAAGAACTCAATTGGGCTTACACCATTTACGAAGAAAGATTGTAAACCCTTAATGCCAAGGAAGATCGTAATGGCAATCGATACAGCAATCATTAAGAATGCACAGAATTTCACCAATATACTTCCTCTTACTTCATCCATTTGCCTATTTTTTTTCGAGCTAATCAGCCGATCGCTCGCTTCTGTCTGTTCTATCTGTTTCATTTTTTTCTACACTCCTAATGAATGTCATAAAAGGAAAAGTGAAAAGTTACACTTTTCCTTCATTATCAATTCAAGACCTTTTACTTATCTGTTTGTTTGCCTTTTGCATCTCTTTCTACTTTCATATCAGTGACTGAGATGTACCCTTGGTCTTTTACAACTTCTTTTTGTACTTCATCACTCATTAGGTAATCTAAAAATTGTTTTGTTAGACCGTCTGGCTCACCTTTTGTATAAGAATGCTCGTATGCCCAAATTGTATATTTGCCGCTTTGTACGTTACTTTCATCTGGCGTAACACCATCAATGCTAAGCGGTGTAATTTTGTCATCAGTTAGATAGGAGAATGCAAGGTATCCAACCGCACCTGGAGTTTCTGCAATTAATTTTTTTACTGTGTTTGAAGAATCTTCCGTAATGCCTTCTGCAGGTGTTTCCCCATCAAGTGCATATTTCACAAATGTTGAACGTGTTCCTGATGAATCAGGTCTGTTCACAAGCGTGATTTTTTGGTCTTTTCCACCAAGCTCTTTCCAGTTCTTTATTTTACCCGTAAAGATTTTTTTCAATTCATCCTTTGTAATATCTTTGACACCCACTTCAGGGTTAACAGCTGCAGCCATACCAACAACTGCGACTTTGTGGTCTATTAAAGCTTTTGCGTCGATTCCATCTTTCTCTTCTGCGAATACATCTGAGTTACCAATTTGTACAGATCCTTCTGACACTTGAGAAAGTCCTGTTCCTGAACCGCCGGCTTGTACTTGAATATCGGCTTTTGGATGTTTATCCATGAATTTCTCTGCTGCCGCAAGAACTAAAGGCTGCATTGCAGATGATCCTGAAATAGTAATGGAACCTGATGCTTCATCTTTGTTTGATGCATTTCCTTTACCGTCTTTTGAATCATCGCTTGTGCTGCTGTTTCCGCATGCTGTGACGAATGCTAACATTGCGATAGTAAGGAAAGTAAGCAGCCATAATCTGTTCTTTTTCATTTCAAGAATACCCCCTGAATAATTTGTCCTACGAGTACTACATTAAAGGTTCTTTATTAATTTCGTTTAAAAGGAATGTTAAGGTTTTGTAAATGTCGGCGTATTGTAGAGAAATTGCGGGGTTTTTTGTGGTTTTTGTCAATTTATATCGAAAAATTTGAAGAAAATATAAAAAAACGCCCACAAAAAGTGAGCGTTTTTACCTATCAAAGACCTAGTCATTTGTTTCTGCTTCGTTTTCAATTTTATTTTTGTTTTTCTCTTGAGTGTTGTTGTTTTCTTGTTTTGATTTCAGCTCAAAGTATTGATCTAATACTTGTTCACCGATTTCATTTGTAATCCCATAACGCTGATTGTAATTTTGATACACCCACGGGACAACAACTGAAATGGCTACTTCAGGGTTATCAGCAGGAGCATACGCCACAAGTGTCGTGTTGTATGTGGGTGTGCCTCGTTTGCTTTTGATTGGACCGTCATAAAAAGACTGAGCGGTTCCCGTTTTTCCAGCTGGATTGTACTTTTTGTGACCAAAGTTCGTATAAGCCGTCCCTCTTGGGTTTTGCATGACGAGCTTAAACCCTTGCTGCACACGCTTGATTTCTTCACTTGTCATATCAAGCTTATTCAAGACATCTGGCTTGACTGCTTCCGTCACGGCGCCAATACCGCGCTTGGGATCTGGCTCTCTGACTTCTTTCACAAGCTGCGGTCGTAAACGGTACCCGTCATTTGCAATAGTAGAGACGTATTGCGCCATTTGAAGCGGTGTAAATGTATCATATTGTCCAATGGCATAGTCAAGCAAAAGCCCTGATTGTGTAGACGTTCCTTTAAAACCAGTCGCTTCGTTAGGAAGATCAATACCTGTTTCCACCCCAAGACCAAATTTACTGAAATTGTAACGGAACGTATCAAATGCTTTCGTATCAATTGGAAGTGGCTGATTTTTTCGGTACTCTCCTTTCCCGATCGCGATTGCTGTTTTGAACATATAAACGTTTGATGAACGTTCTAGTGCAGTTAAGTCATTAATGAGCCCCATGTTTTGATAGGATTTCTTTGGCGGAGATTGAGCAATATACAGCGGTTCATCATACTGGGTGCTGCCAATATCAATCACGCCTGTTTGATATCCTGTAAGGATCGTTGCCCCTTTCACTGAAGAGCCCATTGCATATGATGAGGTCATGGTGCCAAGCGCATAATCATCGAATTTATACTTTCCGTTTTTGTTCGTAATCTGTTTACCGGCAATAGAAAGAACCTCTCCATTTCTCGGGTCCATCATCACCACAAATGCACGATCCAGAAGCTCCGTTCCACCTCTTTGCTTCGCACTTCTTAAGTTCTTTTCTATGATGTCTTCAACGGCTTTTTGTAGCTGAATATCAATTGTCAGCACAAGGTCTTTCCCACTTTTTCCTTCTGTTAATACTTTAGAGCTTTTCACATGACCGTCTTTATCAGTTGTACTCTGCTCTTTTTCCTTCTGACCTTGAAGGACATCTTCATATTGTAATTCGAGATAGCTTTTTCCGACACGGTCATTCCGGCTATAGCCGAGTGACAGATAATGCTCTAGCAGTGATTGCGGAAGACCTTCATCACTTGAAGATACACTACCGAGCAAACTACGGAGCAACCCTTTATAAGGGTAACTACGTGCCCAGTCTATCGTGACATCCACGCCCGGAAGCTCGTCCAAATGCTCAGACACGTAAGCAATCTCGCTTGGCTTCACATCTTCGTTTTTAATAAATTGAGGCGTCAGGGCATATCCAGCATCCATCTGCCTTTTAATCGCAAGCACCTGTAAGTCTTTTTTAGTGAGCTGATCTAATTCGTTGTCTGTGATGCGCTTGAGTTGAAGTTCATATAATTGATCATCAGAAAGTTTGTCGTCACCCTTTAATTTCGATTCCTTTTCGACAAGCTTTTTCGCTTCATTTGGATGGGTTAAAATCCAAAAATCTTTTTTATCGCGTTCTGTGATTTTTTTCGTGCTGACTTGAATCATATCTGCTAGTTTTCTTGCCACATTGAGACGCTCTTCTTGAGAGGTGGTTGAGGTTCTCGTATAAGTAATGGCATTGAGCGCTTTATTGCTGACGATTGTATTATAGTTTCGATCATACATTTTCCCTCGCGGAGCTGAAGAGCTGATGTTGACATCCTCTTGTTTTTCCGCTTGCTTTTTGTAGTCTTCTCCATTGACAATTTGCACAAATCCGAGTCTGACAACAACACCGGTAAAAATAATGAATGCAGCCAAAAATAATAAATTGAGCCGAAGTGGAAGTGTTTTGCGCCCTTCCTTCGCGTCTTTATTGTTTTTCTTGTTTCTCATCACATCACCTTTTCCTATCAAGAAAGAAATGGCACCCCTTTTGTCTAAAAGGTGCCATCATTATTTTAGCGGTTTTTCTATGATTTATCTAGAAATTCGATGTTCAAATGGTAAGATCATTACCTTTCTCCCTTCATAAGATTCGTGTGAGATACCGGCTTTTGTCCGTCAGCTTCATTCATCTCTGCTGCTTTTTCTTTCAAATGAATGTCTTTTACAAAATAATAGATGAGGGTGTGACCTGCTCCTAGTACAATGAGTGATGCTGGGATTCCAAGCTCATCGCCTAGTAGTGTGACAGATAAAAGAAACAAGATAATGGAACAAATACGTCCCGCATTTAAAAATAATTCTCTGACCACAATATATTCTATTCTGGCTTTTCTCGCATACCTAGCATGACCGATCACATCATATGTCAAAGACACATATGGAACAAGCAATAAAGGGTAACCGATGGCAATCGCCACCGCATACATGAGAAGCGATACATAGGACAGGCGAAACACAATGAGGAATAGTGCGCCATAGAGAATAAGCCCGCCAAACATGATTGCTTTTTTTCTCCATTTTTTCTTAATCAAACGAGTAGCGAAAAAGTAAGTGAAGAAGGCGACACCTGAATTCACAAGACCAAATGTGCCAAGAGCAAGCTCACTGTTTGTCGCAATAAACACAAAGACACTAATTAAAAAGACAAACACACCTTCTCGTAATCCCTGAAAAAAATGAGCTGATGTAATCTTACGCCAATTCTCATCAGCATGCCGCTCTCTCCAAATTTGTTTGACCATAAACTTGCCTTTTGATTGCCTTCTCTTAAGGAAAAAACTCATCACGACCGCTAACGAAAATAAAATCAGTGACAATGTAAAAATGACGGTATAACCTGTATCATCCGTTAATTGAGAAATGACAATCCCAGCAACCAATGGACCGATCATACCAGCTGTGGACGTGAGAACACCTAAAAACCCATTGAAAAAATCTCTCGTTTCAGGTTCAGTAATCTCAAAGGTGAGCACGTTAAAAGCAAGCCAGTAAAACCCATAGCCAATTCCTAGAACACTGCCTAATAAAACAAGTCGAGCGGCGGCTTGTTCTCCTGCCAGTAATACAATTAAATAAAAAGCAGCTAAGAACATGACCCCAAAGCGAAGGACAAATGCCCGGTCTATTTTTTTGGCGAGCTTTCCAGCAATTAAAAAAGTGATGGGCTGAAGAACAACAATCGCCAAGTTATAAATCGCAAGATCGGTAAATCGCCCAGATTGTTTCCATAAATACACGTTCACAAACGTATTCGAAAGCGCAATGGCAAGTGCGTACAATCCGCCAATCGTCAGGAGGAGCAATAAATCTCTTGTGACATCCATCTCCCCAAACATTTTTTTTAATCTGCTCATACACTTCATTCTCCTTTTCTACACAATAGTCTGTCTCATCAAAAGGCAGATATGTAAAAAAAGGAGGGAAAATATAAAAAGACCCGCTCTCATGAGAGCAGGTCTAATCATTCAAAACATTGATTTATTTAGCTTCGCTGTAAAGGCGAGCGACTTCATCCCAATTGACCACATTCCAGAATGCTGAAATGTAATCAGGACGACGGTTTTGGTAGTTTAGGTAGTATGCATGCTCCCAAACGTCTAATCCTAGAATTGGTGCTTTCCCTTCAGTTAAAGGAGAATCTTGGTTTGGTGTACTTGTGATTTCAAGTTTGCCATTATTGACAACAAGCCATGCCCAACCAGAACCAAAGCGTCCTGTAGCTGCTGCAGCGAAATCAGATTTGAATTTTTCTAATCCACCTAATTCTTTTTCGATGGCATCTGCAAGTTCACCAGTTGGTGCGCCGCCGCCATTAGGTGAAAGAAGCGTCCAGAATAATGAATGGTTTGCATGACCTCCGCCGTTGTTACGTACTGCTGTACGGATATTCTCAGGCACAGAGTTCAAGTTAGCCACTAGCTCTTCAATTGATTGATCTTCAAGACCTGATACACCTTCGATTGCTTTGTTTAAGTTTGTCACATAAGTGTTATGGTGTTTCGTGTGGTGAATCGTCATTGTTTCCTTGTCGATATGTGGTTCTAATGCATCGTAAGCATATGGTAATTCTGGAAGTTTAAAAGCCATGGTTAAATTCCTCCTTAGAAATGTATGTACTGAAATGCTTCCTTTATTAGCAAGCAATTCACCCTACTCAAAGAGTATCAAAAGAAACAGCTTGTTTCAATGTTATTGCTCATGAACTGAAACATTTCAGCGATTATTTTGTATTTAGCCCTTTAAAAAGAGTTTTAAACACTTTTTTTAGGTTTAGCGAAGCACGTAGAATAAAAAGATGGCTAGCATCAGTGCTTGAATGAGCCCCTTTGCAAAGACGCCTGACACAAACCCAATCAATGATCCTAATCCTACTTTCACACTTGTCTTCATATCTTTTCGATGAACAAGTAGCTCTGCAAGAACACTGCCGATAAATGGACCAATAATTATACCCGCAATCGGAATCACAAATGGACCGATTAACAAACCAATTGTGCTTCCCCAAATCGCCGCTCGACTACCACCAAAACGCTTCACACCAATGAGGTTTGAAACATAATCAGCTGCAAATAAGACGGCTGTAAACATAGCTTGAATGAGCCAAAATGACAGCGTGAGCGGTTCGAAGCTGAAAAAAAACCCATATAGGATAAACCCGAGAACGATAAAAACAACACTAGGGATAATGGGATAAACTAGGCCAACAAACGCAATCATAAATGCACACACTATCAGAATCCAATACAGCACATCCAAGTCGAGGACCCTCCTTTTGATCATGCTGTCTTCATTATGCCTTAATCCCTCCATCTTAACCAGCGCCGAGGACGATACTTGTACTTGATGGATAGACATTGATACAATATGAGAAACAGAAATGAATGTAGGAAGTGAAACGGTTGAACGTATTTAGTTTATTAGTAAAAGGAATTTATTCACCAAAAGATATTGCTAGAGCACGCTTTACTGGGATTGGGAAAGCCATTTTGTTCATTTTTCTTCTTTCCATTATCGCAGCTGTTCCTCAAGGCTATCATATGAGTCAAGAGATTTCGCATGCGATGTCTGGATTCCAGCAAGTGATCAAAAAAGATTTACCTGATTTTTCAATTGAAAAGGGACAGCTTCAAGCTGATCAAAAGACACCGATAGAAAAAGAAGAAAACGGCATCACCATCTTCTTTGATCCTGCTGAAAAAATAAAGACAAGCGAGATTGAAACAAAACAAACAGCCATTGCCTTATTAAAGGACAAAGCGGTCATTTCCATTGGTGGACAAATGACTGATGTACCTTACCAGCTCCTTGGCGGTACACTCTCAAAAGATGAACTCATCAACGTAATGAAACAAAACCAAGCGATCATTATTCCGGTCATATGTGTCTTGCTCTACCTTTCAACTGCGGCTCTCATGTTTATCAGTGCGACGTTCCTTGCGATGCTTGGTACATTGATGAAGCGGATGCAGCAAAAAGAGCTTTCCTTTCAAATGCTATGGAAACTCTCAGCTTACTCCCTTACACTGACAACGGTCTTTTTTGCTATCATGAGCGCATTAAAAACCCCTGTTGCGAACTCATTCTTACTAAATTGGGCGATTAACTTTATCTTTTTATATCTCGTCCTAAAAGAAATCCCTGCTAAAAAATAAACCACTTGTCTAAGTGGTTTTTTTCGTTCTGTTACAAGTCTTGCTAGAACAAGCTAGATCATATGGCTTTAGCCCATCCACCCTTTTTGGTTCTATCATTTCAGGACATGCATACACTTGAAGTAAAATCTTAAAAGCGGTGATGATATGCGGCGAATACTTTTTTTACTGATTAGTTTGTTTGTGCTCTTTATAATTTTTTTTGATTTGAAACACGGTACCATTCCTCATCAAGAGGACCCTGCTACTCCTGTAAGTGCTTTTCATTCATCTGATCAAAAAGCGTACAAGACGCTCACGGTCAAACAAGGTCAAACTGTTGTTTCCATCGTACATACAAGTAAGCCTATTGATGAGGTCATCGAAGATTTTGAAGAACTAAACCAAGGTGTGAAAGCGAACGACATACGGGCAGGAAGCACCTATAAATTTCCGGTCTATGAGAGATAAAACGTTAATTCCTTGTCTTTCATACAAAGAGACTGTTACAATATGAAATGTAAAACACGTCGTACACTGCAAATGAATTGCGTGTATCCGAAGGAGCGATTGACAAGTGAGTGAAGTCACACATCGTACAAAAACGCGTCCAGTAAAAGTAGGACCTTTAACTATAGGTGGAAATAATGAGGTTGTGATTCAAAGTATGGCAACAACCAAAACGCATGATGTCGAAGCGACAGTTGCTGAAATTAAACGACTTGAAGAAGCAGGTTGTCAAATCGTTCGTGTCGCATGTCCTGACGAGCGGGCAGCAAATGCCATCGCAGACATAAAAAAACAAATCGATATTCCCCTAGTAGTCGATATTCATTTTGATTACAAACTTGCACTAAAAGCCATTGAAGCGGGTGCAGACAAAATTCGAATCAACCCAGGTAACATCGGCAGACGAGAAAAAGTCGAGGCCGTTGTCAAAGCCGCAAAAGAAAAAGGCATTCCGATTCGGATTGGGGTAAACGCCGGCTCATTAGAGAAGAAAATTCTTGATAAATACGGCTACCCAACAGCAGATGGTATGGTCGAAAGTGCACTGCATCACATTAAAATTTTAGAGGACCTTGATTTTCATGACATCATTGTCAGTATGAAAGCATCTGATGTCAACCTTGCGATTGAGGCGTATGAAAAAGCTGCAAAAGCATTTGACTACCCCCTTCACCTTGGTATTACTGAGTCCGGTACTTTGTTTGCAGGAACGGTAAAAAGTGCGGCTGGTCTTGGCGCTATTTTAAATATGGGGATTGGTAACACCCTTCGTATTTCATTAAGTGCTGACCCAGTGGAAGAGGTAAAAGTGGCACGTGAGTTATTGAAATCGTTTGGTCTCGCATCAAACGCAGCGACACTCATTTCTTGCCCAACATGTGGAAGAATTGAAATTGATCTCATTAGTATTGCAAATGAAGTGGAAGAATATATTTCTAAAATTAAAGCACCTATCAAAGTAGCTGTTCTCGGCTGCGCTGTTAACGGTCCTGGTGAAGCCCGTGAGGCAGATATCGGAATCGCAGGCGCTAGAGGTGAGGGTCTTCTGTTCCGTAAAGGGGAAATCGTTCGTAAAGTACCTGAGGAAACAATGGTTGAAGAGCTGAAAAAAGAAATCGACAAAATTGCTGAAGAACACTATGCAAAAATGGAAGCTGAAAAAGCAAAACATGCAAATGCATAAGAAAAACGCCTGACAGTGATGTCAGGCGTTTTAATGTTCTTCTTAAAAGAACGGGGTGATAAAAATTCCTAGGATGACGGAAACAATCCCGATCCCAATTGACCACCCGCCAAGCCCTTGTGCTCCTTTTCTTCTTGCCATATAACCTACAACGATTGCCGCTACCCCTAATAGCACCGGCATGACAAATAATGAGATAATCGCTATCGCAAGTGCTGTATAACCTATCCCCTTACCGCCTGATTTGTCGCCTACTTGGTCGCGGACATGTCTGTCTTCTCGATCTCTTGATGCCTGGTATGGCTCTGTGATTTCAGCAGCCGTTTCCTCTAGATAGCCATCATCATGACTAAACTGTGTGTCGATTTCACGGTCATATCGTTTAACATCTTCGTCTCTTTCCATGATCGATTCCCCCTTTTGGTTAATAGAAAGGAGCTTTTTTAGTATGAGCAAAAATGTCTGTTTCATGTTTGCTAAAACTTACTGGAATTGTGAATTGATTATGTTACACTTTAAGAGGATAAATACGAGGAGTGTGGGCATGTTACGTTTAGGAATTGATATTGATGGCACAGTGACGGCACAGGACACCTTTGTTCCCTACTTAAATAAGTCGTTTCAATGTGCCATTACACTAGATGATATGACAGAATATGACTTGACGAAGCTTTTAAAGATTTCAAATGAAGAATTTTGGGGCTGGATGGATCAGCATGAGCCTCTTATTTATAAACAGGCGAAGCCTGCTGACGGTGCAATAGACATCTTGAATCAACTGAAAGAGCACCACAAACTGATTTATATCACAGCTAGAAGGCAACACCTCACAGATGTTACTTACACGTGGTTTCAGGAACACCAGGTGCACTATGATGACATTGAACTCGTTGGTGGACATCATAAACTGGAGGCTGTTCAAAAACACAATATTGATGTGTTTTTCGAGGATCATCATGGCAATGCCTCAATGATTGCAAAAGAAGCAGACATTCCAGTCATTCTATTTAATTCACCATACAATCAAATGCCAACTGATGATAGAATTATCCGCGTCAATCACTGGCTAGAAGCGGCTCAGTGGATCAAGCAATATGAAAAAAAGCTAGAAGCCGCCTATTAATACTACAAATTAAAAAAGCCGATACTTCAATGTATCGGTTTTTTTGATGAATCGATCTTTTTTTCTTTCATTAAGAAATGATACAAAGCTCCCTTCATCCCTGCCTGATTCAGGTGGTAACAAGCCTCAATCTTCACCTGGATGTCCTTCCAAGCATGTAGTGTATGTAAATGTTTGTCGATGTTAGGAATCAAATCTGATCGTCCACTCACACCACCGCCAATTAAAATTTTTTCCGGATTAAGAACGGTCGCGATATTATAGATGCCGATAGCCATACGTTTGTACCATTGCTCAATCATCGTTTGGATCTCAGGATCACATTTTGCCTGTTCAAAGATCATTTTACCTTCTATTGGTACGCTATGCGGAATTCCTTGCTTTTCTTTAAAACTTCGAATCAAACCAGCAGTTGATGCACTGCTATTGAGTGTCGTAAATTGTCCATTTTCCGTTTCCGTTAGCATCATGCCAAACTCTCCGCCACGATAGGATGCCCCGCGCACAAGCTGTCCGCCAGCAAAAATTCCGCCGCCCACACCTGTGCCAATCGTCATACAGACAAAGTTGTCACACTTTTTGGCGTGACCACTTATTTTTTCGGCTAAGGCTGCACAGTTCGCATCATTTTCCACTTCCACACGAAGGGACGTTCGTTTTTCTAGAAGTGTTTTGACATTCTGACCATTGAGAGCAATAACAGCACCTGCAAATTCGGTGTAACCTGTTTGACTGTCTACAAAACCAGGAAGGCTGATAGCGATTCCTTGCACCTCCCAAGTTTTTTGATAAAGCTTCACCACATCCTCGATTGCCTCTAAAAACGGCTCTAGTTGAAGACAGTTCGTTTTATAGTCCCCCTCTGCCATGAACTCTCCAGCCTCATCCATTACGCCATATTTCGTTCTCGTGCCCCCTATATCGAATACCATATAATTTGCCACTTCCAGCCCCTCCTCAAGATGTTTTGTGCATTGCCTTTTGAATCATTTTATTGAAAAGAGTGAGAAAAGTAAAACGTTTTCAAAATGAAAAATGAAAAAAGCCAGCGGGTCTGCTGACTTTTTTAGGAGTGAACTTCCTTCGGTTCACAAGTAGGACACGTACCATAAATCTCAAATTTATGTCCGCTGATATGATATTCGTCTAAATCCGCTTCAAGCTTGTCCATTGGACAGGCATCAATTTCCTTCGTTTTACCACATGCCAGACAGATAAAGTGGTGATGATGATGAGAAAATGAACATTTAAATCGGAATAGCTTCTCACCAGATAATTCCGTTGTTTCCAAGATACCAAGTTCCTCATATAAAGACAGGTTTCGATAAATCGTATCGAAGCTAAGACCTGGATAGTCTTCACTTAAGGACTGTAGCACATTTTTCGCTGTTAGGTATTTGTCAGAATCAGAAAACAGTTGAAGCATATCTTCACGTTTACTTGTATATTTGTAGCCCTTTTCCTTTAATAAATCAAGCGCTTCTTGTACGTTCATGATGATTCCCCCTTCTGAATTTCCCAATACTAATACAACCAATTAAAATCAAAATGGACAGCATTACAATGGTTCCGCCCGGTGCAAGGTCTAAATAGTAACTTAAGATCAATCCGACCAAAACGGACAATTCACCGAACAATATCGAAAAGAAAATGGCTTGTTTAAACCCTTTGGCAATCCGAATACTTGCTGCAACAGGAAGCGTCATGAGAGCCGACACAAGTAATGTCCCTACAATGCGCATCGAGGCAGCAATGACTAATGCAACAACGAGGATAAAAATGAAATGAATCCATTTCGCTGAAATCCCGGAAGCCTTTGCATGCTCTTCATCAAAAGAAAGCAGAAACAACTCTTTATACAAAAGCACCACAACAAGAACAACAACCAAAGAGATCGCCACAATGATCCATAAATCCAGTCGTGATACCGCACTGACACTACCGAACAAATAACTAAATAGATCTGTATTAAAGCCATTCGCAAGTGAAATAAAAATAACAGAGATCCCGATTCCGCCCGACAGAATAATAGGAATGGCTAGCTCCTGATAATGCTTATACACGGAGCGCAGCCGCTCAATAAATAATGAACCTGCTACAGAAAAAGCCATCCCCAAGTAAAGCGGGCTAACCCCTGTCAGCAACCCGAACTTCTTATCTAGAAACAGGCTCGCCGCAATTCCTGCAAGTGATACGTGACTGAGGGCGTCTGCAATGAGTGAAAGTCTCCTCACGACAATAAATACACCAAGCAAAGGCGCAATAAAACCGATTAACATCCCTGCGATAAACGCATTTTGTAAAAATTCGTATTGAAAAAATGGAAATAGCATTATTCGTGTCCCCCATGATGGTGATGATCGTGATGAATCACTTGAATGTCATGTCCGTAAAATTGCGACAACGCCTGATCATCCATTGCATCAAACGTTTTTGCATCTCCATGAAAGTGTAATTGCTGATTTAAACAGGCAACATGTGTCACTTTATCAGAAACGGTTCCAACGTCATGTGTGACTAGAATTAATGACATTCCTTTTTCTTTATTCAATGTTTCTAATAGCTGATAAAATCCCTCTACGGTTTTCTGATCAACCCCAACTGTCGGCTCATCTAAAATAAGCAGCTTCGGCTGACTGACAAGAGCACGTGCGATGAATGTACGCTGCTGCTGACCGCCAGACAGCTCACCGATGTTTTGGTGCATGAGATTTTCTATACCAACAGATCGAATGGCTTCTTCCACTTGATTTTTATCCTCTTTACTCATTCGTTTAAATAAGCCTATCTTCGCTGTCAATCCACTTGCTACGACCTCATACACGGAAGCAGGAAATCCTGTATTAAAGCTATTCGCTTTTTGGGAAACAAAACCGATTTGATCCCAGTCTTTAAACTTTGAGACAGACGTGCCGAACAGTTTCAATTCGCCTTTTTGAGGTTTAATGAGCCCAAGTAGGCATTTTAATAAAGTTGTTTTACCAGATCCATTCGGTCCAACAAGCGCTAAGAAGTTCCCTTCCTCCACTGTTAAATGAATATGATCGATGACATTTCGCTGCCCATAGGAATAGGTAACGTCCTTCATTTCAATAATTGGCTTAGCCATGAATCTTTCCACCTTTAATCCATTATAAAAAGAATGATTACGATTTATACAACAAAAAGAAAATGGCAAACGCCATTTTCTTTGTTTATGCATACATGTCATTATATAAAAGAAAACGAAAAAAGTAAAATAAAAGCTAATGAATGGCTGTTTTAAATTTACCGCCTTTTGTTTCATGCGTATCCATAATCGTAATAAAAGCTTGATCATCAATTTCAAATACGATCGATTTTAGCTTTGTAATTTCTAGCCTTGTCACAACGGCGTAGATGACATCTTTTTCTTCATCTGTATAGCCGCCTTTTCCTTTCAGCTTTGTGGTTCCCCTGCCAAGACGTTGAAGTATTGCATCTGAAATTTCATCAAAATCATCCGATACGATAATGACAGCTTTTGTTTCATCTAGTCCTTGAATTACAGCATCAATTGTTTTCATTGCCAAATAATATGTCATCACAGAATACATGGCTTGCTCTGGTCCAAAGACAAAGCCCGCCCAAATAAAAATGAACACATTGACGATCATGACAAACTCACCGACAGAAAAAGGAATTTTTTTCGTAAGCAGAAT
This sequence comes from Bacillus pumilus, assembly GCA_001938995.1. Classification (GTDB taxonomy): domain Bacteria; phylum Bacillota; class Bacilli; order Bacillales; family Bacillaceae; genus Bacillus; species Bacillus pumilus_G. Next base: position 195,594 of record MKZN01000005.1, on the reverse strand, counting down.
CCCTAAGATTTCTGTCCCGTCCATTGAACCTCCATTACGTATCACTAGTCCAACACCAAAACCTAGTAATAGCCCTCCAAACACGGTAGCTAAAATCGGCTGGGTTGTAAATGCTTCTACATGATGTAGTGAAGATTCAATCACGGCCAAGCTGACAATCCCAATGACAGTGGAAATCAAAAAAGTTTTCCCAATATGTTTGTATCCTGATATCATAAATGGAATATTTAAAATGACAACAATCGTCGCAAAATTAATGAAAGGGTTATCCGTGAAGAGATAATCCAAGATAAGCGAAATGCCGATGATGCCCCCATCAATAATATTGTTTGGCACTAAAAATAATTCGATGCTTACTGCTGCACAAGCAGCTCCTACTAGAATCAGGAAAATCCTCAAAATAAAATGAGGCACTGATTCCTTTTTATGTTGTTTACTATTTGCCATACGTTCTCCCTTCTACACATATTAAATTTTCAATGAACATTTATTACCTTAATTATTTTATCATTTCAGAGAGTAAAATAAAATTTTTTGCACATTTTCTATTTTCACCCATACATTGGTACTAGAGGGGAGGAATGGCATTGATTTTAATTCAAAAAATTGTCTTGCAACGCCTGAATCAGATCACAGCAAATGATCTGTTAAGGTATGCCAAGCAGTACGGAGTCAGTTTAACATCAAATCAGGCTACCGAGGTCGCCAAGCTTATGAATGGGAAGAATGTGAATATCTTTAATGACGCTGAGCGCAATCGCCTTCTGAAGCAAGTGGAAACGATTACGTCTAAACAGACAGCAAAAACTGTCAATGATCTGTTTAACCAATTTACAAGTTAGACAAAAAAGGGCCGCATTTAGCGGCACCTCATGATGTGTTACATTCATTTTTTATTGTTGCGTTATTTTTTCTAGTAAACCTTCATCAAATTGCTTTTCTTTCAGCATAGCGATTTCATATTTGTAAGGTGGTTTTTTGTTCTTTTTATCTTCACCTACATAAGGCGTTTCTAAAATTTTCGGCACATCTTGTAGCTGCGGATGATGCACAATATGGTTCAGCGCATCAAAGCCAATTTCGCCAAAACCGATATTTTCATGTCGGTCTTTTCTTGCGCCTTGGACGTTTTTACTATCATTGATATGAAGAACCTTGATTCGGTCAATCCCAACGATTCGGTCAAATTCTTCTAACACACCATCAAAGTCGCTCACAATAGGATAACCCGCATCATGCGTGTGGCACGTATCAAAGCAGACAGAAAGTGCTTCGTTATGTGTCACACCATCGATAATTTGAGCAAGCTCTTCAAAGCTTCTTCCGCACTCTGAGCCTTTGCCTGCCATTGTTTCAAGTGCAATTTGAACCTTTTGTCCTTTTACAATGACTTCATTTAAACCTTCGATGATTTTTTGAATACCAGCTTCTGCCCCTGCTCCCACATGTGCACCAGGATGAAGCACTATCTGCTTTGCGCCAAGTGCTTCCGTACGTTCAATTTCTGAACGCAGGAAGTCGACGCCAAGCTCGAATGTTGCAGGATTGACTGTGTTGCCGATATTGATAATATATGGTGCATGAACGACAATATCCGTCATGCCATGCTCTTTCATATGTGCTTGTCCAGCCTCAATATTGAGGTCTTCAATCTTTTTGCGGCGCGTATTTTGCGGTGCACCTGTATAAATCATAAAAGTATTTGAACCATAAGAGGCAGCTTCTTGACTTGCGGCAAGAAGCATATGTTTTCCGCTCATAGATACATGAGATCCAATCTTCAACAATGTTTCCCCCTACTTTCCATTACGCTGTGACTTTCTTCGTTCCTGTCTTTTAATTTTATCCATCTCACGTGTCATTTTCTTTTTATATCCAGGTTTGACGGCCTTAGGTTTTTTCACAAGACGTTTCGCCTTTTCTTCCATTTCATTTGGTGCTTTTTTACGTTTTTGACGTTTTAAACGGTCATCGCCATCTCGCCATTCTCCGTGAACAATCTTTTTGTTTTCAAACACTACACCCATTTTTTCAATTTGAACAAGTGCATCCTCATCTTGCAAGTCATAAATAGTCATCGCAATTCCAGAAGAACCAGCTCGAGCCGTTCGTCCAACACGGTGAACATAGAAATCCAGGTCAGATGGAAGCTCATAATTGATCACATGACTAACACCTTTAATATCAATTCCGCGAGCAGCTAAGTCAGAGGCCACAATATATGTGAACTCCAAATCATCAATTTGTTTCATGACTTTTTTACGTTCGCGTGGTGTAAGCCCACCATGAAGCACACCAATTTTCATGCCTTTTTCCTGAAGGAAGGCAGCAATTTCATCAACGGTTGTTTTTGTATTGGCAAAAATGAGTCCTAAATAAGGCTGGACATTTGTCACCATTTCATGCAACAACTTTAATTTGTCACGCTGTTTAGACGGGACTAGAATATGTTGAATGTTTTCAGCCGTTATACGCTTCGGTTCAACATGTGCATATTTTGGGTTGTCCATATATTTTTTTAGGAAAGGCTTTAATTTTTCCGGAATCGTTGCTGAGAAAACAAGCATTTGCAAATGTTCAGGCATTTGTGATCCAATTCGATCCACATCTTCCAGAAATCCCATATCCAGCATTAAATCCGCTTCATCAATCACAAGGGATGTCGCTTTGTAGACATTCAGTGCTTGCTCATGAATGAGATCCGCAATCCGTCCTGGGGTGCCGACGACCAAATGCGGCTGATTTTTTAGTTTTTGAATGGACTTTTGTTTATCTGTTCCACCAATGTAGAGCTTGGCTTTAATCTCTTCTTCTGGTGACGAGTTCTTCAGTATCGTTTGAGCTTCTTTGTAAATTTGATTGGCTAATTCTCTTGTTGGTGCAGTAATCACCACTTGTACTTGCGCTTTGCTTGGGTCGATTGAATGGATAAGCGGCAATAAATACGCATGGGTTTTCCCCGTTCCTGTTTGTGACTGACCAATCACACTTTCTCCTTTTAAAACAGCTGGGATGATTCTTCTCTGAATATCAGTGGGCTCATAAAAGCCCAGTTCATGAATAGCATCTATAATAAAAGGCTTCAATTCATATGTCGTAAATTTCGTTTCTTTCATGTTTTCACTCCTTAAGGCAATGCCTTTTTGCTCATCTCTTCATTATAGCTGATTTTCAGTAAAAAAACCATGTCCGCTTTTCTTACAAGAAACCAATTGCCGCTTCCTTGCATAACCTATGAAGAGAAAGAGAATGCAGCAAGGGAGGTACAAGTATGTTAGGGCAAAGGCCTATGGGCGATTTTCAACCGCGTCGTCCCTCACGCCGGCATCTTGGAATTGGCGGACAGCCCGGTATTTTTCAAAGGAACCAGCCAGCTTCTATCGAACAACCTTTTCAAGGGCAAGGAAATCAATTTCAGCAAATGATGCCCCGGTCCCCATCTGTACAGGGTGGTGGTTTACGCGGAATGGGCGGGATTCCAGCCGGCGAGAGCCGAGCACTTGGCGGCGGAGCGGGAATGAAAGGCATGCTCGCTAAATTTCTTCCTGGTGCTGGTGGTACAGGTGTCTCTGGAGGAGGTGCGGGATTACAAGGACTCCAGAGCTTCACAAATCCTGCAAACATCTCAAGCATGCTAGGAAATGTTCAAAAGGTGCTCGGCATGGCGCAGCAATTCACACCAATGATTCAGCAATATGGTCCTCTAGTAAGAAATCTGCCTGCCATGATGAAGCTCTACAGTCAGCTTGGTAGTGCTGATGATGACGAGGAGACAGATGAGCTGGACGATGAATCAAAAGAAATTAGCGATGATCCGTCAAAACAAGAGGAAACAGCCACTTCTGACGAGTCAAAAGAAAAGACGGATCAGCCTGAGGACATCATTGTCAAAAAAGCAGCAGAACCCACCTCATCCACTCCTTCAGCTCCTGAAGAAAAACCGAAAAAAAGGTCCGGTCGTTCTGTTCCAAAACTATATGTCTAGTATTTTTAAAGACAAAGTGTTCGTAGCGTATAACAATCTTTGATATATGCGCGTACTTTGGCTATAATGGGAGAAAGAGATTGAATAAAAAGCCGTTTTAACGGCTTTTTCTATTGTTCTTCTCTTTTGCAGCACTTCCCTACAGGAGGACGAATAAATGAATGTGATTAAAATATCACCGCGTGGTTATTGCTATGGCGTTGTAGATGCAATGGTCATTGCGAAGAACGCCGCACTTGATCAAAACTTGCCACGCCCGATTTATATACTAGGTATGATTGTCCACAACAAACATGTGACAGATGCCTTTGAGGAAGATGGCATCTACACACTTGACGGACCCAATCGTTTAGAGATTTTAAAGCAGGTTGATAGCGGAACGGTGATTTTCACCGCTCACGGGGTTTCCCCTGAGGTTCGTCGAATCACAGAAGAAAAAGGACTACTAGCCATTGATGCGACTTGTCCAGATGTGACGAGAACCCATGAACTCATTTCAGAAAAAACAGCAGACGGTTATGACATTATCTACATCGGGAAAAAGGGGCACCCTGAGCCAGAAGGAGCCGTTGGAGTAGCACCTGACAACGTGCATCTTGTTGAAACAGAGGCCGACATTGAAGCGCTCGATTTAACGTCAGATAAACTGCTCATTACAAACCAGACCACGATGTCTCAATGGGATGTCCATGACTTGATGGAACTCATTAAAGAAAAATACCCTCACGTCGAATACCACCAGGAAATATGTCTGGCTACGCAGGTACGACAAGAGGCTGTTTCACAGCAAGCAGGTCAAGCTGACTTAACAATTGTCGTCGGAGACCCAAAAAGCAATAACTCCAATCGATTGGCCCAAGTATCTATGGAGATTGCCGGAACGAAAGCTTATCGCATTGGTGACTTGAGTGAGCTCAAATTAGAATGGCTAGAGGGTGTGAAAACTGTCGCTGTCACTGCCGGCGCTTCCACACCGACACCTATTACAAAAGAAGTCATTCGCTTCTTAGAAAATTACGAACCAGACGATGAATCAACTTGGAAAGTCGAACATGCTATTCCGCTTTCTAAAATATTACCTCGCGTGAAAACAAAGAAATAAGAAAAACGTCAGAGCCACTTGCTCTGACGTTTTTTGTTTACATGAATTGAAATGGGTTTGTATTAGATTCAGACACAAAGAGCTGGACCTCATACTTTTGATCGTCACATAGCGATTGAAGCTTCTGCTTCACGCCCTCTTTCATGATCTTTTCTGCATAATGCCCTGGATCAACCACATGTAGCCCGATCATCATGGCATCATGCGCCACATGGAAATAGAGATCCCCTGTAACGTATACGTCAGCACCCATTCTTTTCGCTTGATGAATGTATTTATTTCCGTCTCCACCGAGAACAGCTACTTTTTTCACAACAGCTTTCTTATCTCCAACAAAACGAGCCCCATTCACATCAAGTTTTGTTTTCACAAATTGTGTGAAGTTCTCAAGTGTCATGGGCTCTTGTAATACTCCTATGCGTCCAAGACCCTTTTGAACAGGCGGGAGATCGGTCGTGTGCACACTGTATGCCACTTCTTCATAAGGATGTGCTTTGATCATCTCACGAATGACTTGTTTTTCAATACTTGCTGGAAAAATCGTTTCGATTCGCACTTCTCTCACAAATTCTAGCTTGCCTGTTTCACCTATAAAAGGTGTGGCGTCATCAGACGGCAGAAAGCTGCCTGTCCCTTCATTTGAAAAAGCGCAATGACTGTAGTTCCCAATGTGACCGGCACCTGCATTACCTAAAGCTGTTCTGATAGCCTCTTCAAATTCCTCTGGTACATATACAATGAGCTGCTTGATCTGCTCTTCGTAAGTCGGAACTAGAACCTTCGTTTCCTTAAGCTCTAATGCTTCAGCAAGCAAATCATTGACACCACCATCAGCTACATCTAAATTCGTATGAGCGACATACACCGCAATATCATGTTTGATACATTTTTCAATGATACGTCCAGCTGGCACGTCAGTTGCGACATGCTTCAGTGGACGAAAAATTGGTGGATGGTGAGCGATGATCAAGTCGACTTTCCGTTCGATTGCTTCATCCACTACATTTTCTAATACATCCAAGGTGATCATCACATTTGAGACAGGTTTATTTAATGTCCCAATCTGAAGTCCAATTTTATCACCTTCCATTGCATATGCCTTTGGTGAAAACTGTTCAAATAATTGGATGATTTCATGTCCATTTACTGTTTTAGCCAACAGTCAAAACCTCCTTTAGGATGATGATTTTCGCTTGTAGCTCTTTCTGACGCTCTTTGTTCTCGTCTGTGGGAGCTGCTTTCTTGATTTGGCTTTCAATTTTCTCCGTATGTTGAAGTTCCTGCATCCATTTGCGCCGGAAGACGTCATTTTGCTTCTTCGCAAGATACGGACCAACTAACATTCCCGCTTCCTTTGACATGCCTTGATACGCTTTATCTCGATCGCCTTTTTCAGCGATGATGATTTCATAGATCTTGCCATCCTCTTCTAAAATCACTTCATCTATCAGTTCGTACCCCTCTTGATATAGCCATAAACGAATATGATAAGCATGGATATTGGGCTGAAGAATTAGTCGCTCATCTCCAGTCAGCTTATGTTTTCCATCTTTGAGGATGTTTGCGATTAAAGCGCCGCCCATCCCAGCAATCGTTACAGCATGGACTTCGCCTTGTTCAATGACTTCAAGACCATTTCCTTTTCTCACTGAGATCTGTTCATCTAATTCTAGCTTATGGACTTGCTGTTTCGCAGATTGAAGTGGTCCATCTGTAATTTCGCCCGCAATGGCTTTAACAGCTTTTTGATGCAAAATCGCATAGCATGGCAAATAGGCATGATCTGATCCTATATCAGCAAAGACAGCATCCTTTGGTAAAAAATCTGCAACTCGTTTTAATCGTTTGGACAAATTCATTTCATTCATATGTATCACTACTTTTCTTTAATGTTCATACTTGTCTATCTTATATAAATTATGGACTTTTTAAAAGTCGTTTTCAAATGAAAAAAGCTCTTCTTATGAAAAAGAGCTTTTTGTGCATGATTATTTGATTTTCGATACCCATTCCGACATTTCATCTAGCTTTTCATTCGGAATCAATCCGCCTGGCATCCCATTTCCGCCTTCTTGAATTTTCTTCTTGATCTCGGCTACTTCCATTTTATCGCCGATCCCTTTTAATGCTGGACCTGCCCCGCCTTCATAGTTTTCCCCATGGCAGCTGATACAGTTCTGTTTATACAATTCTTCAGGCGTAGCATCTGCTGTCTGTTCTTGCTTTTGCTCTTCGCCCCCAGAGGCAATCTTCTCTTCATCTTTAAGCCCCTTCATTGATAAGAAAAAAGTGAGTCCGATTCCTAAAATGGCAATCAATAAGAATGGTATAAGTGGATTCCGTTTCATTTCTTTCATCCTCCCCTTTGTGAAAAACCCCTTTGAGACTATGCAAACAATTCTAATTCTACTTTAATTTTACAAAAAGTAAACGAATTATGATACAAAACTTTGGTCAAGTTCACAGATTAGACAAAAACTGATCTTGCTAAGAAATGAAGTCATTCACACTTTTGTTGTATTTTTTATACATCTTTTTTCTAAGAACATTGCAAATTCATTTGTTATTCAGTAAAATATAATCAGATTGAAAAAAGCGTTTTCATTTTCATGAAGAAAGAACGGATCTCTTTCAAGATCCGTCCGGTTTTATTCTAAGAAGTCTTTTAATCGTTTACTTCTGCTAGGATGTCTTAATTTTCGAAGAGCCTTCGCTTCAATTTGGCGGATACGCTCTCTAGTTACGCCAAACACTTTTCCAACCTCTTCTAATGTGCGTGTTCTTCCGTCATCTAGTCCGAAACGTAGTCTAAGCACATTTTCTTCACGGTCCGTTAGCGTGTCTAATACATCTTCAAGCTGCTCTTTTAACAATTCATACGCAGCATGATCTGATGGAGATGTCGCCTCTTGATCTTCAATAAAATCGCCAAGATGCGAGTCATCTTCTTCACCAATCGGTGTTTCTAAAGATACAGGCTCTTGTGCAATTTTTAGAATTTCTCTTACCTTTTCTGGTGTTAAATCCATGTCCTCAGCGATTTCTTCTGGTGTTGGTTCTCTGCCTAGATCTTGCAGAAGCTGCCTTTGCACACGGATTAACTTATTAATGGTTTCAACCATATGCACAGGGATACGAATCGTTCTTGCCTGATCAGCAATAGCACGTGTGATCGCCTGTCTAATCCACCAAGTTGCATATGTTGAGAATTTGTATCCTTTGCGGTAATCAAACTTCTCAACCGCCTTCATTAGCCCCATGTTTCCTTCTTGAATTAAATCAAGGAACAGCATACCACGACCGACGTAGCGTTTTGCGATACTGACAACGAGACGAAGGTTCGCTTCCGCTAATCTTCTTTTTGACTCTTCATCGCCTTCTTCAATCTTTTGAGCGTACGTGATTTCTTCTTTTGCAGATAACAGATTGACACGGCCGATTTCTTTTAAATACATACGAACAGGATCATTAATTTTGACACCTGGTGGTACGCTTAAATCATTCAAGTCAAATTCTTCTTCTGCTTTAGCCAGCTGCTGAACATTTGGGTCTGCTGTCTCTTCATTCTCACTGATGAGCTCGACACCCTGTTCACCTAAATATTCATAGTATTCATCCATTTGGTCTGATTCAATTTCAAAGCTAGACATACGCTCTGCGATTTCTTCGTATGTTAAAACGCCCCGTTTTTTACCCGTTTCGGTGAGTTTATCTCTCACCTGTTCAAAGGTTAGTTCAGTTTCGGTTTCGTGGGCTTGTTTATCAGCCATTATGGATCCCTCCTTCCAAAGCTTGCAACGATTTCTAAAGTAACTTGCGATTTGCTTCAGACCGGTTCTTCTGTCTTTATCGAACAGGTTGAGCAAATAGGAATAAAATAAATAATGATGAAGGCAAGATGCTTGCGGTCTTATGCTCCTCCTGTAAAGGATTCATTGCCAGCCGTAAGTCTTGTCATAAAGGTGAGACATTTTACTTCAGCGTACGGTTCAACTGAATAATTTCTTTTGCAAGTGTTGCCGCTTTGAAGAAATCTTTTTGCCTCTCCGCTTCTGCACGTTCTAGTTCTTTTTCCTTTATCATTGCCAAATTCCGATGATTCAACACTTTTTTTACATAATCACTTAATTCAGCTTCACTTAGTTCGTCTCCAACTTGAATCATGATGATATCCGTCAGAAGCTGATTCATTTGATCGTCTTCGAAACGGTTCATCAAGTGCTGCGGGGCTGGTTCTTTGCCTTCTTCGTACAATCCATAAATGTACGTTGCAAGCGCCCTGTGCGAATCTATATTAAATTCAATCCCAACTCTGTCAAGTACTTTGCGAATCACGTCTTCGCTTTTTAACATATGAGCTAACAACATGCGTTCTGCATTTTCATATGCCGGCCTTAGACGTTTTCTTCTTACTTGCGTTGACAGATGTGCACGCCGTTTTTCAAGTCCATTTTCTTCTTGCGCGTTTTTGGTTTCTTGCCGCTGCTGTTTGACAAACAGCTCTAATTGTTCCTTTAATGAGTCAAGTGAGATAGAGAACTCCCCAGCAAGCTGTTTCATGTAAATCTCTTGTTCCAAGGAGCCGTTTAACCGGCTGATTTCTCGGAGAACTTGCTTCATATAAGTAAGACGGTCTCCTTCGTCTGATAAATTCTTCCCTCTTCGGAAAAAATTCATCTTGAATGTCATGAATGTCACACTTGCATCTATGATGTCATTCCTAAATTTCTCGCTGCCATATTTACGAATGTAATCATCTGGATCAAGTCCATCTGGAACCATGGCAACGCGAACTTTACATCCTCTTTTTCTAAGCAAATCCGACGCTTTCATGGTCGCTTCATAACCGGCGGTATCCGAGTCATAACATAAAATGATCTCTTCAACATTCCGCCTGAGAAGTTTCACATGCTCTTCTGTTAAAGAAGTTCCCATTGTTGCAACACTTTCGCCAACACCAGCAGTGACTGCCGAGATGACGTCCGCAAATCCTTCAAAAAGGACAGCACGTTCGCGTTTTCGAATATGCATACGTGCGTCATGAAAGTGATAAAGCAACTTACTTTTATGAAAAAGTGGCGTTTCAGGACTATTCATATACTTTGGCTGCTGATCACCAAGCGATCTACCGGAAAAAGCCACAACCGTACCATGATGATCATGGATCGGGAACATGACACGATCTCTAAATCGATCAAAAAAGCCTGTGCTATTTTCACGTTGAATTAAAAGGCCTGCTTTCTCCATCATCACGGGGTCAAACCCTCGTTTTTCTAAAAACTTGGTCATGAAATCCCAGGAGTCCAACGCGTATCCTAGCTCAAATTTGGCAATCGTCTCATCTGTAAAGCCTCGTGATCGTAGATAATCGAGTGCTTTTTGACCTTCCTTTGTATTTACCAGCAAATGGTGGTAAAATTTCTTCAGAAGCTCATGAGCCTCAATCATTTTATGGTCTGCTGTATCCTCTTGCGCCGAGGCGCCGATCTGCGCATTCGCTACATGATCAGGCAGATCAATATGATACTTATCCGCCACGTGTGAAACAGCTTCGATAAATGAGTAGCCTTCCATTTGCCTGAGGAAAGAAAACACATTACCTCCTGCACCACAGCCAAAACAATGGAAGATTTGCTTATCTGCTGAAACAGAGAATGAAGGAGTATTTTCACCATGGAATGGACAAAGACCGAAGTAATTTCGACCTTGCTTTCTAAGCTGTACGTATTCTCCAATCACTTCGACAATGTCTGCGTTTTTTTGGATCTGCTCCAAAAGTTCATCTGGTATACGTTTGCTCATCCTTATAACACTCCGTCGTACATTATTCGCCTTTTAATTCAAAAATCCTTCATGATTCGACAGGATTTTTTGTAGTTGCGCCATAAATCTCTTTTTATCCTCTTCTAAAAGCTTTTTGGGACCTTTTCCGTATACACCTTTTCTTCGTTGTTTGCTGGAAACATGCCTGCGTTGCAAATCAAAGTCAATTGTTTCATTCGTGTACATTCGTCCTCTTTCTGACAAAACAATGACATCTCTTGGAAGCAATAAAGAAGCAAGACCAATATCCTGCGTCACCACAATATCATGGGCGACAGCTGCATTTGCAATGACTAAATCCGCTGCTTCTTTATGTGTATCGACAAACCGCCAATCTTCAAGTGCTGATCTTTTGGTTTGAAAATGCTCATATGAAGCAATGAACGTCACATGTATATGATATTGAGATGCAACAGAGAGGATTTCGTCTTTTACAGGACAAGCATCTGCATCGACATATATCGTCCTACCTTTTGTATGTTCATTCAGGTGACTAATTCTCCATCCCTCCACCTTATTCCTGCTTTAGAGAAGCAAAAAGACCATACTTTTCCCCCATAAAGTGTTTAACAGTAAAGCTCATTTTGTCGAAAAGTTATGTTCAGATTCACTTGACTTCTGCCAATATTAGTTTATTCGTTCTTGACTTAACTTAAACCTAAAATCAATCATTTTATCACAATTTTTTATTATAATACAAATGCAGTAAATATGCCATTGTTTTTGTTTACCCGCTTCCCACCATAGGAAAAACCCAGGAGGAGTATCCTGAGTTTATTCGGAACCTCTTTTGGTTAGCATTTGATGAATGACATTTGCCGTTTCTTCTACTGCTTTGTTCGATACGTCAACGACTTGACAGTTGATTCGATCCACCACTTTTTCGAAATACTCTAGTTCCTCTTTAATCCGCTCGATGTTTGCATAAATGGCTCGATCATTTAGACCTAAGGATTTCAACCGTTCTTTACGAATATGATTCAGTTTGTCTGGGCTAATTTTGAGGCCGATGCATTTTTTCGGATCCACTGAAAATAACTCTTCTGGCGGGTCCACTTCAGGAACAATCGGAACGTTCGCTACCTTCAATCGCTTATGAGCCAAGTATTGAGAAAGCGGCGTCTTAGACGTACGCGAAACGCCAATCAACACAATGTCAGCCTTTAAGATTCCTCTTGGGTCTCTTCCATCATCATATTTCACAGCAAATTCGATGGCTTCTACCTTTTTAAAATAGTCTTCATCCAATTGGCGTACACGACCAGGCTCATGTTTTGCTTCATTTCCATATGCGGTTTCCATTTGATCAATGAGAGGACCAATGATGTCATAGTAAACAACTCCGTTTGCTTCCGCCTCTTTAATTAAAAATTGGCGCATCTCTGGCACAACAAGTGTGAAGCAGACGATTCCGTTATCTGCCTTTGCCAATGAAATGACTTCTTTGATCGTACCGATATCCTCTACATATGGGATTCTTCTAATGTTTGAATGGTCTGATGAGCTACCATCAAATTGGCTAAGTGCCGCTTTGACCACGAGCTCTGCTGTTTCTCCTACTGAATCTGATACAACAAAAATTACGCGATTACTCATAACATCCCCTCGCAGTCCTCTATGATTAGATAATTTCATTCTCCGATAAGCTAACAAGTATTTTCGTCATGTTTGTTTTCGTAATTCTACCTACCACTTCAAAGCCTTTATCCGTATCTTTAATGACAGGCAGTGCATCTATTTGCTTTTCAATCAAGTGTTTAGCCACATCCATAATGATATCTTCCTTACGGCAAACGGTGATGTTCGGCATCCTTGTCATAATAATGTGGACGGGGATCGATGGAAGTTCTTGTTTCCCAATACTAGCGCGAAGGAGGTCTTTTCTTGATAATACGCCAGTTAAAATAGAGTGGTCATCTACAACGAATAATGTACCCACATCCTCTAAAAACATCGTACAAATCGCATCATAAACCGAAACATTCTCATGTATCACGACTGGTATGGATTGAAAGTCTTTCACTTGAAGTTTCTTCAGCTTATCTGCTAGAAGCTGTGTGCCTGTTTTTCCTGTGAAAAAATAGCCGACCCTTGGTCTTGCTTCTAAAAAGCCAGACATCGTTAGAATGGCTAAATCTGGTCTCAGGGTAGCCCTCGTTAAGTTCAGCCGATCGGCAATATGCTCTCCAGTGATCGGACCATTCTCTTTGACAATCTGTAAAATCTGCTCTTGCCGTTTATTTAACTCGATTGTACTCACCACCTTTAAATAGAGAGAGCGAATCTTTACTTATGTATATCATTTTCATAACTCATCATATTATAGCGCATCTTTGTCCGAATGAAACAGAATTCAACTCAAAAACCCTTAATAAATGAGTAAAAAACGATTGCCCTTCAAAAAAGGCAACCGCTCTTAAGTATTTATTTTACAATTAAATCATTCATATTCGCAAATGATTGAATCACTTTTGCTAATTTGACCATTTGTGCCAAACGGTTTTGTTTCAGTTTTTCATCATCCGCATGAACCATTGTATGATCAAAATAATGAACAATCGGTGCTTTTAACGTGTCTAACGCATCAAGTGCCAATTTGTATTCTCCGGCTGCAACATGCTCTTTCACAGTAGCGTCTACTTGCTGATATGCCTCAAAGAGTACTTGCTCGTGTTTGTTTTCAAACAACGCAGGCTGAATCTCAAGATCTTCGCCTTTTTTACTAATTGAAATGACACGTCCCAACGCTTCAGCCGTTTCTTTGAAGTGTTCCTGTTTTACGCTCACTTCAAGCACAGCAGCTTTTTTCACAACCGCGTATGGTTCGATATTTTCAACATCGAGCACTGCATCAACGACATCATGGCGGATATTCTTGGCTTGAAGGACGTACTTTAAGCGTTGCGTCAAAAATTCTATTAGAGCGGCTTCATGCGCTTCCTCTATTTGAGCAATCGCTAATAGCTCTTTACATGAGATGTTCCAATGACGGTCAAGCAGGATTTGGACAATGCCGCTCGCTTGTCTTCTCAATCCATAAGGATCTTGAGAACCTGTTGGAATGACGTCAATAGAGAAGAATGAACAAATTGAATCTAGTTTATCAGCTACTGCGACGATGGCTCCAATCAGAGTGGAGGGTGCTTGATCACCAGCAAAACGCGGCATATAGTGTTCATTGATGCTCTTTGCGACTTCCTCGTGTTCTCCAAGTGCTTTTGCATATTTCTCACCCATGATCCCTTGTAATTCAGGGAATTCATTGACCATTTGAGTCACAAGATCAAACTTCGAAATGCTGGCAGCTCTTTCCACACGTTTTGTCGTTTCGTCATCTGCCCCGATATGTGATGCGAGTCGAACCGCAATGGCTGTTACTCTCTTTAGTTTGTCTCCAATCGTTCCAAGCTTCTCATGGAATACAACTTTATCAAGCTTTTTAATATTGTCTTCAATGACTAGTTTTTCATCTTCTTTATAGAAAAATGCAGCATCTGATAAACGGGCACGGAGTACTTTTTCATTTCCTCTTGCGACATTCTCTAATGCCTCACTGTTTCCGTTTCTTACGGTAATAAAATACGGGAGTAGTTCTCCTTGCTCATTTTTCACAGGGAAATAGCGCTGGTGCTCTTTCATTGTCGTCACCAATACTTCCTCTGGTAATGCTAGGAACTCTTCCTCAAATGAACCAAACAGCACGGTAGGGTATTCCACAAGGTCGTTGACTTCTTCTAGTAGCTCCGGGTCAACTGGGATGACCCAGCCTTTTTCTGTTGAGAGGGCACCTAGCTGCTCTGTAATCAACTGTTTTCTTTTATCCGAATCTGCAATGACAAATTGATCTTGTAATGTTTGTTCATAAGTAGCCGGTGATTCAATGATAGCTGTTGTACCAAGGAAACGATGGCCTCTTGTCTCCCTGCCGCTTTTCACACCTGCAATGTCAACTGGAATCACTTCTTGCCCAAATAAACAAACAATCCACTTAATCGGACGGATATAACGTAGATCTTTATTTCCCCATCTCATGTTCTTTGGAAAGTTTAAAGAAAGGGCAATGTCACCTAGTGCAGGAAGCAGATCTTTTACTTGTTTTCCTTCTTCAAATTTTTGCACATGGACATAATCAACACCTTTGATTTCTTTGAAATAAAGGTCATCTGTTGAAGCGCCTTGTCCTCGGGCAAAGCCCTCTGCCGCTTTCGTCCAATTTCCATCAGTATCTTGTGCAATCTTTTTAGCAGGTCCTTTTGCTTCTTCTTTAATATCTTCTTGTTTTTCCGCAACCCCTTTGACGAGTACAGCAAGGCGTCTCGGTGAATTGAATAAGGCAACGTCTTCAAATGAAATATTTTGCGATACAAACCAGGCTTTTACTTTCTCACCTAGCTGCTTTGTGCTTTCAGGCATGAAACGAGCCGGCATCTCTTCTAAGCCGATTTCGAGTAATACATCTTGTTTATTCATGAGAAGCCGCCTCCTCTTTTAGCATTGGGAATCCAAGTTTTTCTCGTTCTTCATAATACGTTTTGGCTACTTTCCTCGCTAGATGGCGTACTCTACCTATATAGCCTGTTCGTTCAGTAACAGAGATGGCACCCTTCGCGTCCAGCAGGTTAAACGTATGTGAGCATTTCAGCACGTAATCGTATGCCGGGTGAACAAGTCCTTTGTCCATCTGGCTATGCGCTTCTTTTTCGTAGGTCGTAAACAAATCAAATAGCATCTCCGTATTAGATGTTTCAAATGTATAAACAGAGTGCTCGTATTCTGCCATTAAGAATAAATCTCTCACTGTAAAGCCGTCCGTCCATTCCAAATCAAAGACATTTTCTTTGTCTTGAATATAAGAAGCAAGACGTTCGATGCCGTATGTGATTTCAACGGAAACTGGCTTACACTCTAAACCACCGACTTGTTGGAAATACGTAAATTGCGTGATCTCCATGCCATCAAGCCATACTTCCCAGCCAAGTCCTGCACAGCCAAGAGATGGATTTTCCCAGTTGTCTTCTACAAAACGAATATCGTGTTTCAGTGGGTCAATGCCAAGCGCCTTTAAGGATTCAAGATACAGTTCTTGAATGTTATCAGGTGACGGCTTAATAATCACTTGAAATTGGTGATGTTGATATAATCTATTCGGGTTCTCCCCATATCTGCCATCAGCCGGGCGCCTTGAAGGCTCGACATATGCCACCTTCCATGGCTCTGGACCGATGCTTCGAAGGAACGTGTATGGGCTCATCGTTCCTGCACCTTTTTCTGTGTCATACGCCTGCATTAATACGCAGCCTTCATTTGACCAATGCTTTTGCAATGTCAAAATCATGTCTTGAATATTCAATGATCGCACCTCCATCTTTTCTACACCATCCGTTATGTATACGGGTGGGGACTAGAACCTCTGATGAGAACACAAAAACTCCCGTCTCTATGCTCGCAAGGTTCTTGCAAACATAGGGACGAGAGTTTTTCCCGCGGTTCCACCCTATTTGCTGGTATCGTCATCCAGCCTCTTTGTTTTACGTTGCTCAAGAATGCCTTTTCGTTACGCTTCCATCCTTAGCTCACACCGCCCTAAGGTCGCTTTTATGGATAATACGTAAGTACTTCTTTCTGTCAATGCAACATATTTTATCTTAGATGATCTTACAAAAAGTCATGGGATATGTCAACTTTTGTTTTCGTCACCCATCAGTTTTTTCATTGATTCCATCTGATTCATGAATTTTTTTGATTTTAAATAAAGTCCAGAATACTCATCATAGTAATGATCTAGCACTTGACGAATTTCTTGTTTTGTTGTCGGTTTGACGTCAACCTGACCAAGCCTTGATAAATCAAAATAATGAAACAAGCGGAGTAGTCTTGCAGCTGCTGGGGATAAGGGCAGTCTATATGGATCTTTCGCAAAGCAGTTTTGACAAATGAATCCGTTATCTCTAATCGAGAAATGGAACTGCCCTTCTTTATGACCACAATGGACACATTGATCCAGTTCAGGCTTCATCCCCATGACTGATAACATTTTGACTTCTACAATAAATAAAATAATATCAGCATCTGTGCCTTCGTTGAGATGTTTCAAGGATTGAAGAAGCAGCTCAAACAAATAAGGATTTGGCTTTTTTTCTTCTGTCCCCTTATCGAGTAACTCTGTCATATATGCGGCGTAAGCGGTTAAAAATAAATCTTCCCGAATGGTTCGCATACTTTCCAACATTTCACCTTGCTGGAGCGTTCCAAGTCCTGTTGATGTTTGGATAAGGAAGGTTCCGTATAGAAACGGCTGGCTAATAGCTGATAGGCGACTGTTTGTTTTTTTAGCGCCCCTTGCCATCACACCAATTTTCCCATGTTCTCTAGTAAGTAGCGTGACAATTTTGTTTGTTTCGCCATAATTTGTTGTTCTAAGGACGATTCCTTCACTTTTAATGAGCATTTGTCGACACTCCGAGCATTGGAGGGGTCAAGATTATAAAATTGGAAAATCAAATCGTGCTATTTCTTCTTCAAGTACATCGGGTCTTTCCAGGTTCTCCTTTTCTAATTCTTTGAAAAGGAGATACGTGTCAACGCTTCCTGTTTGTGAAAATACGGTCCATGTAAAATTCAACATAAAAACCCCACCTTTCTTATTAGAAGCAGCAACGCTACATCCAACATATTTAATTTTATCTTGACCAGGCTACCTCCATTTCATGATAAACAATTTTTACTAATCGAGCCGCTGTTTCGTCAGATTTGATGACAGCCTCTCCATTTTTTTAATATTCGTCTTCTTTAAATCCAAAGTCACGCAAGTGAGTGGATTTGTTACGCCAGTCCTTCTGAACTTTGACCCATAGCTCCAAATACACCTTTGAACCTAGAAGTGCTTCGATATCTCTACGTGCTTTTTGTCCCACTTCTTTTAATAAGCTGCCTCGTTTCCCAATGACGATCCCTTTTTGTGAATCACGTTCTACGACAATGGTAGCCGAAACATGGATCTTTCCATTTTCATCAGGTTTGATGGATTCGATTGCGACGGCAATGCTGTGAGGAATTTCCTCTCGCGTTAAATGCAGCACCTTCTCACGAATCAATTCGGAAATAATAAACCGCTCTGGATGATCTGTTACTTGATCTGCTGGATAAAATTGGGGTCCCTCCGGAAGATACCCTTCAATCTGTTGAAGTAGTGTATCAATGTTGTTCCCTTCAAGTGCTGAAATTGGCACAATTTCCTTAAATGGGAAACGTGTACGGTATTCATCAATTAAAAGAAACAGTTGATCCGGGTGAATTTGATCAATTTTATTAACAACAAGGAACACCGGCGTAGATGTTTGCTTTAGTCGTTCAATAATGAATTCATCACCTTTGCCATAGCCTTCCTGTGCGTTGATCATGAACAAGATCAAATCGACTTCTTTCAGAGTATTTTGAGCCACCCTCATCATAAAATCTCCAAGCTTATGCTTCGGTTTATGAATTCCTGGTGTATCGATAAAAATCGTTTGTGAGGTGTCCTTTGTAAGGACACCTTGCACCTTGTTTCGTGTGGTTTGAGGCTTATCACTCATAATGGCAATTTTTTGCCCAATGACTCGATTCAGAAAGGTCGATTTTCCTACATTCGGTCTTCCGATAATTGATACAAATCCTGATTTGAAGCTTTCATTAGTCATTTAAATCCTCCGGTGAAAATGCGCCTGGCAATAGTTCGTTTACAGTTGTTTCGTATATATCTCCATGTAAGTTGGTTAGAATCACTGGCATATCTGGTGCACATAGCTCTGAAATGACCTGTCTGCATGCGCCGCATGGTGAAACAGGTCGATCTGTATCAGCCACTACCGCAAGCATTTGAAAAGATGTAATGCCATCTGAATAGGCTTTAAAAAGTGCTGTTCTTTCCGCACAATTACACATGCTATAAGCCGCATTTTCAATATTGCAGCCGCCATACACTTTTCCATCATTCGACAATAATGCTGCACCGACTTTGAATTTTGAATAGGGTACATATGCAAAATCTCTTGCTTTGATTGCTTCTGAAATTAATTCTTGTTTGTTCATTCCTGATTCCCACTTTCAGAAGAAATGGTACCACTGTCACATGTATATTTTACATAATTCACGTGACAATTTCACGCCCATTTCTAAAAATGTTAATAAATAGTAATATCGTTCTATTACATGACCTTCGGTAAGAAGATGATTAATCCAATCATAACCGAAATCCCTGCGTAAACGCAAACAGCCCCTGCTGCTGCGTCTTTTGCTCTTTCTGCTAGTGGATGCTTCTCCTCTGTCATCAGATCCACTGTATGTTCAATGGCTGTATTGACCAGTTCAAGCGCCAACATGCCCCCGCATAATAGCAAAATGATCATCCATTCCACTGGATGAATATGAAACCAAAAGCCGCAAATCACCACGATGGTGGCTGCGACTGTGTGGAATCGAAAATTCCGTTCATTCAAGAAAGTTCGCCATATTCCTCTAAAAGCATAGTAAAAACTTCGAAAAAAACGGGCAAGTGGCCGCCGCTTTTTACGTTGATCTCGAAAGGCCATAAGCATCCAGTATGTTTGACTGTTTGGCGAACATTTCTTTTTCATCTTCATCTGTCATATGGTCATAACCAAGCAAATGTAAGAAGCCATGAATCGTTAAGAATCCAAGCTCTCTCATAAAGGAGTGCCCATATTCCTCTGCTTGTTCTTTTGTTCGATCCACACTAATAATAATGTCACCTAATACTGGCGGAATATCCTCAGCACCAATGATTTCAATTTCCCCTTCTCCTTCTTCTTCCAGTGCAAAGGAAATCACATCTGTTGGCGCATCCTTTCCCCTGTATTCTTTGTTGATCTGTTGAATTTCTTCATTCGAGACGATCGACACGGATACTTCAGCCTGATCTTTCACCTCAAGGGCATCAGCAGCAAATTGAAGAAGTTTTTCCATTTCTTCAAGCTGCTCTTTTGATACTTGTCCTGTTTCATCTATTAAGTCAATTAACAATGTCATTTACTTCACCTTCTGCTTCGGGGCATCTGGATATTCAATCCGAGAATGGAAAATCCCCTTTAATGTTGTACAAATCGTTTGGCTAATCATATTTAATTCTTTGAATGTTAGGTCACATTCACTAAATTGCCCGTCCTGCATTTTATCTGAAATAATGCCTTTGACAAGTTTTTCAATTCGCTCTGGATTAGGATTATGCATCGAGCGCACTGCGGCTTCAACACTATCAGCAACTGAAATAATCGCCGCTTCTTTCGATTGAGGTTTTGGACCAGGATAACGAAATTCTTCTTCAGTGATCTGGTCATCACGTTCTTTTGCCTTGTAGTAGAAGAACTTCAGAAGTGACTTCCCGTGATGCTGTTCTGCAATATCGACAAGTTCCTTGGGAAACTTCTTATCTCTTAGCATATCAGCACCATCTGTTGTGTGTGCAATAATAATGTTTTTACTCAGCTGAGGAGAGAGCTTATCATGCGGATTATCAATGTTCATTTGGTTTTCAATAAAGTATTGCGGCCTTTTCGTTTTTCCAATGTCATGATAATAAGCCCCGACTCTCGCTAAAAGACCATTGGCCCCTACCGCTTCACATGCAGCATCCGCTAAGTTGGCCACCATGACACTATGATGATATGTACCTGGTGTCTCTGTTAAAATCTTTTTAAGTAGCGGATGATTCGGGTTAGATAATTCAATCAGTTTCATTGTAGAAAGAATGCCGAACATACTTTCAAATACAGGCATTAATCCTATGACCAATATAGCGGAAGCAAACCCTGACACGATCGCCATGATCAAGTTCACACCGATTTCAAGACCGGATGGAGAGGAATTCTGGATGAGCGTAATGGATAGAACCACAAGCACGTTCAACGCAGCAACCAAAAGTCCAGCCTGTAAAATTTTTGATCGTGCATTATGTTTTCTAAGAAATAAAATCCCTGCCATCCCACTAATTAAGTAATAAGCACAGATGACATAGTTAAAGATGCCTGTCACTCCTTGATTAAACATCATACTGCCACAAAGGGCAAACACTAGGCCAGAAAAAATCGCTAATCGCTCATTGAGGAGCAGCTTAATCAACATTGTCCCGAGCGCAACAGGGACGACATAGCCTATCGTTGTGTATTTCGTTTCTTGGAAGAGACTGAACACTTCCATGATAATGAGAATGATCGTGAAAATAAGTGAGTAGAGCAGCAATGATTTATTTTTCTCGGCAACCGATTCATTCTTTCTCTCAAATGAGTGGATGATTGCCGCTAAAAAGATCCCGATTAATATCATAAGACCGCTTACAGGCTTAAATAAATTGGAACTGTTTAAAAGACCGGTTAGCTCTAATTTCCGGTAAACTTCACGGTCGATCAGTTCGCCTTCTTCTACTAGAATTTGCCCTTGTTTGATTTGGACTGGCGGAATATTATCAGTAGCTTCCTGTCTTTTCTTCTCTGTTGCTACCGGATCAAATACATAGTTTGGAATAATGGCAAATTCACCAATTTCTTTGGCTGCATTTAAATATTTTGAAGGAATCGAATTATTTTCTAGTTCTGTTTTCACTTGTTTTTTCTCATCTTGTAATTTAGCGGCTGTGATTTCTTTACTCATCAGTGAGTTCACAACTGTGATGATGGAATCCTTTGTGAAAGATAGATTTTCATCACTTGCTTGGAGCAAAGCTAGAATGGATTGATCTGAAACCGCTTCTCTCATATCAGTTGTCAATTTTTCTTTTACATGTTTGACCATTTCTTTATCTGTCGACGGCTTCTCCTTCTGATCAGCTGCTGCTTTTTTCTCTTCTGAAATGGCTTCAAAGAGGGACGAGATGAGGTCAACACGATTATCCGAATACGCTTTTTTCAGGGTATATTGATCTTCGACTTGATCCGTCGCTTCTTGTTTCTTTTCTTCTGTCGCTTCTTGATCATCAACTGTTGACGGAGAATAGATGGTCTGTTCGCTCACTGAAAATAAATCTAAATCGAGCGTTTCAGGCTTCACATGGAAGAAGAGCCCCACAAACATAATAGCTGCTAAAGCAGCATACAACAACACGTTTAAATAACGTGAGCGCTCCATTTTTTGAGGTTCTTTTTTAGAGTGCAGTCTCTTGCGCTTACTG
Organism: Bacillus pumilus; assembly: GCA_001938995.1. Taxonomy (GTDB): domain Bacteria; phylum Bacillota; class Bacilli; order Bacillales; family Bacillaceae; genus Bacillus; species Bacillus pumilus_G. The sequence continues at coordinate 173,523 of MKZN01000005.1, read as the reverse complement.
CCTTTCTGATTCTTTCTCAAGGAAAGTACCTCCTTTTTCACTTTAAACCACGATCGAAACAAAATGACCCGATGAAGACGATCGGGTCACTCAGTTCATTTTAGCTTTTCGTATGCTCCAATGATCTTCGCCACAAGCGGGTGTCTGACCACATCTGTCTGATCTAATTCAATGAATGAGATACCCTTGATCTCTGCAAGCAAGTCCTTTGCAGCCGCAAGTCCTGATTGAATGCCTTTTGGCAGGTCAATCTGTGTAATATCTCCGGTAATGACCATTTTAGAACCAAACCCTAGTCTCGTCAAAAACATTTTCATTTGGGCTGGCGTTGTATTTTGCGCTTCGTCTAAAATCACAAATGCATCATCGAGTGTCCGTCCTCTCATATAGGCAAGAGGTGCTATTTCAATTACACCGCGCTCTATTAGACGTTCCGTATGATCACTGCCTAGCACATCATGCAAGGCATCGTATAGTGGTCTTAAATAAGGATCTACCTTTTCCTTTAAATCACCTGGCAAGAAACCAAGACTCTCTCCTGCCTCAACCGCTGGTCTTGTGAGGATAATCCGCTTTACATGTCCATTTTTCAGCGCATGTACTGCATTGACAACCGCCAAATACGTTTTACCTGTACCAGCAGGCCCAATCCCGAAAACAAGGTCATCCTTTTTCATAGCCGCAGCGTATTCACGTTGGCCAATTGTTTTGACCCTAATTGACTTACCTTTGGCGTTTTTTGTGATTTCATCTTCGTACATATTTTCAAAATAATTCAGCTTGTTTTTCTGAGCCATTTTAGTGGCGTAGACGACATCCCGTTCGGAAATTTCGATCCCTTTTCGAATCAGATGTAAGAGAGATGTGATCACATGGCTCGCTGTTTCTCTTGAAGCTTCCTGACCAGAAATATACACTTTTTCTCCACGTGTAATGATGGATACATTCAGCTCGTTTTCCATCAGCTTCAGATAAGCATCTTGATTACCAAATAAAGCAATGGCTTCATTTGGGCTATCTAATTTTTGTTGAATTTCAAGTAAATGTTCTGTCATTCTCTAGTCTCCCTGAACAATAGGTGTTGGTTGAACAATGTCTTCTATTACCTGGTAAAGTATGATTAACTTAACTTTACCATTCCCTGTTGTCTCGTGCAAAACTTTTTCACTTTTCACCTCTCCTGTTTGACCTAGCTTCTCTTCTAATTCTTTTTTACCCATTTTAATCCCTGCTTGGACCGCTTCTTTATTTGTGTATTCCCGATTTATTTTTTCACTTTCACGTGTGATTTCCTTTTCATAGGAGATTGGTAACTGGAACTTTAAGAAATGAAGCGGATGAACTTCTGTTTCTGTTTTTGGTTGGTGAAAATCATCCTTTTTCAAGCTCATCCCCCAAAAAGGAATGGACCCTCCAAATAAGGAGAGCTTGTGCTTTGTCTTCATTTTACCCGTAAAGACGTCAAAAGATGTTCTAAGCGGGACAGAAACTTCAGATCGATACCAAGTCTCACCATATATTTTTGCTTTCGCCCCAACCGTTTCTTGATGAGCTTCATTGCCAATTAATCCAGACACAAGCATCTGCCCCTTTTTCACGTGCTCATCCACCTGAGCAAGCGGCTCCCCTTTCTCTACATACATCCTTGTGATCACTGCCTTTTTCTTAGCGACGATATGCTGGGGACTTGTATATTTTTCTTGTTCAGGTTCATTTTTTTCTACGACTTTCATTTGAAAAGCGGTTCCATTTAATTCTACGCCAACCCATGTAATGCTCTTAATATTTGTTGTTAGGGATTTTTGAACCATTTCAGGTGTTCCCATGAGAAACTGAAAACGACCTTTTTGGACACCAATCTCGTCTAGGAGCTTTCTCATTTGATGCTCCGTCTCCGGACTCGCTCCTGTGATGTCAATTTTCCAAACCATATTCGACAAAGCCAATATCGTCATCAGAAAAAAAATAATTCCTAGAGAAAAGCCCACATTTCTCCTTGACCACATGAGAAGAAACGGAAACCCCTTCTTTTCATGAAACGAACATTTCACCTCATGATGTCTTCGCACTTTTCTAAAGGCATGTACATCTGACAGGCGAATAAATAAGCGCACGCTGTCTTGACGACGGCTCACTTGAAAAATGGTGATCCCCTCTCTCGTGCACTCATTGATGAGCCGCTCAATTCCGCTTCCTTTCAACACCACTTCGACTCTGCCAATAAAATAGGCAAACCATTTATTCTTCACACTTCTCCCCTCCGTCAGTTAAGAATCAATATAACGGACTTCATCGATTTTCCCTTCTAATAAGATCTCTTCTGGCAAAATCGTTTTAATGACAAAATCTTTACCTGAAATAATGCACTGTCCTTGTTTGAGCATAAGCCTTACTTCTTGATCACTGAAAAGCAAAAGCCCTTTATGGTTCTCTATGTAAATGTGGAGTCTGCCAACCATCGTAATCCGTGGAAGATCCATCATCACGTCCGGAGGGATTTCAAGTGTTCTTGTCAGCCATGCTTTAAGTCGATTTTTCCTTTTTCCCATTCAATAAGAACCCCTTCCCACCTCATGTGTATGAGATCAAACTGAAAGATGGTGAGACTGATGAGAAAGCCTCTATATCATCCTATTCCTCAGCCGTTCATATCATGCTAATGAATCCCTTAAAACAGGCAGTTTGCTTTGAAGTCACGGGCGGAGACACTTATTCCATGCGCAAAAAAGCCCCCTACGATAGGGAGCTTTCTTGTTTATCTATTATATCGCCGTTTCATCGTTCGATGCGGCTTTTTAGAACGTGGCTCACCAAACACTTCGCCAAGAATCATTCCTTGAACTACAGTGTTTTGGTTGATTTTTTCAATGACTTCCGGCTTCACTTCAGCTGCTGTTGCCTTCGGCCGAGTAAGCTGTCTTTCAAGCAATTGAAATTCTTCTTGGAGCTTGCTTTTTCTCTCGTCCATTTTAGCTAACGTATCTGAATAGCGGTCCTGCAATGACTCTGACGTTTTTTTCATCCCGCCATGATCATGTACATCACCAAAATCGTCGAGCTGATCTGTCCTAACTGGATGAGGATGAGTTGAAGATGCCGTTTGTTTTTGAGGCATCGGCTCACGCTGAGGAGCTGGCTTGTTCTGCTCTTTCTCCTCTTGTTTGCCGATTTTCCCAAATACAGCAGAAATGATCCCGATAATCATCGCAATTAATAGTGGATTTTCAAATAGAATGTCCATTGGGCTCCCTCCTTAAAACGTGAGAGGATGCTTATTTATTTTCATTATCAGAAGGACCCTTTGTCATTTTACCAAATGAGTCTCTCATATCCGTATCAGCATCAATGTTCTTAATGTTCATGTAATCCATGACACCAATGTTTCCTTCTCGTAGTGCTTCAGCCATAGCAAGTGGTACTTCTGCCTCTGCTTCTACTACTTTCGCACGCATTTCTTCAACTCGTGCACGCATTTCTTGTTCTTGGGCTACAGCCATCGCGCGGCGTTCTTCCGCTTTTGCCTGTGCGATGTTTTTATCTGCTTCCGCTTGGTCTGTTTGCAAAATGGCACCAATGTTCTTGCCGATATCAACATCTGCGATATCAATCGAGAGGATTTCAAATGCAGTTCCAGAATCTAACCCTTTGCCAAGTACAGTTTGAGAAATCATATCAGGATTTTCAAGTACCTTTTTATGATTATCGGATGAACCAATTGTCGAGACAATCCCTTCACCTACACGAGCAATGATTGTTTCTTCCCCTGCACCACCGACAAGTCGGTCAATGTTTGCACGAACTGTGATACGTGCTTTTGCTTTTACTTCAATCCCATCCATTGCGACACCTGAGATAAATGGTGTTTCGATCACTTTAGGGTTTACACTCATTTGTACCGCTTCGAGTACGTCACGACCTGCAAGGTCAATTGCCGCACAGCGAGCAAAGTTCAATTCAATATTCGCACGTTGTGCCGCAATCAGTGCATTGATAACACGGTCAACGTTACCACCTGCAAGATAGTGGCTTTCTAACTGGTTAATTGTCGCATCAAGACCTGCTTTATGCGCTTTGATGAGCGGGTTGACCACTCGGTTTGGAATCACACGACGAAGTCTCATTCCTACAAGTGTAAAAATGCTCACTCTTACACCAGCCGCTAAGGCAGAAATCCACAGCATCACCGGTACAAAGGTGAAGAAGACCGATAGAACGATCAAACTTGCTGCAATAATAACAAATAATAGTAAAGTAGATGGATCCATTTTATTCCTCCTATAAATTCAGTATCTATACTTTCCTCACGACAATCCGTGAGCCTTCCGCTTTGACAATTTTAACTTGTTCATCTTTATCAATAAACGCACCTTCTGACACAACGTCAATGCGTTCTTCTCCAAGCACAATCGTCCCCGCCGGGCGAAGGGCTGTCGCTGTGACAGCGATTTGTCCAACAAGATCCTCTCTTGTTTCATTGGAGACATAACCACTTTCTTTATTGGTTGAATCCGTTAAAATGAACTTCTTAAAAAATTTCATACGTTTCCCCAACACCTTTGTCATTATTATAACTGCGATGATTGACACAGCAGTGGCAATCAAGATGGAAATCGCCATTTCTGTAAAGCTACCAGATGCTAAAAACAAGCTGACGACCACACAGATTAATCCAATGATACCTACGATTCCACCAGGCAATACCAATTCCAGTATGAGCAGCACCATTCCTGCCAAAAACAGAAATAATGTCTCATATCCAGCAAATCCTGCCACGAGATGCCCATAAAAGAAAAGAAGTAGCGCTGTCACTCCCATAGTTCCTGGTACGCCAAATCCGGGAGAATAGAGCTCAACGATTAAGCCTAAGCTCGCAATAGATAAAAGGATCGGAATGACGACTGGATGCGTGAGAAAACGCGCAACCTTTTCAGCAAAGCTCACTTCATTGTACTCAACAGATGCATTCGCTAAATTGAGCTTCTTCAGCAAGTCATCCATATTTTTCGCTTCACCTTCTGCATAACCAAACTGAAGCGCTCGATCTGTATTAAAGGTGAGCAATTCTCCTTTTGGTGCGCCGGCTTCTTTCGCGTCTATATCAATATCAGCCATTGCAAGCGCATATTTTGGATCACGCCCCTGTTTTTCAGCAGCGTCACTCATTTCTGCTAGCCATAGTGATTCAGATTTTGAATCAGCTGCATTACCTTCGCCATCAATGATCGCAGCGGCTCCCATCTTTCCATTTGGGGTCATATAAATTTGATCAGCATTTAATGCGATAAAGGCTCCGGCTGAAAGCGCTCGATGATTGACATACGCTGTCACCGGGATATCAGACGCCCGAATGGTATCTGCGATCTCAAGAGCCGCATCGACTGCACCGCCTGGCGTATTAATGTCGAGAATAATATGTTTCGCCCGCTCCGTTTTTGCTTGTTCAAAAGAGCGCTCTATAAATTTAGAAAGTCCCTTTTCTACCGTATCTTCAATCGGTATGACATGAACTGTCTGATTCTCTGATTTTGCGGTCAATTGAACCCCTAATATTAAGCATATTATAAAACAACTGAAGAGAGCAATAGAAATTTTTATTTTTTTCATCTATATGATCTTCCCTCCTCTCATTCTTCTCATTTACAGTTCCCTTATATACGTTACAAATGTATCATAGGTTTCATTTTTATATGACAGTTTTGGAGGTCATAAAAAAAGTATCCTTCTAACAATAGAAGGATACTTTTTTATTGAGACAGCTGCTCGCTGACAAGTCTGTTAATGGCAGCACCATCAGCTTTACCTTTTACTTTTGGCATAATAGCGTTCATCACTTTACCCATATCAGTCTTCGATGAAGCACCTGTTTCAGCAATCGTTTCTTTCACGATCGTGTGCAGTTCTTCCTCAGAAAATGGTTCAGGTAAATAAACGTCTAAAATGTCAATCTCTTTTTGAACTTTATCTACTAAATCTAAGCGATTAGCTTTCGAAAATTCATGGAGGGAGTCTTTACGTTGCTTAATCTCGCGAGATAGAACAGTTAGTTCCTCATCGCCGGTCAAACTGTCTTTCTTAAGCTTTATGGCTTCATTTTGGAGAGAAGCCTTCACCATTCGAATGACAACAAGCTTGTCTTTCTCACGGTTTTTCATCATCAGCTTCATATCAGCATTTAATTGCTCAAGCAGACTCATAAATCCACCCTCTATTAAAATTTACGTTTTCTAGCAGCTTCGGACTTTTTCTTGCGCTTTACGCTAGGCTTTTCATAAAATTCACGCTTTCTTGCTTCTTGCAATGTTCCTGTTTTGGATACACTGCGTTTAAAGCGACGAAGAGCATCTTCAAGCGATTCGTTTTTTCTAACGACCGTTTTTGACATTCTCTTTCCCTCCCTCCGAATACACCAATCGACTACATTAAAAAAAGATATACATGCAAACATGTACCTAAACATTATAATATAAGCCTTGTGCGAGGTCAACTAAGTGATTTGGAAATATATTTTCGTCATGAGCAGGTAGACAAGTCCATATATTCATTGGTAAGAGGAGGACTTTTTGATGGTGGCGATGATTTATTTTTGTGCTCTAATTTTTCTTTTTTTGTGGTCAATGGGTTTGCTAAGGAAGGGGTTAATGGCGCTGACATCTTCCCGTATTGAGAAATCACTTCTTCTCTTTACCGATCATCCAGTGAAAGCGTTCTTAGTCAGTATTGTGTTTACAGGGGTTCTTCAAAGCAGTTCGGCTTTTATGGTAATCGTTATTGGCTTTGTGAGTACAGGGATTCTCACGTTTAAACAGTCGATTCCAATGATCCTTGGAACAAATATCGGTTCCACATTTACGACAGAATTTATTGCGATCAAAATGGATGTATTCATGTGGGTGCTGATCACAACAGGTCTTCTCTGTCTCATTTTTGGTCAAAGAGCCTTCAAGCATGCAGGGAAAAGTATATTTGGGCTCGGCATGATCTTTTTTTGTATTCAAGGTTTTTCAAAAATCGCCGGTCTGATGACAAGTCAACCGGAAACGCTCCGTTTTCTTGAAATGATGCAGCACTCAGATTGGACAGCTCTTCTGTCAGGCACCATCCTCACTGCCATTGTTCATTCAAGCTCTGTATGCATTGGCATTTTAATGGGATTTATGAATGAAGGGACTGTGGCGTTACAGGAGGGAATCAGCTTTGTATTAGGATCGAATGTTGGTACTTGTATTACAGCTGTCATGGCTGCGATCTCTGGCGGATTTGCAGCACGTCAAACGGCTTATGCACATGTTGTGTTTAATGTCCTCGGGGTAGTATTATGCCTACCTTTTCTCACGCTCATTACACAATTTGTCTCACTTTTAGTAAGTTCTCCTGCACAGCAAATCGCGCATTTCAGTCTATTGTTTAATGTCGCCAGCTCGTTATTGTTCTTCCCTCTTATTCGTCCCTTTCATGCGATGATGCTGTTGCTATTACCAAATCAATCATAAAAGAAAACCGGCCCCTAGTGGCAGCCGGTTCTTGTCTGTCTCTCTTATGATGTCATTCTCACTTTGTCTGGTTGAATGTCTTCACTCATACGGACGAACTGTCCTTCGTTATAAGGGTAACCAGCTTTCGTGATTTTCACTTTCACCAATCGACCGATCATTTCTTCTGACCCTTCAAAAACGACCTTCATATAGTTATCTGTGTAACCAACATAAAGATTGTGTTCTCCATCTTTTTCTTTGAAGGATTCTTCAGGAATAATCTCTAATACATCACCTTCGTATGCTGACGCATATTCCTTCGCCAGTTGGTCAGAAAGAGCGATCAAGCGGTGAACGCGTTCATTTTTCACATTTTCGTCCACTTGGTCTTCCATTCTTGCAGCTGGTGTACCTGTTCGTTTGCTGTAAGGGAATACGTGAAGTTCAGAGAATTGATGGTCTTTTACAAAGTTGTAGGTTTCCATAAATTCTTCTTCTGTTTCTCCAGGGAATCCAACGATCACATCTGATGTCACCGCTAGGCCCGGCAGTGCTTTTTTTAGTTTTGTTAAACGTTCTGCAAAGAATTCCATCGTATATTTACGGCGCATTCTCTTCAGGACGGTATTAGACCCGGATTGAAGCGGAATGTGCAGGTGTCTGACAATTTTATCAGACTGATCCAGCACTTCGATCACTTCGTCGGTAATTTGACTTGCTTCAATTGATGAAATGCGAATTCGTTTTAAACCGATCACTCGCTCATCTAATTCTTTTAGAAGCTTAGCAAAGTCATAATCCTTGAGGTCTTCCCCATATCCGCCAGTGTGAATACCTGTTAAGACAATTTCTTTATAGCCTGCATCAACAAGTTGCTGTGCTTGATTGATGACCTCTTCGGGATCACGAGAGCGAAGAAGCCCACGAGCCCAAGGAATGATGCAGAACGTACAGAAATTATTACAACCTTCTTGGATTTTTAATGAAGCACGTGTACGATCTGTAAAGGCAGGAACGTCAAGTTCTTCAAATACCCGTGCTTTCATGATATTGCCGACTCCATTAATCGGCTGCCTTTCTGTACGGAATTCTTCAATGTAACCTAGCAACTTATGTCTGTCTTGTGTTCCGACAACGATATCGACGCCAGGAATTGCCATGATTTCCGCAGGAGACGTTTGCGCGTAGCAACCTGTGACACAAATGACACCATCTGGATTATGCCGAATGGCTCTTCGAATCACTTGACGACTTTTCTTATCGCCTGTATTGGTGACCGTACATGTATTAATGACATATACGTCTGCTTTTGATTCATAATCTTTTCTTTCATAACCAGCTTCTTTAAACAGCTGCCAAATGGCTTCTGTTTCATAGTGATTGACCTTACAGCCAAGTGTATGGAACGCTACTGTTCCCATCATGATTCACCTCTTAATAACTCTGTTTGATAGGAAATTGCAGAAAGCGCGTAAAGTGGAGCCGTTTCTGTTCTTAAAATGCGTGGTCCAAGCCCACAAATGGCGGCACCATGCTTTTCGAGCTCTTCAACTTCCTTGTCTGCTAAACCGCCTTCAGGGCCGAAAACCATTAATAAGGTTTGTCCGCCTTTCATCTTTTGAAGCACAGATTGAAATCGGCTTTGCTCTCCTTCTTTCGATGATTCTTCGTATGCAACGATACATTGATCGAATTCACCGGTCTTTTGAATCAGCTCTTTAAATGTGAACACTGAATGAACACGCGGAATGATATTACGATAGGACTGTTCAGCCGCTTCTTTCGCAATTTTCTCCCAGCGTTCTCGTTTTTTATGTGACTTTTTTTGGTCAAGCTTTGTAATGGAACGAACCGCTTGAAATGGGAGAAACGCACTTGCGCCAAGCTCAGTGCCTTTTTGAATAATCAGCTCAAGCTTATCCCCTTTTGGCAAACCACTCGCCACGGTCACTTGAATCGGAAGTTCTCTATTCTGATTCGTCCAGCCTTCGACGTGACAAATGACTTCTTCCTTTGTTATTGTATCAATTTTACTGAGCGCTTCAAAGCCGTCTGTCGTTAAGCAAAGAATTTCTTGTCCTGCTTTCATTCGCATCACGTTTGACAGATGGTGTACATCCTCACCTGTCACGTTGATGCTTCCCTTTGCGATCACTTCTTCTTTCGTGAGGTCGATAAAATATCGTTGCATACGTGTCCTGACACCTACTTGCTTTATTTTTTCGCTATAATGCTGACCCAGTCTTCCATTGACAGCACTTCGACAATGTCAAAGCCCGCTTCTTCTAATGCCGTTTTGACTTGTAATTTCTTTTGTCCGATGATGCCTGATGTAATGAAGTAACCATCTTTCTTTAATAGATCATATGCCTGATCTGTAAAACGCAGGATCACCTCTGCGAGAATGTTGGCAACAATTACATCACGTTCACCTGAAATACCATCAAGTAAATTGTTTTGTTTCACCGTCACTTGATCACTGACACCATTTAGTTCGATGTTTTGTTTCGCACTTTCAACTGCAACGGTATCGAGATCAAAGGCATGAATGTCCTTTGCGCCGAGCATAGCGGCCGCCACACTTAAAATGCCAGATCCTGTTCCAACATCAACGACTGTATCCTTTACTTTTACGTAGCGCTCAAGTGCTTGAATACATAGAACTGTTGTTGGATGCGTACCTGTTCCAAATGCCATTCCAGGGTCCATTTCAATGATCAACTCATCAGAATGAACAGGCGTATATTCTTCCCACGTCGGAACAATGGTAAATTTTTCAGAAATCTTCACAGGGTGATAATATTTCTTCCATGCAGTTGCCCATTCCTCTTCATTCACTTCACATATAGACAATGTATTTTTCCCAAGGTCAATGTCGTATTGAAGAAGATTGTTGATGGCTTCTTTGATCTCATCTACCGTTTCCATCAAAAAGCTATTCACCGATAGGTATGCTTTGACAATGACGCCTTCATCCGGGTAATCATTCGGATCGAGCTGGTAGATTTCACCGTATACATTTTCACGTTCCTTGATTAAATCAAGCGGATCTTCAATCACAACTCCACTTGCACCTGCTTCATGCAAAATATTGGTGATCGGTTCCACCGCTTCATTTGTTGTATGGACGCTAATTTCTGACCACTTCAATACTACCAACTCCTTATCCGTCTTACTCGCCTTTAAATGCGCGCTTCACCTTATCGAAAAAGCTCACTTCTTGTTCGTCCGGTTTGTTCCCGCTCACTTCAGCAAATTTTCTAATGATATCTTTTTGATCTTCCGTTAAATTGGTTGGTGTGACAACACGTACAACGATATGCTGATCGCCTTGGCCATAGCCGCGTACATTTTTTACACCTTTTCCTTTAAGTCTAAATTTCGTTCCAGTTTGTGTGCCTGCTGGGACTTTAAATTTTACTTTACCGTGTAATGTTGGCACTTCGATTTCATCACCTAATGCAGCTTGTGCAAAGGTTAGCGGCATTTCACAGTAAATGTCATCTCCATCACGTTCGAAGAATTCATGCGCACGCACATGGAATACGACAAATAAATCGCCTGAAGGTCCGCCGTTAATTCCTGGTTCACCTTGACCAGATACTCTCAATTGCTGACCATCATCAACGCCTGCTGGAATCGTCACGTTGATTTTCTTACGCTTACGCACCTTGCCTGCTCCGCCACATGTCGAACATTTGTGGTCAATTTGTTTTCCCGTTCCGCTACAGTAGTTACATACTCTGCGGTTGACCACTTTCCCAAATGGTGTTGATTGTTCAACATTTAATTGGCCAGATCCGGCGCAATGTGAACATGTCTTTGCCTGCGTCCCAGGTTTTGCACCTGAGCCTTTACAAGTATCACATGTTTCCTCACGAGGAATTTCAATTGTCGCTTCCTTACCAAATGCCGCTTCTTCAAACGAAAGCGTCATTGTATACTGAAGATCTGCCCCTTGTCGTGGTGCGTTCGGATCTCTTCTTCTCGCACCTCCGCCAAAAATACTAGAGAAGATATCATCAAAGCCGCCGAAGCCGCCAAAATCTCCTCCACCGCCAAAGCCGCCGCCACCAAAACCTTGATTTGGATCGGTATGACCAAACTGATCATAATGCGAACGTTTTTGTTCGTCAGAGAGTGTTTCATAGGCTTCTTTTACTTCCTTGAATTTCTCGTCTGAGCCAGCTTCTTTATTAATATCAGGGTGATACTTTTTTGAAAGCTTGCGGTATGCCTTTTTGATTTCGTCCTTTGAGGCGCTCTTACCAACGCCAAGCACTTCATAGTAATCACGCTTACTCATCTCTTCACACTCCCGATTTTCTCACATAAATACGATTGTATCATTTTGATTTAACCTTTTTCAATTCCTTTCATCATTGAAAAGAAAAAAAGTCAAAGCCAAGAGATCCTGACTTTGACTTTCTGACGAATACGTTTCAGCAGTCTTTTTCAAAAGGAACGATGTTTATTTTTTCTCTTGATCGTCGTTTACTTCTTCGTATTCTGCATCCACTACATTATCGTCTGCTTTTTGTGCACCTTCAGCGCCTTCCTGCTGAGCTTGTGCTTGTTTCGCAGCTTCTTCATAGAGCTTTGTCGTTAAATCTTGAACGATTGTTTGAAGCTCATCTTTTTTCGCTTTGATGTCTTCTAACTCGCCTTTTTCGATTGCAGCTTTTAATGCATCTTTTGCATCATTTGCTTTTTTGACTTGCTCTTCATCGACTTTGCCTTCTAGATCTTTTAGTGTTTTTTCTGTTGTAAACACTAATTGATCTGCTTCATTGCGCACTTCGATTTCTTCTTTTTTCTTCGCATCTGCCTCAGCATTTTCTTCTGCTTCTTTGACCATTTTTTCGATCTCATCATCAGAAAGCCCTGAAGAAGATTTGATGGTAATGTTTTGTTCTTTTCCAGTACCCATGTCTTTCGCACGTACGTTAACAATACCGTTTTTATCGATATCAAAAGAAACTTCGATTTGCGGTACGCCACGTGGTGCTGGCGGGATATCAGTCAATTGGAAACGACCCAATGTTTTGTTATCTGCTGACATTGGACGCTCACCTTGCAGCACATGGATGTCTACAGCTGTTTGGTTATCAGCAGCCGTTGAGAACACTTGAGACTTACTTGTCGGTATTGTTGTATTACGTTCAATCAGCTTTGTGAATACGCCGCCCATTGTTTCAATTCCTAAAGAAAGTGGTGTGACGTCAAGAAGAACAACATCTTTGACATCTCCAGTAATTACGCCACCTTGGACAGAAGCACCTAGCGCAACTACCTCATCTGGGTTAACACCTTTATGAGGATCTTTGCCAGTTTCTTTTTTAATCGCTTCTTGCACCGCAGGAATACGGGTTGATCCACCAACAAGGATGACTTTATCAATCTCGCTAGCAGATAAACCAGCATCTTTTAGTGATCGTCGTACAGGAATCATTGTACGCTCGACAAGTTCAGAAGAAAGCTCTTCAAACTTCGCACGAGTTAAAGTTAACTCAAGGTGAAGTGGACCTGCTTCTCCAGCAGTGATAAAAGGTAATGAAATTTGTGTTGAAGATACACCAGAAAGATCTTTTTTCGCTTTTTCAGCTGCATCTTTTAAACGTTGAAGCGCCATTTTATCTTTCGCAAGATCAATGCCGTTTTCTCTTTTGAATTCAGCCACTAGATGGTCAATGATGACTTGGTCAAAGTCGTCTCCACCTAGTCGGTTGTCCCCAGCAGTTGAACGTACTTCAAAGACGCCATCGCCTAGTTCTAGGATAGAAACGTCAAATGTACCGCCCCCAAGGTCGTATACAAGGATCGTTTGATCTTCATCTGTTTTATCTAAACCATATGCAAGTGCAGCAGCAGTTGGTTCGTTAATGATACGTTCTACTTCAAGACCAGCGATTTTACCAGCATCTTTTGTTGCTTGGCGCTCTGCATCATTGAAGTATGCAGGAACTGTGATAACTGCTTTTGTTACTTCTTCGCCAAGATAAGCTTCTGCGTAAGATTTAAGGTGTTGAAGGATGATCGCAGAGATTTCCTGCGGTGTATAGTCCTTGCCTTCAACTTCTACTTTATAATCTGTACCCATATGTCTTTTCACAGACATGATGGTGTTCGGGTTTGTGATTGATTGACGTTTTGCCACCTCACCTACTTGACGCTCTCCATTTTTGAAAGCGACAACAGATGGTGTTGTACGTGCTCCTTCAGCGTTTGCAATGACTTTTGGCTCTCCGCCTTCAAGTACTGCAACACATGAGTTTGTTGTTCCTAAGTCAATCCCAATGATTTTACTCATATTCGATGACCTCCCATTATGTAGTTATTGGTTTACTTTGACCATTGATGGACGAATGACTCGGTCTTTCAGTTTGTAGCCTTTTTGTAATTCTTCTACAACAATATTTGAATCATAGTTTTCATCTTCAACTTGCATGACGGCTTGATGAAGGTTTGGATCGAACTCTTTGCCGATCGCTTCAATCGGTTCAACGCCTTCACTTTTCAGTGCTTCGATTAGCTGACGGTAAACCATTTGCATTCCTTCTAACAAACTTTTCGCCTGCTCATTGTCTGGATCGATTCTAAGTGCTCTTTCGAAGTTGTCAAGAGCTGGGAGAAGATCGCTGACAACGTGTTGAGAACGATATTTCTGTACTGTTTCCACTTCAGTTCGAGCACGACGTTTATAGTTTTCAAAATCTGCTTGAACACGCAGAATTTTGTTTTCTTTTTCATCTAGAAGTTGTTGCAATTCATCCATTTTCTCTTGGAAGGCAGACTGTCCATCATGCGTTGCTTCCTCAGTTTCTACTTGAACTGCTTCTTCTTGTGCTTCAACCTCTGCTTCTTGCTCAGGTGTCTGTTTTTCTTCTGACATTGTGTTCACCTCCCTCAAAAGATTCAAGAATACAGGGGCTATGCCCCCTAAGTGATGATCACCCTACTCATCATACAAATTGGAAAGTGCGTTTGACAAGTCTTTTGACACATGATGTAAAAGACTGACAACTCGCCCGTAGTCCATACGGGTTGGACCGATGACGGCAATGGAGCCGAGAGATTTTTGATCAATCGAATAAGTGGCTGTAATCAAGCTGCAATTCTCCATTGCTTCCAAATTGTTTTCTGAGCCAATTTTAATGGTGATTCCTTGCTGGTTTGGATGAAACAGCTGCATGACATCGTTTTTTTGCTCGATCAGCATCATGAGTGAACGAATCCGATCGATGTCGTGAAACTCTGGCTGATTCAACATATTGATTTTCCCGCCAAAAAAAAGTTTTGATTCATTATGAGTGGATGTAAATGTGTTGCCAAGTGCATCTAAAATATGATCATAATCTTTCAAATGCGTACGAAGCAGCATGACGACTTCTTTGAACATCCTGTCTTTCAGCTGATCCATCGGCACTCCGGCAAGACGGCTGTTTAAAATATTCATTAGCTTCTCAATATCGGAGACATCAAGATGCTCAGAGAAAGTAATGGTTTTATTTTCAACATGCCCGCTGTCCGTAATCATGATCGCCACTGCTTTGTTTGGTTGCACTGGGACAAGCTGAATTTGTTTTAATCGATTTTCACTTAGCTTTGGACCAAGCACAATCGACGTATAGTTTGTGAGATCTGATAAAATTTCCGCCGATTTTTGAACTGTTTTTTCCAACTCAAAAATTTTCTCCTGGAAAGCTGACTGGATGAGTACCAGCTCTTTTGACGACAGTTTTCGCGGAGAAAGCAAATGATCTACATAATAACGATATCCTTTTTCGGAAGGAATTCTTCCTGATGAAGAATGGGTTTTTTCAATAAAACCAAGTTCCTCCAAATCAGCCATTTCGTTTCTAATCGTTGCAGAGCTGAATGTAATGTCTTCTTTTTTAGAAAGAGTCCTTGACCCAACTGGCTGCGCAGAATGAATAAAGTCATTAATGATGACTTGCAGAATCAAAAGCTGACGATTTGTTAACATCATCATCACCCCTGTTAGCACTCTCTTTCAACGAGTGCTAATTGTATAAACAAAATTACCAAACTAAAATTAAAATGTCAATTATAACTCACCAAGAAACGCTTGAAACACTTCATTTCCTAGTAATTTCCCTTTTCTAGTTAAACGAATCCCCTCATCGTCTTTACTAATGAGGCCTTTTTGTTCTAATTCTTCGAGAACTGTAGGAAAGAGTGCTTCTGGTGTGAATCCATACTTTGTTTGGAAATGGGCGCTGTTAATGCCTTCGATTTTACGTAGACCTAAAAACATTTCTTCTTCAATCTGTTCTTCCTTCGTGACCTGATGTGTTTCCTTATAAGGGAACCCTGTTTGTTCTATTAGTTCCAAATAATGCTTCACAGGTCCTGCATTGACATTTCGTACTCCATCTACGTAGCCGTGCGCTCCTGCACCAAAGCCGAAGTAATCTTCGTTTCGCCAATACGTGAGGTTATGTTGGCTTTCAAAGCCTGGTTTGGCATAATTGCTAATTTCATATTGTTTTAATCCATGGCGTTCCATTTCATCCATAATAAGCTCATACATTTCTGCCTCGCGTTCTTGCGGTGGTAAATGGAGCTTCCCTTTTTGCATCAAATTATAAAAAACTGTTTTCGGCTCAACGATGAGCGAATAGACAGAATAATGCTCTGCATCTAATGAAAATGCCGTTTCAAGTGAATGCATGACATGATGCTTTTCTTGATGAGGTAAACCAAACATGAGATCGAGACTAATGTTATCAAATCCAACAGCTCTTGCTCGTTCAAAAGATGTCAAGACATCTTTCTTTTGATGAACTCTGCCGATTTTTTTGAGCAAATCGTCTTCGAATGTTTGAACACCAAAGCTCAGCCGATTCACGCCAGCAGACTTTAGCACTTGCAGTTTTTCAAGTGAGAGTTCGTCTGGATTGGCTTCGACTGCAAATTCAATCAAACGGCTTGTCGGTTTTAACACCTGGTGAATGCTGTCCATCAGCTTGTCTAGCTGGCTGACTGTGAGTGATGTCGGTGTACCCCCACCGATAAAGATCGTTTTTAATTCCTGCTCGCCTTTTTGCTCGATCGTGTGCTTCATTTCTTTTTCAAGAGCGGTTAAGTATTCATCGACCGGCTGGGTTTTGATGAAAAATTTATTGAAATCGCAATAGTGGCAAATGTGCTCACAAAACGGTATATGAATGTATGCTGCTTTCATCTGATGTCACCTTCTTTACAGGTAAAGAGCCGCAGTTTATCGCTGCGGCATCTTCGTTTGTTTTCGACTATAAACGTCAAGGCAGACATTGTAAAGCAGATCGCCTTGAGGGTGTTATTTTTTCGGTGTGCTGTCGTCCATTTTCAGCACGGCCATGAAGGCTTCTTGCGGGACTTCAACAGAGCCCACTTGCTTCATGCGCTTTTTCCCTTCTTTTTGCTTCTCAAGAAGCTTTCTTTTCCGGGAAATGTCTCCACCGTAACACTTCGCAAGTACGTTTTTACGCATGGCTTTAATTGTGGAACGAGCCACAATTTTTTGACCGATGGCGGCTTGAATTGGTACTTCAAAGTGTTGACGCGGAATCAGCTCTTTCAGCTTTTCTACAATGATTTTGCCACGTTCATACGCGTAATCGCGGTGTACGATAAAGGAAAGAGCATCGATTTTTTCACTATTTAGCATGATATCCATTTTGACAAGAGTAGATGGACGATAGCCGATCAGCTCGTAATCAAAGGATGCATACCCTTTTGTATTGGACTTTAATTGATCAAAGAATTCGTAAACAATCTCCGCAAGCGGAATCTCGTATACGATACTTACGCGTTTGGCATCTAAGTATTGCATATCAATGAACTGGCCACGCTTTCCTTGGCAAAGCTCCATTACAGAACCGACAAAATCATTAGGTACCATCATGGTCGCTTTCACATAAGGTTCTTCAATTCGCTCAATTTTTTGTGGATCGGGTAAATTGGACGGGTTATCCACAATGATTTTTTCTCCGTCTGTCATATACACATCGTAAATAACACTTGGAGCTGTTGTAATGAGATCGATTTTAAATTCACGTTCAATCCGTTCTTGGATGATCTCCATATGAAGCATTCCAAGGAATCCACATCTGAAACCAAATCCAAGTGCCTGTGATGTCTCTGGCTCATATTGGAGGGAAGAGTCATTTAATTCAAGCTTCTCTAGTGCTTCACGTAAGTCGTTGTATTTCGCTGTGTCAATTGGATAAAGTCCACAATAAACCATTGGGTTCAGCTTTCTATATCCTGGGAGTGCTTCTTTGGCAGGGTTGACGGCACTTGTGATTGTATCCCCTACACGTGTATCACCAACATTTTTGATAGCAGCTGTGATGTAACCAACATCTCCAACTGTCAATTCGTCTGTCGGGCTTGCTTTTGGTGTAAATACGCCGACTTCTAGCACTTCAAATTCTTTGCCTGTAGCCATCATTTTGATTTTCTGTCCAGGTTTTACTGTCCCTTCGACAATCCGTATGTAAGCAATCACACCTCGATATGCATCGTAAAGAGAATCAAAAATCAGTGCTTTCAGTGGTGCTTCGGGGTCTCCATCTGGTGCTGGAACCTTTTCTACGATTTGTTCTAAAATATCCTCGATCCCAATTCCCGCCTTAGCAGAAGCCAGAACAGCTTCAGACGCATCCAAACCGATCACATCTTCAATTTCCTGCCTGACACGCTCAGGCTCTGCACTTGGTAGATCGATTTTATTGATAATCGGAAGAATTTCTAAGTTGTTATCAAGTGCTAAATAAACGTTTGCAAGGGTCTGAGCTTCAATTCCTTGTGCTGCATCTACAACGAGAATCGCACCCTCACAAGCGGCTAGGCTTCGGGATACTTCATAGGTGAAGTCGACATGCCCTGGTGTATCAATCAGGTGCATAGTATATTCTTCTCCATCCTTTGCCTTGTATTTCAGCTGGACAGAGTTTAATTTAATCGTAATGCCGCGTTCACGCTCTAAGTCCATGGAATCAAGTAATTGTTCTTTCATTTCTCGTTGTGTAATCGTCGCCGTCTTTTCCAATAAACGATCCGCTAATGTGGATTTCCCATGGTCAATATGGGCGATAATGGAGAAATTTCGAATTCTTGATTGCCGTTCTAATCGTTTTTCATTATCTGTCACACTCTATC
The DNA here is from genome assembly GCA_001938995.1 of Bacillus pumilus. Lineage (GTDB taxonomy): Bacteria > Bacillota > Bacilli > Bacillales > Bacillaceae > Bacillus > Bacillus pumilus_G. Next base: position 154,882 of record MKZN01000005.1, on the reverse strand, counting down.
ACTCCTACTATAAAACGCGGGTTGCGCTAGGTTAGATTATATCAATAGGACTGTAAAGATTCAATCGAAATCAATAAAAGCCGCTCATCGGTTAGCGGCTTTTATTAGATGGACCATGTCTCATGAAACATGACGTGCAGAAATCAATGGTGGATTCCTCAAGTTTGAATTTTCAATTCCCACTCGCCCACTCATAAAGTAAACGAGCTGCATTTGTCATGCCATCAGATAGCACTCTTCCTGCTTTTGAAAAAGCATTAAAGCTATCCATTTCTTCAAGTTGCTTTTGTTTTTCGGCTAGGTCCTTTTCTGAAACCGCCGTTCCTAGGATGGAAGCTTCCTTTTCTTGATCGTCATTCACTTGAATGGAAAAAGCACCCTTCAGTTGGGGATCATGGTAACCCTTCATTTGCAACATGCCATTGTTGGCTTGCTGCATCCCGAGTAAGACACCAAAAAACAAGACCAATCCTAACACAAAGGTTTTCCCGATAAATGAGCCCATGCCCGTCACCACCTCAAGACCGTTTTTTCTCACCCTTTGCTCCACCATTTACCTTCTCTGCGTCCCAGAAAATATCACTGAACACATCAGCAGCTGCATGGGATGCATTTTTTAATTCTTCCATATTGTTATCTACTCCACCAAATTCTAAAAGAAGGGCTTTGTCTGATAAATCTTGATTATAAATGCCATTATCGCCAATTTCTCCTTTGGCAAACACTCCAATACTGAGACCTTTATATTTTTTCTCCATCAAATGGTGAAATTCTGTTGCCAGTTTTAAATTTTTCTCGTAGTTTGGGTTCTTTTTCCCAACCACAAACGCAATTCTGGCATATTTTTTTCCTTTGATGTCGACTGTCGTATCCTTTTTTCTTCTTGAATCGCGGTGAATATCGATGAAATATTCGAGATCATCATTATTAGCCATGGCTTCTTTTACGACTCTTCTTGATTCATGATAGGAGTGTGGATACTTTAATCCTTTTTGAACGAGTCTTTTTTCAATTTCCGTTTTGTCCACTGTATTTCCGATTCCTTGCTGATTGAGTGCTTTTCCTAACATGTCACCGACAAGGGTGACGTTTACTTTTGAGTGTCTTGCGTTGTTTGGATCGGTCTCTCCTTTTAAAAATGGCAAATATGACTCCGTATTATGTGTGTGATAGATGTAAACCGCTTTTCGTTTTCCTGTAGATTGATCTGGCTCTTTTGCAGGCTTCTCCGGATCTTCTTCATTGAGCTTGTCCAGCTCTGCTAGATTTGCTTCTTTTTCATCTTTGATGACGTCGCTAGGAGGTGGGGATTCCATTGGCATATTGGTGTAGTCTGTCCCTTCTCCAGCTAAGATGATTTTTGTATCGAAATGTTCAAAGCCTGGCAGCTCTCTCCCAAGAAAACTTCGCGGATCTTCTAAATTGATGCTTGTTGCGAGTTTAAGTGATAGCCCAGAAAAGTTGATCCCTTTTTGATCTTTCGGGACAGCGGAGGCGAAATACTGATTTTCCATCCCCATGATGGTGGCAAAAAAAGATCCTGACAACTCATCCGCCACTCCGTATAACGACGCCTGAGGTCTTAGTTCAGGTTTTAAAGACGTTAAGGCCCCTGACATAACAAACACCACCACGAGAGTGGCAATAAACAAGAAAATACTTTTCACTACTTTGGTTCCATTAATCGCTACGACTACCTGTCGAGGACGGCGGGGTTTTTTCTTCATGATTTACTCCCTCCAGCACGCTTTCTAGTAATTACACTATGAGCGAGCTAGAGAAAGTAGAACCGATTAATGATTATAGGAGCCCATGTTATCTTGCGAGATTTTTTGATGTAGGGCTGTGTTTAATCCGTTGGCTAAGACATTCGCCATATCATCAATGAATGTGTCTACTTCTTTAGGTGTCACCATGAGGTTTTGCCCAAGCGGTGCTAGCACTTCATGAATCAGCTGCCTTTTGTCTTCCTCAGGTAACGTGCCGACGATACCTAAGAAGGACTGGCGGGTTTCTTCATCTGGCAAATCTTCCTCCTTGAGCACTTTTTTCTCCCCAAATGATAGACCAGCAGGAACAAGAGAGCGTGACGGTCTGTCATCTTTCATTTCTCGACCAAAATGCTTTAACACATAATCAATTGTGTCACTAGCAATCGTCACTGCATCAACAACCGTTGGGATACCAATCGCTATCACTGGAATGCCTAACGTTTCTTTGCTAAGTTCCTTGCGCTTATTCCCTACACCCGATCCTGGGTGAATGCCTGTATCAGATATTTGAATGGTTGTGTTCACGCGTTCAACGGCTCTTGCGGCAAGCGCATCGATTGCAATGACAAAATCGGGTTTGGATTGTTCAATGACACCTTGTATAATGTCACTCGTTTCAATCCCTGTTAGTCCCATCACACCGGGTGCTAAAGAAGAAACAGGTCGATAGCCTTCTTGTACATTTTCCGGTTGTAATTTAAATAAGTGCCGAGTCACAAGTAAACTCTCAACTGTATGAGGCCCTAACGCATCGGGCGTGACATTCCAATTTCCAAGTCCCACCACAAGACAGCTGTCGTCCTCTTGAATCCCTTGGTCTTTTAGAAACTGTGCAAAGTGGCGCGCAAAGACTTCCACCACTTTTTCTTGCATCTCGGAATCTTTTTCTCGAATCCCTTGCGCCTCAAGCGTTAGATATGTACCTGCCTTTTTCCCTGTCAGTTCTGCCCCTTCTTTTGTAATATCCACAGTGCGAATACGGATACCATGTTCTTCCTTTTCTTTCTCGATAATCCCTTGAATACCGTCGTCTTTTACGACATTAGGATCGTTTTCTTGTTCTAGTATTTCTTTTGTTTCAACGGCCAAGTCTGTTCGGATTTGATAAGCACTTAAATCGAGTTTCTGTTTCTTCATGAAAAGGCTCCTTTCACCACGTAATTATCAGTAGTCTTTCCATGTCTTGACTGAATCATTCGAGCGGTTCATCAATGAAAAATACTTTACATTTATATTGCAATCTAAGGGTGTGTTTGATAGAATACAATTTGTTCTATTGTGAAGATTTAACCTTAAGACAATTGTGTTTAGGTTGTATCTTAGGAGGTGAAACATATGCCAAATATTAAATCAGCGATCAAACGTACAAAAACAAATAACGAGCGCCGTGCACACAACGTAACAATCAAGTCTGCGATGCGTACTGCGATTAAACATGTTGAAGTTTCTGTAGCTAACAACGATGCTGAGCAAGCAAAAGCTGCTCTTACTGCTGCTACAAAACGCATTGACAAAGCCGTTAAAACTGGTCTTGTACACAAAAACGCGGCTGCGCGTTACAAGTCAAGACTTGCTAAACAAGTAAACGGACTTTCTGCATAATGATTGCAACGCCTCAGTGATGAGGCACCTGTTTAACTGTACGTCCGTTCCGACCGGCACAGCCTTTAGGAACAGACTGGCAATTATACATGTAACAAAACGACCCTCTTGATAGAAGGTCGTTTTTTTATGTTTATGCCCCTAATAACCGAAGTAAGAACAGCTCTAATAATAGCTGTTTGTCCTTTTTTCCTGTTTTCATTTCATAATCAATGGTTGAGAGATCTTTGACGATTCGTTTTAGCTCATCTTCTGAAAACAGTCTCGCTTGGTCCATTGCTAGTTTGACACGAAATGGATGGACTTTGAGATTTGACGCGATTTGTTTTTGTCCATAGCCTTGCTGGGCAAAATACTTCGTTTGCAAAATCAACCGGAATTGATTTGAAATAAGTGCCAATATTTTTATAGGCTCCTCATTTTGCTTCAACAGATCATAAAACATTTGCATCGCCTCAGAGCGGCGTCTGTTCACAATTTGGTTAATCAATTCAAATATGTTCTGCTCTAAACTTCGCGCCACAAGCTGATTGACATCAGACACCTCAATTGCCACTCGTTCCCCGATATATGTACTTAGCTTCCGAATCTCTTGGAAGATGGAAGATAGGCTTCCACCACATAACATCACTAGCTGTTCAGCCGCTTCGGCTGTGATGGTTTTCCCTTCTGTCTTAGCCAATGTGATAGTAAAATCAGTCGTTTCTTTAGGATTTAGCTCTTTTGCTTCGACCATCGCGGCTTTCTTTTTTAACAATTTGGTGATTTTCTTTCGCTCATCTAGCTTTTCATAAGGTGCTAACAGCACAAGAATCGTATAGGGCGCTGGCTGTTCTAAATAGGATTCTAACACGGAAAGTTGATGCTCTATCTTCTCTTTTTTCTTTTCAGCCGTTAGAAAAAAGGGATTCTTGATCACAACAAGCCGCCGCTCTCCCATAAACGGGAATGTTTCTGCATCCGTCACAGCCTGTTCAAGAGGCACTTCCTCCATGTCGAATACGGAAAAATTGAAATCCTTCGTCTCTTCATCAACGACAGCTTGTCTCAGTTTAGTGGCTGTCTCTTGCAGTAAATATGTTTCTTTTCCATATAAGCAATAAACGGGATGAATATCCCCTCTTTTTAAATCGTTCCATATTTCAAACACCATTCGTTGAATCCCTCTCTTTCACTTCCTCCTCTATCCTAAAGTGTGCGAAGACATTAGTAAAGAGGAAGCTGAAAGTGCCGCCTCCTCATTTATAGTAAACGTCCGACGCAAGCTCCCGGGTTAGCTTGCGGTCAGACGATAATCATAAAATGATAAAGAAAATGGAAAACGGTTACTTACCTTCTAGCAATTACAATGGAGTTCAAGTATACTAAAATTAGCCAGGAGGGATGAAAATGAATGAATTTGAAAAAAACGTTCAAAGCAAGCGGAATGATGTGACCGACTCAGCTGTTGGTTTTATCGTCACATTCGGATTTTTCGCCTCAATGTTTATTTTGGCAACCATTATACACCTCGTTGGATCTTAAACTTCATGAATGTTGACTGACTGCCGTTTGGCAGTTTTTTTATTGATTTTGTAAGATATCATATGGCGGGCTTCGATAAAACGTTCCATTTTGGTCGGTAAATTCATAGGTCACACTTCCATCTACATCTGTACGAAAAACACGCATTTTGTTCTTATTTAGTTTCTCCATAACCTCTTGATGAGGATGTTGATAGCGATTCCCTTCACCTGCTGAAATCAATGCGTATGTTGGCTTCAAATGCAAAAGCCATTCATCACTTGTTGATCCTTTGCTCCCGTGGTGCCCTACTTTTAGTACGTCTGCACGTAAATGAGGGTATGCATCTATGATATCTCGCTCCCCTTCTTGTTCTAGATCTCCCGTTAACACAAATCGCTTTCCGCCAAGAGTAAAAGCAAGCACAAGCGAATCATTATTCTTACTCGTCACCTGATTTCGCGCCGGATGCAGGACCTCAAAATGTTGCCCACCAACCTTGAGCGTATCCCCTCTTTCTAATTCATCAATATGAATCCCTTTTTCAGCTGCATCTTTTACCATCTGTGCGTCTTCTAAACTTCGCACGAACCCTTTTGGAACTGCTAGCCGCTTCACTTTGTTACGTTTTATTAAACGAGCTGCTTCTCCCATATGATCTTGATCCGCATGTGTAAGAATGAGGACATCAAGTTTCGCTATTCCTTTTGAATTCAGAAACGGAATGAGCGTTTGATCACCGATTGTAGACACCTTACGCCTTTTTTTCCACGGCTCTTGCTCAAAAGTAAGTCTGCCTCCTGTATCCACTAATAGATGCCCCTTTCGATAAGGCAGCTGGATAAACAAACTATCTCCTTGCCCGACGTCGAGCATCGTGACTTCCCCTTGTGGATGAACATTCGGCGTCAAATAATGTATGGCAAAAACGCTAATCAAACAAAGGATTGGAGCAACATAAGATTTCATAGAAGTTTTGCACTCCAGTATGAATAGCAGATAGGTAATAGCCGCGACTTCTAGTAACATATGCCACCAAGAGGATTTCATAAAGATCAGATTCAACCCACTATACTCTGCCAAATGCGCTGACAAGTGATGACTTAGCTGGATCACCACATCAAGCAGCTGAAACAACGTTTGACCAAGTGGAAGATAAACACTAGCTATCATAAAAAAGAGAAAAGACGCAGGCATCACAATCGAAGTATAGAACGGCACAAAGATCATATTCAAAGGGACACTCAATAAAGAAAACTGCTGAAAGTGATATAACAGAACAGGAAGTGATGCAAGCTGTGCCACAAAAGAGATAAGGAATAACTGCCCAACTGCATGTTTCGCCTTAGATAAAATCCTTGCCGATAATAAAATAAAAAAAGTAACAACGTATGATAGTTGAAAGCCAATATCAAATAAATAAAGTGGTTGAATCGCTAATAACAGTAAAAACGTCACACTTAACACCATCGCAGAGGGCTGCTTCATTCTCTTCGGAAGGCTTGTGATCATTATATATAGCCCTGCCATGAGACAAGCTCTTAAAACAGATGGCGCAGCCCCTGCCAAACAAACATAAACAGGCAAAACACATAACATTAGAATGCGTGCCGTTTCTCTTGTCATCCCCACACGAAGCATACACCAAAATAAACAACCAAGAAGAACTTGAACATGCAGCCCTGAAATTGCCAGTAAATGAATAATCCCAAGCAACTGATAATCTTTTAGAATGTCAGGATCAATCAATTCGCGATCACCAAAAATAAGTGCCTGTACAATTCCGACAGAGCTTTTCGGAACATGTTTTTCTAGAAACTGCAGACCTTTTTGCCTCAAGGTTAAAAGAATATATGAATGGCTGTCTTTGTTTAAACAGTTTGTGATAGACTTTGGCAGAAAAATACCACCAATGCCTTTTGTTTTTAAAAATTGATCATATTGAAATCCATTTGGAATAGTGGCACGTTTTGGTAAGCGGACATCTCCTGTCATTTGACAGCTCATCCCTGGCGTTACAGCTTTCAACGCTTCTTTTTCATGCGCTGTTTGGATCGTATAAAAAGCCGCCAACCGATCATGTCCAGTAGAAACAGTTGCTGAAAATCGATTGCCATCTATTTTGGGTATACTTTCAATCTCGACTGCACCCGAAAAAAAGGTGTCTTGCATAGGCTTCGTTTCAAATGACTGATGAAAAAAATAAATGAAGATATAGACTGTTCCACACAAACTAACAGTCAGGAAGAGCTGAGGTGTTCGCTTCAGTAGGCTAAGAAATAAAAATATCAGAAAATAGAGAAGGAAATACATTTGAAGTCCAGATGCGGCTAGGGCAATTCCGACAGCTGCTGAAATTGCCCCAAACGGCAAATAGTTAAACATAAGAAGTAAATAATTGATTCGCCTTTTCATGCATTGTTCGAATCTCTGTTTCACTAAGTCCTGATTCACTTAGCTTCCCAATTAAATCTGCAACAAAGGCTAACTTTTCTTGGTTTTTTAGGTCAATGATCATTTCATCAAGTTCCACCTGTTCCATTTGAACACCGGCTTGTTCAAATAAGTCAACGGCATATGGATGATTTTTGTAATCCTTCGCATAATACACTGTTTGAATTCCCGCTTGAATAATCGCCTTACAGCACTGTAAACAAGGAAAGTGGGTGACATAGATTTCAGCATCTGCTGTTGGTGCGCCAAACTTAGCACATTGTAAGATGGCATTCATTTCCGCATGAATTGTGCGTACACAATGATGATCTATGACATAGCAACCTACATCTGCACAATGGACATCTCCTGCAATCGAACCATTGTATCCTCCTGCAATAATTCGCTTGTCTCTTACGATGGTTGCACCAACAGCTAAACGCTCACAGGTACTTCGTAATGCAAGCAAATGGCTTTGTGCCATAAAATATTGATTCCATGAAATTCTTTCCACGAGCTGATCCCTCCAAATGATGTATGATATAAGTGTACATGCCTTTCTTCCATACCGTCAATTTTACTTGACGGTCAATTCATTTTTCAGCCGTTCCACGGTTTTCTCCCCAAATCCTGATATTTTCCGTAAGTCGTCAATTTGTTGAAATGCTCCATGCTCTTCTCTATAGGCAATTATCGCTTCAGCTTTAGCTGGTCCTATCCCGTTAATTGTCTGCAATTCTGTTGCATCTGCTTCGTTTACATTGACACCTTGATTCTTTTCATCCTTCGATGGAGAAATAGTTGCTGCCGAAGATGCTGTTCTGTTAGCTTCTCCCTGCCTCGGAACATAGATCATCATACTGTCTTCTAATTTGGCTGCTTGATTGATTTCTATTGTATCTGCCTTACTAATAAAACCTCCTGCCTTTTTAATCGCCTCTTCAATACGATCCTCTGATCGAAATGTATAAACACCTGGCCTTCGAACTGCTCCTTTAACTTCCACAACAATTGCTGTTGGTTCAATGTCTTTGTCGTCTTGTTTTTCTGGTAATTTCACTTGCGCTTCTTGATGATTTAACGCGACGGTTGGCTCGGTATTACGCTCTCCCTTTCCTAGAAAAAAGAAGAGACAGATGGTCATCATGATGATGAACCCTGCAATGAAATAAAGTTTGTATTTTTTCAAAGGGATGAGTCGATTCACTTGCTCACGCTTCTTTCAATCATATTTTCAGGCAGCACCTCATACTGTTTAGAAGATAACAGATCCTATGCGTCTAAGGAGGGAGAACGTTTGAATATAGGTTTAATCGGTACAGGTAACATGGGTACCATACTCACTGAGGCATTTATTGAATCAAAGGCAGTCAATCCCTCATCTATCACCATCACAAACCGAACCATTGATAAAGCGTTCAATATAAAAAAGAACCATCCAGAGCTTGAAGTAAGCAAACAGCTTTCAGGGGCTGTAACAGATAAAGATTTCATCTTTGTTTGTGTCAAACCACTTGATATTTATCCGCTCTTGATAGAGCTCAACCCACTTTTGACAGAGCAGCAGACCATTGTCATCATTACAAGTCCGGTTCATCCTGAACAACTTCAAGATGTCGTCCCTTGTCAAACAGCACGGCTCATTCCAAGTATCACAAACCGTGCTTTATCAGGCGCATCACTCTTAACATTCGGCTCATCTTGCAACATGGTGACAAAAGAAGCTTTAAGACAGCTCGCTTCCCGCATCTCTACACCAATAGAAATCCACCCTTCTATCACAAGAGCTGCCTCTGATATTGTCAGCTGCGGACCTGCTTTTATTAGCTTTCTCGTCCAGAAAATGATTGAAGCCGCAGTTGAAGAAACAGATATTTCAAAAGAGGAAGCGATCACCTTATCGGAGGATATGCTTGTTGGGCTTGGCAGGCTGATTGAAAAAAGAGTCTATACCCTTCCGACACTACAAGACAAAGTATGTGTGAAAGGCGGCGTCACTGGGGAAGGTATTAAAGCACTTGAAGCAGGTGTGCAAGATATGTTTCACCACCTCTTTCAAAACACCCATGCAAAATTCGAAGAAGATCTTGATGCTGTTGCTCATCAATACCCACCCAGTGTGTTTACTGATGATCGCAGAAATTAAGGGCTTGTGCAACATGCGAAAAAAGGGTTTTAAAAAACCATCGTTCCATTAAACGATGGTTTTTGATTTTTTCGCTGAGATAAAGTACCTTTCAGCGGATTCTCTAGGGGATTCATTCGTAAAATCTGCCGTTACTTCAATACACTCAAAGCCAGCAGACTTTAGAAACGATGCGTATTCGTCGAATGTGAATGTACGCTGCTCATGCGTTTCATCATAACGTTGATACATATCTCCATCCTTCACGAAAAAGCTTAATTCATGAATGACTGAGTACAAGTCATCCCCTTGTTCACTTTGCCAAATATAGCTGATTTCTTCATCCTGATCGGCATAAGTTGAACCCGGGAATACCCGTTCCATCTTATATGGTGTATGCACATCAAAGAGTAAAACCCCACCTGCTTCTAAAAGTTGAAACATGTTTTTAAAGGTTTTTTTTACGTCATTTTCGTTTTTTAAGTAGTTCAGGGAATCACAGCAAATGACTGCTGCTTTAAACACTTCATCAAAGCCTTCAAGCTCTCTCATGTCTTGATGTAAGAATTGAATCGACTGGTGTTGAGCCTGTGCTTTTTGCTGAGCAAGCGCTAGCATCTCTTCACTGAGATCAACCCCCGTCACTGTATGACCATGTTCGGCTAAACGAAGTGAGATTTCACCCGTTCCACACCCCACATCAATGATGTTTGTATTCGGCTCAATAAACTGCTTTATCCACTGAACCCATTCTTCATAAGGGGCATGGGTCATGAGTTCATCATAAACACCTGCAAACCCTTGATAAATCATGAGTTAATGCCAAGTGAAAGCGTTTCTCTCGGCGCATCTCCCCATAGCTTTTCTAGATTGTAGTAGCCTCGTTCTTCTTTGTGGAATACATGCGCAATGACGTCTCCTAGATCAATCAAGATCCATCTCGCCTCATCAAAGCCTTCCATCTTCTTGACTTCAATGCCGCCTTCTTCCGCCAAATGTTTTACTTCTCTTGCAATGGCTTGAACTTGTTTGTCAGAGTTACCGTGGCATATGAGAAAGAAGTCTGCTACAAGTGAGATTCCTTGCATATTCAGGGCAATAATATCCTCTGCCCGCTTATCATCGCACGCTCCTGCTGCGATGTTTAAAATTGATGATGAATCCATTCCAAAATTCCTCCTTAGTTGTTCTTTTGAACAAGCGAGTTGTAAGTAGCTAGTGTATCTGGAAAAATCGGCTGATTTTTTTTGATTAAGAAGCTTATGGTGTTTTTTAATGATTGAATCAGCGCGCTGTCTAAATCACTCTCTGCTAACACCCTCACTTCTTCTACGCCAGGGAAATGACGCCCTGGTTCAATATAGTCAGCAACATAAATGACTTTTTCAAGTAAAGTCATGTCAGGTCTACCAGACGTATGGAATTCAATCGCTGTCAGAATGTCTTGGTCGTCCATTCCGGCTTCTTTTTTGACAAGATATGCACCGACTGGGGCATGCCAAAGCTCGGGAGAATAGTCAAGCAACAGCGGGTTCATCCGTTCTTTTTGTATGATGCCCTTCATTTCTTCTTTTGGTCTAAATTTAGCGTAGTCATGAAAAATAGCGGCGAGCTCTGCTTTTTTCACATCTGCACCGAACCGTTCCGCTAATGAAATGGCTGTATTCATAACACCAATCGTATGTGTATATCTATGCTCCGTTAACTGTTCTTTGACACAGTTCAATGCCTCTTCACGATTCATATAAATGATACTCCTTTATATAACGCTCGACAGCTTTCGGAATCAAATATTCTACAGGTTCTCCTAGTGCTATTCGCTGCCTTATTAATGTCGATGATACATTAAAAAGAGGCACATCCGCAAACAAAACCGGATAGGTCGTCTCCCCACGATAACCAGGTCTTTTCATCCCAATAAAGGTGATCATTTGTAGTAAATCTTGAATTCGATGCCATTTAGGCAAATAATCCACCATATCTGCTCCAATCATAAAAAAGAACTCATCCTCAGGATGGCGCTTCTTTAATAGCTCCACTGTATCTAATGTATAAGAAGGACCCTCTCGTTCCATTTCAATCAGTTCGAGTCGAAAGTGTGGATTCGACTGAATCGCCGCCTCCACCATTTTCACGCGGTGATGACTGTCTGTTCGTTTTGTGCCTGTTTTATGAGGGGGCTTATGATTCGGAATAAACCAAATTTCATCAAGCCCTACTTGAAAACGCACCTCATTCGCCATCAGCAAATGACCATTATGCGGAGGATCAAAAGTACCTCCGAACAACCCGATTTTTTTCATATGACATCCACCTTTACGGCAGCTTGATTTGTTTATTTTCCTTAGATTCTTTATAAAGGACAATCACATTTCCGATCGTTTGAACGAGCTCTGCTTTTGCACCCTTTGCAAGAGCTACAGCAACCTCACCTTTATCCTCATCGCAATTTTGCAATACGCTGACTTTCAAAAGTTCTCTTGCTTCAAGCGCCTCGGAAATTTGCTTGACCATATTGTCATTTACCCCACCTTTTCCAACTTGAAAGATAGGTGTTAAATGATGTGCTTGTGCACGTAAAAAACGTTTTTGCTTTCCTTTTAACATGGTGTTCCTCCTAATTTCTGTATCACAATTGACTTCATTCTTTCAACATCTGGTGTGATGCCTGTCCACAGTTCAAACGCTCTTGCTGCTTGACCAACAAACATGCCAACACCATCTACTGTTTTTAATCCTAAATGTGTTGCTTCACTAAGTAGTTTTGTTTCTATTGGATTATACACAATATCACAAACGACCGCTGTATCTTTTGCATTCGCTAAAGAAAACGGGGTTCCCTCTACATTTGGAGACATGCCGATCGACGTCGTATGAATGATGACGTCATATTCGCGAAGCCGCTCTTCTGCTGCGTGCAGCGGCAATGCGCTAGATGGAACCTTCTCAGAGGTACTTTCAATTAAAGTCTCTGCTTTTTCAATTGTGCGGTTGGTGATATCAAAACATTTCGGCCCATATTCAGCAATTGTCGTATAAATGGCTCTTGCTGCACCGCCAGCACCGATCATGAGGAATGATAGCTCTGATAATGGCTGATCTAAAACTTCAAGCAATGAATGCAAAAAGCCCTCTCCATCTGTATTGTACCCAACAAATTGACCTTCTTCGAGCCGTACCGTATTCACTGCTCCTAAACGTTCAGCAGTGACATCGATTTTGTCAAGATACTGCATAATCTCAACTTTGTGCGGAACAGTGACGTTAAAGCCACTGATTCCTAATGCTTTCATGCCTCTAATCGCATGAGCAAGGTCGCTTTCTGCAACTTGAAACCCATGATAATGTCCATCTATCCCAGCGTCCTTTAATGCCGCATTATGAATATCTGGGGACATTGAATGACCAACAGGGTTACCGATTAATCCGTATAAAGGTTTCAAGGTCTCTCCCCCTTTGAACGTTTAAATTAACGAACGTCTCACAAAAACATGAACACCTTTTGGCGCATACACTTTTACTTGCTTATCCGCTTCATTCGCTGTCACCCAACCTAGTCCCGAAAATACAATGTCCATTTTCGGCTGATCAATAGTAAACGTATGAGGCACAAGTGGCGGAAAATGTTCCATTCCCTCTTTTGATGGCGGTGAAAGCAGCTCTCCAGCATGCTTATCATATAAGTCATCTGCATTTTCTCGCTTTGTTCGGTGAATGTTGAGTTCATTTGGCATATAGCACACAAATGACGTTCTGCCGCCTCTCACGTAATCAAATCGAGCTAGTCCGCCAAAATAAAGAGTTTGCGCTTCATTTAATTGGAACGTTCTCGGTTTCAATTCTTTTTTTGGCGTTAAAATCTTCAGATCATTTTTGCTCACATAGTGCGCCATTTGATGACGGTTGATGATGCCTGGCGTATCAAATAGAGCTGATCCATCATCAAGTGGAATTTCTATGGCATCAAGTGTTGTTCCTGGATATTGCGATGTAGTAATCACATTCTCTTCCCCAGACACTTCTTTGATGATTCGATTGATAAATGTTGATTTTCCAACATTCGTACAGCCAACCACATAGACATTTCGACCTTCACGATAACGCTCAATGGCTTCCATCACCTCAGGTACCCCTTGACCCCTGCTTGCACTGATCAAGAAGACGTCTATTGGATTCAAACCGTTTTCTTTAGCTTCCCGCTTCATCCAGTGAACAAGACGCTCTTTTTTCACTGATTTCGGTAAAATATCGACTTTGTTACCGACAAGTAAAATCGGATTCCCGCCAACAATACGGCTGAGTCCGTTGATCCAGCTGCCGTTAAAGTCAAATATATCAACGACCTTTACAATGAGAGAATCTGTTTCGCCAATGCTGTGTAAAATATTTAAAAAATCGTCTTCTGTTAAAGAAACATCTTGCATTTCGTTGTAGTTCTTTAACCTAAAACAGCGCTGGCAAATCACATCTTCTTTCAACAGAGATGCTGCCGGCGCATATCCTAATTGATCTTTATTCTCCGTCTGAATGGCGACACCGCAGCCAATACAAACAACCTTTTCCATTATTACTCTTCCTCCCACTGAATGTGGCCCTTGCGTTTTAAGGCGCCTAAAATTCTGCGTTCGATCTGCCTGTTAAACTTCGTGAAAAATCCGTCAGAGGCAGCGACAGGAACGACCAAAATGGTATGGAATCCATGACGATTTCCACCCAAAACATCTGTCATGAGCTGGTCACCGATGACAACCACATCTTCTTTTTTTAATTGCATATCAGCGACTGCCTTATTAAAGGCTCTACCCATTGGCTTTCTCGCTTTATAAATAAACGGGATATGAACCGGTTCAGAAAAAAGCTTGACCCTTTTTTCATTGTTGTTCGATACAATCGTCACTTGTATCCCGTGGTCTTTCATCTCTTGAAACCATTCAATCAAACGAGGAGTCGCGCTTGGGCGATCCCATTCTACTAGTGTGTTATCTAAATCGGTAATAATGCCTTTTACATGTCGTTCTTTTAGTTTTTGCGGAGAAATATGGAAAATACTTTTCACAAATTCATCCGGTAAGAAATACTTCTTTAGCACAAGTTGCACCCTTTCTTCCATTGGTTTATCAGCGATTGTGTCGAATCAAATCACAATTTGTCTGTCTATCGAATACAACGAAAAAGTTTTCGACATATGATGAGGACCTTCAACAGGTGTGGATAATTTTACACACATTATCCACCTATATTTCATCATGCTTTCATTCAATTATAAACACTCTACCCACAAGTTATCCACTTAACCATGTGGATAACAGAACGATTGTTCTTGTTTCCCATTCATGGTAGATTAAAGGTACTTCAAAGACATTCGATCAACCTACGATGATATGTCTTTTCCTCAAGTTTTATGCCAACTTTTTCAGGGGAGGTGTTTTTCCCATCATATGGGTTTCTAGTATGAAAAAGCTGTCAGATGATTTACTTATAGAATCGTATTATAAAGCACATGAAATGAACTTAAATCGCGACTTCATTGAATTAATTGAGACAGAAATGAAAAGACGTTCGCTCGGGCATATGCTCTCTGTTTCCTCTTAATTCCATTCTCGCCAGGAACCATGCCTCCCGAGCTCTTTCTTTTTTAAACTCAGGTGACTGATATTATATCACTTGCGGTATAGGCTTACTACTATTTTCCGTAAAAAACACCCCTTCTGATGAAAGAAGAGGTGTATTATTTGCAAGGTTGCTCGTTCCAATACCATAACCCTCCGCCTACGACTAGAATAACGACAAGGAACACAACAAAAAAAGCGTAACCGATTCCTGCACCTTGAGTTGGATAAGGCGAACACACAGGGTACGGACCAGGACATCCCCACATATCAGTTACCTCCTTATAGGAAGATTACTGTTAGTTTATGCAGGAAAAATGGTCTTGTTTAGGCAGATTGCCTGCATTTAGAAATGTTTGATGACGTCACGCTCTTTGATTTCATTATATATAATCCTTGCCCCTTTAGGTGTCATATGATTGCCAGAGGGATCAATCAAACCGGATTGAATCAGAGCGTTGTCACTATTTTCACCAGCTTCTCGAATAAAAGCTTTCCAATTATCGACGAGTGGAACTTGCTGATCCTTTGCGACTTCTCTCGTTATGTCATTGTAAGAGTCCTGCCAAGCTCTCGCTCCGCCTCTTTCAGCAAAATAAGTTGACTGATATCGTGCGTAATAATATAAGCCTTTTTTGCCTCCTTCTACTACAGGCACACAAGTCATGAGAATCGGGGTGATCCCCTTTTTTCTACTCTCAGAAATGAAATACGATACATTTTCTTTAAAACGTTTTTTGGTCACTCGGGGATGTTTCCCGTCTAATATCGCCGCATCATTCGTACCAAACATGATAAGTACGTAGGTTGGTTTTTGATCTGAAATATCCTGTTCAAAGCGTAGTTTCGCATCTTCAGTTGTCTGCCCGCCAATTCCTGCATTACTCACCTTCATTTGGCCGCGCTCGACGTTTTTCATGAGATTCACCCATTTTTCGGATGTTGGATAATCTCGAAAATCCCAGTTTGATCCTCTTGTATTGCTGTCGCCAAAAGCAATGATGCTTTCCTGCGGTTTTGAACACCCAGTAGCCGCGCACATCAAGATCAAAAACAAGATATATTTCTTCACAACATTCACCTCCAAAAGCCCTCTTCATATAGTAAACGACAAGACTTTTGGTTTCAATGAATGACTGTTTTTGACGAATGCTTTATATTCAAAGAAAAAAGCCGACCATGTAGGCCCGCTTTTTGTTTCACGTTTGGTTTCTCTCTTCAACTGTCGAACATTGCTTAGAATTCATACAGACACTCTCCTTCTTGAATTTGATTTTGAGCCCATAATAATTTCTGATAATACTGGTTGGACTTCTGGTATTGTTGAGAGGCTTCTAAGGCTGTCGCAATTTCTAGTGAGATATCCTCTATATAAGAGTATAGGCTAAGTTTTTCCAAATAATCAATGGTTTTTTGCAGCTGCTCTTCATTAATCCCCTGAACATATAAAGCATCCAGATAATCAAACATATGACAGAAGAGCTGGTCCTCATGCTTCTTTGCGGATAATTTCCCATCTTCTAATATGCGTAATGCGCGTTCTTGATCATTTTGTCTAAACAGCAGTTTCGCAAGCGTGTACAGGGTGTGAGGAAGAGTAGGAAGTGACTCTGTGTGAGCAAGATCAGCGGATTCTGTTAAATATCGTTCCGCTTCCTCTGTATAACCAAGTTCCCCATAACATTTACCTACATTATAGAGTGCGGAACTATATATACGCGGGTGATCTATTTGAGAGGCAAGCTGTTTTGCCTTTTTCAAATGAGGCAGCGCCCGGTCCTTTCGTTTTAAATCTTGATAATTACCTGAAATCACAAAGAGGCACTGAATAATGCGAATGGCATAAGCATCATGCTGATCGTATATTTCCAGCGCCTTTAAAATATGGTGCATGGACACATGTGTTTGTTTCATAATATAGTAGGCTTCTGCTACTTTGAAATGAAATTCAGCTTGTTCAATTTCATCAAACACCATTGAGAGCTGTTTTTCTGCCACTCGATAATATTTGACAGCCTCTAAATATTCTTTTTGACTGAACTCATGCATGCCACGAAAAAACGCATGGTAATAATGCAGCATATCAGATAACTCATGATTGGAATTTTCGATTTTATCGACAAGATTAGATACTGAGAAAGGTTGGTATTTTGAAGGGTGTATATAATCAAGCATGATTTGGTGCCGAAAGCACATGAGCTGATAATAAATCAGTAAATGCTGGTCCTCTTCCATTTGTTCAATTTCTGCTTCTACTTCCGCTTTCAAGATTTCCGCATCTGGAACACTGAACTGCCGTATCATCCGATACCATTCATTAATTTTCATGCCTACATGTGAAGATAGAACCTTCCCCATGTTCCGAAAAAACCCCTTCCTTTTCGGTCTAATAATTACATATTTTAGCACGCTTTATGACCGCTAAGCACCGCAAAGAAACCGCAAACATACCAAAACGACTGACAAGCGAACAAAACACATTTTCGCGAATCAGATGAATTTTTCATCGTACAGACACAGACAGCCCCTCCTTCACATACATTTGAGGATATAGGCAAAGGCCTAAACATGGTGGAGGTGAAAATCGTGGCAGGAGTATTTACAGCGATGGGATTGATGGTCAAAGAATTAGTGTTTTTAGTCTCCTATGTCAAAAACAACGCCTTTCCACAGCCCCTTTCAGGAGATGATGAAAAAAAATACTTAGCCCTCATGGCACAGGGGGATGAACATGCGAGAAACATGCTGATTGAACATAATCTTCGGCTTGTCGCCCATATTGTCAAGAAATTTGAAAATACCGGGGAAGACGCGGAAGACCTCATCTCCATCGGGACGATCGGACTGATTAAAGCCATTGAAAGCTATTCATCTGGGAAAGGAACAAAGCTAGCAACGTATGCTGCTCGGTGTATTGAGAACGAGATATTAATGACAAAAGGGGGGTGCGTATAAACGCACCTCCCCATTTAATGAGTTCTTATATGAATGGTCTCCGAATCAACAATTAATACTTCTTCAACAATAAAGTTAATAATGGCTTTTTTATCTTCCAACTTCAAATTTTCTGCATTAACTGAATTTAAATAATCAAGTGCCCTTTTCATAGCATTTTCGCCTGCTGCCGATCCTTCTGATTCCTTAATCTCTTTTTCAATTTTATCATGTTGGATCATAAGATGATTTTGTTTCTTCTGTAGCTCAACAATCTGTGTTTTCACTTCTTCAATATCCAAGTCGTCCTCTTCACTAAGACTAATTAAAGTGATTAAACGCTGCCGGCCTTTTTTTGCCTTCTCAATTTCTTTTTGAATCAGCTCAAGCTCATCTGCTTTATCCGTGGCCTTTTCCTCTTCTTTATAGACTCTATACTTCTCTGGATTGGTGATGAATTTATATATCTCATCCCATACGATTCTGTTCAGCTTATTTTCTGACATAGATTTCCCGCAACCTCTATTTTTGGCTCCAGCATAATTCTTCCTACATTCATACACATAGAAATCTTCCCCATGTGATTTTCTCTTTTTTCCAGTCATCGTATTTCCACATTTTCCACAGCGCACTAGACCAGAAAGCAAATATGGATGAGTGCCATATTGCAATTGCTTCCTTCTGCTTTTACCAAGTAGCTCTTGAGCATATTCCCATTGTTCGTCAGAAATAACCGAAGGAATTTCAGTAACATAGCGTTCCTCTTCAGGCCTCAGTTTTATTATTGCGGTGCCACCAGCCTGCTTTGATACATAACTGCCTTCTGTATCATACTTATATTGCTCATACTTCCCTTTATAAGATGGATTCATAAGGATCTGCCGCACTACTTGTCTATGCCAGACTTTTGCTCCTCTTTTCGTTGGGATGCCTAGTTTTGTTAAATGCAACGCAATTCCATTTACTCGGTTGAAGAAGTGACTTGAATGATCCGTAAACAAATCAAAAATCATTCTCACAAATTTTGCTTCTTCTTCTATTATCTCAAGCGTTCTTTTCCCTTTATTCATTCTGTATCCTAATAAACTAGGATCCTTAATTATTATCCCTTTTTTAATTTTTTGAAGTCTACCTGTAGAAGTTCTCTCTTTAATTTTGGCCTTTTCAAATTCAGAAATGGCTCCTCTCATTGAAAAGAACAGCTGCCCTTCAGGTGAATCTGCATAATCCCCATTTACGAAG
This sequence comes from Bacillus pumilus, assembly GCA_001938995.1. Lineage (GTDB taxonomy): Bacteria > Bacillota > Bacilli > Bacillales > Bacillaceae > Bacillus > Bacillus pumilus_G. Next base: position 135,662 of record MKZN01000005.1, on the reverse strand, counting down.
GTTAAGACTATCCCTTTTTTTCGTAATTCATCATCTATAATTAATTGATTCATTAGTTTCCGCGACAAACGATCAGGGTCATAACAAATCAATTCAGTAATTAATCCTTTGCGCGCATCCTCTCTCAGACGGTTTAAAGCTGGCCTTTCTAATAATTCACCTGAGAAGCCTTCATCTGCATATTTCAGGACATTTGTGGTCCCTGCTTTCTTCACACATGCTTCAATCTGGCTGTCTATACTCGATCCTTTTATCGCTTGCTCCTCGGTCGATACCCTCACGTAAATTGCTTTCACGATTAATCTCCTTCCTCCACCACTTAATCAAATAGTGGTAACAATCATTAATACGTGCGTCAACATTCTGTCCTTCAATGATTTTGACCTTCATCTTAAATCACCTCATGACAGGTTATGCCGACATGGATTGTCCCTATTTCATAAAGAAAACGAGTTTACCAGTAGATATAAAAAAGACCTGACTGAGTTTCAGCCAGGTTCATGAAGGGGTCAATCTTATTCTTATTATAACGAAATTCAAACAGCCAATCAAACATTTGTTCTCGTTTACTCTTTCGGAATTTTCCAAAATAAAGTAAAGTGTAATTATAGATTTTTGATTTAATTAAATTAAAAGGAGGCATCAGATGAACACAGGGTTATTTGAAAGTTTTATTAGGAACACGCTTAAAGAAGAATTTGATAAGATACTTCACTTATCACTTATCAATGAAGAATCTGTAGCAAACAAAACCTATCTTACTATGAACGAAATAAATGAACGGACAAAACTTACAACATATACACTAGGTGATTTAATTCGAAGAAGAGCCATGCCACATTTAAGAGTTAAAAGCAGGATTATCTTTATTGAAGAAGAAATTCTTCCTACTATTAATCATTATAAAAAACATGGTTGGACTGATCCAGATGATTTTTGGAGTGTTAGCAACGTTATAAAAGAAGTAGAAGATCTTCGAAATGATGAGGAGGAACCTGAATTGATTGAAGAAGCAATTAGAAAAATTATCTCTGATGAATTAGAGGTTTTTTCAGATGAAATTAAAAATTTGATAAATAAGAACAACAACAAAGTACATACCCTTTTGACAGTTAAGGAAGCTGCAAATTATTTCAGAGTTAGCACTTCAACAATTTTCAGCTTAATTCATGAAGATGAGATGCCACACATGAAAATGGGGAGTAAATTCATAATAGTCCTCGAGGAAGCTGAAGCATTTCTTTGGAGAGAAACTGCAAGAAAATATGCAGACACAGGCAATATTTATTGGACTAGAATTTTAGAACGTATTGACTATGAAGAGAAAAAAAGAAAAGTAGCTTTTGATAAAGCAATGGAGCGTATAGGGAACTCCTAATCTTAATGAAAGCGATTATGATTAGCCTACCATCTATCCTGCCTAGACGTTTTGAGATGTTATTTTAGGAAAAAGCTTTGCTATAGAGGTAATGTAGCAAAGCTTTTTCGTTTAATTCTCGTTCCACTATCGGCTTTCCAATAACCATAATCACTCGATTAAAAATAGCCTATTGAATGGATTTTTCAGTTTTTATATAAGGAAATATCAATATTTGATACGGTGCTCTCATTACTTACCTTCTTTTTCTTAAAATTCACCTTATATAATACTCTCAAACTCACTAAGAATAAGTTCGCCTACATTTACTACAAGTGGATCTTCATTACTTTGTAAGAAATTAGATATTTGTTGCACCAGCTCTTTAATATTATTATTGATTGGCATATTCTGATTCAATAAGAGAATGTTGTTAATCGTAGAAGCTACTTCATAAAGATCATCTTCATCTTTTGTTTTTTCAATGTGATATTGCATCTTTTTAAAAAACCATTCAATTTCGTTCAAATCAACCATCGGGTAATATTGAATTTTATACAGATTACCTTCATCAAGGACGTCCAATTCAAATATGGCTTCAAGTTCTTCTTTACTTAAATGATCTTCAGGAAGTTCATATTCACCCTCTGCTGCTTCCTCATCACCAGTGTACTCAGCTGTATAAAGCCCCTGAATGAATTCATCAAAGGAATCTGCTAATTTAAAGTCTTCTTCCATCTCAACATCAAAATAATGAATTGCAGGATTCTCTTTCGTTTTTCGATAATCCATCGCTACCCAAGTATGGCCATCCCCGTTAATCAAAACAAGCCCTTCTGGCAACTCCCACTCTTTTATTAAGTAGGCACTATCCATAATCCCTTCATCTTCAGCAATTCCCAGCAGGTGATTAAATGAAATGTGATCCTCAGCCCATGAATTAGAGTGAGTGGTTGGAAAAGCATGATGAACTGTATAACCACCATTCTGTTCTAATATGAGCTTTTTATATGTATCTGGCAAAGTGACACCAAGTGTCTTTTCAGCTTTAGCTATCTCTTTCTCACTTATTTTCTTTAGTGTGTAGTAACTTTCTTCTTCTCTATCCCAAAATGGTTTCAAAGTTTATACCTCCTGATTATAGCTATAAATTAGTATACCATTTTTTTGAAAGAGTTCATTCTACTTCAAAAAACCCTATTATAGGCTGATATATTAAGGTTTTATAACAAGCCATACTGATTTAAGTATTTGGTTCTGATCTGAAGTAAAGTCTTCATCCCCAATCCGTACGATTAGAACCAGGAGCAATGCGCTTTAATTGCTTCGTTGTCTCTACAGATAAAGAATCTCTGATCTTCATACCAAACTCTCCTTGCCGAATAGGCACCACCTTACGCTATTCGCTTAAAATAGATTTTTCAATGATGACCACACTCCGAGAGGATGCCAAGTACAGTCAATCATCAATAATGAAAAACTGTCCTCGATACGGCTACCGCAGACCAGCTGCTATCCAGGCTCAGAATGTCCCTCTCGTATGGCCACATTCCTCAACACCTTTGTTCCGTATCCAGATACGCCATTGATAAGGGAAAGGCGCGTCTCCCAATAAAAAAGCGGACACCAATCAAGGCACTTAAAGTGCTCAATGATCAGCGTCCGCAGGTTCTTCCTTTTGGACAAAATATTCACGTTCTTTTGCTTGTCTTAAACATACGATGATCCACATAAAATAAAGGTCCCCTTTTTGTCGGCTTTTTCTCGGCTTAAAGCCCAATAAACACAAAAAACCTTGAAAGGCATTGGCCGATCAAGGATCATTTTGTTACTTCATTTTCACTGCTTCTTTCATTTCCTCTATTATTTTATTAAACCACTGTATAGGGTTTAATGAGATCGCCGGAAAATAGATTTCTGCATTATTTTCGATAAAGGTTTCTTTTTCTTCAATTGTTAATGTACCATTCAAAAAATCCTGACAATCCTTTATAGTAGACAGCAGACATTCTTTAGTAGCTTCATGAATAAACTCCTCTAACGCTTCTTCTGGTGAATCGATGTCCTGATGAAATGTCCCACCTAAAAAATCTTCTAACTCCTCTAAATAACTGTAACTCTCATTCATTTTATCATCCTTCTTTCTATTTAACAGGGTATCCTGTTAAAATAAAACCGCCATTCTCATCTTTTTTCAGTATAATTTTTGCATTTGTAACATTCTCGACTACTTCTGAATTTCTCGAAACACTTCTTCCAATTACCTCTCCATCACCCTTATATTTTAATGGTAATGTAGGTCTACTGTTGGGGTCGGATAACCACTTTTGTATTTTATCAACACTCTTAGGATCACCCAGAACTGAATCAGCAACTCTTTCTGCAGTCATTCTATCGTTAAAAGTAGAAGAACCCGTGATTTTAGGATTACTTTTCAGCCTTTCTAATAGTTCTTCATCTGTTTTCCCAACATGTCTCTCTATTAAGTGCCCACCTCTGGATTCATGTGTAGCTAGCCCATTACCTGGAGATAAAGAATTTTTCTCACCTTTCTTGATTCCCATCTTCCCATGAAACCCTTTAGCCCCAAACGGTAAAAGCATTCCAAGCGCCGCATCCATACTCGCTTGTTGCTGTTCCTTCGTGATCTTATTCCCAAACATATCTCTTCCAGTAATTGCTTCACTGAAGCCGTTCGCGGCAGTGATGCCATATAAGCCTTTTTGTGCTGTTTTTAGTGCGGCAAAAGACTTTTGTGATGTCTTGTAAATGTCGACTGCCTTTAATGCGGTTGAAGTGGCTTGAGTGGTTTTGTATACGGCTTTTCCACCTTTGACAATGCGCCCCGCCCATCCGATAACTGGGATGTAACCTGCTGCTGCCATGCCACCTGCGGCGACTCGTTGGCCTGAAGTGAGCTGTTCACCTGTGATCGGATCAACGCCCGTTGCGGCTCGTTTTGCGTCATTTACGCCTGTTAGTTCATTCAAGATCATTCCGCCATAATCAAGTGCTTTTTCATGCCAAGGGCGGTTGGCGAGGGCTTCTTGCTCTTTCGCGATCCTTCGGGCTTCTTCTTGTTCTTTTTTGATTTTGAGATATTCAGCTGTTTGCTTTTCAATATCGTCTTTTACCTTGTAGATTTCGCTATTTTGATACGCTTTCTTGTCAAAATTCATAGGCGAAATGGTTTTTCCATCATTTGTGGCATTCATCATTTCTGCATACAATGCTTTTGTAGCCTGCTGTTCAGTCTCTGACAAAGCATATTCATCTTTTAAATTTTGATCAAGTTCAATTAAATCTTTAACAGTCTTTTTCCGATCATCTTCAGCATTTGCGATCTTTTCATCAAAGGTTTTGCTGTCAAACACGTCAAGAGAAATGAGGTCATCGATGTCTTGGAAAATAGTTTTGAGGGCCTTTTTTTGATCTTTGACAATGCTTTTAGCATTCTTGGTTCCATTATGTACAGCATTGTCTAAGAAGTGTTCTTCTACAAAGGTATCGCCGCCAAAGTTCGTATCATCGAGTGTACCAGAAACACTTTCATGAAAGGCTTTTTGCTTATCAATGAAACTGATAAACATGTCTACATTTCCAGCAAGCTCTTTATAGAAGCTTTTAATGTTATCGGCACCTTTTCCAGTGAAATCATCACCAAGGTTTGCCACACCTTGTAATGCTTTTTTTAAATCAACCATTTGTTCACGGAGATCCTGATAGTGTTTTGCTCTTGTATCCATGGCACTTGTTAGTGCTTTAGCATCAAGTATCTTTCCCAGAAGAAGTCACTCCTTCTTATTCATTACCAAGGTCAATTTTACCAACACAAAATCTGTCTTTAAATAGGCATAAAGGTACAAAAATAGCATTGATTGTGCTCAATGACCAGTGTCCGCAGGTTCTTTCTTTCTTAACAAAATCATCGGTTCGTTTTGCTTTGTCTCTATCATACAGGGTTCTCACAGAAATAAGGCCTCTTTTTAACCTACTTTTTGTCGGTTTGACCTATAAAAAAAGTGCCCATAAAAATGGACACTCTAGTTATTACTCCCAAAAAGCATCGCCTTCAGAAAAGAAATTCTAGAAATTTTACAAATTAGCTTTGTCTTCTTCTATATCGTGTTGTTTTCTTGTAACATACTACACAAAAACATTATGAATTAATTAAACCGTTTTCTTTTAGAAAACGTTCAAACAATTCATCACCCTTTTCCTCAACATGTTCATCATCAAGATTATACTCTCCAACCAACAAACCAAAATCATCGTATTTTTCATATTTTTGTTTAAGTTTTATACCATAGCTTTCTTGATCAAAAAATAATAACCAATTTCCTGAATCTAAACTTTTAAAAAACACACCTTCATAATCTAAATCATTTTCATAATAACCTACATGTAAATGCATTGTATCGTCTAAATTAAGCAATAGGATCTCTCCTTTAGAAAATAACATGATGATCTTTTAGATTAGGTGGAACGTGATAATGTAGAACAGCAGGTCTTCCATGCTTTATTGGTGCATAATCTAGTCTGAATAATGGTTTTTTGGTTTTTTTGCTACGTACCTGTATAATACGTCCTCCTGATCCAGGGCCATCAATAATATAATTTTGAGGCGCTTTTAATGCTTTCTGCACATGTGGTCTAGCTACTTTCCATCCCTGTTGCATTCCCTTTTTTCCAACTTGAGAAATTAATAATCTTAAAGCAGCTGCCACCACCGGTACCCACTGGCCAGTTACACTATCTTCTTTCAATTCAGCATTCTGACTCTGTAGCGCTAAAGTTTCTTCTAATTCAATAAATACTGGATCATTCAAAAGAAAGTCAAATTCTTCATTAAAATTTGATACATCTACATTTGAAACATCTATACCAGTATCCTCGTATACTTGTTCAATCAATTGATCACTAACCACAAAGTCACTATCCTGAGAAGTTACGTTCTCAGCATATACTGGAGTCACCGCCGAAAAACATAGAATAAAAGACAGCATTACTAGAATAAGCTTACTCTTCATATAAACCCTACTTTCTCAAAAAAATTTATCTGTATTCATAACCGAATACCCATTTATTTTATCTAAATTCTTGATTTTTTTCCATATTTTTTTTGAAATTGTGTGTTTATCATATGATGAATATTCTTCAAAAAAGAGAGCAACAAGACCTGCCATATAGGCAGCTGCCATAGAAGTACCACTACTATATAAAAAGGAACCATCTTTTGAATAACTTTTTATAAATTGCCCCGGAAGTAACACATTTAATTCATTACCTACAGTTGTCCCTTTCCATATATCACCGTTCTTATTTAAAGCTCCTACAGCAATAACATCTTCAAATTTAGCAGGGTAGAGTATCTCACTTTTTTCTTGTAACCCATAGTTCCCAACCGATGAAATTACAACAATATTATTTTTTAAAGCTCTATTTATAACAGATTCCAGTTTCCTAGAATATTTTAAAGTGCCAAATGACATTAAAATAATGTCAACTCTTTCTTCAATACTATAATTCACTGCCTCTATTACATTATTAATATCACCGTTTAAATTGTTATCCAAGGCTTTAATTACATATAAATCGATGTTTGGCGCAACACCAATGTCTTTACTAGTTAAAATTCCAGCTAAATGAGTTCCATGACCATGATCATCTTGATATGATCTTTTAAAATCTAAAACGTTTACCCCTTTCTTAACATTAATCTCCTGTTTAAATGAAACACCGGAATCAATTAATGCTACTTTAACACCTTTTCCAGTTAGTTTTTTCTGGTTATGCAGTTTATTAATTTTCAAATATTCGTAGGCCCAATTTTCATTCTTAAATTTCTCAGTTTTGTTCTTATTTATTAATAATGTTATAGATGTCACAGTTAGAATTAATAGTACTAGAAGGATTGTAAGTTTCTTCAAAATCTTTGCACCTCTTTTAAACATATTATGAGAAACATGATGTATTTTACCATTAATTTTTCTCAAAAACAAAACAGCAATCATATGATTCCGAGTGCTGTCGAAAGATTAAACGTCGCGTCGCTTGCTTTTTTAGCTTATAGTATCGGTCCTTCTTCAGCCCCAGTTCTTCACACACTTCCAAATCCTTCACCACACGTGATGTAAGGTATTTCATTCGGATGATATCTTACTCAATTTCATCAAGGCTGTTTTCTAGCGCTCTTTCTATCTGTCGGACCTTCAGTTCATTTAAAACTTCCTGGTTCCTGAGAGAAGGAAAAAGGCCTGTTGCGCCGTTTGCTTCCTGCTCTTTTCTGTTTTCTTCTTTAACCTTCAAGGCCCTATAAACCTTCAGCTCCTTGATCAGAGCATTTCGGACTTGCTTCTCATCGATCCCTGGCAGTAAACACAATTGTTCAGATTTCATCCTACCACTCCTTGAAAGTTCATATTAAAATTTCCTTATAATCTATCTAACTCTGAAAACCGTTTGTTTTTTTGTAAAATATAGGATAATTAGGTGTGTCAAAATAAACAAGGGAGTGTTTTAAATGAGATTAAAAAAAGTTTTAACTTGTTCCGCATTATCCTTTGCTTTACTTGTTTCTGCATCTCCTGCATTCGCTTCAACTTCTAATGCAGACAGCAACATTAGTCAAAAGGTAATAACTCCTCAAGCTGAGCTGAAAACTATTCATCTAAAAGCCAATACACAAGGAGGATCTCTCTTATGTTTCTTATCTAAAAGATGCCTCAAAAGAAGGTGATGGTACTTGGACAGCAATTATCAAGGTTGGTATTAAAAATATATAGCTGCCATCACTATGCATGTTTTAATAATTTCAGAATCATTAACAATTAACTTATTTTTGACTGTTCCCTGCAGGAGGAAGCTCCTGCTATTTTATTTTGTGTGAACTCGAGTAATTTAAGTTTGTGAACTCGCCGTCACGTGTAGTGATTTCAGTTTTACCGTACATTGGGGTTTCAGCTAACACTACATTATTGGAATGGCCATCTAATAAATACTCATTAAGAGTAGTTGTAACTATCCCTTTAATTTCTAAAGAAATAGGCAAGCTCATGCGAACTGTAACACCGGATACTTCGTTAAAATTTGAACTAATACATTCTTCATATTCGGAAGAACCGACAGAAGGAATAATGGTTATTGAAAAGAACGAAATTCTATACATCTCAACAAGAGAAGCTCAATTAATACGGATTAAGGATGAAAAATATAGAACTGAACCAGTACAATAAATTTTGTTTCATTTTTACAGCACCCCCCTTTTGACATTAATAATGAAATCCTTATGCATTTACGCGCGCTCAAAAAAACAAAAAAGGATGTCTCCCTCCATGATCCCATTGGTCAGGATAAGGAAGGCAACGAAATTTCATTAATTGATGTCTTAAAATCAGAAAATGAAGACGTGATTGATACGATTCAGCTCAACATGGAGCTTGAAAAAGTAAAGAAGTATATCGACATTCTTGATGGACGTGAAAAAGAAGTCATCGTCGGGCGGTTCGGACTTGATTTAAAGAAAGAGAAGACGCAGCGGGAAATTGCCAAAGAACTTGGGATTTCACGGAGCTATGTATCCCGGATTGAGAAACGGGCGCTTATGAAGATGTTTCATGAGTTTTACCGGGCGGAGAAAGAGAAACGAAAGCGGGATAAAGGGAAGTGATGGTAGATTTAAAAACATTTTTTTAAATGACAGTACAAAACAGACCTCTTTCGGTCTGTTTTTATTTTGTTATTACGACCCTTTTTTGAACCTAAAGAGTTTGTTATTACAACCACATATCATATCTACATTCGTCATCACTCTTTGTTCCTTATTTGATGCATATCTTAATAAAGAAAGGAACACAAATCCCCAGGTTCCTCTCATTTTGGACAGGATATCTTGTTAAATAGAGTGAGGGTAAAATGAATGAGAGTTAAATTTATAGATTAATGGAATTTTTTAGGTATAAACATTTCATCAAGATATCGATTCACCGAAAGAGCACTAGATGCATTGATAACGAATCTATTAACGTTTAAATTTTGTCCATACATATCTATTGCGGCTCGTTTAGCATCATTCACACTTGTCAGTTCAAGGTTATATTATACTCAATGATCTTTGGATAAAATCTTTCGTTGTTTGCTTGTCTCTATCATACGATGGCTCAAATAGAAAAAGTCCATTTTTTATCGTTTTTTCAAAAGCATAAATATTTATCTTTGAATTCCGCAAAAAACCCTTACATATTTTCCTTTCTCTAATATTATGTGATGATTACATTTTTTTAGGAGGGTGTCATTTGAAGCATAGGCGATGTTCTCATTGTGGAGAGTGTTTAGAATTCTGTTGTTGTATTAAAACAATTGGTATTCCTGGAAAACGTGGGCGTACTGGACGCACTGGGCCAGCTGGACCGCCGGGGGCTACGGGAACGGCTGGCGCTACGGGGCCTACTGGACCGCCGGGGGCTACGGGAACGGCTGGCGCTACAGGACCTACTGGACCTTCGGGAGCGACTGGCGCTACTGGACCAACCGGACCTTCAGGAGCCACTGGCGCTACTGGACCTACTGGACCTTCGGGAGCCACTGGCGCTACGGGGCCTACCGGAGCTTCGGGAGCCACTGGCGCTACGGGGCCTACCGGACCTTCGGGAGCCACTGGCGCTACGGGACCAACCGGACCTTCGGGAGCCACTGGCGCTACGGGACCAACCGGACCTTCAGGAGCGACTGGCGCTACTGGACCTACTGGGCCTTCAGGAGCCACTGGCGCTACTGGACCTACTGGACCTTCAGGAGCCACTGGCGCTACTGGACCTACTGGACCTTCAGGAGCCACTGGCGCTACTGGACCTACTGGACCTTCGGGAGCCACTGGCGCTACGGGACCTACTGGACCTACTGGACCTTCGGGAGCCACTGGCGCTACTGGACCTACCGGACCTTCGGGAGCCACTGGCGCTACGGGACCTACTGGACCTACTGGACCTTCGGGAGCCACTGGCGCTACGGGACCTACTGGACCTACTGGACCTTCGGGAGCCACTGGCGCTACTGGACCTACTGGTGCTACTGGTGCGACGGGAGCAACTGGTGCTACTGGTCCTACCGGTACAGCCTGCTGCCCATGTACAAATCTCTTAACTAATCCTGGGTTCGATTTATCAGCTGTTGGAGCACCACCTACCTCATGGACATCTGCTACAGCTACTGTGGTTGATTTTCCAAACGCTCATAGTGGTCGCTTTGTAAGCAGCGCCACTACACCAACTATACAATCTGTTAGTATTCTTGGTTTAGACCCTAGTCCACCTGTTGGAACAGTAGCAACTCCGGGCTTTATAAACCAAATTGTCCCTGTTTCAGAAGGTTGCTGCTTTACTCTTACGTTTGCAGGTGATGTTCGGGCTCAAGGTGTTTTAGTTGCATCGGTATCCTTCCCGCCACAGACATGCCCACCATTAATAACGAATACGGGTACTGCAGAAGGAACCATTACAACGAACCCAATATTCACTGAAGGTATCCCGCATATTATAGCGGTATCGAATCAACCTCAAAGCGTCTTCCAAGAATACTCTTTAACAGTTTGTGCACCACCAGGAGCGACTACTGCCTGTATCACTTTCCAAAACATCGGAAATCCAGCCCCAGGTAGTCAAGCTTTAGTCGACAATGTTGTCTTTAAAAATACAGGTGGTCCTTGCGATACTTGTGTTCAAAACTTCTAAAATGAAAGAATTAGAAAAGGCATGTGAGATAATATGGCTAAAAACTGCGGGTGCGGAAGAAGAGTTTATCGAGAAGATGAATTTCTAATTAAAACGAGTTGCCCTGAAATCACATTAGAATTAATCAAGGAAAATATGTGTTTTCAAGTTAAAGGGATCGTATCTTGCAATACGGTTCCTTTAACATCTGTGAATGTAAATCTTTCAAGTTCGTCTGGTAGTATAGTAAAACCTCAAAGCGTTTCGACTGATAAAGTTGGAGCATTTTCATCCGAAGTTCATTTATTAGAAAACGCAACCAAAGATGTTGAAGTGACAGCAACTGTGATATCTAATAAATTACCTGTAAAGAAGTCAATAACCGTCAACTTTTAACATTCAACCTTTTACTAAACCGTAAAAAAAGTAGCTTTTCGTTTGATTGGTATAGAGAAGATAGGGTCCCTTCAGAATTTTGGTGTGAACGAAAGCCATCTCGTCTTAGATGTATGAATATACCTCAAAATAAAAGTTGCCCCACTTCTAAAAGGAGGGCAACTTTTATTTAAATCTTTCATTCATCTACTTTTGCTACTCGGACTACTAATAGCCAAAATAGCGCTAAAGCAAAACAAATGAATTGTTGTTGCTTCCAATTTTATCTTGAAAAAGATGTTAGATCAAAGGGTAATGGTTACTTTGCACGCTTTTATCTCTGTACAAGGTATTGAGATCTCTTTTTATTCTCGTGAAAAACAAGGTCTATTCGATCATGTTTGCTTGTTTTGTCCTATTCTTCATCTTGACAACGGATAGCTGAAAGAAATGGAACGTTAAGCAGATAAAAGGCATCCTATCAAAGGATGCCTCTCTTCTTCCTCACTACCACATAGAACGTTTCGCCGGGCGACAACAAGGGTTTTTGATATCACTTCCGCAATCAAATTCTTCAACAAAACACTCATTCTTTACAGATTCCGTTACGGGATAGTAGTTTTCGATTCTTTTGATGTTTCTATTGACGTTTGTGATATGTGTTGGGTGAATTTTTCTAACGGTTTTTACATTTGTGTTTGTATTGACTATTTGACGTGTGGGGGATACAACTGTTTCAACTTCTCCATGATTCCCTCGACGAGGCCCAAAGAAAAAATCATCTAATCGATTTTGGCTCATGTGAACACCCCTTTAATTTATCTATCACTTACACTCTATCGTATGCAAGTGATGTATGAGTGATTAGATGCTTGTCTATTTTTCAAAAAAATCCGCTAGAATGCTCTTCTTCATGCCTCTTTACAAAAGGATGATTTTAACATATTATTCAGGTGATATCTTGAAAGGAATGTAAAAAGATGAAGACAGGTCGTTTGATCCTTTTATTCTTAACAATACTGATATTCATTGTGATTCTACCATTATTGTCACCTATCTTTTTTACAAATGCCACAGAAAAAGGGGCGATCCGACAATTTATTTATCAGGCAGGGTATCCATATCAGAGCTACTTCGCCATCATACAAAACAAGAACCATGTCGACCCTCAATATGGCCAGCTCTATCACGTTACTTGGCAGGATTGGAAAAGTGAGACAGGCATGACGCCTTCGGTCTGTTATTCAAAAAAAGTAGACAAAAAAGAATATAAAATCAGTTGCGGAACTGCTCCGTAATTTGATGATTCATACTAGAGGTGAAATGATGAAAAAGAACATGACAGAAACCATCGTCGAACGAAACAAGTTAGACATTGCACTTGAACTGACACAATTGCACTTAAAACAATATGAACCAAGTCACCCTGATCAGCTTAGTCGAATTTATGCTAAGTATTATGCGCTTGTTGAGGTGTTAGATGGTTCCTCATATGATGATTTAATTGATTTATTGCCTGACGATCTTAAGAGTGATCTTCAATAAGAAAACCATCTATCCACATGGGATAGATGGTTTTCTTTATACACGTGCTGCCATGTCGGTTTCGATTTGTTCTAAGCTTCTTCCTTTTGTTTCGACTAGGACAAAGCGGGTGAACAATAACCCAATTAAGCAGATGACCCCAAATGAGGAGAAAATCACGCCAAAGCTAAATTGATCAGCTAAGATTGGGAAAACGAGTCCAACAGCTAATGACCCCGTCCAGTTGAAAGCAGATGAGATCCCTGCACCAATTCCTCGGACAGAAAGCGGGAAGATTTCGCCGATAATGATCCAAGTAATCGGCGCCCACGAGAAGGCATAGCACAAAATAAAGCAACATAGCGAAATCAATGTCACCCAGTTTAATATCCCCTCACTTACGCCAAGAGCTCCTAATATCGCTGGCGCAAAGAAAGAAAGTGCCATGCCTGTTCCCCCCACTGTGAGGATGGTTCGGCGGTCGAACCGGTCGACAAATTGCAAAAAGATGACGGTTGTCACGACAAAAATGACACCAACAATGACGGTAAATCCTGCCGCTACCTGCGGAGCAAGACCTACATTTCTCGCAATACTTGTTGCATAATATACGATTGAATTGGCGCCCTGTATTTGCTGTAGTGTGGCCATCCCAACACCAATAAAGAGTGCCATTCGAAATTTCTTTTGGAACAATTGACGAATACCTGACCGTTCCTCTTTCGCCACCTCTAAAATCTCTTGCATTTCTGCCTCAATTTCTTCTTGAGAGGGGCGAAGAGATTCTAATACCTCACGTGCCTTATGCGCCATTCCATGTTTAATTAAGTACCTCGGGGATTCAGGTAGTTTGAGCATTCCAATATAAAGAACAATCGCGAATAAAGCAGCACTCCCAAGCATCCAACGCCAGCTGTCTGGAATTGGTTCAAATATAAAAGCTACAATATAACTTAGCAGCAATCCGCTGACAATCATCAGCTGATTGAGTCCAGACAATTTCCCGCGAATTTTAGCGGGTGCGATCTCAGACATGTAAGCCGGCACCAAGGAGGACGCTGTCCCTACAGCTGTTCCTAAGAAAATGCGGGCAATGGTTAATGAGATTTCTTCTGGTGCAATTGCTGATCCAATCGCTCCTACAAAAAAAATGATCGACGAGACCAAGATGAGCTTTCTTCGGCCAAATTTATCCCCTAATAGACCACTTAGAATCGAGCCAATGATGGCCCCGCCCATTAAGGAAGAGACCACAATCCCAAGCCATAACGGACTGAGCTGAAATTCTTCTTGAATATGACCTTCTGCCCCTGCGATAATGCCAATATCGTATCCAAATAAGATCCCTGCAAAGGACCCAAAAAAGAAGATAAATTTGCTTGACACTTTTTTCTCCAAGTTGATGACCCCCTCAATTAGTTAACCGCTTTCATTTCTCCCTGTGATCTACTATAAAAGCAGATCGCCACCCTTCGTTTAGACCTTCACGTAATCTGCATTCACAAGTTTTGCAAAACGTACGATTTGATCAACAGTCAAATTGAGAGATACGACTGTATGATGACCGCCGCCTTGTTCGATCCATGCTTTTACGCCGTCTTGAAAGTTCGGTTTCACTTTCCATAACACGCGAGCAACGGGTAAGTGCGGTGCCGCCTCTTTCGGCTCAAAGGCTTCAACTTCTTGAATCAGCCATTTGAAATGTGTACCAAAATCCGCGATGGATACGACGACACCTTCTCCCTTTTTCCCATCAAACACAAGGCGAGCTGGGTCTTCACGATTGCCTATGCCAAGCGGTGACACGACAAGAACGGGTTTGGTTCCTGCGAGTGCCGGATCTACTTCTAGCATATGAGCTTGCAGCACCGCTTCCTGTCCAGATGTCATTTCATACGTATAATCCTCCATAAAGCCAGTCGCTTGATGTCGGCTCATGACCTTCAATAATCGGTCAAGTGCCGCCGTTTTCCAATCTCCTTCACCTGCAAATCCATAACCTTTTGCCATGAGGCGCTGAACGGCAAGTCCAGGCAGCTGCTGCATACCATGTAAATCTTCAAAGTTTGTCGTAAAAGCATTGTATCCGCCTTCATCTAAAAAACGCTGAATGGCAATTTCATATCGTGCCTGCACTTTCACGCTTTTTTTCCAATCTACTTCTGAATAGGAGCCATAATCAACGTCATATTGTGTGAGATACTCAGCAAATAGGGCATCCACTTCTGTTTCCTTCACTGCATTCACATATTCAACGAGATCGCCTATCCCAATATAATCCACTGTCCAACCAAGCTGAATCTGCGCTTCAATCTTATCTCCTTCTGTCACTGCAACATGGCGCATATTGTCTCCAAATCGTGCTACTTTGATTTGAAAGCTCTCATGATACGCCGCAGCGACGTCCATCCAATCAGCGATTTGCTGCTTCACATCTTGCTTGGACCAATGACCGACCACAATATGGTTTCGTTTATGTAACCTTGCATTGATATATCCATACTCTCTGTCTCCATGAGCAGATTGGTGGAGATTCATATAATCCATATCTATGGTGTCCCACGGAATGTTTTCATAATATTGCGTGACAAAATGCAAAAGAGGCTTTTGAAGCAATGAGGTCCCACGGATCCACATTTTGGCTGGTGAGAATGTATGCATCCAAGTGATCACGCCTACAACCTCATCACGATAGTTCACCTCTTTCATCAGCTGTGTGATTTGATCAGCACTGACCGCAAGTTCCTGTAGAATAATCGGATACGGGAGTACGCCGCTCTCATTTAACGCATCCGTCATGGTCTGTGCATCAGCCTTCACTTGTTGTAATGCTTCATCTCCATATAAATGCTGTGACCCAACGACAAACCAAAACTCTTTTTTCTGACTAGTTAACATTGTCATCCCTCTTTTCTTTAGCTTGAAGGTTTTTGCCCGTAATACGCATGTGCACCATGTTTTCTTAAATAATGTTTATCTAAAATACGCTGAGGCAGTGGCTCTGCCTTCTCATTCAATTGCTTGGCAAAAAGGTTCATTTTGGCGACTTCATCTAATACCACACTGTTTGTGACCGCACTCTTCGCATCTTTCCCCCACGTAAACGGACCGTGACCTTGCAAGAGAATCCCAGGAACCGCCATCACATCTACATCTCTTTTTTCAAATGTTTCAATAATTAATTGACCTGTTTCCACTTCATATCCTCGATTCACTTCGTCCTCTGTAAGGAAGCGAGCGCACGGGACTGGACCATAAAAGGTATCGGCATGGGTTGTGCCCATTGCCGGTAAATCAAGTCCAGCTTGCGCCCATATTGTTGCCCAGGTCGAATGACTATGTGAGATACCGCCAATTTCCTCAAAGTGTTTATAAAGAACGGCATGTGTGGCTGTATCTGAAGAAGGACTTAATTCTCCTTCAACCACTTGCCCGTCAAAGTCGACAACAACCATATCTTTTGCTTGTAATTGGTCGTATGCAATCCCGCTCGGTTTAATCACAAATAGCCCGCTGTCACGATCACATGCACTGACATTGCCCCAAGTAAATTTCACAAGTCCGTATTTTGGCAAATCTAGATTGGCTTGAAATACGTCTTCTTTTAATCTCTCTAACATATCGGTTCTGCTCCTTTCATTGGTGCCATGTGCTCCACTGCTGCTCTTTCAATCGAAAGCCCTTCTTGGTAGCGCTTTAAAAACAGCTCAAAGCCTTTGACATCAAGCGGATCGGGTTCTATCCGTTCTTCTGATGTGTTTGCAAATACTTGATGCGTGAGAAATTCAGCCAATGTTTGCTTTTGACGATTCATCATATATGAAGCTAGAACAGCCATCCCAAACGCTCCACCTTCTCCTGCGGTTGAAACCACTGATATAGGTGTATCAAGCGCAGCAGCGACCATTTTTTGACCAACAATTGGTGTTTTAAATAAACCGCCATGTCCTAGTAAACGATCAATCACGATGTGCTCGTTTTCTTTTAATCGATCCATCCCTATTTTCATTGCACCAAATGCAGAAAAGAGGTGTGTACGCATAAAATTAGCAAGATTAAATCGACTCGCAGCGGATCTCACAAATAAAGGTCTGCCTTCTTGCAGTCTAGTAATTTGTTCACCAGAGTAATAGCCGTAGCTTAATAGTCCTCCCCCATCACGATCTGCTTCTAAAGCCTGACGCAGTAATGATTCGTACAATCTTTTCGTATCTACAGGCTGCCCCATAGCTTCGAATGCTTCACGAAATACGTTCATCCAAGCGTTTAGGTCACTCGTGCAATTATTTGCGTGAACCATTGCTACTGGTACTCCGTCTGGCGTGGTCACAAGATCTACTTCAGGATATACATGTGACAGATGCTCTTCTAACACAATCATGGCGAATACAGATGTACCGACCGAAATATTACCTGTTCGCCTTTCTATACTGTTTGTGGCCACCATTCCAGTTCCCGCATCTCCTTCCGGTGGACAAAAAGGGATGCCTGGCTGCAATTGTTTAGCCTGATCTAAAATGGCTGCTCCTGCTGCCGATAACACACCAGCCTCTTCACCAGCTAGATAGACACGTGGCAAAAGATCCCGCAGCTTCCATGGGTAGTTTTTTTCTGTCAACAATTCATCAAATTGATCAAGCATGACGTCGCTAAAATCCTGTATGGATTCATCAATTGGAAACATACCCGAGGCATCACCAATCCCAATTGCCTGCTTTCCAGTTAATAGCCAATGTATATATCCAGACAAAGTTGTCAGATATTCTAGACGAAAGAGATGTTTTTCCTCTTCTAATATCGCTTGATACAAGTGAGCAATACTCCATCTTTCTGGGATATGAAATTGGAATAAGTCCGTTAATTTTTGACTAGCCTCGGTCGTTGTTGAATTCCGCCACGTTCGAAACGGAACGAGGAGTTCACCAGTGTGATCACACGCGAGATACCCATGCATCATTGCGGAGATCCCAATTGAGCCAATGGTTCGGATGGTCACACCATACATTTCCTCTGCCTGCTCTTTCATCTGACGATACGCGACTTGTAGCCCTGTGATGATGTCAATTAGATTGTACGTCCACATCCCATCTTGAAGTGAACTTTCCCACTCAAATGCTCCCTGTGCAATTGATTGAAACTGCTCATCTATTAAAATCGCTTTAATTCGTGTGGAGCCAAATTCAATCCCTAACGATGTTCGTCCCTCTCTAATGGCATTCGCCGTCTGTTCATGATCCATTTTCATGTTCACCTCCAAATTGATAGCGGTTTCAAAATCTTTTTACATTCATTGATTTTCTGTGCACAAACACAATATAATATTTGTACGTACATATGTCAATAAAAAATATAGTTGTCCATACACTGTTATTTGAAACCCAAGTGTTTTCTCCGTAGATCAAATGGAAGGAATAGAAACTGCCTGTATTTGATTCGACAACCGTGTTAAAATATGTCCATACAATTTCTTCTCAATTCTGAGCAGATGACAACTGAGAAAGAAGTGAAACGATGAAAAAGAAGTACCAGATCATTTTCGATGATATCAAAAGCAAAATACTCACAGGAGATTACCAGATTGGGGAGCGCATCCCAACCGAATCAAGCTTACAGAACATCTATCAAGTCAGTAGACATACCGTTCGCAAGGCCATATTGGAATTGTCGAGTGAAGGGTTTTTAAGAAGCGAAAAAGGTTCGGGCACATTTGTTACCAATCAATACCAAACAAAACCTGTAGGACATACTCATATGAAAACGATTGGTGTCATAACGACATACATATCCGATTATATTTTTCCATCGATCATTCGAGGGATTGAAAGCCGATTAAATGAAGAGAACTACTCTCTCTTATTGGCAAGTACAAATAATGATGTAGAGCAGGAGAAAAAGGCGTTAGAAATGATGCTATCTTTTGGTGTGGATGGACTGATTGTCGAGCCAACCAAAAGCAATTTATATAACCCGAATATCTCGTACTATTTATCCTTCAAAGAACAAGACGTACCGCTCATCATGATCAATGCCTATTATGAGCAATTAGAAGTGCCTTTTCTTTGTTTAGATGATGTGAGGTCTAGCTATTTGGCGACAAAAGAACTCATCTCTTCTGGCCATACAGAGATCGGGCTTATTTCGAAAACAGATGATTTACAAGGGAAATACCGCATGAAGGGATTTATTCAGGCACTCGGAGAAGCCAAGCTCAATTTTCTGCCAGAGCATGTTCTTTTTTTCGATACTGAATCGAAGCAACATTTGGGGGATCATATCAAAGATTTTCTGATCGAACACCAGCATGCACTCACCGCTCTCGTTTGCTATAACGATGAGGTTGGATTAGAAGTAGCAAATGTGTGTAGCCAAATCGGTTTGGCGATCCCAGATGATCTCTCTATTATTGGACAGGATAATTCGTATATCGCCAAAAAAAATGCCCATGTCAAGCTGACAACCCTCACGCATCCCCAAGAACAAATGGGCAGAGATGCAGCAGATTGGCTAATTAAGAAGATACAAGGGAAAAAGGACCTTCCTAATCAAACGTACTATGAGCCAGAATTGGTTCCTGGTGAAACCATTCAACCATTGACTACAAGAAAAAAATGAGCCCTCTTTACAGTTGGCTCATTTCCATTTGATTTGAAGCATTGTGATCATATCAAGCGCAATGTGGAAGTCCATCAAGCTTTGAAAAGCGAAACCACGCACCATGATCTGCCCCACTAGCTCCTCTAAACGTATTCAACAAAAATCCCCATCTTTTAAAAGATAGGGACATGCGTATTATGCCTCTTTTTTAGGTGATGGGACTGCACATGCGCCATCAGCACATGCCGCTTCAAATGAAGTGTCACCCGATTTCTCTACTTGAACTACTTCTTCTGTCCAAGCTGTCTCAAGCGCACGCAAAAACGTGTCTGCTGGTTGTGCACCTTTAACCGAATATGTGCCATTGATCAGGAAAAAAGGAACAGCAGAAATCCCAAGCTCTCTCGCTTCTTTTTCGTCTTTTCGAACGTCATCTGTAAAATCTTGATCGTCTAAGACTTGCTCCGCTTCCTTTTGATCAAGACCTGCTTTTCCTGCTATGTCTAAAAGGACTTGGCGATCGCCAACATGCTTTCCATCTGTAAAATACGCTTGAAAAAGCTCTCCCATGACGAAATCACCCTTCCCCATTTCACCCGCATATTGCGCCAATCGATGCGCATCAAATGTGTTCGTCAAAACGAGTGGATCGAATTGAAAATCGATTCCTTTCTCTTTCCCTGCCTGCTTTACCTGTTCATTCATCGCAATGGCCTGGCTGCGGCTCATCCCATATTTTTTCGCAAGCATGTCATGCACATCATAATCGACATTCACTGGCGCATGAGGGTCAAGCTCAAAGCTTTTAAATTCTATCTCTACTTGGTCCTTCTGAGGAAATTGCTCAAGTGCTGATTCTAGCTGTTTTTTCCCTATATAACAAAAAGGACAGGCAACATCTGACCAAATTTGTACTTTCATGCTCATCTTCCTTCCATCGTCCATCGTTGTAACAATTATAGTTACAACAAACGACTGATGTCAACCTTTCATTCGTTTTACATTCTACTCGCTCGAAATATCTTTGTTGCTGGTGCAGGCCGGTCTGGATTCTAATGTAAATTGTAAGTTCATCAATTGCCAAATCTGTTCATTTATCTGATCATCAAGAGCTCCTCGGATGATGCATCTTGAAAATATCTCTTGCACGAACCGAGTATATCAACAGGAATGAAGCACGCACTTTTTTATCCACTCTGAATATGGTCACAAAAAAAGATACTGTCTTTCGTCCAGTATCTGTCATAGGTATTCCTATTTATCATCTTTTAAAAAATTACTGTTGAGATAATCCTTTCCCCAATCATACATGGCCTCTAAAATTGGCATTAAACTCTCACCTAATTCCGTAAGTGAATATTCTACCTTTGGAGGAACGACAGGATAAACCTCCCTGTGCACAATGTGATCTTCTTCTAGTTCTCTTAGCTGGTTGACCAACATTCTTTGTGTGATACCAGGCATTAGTGACTTTAACTCACCGAAACGTTTCGTCCCCTCTCTGCCAAGATGCCATAAAATCAGCATTTTCCACTTCCCACCGATAATATTCAGCGTCAGCTCTTTCTCGCAGTTGAATACTTTATTTTCCATACGTGATGACAACAACATACACTCCTTTGATGATAAACCATATACGCATTATCATATACTGCGACAAAATGGATTGTCGAGCATTCGGTCTCATGCAGCCATTTAGAATGGATTTTATTTATTGATTCTGCTTATTCACAAAAGCCATAACTGCCTTTGTCATCTCCTGGGCTTCTTTTGGCGCCCGGTCTGATCCAAACCACTTATTCAGATCACTATGGCTCAATGTATGGACCCGAAAGACAAATCGAGAGCCTTTATCTTGATTCAGCTTTTCAGCAAAGCGGTACACCTCAGGATTTTCCCAGCGCGTGACCAAATAGACAGGTGGTAGATTGGCTTGATTCATATAAGTGACCGGCGATGCCTTTGTCCAATTCTTCTCCTGTTTACCAAACACTTTTTGGTAGGATGGAATAGCTTGGATAAATTGATTGATATTTAAAGGACCGTCTAAAACGACGATGGATTTTATGGTTTTGGGCGACAGCCCCACACGTTTTAAATAGGTTGAATCCGTTGCAACTAATGCCGTTAAATGACCGCCCGCCGAGTGTCCCATGACATTGATTTTTGATGAATCGATTTGATATTCATTCGCATGATCCTTGACCCATTGAATGGCGTTTGCCGTATCATCCGCCATCTGCTCATATTGAACATCTGGATGAAGCCGGTAATTCATCGAGACAAAGACATATCCCTGACGGGTAAAATAATCAGCCTTTGAAGCGACTCTGTTCTTATCGCCGCCTGTCCAGCCGCCGCCGTGGAGATAGATCATGACTGGGTGTTTCTTCTTGACTTCATTTTTGCCCTTTGGCATATACATATCGAGTGTTTGCTGTTTGTTTTGTGTGTCTGCATAATGGAGGTTCGTCGTCGGCTTAGGCTGGTTTAAATGGAACACAAAGAATGCGCAAACCAGTAAGCCAGCTATGACAGCCGTAAATAATAGCCATTTCATCATTCGATTCAATGTCATTGCACCTTTCTGTGTTAGGATGGATCAGAATAAAAAGAGTATATGTATTCGTTCGAGATCATCTGAATGACATGAACCGCTTGACAGTAAAATAGAAAAGACCTCTCTTAAAAAGCTGCAATTTTCCCAGTGAATTTAGATCGATTTCCGCTTTTTGGTTCACAGATTCATATGGGATGTTTAGTAAAATACCATTGTTTCAGTCATCATGCTCATTATACTCTTTAAAATAACAATTTTCATTGATTTTCCTGAAATGTAAGACATTGAACTTAGGGGTTTTCTTCTGTATTCTTTATCTAAAATAGTGGGAATCCTCCAAGAGCCTTTATTACTAAGAATAAAACATTCAACAGATTTATAACATACCTATTTAGTATTATTTCTGTAACTAGTTATGAATTGATCAAGCTGGTTCTTTAAGTCTCTTATGTTTGGTTGATCTAAGTATAATTCAAAATGGATTGTTTCTTCAAAATGAAGTTCATTATATTCAAGCTGAATTAAAGTTTGTTTAATGCTTGTTTTCAATTATCATTTTGAATGTCCCGTCTAATGAACTTAACTCATTTCTCTTTTTAACCCAGAAAAGACTTTTCTGCCATTTAATGAAGAAATTAAGATTTAATTCGATTTCTTCAATGCAAATAGTAATATTTTCTTTGGACAATAATAATTGACTTATAAAATAATACCCACTATCAAATTCATCTGATTGTTCTGCTTTCAATATTTTAAATTCTATTTCTTGATCATTATTTACAAAACTAAAACGCTTCATGCAATCCCCCCCTAAAATACAGAGTTGAATTCTACTAAGTCATTATAAATTGATTTCAGCAGAAAATGATCTATTTTTTGTTCAAGATATATCGCACATTGCGGTTTTTCAGAATCTTTATTGATAATGATAGAAAAAGTATATTCATCTATTTTTTCTATACTGAGTTTCATTTGTTTTGTAATATCTCTCAAACAGCATTCTTTTATATGACAGTTAAGCATATTTTGTATATCAATTGAGAATTCATTCAATAACTTCTTGTTGTAATTAAGTTTGTAAAGAAGAATCTTTTTATTCAAGGAAGAGTAGTCATACCGACATGTAAATATCTCCTTTTCCCCCTCTCTGTATTCATCCAATTCAAGTAATGTCTGACAAATTTCGTTATTTACTGAAAAAACTTTCATGTGTATACTCCTTAATAATTTTGATAATGGAAATGTCTAACCCTTTTGTTTTTGAATTATATACAACTTTGAGTTTGTACTTTTTACCATTTTTATACATAGTTGACCAATAGGCACTATAACCTTTTGCCCCATCATATTTTTTCTTACTAGTTTACTATAGCAGTAGCTAAGATATATCTTGGCACAGATCTCTTCGGATTTCGAGCATGTTTACCAGCCTTCGAATCGAATTTTAAAGTTTTAGCTACCTTATTAATTCTTTTGTTAATCTTTTTTGATTTTTTGTTTTTCTTACCTTGAGATATTTTTTTATCCCCTTTAACTTTCCACCACCCAAAATCCTGATACTGCCGCTACTCCAGCACCTTTCCAACCCTTACCGGATTTATAAGCTTTGTATCCATCATAAACCGCAAATCCTGCATTGATCACAAACCATACCCAATGACCGTCTGGGTCAACATTCATGACTGGGTTGTTGTTTCCATACGTATATCCATTCTGATCTAGTGAATCACCATCGCTTCCTCGGTCTAGGTCAAGTGATAGGAATACGCCGTTTCTCGGTTCATAGTAGCGAGTAAATTCCTGCTTCTTCGTCGAAGCGGTAACCAGCATAGCGATATGGGTTTCCTTTTACTTCTTCATCTTCTCTTACTTTTGTTGGAGCGCCCCATGCATCGTATTCGTACTCAGCGACGATTTTTCCTGCACTATTTGTGATGGCCATGACATCACCGTGTGCATTGAAGTGATAGAGATATTTGTTTCCGTTTTGTGTGAATACAAGTAGTTATCCACCTTCACCATATGTGTATGCTTTTGTGACTACGTTGTCTTTATCTGTTTCGTATAAAACATTCAGACTGTCGCTGTCATAAAAATAAATTGGGTCTTTCCCGAATTAATTAAAACAGCTGTCAAATATGCTTGACAGCTGTTTTTGTTTATTATTTGAGTTTAAAGATTCATACTCTTGTTATAAGCTTATTAATCAAAATCCTAATTTTTCATGAAAGTCTAAGCATTCACTTAATTCTTGATATTTTAAAATATCACTTTTATAATTCCTAAAATATGGATAATATTCACAGAACGTTTTTTTAACATTTCTCTTTGATATCTAGGTATTTTTTTATCTTCAATTATATAATTTAAACTTCCAGTTATTAAGGAAAAAAACAAGTGTATGATCCTGATTCTATTGATCTATTTCTCTTTTTACTCCGTCCCAATATTTGATGTCATATTCATCTTTGACTGCGCCTGTTTGAAGACCGATTAAGGCATTGGCGATTTTAAAAGTCGATAGAGGTGCAAAACGCGTTTTGGCTCTTTTTTTGTTATATACCCAAGGCGACTTTTCTTTTACCTCTTGGACAACAAACGTCCCTTCTCGATCCTTCATGATGTCATCTACTGACCATTTTGGAGATGTTCCCTCACTTACAGTTGGCAGGTTCATACAAATCACCGTGATAATGACACTAGAAAACAACCATTTCATGTGCTTCTGTTTCAAAACGGCCGCCCCTTTTCATTTCAATCAAAAAAGCCGGTTTTATACCCGGCTTTCTGTTTCATGTGAGTCAGCTTTTTTCTCTTCAATGGCTTGCTTCGCTATTTTTGAGATGGTCATATCGTCCATTGGGGGGTTATGAAGTCCTGCACGAATATCTCGATAATAGCGCTGTAGCGGGCAATCGAGGCTTAAGCTTTTCGCACCGACGAGCCGCATTGCTTTATCAACCACTTGCAAACTGTGATTGACCACTGTATGTTTCACGGCACCAAATTCATTGGCTAAAAGTGTTCTTTTCTCTGGCTGAGCATACAGTTTTGTTGTGGAATAGATGACGTGACGTGCTTGTTTTAACAGCAAATCGATTTCCCCTATTAGTTGTTGGACATTCGGCAGATCACTAATCGTTCCGTTGATGCTGTTAGGTGAGTGCGTGATGGCATATTGAACGGCGTAATCTCTTGCCGCTTGTGCAATCCCTAAATAACAGGATGGAATATGGGCAATCCATGGATTTAGCGTACCGCCCCGAGGTCCCTTTTGCACTTCAACAAGCAGATCATCAGACACCACGACTTGATCCAAAATCAAATCATGGCTTTCCGTCCCTCTCATTCCAACAACATCCCACGTTTCTTCTATAGAAACACCTTTTGTGTCACGATGAATCAGGAAAAATCCCATCGCTTCTTTTTCTTCAATCCAGACGCCTACTAAGAAATAGGTGAGCGCAGGTGACATGGTTGTGAAGATTTTGCGTCCATGAATGATCCAGTTGTCACCAGATTTAGTGGCTGTTGTCCCAGGTTTCCCCCCTCTTGTCGGGCTCCCTGTCTGCGCCTCACTCACTGCTCGATTCACAAGTGCACCATTCTTAATTTCCTCTGCAAAAAATTGCAGCTGTTGTTCGTTCCATTGTTTCTTTTCATAGATTTCGCCAACTACCCCTTGATGCCAGCCGATGGATAAAGCAGTCGCCCCATCCATGCTGCCTAGTGTTTCTTGAAATAGGACCATATCTTTTACAGATTGACCGCCTCCGCCATATTCGGCAGGCAGAGACAAGGCGGTATACCCCATTTCCACTAGTGATGCGATATTTTCTTTAGGGAAATAAGCGCCTTCATCGTGTTCTTTTGCGTTGTGTTCTATTGTTTCACGAAGTGATTCCAGTTGATGTAGCCATGTTTTTTGAAAGTCTGTATCAACAAATAATTCTTTAGACAAAACGTATCCATCTCCTCTGTTTCTCTGAATCTATGATCATTCTGATTTATCCGATCGGGTTTAATAAAACATACTTTACTTATAGGAATTAATGTGTTAAATTTTATCAATATTAAGTACATATGTCAAAGGAACGTGATGCTTTTATGATCTCAGCTACTAATCTTCATAAATCTTATGGGCAGACTCAAGTATTAAAAGGAATTGATCTCACCGTTCAAGAAGGTGAAGTGGTCGCGATTATTGGACCGAGTGGATCAGGAAAAACAACACTTCTTCGTAGTTTAAACAGCCTCGACATACCAGACAAAGGGAAACTGACAGTTGGAGAGGCCACTGTGCAATTTGAGCAATGTCATAAAAAAGATCTTTTAAAACTCAGACAGCAATCTTCCATGGTATTTCAGCATTATCACTTGTTTCAAAATAAACGAGCACTTGAAAATATTACAGAAGGACTGATTGTGTCACAAAAGATGTCTAAAAAAGAGGCGGAAAAGGTTGGAGAGCAGTTTTTAGCGCGCATTGGACTGCTACACCGAAAGGATGCATTTCCGAGTGAATTATCTGGTGGTCAGCAGCAGCGAATCGGAATTGCCCGAGCACTTGCGATGAATCCTGCGGTGCTTCTGTTCGATGAACCGACCTCAGCACTTGATCCAGAAATGGTCGGAGACATTCTTGAAATGATCAAAGTTATTGCGAGCCAAGGGATGACCATGGTCATTGTGACGCATGAGATTTCTTTCGCAAAGGACGTGGCGGATACCGTGATTTTTATGGCGGATGGTGAAATTGTTGAGAAGGGCTCCCCGCATGAAGTCCTGCTGACACCAAAACATGACCGAACGAAACAATTTTTATCAAGAATTCATCGCGGAATGTGGGATAGCGCGGGATCGGAGGAGGATGTATGATGCGCAGGGTAGCATTTACTGCAGCTAGTATTCTTCTGCCTTTCCTCACCTTAATGGGCTGTAGCAGTGTGAAACTGGCAACTGATGATGGGAGACAGATCGTAAAAGTCGCACTGAGCGCAGAGGTGAATCCCCCCTTTTTAGCAACAAATGATCGAAACGAGCCAATTGGCTATAATATCGATTACTTAAATGAAGTAGAAAAGCGACTGCCACACGTCCATTTTGAATATATCTTTGGTGAGGAAGAATCGAATTTAATAGGTGTAGGCGCAGGGAAATTTGAAATGGCGGCCAATTGGTTTTTCAGTAATCCCGAGCGCGAAAAGCGTTTCCTTTACCCTAAAGTTCCTTACGGTTATTCAATGACTGGTTTAATTGTCAATGAATCCAATCAAGATATTCAATCACTTGACGATATGACGTCAAAGAAGCTCGCACCTGTTAGTCCTAGCGGTGGACTTCGTTCTATTTTAAATCAATATAATGAAGAAAATAATTCGCCTATCCAGCTAACGACCATTGAAAGCCCTTCAAATGAACTCAATTTAAAGCGGGTTGAAAGCGGCAGATCTGATGCGGCTTTTATGAACATTTCAACCTTCGATACCATTCAAAAACATTTAGATTTAAACGTAAAAGTTGGCGGCATTGTCTCTAAAGAGCCGATTTATCTCGTTCTACAACCAAGTCAAAAACAGCTGCCAGCAGACTTGGATCGAGTCACACAAGAGATGATTGATGATGGCACTTTACCTACACTTTCCAAAAAGTGGTTTGGTGTTGATTTCTTTCAAGACATTGACTACATTTCTGAACAGGGGTATCAATATGAAGAAAGGAAGGATGCATCATGACGTTTACAGCAGCAGATTGGCTTCGGGTCTTTTTACAGGTGCTTGAACGCTTGCCACTCACGCTTATGATTATCGTGGTGTCATTGGTGTTTGCCATCATCATTGGCATGCTGATTGCTTGCATACGGATCAAACAGATTCCCGTGCTGAAGCAAATAGCTGTCATTTATTTATCATTTACACGGAGTACACCTTTGATTGTTCAGCTATTTTTGATTTATTTTGGACTTCCTCAGCTTTTATGGATGGTAGGGATTCAAATGAATCATTGGGACCGTGTATTATTTGTGATGATCACGTTCTCTTTACATACGGGCGCTTATTTATCGGAAGTATTCCGCAGTGCGTATTCCTCTGTTGGAAAAGACCAGCTTGAGGCTGCTTACATTGTTGGGATGACAGATACGCAAGCATTGATCAGGATCATTATTCCGCAAGCCTTCCTTATCGCATTGCCGAATCTCGGCAATTATACGATTGATCTTGTGAAGGACACGGCCATTGCGTTTACGATTGGGCTCATTGATATTATGGGTCAGGTTAAAATCATTTTAGGGAATAATTACGGCATTGGCATGTTTGAAGTATATGTCATGATTGCCATTGTGTACTGGCTTATCTGCATGAGCATTGAACTGATGACCATGCTGCTTGAAAAGAAATTTGTGAAAGGCCGTACGAGTCTGTCACGTTAAGGAGGCCATTTGATGCAAGCCATTGATTTTCAATTTGCGATCGACCAATTACCACATATTCTCACAGGTGTCCCGTTCACTTTATTGATTGCACTCGTTTCTATGGCTGTGAGTCTTCTCATTGGATCTGTTTTTGCTTTCATTCGACTCTTTCGAATCCCTGTGCTTCGGCAGTTTGTCACGCTATATGTGTCCTTTTTTAGAGGCACGCCTCTCATTGTTCAACTATTTGCGTTCTTTTATGGCATACCATATGTTCTCTCAAAAATGAGCGACAGCTTTGGACTATCGTTTCATCCTGATATGGTCTCCCCACTGGCAGTTGCACTTATTGCCTTTAGCCTGCATTCAGCTGCACATTTAACGGAGGTGGTCCGCAGTGCACTCCTTGCTGTCGATAAGGGGCAACTTGAAGCCGCAAAAATTGTTGGCATGACGACAAAACAGGCAATGGTGCGCATTATTTTGCCGCAGGCATTTGTGGTTGCTTTACCGAACCTAGGGAATCAGCTTGTTCAACTATTAAAAGCCACGTCTCTTTCGTTTACGATCGGTGTACTCGAAATCATGGGCATTTCTCGGATCATTGCGAATGATGGCTATCAGTTTTTAGAAACATACCTCGTATCTGCTGTCATCTATTGGTTACTTAGCATCTTGTTCGAATTGGCTTTTGCCATGTTAGAAAAGCGAGCCAGGGTGTACAGACGATCTCTTGGACGATAAAAGTCGATCAGGTATGAGCACCTGATCGACTTTATTCCATTTATTCACCTTTTTTAGGTGTGTTATATAGCTCCTTTGGCGCCGGTTTGAGCTTAGGTGCAGAGCCGAAAACGACAGGTGCAGAAATATACCTGAACTCTCCCTTTCCATCCATACTTCTGCCATGTGCCCATCTGCCTTCTTTACTGGCTTCCCCTCTTGAGAAGTTAAACAAATCGTATGACACTTGCTGCTTTTCGAGTGAACGAGGGAATGTCGTTGGCACGACTACATCCCCTTCTCTTTCCTCTAATTCCTTAATGGCTGCTATCCACATATTTTGGTGATATGTATCACGTGCAATAAGAAAGGAGAGCATATCTTTGACGCCACGATCATCGGTCATTTCATAAAGTCTAGTGACTTGTAGCCTTCCTTGCGACTCTGCGTTCAAATTTGCCCGGAAATCGGCCATTAAATTTCCGCTTGCAATGATATACTTGGCATTCCATGGATATCCTTCGCTATCTGCTGCCATCGCGCCTAAACCTGCAACGATGGCATGTTGAGGATTCATTCCGCCCATGACAGCAGCAAGGGCCGGATCACTTTGATACGCCAGTTCTTGTTCTTTTACTGGTGCCTTATCAAGTAGACGCGCGATCATCGTAGCTAGCATCTCGACATGGCCAATTTCCTCTGTTCCAACATCAAATAATAAATCCCTATATTTTTGATCCGCTTGGCAGTTAAAGCCTTGAAATAAATATTGCATCATCACACTGATTTCACCATATTGACCACCTAATACTTCCTGTAATTTTTTCGCATATAGTGGATCAGGCTTAGAAGGCTTGGCTTCATATTGTAGTTCTTTGATGTGATAAAACATGATGTCATCTCCTTCGTTCGTAAAGACCTCTTCACTTATCACTATTCAAATCAAGCCCTTTTTATGAGAAACCGCTAGAGGTGAAAATAAATTTTCCATCAAAAAAGAGAATGGCATTTGCCATCCTCTCGTTGTCTTACTATTCAGCACTGACTAAAATTTTCACTTGATCTTTTTCATGGATTAAAGCATGGAAACCATCTTCAATGACATCGTCCAGTTTGATTTTTTTCGTGACGAGAGTGTCTGCGGAAAAATAGCCTTTTCTCATTAAGTTTAATACAGCCGGGAATACATCTCTATAGCCAATAATTCCTTTCACTGTACGTTCTTTAATGACAATGTCATTCGGTAGGATTTCTGCCCCTTTTTCCCATATGCTCACAATGACTGTTTCACCTGAAATTCTAGTGGATTGAATCGCTTGCTTTAACACAACAGGTACACCTGTCACTTCAAAAGAAACATCGACCCCACCGTTCGTGCGGCGAGCAATTTCTTGAACCACATCTTCATACTGAGAAGGATCGACGATGATGGCTCCAAGCTCTTTGGCTTTTTCTTGGCGTTCTTTTGATAATTCAATTGCATAAATATCTGTAGCACCAGCTGCTTTTAGAGCTTCAATGACAAGTAAACCAATCGGTCCACAGCCAAACACAGCCGCTGTATCCCCAGCCTGTACTTTGCTCGAACGAACAGCATATAATGCAACAGCAGATGGCTCCACAAGTGCCCCTTGCTCATATGACAATTCGTCTGGTAATAGATGAAGTAGTTCCTCATCTACCGATACATATTCAGAGAATCCACCGCCGCCACCGGCAAGTCCTAAAAAGCCCATGTTCTCATCTAAGTTATAAGCACCCTGGTGCCCGTGAGTAGCAAATATAGGCTCAACAACAACTCGATCGCCTATTTTGTATTGGCTCACGCCTTCTCCAACCTCAACGACCTCACCAGAAAATTCATGCCCTAGTGTCACTGGTGCTTTTTCTTTTGTCAGCGGGTGAGGTTCATTCACTGGAATGAAGATAGGTCCTCCTAGATATTCATGTAAATCACTACCACAAATGCCGCACCATTTTACTTTTAGTTTCACTTTACCTGGAGCAACTGTCGGTTCGTCAATGTCTTCTAATCGAATGTCCTTTTGATTGTGCCAGCGTAGTGCTTTCATTTGTAAGACTCCCTTTTCTTATCAATTTAATTAACTTACTTAAATAAGTATATCATCATTTTTTGAATTTTCTAAGTATGATGCACGATTTTTCTGACAGTCAATGAACGAAAAATGACAAAACATAACAACATACAGGTGAGGACCATACAGATACAGCCCATCATGACGGACATTTGTACCGATAGCACGTGAGCCATTCCGCCAACAAGTCCTGTCATACCAATCGTCAAAACAGCTTCACATAAAGCATAAAAGCTGATCACTCTCCCCATGACTTCTACTGGGATATTCGTTTGATAGAAAGTCATGAAACCTGTGTTAGCAAATGCTAAAAAGAATGCTAAAGCAAAAAAACCAACAGCCGCCACAAGAAAGGTGCTAGAAAAAGCATAGATGAGATAGCCAAATGCCACGAACAAGCTACCCATACCAATCATGATCGAAACAGGAAGCTTCTCGACGATAACTGAATTAACACAAGCCCCTGTAATAATCCCAGCCCCTGCGATACTAACAAGCACACCATATTCTGTATCAGTCAGCATGAGCACTTCTTTAGCAAAAGCGGTTTCAAGCGAATCGATGGCCGTTGGGATAACCGTCATGGCCACACCAAATAATAAATATACAGCCATAACCTGACGGGATGCCAGGCTATATCGGATCACAAGTCGAGCGTCCTCTTTTAGTAAAGAGATAGAAAACGGCTTTTGAGAATTGCCCTTCCCTTCTTCTTTTTTTGGTAACCTCGGCAAACACATAGTTAGCAGAGCGGATAGAAGCAGGCAAAGGGCATTCACATAAATTGAAAACAAAGGCGTCCCGACGAGAAATAGTAACCCCGCTACCGCGGGTCCGAGTAAAAATCCACCTGATTGTAGCAAAGCCCGAATGGCATTGAACCTTTTCCGCTTCCTAACCGGGATCAGCCCGGTAATATAGACCATCGAGGCGGGGTGAAATATCGCTTGTGCCATCTGAATGAGAAACACCATCACATATACGATGAACATATGTCCTGAAAATAAGGCAAGGGGCAAACCCGGGATCAGGAGCGCACGGCATAGATCAAGTCCTATCATCACATTCCGCTGATCCACACGGTCTATTAAACTCCCCGACCAACCATTCGTCAAAAGTGTAGCTGCCGGCCTTAACATATAAACAGCTGTGACTGCTAGAACAGAGCCGGTTTCTTGAAGAATGAGTAAATGGAGGGCAATCATATAAATCCATTCCCCGATGTTCGCAATGCCGATGGCTCCGAGTAACACGCCCATATCCCGCCACTGTTTGTTCATAAATGCTCTCCCCTCTAAATGTCATCAAAAAAATCCCGCCCCCAAGACATTTCAGTCTTGAGGACGGGATTTACTCCGCGGTGCCACCTCAGTTCATTCACCTGTTACCAGATAAACCTTAGCAGGTTATCATTAACCTTTCTCTGTAACGGGAGAACACCGCTGCACCACCATCACATGGAATCCAGTGCAGAGCTAAGAGGCTTGGTTCAATAACGCTTCCCAGCTCCTTCTCAGCTCACGGAGTTCTCTGTGTGGAACAGCGATTATTTACTCTTCTCTATTTGCGCTTTATTTTCTTATCACACGATCTTCAGCTGAATTGTTACATATTGTACTGCGATTGAATCTAGGCGTCAATGATTATTTTCATCTTCAATCGGCATATATCATTTTTCTTGTCATGCCACCATCAACGACTAGGTCTGTACCTGTCACAAATTGATTGTCCTCATCTGTTACATAAAAGCACGCTTTAACGATATCCTTTGGTGTACCCACACGATTTGA
The DNA here is from genome assembly GCA_001938995.1 of Bacillus pumilus. Taxonomy (GTDB): domain Bacteria; phylum Bacillota; class Bacilli; order Bacillales; family Bacillaceae; genus Bacillus; species Bacillus pumilus_G. Next base: position 102,524 of record MKZN01000005.1, on the reverse strand, counting down.
TAGATGCTGCTGATGGTCGATCTTACGTAGTTGACGATCATTCTTCGTTTCAATCCAACCAGGTGAAATGCTATTAACTGTAATGTGATCCTGACTAAAGGAAGTCGCCAAGGCATGAGTCAATGCTGATATCCCGCCCTTTGCTGCAGCATACGCTTCTGTATGAGGTTCTGACATGATGGCACGAGTGGATGAAATGTTCACAATGGAACCGCCTTTTTGATTTTCTTTTATATAACGTGCCGCTTCTCTTGCACATAAAAAGGCCCCTCTTAGGTTCGTATGTAACACATGATCCCACTCATCCAACGTCAGATCATAAGGGGATGTGGTACACATCACGCCAGCATTATTGATTAGAATATCAATGGTTTGGTAACGCTCAATGGCAAACAACATTAACCGTTGAATATCCTTTTCTTGTTTGACATCCGTTTTTTTAAAATGGACTTCGAAGGACTCTTCTCTTAACTGTTCTTCCAAGCGATTTCCTTTTTCCTCATCTATATCTGCAAGCACCACACGTGCCCCTTCTTGTGCGTATCCATATGCTATTGATTGACCAATTCCGTTTGCTGAGCCTGTGATAATGACGGTTTTATGCTGAAACTTCACCACTGACCAACCCTTTCTACATGAGATGTTGTCGTTTATCATACCACTTTGATGGAATCAGCTGTATAGCAAATAGGCTATTTAGGCTTCAATACGATCTAATGCTTTTCCATCCAACAATCATAAAGATGATCGTAAAAACGATTAAAATCATGCTATCTAGGAATAAGACTGATTCATTTGCAGTACCGCTCATGATTTCACCAAAACCTTCCATCATCCAAGTTTGCGGAACAGCCTTTGAAATGGAATTCATGATGTCTGGAACGATATCGAGCGGCCAATAAATACCGCCTAACATACATGTACTCACAATGAGAATCGTACTAGAGATCTCAGCTTGTTTTTTTGTTTTAGATAAAGTCGCCATCATAAAACCTAAACTCACCACAAGTCCAACAACAACGGAACCGAACAGTAAAATCTGAATCAGATTGCCTAAGTACATATTGAAAAACACAAATAAGACTGCCAATAAAACGCCTAATTGGATCCATCCAAGAAGGAAGTAGGCGAGCAAGTATCCTGATAATACTTGTATTTTATGAACAGGACTAGAAAGCAACCTTTGCCATGTATATGTTTTATACTCCAAATGAATAGACGATGCAGAGCTTGAAATGGCAAACATCATAAACATAATGGTGAAACCGATTGGTATCAAGTTTGGCGAATGGCTAACTAGACTACCTTCAGTCATTGAAATGGGATTAGATGCATTGAATTCTTTCAGTACATTTGAAAGATAGACATTTTTCTGTTGATTCACCCCCCGATTCATTTCATAAATAATGGCTGCTGTCTCTACTAAATAAGAAGATAATGCGGCATATTCCTCTGTTTTCTTATAAACCATCACATCAAAAATAGCCTTTCTTTCCTTCAAGTGTGCCTTTAAATCATTTGTAACTTTAATAGACACAACTGCCTTTTCATTCGCCACTAATTCTTTTGCTTCTTGCTCAGTCGTCTTTATCCACTGGAATCTTGTGTTCTCTTTAAGCATCCGAAAAATTTCTTGATTCACTTCACCTTGATTTGACTGATAGATAAAAGCTACTGTTGGCTTCTTTGTGTCTGATGCCGTACTACCAAAAATAAAACTGATTAAGAGCGGCATAGCAAATAAAAAGAGAAGAGTTGTAGGAGACTTGAACGTTTCTTTTAACTTTAGAGACACAATTGCTAAGATTTTATGCATCATGACGTTTCCTTTCTAAAGACATTCTTAATACAGCAATGACCAAGAAAGCCATTCCTATTCCACAACTCATCAAGAATTCGCCTTGAATTTCACTAAATTCCGCACCAGTCATACTTTTTAAAAACATTTGAAGAGCGAGAGAATTTGGTAAAAAACTGCTGATGCTCATCAACCATTGAGGAAACAAGTATAAGGGCACCATACTTCCACCTAAAGCGGCTAAAACCTGCGTTCCTAATATACCAACACTACTAAACGTTTTTTCTTTTTTCATGAAAGTACCGATTAATACGCCAATACCTGCCGCATTTAAAATAAAACTACATCCAATCATCGCAACGGTAAATGGATCGCCCCAGTTTACCTGATAGACAAAATGCGTAAATAAAATGATGATTGCAAACTGTATGATACTCAGCAATAGAATCCCTAGTAATTTACCGTATATATAACTCGTATGACTTAATTTTGATACGAGTAATCTTTTATACACGTCTTCTTCTTTTTCTTCTATCATACGACCAACTAAGAAAACGACGGTCATCAATAAAAAGAGGACACCCATACCACATGCATAGTATTGGAAAGAGGTGATTGGCTGACTATCTACATTGATCGTTTTCTCATGTACTAGTTCTTGTTTTAGTTCATCAGAGATAGGCTGATTGTCTTGACCTTGATTCATTAACATGAAAGTACGATAGTTTTGTGAAAACTTTAAAATGGCGTTTTCTAATACCATTTCCTGCAAATCGGAATTCGGACCTTTCAATAGATCAATTTGCACATGGTCATTGTTCAACAATTCTTTTTCAAAGTTCGGCTGAATGATCAAACCGACTTTGATGTCTCTACTATTCAAACCCTTCTCTAGTTGTTCCTTTGAGAGTATGGTGACATCCATCAACTCACTTCGCTCACCATGAGTTAATGTCGATAGAAACAATCGGCTTGTATCAGACATATCATGATCAGTTATCCCGACTCGAAATAAGTTGATGACCTCATCATCATGTTTCATTTGATCTCCAAATGCTGCACCCAAAATGGCGATCAAAATAACCGGCATAAGAAATAATGTAAAAAAGCTTTTTTTATCTCTAAAAAACAATAATAAATCTTTCATCACAATCCAAATGCTCATCTGATCACCTCTATACAGTTTCGTCTCGTAACTGTTTCCCTGTTAAATATAAGAAGACATTTTCTAAGTTGGGTTCTACGATTTCTGCTGAAACCATTTGAACATTCAATGCAGTGACCTCTCGAATAAGACGACTTAATAACTCCTGAGGATTTGGATCAAATAATTTGATTTTATTTCCTTTTACAACTAATTCCTTTGTGGGGTGAAGTTCATGTATGTACCCACATACTTTATTTATTTCATTTTGACCATTTTCCGATTTGATCGTCAGAATCACTTCTGTCTCTTGTCCAACAAGCTCCCTTAATTCATGTTGATTCCCTATAGCCAGAAGTGACCCTTGGTCCATAATGGCAATTGTTTCACATAAATATTCGACTTCCTCCATATAATGACTCGTATAAATAATGGTCATACCTTCACTGTTTAACTTTTTGACTGTCTCTAAAATATGATGTCTTGATTGAGGGTCTATCCCAACAGTGGGCTCATCCATCATCAATATTTTTGGTCTATGTAAAAGCGCACAACCAATATTCACCCTTCTTTTCATCCCTCCAGAAAATACCTTTACTTGATCTCTCGCTCGATCTGCTAGACCAATTAATTCAAGCGTTTCTTGTACTCTTCTTTTTAATTCCTTTCCTTTAAGCCCATACATTTTCCCCCAAAAGTATAGGTTTTCTTTTGCGGTCAAATTTAAATATAATGCGATCTCTTGTGGTACGATACCAAGTAGTTGCTGTGCTTGTTTTCTTTTTTTGCTTATATCCATATCCCCAATCGTAACTGTTCCACTCGTTGCGGGGAGAAGCCCTGTCATAATACCAATCAATGTTGATTTACCTGCACCATTAGGCCCTAATAAACCAAATGACTCCCCTTCTTTTATGTGAAAGTGAACCCCTTTCAATACATGTTTGTTGCCATAATTCTTTTTAATTTCTTGTACTTTTAACAAACTATCTCTCTCCTCTATGTTGCATATCTCAACTATTTCATTTCGTTCTCTAAGTTATTTTTACATTACATCAATACCATATTTCACTAACAAATAGGGTGTGATCTTTAACTAAAGAGTAATATTTCCAATTCATTTTAACATGTTACTCCATGCAGAAGAATAGAACATATGAAAAGACAAAAAACTTACAGGATATCTTCCTGTAAGTTTTATCAACACAACTTTCATATACCATTATCGAGAAACCATGCCATGAGGGTCTATCACAAATTTTTTAGCAACACCCGAATCAAAATCACTATATCCTTTAGGGGCTTGGCCAAGGTCAATAACAGTTGCATTCACGGCTTTGGCAATTTGAGCTCTTCCACTTAAGATGGATTTCATCAGACTGCGGTGATATTGCATGACAGGGGTCTGGCCCGTCACAAATGTATGGGCTTTTGCCCAGCCAAGTCCGATTCGCACTTTGAGAGAACCGACTTTTGCCTCCTCATCAATCGCACCTGGATCTTCTGTGACGTAAAGTCCGGGAATGCCTAGTTTCCCGCCAACTTTTGTAATGTCCATGATCGTATTTAAGACAGTTGCAGGCGCTTCTCCTTGATCTCCATGACCTGAAGCCTCAAAGCCGACACAGTCCACCGCACAGTCGACTTCTGGCTCTCCTAAAAGCTCGGTGATCTGTTCCCCAATTCTGTCATGTTTTCGTAAATTGATGGTCTCGCATCCAAAGCTTCTGGCTTGCTCCAGCCTTTGTTCATTGAGGTCACCTACAATCACAGCAGAAGCGCCAAGAAGCTGAGCGGAATGGGCTGCCGCAAGACCTACTGGCCCTGCACCAGCAATATACACGGTTGAACCTGTCTTAACCCCGGCAGTATAAGCACCGTGGAAACCTGTCGGGAAAATATCAGAAAGCATCGTCAAATCCAGGATTTTTTCCATCGCCTGATCTTTGTCTGGAAATTTGAGCAACTGGAAATCAGCATATGGGACCATCACATACTCGGACTGGCCACCGACCCATCCGCCCATATCCACATATCCATAGGCAGAGCCAGGGCGATCAGGGTTTACATTTAGACAAACATGGGTTTTTTGTTCCTTACACATGACGCAGCGTCCACACGCAATATTAAATGGAACCGACACTAGGTCACCTTTTTGAATAAACTCTACGTCTCGACCAACTTCGATGACTTCACCTGTAATTTCATGACCAAGTACAAGTCCTTTGGGTGCCGTTGTACGCCCCCTGACCATGTGTTGGTCACTCCCACAAATATTGGTTGTGACGACTTTTAAAATGACGCCATGCTCACATTTCCGACCAACGTTGGCTTTTGGAACACCTGGACCATCCTTTAATACCAAATCAGGGTATCCAATATCCTCAACTGCTACATTCCCTGCCCCTTTATAAACGACACCTTTGTTTCCCGACATGTTCCATTCCTCCCTTTTTATTTCAAAATGAAGTCTCTACACTTTTCTCTATCTTTCGACGTTTCCCTTCTTCAACCGGCACATTGATGTACAAGAAACGACTAACTGTCACTGAATAAAAGGTCAGTCTGTTATAATGAAACAAAAAAATAAAAAATAAAAAATTGAAAAAAAGCTAAACTTTGACAAACGGGTGTCGATATAAGAAGTAAGCCAGACAGGTATCCTTAATCGACAAACAAATTCCTTATATATACTATCATTCCTTACACACCTGGCTGGCGCCTACATATGAAATGAATACAGAAGGCTCTTCTCACGAGGAGTCTTTTTTTATTGAGTCTATTACTGTGAATTCAATTGCAAACAAAGAAGCTCTTCTGACGAAGAGCCTCTTTGTTGAGTGCTTGTTCATTACCTGGGAAATACTCTCATCACTTTAAAGCTTTGATACAGACATATGTATCGTAGTGATAAACCGATACGTCTCTAAAATGATATTCGGAAAACATTCGGCTAATCTCTTGCTCACTGTATATAGAGAAAGCGTGTAATCGTTTTTGTTCCTTTTGTAATTCCTGCTTTTGAAATGATAAGAATACTTCTCCATCCACTTGAAGAACACGGTATACTTCTTTCATCACTTGCTCCATATCCGGCAAATAATAAATGGTTTGTACCGTAAATAATTTATTAAACGATCTGTCTTCAAAAGGTAATTTTTCTGCCTTTCCAAGCGTGATCACAGCTTTATTTTGCTCCACAAACTTCTTGTTTTTTCTTTTTGCGTATTTGATCATATGATGGGAGGCATCAACACCATACACTTTTCCTCGGTCGAGATGTTCTGCCACTTTTGATAACGTCATTCCTCTTCCTGTTCCGATTTCTAAAATTCGGTCATTTTCTTGTATATTTAAGAGTTGAATCGTCCATTGATTGATATTATGATGGTTTTTTTCCATATAGCGGGCAACCCATTTTGAGAGCAAGCCTTTTGGTTCCCTCATTTGTTTTCCAATCCAGCTTTGAATCAAAGTTAACACCTGCTTTACACCAGTAAATATATACTATTTACGAATTTTCTTACTATTCATATCGGCACTCAGAAACAAAAGTTAAGACCTAGTCCTAATTTATTTCTCCTTCATTAGACGGCACCTTAAGAAGAAATGTTTCACATGACATGAAAAATATTTTATTGAGTAGGCATTTTCATTAATTCTGTCTAGATTGCTTTCCTTTTTGGTATCAGCTGCATATTTTATGAATGTATCTTGATTAGACAAAGGTGGTGCTAGATGATGGGCTATGGCGGTTATGCTGGAGGTAATTGTGGTGGATATGGTGGCGGTTTTGCAGGCGGATTTGCGTTGCTTGTTGTACTGTTCATTTTATTGATCATCATTGGTGCAAGCTGGGTTTATTAATGTAAAGGGAGCAGAAAACGTCGCCGTTTTCTGCTCCTTTTCTTTAATACCAATAGGTTGGATAATTGTACATATAGCGTCTGAGCATTTCCTGCTGCTCTCTTTGCAACCGGTATGGATTGCCGTAGCCGTGCTTTAAGGAATGAGGAATAGACGTATATCCGTGTCCAACCGACGGGAATCTCATATATGGTGACATCGACATTCTAAGATCACCTCACAATCTCCTTATACGGTTATCATATGTGTGTGTGATCCATGTGGAGCGTGTCTAAACTTGGTCCTTCTCCCTAGTATAACAATCAAGCATTGCAAGCATCATAAACATGTTCATCTCCTCCTTTACATCTTGTTTTTCTCACCTTTAGATCATGTACTTTAGTTGTTTTTGTTTCATTTCTTCATAAAAAGTTTCGACCTCTTGTTCATAAAGAACTGTATCCAAATCTTTGAATTTACGCTGGATCGTCAATGTAATAAAAAATAAATGGATTGTCATTTACGCTCACCTCCCTTCAGTTCGCAAAACGCGAAATAGCCCGCAGATCTTCTATATCAGTTGGCCTGCGGGCACACAAAAATGCAGATCAAAAGACAGTGTCTTTCAACCTGCAATGGATGATGCGTTCAATCCTCATTGACTTAAGTAGTTGTGAAGCGTGCACCGTAATAGGTAAAGGAAGGACACGAGCTCTTCCACAGGCTGATGACATGATGAAATTGTTTGAATGGATTACATGTAGATACGTATAACATATTGTTCAGCCTCCTTTACGTTTTTCATTACTTTGTAAGTATATCCAGCAAGCACCATTTTGTAAACCTGTTTTTAGACATTTAGGTGTTTTTTGTGTTTTTGACCAAAATGATACAGCCTCACTTGTTCAATTGAAATCAAAAAAGTCTCCTCATCAATGAGAAGACTTTTTTATTCAATCTTTATTTAGCTCTTTCAGTTTCTTCTGATAAAATAATGCCCGTTTTACACAAACAAAGGCAGCGAGTAAGAATACGCACTCAGCCCCCATTATGAGCATTTTTTGAAATGTTTCCACGTGCTGATTAGGTAAGATTGTACCGATATATAAAAAGGTGCTGACAGCAAGCAAAATAAAAGCGTATTGCTTGTAATCTGTCACTAAACCACTCCACTTTTTCTCCACTTGTTTCACCTTCCCGAATTCAATGTCTATTCATAGCTTAACATAGTGAGAGAATAGGAGGGGCATGTAAATCTATCCATTCGTTAGAGCATCTAGGCCTTGTTTTATGTCATGTAATAAATCATCAATATCTTCAATTCCGACAGAAATACGAATCAAACCATCTGTAATGCCTAGCGCTTCTCGTCGATCTTTTGGAATCGATGCATGGGTCATTCGTGCTGGGACGGAAATTAAGCTTTCCACCGCTCCTAGGCTTTCGGCAATTGTAAATAGGTTGAGTTGGCTTAAAAACGTATCTACGTTCTCTTCTTTTCCGATATCAAAAGAGATCATTCCACCAAAGCCAGTTGCTTGTGTTTTTGCCAATTCGTGCCCTGGATGAGAACTTAAGCCTGGATAAAAGACGCGTGTGATTGCTGGATGTTGTTTGAGAAACTCAGCGATTTTCTGGGCATTTTGATGATGTGCTTCCATTCTGAGTCCAAGCGTTTTCATCCCTCTCATGAGAAGCCAAGAATCCTGCGGTCCTAAAATACCCCCTGTAGAGTTTTGAACAAAATGAAGTTCTTCACCAAGCGCTTCCGTTGCTGTCACCACAAGTCCGCCGACAACATCACTGTGACCCCCTAAATATTTTGTAGCACTGTGCAAGACAATATCGGCACCATGCTCAATCGGCTTCTGGAAGTAAGGCGTCAAGAATGTATTATCGACTATCATCAGAATGTTGGCTTCTTTTGTGATGCGACCAACGGCTTTCAAATCTGTCATTTTTAATAATGGGTTAGTCGGTGTCTCAATGTAGACAGCTTTTGTCTCAGGTAAAATGGCTTTTTTCACCGCTTCTGGATCACTTGTATCAACAAATGTGGCATTGATTCCGATGCGATTTAGCACCTTGGTGATGACCCTATAGGTCCCGCCATATACGTCGTCTGTCATCACAATATGATCACCACTGTTAAATAACATCATCACAGCTGTAATCGCAGCCATACCTGAACCAAAGGCGTAGCCACTTGCGCCTCCTTCAAGATCACGAATCACCGTTTCGAGAGCCGTTCTCGTTGGGTTAGCCGTTCTGGAATATTCATATCCTGTATGCTCTCCAGCTTTCGGCTGCTGATAGGTGCTCACTTGATATATTGGAACAGACACTGCACCTGTTTTTTCATCACCTGTTATTCCGCTGTGAATCATCATCGTTTTCGGTTTCATGTTCATTTTCCTCCCTCATAAATACCTTTACTTAAATATCGTTCACTACTGTCAGGGAAAATCGTGACGATGACTGTCCCTGGTGCTGCCTTTTTGGCTTCCTCTAGGGCTGCAAATAGAGCGGCACCTGAAGAGCTGCCGATCAGAACTCCTTCTTTTTCGGCTGCTTCCTTGACCATTCGGAAAGCATCGTCATCACTAACGGTATAAATCTCGTCAAATAAGGCTGATTCCATATAATCCGGAATAAATTCAAGACCAATTCCTTCTGTCTTGTGCGGACCAGGCTCCCCGCCATTTAAAATAGATCCTTCTGGTTCTACGACGACCGTTTTTAAAGCAGGATGTTGCTCTTTTAAATATGCTGCACACCCTTGATAAGTCCCTCCAGAACCCGCTCCTGCTACAAAGATATCGATTTTGCCATGTAAGTCAGACCAGAGCTCTGGACCAAGCGTTTTATAGTAAGTCAATGGATTTACTCGGTTTTCAAATTGTAAAACGCAATAGGCATTTTCAAGACTTGCCTCTAGTTCAAGTGCTCGATTGATGGCACCTTTCATGCCTTCTTCTCTTGGTGTATGGATCATCTGTGCACCAAGCGCCTTCATGAGCTGTTGTTTTTCTTGACTAAAATGTTCTGGCACACAAAAAATGGTCTGCAATTGATATTTCCTTGCGCTTAAAGCAAGCCCAATTCCTGTGTTTCCAGCAGTTGCTTCTATGATCGTTCCTCCTGGTCGGAGTTTGCCTGACGCCAATGCTTCTCGTATCAGCATGTCACCTAAACGATCTTTAATACTTCCACCTGGATTCATCATTTCAAGCTTTGCATAAACGTCAACACCTGCTGGCACACCACTACCTGACAGCTTTAAAAGTGGTGTATGACCGATTAATTCTGTTATATCTTGAATAACAACCATTGTTTTTCCCATCCTTTGCATGGAAAAGAAGGGGAAGCCCCTTCTTTTTTATTGTGTTTGCTTTATCATACGCAGGACAAGGTCTGTTGAGTGAATCGCTGCTTGCTCAAGAAATTGGTCAAAGGATATATTCGATTCTTTCCCTGCAATATCCGATAGCGCTCGAACGACCACAAATGGCGTTTCAAACAGATGACATACTTGGCTAACGGCTGCTGCCTCCATTTCAACTGCATATAACTCAGGGAATTTCTCTCTAACAAACGCTACCCGGCCTGGATCATTCATAAATGAATCGCCTGTTGCGATCGTTCCTTTTACCACTTGGATATGTTCAATCTCTAAAGCTGATTCCTCTGCTAGTTTCACAAGTTTTTCATCCGCAACAAAAGCAGCTGGTAAACCTGGCACCTGTCCATATTCATAATCAAAGATCGTCACATCTACATCATGATGTCGCACATCTGTTGATATAACGATATCACCTACATTTAATGAGTCATGGAAACCACCAGCGGATCCTGTATTGATCACATAGTCTGGCTGAAAACGGTCCAGTAGTAGTGTTGTGCTGACCGCAGCATTCACTTTTCCAATCCCTGATTTTAATAAAATCACTTCTTTATCTTCATAAACACCTGTTGTAAATTCACACCCAGCGATGTTTTTTTGAGTTGCATTCTCTAATTGATCTCTTAAAATCGTTACTTCTTCTTCCATTGCACCTATGACTGCGATTTTCAAATCAAAACATCCTTTCATTCCTTCGTTCCCTTTTCTTCGCCTCTACAATCCAAACAAAGTCATTCATCTGATGAAATGACATGCTAAAACCTTCTTCTTCAAAGATTTCCTTTAACACATCAATGGATGGATAGTATTCCGTTTCTAAATCGTCAGCAAGTTGATCAAATCCAGCGGCTTTCGCTTTATTGATTTCAGCATGATGCGCTGCTTGATTTTGAAACATTGTATCAGCAAAGACTATTTTACCATCTGAGTGAAGGATGTTGCTATAGATGTGAATGGCTTGTTTTTTTTCTTCGTCCGTTAAATGGTGGAAAGCATAGGAGCTGACGATCGTATCCACATCAAAAGGAGGCGCTGGAAACGATAAAAAATCACCATCATGAAACACGTTTGGCAATCCTTTTTGAAGCGCCGCTGTCTTCATGGCATTAGATGGTTCCACACCAAACACTTGTTTACCTGCAGCTACAAGCGCCGCCGTCAGGTTCCCTGTGCCACTTCCAAATTCAAGTACATTTTCACCTGAACGTTCAACAATCTCTTTTAAGATAGCCGGATACCGGCGAAAGACCTCTTCATACTGTTCATCGTGACCATTTACTGTGTCATCATAAGATGAAGCCCAATGATCAAATAAAGAAAGAAACTCACGTCCCATTTTCTTTCCCTCCACTTTATCTATTTATTCCTATCTGTATAGTATGCTTTATTCCGTCGAACAGTTCCTATCCTACCACATCTTCTGTTTCTTTCCTACTAAAACATACTGGAGGGGGGTAAAAATGTTTGCCCTTTTAAGAATGAGCAATTATGATGAAGTTAGAGCATGAAAGGGTGAATCTTATGGATTTTCAACTGGATTTTTTAAAGGACAAAATTGAATTTTTTGAAGCCACTTCCTTGAAAGAACTTGACTGTCATTGATGAACGGATATTGTATACAGCAGTCGTTCATTTTAAAGCCAATGTCTAAACAAAAAAAGATAGCATGCCGCTATCTTTTTTTGTGTTTATTTTAATTTTTCAACCTTCACAGGTTTCCAGCCTTTTTCATCCACCCATGTAATTTCTACGCGGTAGCGTTCGCCTGTTGATTGATCCCGGACGGTTCCTTTTGCATCTTGAGGGCCTCCGTTGTTTCCTAACCATAGGACAGTCATTTGATCTTCTGTAATCCCTGTCGCATATGACATGGCTTTGATCATTTCTTTCCAGTCTTCAGAACTAGAATCATAGGTCGCTGTATGTGAACCGGATTGCTCTGTTCCAACAGGCTCCCAGTCGTCGTTTTCATATGTTTTGTCTACGTCATTTGTTTTCCCGCCGTCAGTCTCTTTGGCGTCTTTTAACGCATCTTTGTTTGGCTGTTCTTCATCATCTGTTTTCTTTGTCTCGTCGTCTTCATTATCAGATGAATCATCTTGTTTTGCGTCTGAATCATCGGATGTGTCTTTCTTTTGATCTTTCACATCTTCGTCTGAGGTTTGTTTATTTTCACTCGATGCAGGTGCGGTTTTGGATGGTTCCTTCGCTACATCTGGATTTTGTGGTTGATTAAAAATTAACAAACTCGATGCAACAACCAAAATAAGCACCACAACGATACCAATTAATATGTTAAGCACCATATTCGCCTTTCTGCGCTTATCACGATGTTCAAATCGAGAATTTCTACTCAAAATCTCTGCACTCCTTTGCCTCTGTTCCCTAAGTCGTTACTATTTTAACATGACATGAAGGGATGTTCTATGTCTGTTTCTTTTCAATTTCATTGACCTTTTTTACAATATCATAAAACGCCTCATTTGTCTTAGCGCGTCCACTTGTCTCATCTAGATGAACGACAACAAGGGCATAGGTTGGCTGATCCACCGGAAAGTATCCAGCAAACCATTTATGATAGAGTGGATGTCCTTTTTTGTTTTCACTACCCGTTTGAGCTGTACCTGATTTCCCCGCTACTTCAAATGGCAAATCTTGAAACCTTCTGCCGGTCCCTTTGTCAGCTGTCACCACCTGCCTTAAATACTTTTGTAATTTTTGAGCGGTATAGCGGTCAATGCTTTCCCCTTTGGCTCGTTTGTTTTGAAAGGAAAGCATCGTTGTTCCATTTTGATACAGTACTTTATCCGCAATTCTTACTTCTCTTCTTTCTCCGCCTCTTGCAATCGTCGCCATCATATTGGCTATTTGTAGAGGTGTTGTTTTGACGTTTTTTTGTCCGATGGCTGTTTGAGCAATGGCTTTTTTGACATGCTTGTCTCTTTTATCTCCCCACACTGTGCCTGTTTCTTCTCGATCAAACTGTTTGAATTGTTGTTGATGGTAGACGTCCCCTTCCCATCCAGCACGATCGATGAGTCCAAGTTTTCCCGCTGTCTTCTCGATGAATTGAGGGTCGGTTTGAATGATCTTTTCGGCGAGTGTAGCGAACGTATAATTGCAGCTTTGCGCAAAGCTTTCAGGCAGGTTCAGCACTTCTAGCTTTCCCTCTGGCTCTCCATATAAATTCTTTCGACAATCATACATCGTTTGTGGCTGATCGAGGTTCTTTTCGATGGCTGCGGCAAGTATGGCTGTTTTAAACACGGAGCCTGGTGCAGCGGCAGTGAGCATATAATTTCTTGCCTCATGCCGGTTCTTGCTTGTGATATTTGGCACGCTCGCCATCGCAAGCACACTGCTATGTTCAATATCGAGTAGAACCGCTCCGCCTTTTTCGACGCCTTTTTCTTTGAGAATCTTCTCCATTTCAGCTTGCATGTTCTCATCCATTGTTGTTTGGACTTCTAGGGGGTAAAATGCATTGGCCTCTGCTGTATATTTGACGTCCATTCCAAACAAAGGGTTTCCCTTTCCGTCCACATGATATAACAATTTTGTATCTTGTTCAGGTAACAGAAATTCATCAAACGTACTTTCCAGCCCAAACGTACCAATCTCTGTTCGGATGGACAGCTCTTTTTTGTCAGGATACCGTTTTCTGAGTAATTCAGGATTTTCACTTGTGAAACCTAATGTGTGGAGAGCAAGTCTATTTTTGTCTTTCTCTTTCATGTATACGCCATACACACCGGAATATTTCATCTCATTGATGTCTTCCAGCATTTTTTTCGTGATATTGTCTTTTAAGATAAGAGGTTTTTTCGTATCTGTTAGCTGCCTTTGGAGGTCTTCCTGCTGCATTCCGAGAATGGAAGCGGTCTGATTTAAATGGAGAAGATCATATTGTAGAAAGGGAAATAAGATGACTGCTGGCTGTTCTTTTGTCAGTAGCGTTTGGCCGTTCCGATCTAAAAACTCTCCGCGTCCATCTGAGATCACCACTTCTTCTGTTCGTTGTTTGACACTTTCTTGAATTAAATTGATATCCAGTTTAGAAAAGGATTCTGTGAAAAATAGCTGTATTTCAGCCAATCTCACTAATAGCCCGAGCAATAATACAAAAATAATGGCGCCTGTCCATTGAATTCTTCTTTTTTTATGCATAAAAACACCTCGTCCTTATTGTGGACGAGGTGTTTATCATGTAAACGTGATTATGAAATTTTTACAATTTGGACGAACATTTCTCCGCCCGGAGTTTGAACGGTGACTTTGTCATCTACTTGTTTGCCTAACAAGCTTTTAGCGATTGGTGAATCGTTTGAAATCTTTCCTTCAAACGGGTCTGCCTCTGCACTTCCAACAATTGTATAAGACTCTTCTTCACCGTCTGGCAATTCAACGAATGTGACGGTTTTACCTAGAGAGACAATATTGGAGTTCCCCTCATCTTCAATAATTCTCGCATTACGAATCATATTATCAAGTGTTGTGATACGACCCTCTACAAATGCTTGTTCTTCTTTAGCAGAGTCATATTCTGAGTTTTCAGAGAGGTCACCGAAGCTTCTAGCGATCTTGATGCGTTCTACAACCTCTTTACGTTTAACCGTTTTCAAATATTCAAGCTCTTCTTCTAGTTTATGCTTTCCTTCTTCCGTCATTGGAAACACTTTCTCATGTGCCATGAATCATTCACTCCTTCTATTAATCCTCATCATACAAGGCTTTCTGTATGTGAGTAACGACTGAAATATACAAGAATGAGGACATTTTTCAGGTCCTCATTCCTTCTGTCCATATTCGTAAAAGTCCATCTTACATGGCGTCTCTATTAGATGCAACTATAATGTCTTTTATAGACAGAACTAGTAGCAATCTAATGATGAGCATCTTCATCGCACAAACTGTGGAAAGGCACAGGAAGCTCCTGTACCTCGTTCGGCCATTTCGATCATATGTAGAAGAATAGCTTACCCATTCTTCATCATCCAATACATAATATGGTCAGTGTACGATATGTCTATGCTATATTATTACAAAATTGCAATTTGATCAAGAATTGTTTGAAAATTTGTGATGATTTGTTTGTTGTTTTTTTAATATACTTTTACAAAACAGCATATCTTCACTCTTTCAGCCTACAATCGTCACTTTTCGACTTCGGCTTTACATCAATGTTTTTCTATCATATTAAATCGTTCACGCGTTGCATGGCTTCTCATACAATGACACATATGCTTTATCAAAAGTGATCAGCATACAATTGAAATGCTAGCTATGCCTGTGCGCAAAAGACCTTTACACGTGTAAAGGTCTTTTTCTTCTCACCATTACTCACCGCGGTTCTGAAGAATCGTTTGGATCTTTGTGACCATTAAATCGATCGCCACGTGGTTTTGGCCGCCTTCTGGGATGATGATATCAGCGTAGCGCTTTGTTGGTTCAATGAATTGATTATGCATCGGTCTGACAACTGATACATATTGTTCGATCACGGAATCGATCGAACGGCCTCTTTCCTTCGTATCGCGTAAAATGCGGCGAATGATGCGCAGATCTGCATCTGTATCGACATATAGTTTAATATCCATTAAGTCTCTAAGACGTTCGTCTTCTAAAGCAAAGATACCTTCAACGATGATGACATCCTTTGGTTCCACATGGACAGTCTCTTCTGAGCGTGTGTTTAATTTGAAATCATAAATTGGTTTTTCAATGGATTCATACCTTAACAGCTGTTCTAAATGCTCAAACATCAGGTCATTGTCGAATGCAAGCGGATGATCATAGTTCGTGAGCAGGCGCTCTTCAAATGGCATATGACTTTGATTTTTGTAATATAAATCTTGCTGTAGCATGAGGATGGAATGTCCTTTAAATTTTTCATAGATCGAATTGGTAACGCTCGTTTTTCCAGAACCCGAGCCGCCAGCAATTCCAATCACCACTGGTTTACTCCTCATGTGCCTGTTATTTCCCCTTTCTCATCATGTTGCTAGGGTATACTTTTTGATCAAGCTTGAATTTTACGATTTGCAGCGGATGACGAGCGGCATCCAGCTCATTTCCTTTTTCATCCCAAATCGTCTCAATTTTGCATGTGAAATTCGCAATTTCTGGTCCGAAGAATTCAACTTCATCGCCAGCTTTAAAGAAGTTACGCTGCTGCAATGTCACGATTTGTTCTTTTTCATCATAGTGAAGGACAAGTCCTACGAAGTCAAATGTGGTTTTCTTTCCATGAATGCCAAACATTTGTTCATCCGTTCCCGGTACACCTTCAAAAAAGGCTGGGGCTGTATCACGATTTGCACATTTATCTAATTCATCTAACCATTCTTGCTGAATCACAAAATTCTCTGGATCCGCACAGTAGGCATCGATTACTTTACGATACACGCTCACAACCGTTGCGATATAATGAATGGATTTCATCCGTCCTTCAATCTTTAAGCTGTCAATCCCCATTTCAATCATTTGTGGAATGGATTCTACAAGCTTTAAGTCTTTTGGACTCATCGCAAATGGTGCATCTTCTTCACCGAATCGTGGTGATTCCTCAGCGCCTTCTAGTTGGTAAAGATCGTAATTCCAGCGGCAAGATTGACAGCAACCCCCGCGGTTAGAGTCTCTAGCTGTCATGTGGTTACTGAGCACACATCGGCCAGAATAAGCAATACACATCGCACCATGAATGAAGGTTTCGATTTCAATATCAACTTTTTCTTTCATTTCTTTCATCTCAGAAGCACTTGTTTCACGCGCTAGCACCACACGCTCAAGTCCTTCTTCCTTCCAGAACTGAACGGCTTTCCAATTCGATAGAGATTGCTGTGTGCTTAAGTGGACTTCTAGCTTTGGAGCCACACGTTTGCACGTTTCAATAATGAGTGGGTCAGCGACAATAATGCCTGACACACCAGCACCTTCAATCGCTTGAAGATATTCTTCCAGTCCATCCATATTTTCATTATGTGCGAAAATATTCGTTGTCACATAAATACGCGCGCCATATTTGTTCGCGAATGCAACGCCTTCTGCCATTTCCTCAATCGAAAAGTTATCTGCATTTGAGCGTAATCCGAATTCTTTACCGCCAATAAAGACGGCGTCTGCGCCATAATGTACAGCGATTTTCAGCTTTTCCAAGTTACCTGCTGGTGCGAGCAGCTCTGGTTTTTTTGTAATGACACGTTTTCCATTGATTATGTCAGAAATTCCATCTTTTAAAAGTGCCATTTTCTTTACCTCCTTTTGTTTTAATAAACTGTTTCTTTAAAGAAGAATCCAGTATCAATTGAACGGTTGACTGGCTGAATCTCTTCAATTCGCATCACCCAATCGTCTTTTTGATCTTCATAGGCTTCTTTATCTGTCATCAACAAATCAATTGCTTTTCTATATAAAGATGTCACCTCTGTCATATATGAAAGTGACTTTAATATTCCGTCAATTTTCAATGAATCAATACCGGCGTCGATAAACTCTTCTAATTCATCAATCATACACACATCATTTGGACTCATGATATGTGTGCCGTTTTTATCTTCAAAAATCGGATATTTATTTTGGCGCTCTTGATCATGAAGGAAGAGCCCTTCTTCCATATCTTTACCTTCTACATCCATTTGCTTCCCCTGGTATTCAAAGTAATTGCCAATGAGTGTACGTTTAGATTGGAACATGCATGTCATGCCATGGACTTGAATTTCGATTTCAACCTCAGCGTTCTCCTTAATCTCAATCACACTGTCCATATTGAGCTCTTTGGCTAGAACGGCACGTGTTGCGCCCTTTCTGCCCCAGTAGTTGCAAGTATAATAGTTTGTCCCAGTCGTTTCTGTACTCCAGTGAAGACTTAGGTTCACACCGGTTTCCTTTGCTGCCATGATCACAGCTGGATCTCCAAAGACAACACCGTCTACGTTTCGTGCATCGAGAAAGGTTAAATAATCTCCAAGCAGTGGTATACGATCATGATGGAAAATGGCATTCATCGCCACATAGACTTTTTTCCCATGTGCATGTGCCAGTTGAACAGTTTGTTCCACATCTTCTTTTGAAAACTCACCTGCAAGGCGAATACCAAATGTTTGCTCGCCTATTAAAAATGCGTCAGCTCCCGCCTCGATTAATGGCAGTACATCTGACACCTTGCTTGGCGTCACAAGCAATTCTGGTTTTTTCATGATTGGTCACCTCGTTTTGTACTAATGGCTATCCCATCTCCAACCGGGATGATACACGTTTGAAAGTCAGGGTTTGACATCAGCCACTGATTATACCGGTCGATTTTTCCAATTAATTGTTTTTTGCGTTTATCTTCGATCTCTTCTTCGTAGTTCGTAGCCACTAAGCCTTTAAATAATACATTATCAGTGATGATCATCCCGTCATCAGCTAGCATCGGCTCAAATAGCTCAAAAAAGCGTTTATACTGTCCTTTTGCAGCATCAATGAAGACCACATCATATGGTGCCATAGTCTGAACAGTTTCGGCTGATTCAATGGCATCACCAAAGAACACATGTATTCTTTCTTTTAATTTCATGGCTTCAATGTTGTTTGTCGCTTCTTCATAGCGTTTCGCATTTCGTTCAATTGTGTAAATATCTGCATCCGGCAAAGCTGTAGCCATTCGGATAGCCGAATAACCAATCGCTGTCCCAACCTCAAGAATTTTCTTCGGTTTTTTCATCGAAAGTAACTGTAGTAACAGTTCAATGCTAACCTTTTCCATGATCGGCACATGATGCTCGCTCGCATATGCTTCTAATTGAACGATTGCGTCAGCACGTGGGGGAATTAAATTTTCAATATAATCATTTATTTGATCATCTTCGATTGTCATTATATGTCTAGCTCCTTCATGACCTGAAAAAGAAGAGTCCTGCCTCTTGCAGCTCTCTTTCTCGTCAATCTTTCGTTCATCTAAGTAAAAACAACCCGATATATTTTACCACATAGAAGGGGGAATTGCGAACCTATAAAATGGAATCAGGCAACGAAAAAAACTGCAGGCAATCTGTCTATTGTCTACAGTCTTTTTCTCTCACTGTGCGTTAGTTACTACCAGTGATATATTTGGCTTTCGCTTTGTTATGCTCATTTAACGTTTTGGTAAACACAACATCTCCATTTTTCTTCGCAAGAAAGTAAATAAAATCTGTTTTCTCAGGATGTAGTGCTGCTTTCCAAGAAGATTCCCCTGCATTTGCAATTGGTCCAGGTGGAAGCCCTTTATTACCATACGTATTATACGGTGATTTCACCTTTAAGTCTTTGTAGTAGACGCGCGACTTATGCTCACCAAGCGCATAAAGAACCGTTGGATCTGTTTGCAGTGGCATGTCCTTTTTCAATCGGTTATAAAAAACACTTGAGATTTTTGCCCGATCCGTCTTTTCTGTTGCTTCCATTTCAATTAATGATGCCAATGTTAAGACATCATGAATGGACATGTTTCTTTTTTTCATGTCTTTTTCATACGTTTTCACGTATTGATCGGTTTGCTTAATCATGGTCTCAATGATGTTTTCCAGCGATTCATCCTCACGATAAAACGGATACGTAGCAGGGAATAAATATCCCTCTAATGGATGTTTGACTTGTTTCTCTTCAACCTCTGATGTCACCGTTTTTGGGTATTTTTTTATGAGCGTTTTGATAAAAGCTGGATCATCGAGCTTCGCTTCAACTTCCTTCGCTGAAAAATTCGTCTCGTTTGCAATAATTTTAGCAATATCAGAGAGTTGCTTCCCTTCTGGAATCACAAGTTGAAAAGCGTAATCTGTTCCACCAGATGTCAGTTTTTGAATGAGCTGGTCTGCGTTCATGTTTTGTTTCAAATGAAAGTATCCCGCTTTAAAACCAGAAGCATTTTTGTATTTTGCATAGTAAGTAAAAATCGTGTCGTTAGAAATAAGTTCATTTTCTTTTAATATGCCTGCTATCTCTCGGACAGATGTCCCATTTGGAATATGAATATTAATCGTTTGCTTACTTTTTTGATCGACCGGTCCCAGTGCTGATTTAACATATAAAAAGCCTGATAATGCTGCAATGATGATAACAGCAAGAACAGATAACAGGACGATCCCCATTTTTCTTTTGAAAAATGGACGTTTGTTTTGTTCTGAAAACATGCATGGCCCTCCTCACATCTAGCTTTTATAGTACATGATTCGACGGAGTTCGGCAATTACTTGCTTATGCATGCCGTTAGAGAACTTGCCACAATACTGCTAAACCAACACCACCCCCGCTGCCAATAGCAGCCATCACGTAGCTTCCGCTCGGTAATGTGTGTGCTTCGTAAAATAACCTCACCATCATTGCGGCTCCAGAGGCACTGTATGGATGCCCAAGACAAAGTGCACCGCCTCTTCTATTGATCCGGTCATAAGGGATACCAAGTGTACGAGCAATGAGCACGACTTTCATCGCAAACGCTTCGTTGATTTCAAATAATGCAACATCCTCTATACGCATCTGCTGTTTGTCTAGAAGCTTCTTGATGGCATGTATCGGTGAAGCTGCTGGAAAATGCGGGTTCATGGCCGTCACAGCACTTCCGACATAACGGAGCCTGGGCTTTAGCCCTTTGGTTTCCGCATTTGTCCTTTCCATCACCAGCACCGCCGCTGCACCATCGGCTTCTTTGCAGCTATTGGTGACTGTCACTGTCCCATTTTCTGGAGAAAAAACAGGCTTGGCACGCTTGATGAGACGAGCGATCGGTCTGATTTTGAAAGCTGCTTCATCTTGGTCTTTTTCACCAATCGGTACAATTTCCTCTGCATATGTATCATGCTGGAATGCATCTATACTTCTTTTCCAGCTCAAGAGTGCATAGTCATCTTGCTCCTGTCGGGTAACTGAAAACGCGGATGCTGTCAGCTCAGCCGCCTTGCCCATATCAGGATCACCAATCACCTCAGGAGAAAACCGCGCTCGCTTTTTCATCGGTGAACGCGAGATGCTTTCCGTTCCTCCCGCCACATATGTGTTTCCTTCTCCTGACTTTATCATCACACAGGCCGTCCGAATCGCTTCAAGGCCGGAACTGCACTGACGATCAATCGTCATACCAGGGACGGTGAGTGACAGCTCAGCTTGAAGTGAAGAGAGGCGAGCTAGATTGCCTCCTCCGCCCACCACATTGCCTAAAATGATGTCATCTGGTTCAACAACTTCACATAGATGACGAATGAGCGGGGCGGCTAATTCCTCTGGGTTCCATTCGCTCAGCATGCCACCCTTGTTCCCAAAGGGCGTTCGTTTCGCTAGAACAATTACTGCCTCCATGTCAATTGCTCCTTTACCCAGTCCTTCATTTTGGCACGGGCTATTTTACCACCTGATGTTTCTATCATTTTCTCTGTCACTACCCACTTTTTCGGGATTTTGTAGGGAGAAATCACGGCTTTACAGGCTTGCTTGAGTTGATTCACCTGACAGTTTCCTTCAATGACAGCCACAGGAATTTCTCCCCAATAGGCATCTTTCATCCCTATGACAAGCGATCGATTGACTTCAGGCTGAACATTTAGCACACGTTCAATCTCCTCTGGGAAAATATTGAGCCCTCCGTAAACAATCATGCCATTTTCTCTCCCTTTCATATAAAGGTATCCCTCTTGATCGATATACCCCATATCATAGACTGTTAGCCATTCATCAGCTTTTTGCTTCTCATGTAAGTAACCAGAGAACCTCATCGGGCTATTCACATAGATTCTGCCTGTTTCATTCGGCCCGCAATCAGATCCATCCTCGCGTTTAATCGAGATGCTTACATTTGGAAAAGGCTTGCCAACAGATTCAGATGTTACATGATTGTCATTTGAAGAAAGATACGACACAAAGCTCAGCTCTGACGTGCCATAAAAGTCATAAAATGTGATCATCGGATAAGTCGATTTTAGTTTTTTCTTTGATGCCTGAGACCACTCTGCCCCTGTTGATATCATCTTGAATGGTCGATCGTATAGCGACCTATTAGAAAGAAGGGCTTGTGTCATGGTGGGAACTGTATATAAAGCCGTGATGTCATTCTCTTGCAGCATCAGTTTCACTTTTTCAGTAGAAAATTTTTCTAGTAAAGTCACTGATCCGCCAAAGTATAAAGTGCTAATGGCACCATATAAAAAGTGTGAGGATAAAAGGGTTCCAAGGATTAGCACATGATCATGTTCTGATATCCCAAATGCAGCGGCTGTCATCCGAAAGCTTTCCATCCATGATTGTTGACCTCTGACAAACGCTTTCGGTGAGCCTGTTGAACCTGATGTGAAACCCATGTAAAACATTGGGTTCCTGTCTGTCACAAATGGAAAAGCATCATTTGTTTGTTCACACCTCACCTCGTGTTCCCAATCTAGCAGCAAGTATGAAGGGATTTGGATGTTTTCTATTTTTTTCATATACCTTTCTTCTACGATGACAAGATCTGCACCACTGAGTGTCAACCTTTGTAGACATTCCGCTTGTGACCATCTAGGATCTAGCGGGATGGCGGTGACACCTGCCGCTGCCGCACCTGCAAACACCTGCAAAAACGAGGTGCAATTTGATAATAGAAAGGCGACCCTCTTTCGATCTATCGCATGTCGGTTTATCCAACTTGCAGCCTGCTGAACTCTTTGATGCCACTCTGAATAAGTGATTCTCCCCCTTTCATCTTGAATTGCTAGACGATTCGGCTCTTTTTGCGCATAGTATGCATAGGTATCTGTCATCAAGCTCAATATGATCTGCCCCCTTTTTGCATCAACCGCTCTTGATAAGAAAGTGCCTGCCTAATTTTGATTGTGAGCACAGCACATAATATCGCCTTTAACAGGTCGCCTGGTATGTAGGTGAAGCTAAGCCACGCTGCTTGTTTGAAAGGAATGTTCATGATCATTGATTGAAACGGAACACCTACCGAATACAAAATGCCAATACTGCAAGCAACATACACGCCAAAAAAACGCATCACCGAGTAACGAGACATCTGCTGAATCCAAAAACTAATACCAAATGCCACAATCGGATAAGCCATCAAAAATCCGCCACTTGGCCCAAAAAATACACCAAAACCACCTCTTCCACCTGATAATAATGGTGCACCAGCGGCAACTATGAATAAAAAAAGACATAAACTCATGAATGCTTGTTTTGGCTTCAAAATCCCACCTGCTAGTAAAACCCCTGCTGTTTGTAGCGTAATTGGTACAGGTGTGAAGGATAAGAAAATGGGTGGAATGATACCTAAAATCCCCATTACTGCCGTTAATAATGCCACATGCATCATCTCTCGAATGTTTAACATCATGTCCCTCCAGGTCTAGTGATTTAGAAATAGAGTAAAAGCTTATCCCTTTTATGTCAACTAAATAATTTTATAAGTTAACATATATTGTTTAAATTAAGCTTAAAATCCCGGGAATTTATTCCCTCTTTTCGGGTTAAATGGTATCATTTGATATCTTTTTGTTTTTCAAATCAATGACTAGGGAACACAAAATGATGAAAAAACATGTTGGAGGAACACACTTTGCGAAACATGATGTATATGTGTATGTTGCTACTATTAGTTACTGGAGCTGCTTTATATCTCGGGGGATGCAGTCAACATAAGTCGGCTACAGAAGATCAAAAGATCCGTTTTACAATTGAAGACAAAGACTTAGGTCAAACAACGGTACTCAACTATGCTGCGATGAATGCCGTCTCAGCCATTGGTGATCGCTTATTTTTTAGTGTAGATGATCAGAGCCTATCCATGAAGGCAAATAAAGTGGTTGAGTTTAATAGAAAAACGCAAAAAAGCAAAACACTATTTACAACAACATTTGAACGTTCGTCTATTCAAGAAGTAAAGGCCAATAAAGACTGGGTCGTTTGGATCGACAGTGATGAATTTGGTGGACAAATGAATTATTATGCAATGAACATCAAGACACAAAAAATCGAGTTATTCAAACAGATGGATGATTCAGAGTTATTAAGTGATACTCTTGAATTAACGGGTGATCGGGTTGTATGGGTAACTCATCATGAAAAAAAAGGTGAGACACACATATTTATGAGAGACCTTAGTAATAAGCAGACAAAAAAACTCTTTAAGCTGAAATCAATGGCTAACTCACATCTTTCCGTTTACCAAGACAAGCTCCTCTTTTTTGATGAGAAAAACGGAAAGATGCAGGCGTATATTTACAACTTCACAACAGAAGACCTGAAAGAAATCATGTTAAATCAAACGTTAATTGGCAATCAGTACCTCATCAACGACCATCAATTTGTGTATGAAAAGTCTTTTACTGATTCTGAAGGGGCAGTCCATAAAAGTCAATTGTTCTTTTATGACGTGAACACGAAACAAACAAAACCGCTCAGCAAAAAAGATATGGATGGATCTGGGTTGGTGGTAATTGATGATCAGAAACGGATGTTTGTCCATACAGAGATCTCTGGAGAAGAAAGCTACTTTACCTTCAAAGAAGTGAATGGCTCCATCAAAGAGTTCGGTCCATTGAAAGTCGGATCTCACGTTCATCTCACATTCGACCATGGTCTTTATTTGCTTCACTCCGAAAATGCTCCCCGAACAAATCAAAAGCTTGTCATCACCTCAAAACTTCCATGATCAAAAAAAGACCTGCGCATGCAGACAAGGTTTCGTCTGCTTCACAGGTCTTTATTTTCTACTCTTCGTCGTCTTCTTGATCTAAGAACGTATTTAACGTTTCTTCAATCATGTCCCACTCTTCATCTGTTTCGATTGGCTGAAGCTCGCCATCTTCACCATCTTCATTAGGTGTAAAACTTGATGCGTGAATTTCGATTTCTTCGTTGTCTTGCTCAGAAATCGGGTAGTAAAGAACATATGATTTGTTAAAATGGTCGCTTTCAAAAGTAAATAGTACTTCGCAAAGCTGTTCATTTCCATTATCATCAACGATTGTAATTTGCTTTTCTCCGTGTTCCATTTGATTCACCTCATTTTAATTTAAGCTGTCTAAATACCCTTGCAGGATCATAACAGCCGCCATCTTATCAATGACTTTTTTACGCTTTTGTCTGCTCACATCAGCAGAGATGAGCATTTTTTCCGCCGCCATTGTCGACAGACGCTCGTCCCAGAGCACAACAGGAACATTGTACGTGTTTTCCAATACTTTCGCAAATGATTGGCTAGCCTCTCCTCTTGGACCGACTGTCCCGTTCATATTCTTTGGAAAGCCAAGTACAATTTTATCTGCTCCGTATTCCGCAATGATTTCAGACAGGCGGCTTAAACCAAAGTCTCCGCCTGCTTCATCAATTTTAATGGTTTCAAGCCCTTGCGCTGTCCATCCCATTTCATCACTGATCGCAACACCAAGGGTTTTCGTGCCTAAATCTAAGCCTAAGATTCTCATGTGTTTACGCCTCTTTATGTGTCTCTAAGTACGATTTAACCAATTCCTCAATTAATTCGTCTCGTTCTAGTTTACGAATTAGGTTGCGTGCATCTTGATGTCTTGGAATATAAGCAGGGTCGCCTGACAGCAAGTATCCGACAATTTGATTGATCGGGTTATATCCTTTTTCTTGGAGTGCATCGTGAACTGTGATTAACACTTCATTTACATTGGTTTCAGCTGAATCATCAGAGAAGTTAAACTTCATTGTCTTATCAAATGAACTCACTGCTTCTTGCACCTCTTTTCCAACATTCTACTAGCAAGCTTTTTCTAACCGCTCATCTAATACCATTATTCTACACTACATTGTCTGATTATAAAACGGATTTGACAGATTCTTCGACAGTTGCTAATGCTTTTTCTAGCTTTTCAGGTTGTTTTCCGCCTGCTTGGGCCATATCTGGACGGCCACCACCGCCACCACCACAAATTTCAGCTGCCTGCTTGACGAGTTTTCCTGCATGAAGTCCTTTTTCAATCACGTCTTTCGTCACACCTGCTGCAATGTTTACTTTGCCATTTTGAACTGCGCCAAGTACGATCACGGCTGATCCTAATTTGGCTTTGAGATCATCTACCATAGTTCTTAAGTGATTCATGTCTTTTGCGTTGACTTTTTCTGTTAATACTTTTACTCCGCCAACGTCCGATACTTTTTCTAAAATAGAACCTGCTTCTGCCTGACTTAATTTCGCAAGGAGTGATTCATTTTCTCTTTGAACCTCTTTTACATCTGCCTGTAAAGAAGCAATTCGTTTTGGTACATCCTTCGTATTTGATTTCAGCTCACTAGCTGCCTTTTCTAAAATCGCAAGCTGGTCATTTAATTCTTCATAGGCACCTTTCCCAGTGACAGCCTCAATACGGCGAGTTCCAGCACCAATACCCGATTCAGAAGCAATTTTAAACAAACCGATTTCAGCTGTATTTTGTACATGGCATCCACCGCATAGTTCAATGCTGTAATCGCCTACTTGGACCACGCGGACGATATCACCATATTTCTCGCCAAATAGCGCCATTGCGCCCATTTCTTTTGCTTCAGCAATCGGTTTTAAGTCGATCGCAACCGAAATGCCTTCCCAAATCTTTTCATTGACGATTTTTTCAATTTGAGATAGCTCTTCTTTTGTGACTTGTCCAAAATGAGAGAAGTCAAAACGAAGTCTATTCTCATTGACCAGTGAACCTGCCTGATTGACATGGCTACCTAATACATCTTTCAATGCCTGGTGAAGCAAGTGCGTCGCAGTATGGTTTTTCACAATGCCTTTTCGAAGAGCTGATTCTACTTCAGCCGTCATATCAAGACCTTTTTGTACAGTACCACTTGTGACCACTCCTTCATGGACATGCTGACCATTTGGAGCCTTTTTGACATCTTTGATTTCAATGATGGCTTCTGCACTTTTTAAGAATCCTTTATCCGCTACTTGACCGCCGCTTTCTGCATAAAAAGGCGTTTCATCGAGAAGAAGTTGAACAGTTTCGCCTTCATGCGCTTCTGCGACAATTTCACCGTCTTGTAGCAACTCAATCACCTGAGTTGTAGATGATAAATTTTCGTATCCAACGAATGTGCTTTCTACTTTAATATCTCCTAAAGCACCACCTTGAACCTGCATACTGCCGACATCTTGTCTCGCTTTTCTAGCACGGTCACGCTGTTTCTCCATTTCTGCTTGGAAACCCTCAGCATCTACTGTCATGTGTTCATCTTGTGCATATTCCTCTGTTAGCTCGACAGGGAATCCATAGGTGTCATACAGTTTGAATACGTCTTCCCCTGAAATTTGTGAGCTTCCTTTGTCTTTTTCTTTCTTGATTACCTCTGACAAGATGGCTAACCCTTCATTTAAGGTTTCATGGAAACGTTCTTCCTCGTTTTTGATCACTTTTGCAATGAATTCTTCTTTTGCTTGGACATCTGGATAGAAATCCTTCATGACCTCTGCCACAACAGGCACAAGATCATACATAAATGGACGATGAATGTGGATCGTTTTTGCATAACGAACAGCGCGGCGTAACAAACGTCTGAGTACATAACCACGTCCTTCATTAGAAGGTAGTGCTCCATCACTCACTGCAAAAGCTACAGTGCGAATGTGATCAGCAATGACTTTAAATGCTGTATCCTTTTCCTTTGTCTCTCCATAGCTTTCTCCAGAGATCGTTTCTACTGCACGAATAATCGGCATGAATAAGTCTGTATCAAAGTTCGTTGGGACATTTTGAATGACTGATACCATTCGTTCAAGGCCCATCCCTGTATCAATGTTTTTCTTTGGTAGCGGTGTGTATGTGCCATCTGGGTTATGGTTAAATTCAGAAAAAACGAGGTTCCATACTTCTAGGTAGCGCTCATTTTCTCCACCTGGATATAATTCTGGATCGTTGATGTCGTTTCCGTATGCTTCACCGCGGTCATAGAAAATTTCGGTATTCGGGCCACTTGGTCCTTCGCCAATATCCCAGAAGTTCCCCTCAAGGCGAATAATGCGCTCTTCTGGAACTCCTATTTTATCTTTCCATAGGAGATAAGCCTCTTCATCTTCTGGATGAACCGTAACGGATAACAGGTTTGGATCAAAACCAACCCACTCATCACTCGTTAGGAATTCCCATGCCCATTCAATGGCTTCTTCTTTAAAATAATCACCGATTGAGAAGTTGCCAAGCATTTCAAAGAACGTATGGTGACGGGCTGTTTTCCCTACATTTTCAATATCATTCGTACGAATCGACTTTTGTGCATTACAAATTCGCGGGTTTTCAGGTACTACGCGGCCATCAAAGTATTTTTTTAATGTTGCCACCCCGCTGTTAATCCATAAAAGTGTTGGATCATCATGCGGTACGAGTGAAGCACTCGGTTCTACGGCATGTCCTTTTTCTTTAAAAAAGTCCAAAAACATTTGGCGTACTTGAGCAGAAGTTAAAGTTTTCATTTCAAAAATCCTCCCTTTCAGTTCATCTATCTCCACACAAACGAAAAAACATCCCGCCCTATGCAAGCATAAAAATACTTACACAGGGACGAGATGCTCTCGCGGTACCACCCTGATTATAGACATCATTGTCTATCACCTTCACATCCGATAACGCCGGAAGAGAGCGGCAGTGTTTATCTGCACTCAGGACTAGCTTCTGTTAAAGGTCTGATGAGGCTTTTCTCAGCAAATAAAGCCTCTCTCTGCAACAGCTTTTTAACGTACTCGGGTCCATCATTGAATTCACTATGTATGAATCGAAATTATTATAGACAACTCGGCTCAAATTGTCAATGAACGCTTCGCCTCATCAGGATAAATTGTACAATGATCACTCTGATAATCGCTGCGGACGGCACAGCTAAAATCATGCCAATTAAGCCAAATAACTCTCCACCAGCTAGTAAAACGAGCATAATGACGACAGGGTGCATGTGCAGACTTCTCCCCACAATAATCGGGCTGAGCACATTACTTTCTAAAAATTGCAAGACAGCGACAGTGATGAGCACAATGATCACTGACTTTACAGAAATGGTGAAAGCGATAAATACAGCAGGAATTGCACCAATAATAGGACCGAAATACGGAATCACATTCGTCGCCCCAATGAGCAGACCTAATACAAGTGGATAAGGAATATGAAACAGCCATAGAGCGATAGATGCAGCTCCCCCAATCAATGAACAAACAAGTAATTGCCCCCTAATGTAATTACCAAGCGAGTCATCCACAGCTTTCACAAAGGCTTGTCCCCTCTTCCGAAGTCTTGGCGGCGTTAAATACCAGGCTGCTCGTTTCATTGTATTCATATCTTTTACCATATAAAAAACAAGAAAAGGAATAAGTGCTGCGACTAATGCGTAATCCAGTAAGACTCTACAGCTTAGAACCATCCGCTCTGCGCCATTTGCTGCATATGTTTCCGATTGAACGATGAAGCGATCTAGTCGTTCATGCAGTCCGTCTGGCCAATGACTTGTATGCTGATGGATACGAGATAAAGTCCCATTATAGGTTTCTGCCAGCACAGGAATTTGTTCTGACAACTCATTTAACTGCTCGATCATCACCGGTGCACCTTTATAGACAGCAAACCCAATACCTCCGAAAAACAACACATAAATGAGTAACAAACTTAATGTTCTCGGCAATCCTCGCCCGTGCAACCTTTCAACAATTGGATAAAGCAAGTAAGAAATAAAAATGGCGATGAGAAGCGGGATCAGAACAGCTTTCAGTAATAAAAAAATAGGCACCCATAACTCGTCTAGCTGAATCAAAATGAGTAGGGATGCAAGGACAAGCAGGACACCTGCAGCATATATTAGAAACTCAATCGGACGTTTCTTCACCTTTTTCACCTCTCTACTTATTGTTTAACCTTCTTCTGTAATTATCCATGTAAATAAAATTTGTCCTAACTTTGTTAAAAATGAATACACATAAAACATACCGTTCTATCCAAAGTCACTGATTTTTCCCCTCTTTTTACACAATTGCCGCTTGAATCCGTGTGAGCCAATAAACATTAGAGGAGGTTCTTTATGATCACATTCGAAGAAGTCAACAAGCATTATGGCGAGTTCCACGTACTTAAGGACATTAACCTACATATTCAAAAAGGTGAGGTTGTTGTGATCATCGGTCCTTCAGGATCTGGTAAAAGCACCATGCTCAGGTGCATCAATCGTCTTGAAAGCATTGACGATGGGAAAGTGCTCGTCAACCAAGTGTCTGTTCAGCACCCCAAGACCAACATCAACCTCATCAGGCAAAACATTGGGATGGTGTTTCAACACTTTCATCTCTACCCACATAAGACGGTGCTTGAAAACATCATGCTCGCACCTATGAAGGTGAAAAAAGTGAGCAAGGAAGAAGCAAAAGAAACGGCTGAATTTTACTTAAATAAAGTCGGTATTCCTGATAAAGCAGACGCTTATCCTTCCAGGCTTTCTGGAGGGCAGCAGCAGCGTGTCGCCATTGCAAGGGGACTCGCCATGAAACCTGAGGTCATGCTGTTCGATGAACCTACTTCTGCTCTTGATCCAGAGATGATCGGAGAGGTACTGGATGTCATGAAACAGCTCGCCCGTGAAGGAATGACCATGGTCGTCGTCACACACGAGATGGGCTTTGCTCGAGAGGTAGCTGACCGCATTGTCTTTATTGATGAAGGAAGAATCATTGAAGAATCCACACCGGCTGCTTTTTATGAAAAACCGCGTGAGAAACGCGCCCAGTTATTTTTAAGCCGAATTTTAAATCACTAGGGGGAATGAATAATGAAAAAAAGAAAGCGTGTAGGATTCATGCTCTTAATGTCTTGCCTGATGGTTGCACTTGCTGCTTGTGGTACTGCTGAAAAAGGCTCAACTGATGCGAAACCGAGAAGCTCTCTGGAAGCCATTAAGAAAGAGAAAACAATCGTTTTCGGGGTAAAAAATGATACTCGCCTCTTTGGGCTCAAGAATCCTAGTACCGGTGATATCGAAGGGTTTGATATTGATATTGCCAAAGCCATCGCAAAGGAAATGCTTGGTGAGAAGGCAAAAGTAGAATTTAAGGAAGTCACCTCTAAAACAAGAATCCCTTTACTACAAAAAGGGGATATCCATGCCATTGTGGCGACTATGACAATCACAGACGAGCGTAAAAAAGAAGTGAACTTCTCTGATGTCTACTTTGAAGCAGGACAATCACTGCTTGTGAAAAAAGGAAGCGACATACAATCAATTGACGATATTAAAAAAGGCACCAAAGTGCTGGCAGTAAAAGGATCTACCTCTGCTCAAAACATTCGCGAGAAAGCTCCTGCCGCGTCCGTTTTAGAATTTGAAAACTATCAAGAAGCTTTTACCGCATTAAAATCAAATCAAGGACAGGTGCTCACAACTGATAATGCGATTTTATTTGGCATGGCAGACGAGGACTCAAGTTACGAGGTGGTTGGAGGAACCTTTACAGATGAGCCTTATGGAATTGCCGTGAAAAAAGGCGATCAAGAATTGACAGAAGCTATGAACAAAGCACTGAAAGCTCTAAAGGAAAATGGAGAGTATGACAACATTTATAAGAAGTGGATCAATGAATCTTGATTTGACCGGCAAAGACACATGCCATCAGGTGAGCCGCTTGAAGGCTCTCCTGTTAATCAGGAAGGACGTGAACTAATTGCTGCGCTTTTCCATTTTGATTGAGAATATACATCTTTATCTAGAAGGGTTCCAATATACCGTTGGCGCAAGTATCATTGCCTTAATCGGAAGTTTTTTGATCGGTACACTTATTGCCATTATGAGAATTGCACCACTAAGACCGCTGAACTGGCTAGGGACGGCTTATGTGGAATTTATTCGGAATATTCCGTTATTATTGATCACATTTGTTTTCTTCTTTGGACTACCGGTGCTTGGGATTGTGGCAGATGGGTTCACCGCTGGAACCATTGCACTTGCCATTTATACCTCTGCCTTTATTGCTGAAGCCATTCGAGCTGGTATACAAGCTGTCCCCATTGGCCAAATGGAAGCAGCCCGGGCTTCTGGTCTATCATACGGCGGGACAATGCGATATATCATTCTGCCGCAAGCGATTAAAATTGTTATCCCCCCTCTTGGGAATCAGTTTATTAACCTTGTTAAAAACTCCTCCATACTAGGTGTCATTGCAGGGTTTGATCTCATGTATCAAGGGGATCTTATCGCTTCCAGAACATTTGTCACCTTTGATGTATACATCTTTGTCGCTATGTTTTATTTACTATTAACCATTCCACTTAGTCTAGGCGTAGGTTATTTGGAAAAAAGATTAGCCAGAAGCCACTAGAAAGGAGGAATCTCATGGATTTTTTAGGTGCCTATCAACCTGATCATCTCACCTTTTTACTTGAAGGATTTGCTGTCACCTTAAAAGTGGCTTTTATCTCCATCATTCTAAGCTTTATGATCGGCTTAATCGTTGGTACGTTGCGATTCGCTCAAATTCCAGTTTTATCAAAGGTCCTTGCGGTCGTCGTCGAGACGATTCGGAACCTACCACTATTGCTCATCATCTTTTTCACGTATTTTGCACTGCCTGAAATCGGCATTCAATTAAGTATTACAGCCTCTGCTATCGCTGCTTTAACCGTTTTTGAATCAGCGATGCTATCAGAAATTATACGGAGTGGTCTTCAGTCAATTGAAACGGGACAGGTGGAAGCTGCCAGATCATCTGGTTTAACCTCTATTCAAACATTAAGGATGATCATAATGCCTCAAGCCTTACGACGCATGGTCCCACCGATTGTGAGTCAATTTATCTCACTTTTAAAGGATACTTCGCTAGCCGTTGTCATTGCACTGCCTGAACTATTACATCACGCGCAAATTTTAAATGGTCAGAGCCAGACATACTTACTTCCTATTTTCCTTTTGGCAGCATTGATGTACTTTATCGTCAATTTCAGCTTATCCTTACTTGCACGGCGTTTAGAATACAGACAGATATAAAAAAGGACATCCGCTCAAGGGCGGATGTCCCTCTTTCTGTTAAAACATACGCATAGCACGTTTTCTTAGCTTTTTCATATCTCGCTTAGATGGCATATCATATCTACTTGCAAAGTGATATGCAAGTGCACCTGCACCAAGCGTTAATAGTGAAGAAGTCATTTTGCCCATTCGAAATTCCCCCTTAACACTTATAGTTGAATTGAACGTTCATCATCACTAAACAGATCGTCTAAACTGCTTAGTGTACCGTCTTCCTCCACTTGGTGTGTAGCAATTTTGCCTTTCGACAGTGTCAATTCAATAAAACAGCCCCAACAATAATATTGATTGACCCCAATTTTTCCGATGTCTTTACATTTGCAATTTGGGCAAATGAGCATAATCAGCACCTCTTTACGTTCGGTTTAGAACCAGTGCTTCCTTTTGAACGTTCATCAAGGTTCCGGCAGCGTGCAGCTGTTTCCGAATCCCTGATAGCTCTGTAAAGAAGCCGTCCGAGAGTTCATATGCTACGATTGTGCCCGATTGTGTGCAAAAGTATACATCTTCCAAAATGCCTAAGTTTTCACCATCAGGTGATTGCATCATTTTCTTTTTTAATTTCGAAAAAAAGAATGATGGGGTAGAGGAATCCAGTTCGACTCCCTCCTGGCTGTTTATATATAGACCTTTGTCTGTCAGTTGATCGCCAGCTGAGAACGGGATAAGTGTACAGTCTTTCTTTTTCCCATCTAACACATATCCTCCGCAGCGACCACCGGCTAAAAAGCAAATATCTTTGATATGACCAAGTGAATGAGACTGCTCTTTCAGATAGATAGACATTCCTTCAAGCTCTCGACATGTTCTCAAAATGTGATCAACCACCTTTTGCGGAACAGTCTTATCGTGTGCGTTTGCTACATGACTCATACGAAGAAATGGCTTCCATGAAGGAAGCCATTTACTCTTGCATAAAATCAAACGGAGTGATTCCCTCCATGCCAATATTTGCGTCATGTACGCTGAACGGAAGCTGTTTTTGAAGTGCTTCAAGCTCAGCATCCATCACCTGATGCGTGCTCGTGAGCCGCATTGTTAGTGACGTCTGTCTGAGGGAATCATCGTTATTTTTAACGCCCCATTCTAGAGCTGATTCTTCTCCGCAAAGAATTAAAAACTTTTTGCTTCGTGTAATGGCTGTGTACAAAAGATTTCGCCGAAGCATTCGATAATAACTCCTCACCACCGGCAGTACAACGATCGGAAACTCACTGCCCTGCGATTTATGAATAGAGCAGCAATAGGCATGTGTAAATTGATGAAAGTCCTTTTTCGTAAAGGTGATTTCATTTCCATCAAAAGAGATGACTGCCATATCTTCTTTTTCCGTATTCTCTTTGGCATAAAAAATCGAGACAATTTCGCCAATATCACCGTTAAAAATGTGATTCTCCGGTTGATTCACAAGCTGAAGCACCTTATCTCCAGTCCTGTACACCACATCACCAAATGGTATTTCCCTTCCTTTTGGTTTTTTCGGATTTAAGATTTGCTGTAACATTTTATTCAGTTCATTGATGCCCGCTTTTCCTTTATACATCGGAGCTAATACTTGAATATCTTTTGCTGTAAATCCTTTTTGAGCCGCATTCTGAACAACCTTTTCAATGACTTCTTGCATTTGATCCGCTGTACATTGAATAAAGGAACGATCTTTAGATCGTGCTGTGATATCTTTCGGGATGACACCATTTTTCATATCATGAGCAAGTTCAACAATGGTTGATCCGTCTGCCTGACGGTAAATATCTGTTAAGGTGACCGCTGGAACGGCATTTGAGGCAAGTAAATCCCTTAATACTTGACCGGGTCCAACAGATGGAAGCTGGTGCTCATCTCCTACCATAATGACTTGAACATGGTCTGGGATCGCTTTAAACAGATGATTGGCAAGCCAAATATCTAACATACTTGATTCATCGATGATGACAAGTTTCCCTTCAATCGGTTGATCCTCATCATGCGAAAAACCTTCTGATCCATTCCAGCCTAACAGCCGGTGAATGGTCACAGCGGGAAGTCCGGTTGATTCTGTCATGCGTTTAGCTGCCCGCCCAGTTGGTGCCGCAAGCACAAATGGAAACGTTTCATCTTTTTTATAATCACCCGGATCAAGTGATACACCGTGAAGATCGCTATACAGCTCAACGATTCCTTTAATGACTGTGGTCTTCCCTGTTCCAGGACCGCCTGTTAATAGCAACATAGGG
Organism: Bacillus pumilus; assembly: GCA_001938995.1. Classification (GTDB taxonomy): domain Bacteria; phylum Bacillota; class Bacilli; order Bacillales; family Bacillaceae; genus Bacillus; species Bacillus pumilus_G. The sequence goes on along the minus strand of MKZN01000005.1, from coordinate 67,128 downwards.
GACATCAGCGCTTTTTGAATCGCTTCTTTTTGTGACGGGGCATACTGGACACCTAATCGTTCCTCCAATTCACCAAGGGCAAGTAGGAATTCTGATTCAGGAAATTGATTTTCATATTCGGTTTGTGAGACGATTTTTTGAATTCGTTTGGCCACACTTTGTTCTGCATAAAACAAGGACGGATGATAGCACCGGTCATCTTCAATCATCATCTCTTTCCCTTCACCAAGGGCGATGATTTGATTGGCGACATCCATTTCAGTGACTTTGTAATCATTTCCTGTTTGATTGAGCAGCTTACGGGTTTCAATGATCAGATCCTTCGTTTGTATGTACGTATGTCCGTCTTGCAAGCTGGCTGTCTCTACTGTGTAAAGTATTGCTGCGCGAATACGATCTGGATCACTTCCCGAAATACCTGTTCTTGCGCCAAGTTCATCGGCTTTAATAAAACCGATTCCTTCTACATCTTTGACGAGTTGATATGGATTTTCCTCGATCTTTTGCAATGTTTCACTTTCATACACTTGATAAATCTTCATACTCAGCTGAGGGCCAAATCCATATTGGTTCAAGTTGATCATAATTTGTTCTAGACCTTGATGTTCCTGAAGCGCAGCAGCCAGTTTATCTGCTTTCTTTTTTGATAACCGCGGGACGTCATATAAGACAGAGGTGTCACGCATAATTTTATGAAGCGTCTGATCGCCGAGCTGATTCACGATTTCCTCAGCTGTCTTTTTCCCTATCCCTTCAAATAAGTCACTCGAGAGATATTGAATGATGCCTTGCTTCGTTGTTGGCACTTCCTTTTGAAAATGAGTCGCTTGAAACTGTTCACCAAACTTCGGATGGCTTGTGACTTTGCCGTAAAAGGTGTAGGTTTCCTCCTCATGAAGTGCTGGGAAGTAGCCTGTGACAGAAGCCGTTTTTTCCTCTAAGTTTTCTGATGTGTCAATGACTTTCACTTTTAACACCGAGTAAAAGTTACTCTCATTATGGAAAATAACAGCTTGAACCGTACCTTTTAAAAAGGGTTCATCCTCAAGCTTCATTTGATCTGGATGTTCCTGCACAGGTCTTCCCTCCTTCCTTCTATTCTGCCTCTTGGATGAGCTTTTGTGCGTGTAGTGCGAGCATGTGATCTGGCTGCACTTCAACGGCTTTTCCTAGCATCTCTAGGGCTTCTTCTCTTTTCTCTAAATATGCATACGCAACCCCTAAATTATAAAAGGCATCTGCGTGCTGCGGGTCACGTGCTACGACTTCAGTAAACGTGGTGACGGCTTCTTCAAGCAAATGTTCATTTGCCAAACACATCCCAAATTGGAATCTGGCTTCATTATCTTCTTCGTTTAGTTCAACAGCACGCTGTAGGTAAGGCATGGCAAGCTTTGGTTGCTCTAATTTCATGAGCGTTTGTCCTAACATATAATACAAATCGCTATTTTCCATTCCTGCTTTGAGTGCTTGTTCAAAGAAGTCTTTGGCTTTCATAAAGTCTTCTTTTAATGTGTACACATTTCCTGCCCCGTAATAGGCAGCTGCTGCTGTACGATCTAATTCAATTGCTTTTTGAAAGAAGTTCAACGCACGTTCAAACTCATTAATACTCGATAGTAAGTTTGCGAAATTGATATATGGGACAGGATCTTTCGGGCTTTCTTCAATTGCTTTTGTAAAAGCTTCTGCTGCCTTCTCGATGTCTCCTTGATTCAAAGCTTCTATGCCGATCTCGTTATGATTCATTTCTTTCATCACCTTTCATTAAAAAACCTCAACAGCTACGTTGAGGTTTTTAAACATGTTAAACATACGATAGCTTTTGGCCATCTTTCAAGACATCATCAATTGTACCGCCACCAAGACATTCGTCGCCATCATAAAAGACAACGGCTTGTCCTGGGGTGACAGCACGAACTGGTTCTTCAAAATAGACCATCGCTTCTTGCTCACCAGTCAATTTCACTTTGACTTGATGATCTTCTTGTCGGTATCTGAATTTTGCTGTACATGTTAATTCACCGTTTTCGTCCACAATATGCGGGCGGGTCCAGCTAATATTAACGGCTGTAATGCTATCAGAATATAAAAGTGGATTGTGGAAGCCTTGTTCAACAAATAAGACATTTTGCTCTAAATCTTTCCCGACGACGAACCAAGGATCGCCGCTTCCACCAATGCCAAGTCCTTGGCGCTGACCGATGGTGTAATACATCAGCCCATCATGCTCACCTTTTACTTCTCCGTCCATTGTCTGCATAACACCAGGCTGTGCAGGCAAATACTGACTGAGGAACGTTTTGAAGTTTCTCTCCCCGATAAAGCAGATCCCCGTCGAGTCTTTTTTCGTTGCTGTTGCAAGCTCTGCTTCCTTCGCTAATTCACGAACCTTACTTTTCTCTAAATTACCGATGGGGAACATGACTTTATCAAGCTGTTCTTGTGTCAGTTGATTTAAAAAATAAGTCTGATCTTTATTCGCATCAAGACCTCTTAGCATGTTGACTTCATCACCTGTTCTGTCAACACGGGCATAGTGACCCGTTGCTAAGTAATCTGCACCAAGCGATAAGGCATGTTCAAGGAAGGCTTTGAACTTTATTTCCTTGTTACACATGACATCCGGATTTGGTGTTCTGCCTGCTTTATATTCATCAAGGAAATATTGAAACACTTTGTCCCAATATTGCTTCTCGAAATTTACCGCATAATAAGGGATGCCAATTTGGTTACAGACACGAATCACATCTTCGTAATCTTCTGTTGCTGTACATACACCATTTTCATCTGTATCATCCCAGTTTTTCATAAATATGCCGATTACATCATATCCTTGCTCCTTTAGTAAAAGAGCCGCAACTGATGAATCGACGCCTCCAGACATTCCAACCACAACTCTTGTCTCTTCTGGTCTTTTTGTCATCTTCATCAACTCCAATTTCAATGAAACAGCGTTCGTGTTTCGTTCTAATGATTGGCTGTTTCATTTTTCACACAGGAAGAAGAGAATCACTTATTTAACGAGACGTTTCACCACAGCCGCTATCGTGAGTGCCGCCTGTTTCACATGATCCTCTTCGTTTCCAAGTCCGAAGCTTATTCTGACTGATGAGGTCAGCTCTTTTGCTTCCTCGCCATACATGGCGCTTAACACGTGCGAAGGAAGGACAGATCCAGCCGTACATGCTGATCCGCTTGAAACAGCGATTCCTTCCATATCTAAATTCACAAGTAATGATTCAATCGAAACACCCGGGAAATAAACATTTAAGATATGTGGTAATGTCTTTGTCGGGTGTCCATTTATAGAGAAATCAAGTGATTCTTCTTCAAATACTTGGATCATGATATCTTTGAGCTTACCATAATGCATGGCTTTTTCTCTTCTATTTTGCTTTGTCAGATGTACAGATTCTGCTAGTCCAACGATCCCCGCTACATTTTCAGTACCGGCACGCCGTTTTCGTTCTTGCTCTCCTCCGAACAGTTGGGGCGATAGTTTCACATGTTCATGAGCATATAGAAAGCCTGTCCCCATCGGACCATTCAGCTTATGACCAGAAGCTGATAAGAGATCAATGTGAAGATCCGCTACATCAATCGGAACCGTCCCGAAAGCCTGCACGGCATCTGTATGAAAATAAGCGGAATGGTCTTTTAACAAGTCACCAATTTCTTTTATCGGCTGAATGACACCAGTTTCATTGTTTCCGTACATGATGGTGACGAGAATTGTATCATCTCTCAGTGCTTGTTTTAATTGCTCTAATTGAATCAATCCTGTGTGATCGACCTGTAGATATGTGATATCAAACCCGATCTTCTCTAAACGTTCACACGTATGCAATACTGCATGATGTTCTGTTTTGACCGTAATGATGTGTTTCCCTTCATGCTGCCTCGCCATAGCTACACCTGTGATGGCCAAATTGTCGGCTTCTGTTCCTCCGCTTGTGAGAATCATCTCCTGCGGTTTACAGTGTAATTCTCCTGCAATGACTTCTCTTGCTTCATCGAGCCACTTTCTTGCCTCGCGCCCATATGAATGAATACTAGAGGGATTGCCAAAAGTTTCTGTGAAAAAAGGCAACATCTTGTCCACCACACGCTGATCCATAGGAGTTGTTGCCGCATGATCTAAATAGATTCGTTCCATTTCCGGTACACCTCTGATTTAAATATAGAACATATACGCGTCTTGATCGCCGTCATCTGTATAGCTAGCCAAGTCTTCAAGAGTTGTATTGTCCAGTACGTCTTTTACTGCATCACGAATACGAATCCATAACGCACGTTTTGCTGGCTCTTCGTTCTCAATGACTTCAACAGGACTAATGGGTCCTTCTAAGACACGAATAATATCACCAGCTGTGATCTCATTTGGTTCATGAGCAAGTACATAACCGCCATAAGCGCCGCGAACACTTTTCACAAGGCGGGAATTGCGAAGCGGGGATACAAGCTGTTCTAAATAATGCTCAGACAAATCGTTGTTTTGAGCGATTGATTTTAATGAAATAGGGCCTTCGCCATATTTTTTGGCTAATTCTATCATGATCGTCAGACCATATCTGCCTTTAGTTGATATTTTCACGTTGAACACCTCTGCGTTTTCTATTCTATGTCATCAATTATTTTGCTGATTTCATATACGCTGAACTATAGACCAAAAGCAATTATATCACACTTTCAGGCAACTTTCATTCGCGGGTTCTAAGCATCATTTGAGTGCACATCCCTTTTCTATTTGGTGAAATTTCGGTACGCTATACAAACAAGACATTGCTTTAGGAGAGATAATCATGAAACCTTTAGCTTATCGGATGCGGCCAAGTCATATTGAAGACATTATAGGCCAAGAGCATCTCGTTGGAGAAGGTCAAATAATAAGACGAATGGTCGAGGCGAAACATTTGTCCTCGATGATTTTATACGGACCGCCGGGTATTGGCAAAACATCGATCGCCACTGCAATAGCTGGTAGTACAAGCATTGCTTTTCGTACATTGAATGCGGTCATTCATAACAAGAAAGATATGGAGGCCGTCGCTGCTGAAGCAAAAATGAGCGGGCAGGTCATACTGATCTTAGACGAAGTCCACAGACTGGATAAAGGGAAACAGGATTTCCTCCTTCCTTATTTAGAAAATGGCATGATCATCTTAATTGGTGCAACTACAGCCAATCCATATCATGCGATTAACCCTGCCATTCGGAGCCGAACCCAAATATTCGAGCTAAAACCACTGGAAACAGAGCAAATCGAAGCGGCATTAACAAGGGCGTTACAAGATGAACATCGAGGACTTGGTGGATATACTGTCACTGTTGATGATGAGGCGATGAATCATTTCGCAAATGGATGCGGAGGTGACGTTCGGTCTGCTTTAAATGCACTTGAACTGGCGGTTTTATCAACGAAAACAGATGAAACGGGTCACATTTTGATTACCCTAGCCGCCGCAGAAGAATGCTTGCAAAAAAAGAGCTTTTCCCATGATAAAAATGGCGATGCTCATTACGATGTCCTATCGGCTTTCCAAAAATCCATAAGAGGATCTGATGTAGATGCGGCTCTTCACTATCTAGCCAGGCTCATTGAAGCTGGAGATCTTGAGAGCATTTCAAGAAGACTACTTGTGATGGCTTATGAGGATATTGGTCTTGCCAGTCCGCAAGCGGGTCCTCGCGTATTAAGCGCCATTCAAACAGCCGAGAGGGTAGGCTTCCCAGAAGCTCGTATCCCACTAGCCAATGCCGTTATCGAGCTATGCCTTTCTCCAAAATCGAACTCGGCTTATACAGCGATTGATGCGGCATTACATGACATTCGATCAGGGAAAATCGGTGATGTGCCTATTCATTTAAAAGACACGCACTATAAAGGCGCAGCGGCACTTGGACGAGGCGTGGATTATTTATATCCACATGATTATGAGAACGGCTGGGTAAAACAGCAATATTTACCTGATCCACTCAAAAATAAGCAGTACTATCAGCCAAAGCAGACCGGGAAATTTGAAGGTGCACTTAAGCAAATTTATGAGAATCTCAAACGACAAAAATAAAAAAGCCCCCTGCACTTAGCAGGCGGGGTCTTTATTTATCCTTCACACGTGTGATTGGGATGTCTTTTACAAGATCCATAATGACATGACCACCCATGATCAGTCCAGCAACAGACGGGACAAATGCGTTGGATGACGGCGGCATTTTCGCCTTGCGAATCTTCGCTTCATCATTTCCTACTTCTTTTCGAACATCTTCACGAATCACAATTGGGCTTTCGTCAGAGAAAATGACTTGAATCCCTTTACGGATGCCTTCTTTGCGTAGACGTGTTCTCACAACCTTCGCAATTGGATCTGTATGTGTTTTCGAAATATCATCGATTTTGAAACGGGTCGGGTCTGTTTTGTTTGCAGCTCCCATACTGGAAATCATGTTCACATTTCGTTTCAGGCATTCTTTCATTAAGTGAATTTTGTAATGAATGGTATCTGATGCATCGATCACATAGTCCAGCGGATATTCAAAAAACTGTTCGTATGTTTCCTCTGTGTAAAACATCTTTAATGCGACAACTTCACATTCCGGGTTAATATCAGCGATTCTCGCCTTCATCAAGTCAACCTTAGGCTGACCAACGGTTGACAAAAGTGCCGGTAACTGTCGATTTACATTCGTAATATCAATATCATCTTTATCTACAAGAACAATACGTCCAACGCCAGAGCGAGCCAACGCTTCGGCTGAAAATGAACCAACGCCACCTACACCAAGCACGGCAACTGTACTGTTTTTTAATATATCTAAGCCTTCCTTGCCAATGGCAAGCTCGTTTCTTGAAAACTGATGTAACAAGTGCCTCACTCCACCTTTATTTAAAATGAATCGAAAGAATCATAACATATTCAGACTTCTCCGTCATCCTTCATTAGAAGAAAAAAACACAAAAAAGTCCCGATCACGCCGCCAGCATTTTCCTTCGTTTTGAACCCCGCACCATGCAGGTGGGTGCTTTCTTCCTAACCTTATACGTCCTCAAAAGAGGCTTGTATGCAGAAAGGAAAGTCAAGCTCCCGTATAAAAAAGTGTTCGGTCAAAACTAGGTAACCACCGTACGTATCAGGACTTTCTTGTTTATTTTGATCAAAGCATATCATAGGCATGTGTGTTTTTCAAGCGTTTACATGCCGATATAGATGCGCCTCTTTTACTGTTTTACTTTTGTTTTAATGGTTAAATTTAGTTCTTCAAGTTGCGCTTCACTTACCTTACCTGGTGCATCTGTTAAAACACAGCTGGCACTAGCTGTTTTAGGGAAAGCAATTGTATCTCTTAAGTTAGACCTGCCTGCAAGTAGCATCACTAAACGGTCAAGACCAAGCGCAATTCCGCCATGCGGAGGAACACCGTGTTCAAACGCCTCTAGCAGGAAGCCAAATTGTTCGTATGCTTCTTCCTCGGAAAAGCCTAGTAAACCGAACATTTTCTCTTGAATGTCCTTTTCAAAAATACGAATAGATCCTCCGCCAAGCTCGTAGCCATTTAACACAAGGTCATAAGCCTGTGCTTTCATGTCTTCTGGTCTCGTTTCGATAAATTCAAGATCATCTCGAACTGGCATCGTGAATGGATGGTGAGCTGCATAAAAGCGGCCTTCTTCTTCATCCTTTTCAAGTAGTGGCCAATCCACGACCCATAAGAAATTGAAAACAGACTCGTCAATGAGTCCAAGCTCTTTGCCAAGTTTTAAGCGAAGGGCTCCAAGCGCATCGTGCACAACAGACGTTTTGTCAGCGACGAAAAGTAATAGGTCGCCCTCTTCTACTTGTAGATGCTGCTTTAACTCTGATTGCTTCGTTTCATCAAAGAATTTGGCGATTGGTCCTTTTAGTTCTGCCCCTTCAGCTTTTAACCACGCTAAACCTTTTGCCCCGTAGTTGGCTGCAAATACACCCAGTACATCAATGTCTTTTCTAGAGTAGTTGGCTGCGGCGCCTTTCACATTGATCGCTTTGACAGCTCCGCCACTTTTCACAGCACCACTGAAGACTTTAAAATCTGAATCCTTCACCGTGTCTGATATGTTCACAAGTTTCATGTCAAAACGTGTATCCGGTTTATCCGATCCATACGAGTTCATCGCTTCATCGTACGTCATACGTGGTAGGGGCAATGTAAGATCAACGTCTTTGACATCTTTCATCACCTTCGCCATCATCTCTTCAGCTAGATTCATGATGTCCTCTTGACTCATAAAGGACATTTCGATATCGACTTGAGTGAATTCTGGTTGGCGGTCAGCACGCAAGTCTTCGTCTCTAAAGCAACGCGCAATTTGATAGTAACGATCCATTCCTGATGCCATCAGTAACTGCTTAAAGATTTGTGGAGATTGAGGCAATGCATAGAACTCCCCTTCATGTACACGGCTTGGGACAAGGTAATCACGTGCACCTTCCGGAGTACTTTTGGTTAAAATCGGTGTTTCAATGTCTAGAAAGCCGTTGTCATCTAAGAAATGGCGGAATGCTTTTGTGACTTCATGTCTCATTTTCATCGTTTCAAACATAGCCGGACGGCGAAGATCTAGATATCGATATTTTAATCGCACATCTTCTGATACTTCATCTGCTTGATCTGAGATCATAAATGGAGGCGTCTTCGCTTCATTTATGACTGAAACAGATTCTACTTGAATCTCTATTTTACCTGTTTTTAAATTCGGGTTAATTGTTGCTTCTTCTCTTGCAACAACGGTTCCTTTAATATCCAGAACATATTCATTTCGAATCGATTCTGCTGTCTCAAGCGCCTCTTTTGATAGGTCTGGGTTGAAGACAATTTGTACAATGCCAGAACGGTCGCGCAGATCAATAAAGATTAATCCACCAAGGTCACGTCTTTTTTGGACCCATCCCTTTAATACAACTGTCTGACCAATTTGGTCTTCTGTTACTTCTCCACAATAAAAAGTTCTACCTAACACAAACATTCCACTCCTTCTCTATGCTTTCTGGTGGGCTTTCATCATTTGAATCAGCTCATCAAGCTTCACTTCAATTTGTTCTCCTGTTGTTGAATCTTTTACATTCACAATGTTCTGCTCAAGCTCAGCATCACCAAGAACCGCAATAAACTTGGCTTTCAGACGATCAGCCGATTTAAATTGTGCCTTTAGTTTCTTCCCTGTATAATCCATTTCGCTTGAAATGCCTTCTTTTCGAAGACGGTTTAATAATGAAACGGAATAATCTTTCGCTTGATCTCCAAGTGCAGCAATGTATAGGTCAATGCCGTCTTTTACTGGAAGTTCAATCTTTTCAGCATCGATTGCTGATAGGAAACGCTCAATGCTCATGGCAAAACCGATCCCAGGGGATTCGGGGCCACCAATTCCTTCAACAAGACCATCATAACGACCACCACCAGCTAAAGTTGTAATGGCGCCAAAGCCTTCTGCATTGCTCATAATTTCAAATGCCGTATGGTTGTAATAGTCAAGACCACGCACTAAATTTGAATCGACTACATATTCAATGCCTATATCCGTTAAGTATTGCTTCACCTTTTCAAAATAAGTCCGTGATTCATCATTAAGATATTCCTGAATGGACGGAGCTGTTGCCATCAATTCATGGTCACGATCCTTTTTACAATCAAGAATACGTAATGGATTTTGATGTAATCGCGTTTGGCAGTCATGACAGAACTCATCAATTCTTGGCTCAAAGTGTTCCACAAGTGCCTTACGGTAATCCGCTCGGCTCTCTTTGTCACCAAGGCTGTTAATGACGAGTTTTAAGTTTGTCAGACCTGCTTTCTCATAAACACTCATAGCGAGTGAGATGACCTCTGCATCAATGGCAGGATCTTTTGAGCCGATGGCTTCGATTCCAAATTGATAAAATTGGCGATATCTTCCCGTCTGCGGACGTTCATAGCGGAACATCGGTCCAATGTAATACAGCTTTGCCGGGTGTGCTGGCTGTGCAAAGAGTTTATTTTCAACGTAAGAACGGACAGTAGACGCCGTTCCTTCTGGACGAAGTGTGATGCTACGCCCTTTTTTATCTTCAAATGTATACATTTCTTTTTGAACAATATCCGTTGATTCGCCTACTCCCCTTGCAAACAGCTCGGTATGTTCGAAAATGGGGGTGCGGATCTCTTTGTATTGATAAGCTGCACATGTGTCTCTTGCAATTTGTTCAAGGTACTGCCAGCGTTCTGACTCTCCAGGTAAAATATCCTGTGTGCCTCTTGGAATATTAAAACTCATTTTTCATCCTCCTACGACCATCATTCATTTTTTATGTGGACATATAAAAAACCCCCGCCTCTACTATGTGTATAGTAGGGACGAGAGTTATACCCGTGGTGCCACCCTAGTTGGAACATGATTTAGCCATGTTCCCGCTCAAATCCTTAACGCAGATTCACGTTCTCCACCTAATGACTCATTTTTTAGAGTGTTCAGCGGGAAACCTACAGAGTGTTTTTTCGTATAAACGCTATGCGGATTCGCTTTCAGCCTAAGGCGATTCCTCTCTGCTCACGCAATTTATCCTACTATTCTCTATCATCAGTTCCACATTTTAAATTTTCAAGAGTGTTGATTTATATTATAATAAGGTCGGTGCTGCCACTCTGTCAACCCTTGCCGTGCCTCTTTTTCTTTTCCAGCTCTTCTTTTGACGTACATCCGTATTCAGATGCGGTTTCTTCAAGGAAGCCTGGTTGATCCATTTCGTCGTGCTGCCAACGATCTATGTCACGATGTCCGTTATATTGCACTCGTCCTAATTTTCTGCTTAATCTCATGTTTGTACATCCTTTTATCACTTTTCATTTAGTATAAACAGATTGATTCATTTTTATTAGGGAAACTGCAAGGATTTATTACATTACATAACGAATTAACATTCATTGGTTTTACAAGGGAGGGGAAACCACTATTTTAAATCTAAACAAACACAATCAAATGATGCTGCTAGTCACCTGCTTTGTTCTGATTGTCAGCACTTGGCCGATGGCACGTGCTACTGCTCAATCAGATCAAGCAGTCGTCGCAACAGATGAAATCAATGTGAGAACTGGTCCTGGTTTAAGCTATGGCATCGCCGCTGTTGTGAAACGCGGGGAAAGCTATCCGATTCTCACTCAGCAAGGGGAATGGGTGCAGATCCAACTGTCAAATGGACAAAAAGGATGGGTCGTCTCATGGTTGATCACAACCTCATCGAACACACAAAATGCGTCTAAGCCAAAAGCACAAAGTCAAAGCACAGGCAGTCATACGATTACATCAACAGCCTCTGACCTTCGCATTCGGACAGGCCCAGGGACTTCTTATCAAGTGATTGGCACATTCCCTCAAGGTGCTTCAGCTAAAAAGCTGGAGTCAAGCGGGTCATGGATGAAAATTAAGTACAAACAAGCAGAAGGTTGGGTTCACTCTGATTTTATTTCCGGCGGACAAAAAACAGCCCAGTCAAACGAGTCTTCTCGTTCAAAGCAATCTGGCACAGTCGGTGTATCCACCTTAAACGTACGGAAAACGGCGGCACCGAATGCACCAGTAGTGGCTTCGCTCGTCCGCAATACAAAAGTCACCATTTTACGAGAGCAAAATGGCTGGTATGAAATTGAGGCAGGTCATACAACAGGATGGGTGGCAAGCTATTACATCGTCACAAGTCAAGGTGAAAATGCAGTACGTGACAAAGGTTCCTCGTCTTCGGCTTCTCACCAAAAAGCCTATATCGTCTATGATGGAACCAACATTAGACAAAGCGCGTCTACCTCTGCTGCGATTGCAGAAAGAGCAACAAAGGGAGCCGCTTATCAAATTGTCCGTACGCAGGGTGATTGGTATGAAGTAACACTATCAAATGGCGGAACAGGGTACGTAGCAAGCTGGGTTGTTCAAACAAAGAAAAATAGCAGTGAGGCACCTAGACCTCAGCAAGATGCATCGTCTAGTACTGGGTCATTAAAAGGAAAAACCATTGTTCTTGATCCTGGTCATGGCGGCAAAGACAGTGGTACGATTGGCGCAGATGGTGCCTTTGAAAAAAATCTGACCATCAAAACCGCCCATTTACTGGCAGGCAAATTAAGAGCTTCTGGTGCAACTGTCTATTTAACAAGAAGTGATGATACATTTATCAGCCTTCAATCAAGGGTTGCCACATCTCATTATCGAAATGCAGATGCTTTTATTAGTCTTCATTATGATAGTTTTATGGATCCAAGTGTCAGAGGAAGTACAGCGTATTATTATCAAGCATCGAAAGACCAAAGCCTTGCGACAAACGTTCATCAAGAAGTCGCAAAACGCTCACAAATCCCAGATCGGGGTGTCGAATTTGGCGATTATTTTGTTATACGAGAAAATCATCGTCCTTCCCTTCTATATGAACTTGGCTATTTGAGTAACCCTCAAGAGGAAGCGATCATCTATAGCGCTTCTTACCAGGAACGAGTAACAGAAGGAATGACCGAAGGGTTAAAACAATATTTCCGCTAAAAAGAGGCCTTTGCGCCTCTTTTTTTCTTTCAAAACAAAAAAGACTGTAGATTACCTACAGTCTAGCCAAGTCTATTCTTTACTATCCATCCAAATCGTCACAGGTCCTGAATTAATCAATGATACGTCCATCATCGCCCCAAAACTGCCGGTTTCGACAGGAATGCCTTTTTGTCTAAGGGTGTCATTGAATAATTCGTAAAGAGCGTTCGCTGCATCTGGCTTCGCCGCTTTCATAAAATTCGGTCGTCTGCCTTTTCTCGTATCACCGTAAAGGGTAAATTGAGACACAGACAGAACGCTGCCTTTTACATCAAGCAATGAACGGTTCATTTTTCCACTTTCATCTTCAAAAATACGCAGATGTGCCAGTTTTTCAGCTAAGTATAGCACATCAGCTTCTGTATCTTCATGTGTGACGCCAACAAGCACCATATATCCTTCATTGATGGCACCTGTGATCTCTTCTTCTACCTTCACAGATGCATTTGTCACACGCTGCACAACAAGCCTCATAGACGATATACTTCCTTTCTAATTCATGAATCGGCGAACTGAGTAAATGTCTTTGATTTGTTTGATGCGTTCCACTACTTTGTGTAAATGATTGATATTTTGGATGAAAATCGCCATATGAATAGTCGCCACTTTGTTTCGATCAGATTTTCCAGAAACAGAAGAAATATTGGTCTTCGTTTCATTGACCGCTTGCAATACCTCATTGAGTAGGCCGCGCCGGTCATATCCTAATATCTCGATTTCCACATTGTATTCTTTCCGGTTACGGGCGGGCTGTTCATGCTCCCATTCTACCGGGATTAAACGTTCTTGCGCTTCTCCTGTCTTTACATTCGGACAGTCCTCGCGGTGTACAGATACACCTCTGCCTTTTGTAATAAAACCTACAATGCTATCACCTGGAACAGGATTACAGCACTTGGATAAGCGAACAAGTAAGTTATCGATCCCCTTGACTCTCACACCTGCTTCACGTTTTTTCCCGTGATATGGCTTTGATTCCACCGTTACTTCTTGCACGGTTTTCTCTTGTTCTTCTTGATCTCTTTGTTTTCTTTCTTTTTCAGTTAAACGATTGGCGACTTGAAGTGCAGTAATGCCGTTATATCCAACGGCAGCATACATGTCCTCTTCATTTGAGAAATTAAATTTATCAGCCACTTTTTGCAAATTATCAGCTGTCAGAATGTCTTTGACATCAAACTCAAGGTTTTTAATCTCTTTCTCAATATGCTCTCGGCCTTTTTCGACATTTTCTTCACGGCGTTGTTTTTTGAAAAACTGTCTGATCTTGTTCTTCGCTTGGGAGGTTTGGGCAAGCTTTACCCAGTCTTGACTTGGCCCATAGCTATGCTTCGATGTCAGAATTTCAATAATGTCACCTGTTTTTAGTTTATGATCGAGTGTGACCATTTTGCCGTTGACCTTTGCACCTATCGTTTTATTCCCAATCTCTGAATGAATGCGATAGGAGAAATCGATCGGGACTGATCCTGACGGCAATTCAATGACGTCGCCTTTTGGTGTAAACACAAACACCATATCGGAGAAGAGATCAATCTTTAGTGATTCCATAAACTCTTCCGCATCTGTGGATTCATTTTGGAACTCAAGGATTTCCCTAAACCAAGACAGCTTCTTTTGGAAGACGACTTCTTCTGTGGATTCCGCTGATTCTTTTCCTTCTTTGTATGCCCAGTGAGCCGCAATTCCGTATTCCGCAATTTCATGCATTTCAAATGTCCGGATTTGGACTTCGAGCGGATCACCTTTTGGACCAATCACCGTTGTATGAAGCGACTGATACATGTTCGGCTTAGGCATCGCAATGTAATCTTTGAATCTGCCCGGCATCGGCTTCCAGCACGTATGAATAATACCAAGAACTGCATAGCAGTCTTTGATACTGTCGACCAATATACGAACAGCTAGCAAATCATAGATTTCGTTAAATTGCTTATTTTGCATAACCATTTTGCGATAAATACTGTAAATATGCTTCGGTCTGCCGGAAAATTCAGCCTTGATGTTCACTTCAGACACACGGTCTTTTACTTCATTGACAACCTCGTCCAAATATTCTTCACGTTCAGCTCTTTTTCGTTTCATGAGATTGACAATTCGGTAGTATTGCTGCGGATTTAAATAGCGGAGCGCTGTATCTTCAAGCTCCCACTTGATTTTCGAAATCCCTAATCGGTGTGCAAGCGGCGCAAAGATTTCCAGTGTTTCATTAGAAATTCTTCGCTGCTTTTCCTGCGGAAGATGTTTGAGCGTTCTCATATTGTGAAGACGGTCTGCAAGCTTAATCAAAATCACACGAATATCCTGCGCCATTGCCACGAACATTTTTCGGTGGTTTTCTGCTTGTTGTTCTTCTTGTGATTTATATTTAATCTTCCCGAGCTTTGTCACACCATCAACAAGCATCGCCACTTCTTCACTAAAATGCTCTTTTAAATCTTGTAATGTCACTTCCGTATCCTCAACCACGTCGTGCAAGAAGCCACCCGCAATGGTCGATGGGTCCATTTCAAGATCAACAAGAATTCCCGCCACTTGAATGGGATGGATAATATAGGGCTCGCCTGATTTCCGATATTGCTCCTTATGTGCATTCTCTGCATATTCATATGCTCGCTCTATAAATTGAATATGTTCAGCGGACAGGTATTCTCTTGCTTTGTCAATGACCTGCTGCGCCGTTAAAACTTGTTCGTTCGCCATTGGAATCACCTTTTTAAATGAAAACTGTATTGTAGTTTATTATCAAGAAAAAAACGATAGATGTAAAGAGAATAAGTCCACTAAATGATTTTTGATAGGAAAAAAGCACCCTTCTTACTGAGTGCTTTTTACGTAAAACTCCATTAGTATTGCATTAACGTCAAGATGTCGTAACCGTCAAGTTTCTTTCTGCCGTCAAGATACGTCAGCTCAATTAAGAATGCAATCCCTGCTACAACACCGCCCAATTCCTCTACAAGCTTTATGGACGCTTCAATGGTTCCGCCAGTTGCAAGTAAATCATCCGTAATGAGTACACGCTGTCCTGGACGGATCGCATCTTTATGAATTGTTAATACATCTTTACCATATTCTAAGCCGTAATCAACTTTAATGACTTCACGAGGAAGTTTCCCTTCTTTACGAACTGGTGCAAAACCTACACCAAGGGCGTATGCTACAGGGCAACCAATAATGAATCCACGCGCTTCAGGTCCGACAATGAGATCAATGTCTCTTTCCTTCGCGTATGCAACGATCTGATCCGTTGCATAATGATACACTTCGCCTTTATCCATTAAGGTTGTAATATCTTTAAATTGTACACCTTCTTTTGGGTAGTCAGGTACAACTGTCACATATTGTTTTAAATCCATCTTTTCCTTTTCCTCCTCGTACGTCAAAGCACAGGTGAGACTTCGCTCATCATGCTATTCAGCCATTCCTTCAGCTCTTTGGCTGAGGAATATGTTAGTGTTTGATCGAGTTCCATCAATCGTTGTTTTGCTGTATAGGACGTTGATGCGGTTAAATCTTTTTTAGGTGCATCAAGTACTATTGAAAGCACACCACTCTCTATTTTAACAAAACCGAGTTCAAAAAACACCTTTGTCATGAAAATGATTGTATCTTTTGTCCATCCTCTATGTTTGGCAAGCGCCATCCCTTGTTCTTTGAGAGGAAAACTTCCCCGTTGTAATAAGAAACCATAAAACCATTTGAATTGGTCTCGAGAAGGGAAAGACGACATAAAGTGATCTTCTTTTCTTTGAAATACCGTATATATCCGTGCAGGCTTTTGGTTTTCTAAAAGCTGCTTGAGGATATGCGCATCTTCTGGTACATCAGCAAAAACTACGTACTTATCCTGTAAATCAAATGCCGATACATTGTCTGCCTTCACCAAATGAATGGGAATGTTCAGCACATCAATGTCATGAGTTGTTTCTTCATCAAAACAAAGAACAAGACGCTTTTCCGAATCGAGCGCCGCTATTTTCTTTACCCAATCCGTTTTTCCTCGCAAATCAAATAGTTGCCATTCATCTACTCGGACATCTTTTAACATGAGCTGGGGTTTCTTTCGATTGTTCCATTCATTAATTGAGATTTCACCAATGACAGAAAGATGACTTCCTGGCACAACCTCATCTTTCAATCCACCTTGATGAAAGCCAACACAGTCGAGTAGCTTGTCTTCGTCTTTCAGTGACATTTTAATATGATGATGATTTGCGCCAATCGTCCGGATGTCTTCCAACTTTACATCTTGAATCATAATAAATGGCTTTGGATTGTGCATGCCAAATGGCGAGAGTAGACCAACTTCTTCAATGGCTTCAACGGTCATTTCGTCCAATTTGCACACTGCATCCACTCGCTGAATTGGGATAAAATCTTCTTCTGTCAGCGTCTCATTTGCATATTGATTCAATCTTTCCCTCAGTAAAGGGACATTATCCGCTTGTAAGGTCATACCTGCTGCCATAGGATGCCCGCCAAAATGCGGCAGGATGTCACGGCATTTGTTCAAATGGAAAAACAAATCAAATCCAGGAATACTACGTGCAGATCCTTTAGCCATTTGTGTCTCTTCATCAATTCCGAGCACAATCGCCGGACGAGAAAATGTATCCGTTAGTTTAGAGGCGACAATGCCGACAACACCTGGATTCCAGCCAGCCTTGGCCACAACAATCGCAGGCTGGTCATCATGATCAGCTTCTTTTACCATTTGAATGGCTTCTTCTGTAATCGAACTGACTATTTTCTGACGTTCTTTGTTGAGTTCTTGTACAAAACGAGCAAGCTCTTCTGCTTCGGCCGTATCTTCTGTCATCAAGAGATGGACAGCTGGGTCTGCTTGTTCGATGCGTCCGACCGCATTGAGTCTTGGAGCAATTTGAAAACCAATCGTCTCTTCATTTGCTTCTTCAAGTGATGCCCCTGCTTCTTTCATTAAAGCTTTTAGTCCTGGTCTGTTAGACTGACGTAGCTGCATTAGTCCTTTTTTCGCAAGCCATCTATTTTCATCATGAAGAGGAACGAGATCCGCAATTGTGCCAATTGCTGCAAGATCTA
Organism: Bacillus pumilus; assembly: GCA_001938995.1. Classification (GTDB taxonomy): domain Bacteria; phylum Bacillota; class Bacilli; order Bacillales; family Bacillaceae; genus Bacillus; species Bacillus pumilus_G. The sequence goes on along the minus strand of MKZN01000005.1, from coordinate 49,481 downwards.
ATAGGTGAACGGGGAGCTCACCAAGCAGGGCATGCGCCACTTTAAAAGCCACACCAACACCCGCCAATTCCTTAAATGGATACTCACAGCCAGGCTGCTTAGGGTGTACGATGGCAAGCGCTTCTGGCAGTTCTTCACTTGGTTCATGGTGATCTGTGATGATGAGATCTAACCCTATTTCCTTCGCAATACGTGCTTCATTTACAGCGGCAATGCCTGTATCGACCGTGATGACAAGGGATGCACCCTGCTCTTTGATATATCGAAAAGCCTGTTCATTAGGCCCATAGCCTTCTTTAAATCGGTCTGGAATATAAAAATCTACCTTTGCAGATCGCTCTTTTAATGTATGTAAAAGCACAGACGTACTTGTCACACCATCCGCATCATAGTCTCCGAAGATCACAATCGACTCCTGCTCTTCGATCGCTTGATTGATGCGCTCTACTGCTTCTTTCATGCCTTTTAATAAAAACGGATCATAGAAATCGGCTTTTTGATCAAATAAAAAAGACCTCGCCTCTTCTACTTCTTCGAGTCCTCTTTTGACAAGAAGCGATGCAGTTAGAGCTGAAATATTCAGATTTTCAGAGAGTGATTTCACTTTTTCTTCGCTTGGATGTTCATATTCCCAGCGCATTTTGGATAATAACATAAATTCACCCCTCAACCACACTATTATACTAGAGTGGGCTGAGGGGTTTCAAATTTTATTTTTTGAAATGGTCTGGAAGTTTATTTTTCCTTTCGATTCAAAGATGTCGGTTGTTCATTTAAAGGAGTCAGATCCGATTTCTTTTGAACCTCATTGTCCACTTTTTTTACAGGAGCTGTTGTAGCGGCTGCACGCTCGGCTTTCAATACTTTTAGCTCTCGTTTGAGTTTTACAATCTGGAAAATCCCTGCAAAAGCCACAATAAGTCCGCCCATCAGAACAGAGCCAATAATCACAAGAATCAGCGGCCATTCAGCTGTTCCAAATAAATAGTCTACCTGCACAGGCCGCACGTTGATGACGGCAAACACCGATACAATTAAAACAAAAATAAATGCAAAAATGATGGTCCATTGTTGTTTATTCATCCATATCCCCCCAAGCTTTTTCTCTTATTCTTCCCGATTTTTTATCCTTTTTAAACACAGAAAGAAAATTGATCACTAAAGGTGCAGAAAAAAAGACCGCCAAACAGGCAGTCTTCCTCATTTACACATCTTGTTCTGTTTCTATTTTAGCCGGCTTTTTCAGCTCACGGCCTTTCCACATAAGCCAAATTTGTGCTGCAATATAAAGAGAGGAGTACACCCCTGTTAATAACCCGACAAGTAAAGCGATGGAGAAGTTTGTAATGGCCGCTGATCCAAAGATAAGCAGTGCCACAACCACCACAAGTACGGTAAGCACTGTGTTGACAGATCTCGTAAAGGTTTGCTGTAAGCTTAAGTTTACGATATATGATAGTTCTTCAATTGTTTTCGGTTTGCGTTTTTTCATTTGTTCTCGAACTCTGTCGAACGTCACGATCGTGTCATTGATGGAGTACCCAATGACTGTGAGAATCGCCGCAATGAAGGTGACATCCACCTCTAGACGCGTAATACTAAAGAAGGCGACGATAAAGAATGCGTCGTATAGTAACGAGGTAATCGCCGCAATCGCCATTTTATATTCAAAACGGACAGATACATATATAATGATCCCGATTGAAGCAATGATGATCGCATATAATGCATTACGGGCAAGTTCTTTTCCGACAGTCGGAGAAACTGTGCTGACATTAGGCTCTGTTCCATATTTCTCTTTGAAGTAGTCTTTGATTTCAGCGATTTTTTCTTTATTTGGTACACCAACAAATCGAGCCGCTGCCTGGTTTTCTTTTTGACCAGATAACACGACACTGTCTGTATCCAAATCTAGCGTTTTAAAGTCTTGCTCTACTTGCTCAGTAGAGAGCTTTTGATCGCTTTGAATATCGATTCTTGTCCCACTTGAAAAATCAATCCCCGCATTGAGTTTGAAAATGGAGAGCACAATGATCCCAGCAATAGTGACAGCCACTGAGAAAATCATAAACCCTTTTCGTTTGCTCACAAAATCCCATTTATCAAATGACGTTTTTGGTTCAGTGTTTTCGGTTGTTTCGTGGATATTCATGATGTCCTTTTTACGAACACCAAACCATCCTTTTTTACGATCAAGAGCGCGGCTTTCCACTAGTAACCCAAGAAGGAATCTCGATAGGAATACAGCCGTGATAAAGCTCGTTAAAATTGATAGGATCAGCATTGTTGCAAATCCTTTCACAGAGCTTGTTCCAAAGAAGAAAAGAACGCCCCCTGCAATCATGCTCGTTAAGTTCGCATCAAAGATGGTCGCAAATGATCTGCGGTTCCCTGACCTAAACGCAGAACGGACAGATTTACCGAGCTTCAGCTCTTCTTTGATCCGCTCATATGTGATAATGTTGGCATCAACAGCCATCCCTACCCCAAGAATCAGCGCTGCAATTCCAGGTAGTGTCATGACCGCACCCATCCATTCAAACACTTGTAACGTAATGTAGATATATGCTGAGAGAGTAATAACAGCAATTAGACCAGGTAAGCGGTAATAGAACAACATAAATAAGAAGATAAATGCAATACCTACAATTCCTGCAAACACAGTTTCATTTAATGCCTGTTCACCAAATTGCGCACTCACTGATGTTGAATATTTTTCCGTTAGTTTTACTGGCAATGCCCCAGCATTTAAAATGCTTGCAAGGTCTTTTGCCTCTTGGATAGTAAAGCTACCTTCAATTTGTACGTCACTGCTGTTAATCTCTTGATTCACATTAGGTGCAGACACATACTTATGGTTCGATTTTGTCACTTCTTTTTTGAAGGAATCTCCTTTTTGGAAATCAAGCCAAATCACCAGCTGATTATTTGGTGCCATTGCCGCCACTTTATTCGTGACGTCACCAAATTTCTTCGCATCCTTCAGCTTGACAGTGACAATTGGTTCATTTGTTTGATTGAATGTTTGTTTTGCACCGTTTTCTACAAGATCTGAGCCATTCAGGAGCTCTTGATCATTCGTATCTCTGAAGGAAAGCTGTGCTTCAGTCGATAGAATCTCCCTCGCCCTATTTTGATCTTTGACCCCCGCAAGCTGAACACGGATTCGATTGTTGCCTTCAATGGAGATGTTTGGCTCACTTACACCAAGAACGTTGGCTCTCCGGTTTAAAGCCTCCACTGTACTGACAAGAACGCCGTTTGTGATCTTGTCCTCTTTTTTCACTGGGTGTACATCATATAGAACTTCAAATCCACCTTGTAGATCTAGCCCTAGGGTAATATCATTCGCAACAGGTTTTGTCAAATAGCCCACACCAGTTCCAATTAACAGAACCACTAAGAAAAACGCAAGAATGCGCCCTTTTTTCATTATGTATTTCCTCCTTAAACACCTGAATCCATTAAGATGGCTTATTTCAACAGTTCATCTAGCATATTCTTGCCATCTTCACTGTCCAATAAAGCAGACGTTTTAAACGATTGAACAGTTGCATAGTTCATAAATTCGCCAATCTTCACAGATAGAATATCTGCAACCATTTCATGAATTGGATTTACTTGTTTTTTCTTCCACTTCTTATTCTCTAAGTATGACCATAATTCCTCTAAATCCACATCTTTATAGCCCAAAACGATGAATTCTTCAAGCTTACTGAACAGAAAAGGCTTTAAATGGTCTTTGTATATAGCAGCCGGATGTTGTGTCAATGTGAGGCTCCCCCTTTTCGGTTTTTTATCGAGAGACTTGTCATGCTTGGACGATATACACGCATATCTTATTGTATATGATTCTATGTCGTTTGAGAAGGCAGGTGATCTGTGTTTTGACGAAGCAAACGTTTTTAAAAGGGACAATTATTTTAATTTTAGCAGGTTTTATTACGAGAATATTGGGTTTTGTGAATCGAATTGTGATAGCAAGGTTCATTGGCGAAGAAGGAGTCGGGCTTTATATGATGGCTGCACCAACTTTTTTTCTCGCCGTTACGCTGACACAATTCGGACTACCTGTCGCCATCAGTAAGCTTGTCGCAGAAGCTGAAGCCCGGGGTGACAAACAGAAGACAAAACGTATTCTGGTCATGTCACTTGCAATTACAGGAACACTTAGTCTCATTTTCACGCCACTCTTCTTATGGTTTGCACCGATCATGGCAGAAAATATGCTGACAGACCCTAGAACCGTGTATCCACTGCTAGCCATTACACCGGTTGTACCAATTATTGCGATTTCCAGTGTCTTAAGAGGCTATTTCCAAGGGAAACAGCAGATGAGCCCACTTGCAATGTCTCAAGTATTAGAACAAGTAGCTAGAATCTCACTTGTGGCGATTTGTACAACGGCTTTCCTTCCATATGGTATTGAATTTGCGGCAGCTGGTGCAATGATTTCATCAGTCATTGGTGAGATGATCTCACTCGCTTACTTGCTGATCGCCTTTCGTTATAAAAAAACAATTCGTATACGAAAGCGATTTTTCCAGAGCATTCATGACGGGAAGGACACATTTAAACAGCTCATGAGCATTGCCCTGCCGACAACAGGCAGCCGGTTTATCGGCAACATTTCATGGTTTTTAGAGCCTATTGTTGTCGCGCAGAGCCTTGCCATTGCTGGATATGCCGCTGTTGAAGCGACTCGGCAGTACGGTGAGTTAACGGGCCTTGCCCTTACACTATTGACACTTCCTAGCTTTATTACGTATTCCCTTTCGACCGCCTTAGTGCCAGCGATCAGTGAAGGAATGGAGCAGAAGAAACGGAGAACGGTGGAATACAGGCTGAAGCAGGCGATGCGCCTTTGTTTACTAAGCGGAGGCATTTCGTGCATTATTCTCTTTGTTTATGCCGAGAATTTAACCTTATTGATGTATGGTTCATCGCATGCTGCGATCTATGTCAAGTTCATGGCACCTTTTTTTCTTCTTTATTATTTTCAGGGGCCACTCCAAGCAGTCCTTCAAGCATTAAATTTAGCTGGTGCTGCGATGACCAATAGTCTGATAGGAGCTGTTGTGAAAACAGGGATGATTTTCGTCCTTGCCTCCCAGCCAAGCTTTGGCATTATGGGGGCAGCCCTCGCCATATTAATCGGCATCGTCCTTGTCACCTTACTTCATGCGGCAACGGTTGGAAAGGTGCTGCCCATTCATTTGCCTATGAAGGAATATGGCATTTGCGTCCTTGTGATCATAGCCACCGGTGCTGTTAGTATGTGGTTAAAGCATCAAGTCAGCGGACTCTTTTCTGCCCCTGCGGAGCTTGTGATGCTCATTTTGGTGACATGCATGTTGTATGTCATTCTATTAATCTGTCTTGGTCTTATTAAACGAGAAGAGCTTCGCCGCATCCCATTTATCGGGAATCTGCTTTAGCTCATCTCTTCTTGATCACTTCATCCTTCAAATCAATATAAAAAGTCTTCTGATTAAAGCTGCAATAAGATATTTGATCAAGCTCGTGATACCCTCTTTTGGCAAGCTCCTCTTTCAGCCACTGTTCATTTTGATTGATCTGTTCGAGATGGTCATGCTGAACCACACCATCTGCTATAAGAGGAAGTTCAAGCGCCGCATGTTGGCGTTTGTTTTCTTTTTCTACAACGGCGAGCTTGCCTGATGGTTCTAATATCGCATAGGAGACATCCTGAATACTATCGATGTTATTTTCCCTTAATTGGATGAGCAAATCGTCAAAATTGTACCGCTGTTTTCTCATCGCACCCTCATCGATCTTCCCGTTGATGATGATCAGGGCCGGTTTGCCGTCAAGAAAGCGCCGAATACCTTGGAACTTTAAGGAGAGATATGCAAGTGAAATTTGAATAATGGTTAAGAGCAAGATCGGCCACACCGTATGTAACATATGATCTTCTACTTCTTCTATTGCCAGCACCGCAATTTCAGCGATCATCATAAAAATAACAAGATCTAAAATACTAAGCTCACCTATTTCCCTTTTGCCCATTAAACGAAAAATAAACCAAATGAGAAAATATAAAATGACCGTTCGTATTGAGATGATTAAGATGTCCTGCATGTGAATTGTATCCTCCTTCTTCCACCATAGCTTGTGTCAAAACACTTTATTTATGTAGAAAAGAAAGCCTCTGTTTTTATAAAGAGAAACATGTCTATTTTCTCTTGAAGTTGAATATATTTGAGTAAAAGACAAGCTTCGGTCTAATTGGAGAGGAGACGAATCAAATGCAGGAAACCAAACAAATAGGAAAAGGCATATTATTCGGCCTAATTGCCATTTTTGTCGTAATGATTGTCACTAGCTTACTTGTGTCACTCATGCTCACTTTTACAAAGATGCAAGAATCATCATTTCAATGGATGATTATGATATTGTCCTTTGTCGCCCTTTTTTTAGGTGGCATGATTTCAGGAGGAAAAGCAAAGGAGCGGGGCTGGCTCATTGGTGCCATGACTTCATTTATTTTTTCTCTCACTGTCTTCTTATTTCAATATCTAGGATTTGGAAAAACCTTTTCACCCGAACAATTCATCTATCATGCAGCCTTTTTGGGGATTTGTATGCTAGGGGGAATGATTGGTGTTAATCTTCGAGGCAAATAAAAAAAAGAGCGGTTAAAATCGCTCTTTTTTTTATGGCTATGTATTGAAGGATTAGCCTTTGTCAGCTAGTTCTCTAATAGCACGACGGTCGAAAGTTAAACGGTTGTTTTCACTTGTTTTGATGACCACTTTTGATTCATCAATTGAGTCAATTTCACCGTGTAAACCACCGATTGTGACGATTCTATCGCCTTTTGATAACGATTGCTGCATTTGACGCACAGCTTTTTGTTGCTTTTGCTGTGGACGGATTAACAAGAAGTAAAGCACAGCAAACATGACAACAATCATAATGATTGAACCCATACCACCATCCATTCTATCTCACCCCTTTCTAAAGGATTATAAAGCTTTTCGTTTATGCGTTAAAAGTTTTTCGCATTCGGTTGATTAAAGCCATAACGCTCAAAAAACTCTTCTCTAAAATCACCTAAACGATCCTCACGGATAGCTTCTCTCACTTGCTCCATTAATTTTAACAGAAAATGAAGGTTATGATAAGTTGTTAATCTGATTCCAAAGGTTTCATTTGTACGGATTAAATGTCGAATATAGGCACGTGAGTAATTTTGACATGTGTAACAGTCACAATTTTCATCGATCGGTCTGAAATCGCGCTCATATTTTGCATTCTTGACGACAAGACGTCCTTCACTTGTCATCAGTGTCCCATTTCTTGCAATTCTTGTTGGCAGGACACAATCAAACATATCTACACCGCGAATCGCCCCATCAATTAATGAATCCGGTGATCCTACACCCATTAAATATCTTGGCTTATCTGCCGGTAACAGCGGGGTTGTGAAGTCTAGTACACGGTTCATGACATCTTTTGGTTCACCTACTGATAATCCCCCAATCGCATACCCTGGGAAATCAAGGGACACAAGGTCCTGGGCACTTTGTTTACGAAGCTCTTCGTATTCCCCACCTTGGACAATCCCAAAAAGCCCTTGGTCTTCTGGGCGCTGATGGGCTGTCAAGCAACGTTCTGCCCATCTGCTTGTTCGTTCAACAGATCGTTTCATGTAATCGTACTCTGCTGGATATGGAGGACATTCGTCAAATGCCATCATAATATCAGATCCAAGCGCATTTTGAATCTCCATTGCTTTTTCAGGAGAAAGGAACAGCTTATCCCCATTTAAATGGTTACGGAAGTGAACGCCCTCTTCTTCGATCTTTCTAAATTCACTTAGAGAAAACACTTGGAATCCGCCTGAATCTGTTAGAATGGCTCGATCCCAGTTCATAAACTTGTGAAGCCCGCCTGCCTCTTTGATAATGTCGTGTCCTGGACGGAGCCATAGATGATACGTATTGCTTAAAATGATGCCTGCATCCATCGCTTTCAATTCCTCAGGCGCCATCGTTTTCACTGTTGCGAGTGTACCTACCGGCATAAATACAGGTGTATCAAAGGAGCCATGCGGTGTATGAACTCGCCCTAGACGTGCACCTGTTTGTTTGCATGTTTTAATGAACTCATAACGTATCGGTAATTGCGACAATAATGAGCCCTCCTGTCTTTGTTGTATGATATTACTGAATCAGCATGGCATCGCCAAAGCTAAAGAATCGATATTCCTCTTTTACAGCTTCATTGTACGCATGTAGCACGTGCTCTCGTCTGGCTAATGCGCTGACAAGCATAATGAGCGAGGATTTCGGCAGATGGAAATTGGTGATCATTCCATCAATCGCCTTAAACGTGTAACCGGGGTAAATAAAAATAGATGTCCAGCCACTTGAAGCCTTAAACATGCCATCGTGTGCACTAGCAATCGTTTCGAGCGTTCTTGTCGAGGTCGTGCCAACCGAAATGATACGGCCACCTTTTTCGCGAATGCGATTGAGTTCATCAGCGGTCTCTTCATTCATTTCGTAAAACTCTGCATGCATCTCATGCTCTTCAATGCGTTCAGCACTGACAGGCCGAAATGTGCCAAGCCCTACATGCAAGGTAATAAAAGCAATATGAACACCTTTCGCTTTTAAAGCATCCAGTAATTCTGTTGTAAAGTGGAGACCAGCGGTAGGAGCGGCAGCCGAGCCAACCTCTTTTGAATACACAGTTTGATAGCGCTCACGGTCATCAAGCTGCTCTTTAATATAAGGAGGTAGCGGCATTTCACCAAGCGATTCAAGGACTTCATAAAAAATACCTGTATACTGAAACTCGACCTTTCTGCCGCCATGCTCCATTTCCTCTGTACAAACCGCTTTTAGTCGCCCATCACCAAACGTGATGACCGTCCCTTTTTTCACGCGTTTTGCCGGTTTCACTAACGTCTCCCATTTGTCCTCTTCTTCTTGTTTCAGCAGAAGAAGTTCCACTTTTGCACCTGTCTCTTCTTTCATACCAAAAAGTCGTGCTGGCAAGACACGTGTATTGTTTAAAACGAGGCAATCACCCTTTTGAAAATAATCCGTAATCTGAGAAAATGTATCGTGTGTGATCGCACCCGTCTGTTTATTTAATACCATAAGCCTTGATGCATCCCGTTTTTCAAGCGGTACCTGTGCAATCAGTCTTTCTGGCAAATCAAAATCAAATAGTTCTAACTTCATGTCCTTCACCTATTCTGTAGTTAACTAGTTAACGTTATTTCATCCGTCCAAAGATATTCAATAGAATGGTTAATACAACGCTTATCACTATGCACGTAATCACAGGAAAAAAGAATGTTACGTTTCCTTTTTTTACAAAAATATCTCCTGGTAGCTTACCCACCAATTGAAAAATAAGACCTGCGGCAAATAGCACACCACCTAAAATCATCAATATTTTAGGAAATTCAGTCACGAATTGGTCCCTCCATATGAAAATGTTCATACGCTTCTCTTGTGACGACCCTGCCTCTTGGCGTTCTTTGCAAGAATCCAATTTGCAGTAAATACGGCTCGTACACATCTTCAATCGTATGTGATTCCTCACCAATTGTCGCTGATATCGTATCAAGCCCAACAGGACCGCCTCTAAATTTTTCAATCATACTTAAAAGGAGCTTATGATCGATGTGATCTAACCCAAGCCTGTCGACTTGAAGGCGTTCAAGTGCATCTTCCGCAATGTCTTGTGTGATGGCTTGATTGCCAAGCACCTGCGCAAAATCCCTCACTCTTCTGAGCAAACGATTGGCTACCCTCGGTGTCCCCCGGGAACGTCTTGCAATCTCTTCAGCTGAGCGAGGATCAATTCCGATCTCAAACAGCTCTGCTGTTCTTGCCACGATATGAGCCAAATCTCTTTGCTCATAGTATTCCAATCTTGCATGTACACCAAACCTGTCACGAAGGGGTGCTGTTAATAGCCCGACACGTGTCGTGGCACCAACGAGTGTAAATGGCGGTAAATCAAGACGGACAGAACGAGCCGTATCCCCTTTTCCAATGACAATATCTAGACAGAAGTCCTCCATCGCTGGATACAGTACTTCTTCTATTGACCGCTGCAAGCGATGGATTTCGTCAATAAAAAGAACATCGCCCGGTTCAAGAGATGTGAGAATGGCTGCCAAATCTCCAGGTCGCTCAATGGCAGGTCCTGACGTTGTACGCAACTGTACATTCATTTCGTTTGCAATGATCGAGGCAAGTGTTGTTTTCCCTAGTCCAGGCGGTCCATATAAAAGGACGTGATCCAGTGTTTCCTGCCTCATTCGTGCAGCTTCAATAAACACACTGAGGTTGTCCTTTACTTTTTGCTGACCAATATATTGGCTAAGCGTCTGTGGACGCAGACTTTGCTCAATGGCTGATTCATGGTTGTCTGCTTCAGTTGAGACGAGTCGTTCATCCATGAGACTTCACCCTATTTCAACATTTTTTGTAAAGCTTTTTTGACATATTGATCCGTTGTTAAATTCTTCTCCTCTTTTAACAATGGAAGAACCTTTTTAATTTCACGATCAGCATATCCGAGGACACTTAAGGCTTCAAGTGCTTCGTCTAGTGCGGTTTGTTCCGTTTCTATCTGAATATGATCCTCATGGTTAAATAAGTTACCAATCATCTCTGGCACGACATCTGCAAGCTTTCCTTTTAGATCAAGAATAATCTGACGTGCTGTTTTTTTCCCAACGCCAGGGAATTTAATGAGGAAGGCTTCATCCTCACGCTCTATGGCTGAAATGACAGCTCCTGGATCACCGGATGCAAGTATCGCTAGCGCTCCCTTAGGTCCAATCCCTGTGACATTTAACAGTTTTGTGAACAGCGCTTTTTCTTCTCTTGTTGGAAATCCATATAACGAGAATGCATCTTCCTTTATGTAATGATACGTATAAATGGTTACTTGTTTTTTCAATTGATAGACGAACGGATTTGGGGTATAGACTTGATATCCCACACCGCCATTTTCAATGACAACATATTGCGGACTCACATAATCAATGGTCCCTTTCACAAACTCTATCACCGTTTTCACCTCTTTGACTGTTCTCCATTGTAACATATTTCGGAGAGAAAACCGCAATAAAAGTTAACATACGTTCGCTCAGTGTATTTTTTCCACGCATCCATGCAAAACAGCCTGCGGTCTACAGACCAGCAAGCTGTTGATTTGCTCTAAAACGAGATTTCATGACGATAGGGCTTCATGACCTCTAGCACATGCTCAAATTCATCTTTTGTTCGAAATGGAATACCATTTTGCAGCTGCTCTTCTACATGACTTTCTAAACGGGACGTATCGATTTGAAAAAAGAGATGAATCGGCTCCGCCCAGCCGTCAGGTCTTCCATGAAAAGTAGAAATCACACCGTCCTCTGATAATCCGATATATCCATTCGCTTTACTTAATGGAGAGATATCATCAATTTGTTTTCTAAAAAGGGCAAAGTCCTCTCGTTGTTCGACCAATGTCCAGCCTTTATATTGCGCCCAAAATGTGTCTTTGTTTTCTAATGATGACCGGTGTCTTTCAATACTTACATCGCCATCTAGATACACTTTTTCTAGCTGAACCGTAATGGTATTTGACTGTTTTTGCATGTGTTCTTTCCCTTCCATGTCCGCTGCAAAAAAAAGCACACTCGCCATGATGAGTCCTGCCATGAAACATATCATCTTGATTTTCACTATTTACACCTCTTTAGAACATGAGATCGATGTATGACATATGTAGTTTGACCCATTTTTCTAAACATTAACCAAATCCATTGTAATGCTTTTTTCAAGTGTCATTCGTTGTATACTTCTTTCGTAAATGTTATGTTTGTTACACCCCATCGCCCGACCGAATGACACTGTTTTTTCATCATTCGTTATTAGCCGCATAAACTGATACCAAAGAAGGTGAAGTCATTGTCAGAAGTGAAAAGATTAGCCGAATCGATTCAGTATCATGAAGAAAAGCGATTTAATAAGCTTGTCACAAAACCGGCAGAACTTGAGCTGTGCGGCAAAGGAAGAAGTGCCTATGTATTTTCATACAAAAAAGACGGCCGGAAGATGGCGTTAAAAGTCTTTTTCCCTTCTTATCAAAAGATTGCCCGCAAAGAGGCAGCGATTTACGAAAAACTTTCCGGTTCCACATATTACCCCGAAATTTATGAGTCTGGGGATCAGTATATTTTGATGGAATATATTAAAGGCTACACATTTTATGAGTGCTTGACAAAAGGAATTCCAATCAAAAAACAGATGATTGAACAGGTAGATGATGCGTTAGAAGAAGCACGCCATAAGGGTTTAAATCCTTCAGATATTCATTTGCGCAATCTCATCTTAACAAAAGAAGGCCTGGTTCGGGTCATCGATGTCGCCCGCTTCACGCAAACGAAGACATGTCATCAATGGGATGATTTAAAAGCCGCGTACACCCATTACCAAAAACCGTTTTTCCCTAAAAAAGCACCACGTTTATGGCTTGAAGTGATCGCGTATTTGTATAAAAAAAACTGGCTCTCGCGCGCGCAGTTAAACAATCGAAATGATTTCTCGGCATAACAAAAGCCGCTCTCACTTGAGCGGCTTTTTCTCATTTTATTCGGTTTCTACATGAATACTATTGACATTCAGTAGGTTGATGATTTCGTTGTTCAGCTTAAACCAATGATTGGCTTCCTCAATTTTCTTATACACATCATAGGTCGCTGGTCGTTTCAACTCGAAATTAAGTACTTCCCCATTGTTCATATGAAATGTTACTTTAAATACTTTCATCATAAGATCACCTTCCACTCTAACATGATCGCTAACCAATTCAGCTAGCTCTTATCTTCATTCTCTATTCAAACTGTTTCCCCTCTTTCTTTTCCTTCAAACTCAAGAAGTTTAAATTTTGTTTAAATTCCCACAAATAAAACGCATCCCTCATCAACATGAAGTATATTGTCTAGAAAGGAGGTTGCTCCATGAAACGAAAGAAAAAACGTGCATCATCTCAAGAGAAACAATCCGTCTTGTATTATTTAACAGATGCCATCATCGCAATCATAGACATGATGGTGCTTGCCGTAAGAACCCTCTATTTTGTCTTAAGAAAGGCAATTTCATCTCTTTTCTAAAAAGCCTACATACTGCGAATGTGAGGTTTTTTTACTTTGACTTTCTACATCATTTCATAGGAGAATTTGTAATCGACAATATTTTTTCCGACATTGGCTCTCATCCAAAAAAAATGGGTAAAAGAGGCTAAAGCTTGAATGAACTTTAGCCTCTTTTGATGAAACAATTAACGAGTCATGCCTGTTTGACCTGTTTCGAACTGCGTTTTTCTCATATCTCGGAAGCGTGTAAATACTCCTTCATCTTTGATGACTTGGACAGCTCTTCCATCTGCATAACGATTTACCGCTTCTTCTACTTGCGATATCCCCTCTGATGTAAGGCGCCCATCTGATTTAATCGCAATATACACATTTTCGTCCGTCACCATGACTTGTGAGTCTGTTACGTGGTTCATTTTATTGACACGGTTTGCAATTTTTCTTGAACGCTGGACGTTCTCTTGTTTGTCATATCCAGAGAATGACATTTGATCATGATAGTTCATATCACCATGACTGTAGCGTCCATCTCCGCCTGTAAGCGGCATTCCGTCTTGATTTCTAGTAGGGCGTGAACGATAATCAACATTTGTTGTATTTTCATCCATTCCTTCCATCAACTCTGAAACTGGTCCTTGATGATCTTGGTTATTGTTATCTGCAGCCCGTTGATTCGAATGATAACCAACCGGTTGACCTGATTGATTATAGCGTGTGTCTACACCTGCATTGTCATTTGCACCACATGCAGTTAATCCAATGGGAAGAAGCAATAACGCGATCGTTTTTTGCCATTTTTGTCTCAAACGAAAAACCCCCTGTACGAATTCAATCTCATGAGCGCGAAACAGGCTCTTCTTTAGCATGTACAGTTCAAGGGAAAAACAAGCTGTCATTTATAAACAAAAAAGGAACGATTGAGATCGTCCCTTCGGTCATTAATCTTCTTCGTCTTCTTCTGGTCTTGCAAAAACAGATTGACTTGGAAATTGCTGCATGTAAGGTTGCTGCGGAAAGGCACCCATTTGTCCATATGGCATTGGGTTTTGAAAATAACCAGGTTGTGTCTGATGATGGTGTTTCATGCCATCATCGCATCCGCAGTCTTCCTTACCATATGCTTCATGTGAAACATTTGGATAAAAACCTTGGTTTACGTTGGCATTTACGTTCGCATTTGCGTTGGCATTTGGGTGCATGTGATGGTGCCAATGATGTCCGTCATTGGCATGATGCTCATGATTTTCCCCATAAAATGCTGGCGCTTGATAGGCTGGATAATATGGCTGAGCTGGGTATGGATATGGCATCATATGATGGTGATAATACGGTTGTACGGGATAACAAAGCCCTGAACCAGGTAGAATGGGTGATGCAGGCACCATTTGCTGCGGATATGGATACATCGCAGGCATGTAGTTACCATAACCATAATACGGATCATATTGTTCATATTGATGGTGCTGGTGATGCTGGTGGTGATGATGTTCGTTATTTTCAGCCATTCCCCCTACAGCCGCTCCTCCAACATTCGGCATTTGTGGGAAATTAGGAAGATTAGGGTAATTATCATGTTCCATGTCTTTTCCCTCCTCTTTTTGATGCGGAATATGAATAAATGGATCATATCCCTTCGCCACTTCATCCTTTACATGATCTTTATGATCGTGATGTACGTGATCTTTGTGATCTTTGTGATCCATCTTCTCATAAACATGATCTTTCTTCTCATGATGTTCTTTTTTGGGAGGCGGCGTGAATGGTTGATAGAGATTGGTCTGATAATAATTCACATCGACTTGTGGGAAAACTGGCTGTTCGATCTTTGGGACTGGTGGTACATAAGGTACCGGCTCATTTGGTTTTTCCTTCGGCTTTGTATCTTGCACTTGCACAACATCCTTTGGTTTTTCTTTCACAAACGGATGTTCTTTCGGCTTCGGCATTTCTTTTGCTTTGTGTTGATCTGTTTTCACAGGAACACCACTAGATGGAATCTTGATTTTCATACCAGGCATGATCAAATCTGGATTACTGAGCTGCGAATTTAGTTTTTTCAATTCTTGAAAGTCGACCCCGTATTTCTTTGATATTTTCCAAAGGGTGTCTCCTTTTTGCACAATATGAATTTTCAACGTTTTCCCCTCCTATGCAAAACGTGAACGTAGCGGTTTGGTCAGAAGTACAATATGTTTCAACTTAAATTTATGCATATTTACAAGTCGATATGATAAAAACTTGTTTTCTGATAGGAGGGGACGATCCATTATTTCAAGTGAAGCATGTTATTCAGTGCTAGGAGTGCCTCCTTTGTAATGTCTTCATGGACCTGAATGGAGCCGACTGGCTCCCCCTTTTCTATGCTTTCCAGTGTCCATAACAAATGAGGCAAATCGATCCGGTTCATTGTCAAACATGGACACATATCTGGATTGAGGGATTCAATGTGTTTGTCTGAATGCCTCCCCTTGATGCGCTTGACTAAATTCATTTCTGTCCCGATCGCCCACTTGCTTCCAGCGGGTGCCTGTTCGATTGTATCAATGATAAATTTCGTGGAACCAGAGAGATCAGATGCCCTGACGACTTCATGTGTGCACTCAGGATGAACAAGGATTTGAATATCAAGATCTCTCTTTCTCGTCTCTTCAATATTCTTCATGGTAAATTTCTCATGTACTGAACAGTGTCCCTTCCATAAAATCACCTTGATGTGATCTAGAGGCTGATCGGTGATGAGTGTCTCTTCTATTTGATCCCAAACTGCCATCTGTTCTAAAGGAACACCTAAATCAAAGGCTGTATTACGCCCTAAATGTTGGTCCGGAAGAAATAGAATCCGCTCTTTTCGCGTGAACGCCCATTCTAGCACTTTTTTCGCATTTGAAGAGGTGACGGTTGATCCCCCATGTCTGCCGACAAAAGCTTTAATTTCCGCAGTGGAGTTCACATAAGTGAGTGGGAGGATCGTTTCACCAAACAGGCTAGTCAGGTGTTCCCATGCTCTGTCCGTCTGTTTCTTATTCGCCATATCTGCCATGGAACAACCTGCTCTCATATCAGGTAATAGCACTTGTTGATGCTGTTTTGATAGCATATCTGCCGTTTCAGCCATAAAATGAACACCGCAGAACACAATGTATTCTGCCTTCTGGTTATCAGTAGCAAGTTGTGCCAGTTGCAATGAATCTCCCGTTACATCTGCAAACTGGATGACTTCATCCTTTTGATAATGGTGACCTGGTATAAATAGCTTTTCACCGTACGCTCGTTTGATGTCTGAAACACGCTCTCTCATTTCTTCAACAAAACGGTGTTTATATTCATCTGGCATCATCACTGTATGATGATTTGCTAATACATCAAGCATGGACATGAGTTGATCCTCCTTTATGACTCAATTCCATATTCATACTGAAATCAAATGATGGTGCAGAATGTGTGAGGAAGCCAAGAGAAATGAGATCCACACCTGTATGCCGATAATTTGGCAATGTATCTAACGTGATCCCCCCCGATGCCTCTGTGAGGATCGACTCAGGGGTCATTTGTTTAAAACGCTTCACTTCATCTGGTGAGCAATTATCAAACATGATGACATCCGCTTTTGCTTCAATTGCTTCTATAAGCTGCGCCTCTGTTTCAATTTCCACTTCTATCTTCACCATATGACCAGCATATTCTCTTGCCTTTACTACTGCTTCAAGGATAGAGCCACATGCGACAATGTGGTTATCTTTAATCATCACCCCATCCGATAATCCAAAACGATGATTCTTTCCGCCACCTACTTTCACTGCGTATTTCTCTAACATACGCAACCCAGGCGTGGTTTTTCTCGTATCACAAATGGTAATAGACGGATCCGCTAATCTTTGCACTGCTTCATCAGTTAAGGTTGCGATTCCTGTCATTCGTTGCAACAGATTCAGAATGACCCGTTCCCCTCTTAACAAGTCGTTGACCGGACCTGATAATTTAGCCAAAACATCTCCTGATTGGATCCAATCTCCTTCTCGAAACAACAACTCAAGATGAATATGTTCATTTAGTAGATGGTAACCCGTTTCAATTACTTGCGATCCAGCCAATACCCCAGATTGCTTCGCTATGATATAAGCTGTGCCTTTTTTGTCTTTGAAAATGGCATCCGCTGATACATCTCCAAAGCCAATATCTTCTTTTAAAAAATGCGTAAGCATTTGTTTTAACTGTAGACGTTCCAACTGGCATCGATCCTTTCTTTCTCTATGATATGAATGTCCCCTTTTTCATGTACAATCTGTTTCCCTCGCCACAAAGCATCATTCCTTTCTGGATGATCCATCCGGTAGTGACCTCCTCTACTTTCGGTTCGGTAAAGTGCAGATTTGACCAGACAGATCGCTAAACCCCAACCATTGGATAATTCAATTTGTTCATTTGTGATATCTTTCACATTAATGACCTGAAAAGACACTTGTTCTAATGTATTCAGCAAGAGCTTTAAGTTATTTTCATCTCTCACAATGCCCGCATAAGTCGTCATCCACTGTTTTAGCTTGTTTTTTGAAATATTCGGGACTGGCCATACGTCTTGCATGGGGATATGTGGCATTGTTGTATGAGGTTTTGGCAATTGTTCTATTCGCCTTGCCGCTTTGTTCCCTAATACGAGACTTTCCAAAAGGGAATTACTAGCTAACCGGTTGGCTCCATGTAAGCCAGTACATGCCGCTTCGCCGATCGCAAACAATGATGGAACACTTGTTTCTCCATATTCATTGACCTTGATGCCACCCATTAAAAAATGCATACCAGGGGAAACGGGTAGTCTTCCGCTTGTCAAATCGATCCCTGCTTTTTTGCATAGTGCACAAATGGTTGGAAAGCGTGTTTTGAAATGGGGAACATTGCGTATATTGAGATACGTTTGATGACCTGCTTTTTGCTCATGAAACATCACTCTACTGACTATATCTCTTGGGGCTAAATCTGACTGCGGATGAATTCCTTCCATGATGCGCCTGCCTGTTTCATCTTCTAAGAAAGCCCCTTCTCCTCTCACCGCCTCTGATATGAGGCCAACTGCTGTTCCAGCAATCGTCAACAAGGTAGGATGAAATTGAACAAATTCAAGATCCACTAATTGCGCCCCGGCTCGATAGGCCATCATGAGTCCATCCCCAGTTACAGATGAATCGTTTGTATTTGTTTCATATAGGTCTCCACAACCACCGGTAGATAAAACAACAGCATCTGCGGTCATGGTGTGTACATGTCCTCTTTCGTCTTTCCACACGACACCGACACACGTCTGATCATCGATTAATAGGTCAATCACATGATGATGTTCATATAGATGAATATGTGAGCCAAGCTGACTTTTTAGAAACTGTACAAGGGTTTTGCCAGTTTGATCTCCTCCTGCATGTAGAATACGTTCAGTAGCATGAGCTCCTTCTTTAGCTAACTGCGGAACACCCGCTTCATTTTTATCAAATGGACAACCTTCTTCTACGAGCCGCTTCACAAGATCTTTTCCAATTCGCAACACCTCTTGTACGGTTCTGTCATCATGATGATCACAACCAGCCACAATCGTGTCCTTTACATGCTGTTCTACTGAATCATGAGGTGAAACTGCAGCCGCAATTCCTCCTTGCGCCAGCATAGAGTTACTAGCAGAATATTGCTTTTTTGTCATCACGAAGACTTGACAGTTTTCAGAGATGGTTTTCGCAAAAGATAGTGCAGCAATACCTGAACCCACCACAATGATTTTTTGAAAAGATGACACACACGCCCCTCCTGTCATTTACACCTGTCTTGACACATATCATTACACAACACTACAATAAATACAAGAGAAAATTTTCATACAGGAGATGGATCGGTTTGATTTATTTAGATTATGCAGCGTCTACACCAGTTTCTAAGATGGCGCTTGAGGTGTTTCAGCAGCTAAGCAAGGATTGCTACGGGAATGCAAGCAGCCTTCATGATGCTGGAGGGAAAGCAACTGAAATATTAACCTATAGCAGACAAGTACTCGCAAAGCTTCTTGAAGGGGAGCAAGATGGTATCTATTTCACAAGCGGCGGGACTGAATCAAATCTCCTTGCCATTCAATCAATCATGAATGGTCTGCCAGCACATAAACAGCATCTAATCACAACAAAAATGGAGCATCCTTCTGTTCATTATGCGGTACGTGCCTTAACCCGTCTCGGCGTAAAGGTCACCATTATTGAACCAAATAAAGAAGGAATCATCACAGAGGACATTCTCACAAAAGCCTTGTTGCCAGAAACCGGTCTTGTTTCAATTCAGCATGCAAATTCAGAAACGGGCATCATTCAGCCACTAGCTAAATTAGCACCTCTTTTGAAAAAAAGGCATATTCTCTTTCATACAGATGCTGTCCAAACATTTGGAAAGATTCGAGTATCCATTAAGGATCTTGGTGTTGATGCCTTATCTATCTCTAGTCATAAAGTGTATGCACCAAAAGGCGCTGGAGCTGTCTATATGGCGGGAAATGTTCCTTGGAAGCCTTTATATGCGGGTACTGTTCAGGAGAACGGGTTTCGTCCGGGAACGGTGAACGTTCCATGCATTGGTGCTTTTGTTGCTGCGAGCGAGCAAGCCATTTTGAAGTTAGATGAGCAGCATAAGCTAGATTGTCACATACGCAATTATTTTCTTCAGCAATTAAAGAAACAACAGCTGTCTGTCCGTACGCTACATGATGATGATAGTCGCCACCTGCTGCCTCATATTATTGGTTGTTTTTTTGAAGGGTTTGAAGGACAATATGTAATGTTAGCATGTAACCGGCATGGGATTTGTTTATCCACTGGAAGCGCATGTGCTTCTGGCTATCATCACCCATCTCCTTCAGTGAAGGCATTACATCTATCTGATCGCGATGCACTTCAATTCATTCGGATCTCATTCGGACGACTGACATCAAAAGATGACATCGATCAGCTTTTGCATACATTTGTCAGCTTACAAAACGAGAAGAAAGGAGAATAGAACGTGGACGAAAGAAAACTTATTGGCGAAGAAAGAAGACACGCCATCTTGCAATGGCTGAAAGAGACGGATTCACCGTTGACCGGAAGCTTTTTAGCCAAAAAGGCAGCTGTCTCAAGACAAGTCATTGTACAAGATATTTCATTATTAAAAGCAAAAAATGAACCCATTATTGCCACAAGCCAAGGCTATGTGTATATGGCGCCTCATCATGCGCCTGAAACTGAAATTGAACAGATTATTGCCTGTAAGCATGATCCTCATCGTACAGAAGAGGAGCTGACACTCGTTGTCGACTTTGGCGTGACTGTTAAAGACGTCATCATTGAACATCCTGTCTACGGTGAATTGACCGCCTCGATTCGCGTCAGTAACCGCAACCAAGTAGCTGACTTTGTTCATAAAATATCGAACACAGGCGCCTCCTACTTGTCAGAACTAACAGATGGCGTACACTTACATACACTCACTTCCTATAGTCAGCAACAGCTCGATCAAGCAATCAAAGCGTTAGATGAGGCTGGCTTTCTCATTACTGATTAAAAAAATAGTGTCCAATGCGGACACTATTTTTCATTCGTTAATTCATATGTTTGATAGCTACCTAGCAGTTTGACCGTGCAGCCGATGGCTTCTAACTCTTGAATCGCACCAGGGACAAGCACATCGTCCATTTCTTTTTCAATATCAATGATAAATAAATAATGGCCGAGACCTGTTTTCGTTGGACGTGACTCAATTTTTGACAAGTTGAGATTTCGCCAAGAAAACGCAGATAACACGCGATGCAATGCACCTGATTGGTCATCCTTTGGCAAACTCACAACAATTGTGGTTTTTGGCTTTGAAGAAAAACCAGAATTCATCGGGAATGACGCCTTTGGTTCTTTATGTAAGATCACAAAGCGGGTATGATTGTGCGGGTAATCATGAATGTCTTTTTTCGCTATCGTCAATCCATATGTATCAGCGGCAATTTCATTGGCAATCGCACCTACTGCCTCATCCGGATGTTCACTGATATATTTCGCAGCATATCCTGTTGATTCAACTGGTCGATGCGGGATTTGAGGAAACTTTTTTTTCAAATATTGATGACACTGAGCAATGGCGTGAGGATGCGATTGAATCACATCAAGCGCCTCCCAGCTTTCTGCTCTTGACGGATGGACAAGCAAGTGCTGCCGTATAGGTGCTGTCATTTCACCAACAATGGATAGCGCTTCTTCATGGATTAAGTAATCAATCGTTAAGTTCACAGAACCTTCTAGTGCATTCTCTAGCGGTACGACCGCCAAATCGACTTCACCCTTTGATACAGCGTCCATACATTGCGGAATGGTTGCATATGCTCGCTGAACTGTATCTGTTGGAAAACATGAGCATACCGCCAGGTGAGTAAATGTTGCCTCTGGTCCAAAATAACCTACAGTTAATTGCTTCATCTGCTATGATCTCTCCTTTTATGCCCCAGAACCTAAAATTTCTACTTTTTCGACAAATTCAAGTTTTCTTAATTGATTCATGACTGCATTGATATCTTCTTCCATGCCAGCCGTACTGATCGATAGGGTCACATTCGCTCTTCCTTGCAGCGGAATGGTTTGGTGAATAGATAACACATTACATCCAGAGTCAGCCACAATTTGTAGCAACCTTGACAGAGCACCAGACCGGTCCTCAAGATGGAAAAACAATGTGATGATCTGCTCTTTGACCATCGTATAAAACGGGAATACCGCATCCCGATATTTATAAAAAGCACTCCGGCTTAAATCGGCTTTTTGAACAGCATCGGCAACAGAATCGGCTTTTTTGCGATCAAGCAACTTTTTGACTTCAAGCGTTTTCCGCATCGCATCTGGAAGGACATCCTCTCTCACTAAATAGAACGTTTCTTCTTTCACCTTTTTTCTCCCCTTTTAAAAACGGGAGAGCCCATATACTGGACCCTCCTTTTGATCAATCAATAAATTCAAATTCAAATTCAAGCAGACGAATGATGTCGCCATCTTTCGCACCACGCTCACGCAAGGCATCGTCGACACCCATTCCGCGTAGTTGTCTTGAGAAACGTTTGATTGACTCGTCTCTTGAGAAATCTGTCATCTTAAAGAGTCGCTCAAGTGCTTTTCCAGTCAGTACAAACGTACCATCAGATTCTCTTGAAATCTCAAATGGTGCATCTTCCTCATCAAACTTGTACATGACACGGTTATCAGATAGCTCCTCTTCATTATAAAGCGGGAATTCTGGTGTATGTTCAAGCTGATTAGCGATTTCAAATAAGAGCTCACGTAGCCCTTCTCTTGTGATCGCACTAATTGGAAACACTTGATGGTCATCCGTTAGTTTTTCTTTAAATCCGGCTAGATTTTCAGCCGCATCTGGCATGTCCATCTTGTTCGCCACAATGATTTGCGGACGCTCCATCAATCTCATATTATATTGCTCAAGCTCTTCATTAATCGTCACGTAATCTTCGTATGGGTCACGCCCTTCAAGCCCAGACATATCAATGACATGAACAATGACTCGTGTACGCTCGATATGACGTAAAAATTGGTGACCTAAGCCAACGCCTTGATGAGCCCCTTCAATGAGTCCTGGTAGATCCGCCATAACAAAGCTTCGGCTATCATCTGTCTCGACAACCCCTAAATTCGGAACAAGGGTTGTAAAATGATAATCTGCAATTTTCGGTTTAGCAGAAGAGACAATAGAAAGCAGCGTCGATTTACCGACACTTGGGAAACCAACGAGTCCTACATCTGCAAGCACTTTTAATTCTAAGATGACATCACGTTCTTTACCTGGCTCTCCATTTTCAGAAAGCTGTGGTGCGGGGTTTGCTGGCGTAGCAAATCGTGTATTTCCACGTCCACCACGTCCACCTTTTGCGATGACTGCCCGCTGTCCATGCTCTGTTAAGTCAGCCAGTACTTGTTTCGTCTCTTCATCTGTCACAACTGTACCTGGTGGGACTTTTACCACCATTTCTTCTGCATTACGGCCATGCTGGTTTTTGCTCATCCCATGCTCGCCGCGCTCCGCCTTGAAGTGGCGTTTATAACGAAAGTCCATTAACGTTCTAAGTCCTTCATCCACTTCGAATACAACATCTGAACCATTTCCACCGTCGCCGCCTGCTGGTCCGCCTTTTGGTACATATTTTTCTCGACGGAACGCCACCATACCGTTTCCGCCGTCGCCGCCTTTAACATACACTTTAACCTGATCTACAAACATAACTTCCTCCGTTTCTCTGCATCACATATCTCGTTCTTGCCTCAAACAAAGCTCAATCATGGACTCATGAGATGTCACATGAAATTGCGTTATACTCATACATGGATAGTTTGCGTCATGAAACGCATTTAACGCATCCAAACTTGTTAATTTTCCTTTGAAATCAACATATAAAAACACATCATTCTCAGGATGATCTGTTTGGAATGTGACCGTTAAATGATTTTCAGTTTTTTGGCAAACTGATTGATCGAATATCGAAAACAACTCCCGCGATATCGTGAGCAGCTGCGACTCATATGCTGATAAGTCACGGGTTTCACCAAGCACTTCATATTCTAGGGTGATAAAATGCGACTCCCAATTAAATGTTAGAAAGTCATAAGCCAATTGGGGAATTTTTAAATTTGAGAGTTTTGATTCGTGCTGTGCTTCAATGACCATTTCTTCTATAATTTCAAACACTCGGTCATATTTTTCTAAGGTCAAGTTGCCTTTGATTAGCTGCAATTTATTCATCCAGTCATGCCTTGAACGACTAAGCAGCGAGATCAATTCATTTGTTAATGTTAATTTTTCATTTTGTTTACTTGGTATCTCTTCCATTATCGCACTCCCAATCGTTTGGTCTCTCTTTTAGGAGTCTTATCATCACTATGTCTCCCTGAATTATAACAGAGAAGACAGTTTAGAAAAACACTAGTTATGTGAGGAAAGGCTGTTTTTTCTGATCGTATAGGAGAAAATGAGGCAAAGTCAGCCAAGTTCTTCGATATTGATGGAGTTTAACCTCTTTGATCATCTTCATTATCACATTGTAAAAAGCGTAAAAGCCCCTGAACAGTGAAAAAAACTCCAGTCAATGACCGGAGTTTTTAACAATTATTGTGCCGCAGGATATACGCTCACTTTTTTACGATCACGACCGAAACGTTCGAATTTCACCGTTCCATCGATTTTAGCGAAAAGAGTGTCGTCGCCTCCGCGTCCAACGTTTTCACCTGGATAGATTTTCGTTCCACGTTGACGATAAAGGATAGAACCACCAGTTACGAATTGACCATCAGCACGTTTAGCGCCTAAACGTTTAGACTCAGAGTCACGTCCGTTCTTTGTAGAACCTACCCCTTTTTTAGATGCGAAAAATTGAAGATCTAATCTAAGCATGAAGTTCACCTCCTATTTTTTTGTTGATATTCTCACATAATCGTGATAATCTCGTTCAATTGTCTCTAAGGAAACGACCATGCCCTCTAAAAGCAACTGGGCTTTTTCATTAGATGAAGGATCGATATCGGCTGGCATTTCAAAAGCGAAATAGCCGCCTTCTTCCCCAATGTCAAGCACTGGATCAATTCCTGTCAGTGCAATAATCGAATTGACTGAACCGAAAACAACAGCAGAAACACCTGCACAAACGAGATCTTGACCCTTTTCAGCAAACTCGGCGTGTCCAGTCATCTGAAAAGACGTAATGCTTTCATCTGATGTCGACCGAGTAATGGTTGCATTGATCATATCACTCACACGCCTTAAGCGTTGATTTTTTCGATAACAACTTTAGTGTAAGGTTGACGATGACCTTGTTTTTTATGGTTGTTTTTCTTCGGTTTGTACTTGAATACAGTAATTTTCTTAGCGCGACCTTGTTTTTCAACTTTAGCCGTTACTGTTGCTCCAGCAACTGAAGGGTTCCCCACTTTAACAGTGTCTCCGCCGACAAACAATACGTTTTCGAAAGTAACTGTTTCACCTGCATCAGCAGCTAGTTTTTCAACATAAACAGTTTGGCCTTCTTCAACTTTGATTTGTTTACCACCAGTTTCAATAATTGCGTACATCTCTGCACCTCCTAATAAACTCAGACTCGCCGAATACAGGGGGCCATTGGCACTTTACTCCTGTTCCGCGCGGTTGTAGCACGGGTGCTACATATCCATAACATTAAAAAATATATCAAACTACACGCAAAATGTCAATGTATTTTCATTATTAGTACGGTAAAAGAAGCTCTTCCATTGAGGAGGTTGTTCTACGGTCTGAAAAATACGCATGAAGTAATTCATTTTCATCGAGTTGACTCATTTTCACACCATTTCTTTCAATAATAATGGGATGCTTACAGCCTCTTTGAAATCGAGCCATCACATCATACACCTTATCTTCTGCATGCGCTTTGAGCGGAATGAGTTTTTCTACCTTTTGCTCTTTTTTTCCATAATATCGTTCTAACAAAAAGCGCACCCGGACGTAATGGCGCTGCCGATGTTCTAATACAAGTGAATAGGCTAAAAAGGTCAAGAGTATCCAGCCATTGAATTGAAGTGGAGCCAAAAAGAGTAAACCTGTGGTCAAAAGAGCAAAAAACACAAGTGAACCTTTGATCGCAAGGGCATGTGCACGTTGGAAAGGATAGAATGCAGATAAGAGCAAAAAGAATAATTTCCCGCCATCAAGCGGCCATATAGGCAAAAGATTCACAAGAAAAATCGCCATATTATAAAAAGTGAACATCGTAAACACATCATATGATATCAGTGAGGCTTGCAGTAGAAGCCACGCCATTAATTGAAGCGGCAAATGCTGAAGCGGTCCGCATAAAATGACCGCCAACTCTTCTTTTATGGGCCGGTTCCCATGCTCCTCTACTTCTACTGCACCGCCAAAGGGCAACAAAAAGATCTGTCTAATTCGCCACTGATAGTAACAAGCAGCCGCTGCATGTCCAAGCTCATGGACACATACGATAATGAGCAGACAAAGAAGCGGCTTAATTTGACCTGAAAGAATCGCAAACGCCATCACAATCCAAAGAAGCGGGTGAATATGAATTTTTGTCAGCAGCAAGAGCCATTTATTCAAAGGTGATCACCTGGAGCGGATCGATAAATTGCTCATTTTGTTTGATTGCAAAATAATAGGTGCCTTTGCCTTGATCAAGTGAGATTTGTCCAATTTTTTCCCCCTTATCGATAAAATCGTATAGCGCCACGTCCGCTTCTTTTAATTGACCATACCAACTGTAGCTATTATCCGCATGTTGCACCACCACTGTCAGTCCTGTGTCGCTTTTCTTTTCCACTTCAACCACATAGCCCTCTTTCATACTATCAATGGCTTCAGCCGATGTTTCTACTTTGACACCAGCGCCATTTTGCGTAAAGGACTCTTGCACCTTACCAGTTGCAGGTACAGCCAATTCTTGATTGGCCTTTACATCTTGTTGACCATCCTTTTTCTCTGTTAAAAAGGCAAGTGGGTTTCCGACTGTTTTCTCAAACCAACGATTAGCAGCAGCAAATTGAAAATCTTGTTCAAAAGTTTGACTGATGATAGGTTTCAGCTGCTGAAAAGGACCTACCTGACCTTTAAAGGATATGGCTGCAATTAATACGAGAGAAGCCGAGAGTAAACATTTCAATACAAACGTATTTGGATTGAATAACGGATGACGGTATTTTTTCGGGTCATGGGATGCTTCATAGGAAGAGGCACCCGCGTGTTTTTCTTCTTCTGTTAGCATCACCCACGGCGGAATATCGTCTTTTTTCTTTAAAGCAGTCTCTTTTGGCGTAGCAGGTTGCCTCGTTCTGCGACGCTGCGCTATTGTTTTTCTATACTCGTCCACTCTTTTCATGAGATCACCCTTTACATACAAACAGTTTGTACATTTTATGTGGTGAACTCATTCGTTATGCTACAAAAAGACCGATTCTGCTCGAATCGGTCTCATGTATCATTATGCTCTTACGCCGAAAAACGCTTTAAGTTTTGCAAACATGCCTTTGTTTCCTTCTTCAAACGATTGAAGTGGAACAGATTCACCTAGTACACGGCGTGCAATATTGCGATAGGCAATAGAAGCTTTGTTCTTCGCGTCCATCACAATGGGTTCTCCATTATTTGAAGCCTTAATCACATCATCGTCATCTGCTACAATGCCAAGAAGATCAATCGATAAGTGATGCACAACTTCATCTACATCCATCGAATCGCCACTGTTCGCCATGTGCGTACGGATGCGGTTTACAATTAAACGAGGCGGTTCAATATCTTCTTCTTGTTCTAACAAACCGATGATCCGATCCGCGTCTCGAACAGCTGAAATCTCTGGTGTCGTCACAACAATCGCCTTGTCCGCACCGGAAACAGCATTTTTAAATCCTTGTTCAATTCCAGCAGGGCAATCAATCACAATATAATCAAAGTCTTGTTTTAATGTGTGAATCAATTCTTTGATCTGCTCCGGCTCTACTGCAGTTTTATCGCTCGTTTGAGCAGCGGGTAAAAGATAGAGAAGGTCCTCAAAACGCTTATCTTTAACAAGCGCTTGGTGGATTTTGCATCTTCCTTCTACTACATCGACTAGATCATAAATAATGCGGTTTTCAAGCCCCATCACAACATCTAAATTCCGAAGTCCAATGTCCGTATCAACTAGACACACTTTTTTCCCCTGAATTGCTAGTGCCGTGCCTAAGTTTGCAGATGTTGTCGTTTTGCCAACGCCGCCTTTTCCTGAGGTAATCACAATAGCTTCGCCCAATTTCACATTCCTCCCTCAAGCCTTGTCAGATTAGGTCTTATATGAGCCAATTGCTGCAGGCGTTCAATGATCATATTGCCATCTATATCTAAATAAGCACATTCCATTTCATTTCCAACTTCTTTTTGATCTGGTGCACGGTTGAATACTTGTGCAATGCGAAGCTGTGTTGGGATCATATGGGAAGCCGCAATGACGGCTTGTTTGTTACCATTACACCCTGCGTGCGCCACACCTTTTAATGCGCCAAGCACAAAAATATTTCCTCCTGCGCGAATGGTGCCTCCAGGATTGACATCTCCTATTAATAGCAGATCTCCTTCAACGTACAGCACCTGTCCAGACCGTACAATTTTCGCTACAGAGGTAATTTCAGCCTCTGCCTTTAATCGCCATGCCTCTTCAGTAGACATAACGTTGCTTTCTATCGAATGAATCACAAGATGTTCATTTTCAGATACCACTTCCGTCAGACGTGCTCCTTGCTCCTCTGTTAAATAACGAAAACCAAGTTTAATATGCACATTGACCTTATGCCCTTCTCTCCCATCTGTGTATTGCTCAAGTAGTAATACCTCACGCAAGCCAGAAAGAAGATCTTCAAACGAACAGTTATCATTTAACTGTAAAGTTAACCCGTTTTTTGTTCCTTTTATCGTCACATATTGCTGTTTTTGAGTTTTCAAGATGCTCACCTCAACAACATACTCATTTCGCCGTAATTGGACAAACTCCTGCTTTTATTCGTCGATCAGTCCTTGTTTCAAATGGATGAAAAAAAGTCTAAGTGGGACAACAAGAATAAGTGACGCAGCAGTATTTAGAAGAATCGTTGGAATAAAGCGTTCGATCACATACGTGTTAAAAGGCATAATGGCTGGTTGAATTGTTGCTTGAATGCCGTACACATAAAACTCCATGACTGAAACAGCAATGATAGACAAGAAAACAACCACCAACATATTCGCCTGAAGAACCTTGAATGCTTTAGCTAGTAAATAGCAGAGCGCCCCAAATCCAAACATGTGGACACCCAGTATACCTGTATACGAAATATCATATAAGAGCCCAAATATAAATCCGTAAATCACACCATATTTTTGATTCATGTAAGCCGTCATAAATACGAGTGCAAATAAGATGAAGTGAGGTGCTAATAATTGATCCTCTGAAACAAATGGCAGGTGAATTAAATCGACAAATATACTATCAAACACGAAGATAAACAACATGACGAAAGCAAGAAGGACACGTTTCACGAGCCTTCCTCCTTCGTCAATTCAGATGCGTCTGCTGCATCTGCACTGCGATCTACAACAATGACACGATCTAAATTGTTGAGTTCAGCCGCTGGTTCTACATAAATGATTTTTGTCAGTCCGTAATGGTCAGGCTCAATTTCACTTACCTTCCCAACCGTCAAGCCTTGCGGGAACACGCCACCTGCTCCAGATGTTTCAACAAGATCACCTTTTTTGACATCACCGTCAGCATCGGATTTTAAAATGTTCATTGTCAACATTTTTTTCTTACTGTCATATCCGTTAATAATTCCATTGAGTTCTTCTTTGCCCTTTTTCGCAAAAATTTTCGTTGAAATTCTATTATTTTGGTCTGTAGAGCTTAGCAACCTTACAGTCGAAGTAAAATTGTTGAGCTTATCACTTTCAATTTTCCCAATTAACGCACCACTCTCATTTGTGACTGCCATGTCTTTATCAACGCCTTGTTTTTTTCCTTTATCAATCATCACAAAGCTATCCCATAGAGAAGGATTTCTTGCGATAACCGTTGAAAGAATCGGCGTATAATCACGAATAGAGTTTACATAACCGAGCTGCTTGCGAAGCTTTTTGTTCTCATCTTCTAATTCTTGAAGTTTCGCTTCGTATTGGGTTTGCCCATCAAGCTTTTTTCGCAGTCGTTCATTTTCATCGTATGTGTTCTTTAAATCTTGTACGTTCCCATAAACACCGGCAATAAATTGTGAGGGTTTATGAAAGACACTTTGAAAAAAGCCTGTCGTATCCCCCACTAATTTCTCCGGCCATGAAGCACCTCTGCCGCTTTTCACTGAAAAACCAATCATGGCGACCAGTACGATGACGCAGACAAGGAGCAACATTAATCTTTTATTCATAAAAAACTGCGGCATGTCTTACACCTCTTTATTTACGCCCGATTATCGATTATCTTTTGATTTTCCTTTGAACAAGTGGATATGTTCTAATGCTTTGCCTGTTCCGATCGCCACACAGTCAAGCGGGTCCTCAGCAATAATGACTGGCATTTTTGTTTCATCACTAATGACTTTATCAAGATTACGTAGTAATGCACCGCCGCCTGTTAAAACAATGCCGCGATCCATAATATCTGCAGCTAATTCAGGTGGTGTTTTTTCAAGTGTAACTTTCACCGCATCTACAATTGTTTCCACCGTATCACGAAGTGCTTGCGCAATCTCTTCAGCTGTAATGGAAATCGTTTTTGGCAAACCAGTTAAGAGGTCACGACCACGAATGTCCATCTCATCATGTACGTCTGTCTGCGCAGAACCAATTTCCACTTTAATCGCTTCTGATGTACGGTCACCGATCATGAGATTATACGTTTTACGGATGTAGCTGCTAATCGCGTCATCCATCTCATCTCCTGCCACACGAATTGATTGAGATGTCACAATGCCGCCAAGTGAAATAATCGCCACTTCTGTTGTTCCGCCGCCAATATCCACAACCATACTTCCTGTCGGTTCCCAAACAGGTAAGTTCGCACCGATCGCCGCTGCAAAAGGCTCTTCAATTGGATAGGCATCACGTGCACCAGCCTGTCTTGATGCGTCAATCACAGCGCGCTCTTCTACAGCTGTAATACCAGATGGTACACACACCATCACATATGGCTTACGAGCAAATAGCCCTTTGTTTCTTAATGCCTGTTTAATGTAATATTTCATCATTGTTGCTGTCGTCTCATAATCTGCAATGACTCCGTCTTTCATTGGGCGTAGTGCCACAACATTACCAGGTGTACGACCAATCATATTTCTAGCGTCATTTCCGACTGCCACTATAGACTTCGTATCAGTTTCCAAAGCTACGACCGAAGGCTCTCTTACCACAATGCCTTTTCCTTTAATAAAAACAAGCGTATTCGCTGTTCCAAGATCTATTCCAAGGTCTTTAGTACCAATTCCAAACATATGTATGTATCTTCCTTTCTTAAACCAAAATTCCCTTTAGGGAAAAACTCATAAACTCTATTATATCGTAAAACATTGAAAAAAAAAGTGTTACAAATACCCTTTTTCCTTCAAACTCACAAATTTTTGATCACCAATGACAAGATGATCAAGCAGCTGTATTCCAATCAGCTTTCCACATTCAAAAAGTCGCTTTGTGACTTCAATATCTTCCCTGCTAGGCGTCGGATCTCCAGATGGATGGTTGTGCACACATATAAAAGAAGCAGCCGAACGTTTAAAAGCTTCTTTGAAAATTTCACGCGGGTGAACGATCGATGAATTCAAGCTGCCGATAAACACGGTGTGTTTATGAAGGACTTGATTTTTTGTGTTGAGATAAAGACAAACAAAGTTCTCCTGCGAGAGAAATCTCATATCTTCCATCACAAAATTCGCCCCATCCTCTGGCGTACGAATGACATATCGATTGTCCGTCGTTTGATGGTGTAACCTAGTGCCAATTTCTAAAGCAGCCAAAAGGGAAATCGCCTTCGCTTTTCCAACTCCTCGGATCTGTGACAATTCTTCAATTGAAGCTTCTCTTACAGAACGAAGGCCGCCAAACGTTTGAAGAAGTCTTGCGGAAATTTGAAGAACTGATTCCTTTTTGGTGCCAGTTCTTAAAAGGATCGCGATAAGTTCATGATTCGACAAACTGGTTGGGCCATATTTGATAAACCTTTCTCGAGGCTTTTCATCTTTGGGGTAATGCTTTAACAACATTGGAACTTGGTTCATGACGTACACTCCTTTGTGAATTCCTTCCCGTCATCAAAAAGGGGTGATTCCAAATGTTTCTAACACTTTTACTGTTTTAGCAATTGGGAGGCCAACAACTGAAAAATAATCGCCGTTTATTTTTTGAACAAACAAAGCGCCCTTTCCCTGGATGCCATAACTCCCAGCTTTATCAAAAGGCTCGCCAGAATCTATATAACGATTGATTTCATTTTGGGTAAGCGTCCAAAATGTCACGTCTGTCAATTCATAAAATGTTTCTATTCTATTCTCTGACTGAATCGTGACACCCGTCAAGACTTGATGTGTCTTTCCTGACAATAACTGAAGCATTGAGGAAGCTTCTGTTTGATCTTTTGGTTTCCCAAGACATTTGCCGTCATTTGCAACAATCGTATCTGCACCAATAACCACAGCTTTGGGATGTTTTTTTTGAATATCATTTGCTTTTTGTTCTGCCAACCATTGGACGTTCTCAGCAGGTGAAAGGTTTCGGTTTATTTCTTCTTTTAATTGACTTGCTTGAATGTCGTAAGAAAACCCTGCTAAATCAAGCAGTTCTTTTCTTCGAGGTGATTGAGATGCTAGAATCAATTGGTTCATGTTTGTTCATCCTTTCAGGGTTTAGCTAAGAAGTAAGATACCCATTCATCCTATCAAATGTACATCTTACCGACAATTAACGAAAATTCACTTTTATGGTCCCTCCATCATTATGTTTGAGGCAAAAGAAAAAAACTAGTCATTTTTTTGACTAGTTTGTTGCTTAAAAAGTGATTTTACGTATTTATTTGGTCGAGTAACACTTGCTGAGATTTCCATCCATTTTCAGCTGTTGGTTCGTTAAGCAATTGGAGAGCTTTTAGTAAACTGCTTTTCGCCGGGGCATCAGTTGTTTTGACATCTTCCACCTCAGAGATTAGCTGTGTTACTTCATTTGTCTCCACCTCATCTCCTGTAATAACTTGAGAGGATAATGCGGACGCTTTTTCTATTAAACTCGTTAGCTCACTTGGCACCTGAAACAAGAGTTCCTTGCCTCCCCACGCTTCAAAATGCTGGTCAATCAGCTTTTTACCGACTGCACTTGTCATGTCTTGTTCTTTGGCAAGCCCAGCAATGACATAATATCCATCGTCCATCGAGACTTTTTTACCTGCATACCCTGCATCTTTTAGGCTCGCAACTAAATCATCTGCTCCTTTTTCTGAAGAAAATTTCCCAGCCTGTACAACAAATGTTGAAAAGCTGCCAGAGACTGCATCTTCTTTTTTCTCATCAGTCTCATCGGCACTTGTCGCTTGAGGCGCATCTCCTCCCGCTTTCATTGAGGATTGTTTTCCTGATGCTGATACATTAACATGATCTCCGCCTGTCAAATTAGCCGAGCCATCTTTACTCAAACTAAGGGCAAAAACACCAAGGCCTGTCCCAAGAACAACTGCAAATACGATCGTTGTCATCACTCTTTTGAACGGTCCCCGGTTTTTACTCAGCTTCTGATCAAACGAGCCTTTTTTCTTTTGATACGGCTTCACTACCTTCGGGTCAGAATGATAGATGTGATCCGCAGCATCATCCCATTGGAAATCTTCTTCTTTTGGTTTGGACGGATCTTCTTGAGAAGCAGCTGTCTCCTGTTCTGTCTGTCTCTTTTCCTCCCAATTCGAAAATGTGACACCATCCTCTTGCTCTTTTTTGGGCTGATGATCCTCCTCATGAATCGTTTCTTCTTTTCCATTAATGTTGACTTTTAGCCCTTGCTTTTTTGCCTGCCTTTTTTTCATTGTGATTCCCCGCTTTCTGACATTGTTTGTAAGAAAGACCTTTCTGTCCAATGAATCAGCGCGCATTTACCCCGTCCTTCTTTCTGTTTCACACTTTAACATAGCGAATAAAAAAAAGAACAAGACTTTTGTCGGCAGGCTAAAAAAGTGTTCGCCAATTTTTTCATCTCATTTATATCCCGTTTTGTATGAAGATAGGAATGCCAAAGAAATAAAGCCAGAAAGAAATAGCGATAGCTGGAACAAAAGGAAAAGGCTCGTCTGCTCGAAACGAACATATTTTGGCATGTAACATCCCCGTGACAGATGATAGGAAAAGGATGATAAGAAATGCCTTTAACCCGAAGCAAAAAGCAATCACACAAAACAACTTCATATCAGCTCCGCCCATGCTATTTGGCTTTAAACGATCTACAGTATAAAACATGAGAACACAAAAGAGCAGAGAGGCTGCCCCTTCCCACCAATGAAATAGCGGATGAAATGTGCGGTATATGACGAAAAGCGGAAAAAAGAAGAGAAACAACACGTTTGGTATCCTCATGTAAAGAAGATCACTCACGACAGCAATCACGAATAAACTACAAAGAAGCACAAGAAAAAGGCCCTCAAAGGAAAAACCAGCAACCCGATAAATAAGCAAAAAAAGAAGACCTGACACGAATTCAATGATAGGGTAAAGCTTAGACAGCCGGGCGCCGCATCGTCTACAAGATCCTTGCAACATAACATACGAAACAAGAGGTAACATATCAACCATAGAGAGCGACTGTTGACAGACCTCGCAGTGAGAACGCGGAAAGAGAATAGATCGCTTCATCGGTAGCCTTTCACCGACTAAATGAAAAAATGATCCCATGCAGATGCCTGCAAGAAACACTAGGATGCCGACCATACGTTGACTCCTTTCGTAATAGAATAGATCGGATTGTATCACAGACATACATCTACAGCATGTAGTGATTATGTGATTTTGCCTCTCTATTCAACGCCAAAATAAAGAAGACGCAGATTGCTTAGAAGCAATTGCGCCTTTTGATCATCCTAAAATGCGATTTCGAATATCAGAAATAAAATAAAGTGAGCCTGTCACAAGTACAATCGCTGAAGGGTCATCTTTTTTTTCCCGAATAAACTCCAGGACTGTTGCCGGGTCGTCAGCGTACGTTTTTGCTTCTATTTGACTGCATGCATACAGACGTTGTGCTGATTCAGCTCTTGGGAAATCAAAAGAGACAAAATGGATAGATGAACTGATTGTGTCAAGCTTTTGAATCATGTGCTTGTACGGTTTATCTTTTAATGCACTAAAACAAACGTGCACTTGCTTATTCGGAAAATGGGCTTGTGCCGTCTCGATGAGGCGGTTTATCCCCTCTTCATTGTGGGCGCCGTCTACATACACAGTCGGCTGATCTTTGACCTTTTCAAATCTGCCTGCCCATACAGCTCGCCTCAAGCCTTCATATACATGCTTTTCTTTGATCTTCACAAACCCTTTTTGCTTGAGCCATTCGATCAATAAAATGGCAAGTGATGCATTTTGCCTTTGGTGTGTCCCGATTAACCCTGTTTCTAGCTGCTCATATTGACCTTTTGAGGTGCGGAGCGTAAATCGTTCACCTGTTTCCGTTGGCTCCTCATGGTCATAGGTACATGTATCACGTAATGAGATACACTCGGCTTTCTTTTCTTTTGCGATATGCTGGATGACAGCTAATGCCTCTTGTTGATGAACAGCCGTAATCATTGGAACCCCAGCTTTAATAATCCCAGCTTTTTCAGCTGCAATTTGCTCTAATGTATCACCTAAAATCGCCATATGATCATGACCGATCGACGTTATGGCAGTTAAGATCGGATGCACAACATTTGTTGAATCAAGCCTACCACCAAGACCTGTTTCCAATAGGACAAAGTCTACTGGACGTACATGGGCAAAATAAGCAAACGCACACGCTGTAATGATTTCAAATTCTGTTGCTGGGCCCAATTCTGTTTTATCTAATTCCTCAACGAAAGGCTTCAAATCATTCACCAATCTTAGCCAATCTTCATCCTGAATTGGCTCCCCATTCACGCTGATTCGTTCATTGAACGTTAACACAAATGGAGATGTGAAAGTACCGATTGAATAGCCGG
The DNA here is from genome assembly GCA_001938995.1 of Bacillus pumilus. GTDB lineage: Bacteria > Bacillota > Bacilli > Bacillales > Bacillaceae > Bacillus > Bacillus pumilus_G. The sequence goes on along the minus strand of MKZN01000005.1, from coordinate 13,614 downwards.
CTTCCTGTAAAATGGAACGAGTAAACGTAATGGTTGATCCTTTACCATTTGTACCTGCCACATGCACGGCCTTGATTTTTTGTTCAGGATGCCCTAGCTTGTTCATGAGCCACATCATTCTTTCAAGGCCTGGCTTGACGCCAAATGCGAGCCTACTATGAATCCACTCAATAGCTTCGTTATAAGTTGTAAACAATGTCATCTCTCATTTCATACGAAATTTTCAAAAAAGACGGCTCCGTTTCATCAGGAGCCGTCTCTTTATCATTATGCTTTCAGCTCTTCAATTCGCTTTTGAACAGCTTCGCGTTTGGCGACATAATCTCGTTCTTTCGCACGCTCTTCTTCTACGACACTTTCAGGCGCTTTTTTCATAAAGCCTTCGTTTCCAAGCTTTTTCTGAACGCGTTCGACTTCTTTTGTCAGCTTATCTAGCTCTTTTTGCAGACGGGCAATCTCTTCGTCTAAGTTGATTAAGCCTTCAAGCGGTAGAATCAGTTCTGCTCCAGAAATAACTGCTGTCATCGCCTTATCACTAGCTGGGATGTCAGTACCGATCTCAAGAACACTTGGATTCGTGAAACGCTCAATATAGGAACGATTCTTCTCTAAACGTTCCTGCACATCAGTTGTAGACGCTTTGATGTAAAGTTCGACTTGCTTGCTCATTGGCGTGTTCACTTCACTGCGAATGTTACGAACAGAGCGAATGAGTTCCACAAGCAGCTTCATATCAGCAGAGGCTTGCTCATTTGATAACTCCCGCTTTACTTCAGGCCATTTGGCGACTGTAATGGATTCACCTTCATGCGGAAGGTGTTGCCAAATTTCTTCTGTTAAGAACGGCATAAACGGATGAAGAAGTCTCATCGTTTGATCTAACACATACGCAAGAATTGAACGAGTGGTTTTCTTCGCTGCTTCATCTTCTCCGTATAGCGGTAGCTTCGCCATTTCAATATACCAATCACAGAAATCATCCCAAATAAAGTTATATAAATGTCTACCAACTTCACCGAATTCATATTTGTCAGCAAGTTGTGTGACACTTTCAATCGTTTCGTTTAAACGTGTCAAAATCCAATGATCAGCGACTGATTTTTCTCCTGTCAAATCAAGCTCATCATATGTTAAACCATCCATATTCATTAAAGCAAAACGGGATGCGTTCCAAATTTTGTTCGCAAAATTCCAAGTGGATTCAACCTTTTCAAAGCTAAAACGCAGATCCTGACCTGGTGAGCTTCCAGTGGCTAAGAAATATCTTAATGAATCCGCACCGTACTTGTCGATGACCTCCATCGGATCGATTCCGTTGCCAAGTGATTTACTCATTTTACGTCCTTGTTCATCTCGAATCAGTCCATGAATGAGAACATCTTTAAATGGCTTTTCTCCTGTGAATTCAATTCCTTGGAAAATCATGCGTGATACCCAGAAGAAAATGATGTCATAGCCTGTTACAAGCAGATTTGTTGGATAGTAGCGCTTGAAGTCCTCACTCTCTACATCTGGCCAGCCCATCGTAGAGAAAGGCCATAGAGCTGAACTAAACCATGTATCGAGCACATCGTTATCTTGCTCCCAATTCTCAATATCTTCTGGTGCTTCGAGTCCAACATATACTTCTTTCGTTTCTTTATGGTACCAAGCCGGAATACGGTGTCCCCACCATAACTGACGAGAAATGCACCAGTCACGGATATTTTCCATCCAGTGTAAGTACGTTTTTTCAAATCGGTCCGGAACAAATTGAACTTGCTCATTACCTTTTTGCAAATTGATGGCTTCATCTGCTAGCGGCTGCATTTTCACGAACCATTGTGTCGATAAGTAAGGTTCAACAACAGCTCCGCTTCGCTCACTGTGACCAACTGAATGCATGTGATCTTCAATTTCGAACAAAATGCCTTCTTCTTGTAAATCTTTCACAAGCTGTTTACGGCATTCAAAACGGTCCATCCCTTTATACTGCAGCGCATTTGTATTCATCGTGCCATCTTCATTCATGACAAGAATTCGCTTTAGTTGATGACGGTTTCCAAGCTCAAAGTCATTCGGATCATGAGCAGGCGTAATTTTGACAGCGCCTGAACCAAACTCCATGTCTACATAGTCATCCCCAACAATTGGGATCTCACGGCCTGTAATCGGTAAAATAACCGTTTTTCCAATCAAATGCTGATAGCGTTCGTCATCTGGGTGCACAGCCACTGCCGTATCGCCTAGCATTGTCTCAGGTCTAGTTGTCGCAATCTCAATAGAACCTGTTCCATCTGCCAGCGGATATCTCAAGTGATAAAACGCTCCTTGGACATCCTTATAAATGACTTCAATATCGGATAATGCTGTCTTTGTCGCTGGATCCCAGTTAATGATATACTCCCCGCGATAGATGAGCCCTTTTTCATATAATTGGACAAAGACTTGTCGAACGGCCTGATTCAGACCTTCGTCTAATGTAAAACGCTCACGAGAGTAATCTAGTCCAAGCCCCATTTTCGCCCACTGGCTGCGAATAAAGTCGGCATATTCTTCTTTCCACTTCCACGTTTCTTCCACAAATTTTTCGCGTCCGATATCATAACGGCTTACGCCTTCATCTCGAAGTTTTGCCTCCACTTTAGCTTGAGTGGCAATCCCGGCATGATCCATCCCTGGGAGCCATAGAACATCGTAGCCCTGCATACGTTTCATCCGTGTCACAATGTCTTGCAGTGTTGAATCCCAAGCATGACCTAGATGCAACTTTCCTGTCACGTTTGGTGGAGGAATGACGACCGTATATGGCTCTTTCGTCTTGTCATTTTGTGCTTCGAAAAATTTCCCTTCAAGCCAGTACGTATAACGGTCTTTTTCGATCGCATTCGGATCGTATTTTGTTGGCATTTCTTGATTATTTGTGTCCATTTATGTAACCTCCACATTTTTTCGGCTGATGAAACATAAAAAAAGCTTCTTCATCCTTATAAAAGGACGAAAAAGCTTTTTCGCGGTACCACCTTTTTTTACGGAACACACACGTGTACCGTACACTCTAAAGGATAACGGGGTTCTCCCGAATTTCTCTACTTGACCATTCAAGAAATTAAGCTCACAGGCGACCTTCCAAACAAGTGCATCCTAGGAAACCTTTCAGCTGGTGGTTTCCCTCTCTTTAGGGTCTTGCTCGTACTCTTCCTGGTCCACGCTTACGATATATCACGTTCATCAGCACGTACTCATCTATTATTCATATTACTAAATGCCTTTTGTTTTCGTCAATCATCTTTTCCTCTTTTCTGCTTCTTTATACAAATTAGGCAGGCACTCTTTGGCTTCATGGCCCATATGATAATAGCAAAATCAAGAAGGAGGGCGTTTATTTTGAAAAAGATCAATCCATATACACTCCCCCCGTGGCTCAGACAAATTCGTGCCGTTGCCTCTCAGGTCGTTCTCCCGATTGCGATATTTCAAGGGTTTCGCACGATCATTTTCCCAACAACATTTGACGTCCTCATCTTAGGGATCCTTATTTTTCTCGCTTGTGCTTTCCACCTCGATTGGTTTTAAAAGTATCTTTTTCATTGATAAATGAATCTCCATACGCTGATGGATCAAAATAAGTCGTGCCCCGCTCTAAAAAATGCAACACCCAAAAAACCTCGTCATTCTGATGATGACGAGGCACTTTGCTCTTCCTCAAGACGTCTAGCCTGCTCAATTTCGTGAATCTTCATGACGGTTGGTTCTGAATTTTTCATTTGCCAATACGCTCTTAACAGTTGCTGACAGCTTTCCATCTCATCTTGCCCGCCTGCTTCATAAGCTTTCACCGTATCAAACAAGCTTTGCGGATAAGCGAGGTAGCTTAAGAATAAATGAAGTTCTTCTTCTCTCAGCGGATTTCCCTTTTGATACGTATAAAACAAGTTGGTACATTCTGGACAAGGAGCGGGATAGGTTTTGAACGTCCGAAAGTAAAATGTCAGAAGATCGTAAATAGGGGCGGCTTTTTTAGACCGCTCAAAATTGGTGAAATGCCCCACACCGACATCATTGTACAAGAAGTGATGGATAGACAATTGCCCATGATTTAACACCACACGGGTGGTCTCTTGATCTTTCATTTCCTCATACCAATCTTCTAATCGTTCCATCGCAAATTCACTAGCTGACATCGCTTCTGAAAAATACATCGCAGCGGCCAGCTCAAATGGCGACATATACCATGTTTGTTCTGCCCGCTCTATGAATCGTTCATACATGTCTTTCTCGGTTTCCCATTTGTTTTTAAGTTGTGTGTAGTGAGCTTCGATCTCTTGCTCGGTGATGTCCATCATCACTTCAGTTCGTTGATGAAGCCTTGCAATCTCTTGGAATAAGTACTCATGTTTATCGTCCTGCTCTTCTCTCTTTTCATTCGTCAGCCACGGCATGAGATAATATGCATATGGGCTTTCCCGGTGACTTGAAAAAAAAGAGCCGCTCTTTGTGCGATAAATCGGAACAAACGAACGATAGCCTTTTGACTCCAGTTCAAGCATTTGTTCCGTGAACTGCATATGCCGTTGTGTTTTCACTCGTTTTAATGCAAATACGCCTTGTTTTGTATACACCCGTACAACAGAAGGACTGACGGGTTCCATATATTCAGCCTCAAGCCCATATTCATATAAGACGGATTGGATGTCATCCACGTTCACTCACCACATTTTCTAGGTCGATCATCTCTTGCTACGCATTACTTTTTTGATATTCAGGAATATAAAGAATTTGCCCTTCCTCAAGCTCCGCATCGGCTGATAATGAATTCATGCGAAGAAGTTGCTGTACATTCAACTGATATCGTTCACAAATACGATCGACCGTATCTTCCTGCTGAACTATACATATTTTCATGCGTGAAAAATCTTCCTCCTCCTGCTTAGCGAACAGCTTTGTTAAATAAAGCGAATTCTCACTGCCAGACGTTTCTCTCACGTCACTATCAGATCCTTCAGGCTCCTTAGATGCCTCATTCACTTGTGGTGCTTCTCGTGCATATAACCGTTCAATTTGATTGGCATCATCTTGCTCTTCTTGCATGGACTCAACATGATAAGCAGGTGGTTCAAACGCTGGATACTCCGTTACCTCTTCTTCCTCAACGGCTACCTCTGGGTCTTTCCTTACCTCCACCTCAAAGAACACATCTTGGCGCTCCTCTTCTTCTAGTAACTTAGGCGGCTCAAAAAACGGTGGCTCCAGCACCTGTGCTTCCGGCAAAGAGCGATAACCAATAGCCACTTCTTCTTGCTCCTCTGATTCTTCGGTTTCTACCGATACACTCGCTTCTTCGGCTTCTTCCGTTTCTTCCACGTTCACCGGCTCTATGTCTAGTTCTTCCTCATCGTCCAGTTCGCTCCGTGCATCGCTTCGTAAAACTGGCTCTGCTTCATATTCTGCATGTTCTTCATAATGATCACTTTGTAAAACTGGCTCTGCTTTGTATCCTTCATGTTCTTCATAATGATCACTTTGTAAAACTGGCTCTGCTTCGTATCTTTCATGTTCTTCATGGCGATCACTTTGTAAAACTGGCTCTGCTTCGTCTCTTTCATGTTCTTCATGGCGATCACTTTGCAAAACTGGCTCTGCTTCGTATCCTTCATGTTCTTCGCGGTGCTCGCTTTGCAACACTTCTAGTTCCTCATGTTCTGGCTGCACCTGAAATTCATAGGTCACATCGCCATAATCCTCTTCAGCTCGTTGCACAAATTCATACGGCTCTTCTACTGGCACTTGCGGCGCTTCTTCATCTAACAGCCCCTCAATCGCCAAGTCTGCCTGAATCGTCAGTAAACGGCTTTCTGTCAGCTGATAATCAAATGCATCAATAAACACAAACACATCATTTAAATGACTAATCTTGTTCTTAGGAATGGTGATGTCCACCGGAAATTGATGCAGAAGCTCTGCTGTTCCATCCTCTCTCACCTTTACCTCATCAGCCTGCCTGTATGACGCATAGGAACTAGATTCACCCATTAGCTCCTCTTGATTTATGTTGTATTCTCCTGTTAGCTCGAGTGAACCTCTAATTGACACATAGTCATTCACTTCTTGAACGAGAATGTCAGGATCGAGAGAAATTGACAGTAGCTCACTGACTTCCTGTCCGTTTTTAAAATAGATAGATTCTTCTACTGAAAACTGCAATCGATTGTTTTGAGACAAGTCGGTGTCCTCCTTTCATCTAATCCTTCAAAGTAAAATTAGATGTCCATACAGATGTATGTAGGATCAGGTGAAATTATGATTGGTTTTGATCCATGCAAAAAAGCCGATATGTCTCCATATCGGCTTCATTTATTAACGCAGTTTTTGAAAAACCTTTTCAACGGTCTCAATGGTATATTGAATGTCTTCATCTGTATGTGCAGTCGATAAGAACAAACCTTCGAATTGAGAAGGCGGCAGGAAGATCCCATGGTCAGCCATTTCTTTATAAAATTCAGCGAATAAAGCCAAATCAGCTGTTTTCGCTTTGTCATAATTGGTGACTTGTTCATTCGTAAAGAAGAATCCAATCATAGAACCAGCACGGTTAAAAGTTAATGGAATGCCAGCTGCTTTCGCCGCTTTCGAAATCCCTTCTTCTAACATATCACCTTTTCGTCTAAACTCTTCATAAGACTCAGGCGTAAGTTGTTTTAGCGTCTCTAATCCTGCTGTCATTGCAAGAGGGTTTCCAGATAAGGTACCCGCTTGATAAATAGGACCGCTTGGCGCAATTTGTCTCATGATATCCGCTCTTCCGCCATACGCTCCGACCGGTAGGCCTCCACCAATCACTTTCCCAAGGCACGTCAGATCAGGTGTAATGCCAAAATAGCCTTGCGCACAATGATAATCTACACGAAAGCCTGTCATGACCTCATCAAAAATGAGCAATGATCCGTATTGTTCTGTGATGTCTCTAAGCCCCTGTAAGAAACCGTCTTGCGGAGGAACAACCCCCATATTTCCTGCAACCGGCTCTACGATGACACCTGCAATATCGTCCCCGAATTCTTGAAAAGCCACCTGAATGCTTTCTAAATCATTGTAAGGAACCGTTATCGTATTGTTCGCAGTTCCTTCTGGGACACCAGGGCTATCCGGAAGCCCAAGTGTAGCAACACCTGAACCAGCTTTAATGAGTAATGAGTCACCATGCCCATGATAGCAGCCTTCAAATTTCACAATTTTATTCCTGCCTGTAAAACCGCGGGCTAGACGAAGCGCACTCATTGTGGCTTCTGTTCCCGAGCTGACCATACGTATAACCTCGATTGAAGGAACTCGTTCTGATACAAGCTTAGCTAATTCGTTCTCAACTAACGTAGAAGCACCGAAGCTAGTACCTTGTTCAGCTACTCGTTTGATACTTTCAACAACACGTTCGTTGCTGTGTCCTAAAATGAGCGGACCCCACGATAATACATAATCGATGTATTCATTTCCGTCTATATCGTAAATCTTTGCGCCTTTGCCTCGTTCCATAAAAATCGGGTCTGTATTGACTGATTTAAATGCACGAACAGGGCTGTTGACACCACCAGGCATTAATTGTTGCGCTATCACAAAAGCTTGTTTTGATTTTTCATAGCTACGTCCCAATTCAACGTCCTCCAGTCTATCCGTTCTTTATTCTGAGAGCCATTTTGCCGCATCTTTTGCATGATACGTGATGATCAGTTCCGCTCCAGCTCGTTTCATGCTTGTCAGCATTTCAAGTACAAGTTCCTTTTCCGAAATCCAGCCATTTTGTGCAGCTGCTTTGACCATCGCATACTCTCCGCTCACATTGTAAGCAACAACCGGCAGTGTAAATTCATTTTTTACATCACGGATGATATCTAAATAGGAAAGAGATGGTTTGACAATGAGGAAGTCTGCTCCTTCTTCAACATCTGATTGCGCTTCTCGCAGTGCCTCTAAACGGTTTGCAGGGTCCATTTGATACGTTTTACGGTCTCCAAATTGCGGTGTGCTATGCGCAGCATCACGAAACGGACCGTAAAAAGCACTTGCATATTTGACTGCATATGACATGACCGGTACATGAAGAAAACCAGCCTCATCAAGTGCTTCGCGAATGGCGATAACAAATCCATCCATCATATTTGAAGGAGCGATGATATCCGCACCTGCTCGCGCTTGACTAACAGCTGTTTTTGCTAAGAACTGAAGAGATTCGTCGTTTAGAACCTCACCATCTTCTACGATTCCACAATGACCGTGATCGGTGTATTGGCATAAGCATGTATCTGCAACGACAACAAGTTTTGGGAAATGTTTTTTGATTTCAATCGTTGCTCTTTGAACAATACCATGATCATGATACGCTTCACTGCCCACATGGTCCTTATGATCTGGAACACCAAATACAATGATGGATTTGATGCCAAGATCGACAAGCTCTTGTACTTCTTCTTTCACAAGATCGACTGACATGTGATACACACCCGGCATCGAAGGTACTTCTTTTCGGACATTTTCTCCTTCTACAAAAAAGATCGGATAAATAAAATCAGATGGTCTTAAAAAAGTTTCTCTCACCATTTCTCTCATTCCTGCGCTTGTACGCAATCTCCGGTGTCTGTTAAAATTCATCATTGATTCAACTTCCTTTCAGATAAACGGCACATCAAATCAAGCATCCCGTCAATCGTATAAATATCTGGGGTTTCGGATGGAATCCCGTATTGAAGCAGCGCCTCTTTTGTAAGAGGACCTATCGTGACAAAACATGTATCTGAATCAGCCAGCTGCGCTACATATGATTCCATTACATGCATAAATGAATGAACAGTGGATGAGCTTGTGAATGTAATAAAATCAAATGATTGCCTCCTCATTGCCAATTGAAGCGCGGCAATTCCCTGCTCATCCTTGATTGTTTCATATAGAATCCATTCCTTTACCTCAATGCCAAGCGGAATGAGGGTCTGTTTCACAACATCTCGTGACAAATGCCCTTTTGCGACAAAAATACGCTCTCCCGGCAGTACATGTTCCATTAAGGCATCTGCCAGTTCCTCTGCGATGAATCGTTCTGGGACGACATCCACCTTGAAGCCACGCTGCTTAAGATAAGCAGACGTCTTTTCACCCACAGCAGCGACTTTTAAATGTGACAAGCTCGTATGTAATTGATGGTCTTGCATATATGTGAGAAAAAAAGACGCACCATTCACACTCGTGAATACAAGCCAATCACTTGTTTCTAAGTCTTTCAAAAACGCCTTCGCATGTTCCTTCGTGAGTGTTGGTTCAAATCGTATGAGAGAGGTTGACACCGCATGGCCGTTCAGCGCTTCAATCTTTTGCTGAAACACGCCCGCTTGACGTTCACTTCGTGTGACAAGCACCGTCTGTCCGTTAAGCGATTTGGCGATGTTCATTGGGAGGACAAATCCTTTTTCACCTTGTCGATTAAATCCTTTGCACCCTGATCAGCCATCTGTTTTGCGCATGCTGTCCCAATCGTTTCAGGGTCAGTCCCCGTTACTGTTTCTTTAATAATCGTACGACCATCAGCTGAAGCCACGAGTCCGGTCAGTTCAATTTCATCTTGTTCATTTATTATGGCATAACCTGCAATCGGCACTTGGCAGCTGCCATCCATTTGTTTAAGGAAAGCTCTTTCAGCGAGTACCGTTTTCTTCGTATACTCATCGCTAAATAACGAAAGGAGATCAAGTAATTCTTGGTCCTCTTCACGACACTCAATAGACAACGCACCTTGTCCAACAGCTGGCAAACAAGTCTCAGGTGATAAAAATTCAGACACGACCTCTTGGCTCCAGCCCATTCGGGACAAACCAGCAGCCGCTAGAATAATGGCATCATATTCTTCATTTTTCAACTTCTCAAGTCTTGTATCAATATTTCCTCGAATCCACTTGATCTCTAGGTCTGGTCTTTCTTGAAGAAGCTGAGCACTGCGCCGTAAGCTACTCGTTCCAACGATGGCTCCCTTTGGCAATTCATCTAGACCGAGGTGATTCTTCGAAATAAGGGCATCCCGCACATCTTCTCGCTCAGGAATACAGCCAATTACGAGACCTTGTAGCAAAGAAGCAGGCATATCCTTCATACTGTGAACCGCCATATCAATGTCATGATCTAGCATCGCCTGCTCAATCTCTTTGACAAACAGTCCTTTTCCACCAACCTTAGATAAAGTCACATCTAAAATTTGATCACCCTTTGTGACAATTTCTTTTATTTCAAAAGAATAAGATGGATTAAGTTCAGACAGCTTTTGAATGACCCATTTTGTTTGTGTAGTTGCAAGCTTACTTCGTCTAGTACCTACTTTAATTGTACGCATTACGTCTTCCTCCCGACAATGCCCTTAAGACTCATCATTATTGAAACCAATGAAAGGTTGATAAGCTACCAAGCAGAAAATAATTGATCATCAGCACAAGAAATGAAGCAACATTCCATCGTGCCACGATTTTGCCTTGCACATTTCTCATCAATCTGATGTATAAGTAAAAGCCGTATAAAAACAGCATAATAAACGAACCAAGCACCTTTGCATCTGTCCAGTACAACGTATCATATGAGATGTATGCCCAAATCACACCAAGAATTAAACTAAGCAAAAGCATTGGCACTGCTATAATATTTAAGACGTAGGCCATGTGATCAAGCTTTGATAAGTCTTCAATTCTAAGAAGCCATTTTCCCCATTGTTTCTTTTTCAACAACCGGTATTGAAATAAATAGAGCAATGAAAAAGCAAATGAAAGTGAAAAGGCACCATATGATAAAATCGCCATCGTAATATGAATGACAAGAAGCTCACTTGTCAGTTTGCCTGTCAGTTCAGCTGAATGAAGATCAGATGGTGTAAAGGTGTGAATGGCCATCATGGAAAAACCAATCACATTTGTCACAAAGACAATAAATTCAACACGCAATACCTTTGTGAGAACAAGTGAAAGAGTGACAAGGACCCACGTATAAAAATATAACCCCTCTGCTACATTCAACACAGGGAATCGGTCTGTTTCCACCATAATATAGAACATGTAGACTGTTTGCAGCAGCCAGACAATAGAAAGCAACCAGAAAGCTATTTTTCCAGCCTTCCGGTTGTGTTGAAGAAAATCTATGAAATAGAACAAGACACTTAGTGCATAGATTAAGATCGTCGCTTCGTTGAGTCTCGCTACAATGGATTCCATCATCGCTTAATCACTCACTGGCAACTTGAGCAAAGCCTTGTACCATATTGGATTTGAATAGCTGAAATGATCCTTGATCTACCTGTACAGGTTCTACCTTTTGCTCTTCATTTTCCACCTGTAAATCAAAGATCTCTTTAAAGAGTAAAAGTTTTTCCTCTGCATTCGGTTCCCCGGCAATCTCTTTTGCCTTTAAAATTGGATCTTTCAGCATTTGATTGATGATGCTTTTCGTATGTTTATTGAGCAACTTCATTTCACGATGTGTAAGATGAGGAAGCTTTCGTTCGATGCTGTTCATTGTGTCAGCTTGAATGCTCAGAGCTTTTTCTCTTAAAGCAGAAATGACAGGAACGACACCGAGTGTATTCAGCCATTGCTTAAATTCAACGATTTCCTCTTCAATGAGCAACTCAACCTGCTCAGCCACAGCGCGACGTTCATTCAAATTGGCTGCCACAATCCCTTCAAGGTCATCAATGTCATACAAAAAAGCGCCTTCCACTTCAGAAATAGCTGGATCTAAATCACGAGGTACTGCAATATCCACCATGAATAGCGGTCTACCTTTGCGTTTTTTAGTCGCACGCTCGACCATTTCTTTCGTAATGACAAATTGTTTGGCACCAGTTGAGCTAATTAAAATATCCGCTTCGGACAATGTGTTTTCCAATTGGTTTAAGCTTTTAGGCTCTCCTGAAAAACGGCTCGCTAATTCCTTTGCTTTCTCATACGTTCGATTCATAACAGTGACTTTTCCAATCCCTTGCCCTTGAAGGTTTTGTGCCGCTAGCTCGCCCATTTTACCCGCACCAAGAATGAGGACATGTTTATCAGAAAGACGTCCAAAGATCTTTTTAGCAAGTTCGACAGCTGCATAGCTGACAGAAACGGCATTAGATGCAATGTCTGTCTCCGCATGGGAACGTTTAGCGACCGTTACCGCTTGCTTAAACAAATAATTGAAAACGGTACCAATCGTTTTTTCCTCTTGGGCTACTTTAAAGCTTGAACGCACTTGACCAAGTATTTGTGTTTCACCAATCACCATAGAGTCGAGTCCACATGCGACTCGGAATAAATGCTCAACCGCTCCATCATTTTCGTAAAACTTCAAATAAGGAGAGACATCTTCCTTCTCTAAGCCAAACCAATCTGCTAAAAATCGTTTTATATAAAACCGACCAGTATGAAGCTGATCCACAACCGCATAGATCTCTGTTCGATTACATGTTGAGATGACGATATTCTCTAGAATGCTTTTTTCTTCTTTAAGCTTGGACATTGCTGCTCCGAGTTCACTCGGTTCAAAACTCAGCTGTTCCCGTATCTCAACAGGGGCTGTTTTATAATCTAAACCCACAACAAGAATATGCATAACTTTAGCTTGCACCCCCAACGCCCTGTCTATTTTATAATAATTACAATATAGAATTTATTATTTATAATGATTATAACATAGATTCATTTTTAACTGGATAAAAATTGTGAACAGATTTCAAAAATGTTGTGACATGTTGTGATATAGTAGAAAAATGTTCGACATCGCACATGCCACCTTATCACAACAAGCAATTTACCAGATTTGGTGCGTGCGTACAAATGATCTGCTTAAAAGAAGGTGACATCTTTGAAGAAAAAATCTATTTTACTGCCACTCACTTTGCTCGCAGTAGCGCTTTATGCCATTCTCTCAGGAAGCCAATTTGACTTGTGGCAGGACCAGGAGAAATGGTTTACACTTGTGCTGCTATTTGGTCTTGCTTTCTTATATCAAGGAAAAAAAGAACAAGATTACGCTCATGTGTTTATCGGTATGCTCCTGGCTGGCCTTTCGCTACACTTTATTCTTCAACCAAAAATCGATTACTGGCCAGACACATTTACGATGATCGTATTCATCGTTGGTCTTGCGCTCTTTATGAAATCAGCTCAGAAAAAGGAATATCGTTTAGAAAGTGTTGTTCTCATCGCACTTGGCTTATTCCTTTATTTCTTTCAGCAAATTACAAAACAGCTTAGCGCACTCTCTATCCCTACATCGGGTTTTGAATTGTACTGGCCTTATGTACTTATTCTCGTCAGTCTCCTCTTATTATTTTTAAAAAGGAAATAACTTATACAAGAAAAAAAAAGCATCTGTCATGAGGGACTGACCCCCGTTTTTGAGACAGGGATCAAAACACCTTTATACAGCCAATTGCCGATAGTTTATCGGTGATTGGTTGTTTAGTTTCGTTTGAATACGAATGTTGTTATAATAATGAATGTATTCTTTGACAGTGCGTTCTACGATGGTGGTCGTGGTTCGATCAATACTGTTAAGATAGAACGTTTCAGACTTTAGTGAGGAATGAAACGATTCGATGGAGGCATTATCAGCGGGCGTCCCTTTGCGGGACAT
>MKZN01000004.1 GCA_001938995.1 Bacillus pumilus | reverse complement strand
TCTCCATCAGGTTTGGTGGCGATAGCGAAGAGGTCACACCCGTTCCCATACCGAACACGGAAGTTAAGCTCTTCAGCGCCGATGGTAGTTGGGGGCTTCCCCCTGTGAGAGTAGGACGCTGCCAAGCCTTTTGATTATATCCTTCCAATGGAAGAAGTTACTTTATCCATTCCGCAGTAGCTCAGTGGTAGAGCTATCGGCTGTTAACCGATCGGTCGTAGGTTCGAGTCCTACCTGCGGAGCCATGCTTCCATAGCTCAGTAGGTAGAGCACTTCCATGGTAAGGAAGAGGTCAGCGGTTCGAGCCCGCTTGGAAGCTTACCTCTATATCTAATATGACTTTCGTAAACCCTAAGGTTTCTCAATGATGAGAAGGCTTTTTTTGTTTGTCAAAAAGAATAATGATCTATCCGATATAATTCAGTGATTGCAATGAATTGGATGATTTTCTTCCGTTTTTTGAAATGATTCCCTTCATTTTAAACTTGATTCTTGAACCTAATTCTTTTATTCTTACTTAAGTGATAACTTCCTCTCTTACAAAAGACTCTGTACGTTCCTCTTTTTCCCCGAAAAGTGAAATGCTATTTCTTTTTTCCTTTCTGTCGCTCCAGGTTTGGTTGATCTTCTTTTCCATGTACGGTATGTATATAAAAAAAGGAGTAGATGGCTTGAAAGATTTATTTGTTAAGCAAGAATGGTTTGGACATGTGCGTCAGGATGTTCTGGCGGGTGTGTTAGTGGCGCTCGCATTGATTCCTGAGGCGATTGCGTTTTCGATAATTGCAGGCGTTGATCCGAAGGTTGGATTGTATGCTTCGTTTTGTATTGCGATTGTGATTTCCTTTGTTGGCGGACGACCAGGGATGATTTCAGCCGCTACAGGTGCTATGGCATTGGTTATGGTGAATTTGGTTGCAGACCACGGATTACAATATTTATTTGCAGCCACGATTTTAACAGGATTGATCCAAATTGTGTTTGGAGTGTGTCGCGTTTCTCGATTAATGAAATTTATTCCGAGATCCGTGATGGTTGGTTTTGTGAATGCATTGGCCATTATGATTTTTATGGCTCAACTTCCACATTTTCTTGGTGAATCATTCGCGATGTATGTCATGACAGGTGGCGCTTTGCTGATCATTTATTTATTGCCAATGATCACGAAGGGCATTCCATCTCCTCTCATTGCGATTATTGTGATGACAGTGATTACGTTGTTTGGTCATATCAATGTCAGAACAGTTGGAGATATGGGGGAGCTACCTAGTTCTTTACCTGCTTTTCTTATCCCGAATGTTCCGATGAATTGGGAGACACTTGTTATCATTTTTCCATATTCTTTAGCACTTGCGATGGTTGGTCTACTGGAATCTCTATTAACTGCACAGATTGTGGATGATATGACTGACACGTCTAGTCGTAAAAACAAGGAAGCGAGAGGTCAAGGAATTGCCAATGTGATCACAGGGTTCTTCGGTGGTATGGCTGGGTGTGCGATGATTGGTCAATCTGTGATCAATACAAAGGCAGGTGGACGTGGTCGGCTTTCTACCTTTGTAGCGGGGGCATTTTTAATGGTGCTCATTTTCGTGCTTGGTGATGTAGTGGTTCAAATTCCGATGGCGGCTCTTGTGGCCGTGATGATTATGGTTTCAATTGGTACTTTTGATTGGAGTTCATTTCAGCAGTTAAAAAAGAATCCGAAATCCGATTCCATTGTGATGGTTGTTACGGTTGTAACAGTCGTACTGACTCATGATCTATCCAAGGGTGTTTTTGCAGGTGTGCTACTAAGTGCAGTTTTCTTTGTGGCAAAAATATCAAAGCTTCATATTACTTCTACAGAAAGCAAAGAAGGGACATGGATTTATCGAATTAGAGGGCAAATTTTCTTCGCTTCTGTGACTGATTTCATTCGTGCATTCCATCAAGAGGGAGATCTTGAATTCGTTGTGATTGATTTATCTGAAGCGCGTATTTGGGATGAATCAGGTGTAGCAGCTATTGAGCGTGTGAAGGAAAAGTATCGGTCAGCTGGTGTAGAGGTCGAAGTGATAGGAATGGATACGTCTAGTCAAAAGCTTGTCAAACAGGTGTTGGGTTCTTAAAAGAATCTTTAGAACAGGATGGAGGTGGGCAGGCATGCTTGTCCGTTTGAATCAAGTGCTCGGGCGGATGATGCCGCTCATTACACCTGTTAGTGTGGTACTCGGTGTAATATTAGCAGCATATTTAAAAGATTTTACGTTTTTGGTGCCATGGGTGTTTGCTGTCATGACATTTGCCGGTAGCTTGTCTGCTAGTTTTTCAGCTTTAAAGCATACGGTCATGAACCCATTGCCTTTGATTTTAACCTTTTTGATTTTGCATGTATGGATGCCGCTTTATGCGTGGACGGCGGGGCATTTGATCTTTGCTGGTGATACCATGACGATCACAGGGTTGACGCTAGCCATGGTCATTCCAACAGGTGTGTCTAGTTTGATCTGGGCGGCGATGTACAAAGGGAATGTTGGGCTAACCTTATCGATTATCTTAATTGATACGTTGCTGTCACCTTTTATCGTACCCGCCAGCCTATCACTGCTTGTAGGCACTCAGGTGCATATGGATATTGGGGCCATCATGAAAGGACTGTTTGGTATGGTGGTGCTCCCATCGATTTTAGGAATGCTTGTCCATCAGTATGCAAAGCCATCAGTGACGAAAACCATCAGTCAGACACTTTCCCCTTTTTCAAAAATCGGTTTGTTTGTTGTCGTATCGATTAATAGCTCTGTTGTCGCTCCATACTTGCGTGAGTTGGATGCTGCATTCTTTAGTAAGGCAGCGGTTGTTTTTTTGATTGCGATGAGTGGATATGTGTTTGCATGGATGATTGGGAAGGCAATGAAATGTACGCAAGGGGAGGTTGTGGCCATTGTGTATACGGGGGGAATGCGGAATATTAGTGCGGGTGCTGTGCTTGCCATTAGCTTTTTTCCTCCAGCTGTTGCTGTACCGGTTGTCATTGGCATGCTGTTTCAGCAGGTACTTGCTGCCATATTTGGTTTTTTACTCAACCGGTTTGAACTGAAAACACCTTTGGTGAACAAATCTATATCTTGAAATGAACCTCCACCTAAAAAAAGGCGGAGGTTTTTTGATTTAATAGATAAGATAGCCTTTTCGTTTCTTTTCGAATAAGTTGAGGTCATGGTGGTAGCGTTTCATGATGTGTTTGATAGAAGAACCTGTCATGATGTCTTCTTTGATCCATCCATTTCCGATGAGTTTATCGAAGCTCCCGGTTTGAAGGAATTGAAAGTCTTGGGGATATAAATCATGTATCGCTTTAATGATGGATAGCCCTGTTTTCACAGCTTCAAATGACGTGCGATCTGTGACATGTAGCTGTACACCATGAGACAGAGTCCCAGCATGTTTTGAAAAGGTAGGGGTGAACGAAACGGGTCTAAATTGAACCCCTTTTAATTTTAGTCGATTTAAATGATCTGATAGCTCGTTGCTATTGATATATGGAGCGCCAATGAGCTCGAATGGTTTTGTTGTTCCTCTGCCTTCAGAGACGTTTGTGCCTTCAACTAATCCTGTGGCAGGGTAGACAAAGGTACTGTCAACTGTCGGCATGTTAGGTGAAGGGAGAACGAATGGTAGCTTCGTGTCATCGAATGTCATGTATCGCTTCCAGTTTTTCATTTTGATGACTGTTAACTCAGCATTGATATGAAACTCTTTGTTAAACATTCGTGCGAGCTCTCCTGTGGTCATTCCATGTCTTAATGGTATTGGATAGAGACCCACAAATGAAGCATAATCGGGTTCTAATACTGGACCTTCTACTTTTAGCCCACCTATGGGGTTTGGACGGTCTAGGACCACAAAAGGAATGTTATTTTCTTTCGAGGCTTCCATTGCGTATGCCATCGTGTAAATATAGGTGTAATAACGAGAGCCGACGTCTTGAATATCAAATAGTAGAACATCTACATCTCGGAGCATTTCAGGGGTCGGTTTTCTTGTTTTTCCATAGAGCGAGTATACAGGTAGCCCTGTTTTTTCATCGGTATAGGATTCGACTCCTTCTCCCGCTTGGGCATCACCACGCACGCCGTGTTCAGGTCCATATAGGGCAGTCAGATTAATACTGGGATGTTCAAAAAGGAGATCGACACTGCTTTTCATGCTTGCATCAATTCCTGTTGGATTGGTGATGAGTCCAACTTTTTTTCCTTTTAGCCATGAGAGGTTTTTTGAGAGTAATGTTTCAATCCCTGTTTTGACTTTTCCCTTTTTTCCTGTAGATTCCTGCTTACCTTGATTTACGGGGGAAGCGGCGGTCAGTGTGCTAATGATGAGAATGCTTGCGAGTATCAGGCTTGCTGACTTTTTCAAGAGAATCCCTCCTATTTGATCTGTTTCCCTTTCAAGTTGAGTCCATAGCCAATTGGGTATAGGGTTTGATTCGGATGGGTGACAGATGGGATATCGACTGGCAATCTCCCTTTTGGTGATGCGGTTCCAAAAATCACATCTAGACCAGCAGAAATATTTGGTTGGTTGAATTGTCCGTTTGCGTAACCTTTAAAACCGTAAACGGCTAGTAAGGCATCGGCTTCCTCAAAATTTGCTGCATCATAAGGGTTTCTTAAGCTCATAATGACCATTTTTTTGTTTTGTGATGCTGCTTCTTTCATGACAGCACGAGGGAAGGCTGTTGCCCATTTCTTCTGGTCCTGTACATTATCATCCATCACCCCATCATTGACAGCTGGGTCATTTTGGACAACGTAGGAACCGGTGATGACGTAGTTAGCCTCTTTGATGAGCCTAGCTGTTTCTTTCGAGAAGGTTTTATCTGCAAAAGCATATGAATGAATACGTACAGGTTTGATCTTTTTTTGTCGGATCAGTGATTCGATTGTCACAGTCATTGCTTTTATTTGATCTTCGTAAGGTGCCATGACCACGATTCGGTCTTTCTTTTTAGGCTTAAAAGGTAAGGTTTTTTCGTTATTTTTAAGCAGAGTGGTTCCTTCGCGTGCCATTTTTTGTTCTGCTTTACGATGCGCCCTTTTACCAACGACTTGAGTGGCTTTTCTGACTTTTCCCTCAAGGCTTATCGGTTTTTTGGTTGAAATGATGCCACGTTCAATCTTCAGTTGCAAGATTTTTTCAACAGATTGATTGATCTGAGACATCGGGATTTCTTTCTTTAAAACAGCTCTTTTTAAAGCATTGAGCACATTTTCTAAATTTTGTTCTGTTTTTAAAGAAGTAACGGGGGCTGGCATGAGAGCGATGTCTACTCCTGCCTTAATGGCCATAACCACAGCTTCTTCTTGTCCAAAGTTATCTGCAATCGCTTTCATATTTAGTGCGTCGGTTACGACCACTCCTTGAAAGCCCATCTCTTCTTTTAATAATTGGGTGATTACTTTCTTTGATAAAGTTGCCGGGACCATGATATCTTCGCCGTCTTTTCTACTTTGATAGGTGGTATCATCAATAGCAGGAAATTGTACATGAGCGGTCATGACCATATCTGCACCTGCATTGATTGCTTGTTGAAATGGATATAGCTCAACCTTTTTTAATCGATCGACATGATGTTCTACGAGTGGCAATCCATAGTGACTATCGACAGCTGTATCACCATGTCCGGGGAAGTGCTTTAATGTGGAAATGGTCTTTTCTTTTTGAAGTCCTTTCATGGTTTGAATTCCAAGCCTAGTGACGAGTGTAGGGTCAGAGCTATAAGAACGGACACCAATGACGGGGTTTTTTGGGTTATTATTCACATCAAGAACAGGGGAGAAGTTTGTGTTAATGCCCAAGGCAGTTAATTCCTTGCCGATGATTCTTCCAGTGTCATAGGCATTTTTCTTACTTCTAGAGGCACCAATCGACATATTTCCTGGGAAATGAGTTCCCTTTTGTAGCCTTGTGACGATTCCACCTTCTTGATCAATTGAAATGAGTAAAGGAATGTCTGATGATTTTTGAAACTCATGGGTGAGTTTGACAGTTTGTTCTGTACCAATAACATTTTCTGCAAATAAAATGACACCGCCTAAATGATACGTTTTAACAATGTGGGATACTTCTTTATTCATTTTTGTGAAGCCGGTGGGAGTGGATTCTCCTTTTGCTTGCCAATGGCGAAAGTCTGGCATGAGCATCTGACCAATCTTTTCATCTAGGGACATGTGTTGGACCATTTGTTTAGCAGTTGGAAGAGGAGCAGAGTTGACCTCTTCAATTGGGATAGAAGAGGTCAGCAGGGCCAAAAGCAGTGTAACCGGGAAGAGAGATTTGAACATCGAATTCCTCCTTTTACTTAAAAGATTCGTAGATTGTGGTCATGATGCTTCCATAAGTACCGGTTGGGAAAAGGTCACCTTCGAATTGATTAGGATTGGTTTCTGGTGAAATGACAGGTGAATGTTTCTTATTCGTCAGCAAAGCAATGCCTAGTTGGTGTTTTGGATCGATTAATGTCATCGTACCGGTCCAACCAGTATGACCATAAGCCTCGTGACTAGCATACTTTCCAAACATCCATTCCATGTCAGTATTTCCGTTTTTGCGCCAGCCTAGCCCATAGGTGGGATTTGTCATTGAAGACATAGTAAAGAGATCAATTGCAGCTTGATCAAAGATGGTTGTTTTTCCATAACCACCTTTGTTCAGCATGAGCTGAAGCAGTACGGCCATATCTGATGTATTGGAGAATAGACCGGCATGTCCAGAGACACCTGCCATGGAGTAGTATGCTTTCTCGTCATGTACTTCACCTAAGAGGGTGTATCGCCGTATGTTGTCAAAATTGATGACGCCATCCCGTGTATTCCCTAGTCGCTCTGTTGCTGCAAAATGCTTTGGATTGAACCCTTTTTGTAGCGGATTGAATGCTGTCTGTTTGAGCCCTAATGGTCGGTAGATTGTAGATTCTACATATTGGTCTAGAGGCAATCCTGTTTTTTTCTCGATGATCATACCTAAAAGCATGTAATCAATATCACTGTAAATGTGCTGGGTTCCTGGCTCGTATTGAAGAGGTACTTTAGGTAGCCACTTTATGGTTTTTTTTCTGTCTTGTGAGAAAAATGTGCCAGCAGCTTCTTTGCTATAAAATAAGACACTTGAGGGAAGTCCGGCAGAATGAGTGAGAAGATCTTTTACGCGAAGCTGATCCTTGCCGGTAACCTTTGCGTTTGGGTCATCTTGAAAGCCGGGAATGATGGACTGCACTTTTTCATTCACATCTAGTTTATGTTCGTATACAAGTTTTTGTAAGGCGTAGTTGGTGGCATACATTTTTGTGTTTGATGCCAGGTCAAACAGTGTGTTTTTTTTCATTTTTTTATATGATTTGAGTTCTGTTGTGCCATCGTATTTTTGCCGATAGCCATAAGCCTTTTGGTGGACGATCTTTCCGTCCTTGATGACGATGAGAGCGGCTCCTGGAAATCCTGCTTTGATATCCTTTTGAATCATGTGATCAACCTTCCTAAGCTTCCTGGAAGAAAAACCTACTTGTTCCGGTCGTTTTGCTTTCTTTAAGACGGGATATTCTTCAGGTGCTGTTTTAGACAAAGACGGTACAGGGAAGGGGCTAGTTGCAAATGATTGTACAGGTAAGCTGAGAAGCATGAATAGACATGTCATCACGAAAGTATGTTTTTTCATGGGCTAGACCTCCTTAACGATTGGTTTCCTCGAATTCAACAGCCATCTCGTCATGAAAACCAAATAAGTATGTGAAGATAAATCCAGCAACGTATGCAATGAGTAGTCCTAATAAGTAAAGAATCATTTGATGGGTGTGGACAATAAAGGTCAGCGGAAGACCTGAAACACCAAGTGCTTTGGTTGCAATTTGGAAGTGCGCTTGGAATGCCCCGCCGATCCCAGCACCGAGACAGGCGGTGAGAAATGGTCTTCCGAGCGGCAGTGTGACACCGAAAATGAGTGGTTCTCCGATGCCAAGCATCCCTGAAGGAAGTCCACCTGCAATGGCTCTTTTTAGCTTTTTCTTTTTTGTTTTTACAAAAATAGCAAAGGCAGCTCCGACCTGTCCTGCCCCTCCCATCGCAAGGATTGGTAGTAGAGGGTCATCTCCAATTGAATGAATGAGTTCCATGTGAATGGGTGTCAGACCTTGGTGAAGTCCTGTCACGACAAGAGGTAGGAAGGTAGCGCCAAGTACAAAACCAGCAAAAATACCACCAATGTTTAATAGAGCAGTCAGTCCTGAGGTGATGGCATCAGATATCAGTCCACCGACTGGCATGAAGACGACGTAGGTAAAGATTCCTGTCAGAAGTAGTGTAATGGTTGGTGTGACGATAATATCAAGAGATTGGGGAACGAAGCGTCTGATTCGGGTTTCAACGACTGCCATAAAAATGGCTGCAAGGAGAACGCCAATTAGTCCGCCTCTACCTGGTAGAATATTTGTGCCAAATAACATAATATCTGCGGAGGCTGGGTTCATGATGAGGATACCGGCTAATGCACCTAATGCAGGGGAGCCACCAAATTCTTTTGCGGCATTTGTCCCCACTAAAATCCCAAGGTAAGCGAACAAACCTGATCCGATGACAGTTAAAATAATCGCAGTTTGAGATTTCTCATCAAGCCAGCCCGCTTGTACGATGGCTTTTGTAATACCTGTAATAAGGCCTGACGCAACGAGCGCCGGAATAATTGGAATAAAAATGCTCGCAATTCGTCGTAAAAATAGTTTGAAGGGTGAGCGGTTCTTTTGAGAAATGGCTTGCTTGTTCCTTTGTGCTTCATTATCTAGATTATACGATTCAGAGGCGTTTAGCCATTGTTCAAAGGCACTTGTGACGTGGTTGACCACACCAGTGCCTAAAATGATTTGGACCGTTTCCGCTTCGACCACGCCAATGACGCCTTCGAGTTCTTTCAGTTCGGTGAATTGAACTTTGTTATGATCAATCGGTGTAATCCGGAGACGTGTCATACAATGGGTGTGAGATGAGATGTTGTCTGAACCACCACAGAGCGAAAGAATGTCTTTCGCTAACTGCAGATATTTCTTCTGATGACTCATGTTGAATCCCCCTTTGATTTTCGTTTCATGGAGCGGATGGCATGTCTTGTTTTGTCAATATATTGAGCAGTCTGTTCGTATTGACGTGATGCTACACTGAGGAACAAGACATCGATTAAATAGAGCTGTGCCAATCTAGAGGAGGTGGCAGCGCTGCGAAAAGGTGCTTCATTGGAACCTGAAGTCGATAGGTGCACATCACATAACGCGGAGACGCTTGTATGACCTGGATGTGTCAAGGCAATGGTTTTTACTTGATAGTCGTTTGCCAGCTGGAGTGCCTGAATGACGTCTAGGGTTTCTCCTGAAAAGGAGATACCGAAAACGATGTCATTCTTTCCAGCATTTGCGATGACGGTGGACGCGATATGCATGTCAGTGAATGCTGATGCGGCATAGTTGATTCTCAGAAACTTTTGCTGTGCATCAGCAGCGACGATGCCAGATGCACCTACGCCGATAAAATGAATCTGGTTTGCAGCTAGAAGCAATTGAACAGCTTGTTCTAAAGCGTCTACATTTAATATAGAAGCTGTATCTTTAATGGACTGAATCGTGTTTCCTGCTGTTTTTTGAATGATGGAGGCAAGAGGTTCATCTTGTTCGATATCTCGGTAGCCTTGTTTATCTGTATGCATTAAATCTCCAGCGATCCGCATCTTTAAATCGTGATAACCATCTAACCCAAGAGATTTACAAAGACGAATGACGGCAGAACTGCTTGCACCCGCAGCCTGACTGATTTCATGTACAGTGCTTTTAATGACTTTGTCAGGATGGGCAAGGATATAGTCTGCAATGGTTTTTTCAGATTGGGGGAGCTTTGATTTCATTGTGTGTAGTAAGGTGAGTCCACCAGCTGACATAGGACAGCCTCCTTTAAGATTGATGACGTAAGATGGCTTTGTCGATGTGGCCATTCGTTTGGTTGAGCAAATCTTTAGCTGTTTTTTTGTCTGTTTTTGTTTGGAGCATGACGATGGCTGTCTTGACTTCTAAATCTGCTGTTTCAAGGGCTTTTGTGGCTTGGTCGTAGGAAGCGTTGGTCACGTGTTGGATGATGGTGATGGCGCGTTCTTTTAGTTTGTGATTGCTTACTTTTACATCGACCATGAGGTTTTCATATACTTTGCCTTGTCTCACCATGACAGAGGTAGAAAGCATATTTAAGATCATTTTATGAGCGGTTGCTGCTTTCATTCGTGTTGAGCCGGTAATGGCTTCTGGTCCAACAACGACCTCGATGGCGCAGTCAGCCAGATCGCTCATTTCAGCTTGTTCATTACAGCTAAGGGCAACCGTTTTTGCACCAATGGATGTTGCATAGGTTAAAGCGCCAATAATATAGGGAGTTCTTCCGCTTGCGGCAATGCCTACGACAGTATCTTTGGATGTAAGGTGGATGTGTTCTAGGTCTTGTTTACCGGCTTCTTCCTTGTCTTCTACACCTTCAGCTGCATGTGAAAAAGCAGAGTCTCCACCTGCCATAATCCCAACAATGCTTTCAGGTGAGATGCTATAGGTGGGCGGACATTCAACGGCATCCATGACACCAATTCTGCCGCTCGTTCCAGCGCCAATATAAATCAATCTTCCACCACTTGTGATGGATTCATAGGCTAAGTCACTAGCTGTTTTTACTTGTGGTAATACATGATGGACTGCTTGAGCAACCTTCATATCTTCTTCATTGATCATCTGGAGGATTTCCAGTGGATCTACTTGTGAAATTTGCATGGTGTTTGGATTTCTTGACTCTGTTGTCAAAGAACGTAGTTGAGATGGTTGCATATGATATACCTCCTTATTTCTTCATTTTAGTATATTGAGTATGATATGAAATTTCAATATTATATTTAAATGGTGAAATTAAATTTTAATAAAATAGAGCGTTAACAAGGGGTGAATAGTTAGAAAATAAAAAAAATAATAATTCCCTTTACAAAAGGGGGACAACCTGTATATAATAACTTTTGTCAGCTTCATGGAAACGGTAAACTTGACAAATTGGCCCGTTGGTCAAGCGGTTAAGACACCGCCCTTTCACGGCGGTAACACGGGTTCGAATCCCGTACGGGTCACCATAATGTGGAGGATTAGCTCAGCTGGGAGAGCATCTGCCTTACAAGCAGAGGGTCGGCGGTTCGAGCCCGTCATCCTCCACCATATGCCGGTGTAGCTCAACTGGTAGAGCAACTGACTTGTAATCAGTAGGTTGGGGGTTCAAGTCCTCTTGCCGGCACTGTTTTTTCTTTATCAATTCCATATGTGGAGGGGTAGCGAAGTGGCTAAACGCGGCGGACTGTAAATCCGCTCCCTCCGGGTTCGGCGGTTCGAATCCGCCCCCCTCCACCATTATTGGGCTATAGCCAAGCGGTAAGGCAACGGACTTTGACTCCGTCATGCGTTGGTTCGAATCCAGCTAGCCCAGTTAAGACACCTTTTTAAAAAGGTGTCTTTTTTATTTTAAAAGAAGAGATGTATAACTATTCAAAATTTTGTTGAGTTGAGTCAATAGGCAGCGAGACAGTAAAATAAAAGCAGAACAGAAAGGGGATGTACATATGGGAGAGCGAAAGAAGGTTACGTTGGTGGGGGTTCCGATGGACCTTGGTCAAATGAGAAGGGGCGTCGATATGGGACCAAGTGCGATTCGTTGTGCGGGAGTAAAAGAAAAATTGGAATCGCTTTCATATAATGTAGAAGATTTTGGGGATATCCGAGTCGAACAAAGGGACGATGAAAAAGGACTGTATACAAGTGAGAAGCTAAAAAATCTAACGGAGAATGCAGGGGCGAATGAGCTTTTAGCTGAGAAGGTTGATAATATCGTGCAATCAGGTTCATTCCCGCTAATTTTAGGCGGCGATCATAGTATTGCCATTGGTACTCTTGCGGGTGTAGCCAAGCATTATGAGAACTTAGGTGTTATCTGGTATGATGCGCACGGCGACTTAAATACGGAGGAGACTTCACCTTCTGGAAATATACATGGAATGCCACTTGCTGTGAGTCTTGGCCTTGGACATGATGATTTAACGAATATTGGCGGTTATTCACCTAAAGTGAAGCCTGAAAATGTCATTTTAGTTGGGGCTCGTTCATTAGATGAGGGAGAGCGGGCGTTGATTAGAGAAAAGGGCATGAAGGTATATACGATGCATGAAATTGACCGGATGGGGATGACGAAGGTCATGGAAGAAGCCATTGCGTATTTGAAGGAAAGAACAGATGGTGTTCATTTATCCCTTGATTTAGATGGATTAGATCCTGCCGATTGTCCTGGTGTAGGAACACCGGTAGCAGGTGGGATCAGTTATCGTGAGAGTCATCTAGCGATGGAGCTTCTAGAGGAAGCGGGGATTTTGACTTCTGCTGAGTTTGTTGAGGTCAATCCAGTATTAGATGAGCGAAACAAAACTGCAGAAGCAGCTGTTGCTTTAATTGGCTCTTTGATGGGTGAAAAGTTATTGTAGAGCGGGACTTGTTCCCGGTCTTTTTTTATTTTGATCAATGTGAAAATGAAATTTAAGAATATATTAAGGTTTTTACCGGCTGATAAGCGTAACATGCTGTCAAAAATTTGTTACACTATTTTTTAGAGGAGAATGAAACCTTTTGGAAAGAGGTTCGTATACATAAAGACCGGTGAAGGCAGAGGTTGAATATACTATGGAAACAATGATAAAAAAAAGAATTAAGCAAGTGAAAAAAGGCGACCAAAATGCATTTTCAGACATCGTAGACCTGTATAAAGACAAAATTTATCAGCTGTGCTACCGCATGCTTGGCAATGCTCACGAAGCGGAGGATATTGCACAAGAGGCATTTATTCGTGCCTATGTGAATATTGAAAGCTTTGATGTGAATCGTAAGTTTTCCACGTGGCTTTACCGCATTGCGACCAACCTGACCATCGACCGTATTCGTAAAAAAAAGCCGGATTATTATTTAGATGCAGAGGTGGCAGGAACTGAAGGACTAAATATGTATTCTCAAATTGCTGCCAATGGCGTTTTGCCAGAGGATGAGGTGGTGTCTCTTGAATTATCGAGCATCATTCAGCAAAAAATTCTAAGATTACCCGATAAATATCGATCGGTCATCGTATTAAAGTATATTGATGAACTCTCCCTGAAAGAAATTAGTGAGATTCTCAATATACCAGTTGGTACGGTAAAGACGAGAATACACAGGGGTAGAGAGGCTCTCCGAAAACAATTGAGAGACCTTTGAGTGAGGTGATTTTGATGAGCTGTCAGGATAGAATCGTCCAGCTGATGCATCAGTATTTAGACCGGGATATCATGCCCGATGACGAAAAAGAATTAAAGAGCCATCTGCAATCGTGTGAGGAATGCCGTACTCATTATCAACAAATTGAGAAATCCATCGCGCTTGTGCAGAGTACATCTCATATAGAAGCACCATCTGATTTTACTGCAAAAGTGATGGCAGGTCTTCCGAAGGAGAAAAAGCGTGTGTCGGTTCAAAGATGGATCAAAGCCCACCCGTTAATCGTAGCCGCTGCCCTTTTTGTGATATTCATGGGAGGCAGTCTGTTTACAAGCTGGAATACCGATCATAATTTCAGTGTGTCAAAGCAGCCGAATCTCGTTGTTGAAAATGATACAGTGACTGTACCTAAAGGGGAAACCGTCAAAGGTGATGTCACTGTTAAGAATGGCAAGCTGATTGTAGAAGGCAAGGTTGATGGAAATGTAACGGTCGTCAATGGGGAACAGTTGACTGCCTCTGCCGGACAAGTCACTGGTCAAATCAATGAAATTAACGAAGTGTTCGATTGGATTTGGTACAAAACGAAATCCACAGCACAAGATGTGATGCGGGTTATTGGACCAGAGGAACAAAAGTAATCGAGCGGTGTAGAGCAGACTCTTTTTGGAGGCTGCTCTTTTTTTATGCCATAGATGTTCGGGTATCCATGGAGCAACCCATATATGGCAACTATTTTCCTTGCTCAAATGAAATGTGATATAATAGCCACGCTATGTATTAACACATAGTTCTTTTTATATAAAAATTGCATCATACGAAGAAACTTGAAAATTCTGGAGGACGAGGAAATGGCTTTAGGGGATATTCCTTTTTTGCAGTACCTCGGTCATGCTGTTGATATTCTCGTTGTTTGGTATGTGATATATAAACTAATGATGGTCATCCGCGGAACAAAAGCGGTTCAGCTTTTAAAGGGAATTGTGGTCATTGTTCTCGTCAGGATGGGAAGTGCGTATCTCGGTCTTAACACACTTCAGTGGCTGATGGATCAAGCGATTACATGGGGGTTCCTTGCGATCATTATTATTTTTCAGCCAGAGCTAAGGAGAGCGCTTGAGCAGCTTGGGCGCGGCCGTTTCTTTTCAAGAAGCGGGACACCTGTAGAGGAGCAGCAGCAAAAAACGATCGAGGCAATTACAAAAGCAATTAATTATATGGCTAAACGTAGAATTGGTGCGCTGCTGACAATTGAGCGTGATACGGGAATGAATGATTACATAGAGACTGGAATTCCCTTGAATGCAAAGGTCAGTTCTGAGCTGCTGATTAATATTTTCATCCCGAATACACCACTTCATGACGGCGCAGTCATTATGAAACGTGATGAGATTGCAGCGGCTGGTTGTTATTTACCGCTGTCAGAGAGTCCTTTTATTTCAAAGGAACTTGGTACCCGTCACCGGGCGGCAGTAGGGATAAGTGAAGTAACTGACAGCTTAACCGTTATCGTCTCTGAGGAGACAGGCGGCATAAGTGTCGCGAGAAATGGAGATCTCCATCGAGAATTGACAGAAGAAGCGCTTGAAGAAATGCTGATTGCGGAGTTTAGTAAGAACAGCAAAGATGCTTCCTCGACCAAATGGTATTGGAGGGGCAAGAAAAATGGATAAGATTTTGAATAATCGCTGGGCCGTTAAGTTTCTTGCATTGGTCTTCGCTTTATTGCTGTATGTTGCAGTCAATACAGCGCAAGCGCCCTCGCCGAAAAAAATCGGAGAATCCTTTTTTCCAACATCTACAACAGATGAAGCAACCTTAACTGACATTCCTGTTAAAGCATATTATGATGATGAGAACTATGTCGTCACTGGTGTACCTGAGACAGTCAATGTCACCATTAAAGGGCCAACAAGTACTGTGAAAACAGTAAGACAAACGAAAAATTTTGAAATATACGCAGATATGCAAAATTTAACAACAGGGACACACAAAGTCGAGCTAAAGGCTCGAGATGTATCGAAAGGGATCACCTTAACCATTAACCCGTCTGTTACGACAGTGACGATACAAGAGAAAACAACAGCGGAATTCCCTGTTGAAACAGAATTTTATAACCAAAATAAAATCAAAGACGGATATTCACCTGAACAACCTATTGTGAATCCGAAAAATGTCACTGTCACTGGATCGAAGGACGTGATCGACAAAATTTCTGTCATAAAAGCATTTGTGAATTTAGAGGATGTCGATCAGCAAATTCAAAAAGAAGCAAAGCTCACTGTGTACGATAGTAGTGGGAACGAGCTTCCGGTTGAAGTGAGTCCTTCAGTCGTTGATATTACAGTTCCTATCACGAGTCCTAGTAAGAAGGTTCCTTTTAAGGTGGAGCGGACTGGCAATTTACCGGATGGGATCAGTATCTCAAGCATTGAGGCAAGCCCAAGTGAGGTCACGGTATATGGCTCTCAAAAGGTGTTAGATGCACTTGATTTTATTGACGGCGTCAAGCTCGATCTTAACAAAATCAAAGATGATGCGGAGATCGATGTCGATATTCCGCTACCAGACGGTGTGAAAAAAGTCTCTCCTGAAACAGTTAAGATGAAAATCAAAGTGGCAACAGCTGAAGAAAAAAAGATAGATAATGTTCCAATCTCTGTTGTGGGCCTAAGTAAAGATCTAACTGCTGATTTTGTGAGCCCATCTTCTGGACGGTTTACATTAACAGCAAAAGGAACAAAGAATGCGATAAATAAATTAAAGGCTTCGGATATTGAAGCCTATATCAATGTGGGTGATCTAAACGAAGGAACCCATGAGGTCAAAGTGCAAGTGAATGGTCCTCAAAATGTAACATGGACATTATCGAGATCAGAGGTCAAAGTCAAACTGACTTCTACCGACTCGGATGATCCGTCGGCTTCTACACAGGATCGTAAGGATTCGCCGGATCATAACGAGCAGGAAGAGAAGAGTAAAGAGGACTCGACACAGGATAAAGCGAAAAAGGGATCGAGTCAAAGACAGCGGATGAAAGAAGATACGAAAGAGGACTAAACGACCTCTTGAATGGTAAAAAAGGAGCGATTGAACATGGGCAAGTACTTTGGAACTGATGGTGTAAGGGGTGTGGCTAATAGCGAATTAACGCCAGAGCTCGCTTTTAAAATTGGGAGATTTGGTGGCTATGTCCTCACGAAAGATAAAGAGCGTCCTAAGATACTCGTTGGACGTGACACACGTGTATCCGGTCATATGCTAGAAGGAGCGCTCGTTGCAGGTTTGCTTTCCATTGGAGCGGAAGTGATGCGTTTAGGTGTCATCTCAACACCAGGTGTCTCTTACTTAACAAAGGCAATGGATGCAGAAGCGGGTGTCATGATCTCTGCATCTCACAATCCAGTTCAAGACAACGGCATTAAATTCTTCGGTGGCGATGGCTTTAAGCTGTCAGATGAACAGGAGAATGAGATCGAGCAGTTAATGGATCAACCAGTCGATCAATTACCACGTCCAGTTGGAGCTGACCTTGGGACAGTGAATGACTACTTTGAAGGCGGTCAGAAATACTTGCAATTCTTGAAGCAGACAGCGGACGAGGATTTCACAGGTATTCATGTCGCGCTTGATTGTGCACACGGAGCGACTTCTTCTCTTGCAACCCATTTATTTGCTGATTTAGATGCAGATGTATCGACAATGGGGACATCACCAAACGGATTGAATATCAACGATGGCGTAGGCTCTACTCATCCAGAAGCGCTTTCTGCTTTTGTGAAGGAAAAGGGAGCAGATATTGGTCTTGCGTTTGATGGTGACGGCGACCGCTTAATTGCAGTTGATGAAAAAGGCGATATCGTAGACGGCGACCAAATCATGTACATATGTGCGAGATATTTGAACGGTGAAGGTCGGTTAAAGGATCACACGGTGGTGTCAACGGTCATGAGTAACCTCGGCTTCTATAAAGCGCTAGAGAAACAAGGCATCAAGAGCATCCAAACGGCTGTTGGTGATCGCTATGTGGTCGAAGCGATGAAAAAAGATGGTTATAATGTCGGCGGCGAGCAATCAGGTCACTTGATTTTCCTTGATTACAATACGACGGGGGATGGCATGCTGTCTGCGATCATGCTCGTAAACACGTTAAAAGCGACTGGCAAAACTTTGTCAGAACTTGCTGCGGAAATGGAAAAGTTCCCTCAGCTTCTTGTGAATGTGAAAGTGTCTGATAAATATAAAGTAGAAGAAAATGAAAAAGTGAAAGCTGTGATCCAAGAGGTCGAAAAAGAGATGAACGGTGACGGTCGTATCCTTGTTCGTCCATCTGGAACAGAGCCGCTTGTACGTGTCATGGCAGAGGCAAAAACAAAAGAGCTATGTGATGAATATGTCACGCGAATTACCGCTGTCGTCAAAGAAGAAATGGGCATAGAGTAACAGATGAAAGCAAATCGCCAAATAGCGGTTTGCTTTTTTTGAATAAACGTCATAAGAAGTGTGATGTGGACGAATGTTATAAACGGGGCAACAATTGCTGCCTTCCAAAGAGGAGAGCACATCAAAGGTCGAACGTGACAAGCCTCGTCGCATATAGTGTATGGAGGTTTCACTTCCTCAAAGGGGTGATCACCCACTTAAAATGTGATTGACGGAGGTCAGACCTTATAGTACAATCATCCTTGTAATAATGGATTTTTATTCTAGAAGGAAAGGTAGGGTAGAAGTTCAGAACACCTATAATGATAGCGCCCGAACTAAGCGATCGGACGAAAGATGCTTAGTTGACGAGGATGGAGGTTATCGAATTTTCGGCGGATGCCTCCCGGCTGATCAAAAGAGATCACAGCCGTAAGTGTTTCTTTAAACCAAAGAGGTGACTCTTTGTACAAAGGGAATACACATGATCTCCCAACATATAAACATGTAGAGAGGGACGAAGAAATGTCCCTTCTATTTTAGTAGGCTTTCTTTGTCCCTTTCACATGATCGGGAGGAAGAATTGATTATGTGTGGAATCGTAGGTTATATTGGTCAGAATGATGCGAAAGAAATCTTACTAAAGGGTTTAGAGAAGCTTGAGTACCGCGGGTATGATTCAGCAGGTATCGCTGTGGCAAACGAAGAAGGCGTGCATGTGTTCAAAGAAAAAGGACGTATCGCTGAGCTTCGTGAAGTGGTTGATGCAAACGTGGCATCTACAGCAGGAATTGGACATACACGCTGGGCAACTCACGGTGTTCCAAGCTATCTCAATGCGCATCCGCATCAAAGTGCTTCTGGCCGTTTTACGCTTGTTCATAACGGTGTCATCGAGAACTATGTACAATTGACACGCGAATATTTACAAGACGTCACACTAAAAAGCGACACAGATACAGAGGTTGTTGTTCAAGTGATCGAACAATTTGTGAACAGAGGTCTTGATACAGAAGAAGCTTTCCGTCAAACGCTTCTTCAACTAAAAGGCTCTTACGCAATTGCTCTTTTCGATAACGAAAACAAAGAAACAATCTACGTGGCGAAAAACAAAAGCCCATTATTGGTTGGTTTCGGTGAAGATTTTAACGTTGTGGCATCTGATGCAATGGCGATGCTTCAAGTAACGAACGAATATGCGGAGTTAATGGATAAAGAAATGGTCATTGTCACAAAAGACGAGGTCATCATCAAAAACCTTGACGGTGATATCATGACACGCCCTTCTTATATCGCTGAGCTTGATGCAAGCGACATCGAGAAAGGCACATATCCTCACTACATGTTAAAAGAAACGGATGAGCAGCCGCTTGTCATGCGCAAAATCATCCAACAATATCAAGACGAAAACGGCAAACTGTCTGTCGCTGGTGATATCGCAGGCGCAGTAGCAGAAGCAGACCGCATTTACATTGTGGCTTGCGGAACTAGTTATCATGCAGGACTTGTCGGTAAACAATATATTGAAGACTGGGCGAAAGTACCTGTAGAAGTCCATGTGGCAAGTGAATTCTCTTACAACATGCCGCTTCTATCGAAAAAGCCATTGTTCATCTTCCTTTCTCAATCTGGGGAGACTGCGGACAGCCGAGCGGTACTTGTTCAAGTCAAAGAGCTTGGTCATAAAGCACTTACGGTTACCAACGTGCCAGGCTCAACGCTATCACGTGAAGCGGACTTCACATTGCTTCTTCATGCAGGTCCAGAAATTGCAGTGGCTTCAACAAAAGCCTACA
This sequence comes from Bacillus pumilus, assembly GCA_001938995.1. Classification (GTDB taxonomy): domain Bacteria; phylum Bacillota; class Bacilli; order Bacillales; family Bacillaceae; genus Bacillus; species Bacillus pumilus_G. The sequence continues at coordinate 250,284 of MKZN01000004.1, read as the reverse complement.
CAGCACAAATTGCTGTCCTTGCGATCCTTGCATCGGTTGCAGCAGAGTTAAACGGTCAACCTCTTGACTTTGATCTTGTGAAAGAGCTTGGTATTGTGGCAAACGCAATGGAAGCCCTTGTCGATCAAAAGGATGAAATGGAACAAATCGCTCGTGACTTCTTCACAGTGACACGTAACGCATTCTTTATCGGAAGAGGACTTGACTACTACGTGTGCCTTGAAGGTTCCTTGAAGCTAAAAGAAATCTCTTACATTCAGGCAGAAGGTTTTGCTGGTGGAGAACTGAAACACGGGACCATCGCATTAATTGAAGAAGGCACACCAGTCATCGCCCTTGCGACGCAAGAGCACGTGAACTTAAGCATTCGTGGTAACGTCAAAGAAGTCGTTGCACGCGGGGCTAACCCATGTGTCATCTCACTGAAAGGCCTAGAAGACGAAGGCGACCGTTTCGTCCTTCCAGCTGTACACCCAGCACTTGCACCACTTGCATCTGTTGTCCCATTACAGTTAATCTCTTACTATGCTGCACTTCACCGCGGGTGTGATGTGGATAAACCACGTAACCTTGCGAAGAGTGTGACGGTGGAGTAAACAAAGTCTTTAACATTGTGGATTTGAAATAAAGTTTTGATGTTTGAAAAAAAGTTACGATGTAATACCCCTTTAGATTATAGTAGTCTAAAGGGGTGTTTTTGTGTCAAGAAGAACGATAACATCTAAAGTTGAAAAATGGATAAAAGAAGGTTGAGGGTCTGGTACTGTTTCGGATTATTAGCCGTGGCTGAACACTCAAGATATTTCTTCATTAGGAAGATCTACTCGATTAAAAGGCATTAAAACAAGTAGACAATATGTACACCTATCAGGTTTGGAAAGAATTTTTTCTGCTTAACTGAATATTCTGATTTAGTTATTGATATTAGAGAGCATTATCCTTGCCGTTAGAAGAAACAATGGTTATTGCAGATGAATTATAAATTAAATATCCTACAGATGATCTAAAAACGAATGAACTGATTTTTAATGACAACGGATTTTTTATTAACAGTAAATAAAGGAAAAGGTATAGTAGAGTTTGTTAGAATCATAAAGATGAAGGATGAGCTTTTGAAGAAATGAGTTCTTCTTGAGAAGTTTGAAATTGAGCGAGTTTATTTGGAAAGAAGAGAAGTAGAATGGGGTATTGTGACGGAAATAGTAATTCCTAAAATAACGGCAAGGAATATTAGCAATATCCATGATTAGTATGATATTTAACAATATGATGCAATCAAAAATATTAGTCATGTTATAAGTGATGGTAATGTATTAGAATTATTAGTTGAATACATAAGTACGTTCTAATCAAAAACAAATGAATTTCATGATACGAAAGTAGAAGGTATAGATACAGATGAGGTGCTGCGCTATCCTACACTTTTAAATATGATTGCAGATCATATTATTGACTATCATATCGTCGTGCGAAAAGTAATTTGAATGGATGCGCGCAAGCATCACACACTCCATACTTTTTAAGTCATCTGAAATATACAAATGGGCATTTTCTATTTAGCGCTCACGAAAATCTTCTAGCAGTTCACGGTAGACATATGCCGATTCCTTTGACACCATCGAATCACGCTTAACAGGGATATATGTAGCAACTAAATAAACGTATGAATAGCGCGCTGCGAGTAGTCAAAAATGGTACGTTTCTACTTTGTCATTCATCGCTTGTTTCATTTTTCTCTAGCTCTTTAATGATTTCTATTATAAACCTATCTATAGGAAGGCCCTCTTTCTGAGAATTGGTTGTCGTGACCCTTATTTTTATGTGCTTTTTTCATTTACACAAAATATTTTACACTCTCCATTTATGATATATAATACTATGGAATAATAAAGGGTTTAACAAAAATATGCGAATTAGCTATCTCAATTGCAATGAAAATGGTACAATTCCAGAGACTTTTCATCATTTACAAAGAAATTTAAAGGTCAACTTAGTAAGTAATAAGGTCGTACAAGAAATTCGTAAAATTCATAATTTGATAGTAGATTTTCAATAGAGAAGGAGATTAATACCAGATTCAATAGGGAATCAACAGAATGTTATTAACGTGTATTTGGAGTATTATATAAATAATAGAATATTTAAGGTTTTCCTGTACATGCATGAAGATTAAATGATTAATAAGTTAGTTTAGTATAATTAAATACTACAAACTAATAAAACGAATGACCCAATAATGACAGGAGTCTGGAATCAAGAATATTATTTACTTAGTTGCCATTAATTTTAAATACTTGTTTTTTTATTAAAAAAATGGTAGTTTATTCTCATGTGCAAAACATTAATTCAACAAAATACTAAAAGAGAGAAGGAATGTAATTATGAAGAAAATGAAAAAAATTATTTGCTCAGCATTAGTAGTCGCTACAATTGGATTAGGTGCAAATACAGCATCTGCAGCAACTTTTGGAAATTCATCTAGTGGAGCATCTTCTGTAGAATCTTGGCAAATTATATATAAAGGAGCCGCTTGGAATTATAGTAAGTCAGCATATAAATCTACTTCGTTTAAATACACAAGAAACAGTAGGACTTTACTAACTAAAACTGCCTATAAAGGCAAAGTGACAGGTTCTGTTATGGACGATTTAAGATGGGGAGACAAGTACACTACAAAGTTCACTTGGAAACGAGGAGCGCGGAAATAAATTTATCAGTCTTAAATATCTTGAATGTTTGCTTGGAAATTTAATATAATATCAATGTAAGATTTAATTATTGTTGAATTAAATGCATATTTCGGGCCGATGGGTATGTTCCTGCAGGCCCGATTTTAAATAGAGATACTGTTTCGACTTTAATATTTTGTTGATTGTACAGTTACGTAGCTGGCATTTATTAAAATACAACAATATAAATTAATTTATAGATGCCATCTTTAAGGAGTAGTTTATGAAATATTCTTTGTTTAGGTCTATCGACGTTTTTGAAGCGATTACTATCTATCTGGTTTGTTTTACTTCAAATCAAATATTTATTTATGTAGATACTTTGAAATTTAAAGGTTCTTTTATTTTAGAATCTTTTTTAGAAAGCATTACAGAATATCAACTTATAATAAATATTCTTCTTACATTTATTATAATAGTATTTCACTATCAATTCTTAGACCGTAGAAAAAAAGAGGTATCTTGCCGAATACTTGTAGGAGATACAATGGTAAATGTTATAGTCCGATATATTTTAAACAGTCTATCTATTTTAATGCTTAGCTTTTTACTATCACTCCCCTTAAATTTCTATTTAGGACTGAATATAACTAGCAATATCTACTTAGTTTTTATTTTTATCGTATATATATTATTTAGTATAGTGCAGGTGAAAAAAGATTGAGAATTTTACATTTTTTTATAACTAGAATACTTTTAAAAAGATGGATATTAGTCTTGGGAATGATAACATTACTTTTTTTAGCCAACTTTCTTTCTTTTACGGCTGCTCGTTCAATTATTTCAACTTTTCAAGGTTATCAAGAAATAGAAACTATGAATCAAAAAGGAACCTTTATTGCTAATCTAGATCCAAATAGTGAAGCTGATTTTGATAGAATTGAAATAGATGATACACAAAAAGTATATGAATATTTAAATAACAATTATACTTATGCTTTTCAAGCTGATGGTTTTATCACTTCATTACATAATAAACATAATATGGATGTATCTTTCAATTATATTAATGAAGAGTCTTATAAGATAAAAAAAATTAGATTATCTCAAGGCAATCACTTAAAATTTGACTATAAATTTAAAGAAGAGATACCTGTTTTAGTAGGTGTAGGTCTGGCTACAGCATATCCTGTTGGCTCAAATATTGAGGTTACAGATCCTGTCACCCAACAACTAGTCAATTTAAAAGTTCATGGGATTTTAGAGAAAAACACTCATCGTTCTAATTTTTATGCTCCGAATTCAAAAAACTATTTCAATTTTTCGGTTTTTATACCTATTAACGAAGAATTTATTCAAAGTTCAGGTTTAGACCTCCAAGTTAATGGTTTGATGGACATTGCGCTTCTTGATTCGACAAAAGAGAAAGCAACAAATTTAAGTGAATTTATTCAGAAAAATTTAGGTTTAAAATTCAACTTTTTTAGTCAACAAGAAAACTTTACTTATTTTGAAGATTATTATTTCGATTCATTAAAAATCATCTGTATTATCACTTTTATTTTGCTGATAGTCATTGTTTGTTTAACTATATGGAATACTTTGATGAGCATTCGTATAATGATAAAGGATTTTACAATCAATTTATTAGTCGGATTAAGATATTCTAAACTAAGAGTAATATTGTACAGTTATTTTGGAATATTGTTTTTTATTAATCTAGTAATATTATTTGGAATAACTGCTTTCGATAGATATGGCTTTTGGTTAAACAAAGACCCATTATCTGCTACTTACGGAATATTAGGCTTAATAAGCATGGATTGGAATGCTTTACTTATTGTGTTTTTTATAGATATGATTATTGCATTTGTGATTGTTGAAATCACGATAAAGAAAATTAAAAATATTCCGATTTCTTTGGGGGTGTTAAAGTGAATAGTATAATTAAACTAGAAATTCAAAAAAAGTCATTCAAGAAAAAAGGTTTTTCTATCTTGAATGATTTTGAATTGGAAGTTGAAGCTGGAGAAAAAGTTTCTATTGTAGGGGAATCTGGGGTCGGAAAAACTTCTCTACTAAATATAATTGGTTTACTCGATACACAATATCAAGGGAGTTATAAGCTTTTTGATTCATCTGTTAAGAATTTATCACGAAATATATTAGCAGAGTGGCGTAATCAAAAAATTGGTTTTGTTCTTCAAGAATCCGCACTAATTAACTCTTTGACTATAGAGGATAATATTAAATTACCACTTCTGTATGCTAATCTTGAAAAAGACCCAAGTGTCCAAGAGCGTTTTAAACAAATTATTAATAAAATTGGAATCGAACCCATTTTGAAAAAGAAACCACTTGAATGTTCGGGTGGCCAGCGATCTAGAGCTGTTTTTGCTAGAGCTATAATCATGAATCCCAAAGTAATTTTATCTGACGAACCAACAGCGTCTTTGGATTCGGAAAATAAAGAAAAAATTATTAATCTACTCTTTGACATGAATAAAGAATTTAATACTACTATTATCACAGTGACTCATGATTTAGAGGTAGCTAATCGTCATGAACGAATAATCACTCTAGAAAGGAGTGAGTAAAATCGGATTCTTCATAATGATCATATCATTTATACTTGGAATATTTTTTACAGTACTGGGTGTTTCTCGTATGAAACGTAATTTCTTATACAAATCTTTCATATTGCTAGGAATCGTTCTCCTTCTTGTTTCTGTTTACTTAGGAAGGCCTCAGTAAGAAATAATAGTTATCTATCGATATTAAGACTATATAATTTTGATAAATTCACAAAAATGATACTAATAAGTTAAGGTGTGAAGTTATCTTCTTTATAAGAAATATGCTAGTAGTGTTTTTTTCTTCTAAATATTATACCCTATAAGTAGAAATAGGTTAAAACCATACAGTACGCTTTAGATAAGCTGGTAACTTAATTTAGGCTCTTGTTAAATGACGTTGGTGAAGCTAATCAATTGGATTAAAGAGTTGTTGAATAGTTGAGCGAGTTGAGTTTCATTTATGAAATTTGGCTCGCTCTTTTTAGTTTAAAGTGAATGAAAATAAGATTACGGTAGTTTGCGACATTTCGATAGCCATAGGCTACCGGCTTAAGATTTTGATTTTTCCTCTTTTCATTAATGATTCCATACTATCCTTCTTCAATTGTTCAACCCTACTTCATATTGATTCATAAGTAGACCTGTTATATTACTCCAAAATACTTTATACATATTGTATTTACAGATTTTTTAATTAATTTTTTAAAAATAAAAAGAATTATTTAACTTTTTCTGTGGTAAGATCAATAAAATTAAAAGCTAAAAGCACATGACAGGAGATAGTCACCATTTGTTGGAATGCGATGATCACTATTGTTTATTTTTTGTGGTACCTGTAGTCATTATTGCAGCAGTAGTTTACTTTATTAAAAAAAGGAACACTAAAACTTCCAATTTCTAATTGAAAAAAGAGCAGTATTCATATGATCGGCTCTTTTACATTTTAAATGAGGATTTAATACAAAGAATTTCAAAAGAGATTATTACAAGATGTGTGGCTATCTATTGTTCTAGAACCGACTATTAGTGAACTAATGGCTTTGTAGTAAAAGTGTGTTATCACCATATGTGTTAAAATAATTTTGGTTTGAAAATAAAAAGCAGTAGGCATGATATAAAGGTGCGAGTCAACATTCTTAAAAATACTCTAATGTAGAAAGTGAGAAGTGCAAATGACCAAACATAAAATATACACAATGAGCTTTGCTAAAGTCTATCCTCACTATATAGCAAAGGCTGAGAGAAAGGGCCGAACGAAAGAGGAAGTCGATACCATCATTCGTTGGTTAACTGGGTATAGCCAAGAAGAGTTGCAAGAACAGCTGGATAAGGAGACTGACATTGAAACTTTTTTTGCTGAGGCCCCACAGCTTCATCCGTCTCGTCGCCTGATCAAGGGAGTGATCTGTGGCGTGCGAGTAGAAGATATTGAAGAAGAAACGATGCAAAACATTCGTTATCTGGATAAGTTAATTGATGAGTTAGCTAGAGGGAAAGCGATGGAAAAGATTTTACGAACATCATCATAGAAAGGTGTGCGATGTTAAAGATTAATGATTCAATTCACTATCAACCATACAACCAACGAGTCATTAGATAAAATAGTAGCGATGCAAATATTAGGTGTCATGACTGCTTTAAAAGAGGATCTTATCACGATTGAAGAGGCGGAAAAGGTTATATTTAGTCCTCGTAATATGGATCTTTTTAAGGCAAATGGTGGATCAGAGGAATTACTCAATCTAATCCATTTAGGCACTGAATTAGAGGATGTTGAGAGTCTCATCCCACATGCACTTGAAGCCAGTATTGAGGAAATATACGTCCTATGTATTCGCTTTTTAAGAAAGAGAACGGAATGTAAAATAGAAGAACATGTTTTCAAGCCTAGTGAATGAACTTCACTAGGCTTTTCTCATGCCCTTATAGTTCATTCGGATGATAAAAATAAAAACTTTTTGAACGGATTCACCCTTTGTGTCGTCAAAAGAAGTGATATGACAAATAAACATCATTTTATGAAAAGGAGTGGCGAGGATGGATATCAAGCTATTATTACCTCTTATTTTGTTACAAGTCATCTTAATGACAATTGCTTTACTGGATTTATTCAAAAGAGACTCATCGAGGATTAGAGGTGAAGTGAAGTGGGGTTGGGCGTTGGTGATCGTGTTTGTAGCGAGTGCCGGTCCACTTATGTACTTGATCTTTGGACGTAAACATTAGAAGGGGGGAGTTAAATTGAACATGCTGGAGTGTCATGAGCTGACGAAAACATATGGTTCGCGTGACATTTTGAAAAATGTCTCTTTTTCAGTTGGGGAAGTTGGTTGTGTGGGCTTTTTAGGAGCCAATGGAGCAGGGAAGACGACAACGATTCGAATTCTGACAGGGCTTGCACGTCCTACATCTGGAGTCGTTAAGGTAGCTTGGTTAGATGTCACCCAAGACATGAATCAAATTAGCCATGTGATTGGTTATTGTCCTCAGAATCCTGCCTTTTATCAGGATATGACGGGACAGGAATGGATGCATTGGGTTGGAGGACTATTTCAATTAGATAAAAAAACGATTCGTTCCAAAACGGAGGAGTTATTAAAGCTTTGCCACATCTATGATGCGAAGGATCGTTCCATTGGGAGCTATAGTGGAGGAATGAAGCAGATGCTGGCCATTGCACAGGCATTGATCAACAGCCCGAAGGTTCTCATTCTAGATGAGCCTGTCTCCGCACTTGATCCAATGGGAAGAAAGGATGTCCTGACCTTGATTGAACGTTTAAAGGATCAAATGTTGATCTTTATGTCGACGCATATATTGGATGACATTGAACGGGTGGCGGATCATATTATCATGATCAAAAATGGAGAAATATATATGTCTTCTTCTATGAAACAAATTCAAAAAGATTATGTTCAGCCAGTGATCGAATTTCAATTAGATAAAAAGAGTGCTGAATTAGTGACGATGTTAAATGGGCTTGATTGGGTGGAGGAATGCATAGATACGGGGGAGACTTACCAAGTGCGAGTAAGTGATAAACGAGCGGCATTAAAAGAACTACCGGGACTGATCACGGATACTGGTGGCATTCTATTACATTACCAATTGTCTAAACTCACACTTGAAGATATCTTCTTAAAGGTGGTGAACGCATGATGATGTTTTAAAAAAAATTTAGGGAATTAATCACAAGTTATAAGAGCTTATTTGTTCCAATTATTTTTACGATTTTAATGATTACACAGCCAATTACGTTGAAAATGTTACCGGATTTATTATCATCTTCAGCCAATTTACCAGAAGGGTCTACGTTTTATATACCAGAGCCTAGTGCGGGAGAGGCTTTAGCGAGTGCGTTAAGTAAATTTGATTCGATTGGCGTTTTTATTCTCATCATGATTGTCATGGGTACGATCGCTGGCGAACGGGCCTCTGGCGTGATTTCGATGATCATGGTGAAACCGATCAGTCGAACGAGTTATTATGTTTCAAAAATATGCGCCTATGCCTGTCTGACCATGTTTAGTTTGGTTGTGGCGGTACTGGCTTCTGTTTATTACGTTGACATTCAATTTGGACATTTGGATTGGCTCAATGTGTTAAAAGGAACACTTCTATATTCCCCGAATTTATTGCTTATCGTGGTGTCGACGATCTGTGCATCGGCATTATTTAAGCGATCAGTCACGGCAGGCGGTGTTTCCCTATTAATGAACCTGGTTCTCTTTACAGTTCCACAGTTTTTCGAACATTCACTGGGGAAGTATGCACCGAAAGGAATGACAAGTGCAGCAGAAGAAATGATTCATAAAGGAACATTATCAGAACATGCACTTACTAGTTTACTCGGTGTATCGAGCTTGATTGTTCTCTTTTTCCTCATAGGATTGTTTCTCTTTAGAAAACAAGAATTATAGCATTGTGTACCCTTTGGATATGTGTATCTAGAGGGTATTTTTAGGATCATGTTATCCAATACTTCTTAAATTTGATTGCCTACTAGTAACAAAACAATAATGAACCTTTGTGTCGATTTTGGTATATTTTTCATAATTCCCCTTACTTCGACATTTTCAATATGGTAATATCAGGGTGCATAGTGAATAGGTCTATTGACACTATGCAAAATTAAAGAGGAGGTTTTACTTATGACAAGAAACCAAAAAGAATGGGAATCTGTGAGTAAAAAAAGCCTTAAACGTCCAGGTGGTACTTCTATTGTGAAGGCAGCTGGATGTATGGGGTGCTGGGCCTCAAAAAGTATTGCAATGACACGTGTTTGTGCACTTCCACATCCTGCTATGCGCGCTATTTAATGAGTAACATAGGGAGTTAAGCAAATTTTGCTAACTCCTTATTCTATAAAAGGGGTGTCTATTTATGTCAAATCTTCATGTAGCAGAATATGATTTACCTGAACTAGCAATTCATTTGCAGCCACATGGCGCTGTCATGATAGATAGAAAATCCATGTATTATTTTAGATTGAGCGGAAGGGGAGCCCAGCTGGCATTTTTACTGTCTAAAAATAAAGACTTGGCCAAAACGGCACGTATTTGGGAAATTGTCAAAAAGGAGGAGTTGACTGCTGATCAACTGCGAGAGGAATTGAGTGTCCATCCTTTTACAAAAGCTTGGACAGAAGGTTTGTTAGATCAGCCGATTCAATTTACGGGTTCGGTACATTCCTATTTGCCTATTAGCTGTACACTCCAATTAACCAATGCTTGTAACTTGGGATGTTCCTTTTGTTATGCCAGTTCAGGCAAGCCCTACCCTGAAGAGTTAACTTGTTCGCAATGGATCAATGTGATGCAAAAATTAGCAGCGCAAGGGGTAGCCGATGTAACCTTAACTGGGGGCGAAGCCAAATTAATCAAAGGTTTTAAAAATATTGTGATGGCTGCCAGTTCCTTATTTACAAATGTAAACGTTTTTAGCAATGGCTTAAACTGGAGACAGGAAGAAATAGAGCTGCTTAGTCACCTTGGCAATGTATCTGTACAAGTTAGCATAGATGGGACGAGCGATACGCATGATTCTTTAAGGGGGAGGATAGGTGCATTTCGTGAGAGTATGCAAACAATCAAACGTATGGCAGAAATGAATGTTCCTGTCATTGTTGCTATGACGATCAATGAATTGAATGCGGATCAAGTGGTAGAGGTTGTTGACCATTGTGCTGATGCAAATGCTTCCATCTTTCGTGCTGGTAAGACATTATCAGTTGGACGTGCTACGGAGAATTTTAAAGCGCTGGAGACTTCATTTGAACAGCGTGTCCAGAGCCAATTACAGCAGGCGCGTCATAAATGGGGACATCAACTGAATATAATCGATTGGGAGCATGAAGAGAGTACTTTCACAACGGACTTTTGTACTCCTGGTTACCTTGCGTGGTATATAAGAGCAGATGGCTATGTCACACCATGTCAACTAGAGGATATCTCTTTAGGTCACATTCTAACGGATTCTTTTTCAGAAATTGGTTCGCCGGCACGCTTATTTCAATTAAAATGTGAAGCGAAAAACTGTAAATGTATAGGGAAAGTTGAATTAACCGAGCCAGACCTTCCTTTTGAAAATGAACAGAAAGCAGGAACTACTCATGAATAGCTTTCCTTTTATATTATGGACAGGTTTTGGAGTGGTAGGGCTAGTCCTATTTTTGAAATTTCGAATATCGACGATCGAATCAAACCTTTTAGATAAAAGTGAAGCAAGACATGTCAGTATTGAATTTATCAAGGAATTCGTGGGAATAGATGTAGATGAGTGGGATGTATATTCAGTCTATTGGTATGATCATGAAACCGTGAATAAGCTACATCATTTGGGATTATTGAATAAAAACCGGCGTATCCTTCACGAAATGGGGTTGGTGGAGTCCTGGCGTGTTCGTTTTGTTCACCAACATCAATCATTCGTTATAGGAGTCAACGCAAAACGTGAAGTGACATTTTTTTATGCAGATGTAAGGAAAACATCGTTACCTAAAAAAGACGACCTAATATCACAAGAAGGATTAAAACAGAAATTAACGTGTTCTCAAGCAGGATTATGGAATAAGACGAAAATAACTGGTTCAGGTTCGAAGGAAGAGGATTTTCGTGAAGTCCAAACATACTGGTATCTTGCTGAAGAGGAAGATGTTCGTCTTAAGGTGACGGTTGAAGTGCATTCTGGTGTTATCACTTATGTGGGAACAGATACGGAAATTTTAACAGATCAGATGAACCAAGTGATACGAGATGAGCAGGTTGAATCGACTTTTGGCATCTCAGGTATGGTTGCCTCAGCTGCTGCGATGGTCATGGCGATTCTTGTTTTAGTTTTGATGGATGTCCATACGCAATTGATCCTGAGCCTTACACTCGGATTGGCCGTGGTGTTCGTACAATCTCTCACAATCAAGGAAGATGCACAGTTGACCATTGTAAATGCATACGATGCTAGAATGAGTGTTCATACTGTGCGATTACTCGGCATTCTGTCAACATTGCTTGCAGGATTATTGACAGGATTTGTAGTATTTATATGTTCACTGGCAGGAGGTGCTCTTGCGAATGAATTAGGTTGGAAACTATTAGATCGAGTCAGTGGACAGTTTTTTATCGGTATTAGCGCCGGATTCATCAGTCTTGGCATCACGTCACTCGTCTTTTACTTATTAGAGCGAACGAATCGTTTGCGAATCTCCCCAGAATTATCAAATAGAAGTATGTTTTTATCAGGCTTTACTTTAAGACAAGGCTTGAATATGAGTCTGCAAAGTTCGATTGGGGAAGAAGTGATTTACCGACTTTTAATGATTTCTTTCATATATTGGTTAAGTGGAAGTATCATGTTATCTATTGTAATCTCATCTTTACTGTGGGCAATTATGCATCAAGTCACAGGGTATGATCCTAGGTGGATTCGTTGGGTGCACCTTTTTGTGTTCGGATGTTTCCTCGGTTTTCTTTATATTAATTATGGATTTGTTTGTGTGTTGGTGACACATTTTATTCATAATTTGGTGCTCGTTTGTATGCCCTTATGGCAATTTAAGCTTCAAAGATATGTACATACGAAAAAGTCTCAGCATACATCACTCTAAGATAAGGGAGAGATTTGATGCCAATCATGGAGGTTCAGAATGTAAGCAAGCGATATAGCAACGGTGATGGGATAGAGGGTTTATCCTTTTCAATTGAAGCAGGAGAGGTTGTTGCTCTGCTTGGGCCGAATGGTGCGGGGAAAACGACAACCATTCGGTGTTTGACAGGTCTATATCAACCAGATCAAGGGGAAATTCTCATAGGGGGTTTCCCACCTGGTCATTCCCAAGTCCAAAAGCAAGTGGCTCTTATTCCTGATCAGCCGTATTTGTATCCAGAATTAACCGTTGCTGAACATGTTCAATTCCGTGCTAGGGGTTATCATAAAGGCTTAAAACAGATCAAAGAAAAGGTGTATGACGCATTGCAAGAAGTCCATATGGAAACGAAGATGAACGAGCTGTGTGGAAGGCTGTCGAGAGGTCAAAAACAGCGTGTTGTTTTAGCGGGGGCTATTGTGCAAGATGCCACACTTTTCATATTGGATGAACCAACCGTCGGATTAGATATCCCATCAAAACAGTGGTTGTCCGATTGGCTGAAACAAAAAAGTCGTCAAGGTGGTTCGGCCCTTGTGTCTACTCACAGTCTGGAGTTTGTTTTGGATACGGCGAGCAGGGTGATCTTAATACGAGACGGTGACATCATGAAGAGTATGGATGTACCTCAATTAAAGGATGAACAGGTAGGATGGAGGTCGGAAGTGATTCAGCTGTTAGGAGAGTGGTCTAGTGTATAACACGCTCTCCCTTTTGTGGATCAAATCCCAAAGACGCATAATGAGTAAACAACAGGAAAAGAAAATGCCCTTTCTCATCTTACTTCTTTTGATGGCAGCGATTGGATTTCAGCTGAGCGCAGTTTCAAGTATGGGGAATTGGGATGCGAGTATAGCTGGATGGATGATGGTTTTTCTGTTTATTCTTTATACTGGTTTTGGCTTGTTCACGAATCGACTGCCTAGTCAAATGAACGATATCATTTGGTTATATGGGAATGGGGCTTCCTTGTGGATAGTGGTGATGAGTGTGTGGATATATCACATTCTTTGGAGGGGTGCTCTTCTAATTGTCTCTGCTATGATGGCAGATCTTATGCTTATTGGTTTGACGCGGCAGTCTCCTTTTCTACTCGAGAAATCGCTCATACTGACAGGGTTGTTATGTATGGTGGAAACATGGATGATTGCCGTGTCTTGTGCTAGAACCATTCGAGTATACAAGCGGGTGTTCTTGCTTGGTTTTGTGCTGATGTTTTGTTGCTATGCGCTCCTGTTGTTGAATCAATTGATCTTCCAACAGTCTTTTTTCACGAACATGGCTGATTCTTTTATGTTTCAGGTTGGGCGGAAGGTGGATGAGTTCTCATTTTTCTCCTTTCTCATCTTTCTTGGAGTTATCGTTCTAGCTTTGGTGATGATCTTTAAGGCTTGTCACCGAATGGAGATGAAGGAATCTTTAGTCAAAGAGGCAGAGTTTTGGGAGGAATTTGAGGGGAAACACATTCATTCAAATCCAATGGTGCGGAAGACAGGCAAGTCGTGGTGGGGGCTTCCATCGATGACGGGTAACTGGGCTTTTCTATGGCTAGAAATATTGCTTATCAAAAAATACTTAACCTTTCACTTATTATCTACTGCCCTGTTGATTGGCACGTATTATGTTGTCATGTCTTATTTTACAGATTGGTTGAATCTATTTTTTATCCTCATCATTGCATCGGTTTTCATTAGTTCGTATTACGCCGGGATTGTGAGGCACGCGCAAACTGGCGTACTTTATCTTTTTCCAGGAGCTTTATATCAAAAAATCCTTCTATTAGAAGTGTTCCAAACCTTTTGGATATATGTTGTATACCTCGTTACTCTTCTGTTTATTGACGTCCATGACGTTTTGTATTGGTCATTGTATGGGGGAGGTTTCTATATATGGTTTTTGACTATACGGCTTTTTGCTTTTACTCAGCCTTTGAGGCGCGAAGTGAGTCTCGCTTTGGGCATCTATTATCGATCCTTGCTCGTTGCGTCTGTGTGTAGTGCTGGGCTCATCATTGGTATTCATGTGCTGACTGATGGCTGGTTCAGAGCGGTTGCATGTATCTTTGCTGGACTTGTCTCTTATGTTGTTTGTTACCGATACCGTTCGACTCATTAAAAGGGAGCTGATTGTAATGAAACCTGAAGATAAACTGTCTCAATCTGTTCAACACTTAGTGAATACAAATGAAGTGACGATTGTTCAAGCGATGGGGGAATTGAAAAAGTCCGGAAAAGATGCAGTCCCAGTCCTTGTTGAAGCGCTGAAGGAAGAAGGGTCATTGCGAAATATTGCAGCAGCTGTATTAGGTGAATTTGGGGCAGATGCAGGAGGCGCAGCAGAGTCACTGGCACATTTACTAGAAAGTGAAGAAGAGGAAACAAGAATGGCGGCTGCCATTTCGCTCATGCGGATTGGCAAGCCTAGTTTACCATTTCTCATTCCATTGGCTAAACGTCATGAGGGACCCACTTGCTTTTGGGCTTCATGGTGCATCTCTTGGATTGATCCATCAAAAATTGAAAAAAACATGTACGAGTGTCTTAAGCAGGAACAAGAACATCCATCAGGGAGCGTCGCCCCCTTTGCAGCAGAAGAGGCATTAGGAAAAATTATCGCTTTTCAACTAAAAGAAAAGGGAGATCAATGATGGATACGCAATGTCTCAAATGGCCGGAGCACCTTCCTTGGATTCTACCTTCTGATCAAACACGTTTACCAGAAAATGAATGTCAGCTTTTATATTTTTGGTCTGTTAACTGCCCTCATTGTGAGGAATTAACCAATCATATCATGCGTAGTGTGGATGAGTTAGGGATCCATGTCATTTTTGTGCATGTACCTTATACGGAGGAAGAAAAATCGGTAGAGGTGGTTTCGACATATGCAAAAGAAAAGAATATCACAGCGCCCATTATTTTAGACCAACAGTATGAGATCGTGACGACGTATCAAGTGCAAGGATTACCTAGTTTTTGTTATATAGATAAAGAGGGACAGCTAGTAGATCGGAAAATGGGCGATACCGGATGGGGGAAAATGCTGGAAAAGATCAAAAGGAATCATGACGTTTAAGGAGGATATGTAAATCTATATCATGTGAAGGATGAGGGTCAGGAGGTGTGTGTTGTTTGTTTAAGTCGAATAAACAATTAAAGAGAGAAGCTGTTTTTTATGCAGGTGTAGGAGCGGTTCTATTGGTTATCCTCATGTTGCAACGATTATCTATATCAGCAGGCTGGGAACTATCCCTTATTTTCTTCGGATTAGGAATTTCGTTTTATTTGAAGTTCTTGCTAAGGGAAGAAGAAAAAGAACAACAAGAATGATGAGTGTTTAAACCTAGAATGTCTATTCTAGGTTTTTTCATTAAATTTACCTTAAAACACATATGGGCAGATGAACTACTTTTTAAAAAGTGTGGTAGGATAAATATGCTTTATTTTTATATTATTTGAGGGAGCTGTCGTGTTGAAAGGAACTAGGGTTGAGCTCATTGATAGTTTACGTGGTTTTAGTTTATTAGGAATTCTCATCGTGAATATGCTTAATTTCCAATATGATTATGATTTTGAGAAAATGTTTGATACGAGCTTTTGGGGTCAGGAATTCGGAGTGTATGTCACTGAAATTCTGTTCCAGGGTTCGTTTTATCCGATTTTTTCATTTTTGTTTGGATATTCTTTTGTGAAGCTGATTGAGTCAACGAAGGTCAAGGGATTGAATACCAATGCCATCGTCATTCGCCGAGGCTTTGGTTTGATTGTGCTTGGTATGCTTCATTATATCTTTATTTGGAATGGGGATATTCTTCTTTATTATGGAGTTTGTACGTTTTTCTTAATGATGTTTATGAGTAGCCGAGTGAAAACCATGCTCATATGGGCGGGTTCGTTAGGTGCAGTGTCTTTAGTGGTTGTCCCATATATGATGAATTTGGTATATGGAAATGACATGTTATTAACGGATGTGTATGCGAAGGGAGCATATGGGGACATTTTGTTAAGCCGGATTACGGTTGAAGACGATATGTTGATTGTCACTATTATAATTGCCATCGTGACCATTGTCATGATGCCATTATTAGGAATTATTTTCGGTTCTCTAACGGTTGGTCCATTTGCGTTACTTGGGATGGCAATTGGTAAAAGAGGACATTTGACAGAAGAAGATCGAGGAATGGCCTACCGTAAAGGCTGGGTATGGATGATTTTGATTGGATTGGCATTGAAATGCGCGACATTCATTGATGCCCCATGGAATGAATTGGTGATCACGTTAGGCGCTTACGTGCTGACGATTGGTTATATACAAGCCTTTATCGTGTTCTACTATTCCAAGGCAGCCCAAGGTCTGAAACATCTGTTTGCAGGGCTTGGCCGTTTGTCTTTATCTAACTACTTGGCGCAATCGATTATTTGTACCACTATTTTTTATTCATATGGACTTGGATTATTTGGACAGATGGGGTCCATGTTTGGTCTGCTACTCGCTGTCTGCCTCTACACCGCACAGCTATTGATCAGCCATTTCTATTTGAAAAAGTGGAGAAGAGGACCTGTGGAATGGCTCATGGGTAAATGGGTGTATTGGAGATAAACCTGTTTGGTCAAGATCTCTAAGTGCTTACGTCTTTATCATCGCATTCTATCAAAAACAACCTTACTTTGTTTCAGTAAGGTTGTTTTTAATAAAGGTAGAATGGAGCTCTTGATGAAAACAGAAATCAATGAATTGACTGTGAAAAAATGGTTATTCAGTTGAATTTCTACGATCAAACGAATGATTATAGGAGTGAACAGGGTCACAACAAAGAGGATATTTAGTTTTTAGTCTAAGATTGATATAACCAATCATATAATAGACAATAGGTGGGAATAGCAAGGGGTAGTATATAGGTATAGAAGCAAAATGATATAGGAATATTTCATTACTACCTTCTAGTCCCGCATTTAACCTGTATAAAAGAGCATGCTGAGGTATAAAAAATAATAAACCCGTAAAACTTACATTTGGCAAATGACTTTGAAAGGTATAAACGTTTTTTGCACGGTGTCTTTACTTCTATTATATCAATATAAAACAATTTGAACGTCTTTCTATATCAGAATATTTCGCTAATAGTGTTTCCCTCAAAAAAACAATTGTTTTTTAAGGGTAGATTTATTATGATAATATACATCGATAGAATGATGATTCATTATTGGAATGAAGATTCTGATGTTTAATTGATACTGTTTGTTGATGAGGGGGAAGAAAAGTGGCTCAACAGGAATTAAAGAGAGGGCTAAGTGCTCGGCATATTCAAATGATCGCACTTGGCGGAACGATTGGTGTTGGCTTATTTATGGGGTCAGCCAAAGCCATTCAATGGACGGGGCCATCGGTTCTACTAGCGTACGCGTTGTGTGGGGTCTTTATCTTTTTTATTATGCGTGCAATGGGCGAAATGTTATATCTTGAACCAAGTACAGGATCGTTTGCTACATTTGGGCACAAATATATTCATCCGCTTGCGGGGTATATAACAGCTTGGAGTAACTGGTTCCAGTGGGTGATTGTCGGGATGGCTGAAATTATTGCTGTCGGGACTTATATGAAGTATTGGTTCCCTGAATTACCGGCTTGGATTCCAGGTCTCATTGCGATGATTATTTTAGGTGCGGCGAATTTGATTTCGGTGAAATCGTTTGGTGAATTTGAATTCTGGTTTGCGATGATTAAGATCGTGACCATTATTTTAATGATTATTGCGGGTTTAGGCATTATTTTCTTTGGATTTGGAAATGGTGGAACAGCCATCGGTTTGTCTAATCTTTGGGAACATGGCGGGTTCTTTACAGGTGGATTTACTGGATTCTTGTTTGCGTTGTCTCTTGTCATAGCCGCCTATCAAGGGGTAGAGCTGATTGGGATTACAGCAGGTGAGGCGCAAAATCCACAAAAAACGCTCACAAGTGCAATCAATAGTATCATCTGGCGTATTTTGATTTTCTATATCGGTGCGATCTTTGTGATTGTAACTGTGTATCCGTGGGATCAGCTGAGTAGCCTTGGCAGTCCATTTGTGGCGACGTTTGCGAAAATTGGTATTACTGCAGCGGCAGGGATTATTAACTTTGTTGTGATTACCGCAGCGATGTCTGGCTGTAACAGTGGTATTTTCAGTGCAGGACGTATGCTTTATACATTAGGTGTTAACGGACAGGCGCCAGCCTTCTTCACAAAAATCTCAAAGAATGGTGTACCGTATTTTGGTACATTCGCTGTGCTTATTGGTTTGGCAATTGGAGTTGTGTTGAATTATGTTTCTCCACCAAATATTTTTGTGTATGTGTACAGTGCGAGTGTACTTCCAGGCATGGTGCCATGGTTTGTGATTTTGATTAGTCATATTGCCTTCAGAAAGGCAAAAGGGGCAGCGCTTGATAAGCATCCGTTTAAGCTACCATTTGCTCCATTTTCTAATTATCTAACAATTGGTTTCTTACTAATGGTTCTTGTGTTTATGCTCGTCAATCAGGATACGCGCATTTCTCTGATTGTGGGAATTGTGTTCTTGGTTATTGTAGTGATTAGCTTTTATGCATTAGGCATTGGAAAGCGGAAACCGCTCCAAACAGAATCAACTGAACAAACAGTAGAATAATAGAAAGCCTTGCGGATCAACCGCAAGGCTTTTGTTATTTACATGGAGGTTTTTACACGCTGAAACACATCTGGGAAGTTGGTGAAAAGACCAGTGATCCCATATTGCAGAAGGCGTGTCATGTCGGCTTCGTTGTTCACCGTATATGGATGGAGGAGGAGCCCGTGGCTTCTTACTTGCTTCACGTTCTCAGGCGTTAATGCTCTAAAGTTTGGTCCGATACCTACCGCGTATTTTTTGATCCAATTGAGCTGGTCGTCTGTAATGGACGCCATTTGGTCTCTGTCTAATAACTGCACTTTTGGAACATGTGGGGCTAGCTGCTGTAGTTTTAACAGGCTGTCTTGACTGAACGATTGGATGATGACCTGCCCTTTTCTACTATGTTTCCCGAGTAGGTGATGTTTTTTTAAGGTGGCCAATAGTTTCTCTTCCATTTGCGGATAAAGGTCTGGTTTTTTTGTTTCAATATAATAATTTTCTCGTTTACCGAAATAACGCAGGACTTCATCTAGTGTAAGTACTCGTTGTCCAGTATAGTGGGTGTTTTGTCTGTCGGGATAGGCTTCATTAAACCATGTGCCAGCATCCAGTCGTTTGATTTCTGCAAGGGTGAGGTCTTTGACCCAGCCTGTGCCGTTTGTGGTGCGGTCAACGGTTTCATCATGCATGACGATGAGGTGTCCGTCCTTTGTCATTTGAAGGTCAAGTTCGAGGTAATCTGCATTCATCTTTGTAGCGAGCTGGTAGGCAGCCAGGGTATGCTCTGGTGCATACCCTGATGCTCCGCGATGGGCAACGGTCAATATGCGATCTGGAGATAAAAGATTTTCATGTGCCGATAGGGTTGTTGGCACCCACGCAAAAGACAGTAAAGCAAAAGAGAGCAACACGAAAGCAAGTAATCTGCTTTTCTTCATATTTCATCCTCCTTTTACGGTAACTGCCTCTATCATAAAAAATAGATGTAAAGGGCATATTGGGCGGATATAAATCTTTTATGTGATTTTCATTAAGCTTGCTCTACACGTTTGCCAGTATTCCAAGTCATGGCTAGGAAAACGATCGCTAGCACACATGAACCGATGAGTAAAATAAACCCTCCCGTCCAGTCATAGTGATCAACTACTACGCCCATCATGGCATTGGCAAAAGCAGATCCACCAATATAGCCGAAGAAGCCAGTCAGTCCGGCTGCGGTACCAGCTGCTTTTTTAGGAGCGAGGTCGATCGCTTGCAGCCCAATTAGCATGACAGGTCCGTAAATCAAAAAGCCGATGCTGATGAGGGCGATGTTATCCACCATTGGATTGCCAGCTGGGTTTAGCCAGTAAATGAGTACTGCAATCAACACGCCGACCATAAAGATCACCCCTGCTGGCGCGCGGCGGCTTCTGAAGAAGCGGTCACTGATCCAACCGCACAGCAATGTACCCGGGATGCCTGCATATTCATATAGGAAGTAAGACCAGCGTGAATCCTCTGGTGAAAAGCCTTTTGCTTCTGTTAAATAGGTAGGTGCCCAGTCCACGACGCCATAACGAACGAAATACACAAAGACATTGGCAATGGCGATGTACCAAAGAAATTTATTGTTCAGTACATATTTAAATAAGATTTCTTTGACTTTTAATTCTTTTTCTTGATCCTCATAATGTTGTGCTGGATAGTCATTTCGGTATTCTTCGATTGGCGGAAGACCAGCGGATTGCGGGGTGTCCCGTACGAGAAGAATGATGACAAAAGAAACGATAATGGCAATGATGGCCGGGAAGAAAAAGATGCTTTTCCAGGTCGCAAACAGGACGATGCCTAACGTGATAAGTGGTGCGAGTATGCCCCCGCCGATATTGTGAGCGACATTCCATATGGACATTTTCGTTCCACGTTCACTGATTGAAAACCAATGCGCCATTGTCCGTCCGCATGGGGGCCATCCCATTCCTTGGAACCAGCCATTTAAAAACATAAATAAAAACATGATCCAAACACTTGAAGTCACCCATGGAAATGAGACAAATAGGATATTGATAATGGCGGATATAAAGAGTCCTGTGGCTAGAAAATATCTAGGGTTACAGCGATCCGAGATTATGCCCATGATGAATTTACTAAAGCCATAGGCAATGGAGACAGCTGCTAGCACAAAGCCTAATTCACTTTTCGTGAATCCTTCCTCCTGTAAATAAGGGATGGCAAACGCGAAATTTTTGCGCAACAAATAGTAGCCCGCATACCCGATAAAGATCCCTAAAAAGACTTGTAGACGTAACCGTTTATAGGTCTCGTCTGTCTTGGCATCATCGAGCCTGTCGATATGCGGAGCAGGTTTAAACCATTTCAACATAAAGAACCTCCTCTTGTAGATGTCCGATTAACTGAAGAAAAAGGATGAGATCTGCAAACGATCTTGTACTTTTTCAGAGACAAAAGATTGATAGCGCTTTCTTTTGTACTCCCATCATATCGGATGAAAGAGAAGTTTATGATGAGGCTTTTGTCATTATTTTGGAAAATTCATTTAAGAAGTGATGAAAAAAATCCGCACACAATGGCGGATTTCTCATCGAATTAAATAGAGATCTCAATGTTCGCAGATTTCTTTAGTGATTCAATTTCCTTTTGTACTTCTTTCTGCTTTTCTTGAGATTCTAGCTGTTTTTTTATTTGTGATTTGATGTCTTTGTATGCTGGTGCTTTTTGCTTTTGTTTTTTCATTTGTTCAGCGTATTGGTCATAGTAGGCTTTGACGTCTTGTTCAGAGACAGAGGAAGCTTTGATTTCTTTATCGACATATTGGCTATATTTGATGCTGTCGGCAATATCAGCTTTTAGCTGATCCATTGTGAGTCCGCTCTGTTTGAGTGCTTCTTCAAATTGCGCGTTGTCTTTAAATTGTTTCTTTTCTTCTTTTAGTTGTTTGTCTACTTGATCATCAGAAGCTTTGAAGCCTTTTTTCTCAGCATCTTGTAGGATCAGCTGTTGACCGACGAGCGCATCGATGGTTTGTTTCTTGACTTCTTTTGCACCATCTTTAGAGGTGGGGTCTTGCCCAGTTTGTTGAAGCTGACCTTGAATTGTTGATAATGCGCTATTGTATTCACTGCCTGTGATTTTGTCTTTGTTGACGGTCGCTACGATTTTTTTATCATCCATTTTTTGTGCGTCTAATTTCTTTTGCATCTCTTCCATTTGCTTTTGCTGTTCTTTTTGATCCGCCTGTGAAGTTTCATTGTTCTTGGCTGAATCGTTTGGCTGATCCTGTTTTGCATCATTAGATGAGCAGGCGGCTAGCCCAACAGATAACAAACAAGCGATGAGTGTATAAGATACCTTTTTCATCAATTTCTCTCCCTTCGGTATGAGAACATCTAGTGCGCATTCTAACCGTTTTAGAGGAAAAATAAAACCATTTAGACGAATTGTTAGCGGATTGACATTTTTTTGAACTGTTTGTCCTCATTTTGTCTTCTGGCAGTCATCATATGACAACTCAAGAATGGAATAATTGTTCCATCGCCTCGTCCATATTGGTGATAGGCTGGCGGCAGCTGTAGTTTTCACAAATATACACGGTGGTACTGCCGTCGATCGTTTTGTAATCTTTTGCATAGGGTGCGATTTGTTCTAGGTCCTGCCCTGTTTCAGCGGTCAATATGATGTCAAAAGGCATGAACCGTTGCCGAAGAGCCCTTAGAATCTCCTCTTTGTCACGGTCATCATTTTTCCCGAGAATGATGATTTCTCGTTTGGTGGCACATTGACTCAATAATCCTTGTAAAAAGGCTGTGTGTCCGCTTGGGTAGGAAGAGACATCGATGTAAAAAGCTTTGAACATCTTCTCTAGCTTCTCTATCCAGTCTTGCCGTCCAATCATTCTACTTAGCGTGAGGAGCTGTTTGAGTGCTGTACTGTTACCAGAAGGCATAGCTCCGTCATACACTTCTTTTTCCCGAACGATGAGCGCTTCTGCATCTGATCCCGAGAAGAAAAAGCCCCCTATTTCCTCGTCCCAAAACAGCTCAAACATGTTTTCAGCAGCGGCTGTGGCTTTTGTCAGCCAATCTAGGTCAAAGGTTGCTTCGTATAAAGACATATAAGCTGAGAGCATATGCGCATAATCCTCGATAAAGCCCAGATGCTTTACGTCCCCTTCTCTGTAGCGGACCATGAGCCGATCATGTTGGACGAGGTGTGTTTCTAGAAAAGACATCGCCTTCTTTGCCATGTTGATTGCCTCTTCTGCCTGAAAGACACGCCCTGCTTTGGCAAGTGCAGAGATCATCAGCGCATTCCAGGATGTGAGCACCTTGTCATCCACAAGCGGCGCTGTACGTTGCTGCCTGACGGATTGCAAGATGCGGCGAGCAGATTGTAGCTTGGACTGAAGGGTTTCTTCATTGAGTGCAAATGACGATTTGATGTCATCGAATGAAGTTGACATCGTATGAGGGATATTCAAGCCTTCAAAATTTCCTTCTTCTGTGATGTGATAAACGGCACAAAACAAAGCCCCAAGGTCGTCTCCTAATTGGGTCATGATCTCATCTTTTGACCAGACATAAAATTGTCCTTCTTTCCCTTCAGAGTCAGCATCTATCGCTGAATAAAACGACCCATCATGACTCATCATGTCTTGTTTCACAAATTGGATCAGATGGTCAACGATCTTTCTGTAAAATGGGTTTTGGGTGAGCTGAAAGGCTTCAGTATAAGCCTCTATTAGCAGGGCATTATCATATAGCATCTTTTCAAAATGTGGCACTAGCCATTTTTCATCCGTCGAATAACGGGAAAAACCTGAGCCAATATGGTCGTAGATGCCGCCATTTGCCATGCCGTCTAACGTTTTTGTCACCGCATATAACGCATTTTCCTGCCCTGTCCATTCGTAATAGCGCATCAGGAACGTGAGCATATGAGGAGCGGGGAATTTCGGGGCAGAGCCGAATCCGCCATATAGCGTATCAAAGCTGCTCATGAGCTGGTAATAGGCTTGATGAATAACGTCTTGGGAAAGTGTATTTTCAGTCTGACCTGCTGCTTTAATCCGTAGGTTGTTAGTCGCTTTCTCCGCCAAAGACTCGATATGATCACGGTCATGGTGATAAGCATCGAGCAATTGAGTCAATGCCTCGATGAAACCTGGGCGGCCGTAGGCACTTCTCTTTGGGAAATATGTCCCCGCATAAAAAGGCTTTTGGTCAGGTGTAATAAATACATTCAGTGGCCAGCCGCCTTGTCCTGTCATCATCTGGCAAACAGACATATACATGGAATCAATATCCGGACGTTCCTCACGATCAACTTTAATTGAGACAAAGTGTTCATTTAAGATGGCAGCGACTTCATGATCTTCAAAGGTTTCGTGGGCCATGACGTGGCACCAGTGACAAGTGGCATAACCAATGCTGACAAGAACTGGTTTGTTTTCTCGTTTCGCTTTTTCAAATGCTTTGTCGCCCCATGGGTACCAGTGAACAGGGTTGTATGCGTGTTGAAGGAGGTAAGGCGATTTTTCTTTGATGAGTGAGTTGGGTGTTTGGTTGTTTGACATGGGTCACCTGCTTCTATCATATTTGTTCATATAAAATATCTTATCTCTATTGGATATTTACATCCATTCAAATTGGGGTATGTACTATCTTTTGTGTAATTCACCTGAAATATGTAAAATAATGAACATTGCTTTGTTTAGTGATCGGGGTCAATGTGGAGTCTTTAAATATTGTTTTATGGGATATGGGTGTTAAATGATTCTGATTCTAAGATACAACTATTTGAGCGGATGAATCCTATCCGCTCAAATAGGACTCGCACAAGAAGAAAGTGTCGTCACCTTCTTCACTTCGATCTCCCCTACTTCTTCACCAACACATATTGCTTGTCTTCTAAATCAAACATGTGAATGAGTTCGTCTATCTTTTTAAAATATATATGTTTCCCAAAGCGCATTTGAGCTAGGTCAATTTCAGTGTCTAATCGGTCATCTTTTTCTTTCGATTCCTCATCGTTTAAACAAGAATAGATTTCGATGGTGTCCCCTTTTGACAGATGTTTTTCAATGAAAAGAAACAGGGGGCGTAGGGACAGGATGATCTCTAGTTGATAAATATAGGGATGTGTCAATTTGTCTCTAACTGCCGCTTCGTAGTGGGGATCTGGTTTATCAATGTAGATGCCGTTGAAGTCTTCTTCGGTTTCATATACTTCTATCAGCTGATCCCCTTTTTGATATTTTTCCCCTTTCAATTGAACGTAATTACTCATGTTGGGATTGAGTTCAGAGATAGGTTTGTATGTTGGATTTAGTCCAAAGCTACCAAGTGGAAGCTCCTTGTTTGCGGCAATATAATGATATAAGGTCATGTGACTTCTCCTTTTTCTAAAGAAATGTTCTCTTCTTTTTATCAAAGGTTTGATGAATATGCAATTATTTTCAGTTTTAAATGAATGATCATGATTGACTAAATACCTCTAAGGGTATATTATCTGATCATATGATGAATAGAAAGGAGTGTTTGTACGTGGAGTATAATCAACAGATGAAGAACCGTCTTCGCCGAATTGAGGGACAGATTAAAGGTGTTCTTGCCATGATGGAGCAAGGGAAGGATTGCCGTGAAGTGGTCACGCAGCTATCTGCATCACGCAATGCAATTGACCGAGCGATGGGTGTCATTGTGAGTACAAACCTTGAACAATGTGTCCGTGAAAGTCTTGAGCAAGGGAAGGATACAGAGAATCTTGTGAAAGAAGCGGTCGAACTCTTGGTAAAAAGCCGGTAAGAAATTCCTCAGCCTTTGGAGGTTGACGAATTTTTTTACTTGTTATAGTATACCCTTACCGGTATATGTATATATTTTTTGATCACAATATACCCCTGGGGGTGTAATTAGAATAAGGAGGAGCATGATGGAAGAACAGAAGAAACGAACGACGATTGTTTTATTTAGTGGAGATTATGATAAAGCGATGGCGGCTTATATTATTGCAAATGGTGCAGCTGCCTATGATCATGAGGTGACCATTTTTCATACCTTTTGGGGATTGAATGCTTTGCGGAAGGAAGAAATGGTGCCAGTGAAGAAAGGCTTTTTGGAAAAAATGTTTGGGCGCATGATGCCTCAAGGTGCTGATCGAATGGGGCTGTCAAAAATGAATTTCGCTGGAATGGGACCGAAGATGATCAAGCATGTCATCAAAAAACACCATGCGATGACTTTGCCGCAACTCATTGATATGGCGAAGGAGCAGAATATAAATCTTGTTGCATGTACGATGACGATGGATCTTTTAGGCTTACAGGAGAAAGAATTATTATCTGACATTCAATATGCCGGTGTAGCCGCTTACTTAGCTGACGCTGAAATCGGGAATGTGAATTTATTTATCTAATGAGGTGATGACATATGATTCAAACGTTTTTATTGATCATCGTAATCAGTTTGGTTGTGAGCCGATTTCTTCCGGTACGAGGCGTGAAACAAGTCGATGCAGCGGACGTGAAATCAAATCTGAACAATGCACAACAGTTGATTGATGTACGTTCTCCTGAAGAGTTCCAAATAAGCCATTTGAAAGGATTTCAAAATATCCCATTGTCTCACATAAACGAACAAGCTCATCAGCTTAAAAAGAACGAAGAAGTATATGTCATGTGTCAAAGCGGCATGAGGAGCATGCAGGCAGCAAAAATATTGAAGAAGCAAGGTTTCACTCATATTACAAATATCAAGGGTGGTATGAACGCTTGGCGTTCAAGGGATTAATATGGTCAAAAACATACCCCCGCCCCTATATGAAGGAGGACATGACATGCAGCAACCAACTAAGACATTAGACGCAAAAGGGCTTGCGTGCCCAATGCCAATTGTCAAAACGAAAAAGCAAATGAATGAACTAACACCAGGAGATGTTTTAGAAATTCAAGCAACAGATAGAGGGTCAAAAGCCGATCTTGAGGCTTGGGCGAAAAGCGCTGGTCACGAATTTTTAGGAACAGAAGTAGAAGGAAATGTGTTGCGCCATTATATACGTAAGGGCGGCATCAAAGAGGAGGAAGACCAATCCATGATTTCAGAAATGTCATTGCACACATTCCAACAGAAGGTAGAAGATGATCTGGATTTATTTATTTTAGATGTAAGGGAGCTAGATGAATATGAGGGAGGACACATCCCTGGAGCTGTTCATATTCCGCTTGGTGAGATTGAGCACCGTGCTGAAGAATTGAATAGAGAGACGCTCATTTACGTCATTTGTCATTCGGGCAGAAGAAGTGAATTGGCGGCACAAAAGTTAAAAGAAAAAGGGTTTCATCAATTGATCAATGTAGTGCCAGGTATGAATAGCTGGACAGGAAAGATTGAGAAAAAAGGAGCTGAATGAAACGATGACTATAAAAGCAATGACAGCAGAACAGTTAACAAAAAAGATCATCAATAAAGAGCCTCTCTTTTTGTTAGATGTACGAAACGAATCAGATGTGCAGGACTGGAAGATTGAAGGGAAAGCCGTTGAATATTTAAATGTACCTTACTTTGAGCTACTTGATGGCGTAGAGGATATGGTGGAGAACGTACCGGATGACCTAGATGTACTGGTGGTTTGTGCTAAAGAAGGCTCCTCTATTATAGTGGCAGAGATGCTGTCAGAGGCAGGCAGAACGGTCCATTATTTGCAAGGCGGAATGAAGGCATGGAGTGAGCATTTAGAGCCAGTGAAGATAGGTGATTTAACTGGCAGTGGAGAGTTGTACCAATTTGTGAGAATGGGCAAGGGGTGCTTGTCCTATATGATCATGTCGAATGGGGAAGCTGCGATTATTGATGCAGCTAGAATGACGGAGGTCTATACGCAATTTGCTAAAAAGCATCATGTCACGGTGACACATGTGTTTGATACGCACCTTCATGCGGACCATATTTCTGGCGGGAAAAAGCTGGCTGAACAGACTAGCGCCATCTACTGGCTGCCGCCAAAAGACGCCGAAGAGGTGACGTTTGAGTACAATCATCTTGAAGAAGGACAGCGTGTGACGATTGGAGCGGCGGAGATTGATATTCACGCACTTTATTCACCGGGCCATACGATTGGTTCAACCTCTTTTATCGTAGACGGCCAATATCTCCTTTCAGGCGATATTTTGTTCATTGATTCGATCGGACGACCTGATCTAGCCGGTATGGCGGAGGACTGGGTAGGTGATTTGAGGGAAACTCTTTATACACGATATACGGCGCTTTCGACGGAATTGATTGTGCTGCCTGCACATTTTATGATCGTGGAAGAGCTTAATGAAGACGGGAGCGTTTGGAAGGAGCTAGGCGCTTTGTTTGAAGAAAATCACGGGCTGAACATTGAAGATGAAGACGTATTTAGACAAATGGTCACGCAGCATCTCCCTGCACAGCCAAACGCTTATCGAGACATTCGGTATACCAATATGGGGAAGCTGAATCCAGACGAGGAAGCACAGCGTGACATGGAAATTGGTCCAAACCGTTGTGCGATTCGATAATGTTCAATAAAATAAAGAAGCGAGGGATGATCAGATGACATCAGATCAAATTTTAGACGTAACCGGGCTTGCATGCCCAAAGCCAATTATTCGGACGAAGAAAAAAATGAATGACTTGGCGGAAGGCCAAGTATTAGAAATACATGCAACAGATAAAGGAGCTAAAGCTGATTTGGCTGCATGGGCTAAGTCAAGCGGACATGAATTGATCACGCAGACGGATGAAGGACATGTGCTGAAGTTCTGGGTGAGAAAAGGGTCCTAAAAGGGAGAGGGGGATCTGTGAAGGAGCCCCTTTTCCTTTTGCAAAGGAGGAGACCAGCGTGGATTTTGCGTTTTTCATTACTTTATTTATCATCGGATTTGTTGGTTCCTTCTTATCAGGAATGGTCGGAATAGGAGGATCTGTGATCAACTATCCCATGCTGCTTTATATCCCACCTCTTGTCGGAGTGATGGCGTTATCGGCACATGAGGTTTCAGGGATTGGTGCCATTCAAGTATTATTTTCGACACTTGGCGGTGTCCTGGCGTATCGGAAAAGCGGATTTTTACATCGTCCATTGATTTTATATATGGGGAGCAGTATATTGGCAGGGAGTTTAATAGGCAGCTATTTATCGCATTTCCTTCCAGAGAAAGGCATCAATGTGGTTTATGGTCTGCTTGCCATTGTCGCTGTCATTTTAATGCTTGTTCCGAAAAAAGGACAGCAGGTAGAAGCGGATGGAGAGGTGACCTTTCATAAAGGGCTGGCGGCTGGTATTGCCTTTGTGATCGGAAGTGTATCGGGCATATTAGGTGCAGGCGGTGCATTTATTTTAGTGCCGGTGATGCTATCGATTCTCAACATTCCTGTCCGGATGACGATTGCGTCGTCTTTGGCGATTACGTTTCTCTCCGCGATAGGCGCATCTGCTGGGAAAGTGCTGACTGGTCAAGTCATGTTCATGCCTGCTCTTGTCTTAATGGCGGCCAGTTTGATTGCCGCGCCAATTGGGGCGAAGATTGGTCAGAAGATCAATGCCGTTTATTTGCAATGGGCACTTGCCGTGATGATTACAGCCACAGCGATTAAAATCTGGCTGGATTTATTATAAGAAAAAGACCAACAACTGAGAGCAAGGGCTCTTTTCCATGTGTTGGTCTTTTTTATTTAATGTCATCGTGCTCGATATACGTTTCAAGTGCTGGGTGGTACTCTTTTTGATAATGAAGGTTGGGGCATGTTTTCACGACTTTGCCTTGCAACGCATTGGACTTCGAGACATCTAATGCTGTTTTACATTTTGGACAGCGTTCGTTAAATATTGAGAGCCAGCGCTTCATAGATCACCACTCCAGTTAAAGTCTTAAAAACCGATTATATTAATATGAATTATAGGGGATTGTGTGAATGAGGTCAATGGATATTTGGCTCTTTTTAACAAAAAAAGAAGTATCGTATAGGATGCTTCAGCGTGTAGACAAACCCTTGCATTCTTTGTCAGTCCTGCGTGCTGGTGCTCACGAATGTCAAATTTGCTCCACGCCAGTACTCGTCCTTCCTAGACTGCAAAGGTTTTCTATCACGCTGAAAAGAAGACAAAGGGCTAAAATAAAGTTCATTTTAGCCCTTTGTCAACAATCTGAAGCATCATTAGTAGGCTTTTGCCCAGAACACCATATCAGAAGCAGGTTTCCCGCAGCAGACACATGTGTCAGAAAGAGATTCTAGTTCAAACGGGATACAGCGTGATGTTGCCCCTGTACTCTCTTTGATGTCATTTTCACAGTCTTCATCACCGCACCACATTGCTTTGATCAATCTGTTTTCTTCGGCAAGAAGTTGCTCGATGTCTTCGATTGTGTGGGCGTTTGATGTTTTTATAATGCTCAGCGAACAGCACTACAGAGGTTGGTCTGACACAGATTCTTTCTTGTAATTCGGAATCACCGCCATGTGTCACCCATGCCACTTCAGGCGCAAAGCCTTCGATATGATCCTTTTTTTGCTGGAGAAGGCTTTCTGGGTTTGATTTGACGATCAAGTTCGTCGCGAATATTCTCCCAAATTTTGAAGCCGTATGGCTGAATGATCATACTGCCTCTAACACTTGAATAATCGACGAGACGAGCCTTTGTGACAACATCTGTATACCAGTGGGCAAAGTCGTCTTCTATGCTTGTAATTTTTTCAACAAAATGTTTCTTTGACATCGTCTTTTTCCTCCTTTTAAAAAAACAAAAAAGCTGTGCTTTAAGTTAGGGACCATTCCTGGTGGTACCACCCTAATTTAAAGCACAGCTTTACACTCGGTCATGATAACGGTATGAACCGCTTTTTGAAACAGAACTAAATCGGCAGGTTCACTTGAAGATGTCAGTAGGAACTTCTCAGCACCGTTCCCTCTCTGTTAAAGATCGATTCAAGCTACTATTCCAGATCTACGTTGAGCCTTGTTCGTTGATTTTGCATCAGTTTACCTGTAAATGGGGGAGAAAGCAAGTTGATGCCAAAAAACAAATAAAGGTAAATTGTATTTTGGATTGAATTATTAAATTGAGGTTTTAAAGTATGATATTGTGAAAGGAGCTTCCAATGTTTTTAAGGAGCAATGAAATAAAATGTTCAAAATGTAACGGTGTAATTAAAACTAATGATAAATTTGTGGCCATTATGACTATGCCCAGTTCATACAAACAACCCTATGGAACGATGGATGCAGTATTGAAAAAAATATCAGATGTGGTCATTTGTCTGAAATGTTCAAATTTAGAAAAGTTGAATTAGTATTAAAGAAACAGACACTTTAAGGATAGTGTCTGTTTCTAATTGTTTTATTGAGTAATTAGTGTGTAAGCAACATTAATAATAGTGAGTGTAGTTATTGAAATCGTTGATATTTTTGTGAGTATATTTTTCTTAAATTGATACCACATTACAATTATAAAAGTTACAAAGACAACTGTAATATTTGAGTATTTTAATAAACCGCTTATTTCTGCTGAAATTGTTTCCCCAAGGAAAATAGAACTTAGCGTTAGTATTGCAAAATGTAAACTATACACCCCAAAGAAAACTATAAAATAATCAGCTTTCTTAACTTCATAGTCTTTCAAGTTTTCTCCTTTATTAAATGTAATACCGAGAGATGTGAAAAGCCAAAAAAGATTCACCATTATGAAAATTACGAAGAAGTTAAAAGCTAATCCTACGGATGAAATTAATAGTTTAGGAATGTTAAATTTATTAATCACATTAGCGATATCACCAATTGTTAAGGCTACCTGATGACTATAAGTCATATAAGCGAATATGTAAGCAATAATTATTAAGATTAGTATATATTTTTTGTTCATACTTCTCCTTTTATAAAGAAACAACAGAATATACATAATATATTCTGTTGTTTACGTTCGTTTTATTAAGAGAAATTACTGATAACGAGATTGGGAGTTATAAAACTCTCTACTAAAGCCCCTAGAAGAATAAGAGCAACAGAGATTGAAATTCCTTTAAGGGTTCTCTTATCAAATTTATTCCTATCTAAAGTCTGTAGAAGTACATATGCTAAAAACAATAGAGCAGGGATTTCTATTAATCCGTGTGGGATTAATAATAACAAATATGATAGAGATTGAAATTTCGATATTACAAGTCCAATTAAAATCCCGTTTGCGATAATAAATGTTTTTACAAAAATTGATCCCAAAAAAGAAATTAAAATCATTAATAGTATACACATCAGATTATTTATTGTGATGTGTGAAATAAAATAAGTATAGTCAATCTCTCTTATGGTTATAGAGGAGGGCGATAAAAAAATCTTCCCATAAATATAACCTATTAAAACTGATGAACTAAAAATGATAATAATCTTTTTTAGTAGTTTATTATTATGCAGCATACGCTCCAAGAGCAGTAGCAGCAGCAGCGAGCCAAGCAGGTAGAGTTACACCCATAACGATGGCTGCAAAAGTAGTTAAACTTCCACCAGCAGCTAACCAGTCAGTTAATTGGCGATACCAATCTGCTGCAATTTTGATCCCAAAAAAGTCAGCAATCAGACCTATGTTTAATGTAATCCCAATTAACGCAGCTGTAGCAAAAAAACCTGCTAAAATAATTGATTCAAATTTTGAAAGATTTAAATGGTCAAGAATTAGACTCGCTCTCATACTTTTTCCTCCTAGTAGTTAAATTTATGGTGTACGTACACATGTATATTATAACATAAATTTACCCATAAGTGTAATAAAAAGTTATTTTTGACTATTTTTTTTTTTTTTTGTAAGCTTGTTTTGTCTGTAAATTTACTAGGATAAAGAGGAGCGAAAAATGAATACTAAATTTCAAACAGAGAAAAAGCAAAATAACAAACTTGTATTTTTTGTAATCGTTATTAGCATTTTGGTGTTTATATTTTTCTTAGTAGCGATTAATATTTATATGTCTAAAAATCAAGGGGAAGAAGGTAAAGAGCCTTATAAGTTTACCAAAATAACTACAAAAAATTTCGATGAAACGCAATTATTAAGTGGAATTGTTAAACCAAAGAAAACAGCTTCATATTTTATTGAGAATAATAAAAATGAAATTTTGGTGAAAAATGGCGATTATGTAGAAGAAGGCCAAAAGATACTGGAATATAACAAAGATGAATTTAAGAGAGAACTGGAAAAGTTGAGCATCGAAAGCCAAAAAACAAATCGAGATTTACAGATTAAAAATAAAAACATCGAGATGTTAAATAGTAAATTGAAAAAAATTGATAAGAAGAATCCTGCTTATGATCAATTAAAGAAAGAATTGGCTGACAACAAGCATCAAAAAGAGATACTAAGTTTAGATCTTAAAAGCAATGAAAGTTCTAGAAATGATAAAATAAATGATTTAAATAATTCAACAATCAGTGCGGAAACTCCTGGGTATATTCAATTGAAAAAAGATGAAACAAATAGAATAATTGCTATTTATATAATGAGTAAAGGTTTAATTGTGGAAAGTCAAGTTACTGAACTCCAAAAGCCCTCGATTAGAGAAAAGGATCGAGTGAAAATCACCTCTAAAGTAATGAAGGATAAATCCTGGAGTGGTAAAGTAATTGAAATATCAGATTTCCCTAATGAAAATACAATAGAAACAAAATCTAATCTATCTGAGTATAGTATGAAAGTATCAATTGGCAGTGCTGAGAATTTATTGAATGGTTACCACGTGATATTAGAAATTATTACTTCTAAGGAAAAATTAAATGTTGTGCCGATTAAGAGTCTGATCAAAACAGGTAAAACAAGTTATGTATTCGTTTTGAATAAAGATAAGCTGGTTAAGAAGGAAGTGAAAGTGAAGTACACAGATCAGCATTGGGCAGAGATTACCGGTGGACTAAACGATTCAGATGAAATTCTAGAAAATCCCTCTTCGCAAACAAGAGAAGGAGAAAAGGTAGAATGATTAGTCTAAGAAGTATATCAAAGAGTTATCGGTCAGAGGAAGAAGAAATAAATATATTACATAATATTAATCTTGATATAAAGCAGAATGAATTTTTAAGTATAATGGGTCCCTCAGGTTCAGGTAAAACAACATTATTAAATATTTTAGGTTGTCTTAATAAACCTTCAAGTGGACATATTTATATTAACAATGAAGATATCACTAACTATAACAACAACCAATTATCAGGGGTTAGGAAAGATAAAATCGGGTTTATATTTCAAAATTTCAATTTATTACCTAGATTGAGTGTGTTAGATAATGTTATCTTACCATTAATATACAAGAGGATAAAAAAAAGAAAGAGAAAAATATTGGCCCTAAATGCTTTAGATAGAGTGGGATTAGGAGGAATGGAGAAAAAATATCCTACTCAGTTGTCGGGTGGACAGAAACAGAGGGTTGCTATAGCTAGAGCTCTTGTAACTGAACCGCATTATTTAATTGCAGATGAGCCAACGGGATCACTAGATTCTACTAATACAACGATTATTATGGATCTTTTAATGTCAATTCATAGAAAGGGAACTACAATTATTTTAGTTACTCATGAAGAGGATGTAGCTAATTATGCAACAAGAAGAATTACTTTAGTAGATGGCCAAATTTTATTTGATTCTAAAAATAAGGAGTGAAAGGTTTGTTTTTAGACAATTTCCGAATGGCTTATAGTTCTATTATGGCACATAAACTAAGAACGATTCTCACGATGCTTGGAATAATAATAGGGATAAGTTCTATTTTATTAATCGTAGCTATTGGAAAAGGTGGGGAGCATTTACTCAAAGAGAATATTATTGGAAATAGCGATGGCACAATTGGAATTCAATACCTGGATGAAAATTTAACTTCCATTTATGATAATCAAGATACTCCTATTTTTGAAGAAAATAAATTATTAGCAATGAAACAAAAATTTCAACTGCAAAACGTCATTATTAAAAATAATAGCGTTGAATTATTTATCGATGATAAGAATATTGATAAAAGGTTAAATGTAATTGGAGTAAATTATGATTACATTCAGGTCAATTCATTAGAGATGATTAATGGTAGAAATATAAAAGAGGAAAACTTTAATCAAATGCAAAATAGTGTTTATTTTAGTAAAAATGCTGCATTAGAATTATATAACTCTGATGATGTTGTCGGAGAAATAATAGAAATAAGAGATACACCATACATAATATCAGGAGTATATGAGTCTGATGGTGGTAGTTTGAGTTTTCCTGAAATCATAATGCCTTTTTATTCTTGGCCATTAACCTTTAATACAGATAAAATACAATCAGTTTCAATAAAAACTGAAGATTCTAATGACTTAGTTGAAACGGCTAATGAGGTAGCTAAATGGTTGAATGAAACAAAGCCTACTTTTTTAGAAGGAGAATATCAAATATTTAATATTAAGGATGTAGAAAAGGGAATTTCTGCGGTGACAAGTATTTTGACTTTGATCATAGGCAGTGTTGCTGGTATTTCATTAATTGTAGGTGGCATTGGTATTATGAATATGATGTTGGTTACAGTAACGGAAAGAACACGAGAAATAGGGTTAAGAATGTCTTTAGGTGCAACTAAAGGACAAATTTTAACTCAATTTCTGTTTGAGTCATTAGTCATCTCATTCACAGGAGGGATAATTGGGATTTTGTTAGGATTAACTGGGGGTGTTATTGTATCTTATTTTACCGAATTCCCAGTGCTGGTTAGTATACCTTCAATTATCTTAAGTAGTATGTTGTCTATTTTTATTGGTGTAATCTTTGGGATAAT
Source organism: Bacillus pumilus (assembly GCA_001938995.1). GTDB lineage: Bacteria > Bacillota > Bacilli > Bacillales > Bacillaceae > Bacillus > Bacillus pumilus_G. The sequence goes on along the minus strand of MKZN01000004.1, from coordinate 214,471 downwards.
TCCAGCGAGTAGAGCTGCACGTCATCATCCATCTGAATCATTGATGTATGAGTGAAATGTTCTTTTATAAATGACAAGATATCTTTACTTTTTTGAATTGTCTTGTTATAATGATTTTAACAAAACAATCCAGAAGGACAGGGTATGATAAAAAATAACATCAAATTATTAAGAAAGAAAAGGAAAATTTCCCAAAAAGATTTGGCTAATGCATTGAACGTAACAAGACAGACTATAGTAGCTGTTGAAAATAACTACTACTATCCAAGCTTGGAATTGTCATTGAAATTAGCAAAATATTTTAATGAACCAGTGGAAGCTATCTTTACATTACATGAAAATAATACTGATTAGAGATGTGGAGGCGATAATATTTTTAAAAAAGCAGATGAATTTGAGACATATCAATCTAATAAGGCTTTAAAATTTGTATTCGTATTTTATACAGCTGCATTGTTTATTTGGTTAGCTTATGATTTTGTTGTAACTGGAAAATTAGGTTTGCAATTTCTCATTTTATTTATCGGTCAAACACTATACTTTGTTGTGCTCTATTCAAAGAAAAATAAATTAAATAAATTAGAGGAGGATGCGTAATGAAAATGTTAAATAATATTATTATTGGTTTATTGATTTTGTTAGGGATAGGATTAATGACACAAGGAAATCAATGGGGGTCAGCATGTATTGTTGTAAGCATTTTTTATAGTGTATTTTTACTCTATAAACGCAAACAAATTAAACATAGTTCGTAAAAAAGGAAAGCTCATCTCGTCATCAAAGGTGAGCTTTCCTTTTAATTTTTAATAATATTAAAAGAGCTAAGAATGTATTTTCCATTTTTAAATTGCCAATTAAAATTAAATACTATCCTTTGTAGAAGCTTGCACCTTATGTAAGGCTATGCTAATATATTTGAAGAAAAAATATAGACTTGTATAACCTCAATAATATGGTTTGAGGGTTTCTACCAGGATCCGATAAATCCTGATTACAAAAGCGCGCTTTCTCTTTTTTGTAATCAGGGTTTTTTTGTTTGTCTACACCCTGATTCTAGAGTGAAAGCTAAGATAGAAAGAAGGGATGTTTGACATGAACTGGAGAGTATATTTATTAGCCGTATCTACGTTTGCGGTTGGATTAGTTGAGCTTGTGGTCGGCGGTATTTTGCCAAGTCTTGCAGAGGATTTAAATGTATCTCTTGCGACTGCTGGACAGCTCATCACAGTTTTTGCGATTGTGTATGCCATTTCAGCACCAGTGTTGCTCACGGTCACAGCCAAAATTGAACGAAAGCGTCTGTACTTGATCGCGTTATTCGTGTTTACAATAGGGAATGTGTTCACTTACTTTAGCTCAACCTTTGCCCTTGTGATGATATCAAGAGTGTTGATTGCGATGAGTACAGCTCTTGTGGTGGTCTTATCGCTGACAATTACCGCCAAATTGGTGGAGCCAGCACACCGAGCGAAAGCATTAGGTCTGATTTTTATTGGGATTAGTTCATCCCTAGTTCTTGGTGTACCGATTGGGATTTTTATTACGGAAAGCTTCGGCTGGAGAGTGATGTTTTTAGGAATCAGTATCCTGTCCACTATTTCAATGGTGCTGATCTATTTTCTTTTGGAAAAAATGCCTGTCGAAAAGGTTACGCCTCTTAGAGAACAGATTCGTGCTTTAGGGCATCCGAAAATTTATAGTGCACACTTGATTAGTTTGTTTATGCTTGCTGGTCATTATATGCTTTATTCTTATTTTACCCCGTTTCTCATGGAAGTCCTGCATATGACACCGTTTTGGATTAGTATTTGTTATTTGGTATTTGGGCTTGCATCGATTGGTGGAAATGGTTTTGGTGGCTGGCTTAGTGACAAGATGGGGTCAGGAAAAGCCATATTGTTTGTCACGATCTCTTTTGCGATTGTGATGTTCACGATTCCTTATACAGCAGGTGTGTTTGGGCTGTTTATGGTGATGGTCGTCCTATGGGGGGCACTCAGCTGGGCATTGACACCTGCTCTGCAAAGCTACTTGATTCAAACAGATCCAGTGACGTCTGATATTCAGCAAAGTTTAAACACGTCTGCTTTGCAACTGGGGATCTCCATTGGTTCCGCAGTGGGCGGTGTTCTGTTTACCATGACTGGTTCATCGGTTGATTTGGCTAAATTCGGCGCAGTGTTTGTGCTGATTGCACTTAGCTGTGCGGTGATTTCATTAAGAAAGCCACCACTTTATATGGAACGTCAAAATCGTACCGAGTAGCTGCCTGTGATCAGGCAGCTTTTTTCATATCGTTCTTCTATTTTAGAATCACTCCTTCACTTTTTCCTGTGATCACCTCCTCACCATGCTTGTTGATATAGCGAGAAAACCGGTGGAAACGGTCATATTGTTCAAGGGATTCGACCTTTGTGACAGCCATCAAGCATGTAATAGTATCACCTGTGTAAACAGGGCGGGTGAAGTACATATCATGACATGGCTGATAAAATGAAACTCATCGCCAAGCTTAGTGGTTAGACTCGCTGTGAGAAAGCCATAAACCATTCGCCAGCCCCTGTCACCCAGCTCGGTATGGTATTTTCCGAGATCGCCCGTCTTTCTCCAAATTGAATGATGTCTTCATGTGTATACGTTCTGCTTGTTTGAAATTGTTCACCTGGTTGAACCATCTTGCATTCAGCTCCTTTTTTAAAATGTACCAAAGGAGTGAATGACTCTACATGCACTTTTGGTGTGTGCTTCACAGTTAGCTTGTTTGTTGAACGATTGCAGTAATCCAGAACAATCTAGTAGAAAAGTTCTTACATGAATCGGGTCAGATGGACTGTTCTTTTTTTTGCATCTTCATTTCTTTTGACTCCTTTCTTGATTATTAGTACCATTTTATTTATCAGTTAAAAGTGGAGGTTCAGATGGAAACTAACGAGCAGATGGTATTAAAAGCGATTCAAGATCTGATTATGCATAGGGAAAAAAGACGACACGACCCTACAGACCCACTGATAACCACGACTGATACACTCAACCAAGATTGGACACTCACACAGCTACACATTTTATCGATGATACAAGCGAATCCCGACGAATCAAATAATACATTTCTTTCACAACAACTCAAACTATCAAAGCCAGCGATTACAAAGGCAGTCAAGAAGCTCATTGAAAAGGGAATGGTGCATTATCGCCATCGTCAGGGGGATAAAAAGTCCGTTTATTATTCATTGACAGAGGAAGGAACGAAATTGGCATCATTGTATGATGAGCTTCATGAAAGGGCTGTCACTACCTACTTAGAATTTCTGAGCCAATTTCCTGCAGATGAGTTACAAGTGATTGAACGTTTTTTGAAGGCTTGGAAGGGAAAAATATAGATGTAAAAAACCGAGAGCACCTGACAAACTAGATGTTGTCGGTTTTTTTATATGGTAGAATTAACATATATTGCCTTTGGTTAGGATCAAAAGGGGGACTTTTATTGACAAGGGATATTATGGGAAAAATTAAAAAGTTTGTATTCATCATGCCGATTGTTGGGTTGTTTGTCAGCCTGCTATTATTTGTTTATTATTTTGGGATCGTAGGTGTCGAAGAACAGGTTTGGATTGCTGCTTTGTATTGCGCCCTTCCTTTTTTGTTATACACGTTGCTCTATTTCCCGTTGTGTATCTATTTCAAGTCAAGCTTATGGGAAGAAAATAGAGAAAGAAAAAAGGAAGAGGCATGATTGTTGTCAGTGCTTGTCTGGCTGGGTTAAAGGTCCGGTGATAATGGTAGCCATCGACTGGATCAACAGATCGAAGAACTTGTTCTTAAAGGGAAGGCAGTCACCATTTGCCCCGAGCTTCTTGGCGGCTTCTCAACACCGAGACCTCCGGCAGAAATTGTTGGCGGAGATGGACATGATGTCTTACAAGGGCTCGCTTCTGTTGTTGATGTACATGGAACAGATGTCACAGAGATGTATGTCAAAGGGGCGAAAGACACGCTTGAACAGGTTCAGGCACTTGAAGCGCCAGCGGTTGTGCTAAAAGAGTACAGTCCGTTTTGGGGTAGCCAGATGATTTATCAAGGAGATTTTAGCGGGAAAACGAAGCCTGGCGATGGTGGTCGCCATGAGGAAGTGGGAAGCATCGATCAATTGAATGAAGACGAGCCGACAGGTCCAGATCCTGATAACTTTGATTTTTAAAAGAAAGTCAATCTTGTGGCTGACAAAGGGCTAAAATGATCCCTATTTTAGCCCTTTGTCTTTTTTCTCGTTCATAGGGGTTGATTGAATCATCCGTTTTATGGAATTTGCGTACTGACATTGCCTTTAGGCATCTATTTCCTGTATGATAAAGCATGGTATGTTTTCATTAATTTTAAGAGGTGTTTATATATATGGACAAACAATATCGTGTATTACTTTACTATCAATATGTCCCCATTGAGGACCCAGAGACGTTTACGGCAGAGCATCTAGCATTCTGTAAGGAACTTGGTTTGTTAGGACGTATTTTGGTTTCATCAGAGGGCATCAACGGAACCGTTTCTGGAACGATTGAGCAAACGGATCAGTATATGCAAGCATTAAAAGAAGATCCTCGTTTTGCGTCTATGCCCATTAAAATTGACGAAGCGGATGGTCATGCGTTTAAGAAAATGCATGTTCGCCATCGCAATGAATTGGTGAATTTAAGCCTTGAAGATGATGTGAATCCATTAGAGCTGACGGGTACACATCTTAGTCCTGTCGAATTTTACGAGCAAATGCAATCGCCTGACACAGTGGTGATTGATGCGCGGAATGACTATGAATTTGATGTAGGTCATTTTAGAGGAGCGGTGCGCCCTGATATCGAGACATTCCGTGAACTACCTGAATGGATTCGTGATAACAAGGACATTCTTGAAGGGAAAAAAATTCTCACTTACTGTACAGGCGGTGTACGCTGTGAGAAATTCTCTGGCTGGTTAAAGCGTGAAGGTTTTGAAGACGTATCTCAGCTTGATGGTGGAATTGTGACTTACGGGAAAGACCCAGAAGTACAAGGGAAGCTATGGGATGGTCAATGTTATGTGTTCGATAACCGCTTAACAGTGCCAGTGAATCAAACAGAGCACGTGGTTGTCGGGAAGGATTTCTTCTCTGGTGAGCCTTGCGAGCGTTATGTGAACTGTGCGAACCCTGCATGCAACCGAAAAATGATTGTAACCGAAGAAAATGAGCATAAATACATGCGCAGTTGCAGTCACGAATGTCGTACAAGTGAACGGAATCTCTATGTGAAACAGCACAATTTGTCTGAAGAAGAGGTTCAAGCAAGATTAGCTGTGATTGAAAATGAACAAGCGATTTCACAAGGATAAAAGGGGTCTCCCTATTATTCTTTTTCATTCATCAGGGTGTACAAAAGGAAGAGGAAGCCATTTTCTCTTTCTTTTTTGTTTTTCTCAAAAGATGGGGACGGATTTATATCGTCCGTAAAGGCTGCCTAATCTATTCGGGCAGCCTTTTTTATTTTGATGTGATTTGTATGATGTGACATTTTAACCAGCGGGTGATCCCGTGCAAAACAGCTGCTGTGATTAGCGAGATGAGAATATATCTCCATAGCTGATCCATGCCTTGTCCACTAAACCAAAACACAATGCCTAGAAAAACAAGGGTCAGAATGAGCATGAATAAATAAGGCACTGACCAAAAAAAAGCTTTCATCTATCATCACCTCCACGGTCTATTGTATGCAGGCAACAGATGGATTAGACCAAGCAGGAACAAGGGTAGAAACAACACGAAATCTATAGCAAAAGTCATATAAAAGCGCCAAGTGATGTGACAGTTGTGTTAAGATGAGAGCATATTTTGCGTGAAGTTTGTTGGTCAGAGACGGAGGTGTTTGGAGATGCAGATACAAAAGGTTCTAAACAATAATGTCATTAGTGTGATAGATAAACAGGGAAAAGAAATTGTCGTGATGGGTAGGGGTATTGCCTTTCAAAGGCGACCTGGAGACCCGGTGGATGAGGCGTTAATTGATAAGGTCTTTCGCCTGGAGGATCACTCGGTTCATGAGCGGATGAAAATGCTGCTTCAAGAGGTTCCGTATGATGTAGTCAAGGTGACAGAGGAAATGATTCAGTACGCACACACAAAGCTGAACCGTAGATTAAACGAGAGTCTGCACGTTTCAATGGCAGACCATATTCATTATGCCATCGAACGATTAAAGAAAAATCATTTGATTGAAAATTCACTTATATGGGAGATTAAACGTCTATATAAAGATGAATTTCTCGTTGCGAAGGATTGTCTCGACATGGTTGAGGAGCGTCTTCATATTCAACTGCCCGAGGATGAAGCGGGCTTTATTGCGATGCATATTATTAATGCGGAGCTCAATGAGGAGATGAATACAACCGTCAATATTACGAAGGAAGTCAACGCCATTCTCACCATTGTGAAATATCATCTCAACATGGAGTTTGATGAGGACTCTCTCAACTTTTACCGTTTTCTCACGCATTTACGCTTTTTCGTACAACGTCTGATCAACGAAACATTACTGGCCAGTGAAGATCAAGACTTATATCAGTTGATCAAAGTGAAATATCCGAAGGCATACGAATGTGCGAAGAAAATAGCAGAATACGTCTATCAAACGTACCACCGTGATATCACATCAGAAGAAATGCTTTATCTCTCCATTCACTTGAATCGTTTAATTAAAAGAGAAAAATAAAGATGAATTTTAAAAGAAAGCGTTGACATAGAAAAAACAGAGTGGTACTATTTGCTCATCAACATAAAAGAATACGTTTTCACAAGGTTCGTCTTAGAGGATTGTGACTGTTCGGCAGGCAAAACCTAAACGTTCACTGAAAAAGCGCAATGGCAAGTTGCGATTATTTTTGGTGCTCGTTTAGGTTTTTAATTTGCCTAAAAACGTATTTTTTTCAAAAAAAGGGGGTTTTTGTATGAGTTATCGTCAACTTGCAGAAGACATTATCAGCCACATTGGCACAGAGAAAAACGTTCATTCACTGGTACATTGCGCCACAAGACTCCGGTTTACATTACATGACAGGTCGAAAGCAGATAAAGCAGCCATTGAAAAGTTAAATGGCGTCGTCACCGTCATGGAAAGCGGTGGTCAGTTTCAAGTAGTGATTGGCAACACAGTACCAGAGGTATATAGAGAGATTGGGGAGTTTACGAATCTATTAGATGATTCAACTTCTTCTTCCGTCCGTTCCAGTGATGAGAGTACGAATCTATTTGGAAAATTCGTCGACATTGTCTCTGGTATTTTCACACCGCTTCTAGGTGTTATGGCAGGTGCCGGTATATTAAAAGGTCTTTTAGGTATTTGTATCAATGCGAAATGGTTATCTCCTGAAGATACGTCATATCAAATTTTGTTTGCTGCATCAGACAGTTTGTTTTACTTTCTGCCTTTATTGCTAGCTTTCACATCAGCTAGAAAATTTAAGGCGAATCCATTTGTTGCTGTGACGATTGCAGGTGCCCTCATTTATCCGACCATTCAAGAGCTGACCAAAGGCGGCGGAGATGTGACCTTCTTTGGCATTCCAGTGGTCTTAATGTCTTATACATCAACAGTGATTCCAATTATTTTGGCTGTGTTTGTCATGGGATATATTGAACGGTTCTTTAACAAAGTGATTCATGAGAGTGTCAAAACTTTATCACACCGCTTATCTTACTTGTCACGGTCGTCCCACTGACACTCATCGTGTTTGGACCATTTGGTGTGTATGCAGGGAACGGCATTGCCGCCGTCTTGCTAAAAGTATTCTCCTTTAGCCCTACACTTGCCGGCGCTTTAATAGCAATGGCATGGCAAGTCCTTGTGATCTTCGGTATCCATTGGGGGCTTGTGCCAGTGATTTTAAACAATATTGCGGTTCATGGAAAAGACCATATCAAGCCGGCAACTGCGCCAGCCGTGTTCTCTCAAGCAGGTGCTTCAATAGGCGTTATGCTGAAAACAAAGAATAAAAAACTAAAATCACTAGCTGGTTCAACAGCCGTTTCTGCTGTGTTTGGGATCACGGAGCCTGCTGTATACGGAGTCACGCTTCGTTTGAAAAAACCATTTATTGCTGCTGTTCTCTCTGCTGGAGTCGGTGGTGCCATTATTGGTTACTCACAAAGTATCGCCATAGCATCAGGATTGCCAAGTTTACTTACGCTACCGATCTTCTATGGCCAAGGGTTTACAGGTTTCTTAATCGGAATTTCTGTATCGTTTGTTTTATCAATCGTATTAACCTACTTGATTGGGTTTCAAGATCCTGTAGACGAGGAAGATACGCCTGTTGTCAGCACGTCGCGAGCGGCTGACCATGCACATGGGGTGAAAGCAGTTCATGTGAAAAGCCCTTTAAAAGGTGAGGTCATCAAGCTGGAAGAGGTTCCAGATAAAGCATTCTCATCGGGTGCATTAGGAAAGGGTGCAGCGATTATTCCATCAGAAGGGCAATTATTTGCACCTGTATCCGGTATTGTGACAACCGTTTTTCCTACAGGCCATGCATACGGACTTACTTCTGAAAATGGAGCAGAAGTGCTCATTCACATTGGACTCGATACGGTGCAATTAGGTGGTCAGCATTTTACCCCGAAGGTTGTGCAGGGACAAACCATCACAGAAGGTGAACTTCTTGCTGAATTTGATATAGAAGCCATTAAAGCATCCGGTCTGTCCGTGACAACACCCGTGATCATTACCAATTCTGGTGAATTTAGCGATATCATTGAAACAGAAGAAAAACAGGTAACACCCGGTCAGTCATTTTTACACTTGGTTTAATCAAAAGGAGGACGAATACATGAGATATTCAACACTAGCACCATTTCCGAAAGACTTTTTCTGGGGTGGGTCTACATCCGCTTATCAAGTAGAAGGCGCATGGAATGAAGATGGAAAGGGACCTTCTGTCATTGATATGAGAGAAAGCTACCCTGAAGGAACAACCGATTTTCAGGTGGCGAGCGATCATTATCACCGATATAAAGAGGATGTGAAGCTGTTTGCAGATATGGGCTTAAAGGCTTATCGCTTTTCCATTGCATGGACGCGGATTATTCCAGATGGAGATGGGGAGATCAATCAGAAGGGAATTGATTTTTATCATTCTCTCATTGATGAATTGCATCGTTATGGCATCGAACCGATTGTGACGATGTATCACTTTGATTTGCCCCATGCATTGCAGGTGAAAGGCGGTTGGTCGAATCGTGCGACTGTAGATGCATTCGAACGCTATGCAGAGGTCCTGTTTCATGAGTATGGTCAGAAGGTAACTTATTGGCTGACCATTAATGAACAAAATATGATGATCCTACATGGATCGGCGCTTGGTACACTAGATCCTCATTTAGAGAATCCAAAAAAAGAACTGTATCAGCAAAACCACCATATGCTCGTAGCGCAGGCAAAAGCCATGACACTATGTCATCGTTTGCTACCTGAGGCGAAAATTGGACCAGCGCCAAACATCGCCCTTATTTATCCGGCATCTCCAAAGCCTGAGGATGTGCTTGCTGCGGCGAACTACAATGCGATCCGCAACTGGCTCTATCTTGATATGGCGGTCTTCGGCCGTTATAACCACCTAGCATGGGCATACATGAAAGAAAAAGACATACTTCCTGTCATTGAAGAGGGAGATATGGAGATTTTGAAAAGTGCGAAGCCAGATTTCATAGCGTTTAACTACTACACATCTCAAACGGTTGAAGCAAGTAAAGGTGACGGCAATGACGAGTTTGCGCGCGGCGGAGATCAGCACCTGAAATCCGGTGAAGACGGTGTATATAAAGGCGGTAATAACCCGCACTTAAGTAAAAATGCATTTGGCTGGGAGATTGATCCTGTCGGCTTCCGTTCAACAATGCGCGAGATTTATGACCGCTATCAGTTGCCGCTGATCATCACAGAAAACGGCTTAGGTGCTTTTGATCAGCTTGAAGAAGATGGATCGATCCAGGATGATTACCGAATGGATTATTTAGAACAACATATCGAACAAATCAAATGGGCGATCACTGACGGTGTCGATGTGTTTGGGTACTGTCCGTGGTCAGCGATCGATTTAATCAGCACACATCAAGGCTCTTCTAAACGCTACGGATTTATTTACGTCAATCGAGACGAATTCGACTTAAAGGATCTTAAAAGAGTGCGGAAAAAGAGCTCCTACTGGTATGAAACATTGATTGAGGAGAACGGAGAGAACATTGGAAAGTAAAGACAGATTGAAGCCAATCACCGGGTAAGAAGGTGATTGGCTTTTCTCATTTGGTTGAAACAACCATCCGTTTATGAAACCTTGAAACTTGCAAAAAATGTATCTCAAATCCTTGCTTAAAATGAGTTTAAATATGTAAAAACAGATTCTACCAATAGATCTTCTGTGATATTCTTCCAAGGTATCACAAAAGATAAGGGGGTCTTTTTATGTTTAAAAAGCAGGTGAAATCCTGTGTGGTCGTCATGATGGCCATCATTCTATGTCTGGCGGCATTACCTGGAAACGAGGCAACAGCTGTCAATCAAGGAACACATGCGAACGAAGCCATCGAGTTGAAAAATGGTGAAGTCATCTCGGGTACACTAGAGAATGAAAACGAAGAGTCATGGTACAAAATTACGCCAACGACACAAGAGGTCAAAAAGAACTCACACATGAAAATTTCTGTCCAAAGCAAACAAATCTTGTTTGTGTCAGTCTACCCAAGCAAGGAAAGAGCCTCCGAGGAAGACACCTATACGAGATATCTAGTTGATACATCTGGCGGTGAAGCAGAAATAAACTTCCCACATGCATGGTCAGGTCCATATTATGTCAAAGTGCTCTATTTAGGGGCAGAGGAAGACAGTGATGAGGAAGAGAATGCGGATTATACGATTGGTTATAACGGAGCTAATCTTCCGCCTTCCGATCCCATTTTCCCAGAAGAAGAAGAGCCTGACCTTATCATCATTGAGAAAAAGTACGGTCGTGAAATAATTCAATCAATACGCAATATTGAAGACAAACGTTTGAATGAAACAGCGGATGGTCAGAAACTCGCGCGTCTACTTCAAAAGACGAAGCCATTTCTGAAATCCAAGCTCATCAAGAATCAATCAGAGCAACAAAAGGTATACAACCAGCTACTGACATTAAAATCACTGCTGAATGACGTAGAGAAAAATGGAGCATTCAGCGGCCATATCGTCACAGAGAAAGAACAAAAGGCGATCCAATCCCTTTTCGTTATGCTTACAAGTGTAAGTCCGGCTTATTTAAAAAAGGAGTTAGAAGCAACTTCTCAAAAAATAGGGATTGATCACCTTGAGGGGAAATCGATCGGTTATGTACTAGAGAAGCAAAAGCTTGTGCCTGAAGAAAAGGTCAAAACGAATAAGATCATTTTCAAAATAAAGGATGGTCAAACGCTCCAATCAGTGAAAAAGAAAATGAAGAGCTATGGTATCCAAGAGAATCGTGTGGTATCACAATCAGCGAGCCCTTTATTTAAAGGAATGTATGTATATGATGTCCCAGCAGGGCAAGAAACGAATGGAAAAACAATAAAGGTAGCCAAAAGTACAATCAAAAATGCGGCTAGAAAGCTGTCTAGCATGACGAACGTAGAATTTGCTGAACCTGTGCAAACCTACCGTGCACTAAGCAATGACGTTCAATACCCTTATCAATGGCCATTGAAAAACAGCGCGCAAAACAGCGGCAAAAAAGGGGCTGATGTCAAGTTTGAACAAATGAATACACTCATTGGCACAAGTCAAATGAAGCAAACATTGATTGCAGTCGTTGACACAGGGGTTGATAGCCGCTTATCAGATTTGAGCGGAACCGTTCGCACGGATTTAGGTGCGAATGTCATCAGTCGAAATAAGGATGCCATTGATGATAACGGACATGGAACACATGTGGCAGGTATCATTGCGGCAAAAGCCGATAATCATTATTCGATGACAGGTTTGAATCAGCATACGGGCATCATCCCAGTGAAGGTACTAGATGCTTTCGGATTTGGTGATACAGAGCACATCGCACTTGGGATCAAACATGCAGTAGATAAAGGGGCAAAGGTCATCAACCTAAGTCTTGGCGGATACTACAGCCGAGTGATTGAGTATGCAATGAAGTACGCTTCACAAAAGAATGTCCTTGTGGTCGCGGCAAGCGGTAATGATGGCTATCCAGAAATGGGCTATCCAGCGTCTTCTCAATATGCCATGGCGATTGGTGCAAGTAGTCGGATGGATATCGCAGCTGAGTTCTCAAGCTTTGGTCAAGGGCTAAGTATGTCTGCACCAGGATCTGATATTCCGAGCTTGATGCCAGATGGAAACGTCACATATCTCAGTGGAACATCAATGGCAACCCCATACGTAGCCGCAGCGGCAGGATTACTGCTATCTAAAAGCCCGGCGTTAAAGCCGAATCAAGTGAAACATATTTTACAAACTACAGCAGATGATATTTCATTCAAATCTGTTGATGGAAAAGACGAGATTTACTATGACATGTTTGATGAGCCAATCGTTGATCCGAAAATCCCTGGTGTCGATTGGGTGACAGGACATGGGAGGCTGAATGCATTTGCAGCTTTAAGCGCATTAGAACTGAATGCAACTGTCCATAAAGTAGAGGATCAGCATCAAAAGGTAACAGGGAAAGCGGTATCCGGTGCTGCCGTTTCCGTCTATAGAGGCAAGACACTTCTCGGAAAAGGAACTGCAAGCAAAAAAGGAACCTATAGTGTCAACATCAAGCATCAGAACAAAAACAAAGTGCTGCATATCAAAATAGCAAAAGGCAAAGCCGCCACTTCGCTTAAGACCGTCGTGAAACAAGGCAAGGCACCAGCTAAGCCGAAGGTGAGCAAAGTGACGGTCAAAAGTAAAGCGGTCAAAGGCACTGCGGGTGCCGGTTTGACCATTAAAATAAAAAACAAATCAAAGAAAGTCATCAAAACAGTGAAAACCAATAGCAAAGGCGCTTTTACAGCGAGCATCAAACCGCAAAAGGCGAAAACTGTCTTGTATGTAACAGCTTCAGATGTGAGAAAAAGAGAGAGTCAAGCAGTGAAAGTGGTTGTGAAAAAATAGCCTTAGCGCTTCCCTTTTTAAAAAGGGAAGTTTTTTGGTGTAGCTGTCAAAATAACATTCATGACGTGGAAAAGGATGTCAACGAGTGACATCCTTTTCTTTTTGTTAGCAAACCTGCTGAGCGGCTACCGATAGAGTCAAGAAACAAACACTCATCAGCCGTTTCTCCCAGATTCAATCGAACTTTTAGTTTTTAGACTTAAATGCTGATGGAGAAGAACTTTAAATGATTTGAGTTTTGAGTCAACCGCTTCAAGATGTTATACACCAGGTTCTTCTCGTTTCTTGCGAATCCATGTCGTGACATAATACGCAACATAGCAGAGAATGATGAACGGAATACCGCAGATCAGTGCAATGCGCTGATTTGGATCAAAGGAAATACCGATCACAGATGCAAGGCACAGGATGAAGGCAACAATCGGAACCACTGGATAAAGCGGGGTCCGAAAGGCGAGATCACTAAGCTTTCCGCCATCCTCTAAAAACCTTCTCCGAAACATGAACTGTGAGGCAGCAATTCCCATCCACACCACAACAACAGCTAGTCCAGAAATCGACACAAGCACAAGATATACCGTTTCTGCTGCAATAACACTTGATAGCAAAGAAAGGATGCCGCCGACCATACTTAAAACGAGTGCATTCAACGGAATGCCATTAGACGTCAGCTTTGCCAATTTCTTTGGCAACGTCCGCTCTTCAGAAAGCGACCAAAGCATACGAGAAGACGCATATAAGCCTGAATTAGCGGCAGATAAAATAGCCGTCAGGATGACAAAATTCATGAAATCTGCGGCATATGGAATCCCGATTCGATCGAAAACCACCACAAATGGACTTTTGATTACCCCAGCCTCTTCCACTGGAATCAAACCAGCTAAGACGATGATCGTTCCGACAAAAAACAGTACAAGACGCAGCACGGTTGTACGAATCGCCCGTGGAATGGTCTCGTCTGGATTGACACTTTCTCCTGCAGCGATGCCAATCAGCTCAGTGCCCGAAAAGGCAAAATTGACGGCAAGCATCGTCATTAAAATGGGTAAAAAGCCGTTTGGGAAAAGGCCACCTTCTCCGGTAAAGTTTGAAAAGAATGGAGCGGCTTCGCCGCCTTGAAGAGGAATCAAACCAAACATTGCGGCTCCGCCCAGTATAATAAATAGAATAATCGCCATCACTTTAATACTAGAAAACCAAAACTCTGATTCTGCAAAGAACTTCACTGTAAAGGCATTGAGTAAAAAGATGAGGAGAGCAAAGACACCACTCCACATCCAAACCGATGTGTCTGGGAACCAGCGTTGCATTAAGAGACCTGCCGCCGTGAATTCAGAACCAAGTGCCACTGTCCACGTCAGCCAGTAGAGCCATGCGACCGTATAGCCGGTACCAGGACCAATGTATTTCGTTGCATACGTGTGGAATGCCCCTGTGACCGGCATGGCGACAGATAGTTCACCTAAACAAAGCATGACAAGATAGACAATTAATGCCCCGACGAGATAGGCAAGGATGGTTCCCGCAGGTCCAGCTTGATTGATCGTATAACCCGAGCTCAAAAAGAGCCCTGTTCCAATGACGCCGCCTAAAGAAAGCATGAACAGGTGTCGGCTCGTCATTTTTCGTTGATATTGTTGTGACTGATCTTTTGCTTGTTCCATGTTTTCCCGCCCTTTTGCTTAGAAGTATGTGTGTTGAATCATGAAGTTACGCTTTTGCCCATTGCAAGATGTCTGTTATGTCTTCTGGTGTTGTCCGGCAACAGCCACCGATGATCTGTGCGCCGTCCTTGTACCATTGGTGAGCGCAATCACCAAACGTGTGGTGAAAGCTATTCCCGCTCCATACCTTTTGCTCTGGATCATATAATTCACCTGAGTTTGGATACACCACAATCGGTTTGCTTGATCCCTTTTTCATTTCTTGAATAAGGGGGGAGATAAACTCAGGTGGTGTACAGTTTACGCCAACAGCAGCAATCTGCTCATAAGGTTCGAGTGCTTGTACACAATCTCTTATCAAATCACCTTCACTAATGTGCTGGTTGTCTTTTGCGCTAAAGGTCACCCATGCATAAATCCCGCTGAATTCTTCTTTCAGTAGCCTTGCAATTGCCTTTGCTTCAATCAGACAAGGAATCGTCTCACAAGCGAGGACATCTGCGCCAGCATCAACTAATGCTTGTATCCGTGGTCTGTGAAAATCAATGAGTGCCTGTTCGCTCAGTCCGTAATTCCCTTTATATTCAGAACCGTCAGACAAATAAGCGCCGAATGGTCCTACAGATCCAGCGACGAATGGTTTTGTCCGTCCTTGATGATAAGGCTCGTCCTGCCAAAAGAGATCACGTGCTTCTTTCGCTAAGGTGACTGACCGTTTCATCAGTTCAATCGCTTCTTCTTTTGTATAACCTTTTTCAGCAAAACCATCAATGGTGGTTTGGTAGCTGGCTGTTGTTGCACAGTCCGCCCCAGCCTGGAAGTAATCCAAGTGTACTTGCTGAATCAATTCAGGCTGTTCAATGAGTATTTTGGCTGACCATAAACGATCGTTTAAATCACAGCCCTTTCGTTCAAGCTCCGTTGCAAGTGCACCGTCTAAAATCAATGGTGCGTGTGCCTGTAAGCGGCTTTGAATTGGGTTCATATGGATAGAACAGCCTCCTTTTTAGATCGGAAATGTTGGGTATGATATGAGGCAGTAGTTTAAATGACTAAAGTGTTTTTGTCAAGGTGAGGGAATAGCATAAAATGACGTCGAAAGCTTGATGGAATGCGGGTTTGATTGCATAAAAATGCAGCTGAAATAATAGAAAACCATGTCATTGACAGCCTCTAAAAAGAGATATATATTATGGAAAGGTTCATATCAGAAAGCATCATCAAAAGGCGTTGTCTTTTGATTTTATTTTGTCCAACGACGGTCTTCTTTCGTGCAGAAAGAGGGTTTTTTAAGTGCTGAAAAAAAGGAGGAAAGAAGAAATTGAAGAAATGTGTAAAAGATATTGTCATGATTCTTATTGGTTCTTTTTTATTTGCAGCAGCTGTGAATATGTTTGTCATTCCACTTGAATTTGGAGAAGGCGGTGTGACAGGGTTATCCATTATATTTTATTATGTGTTTGAGATTGCACCATGGCTGACGAACCTTGTGTTTAACGCTATTTTATTGCTTATAGGATATAAATATTTGGACAAGAAGACGACGATCTATACAGTAGTGGCTGTCGCAAGTAACTCACTTTTCTTGCACCTGACCACAACGTGGGTTGTGAATGTACATGAATTGATCATTGGAGCCATTTTTGCAGGAATCATCATCGGAATCGGTATTGGCCTAGTATTAAGAGCCGGCGGAACAACAGCTGGTTCGGCTATTCTCGGGAGAATGGCCAACAAGTATTTAGACTGGAATGTCAGCTACGCCATTTTGTTTTTCGATTTGATCGTTGTCTTTGCCTCTTACTTTATTATTGGTGCGGAAAAATTAATGTTTACCATTGTGATGCTGTACGTTGCTACAAAGGTGATGGATTTTGTCATTGAAGGTCTCAATACGAAAAAGGCAGTCACCATTATTTCATCATGTAAGGATGATATAGCTGAAGAAATCAATCATACCCTTGACCGAGGCGTGACGATTCTCAATGGGCGCGGTCACTACTCAAAGGAATCGAAAGAAATTTTATATGCCGTTATTCAAAAGCAAGAGCTCATACGACTCAAGAAAATTATTAAGAAAATCGACAAAGACGCGTTCGTTGTCGTTCACGATGTGCGAGCTGTATTTGGAGAAGGATTTGTGCATATATAATAGTGAAAAGACCCTCATGGGGTCTTTTTTTGTTTCTTACAAATTCATCAAGTAATATACCTCTTGTCACATTATACTATGTAATGTATAGTATAGTGTGTTAGGAGTTGTAAACATGAACGCACAATTAAAAAAAGGGCTACTGGAGTTTTGTGTACTGGCGGTATTAAAAAAAGGCGATTCCTATGGATATCAAATCATTAAAGACATGTCTCAATGTATTGAAATATCAGAATCAACCTTATATCCAATCTTAAAGCGGTTAGAGCAGAACAGTTATGTAGAGACATACTCTCAAGAGCATAACAGTCGATTAAGAAAATACTACGGTATCACGCAGAGTGGAAGAGAACATATGGCGCAGTTTTTAGATGAATGGGATCAAGTGATGGCGATTTATGAATTTATTTCTGGAGGGCAGGGCAATGAATAAACAAGAGTTTTTAGGAAGCTTAGAAGCACACTTACTTCATCTAGGCGAAAAAGACAGTCGCAAATTTGCAGAATACTATGATGAGATGATAGAGGATTATAAAGAAGATGGCTACAGTGAACAGGAAGCTGTTCACCAAGTGGGCCACCCTGCACTAATCGCAGAAGGCATTATGAAAGAACAGGGAATCAAGACCGTGGAAATACCGACTCTTGGGGAAAAAATCACTCGATACTCGATTCTCGTGTTAGGTTTTCCTTTATGGGGGAGTATTCTGGCGTCGGTCGCATTATTGATCTTTTCGGTGTATATCGTGATTTGGTGTATCCCGCTCGTGACAGGCGCACTCGCGGTATCTGGTCTGATCGGAGGGGTCTGGAGTATCATAGGCTCACCATTCATTTTTCAAGATGGTCTTCATGTGGTCGTGACGCAGTTTGGAATTGGCATTTTTTTATTAGGAATAGGTTTACTCAGTGGCATCATTACTGTTTACTTGACAAATATATTTGTGCAAGTGACTGTCCAATCCAGCAAGAAATTCATGGGGATATTTAAAAAGAAGGTCGTGAGCGTATGAAGGTAAATGAACTAAGGAAGAAATGCTTGAAATTAGGCATCATTTTCACCATTGCTGGAGGTATTGTGACTGCGATTGGTTTTGGAATATCAGGATTTGATTTAAATGCCTATCGAACAGATGGAGAGATCAATGACATGTTCCGTACGATCAATTGGTAGCATAGTATTTGTCGATATGAACGGAAAAACCCGCTTATGCGGGTCTTTTTTTCGCTCGTGCCACAATCAGGCATGGTTTTTCATCGTAATCCTGAAGATCCGCAAATATATCTTTTGAAACTGTTGACATGAAACCAATTTCATAAATTAAACTCATCAGAGACACTCTAGTTGGCGTAACACGAAAAGTCTGAAATAGTAGCGTTACAACTAGTGTGTTTTAAATATTAATGAGGCTTTAAGGATATGACTGAAATTGAAAGGATAGCTCCCTGGGATGCTCTAAATGTAGCTTTATCAGAGCTCATTGGTCTTACGATTGGATCATGGGCTTTTATTGTTGGAGGAATCCTTATCTTTATAAATAGCTTAATAAAAAATGAAATTTCCTAATCTAGCTGGTTTTATTCCGTTGTTCATGATTGTGTACTCGGTGATTTAGGGGCTTCTTCTGTAGTAAGAATATAGTGATCAAAAGCATAAGCCACACCACAATCGTGATTGGATAATGTTTTGTAAGTCGCCACTTTATTAAGCATTTTATCAGCGTTACCCATTGCTATTCCTATTCCTGCTATATGAAACATAGATAGATCATTTAGGTTGTCGCCAATTGCTATTGCATTTTCAGTGGTAGTTTCATAATATTCAAAAATTTTATTTAATGAGGATCCTTTATCAACTCCTGAACTTGTAATTTCAAGGTTATAAAGTATGGTACGCGTTTCACAGCAATTAGATTATTTGATTAGTTTATGTTTGCATGAAGATAAGCTACGATGATTAGAGAAGGGTTCAAACATCAAAATAGATGATATGCCACTTTTCCAAGCGCTCTTATAGACCAAGCAATGCGGCAAGAGTAAACAACTTTTTTCGGTTTTTGGAGTTATGAACTCATTTAATGACCACATGCAAAATGATTGATCTTTCCAATCAGACTCTTTACATTGGATAAGTAGAGCATAGAAACAGATCATCTGCATGCAGATATTGCATGATATGTATATGAACAATGTAAATAGTGACAGGAGGTGCTGCAATGAAGCAGCAAGAGCTGAATATTCGGCAGGCAGGCAGTCAGGATCATGAGGCCATTAGGCACATTTTGATCAAATCATATGCACAGTACGAGCCTCAATTCACAGAAGAAGGTTGGCAAAATTATTCTGCGGCATTAGCAGCGGCAGTAGATAATCCGAACATGGAGCTCATGTTAGTGGCTGAGCTTGAAGGAAAGGTTGTCGGGACGCTTCAAATGTTCCGGTCATCCGAACTAGCATATGACAAGCCTGAAATGGGAATTACATCAGCCATTGTCCGGTTTTTAGGGGTAGATCCAGATGTCAGAGGAAAAGGCATCGCAGAGTTGTTGCTTCGCAGCAGTATTGACCTGACACAATCGTGGGGCGAGAACGTCCTTTATCTCCATACATCTGATAAAATGCAGGCGGCGATTCGTTTATATGAAAGAATGGGCTTTGAGAGAGCGCCAGATAAAGAATTTGTGAATCAGAATGGAACGCATGTGAAGAGCTATCGATATGTGATCAAGAAAGAACAACCGGCTGGTTCATAACCAAGCACACCTCAAAAAGGAAGAGCACATCCACTCGTGGACGGATCTTCCTTTTTTTAGGTTGCATCCAACATTGCAATGCAAGCAGTGAACAGCCCCTTTATTTCTTTACAGAAAATCGGTGTATACTGAAAAAAACGATAGAAGGAGTTGTGACGTCTTGTTTAAGCTAAAGGCATATCCTTGGGAAGAAGTGATCGAGAGAAAAATCAGATATGACGGGAGAATAGTGGAACATACTTGTCAGTTGTTAGCCTTACAAGAACAGCAACTTGTGCTATTTCATAAGATTGAAGACACATTTACAATGACAGCTGGTCATGGCACGTTAACGATCCCAAAAGGGAGCTATACGATCGCATATTATTGGACGGATCGACCCTACAATCTATATTTTTGGAGAGATGTTCAAGGGAACTATCTAGGTTCCTATTTTAATATTGTAAGGAATACTTGGTTTAGGGATCAAATGGTTATCTTTGAAGATGTCATCATTGATCTTTTGGTACTTCCAAATGGTGACTTCTTTATTTTAGATGAAGATGAACTGCCAGAGGATTTAATAGCTTTTGAAAATGGGGCAGTACACAAAGCGCTGGATGATGTCATACATTCTTTAGAGAATATACTTAACCAAGTGAAGTCAGATGCAGAGGATAGATACCATCACACTTTGTTTGAGTTGGTCTTAACTAGTTGAGAAAAAATCGATTCCTCGCATAGAGGATTCGATTTTTAGGTTGCGAAGGGTCAAACTTTAATTCGGTTTAATCGTTTTTGTAAATTGGTTTTCGTTTTCGATGCTTTTAGTTGTTTGACGGCACTTTGAGCCGTTGCTTTCGTTTTCTTTGTTCGTTTGGCTTCGGCCTTTTTCACTTTTTGTTTGGCGTCTGTCACTTTCTTTTGATAGGTCACTTGCTTTTTGACTTTGTCGAGCCGTTTTTGTAGGCTTGTTTTTTCTTTGCTTTTACTGAGCTTATGGATGGCTGTTTGAGCGCTTTTTACCGTGCTCTGCGTTTTCTTTTTTTCGGCTGTTTTGACCTTTGCACGTGCTGAGCGGATATCGATACTTGCTTGCACTTTTTTTATCCGCTCGTTGAGTGCTGTTTTTTGTTTATTTGCGGTCAGACGGCCAATTTTTGTTTTGGCTTGATCAACATCTGCTTGTTTCTTCGATGTTTCTGCCTTTTTCACAGCGCTGGTTGCTGCCTTTAAAAAGGTAGCTTGCGGGATATATTGCATACGGCCATAGCCGAATTGTGTGTCCTTTCCTTTTGCGCCAAGATCCACCGTATAGCTGCGCAGTAAGGTGCGAAGCTGTACATTCGTTTTCTTCGGATGAAGCTGTTTTAATAGAGCAAGCATGCCTGTGACATGCGGTGCGGCTTGTGATGTGCCAGTTCCATACCAATATTCATTTTTTAAATAGGTGCTGATGATTTTCTCACCAGGGGCAGAAAATTCGATGCCTTTCCCTGTATTGGAGAGGGATGCGAGTGTGTCTTTTTTAGTGGTAGCTGAGACAGCAATGACACTATTGTAAGCGGCAGGATAACTAATGCTTTTCTTCTTGTCATTTCCGCTTGCAGCGACCACGAGCAGTCCCTTTTTGTATGCTGTATCTACAGCTGAACGAAGGATCGGAATGTTATCTGTAAAGCCTAAACTCAGGTTAATGATGTCCATTTTATTGGTGATGGCCCAATCAATCCCTCGAAGTATGCTAGATAAGTCACCTTCTCCCTTTTTATTTAATACTTTCACAGCATACAGCTTCACACCAGAAGCGACACCGACAGTACCATAATCATTATTCAATGCACCGATTGTACCCGCGACATGCGTTCCATGTCCTTCATCATCTTTATAGGAGGAGGTGTACTTCACAAAAGATTTACCACCAGCTACTTTCAAATCTTCATGTGGGAAAATTCCAGTATCTAAAACCGCTACTTTCACATTTTTCCCTGTGACTCCCTCTTTCAATGCTTGTTTGACGTTGAATTTTTGTAGATTGTAAGATTTTTGAACCATTTCATCTTGAAAAGTAGAAGTTGGCTTTTCTCCTGAAGAAGAGGCCAATTTGACTTTCGAATTTTTGGTGACATAGGCGATGTTTGGGTCCTTTTTCAGTGAGGTGACAGCTTGTTCATCTGCTGTAATGGCTACAGCAGGAAGGTGTATGTACTGAGCGTTCACTTTTTCACTTTCATGGAGAGCTGTTTGTTTTCCTTTTTGGTTTTTGTAGACAATGATGACATCCGTTTCTTTCGATGATGCAGCTGCCGGAGAATGAAAAGGCACAGCAGTTGATAGAATGAGAAGAAACACAATGACCAATAATACTTTCTTTTTTAAGGAAAGGGCTCCTTGCATACGAGATGACCTCCGTCTTTTTTTCTCTATTATATCGGAGAATCTAGACAGATAGTAGAAGATTTATAAACCCTTGATTAAGGGTTGCGAAAATCCTTAAATTGAAATTCATAGAAATCTAGTAGACAATAGAGAGACCATATATAAGAGAAAGAAGGATATGACAATGAATGTAAAAGAGTATATGACATATGATGCGACAGGCTTGGCAACACTTGTACGAAACAAACAGGTCACACCTCAAGAGCTGGTGCAGGCTGCATTTTCTAGATTGGAAGAAGTGAATCCAGCACTGAATGCAGTGATTCGGACAAGACAAGATCAAGTGATGGAAGAGATGAAGCAATTAGATCCAGATCAGATGTTTGCGGGTGTGCCGTTCGTGTTGAAAGATATATCACAAGGGTTACAAAATGAACCGCTGACTGCAGGCGCTATGCTGTTAAAGGATGTGCAGGCAAAAACGGATTCCTACTTTGTCCGCCGCTTGAAGCAGGCTGGCCTACTCATGATCGGTCATACCAACACACCAGAATTTGGTTTGAGAAATGTCACGGAACCAGTCTTACATGGGCCAACGAGAAATCCTTGGAATAAAGAACATTCTCCAGGCGGTTCAAGTGGTGGTACAGCAGCAGCGGTTGCAAGCGGCATTGTACCTGCTGGTGGTGCGAGTGATGGCGGTGGGTCTATTCGTATCCCAGCATCATTTACAGGTTTGTTTGGGTTAAAGCCAACAAGGGGCAGGACACCTGTAGGCCCTGGTGCGGGAAGGCAGTGGCAAGGCGCTTCCATTGATTTCACTTTGACGAAAACAGTGAGAGACAGCGCGGCACTTCTTGATCTGCTTCAGGTGATTCAGCCGGAAGCCGCTTTCCAAACTCCGTTATATGATGGCAGCTATCAAGAGGATCTTGTGAAACGGACATCTCGTATGAAGATCGCTTACAGCATAGAATCTCCGGTTGGCACAAAGGTCAGCGAGGAAGCAAAACAGGCTACTTTGCAAACTGTGAAATGGTTGAGTGAACAGGGGCACGAAGTAGAGGAAGCGAAGCCGGCGATTGATGGTGTTCATTTGATGCAGCAATATTATGTGATGAACAGCGGGGAGATGTCAGCGTTATTTACTTCCTTGGCACGTTCATTTGGGCGATCTGTAAAGCCGGAGGAAACAGACATCGTTGCATGGGTACTGGCAGAAGCAGGGAAGAATGTCACTGCTGCAGCTTATACAGAGAGTCTTGATGCATGGGACATGGCAGCTGCACAAATGGCAGCCTTTCATCAAACATATGATCTCTATGTGACACCTGCCACTGCTCATTCAGCGCCGAAAATTGGTGAACTGATGCATACAGAAAAGGAGATAGCTACACTTTTACGTGTTTCGTCCCTTTCGATGCAAGCGCAGCAGGACCTCATTTATGAGATGTTTCTAAAAAGTCTCACCTACACACCGTTTACACAGCTTGCCAACTTAACAGGTCAACCTTCGATGAGTGTACCTGTTCACCTCACACAAGAAGGCATGCCTTTAGGGGTACAAGTGACAGCACCTAAAGGAAAAGAAGATTGGCTACTGCGACTAGCATCGGAAATGGAATCAACGTCAATATGGAAAGGGATAAAACCGTTGTTGAAATAAACAAAAAGCTAATGGAGGGAAAGGATGTAATATGTGAGTACGAAAGAAAAAATTATTCAAACGACAGCCCTTCTTTTGCGTAAACAGGGTTATCATGCGACCGGGTTAAATCAAATCATTAGAGAGAGCGGCACGCCTAAAGGTTCTCTTTATTATTACTTCCCAAATGGAAAAGAAGAGCTAGCCATAGCAGCTGTTGAATATATTAGTCAAAAGGTCATCAACCGAATTGAAGAGAGCTTTGCCAATTCAGATGATCCACATCTTGCGGTCGATCGTTTTATGTCGTATCTCATTCGTGGATTTAAGGAGCAGGAAAGTGAAAGAGGAATTCCGATTGTATTGTTAGCAGCTGAGTCCAAGCCTGAACATACACAGCTTCACGATACATGTAAACAAGAAATGATTCGCTGGCAAGAGCTTGTGAAAGAAAAGCTCATGAAAAACGGCTATGAAGAAACGAAAGCGGATGAGCTGGCTTCACTCATTCACTCGATGGTCATCGGTGGTTTATCCATGACCACTGCCCTGAAGCAGACGAAACCTTTAGAATACGTAAAAGGTAACCTGAGACACTTATTTATGCGAGAAGAGTAAAATCCCTCGCATCGTGTCTATCTATTATATCAATTGGTCTATATAATGGAGTTAGTCAAATAGTCATGAGGAGTTGATGGAATGTCGGAGCAATTGCCATCGTTCAAGCCATCCAAAGGGACTTCTTTTTATACAGATTCTCGTTCGGGCAGGCTGTATGGGCTTGGAAATCAGCTTGTTCATGTGCTGGCAGACACAAGTCAAACAAGTGATTTGTTTGAACTTGTGTTAATCACAGGTGGAAAAGGTGCTTATTTCCCACTGCATTGCCATGAGGCATTATTTGAAACCATTTATGTTCTAGAAGGTAAGCTTGAAGTGATATTGGATGGTAAGAAATATATGGTGACCGCCTGTGACTATATTCACATCCCGCCGAAAACCATTCATGGTTACAGAATGCATAGTCACAAAACAAGGTTTCTTTCATATACAATTGGTGGACAAATGATAGATGTTTATCAACAAGTTGGAAAACAAGTGCAACTGGAGGAATGGACGTTTATCAATGAGGCATTTGATAGAGAGTGTTTTCAACAGGCTGAAAAGGAATGCGATATCATGCTGATGCACGGCATAAGAGAGCTTTCTAACACCACCAAACCCTCATTATTATTTCATAGCGAGTTACCTTCCGCAGTGCGGCCCTATGTATTAGAGGCTGGTGAAGGAAAACAATATATCATTGAGGGGCAAATCCATGAGCTTATTGCAACAAAGGAGACCACTGGAGGAGGATTTAGCCATTTTGTCATTGAAGGCCCAAATGGTAAATGCTTCCCTCTGCATTATCATCAGTTGCACACGAAAGCGATCTATTGTGTGGAAGGTCAAATGAATCTTCATTTAAACGGAGAGGACATGAGCCTGATGCCGGGTGACTTCGTCTTTATCGCGCCGAACACAATCCATGCATATGAATTTGCGTCTCACTCGAATAAATGTTTGGTCTTGTTGCTACCAGGAGATATTGATCATGTGTATGAGCAGTTTGAAGAATCACAAAGCCCAAGTATGTGTCCATATTTTATCCAAGAAGGGAACATGCTGTTAGATCATGAGACATCTGAACAATATGATTTGTATTTTGTAGAGAAAGATTGACGAATTAATGGTACTGATACATTCATATAGGAAAAACCCTAGAAAGCCTGTCGACTCAATCGATGGGCTTTCGTTTTGCCGTATTTTATGCATGAACCATCCATACAAGGTGAAGCTATGTAAAGAGAACTTAAGTTTAAGGAGGAAATGGATTGAGAGCTGTCACCTATCAAGGGAAAAACCGAATTGCGGTAAAAAAAGTGGATGCACCATCTATTCAAGATCGTGAAGATGTCATTGTCCGGATTACGTCGACAGCGATTTGTGGGTCAGATTTACATTTGTATCAGGGTAATTTCCCGCTACCCATTGGGTATGTGATTGGACATGAACCGATGGGCATTGTAGAGGAAGCAGGGCCTGATGTGACGGCTCTGAAAAAGGGTGATCGTGTCGTCATTCCCTTCACCGTCGCATGTGGTCAATGTCCGTATTGTCACCATCGTTTAGAAAGTCAATGTGATCACTCGAACCCCCATTATGATTCAGGAGGACTTTTTGGATATAGTGAGAAATACGGGAATTATCCAGGGGGGCAAGCCGAATACTTACGTGTGCCCTTTGGAAACTATACCCCTTTTAAGATACCCGAAGATTGTGAGTTAGAGGATGAACAATTGTTGTTCTTATCGGATGTGTTGCCAACGGCTTATTGGAGCGTGGAGCACGCTGGTGTAAAAAAGGGTGACACTGTCATCGTGTTAGGCTGTGGACCTGTTGGTTTAATGGCACAGCAATTTGCATGGCAAAAAGGGGCTGAACGTGTGATAGCAGTCGATTACATCGATTACCGTCTGCGTCATGCCAAACGAATGAGTGGCGTAGAGGTATTTGATTTTACAGAGGAACCCGATATGGGAGAAACGTTAAAAGAGCTGACCAAGGGCGGGGCAGATGTCGTCATTGATTGTGTGGGAATGGACGGGAAAAAGTCACCGCTTGAAAAGATTGAACAGAAGCTCAAGCTGCAAGGGGGAACAATTGGACCTATACAAATTGCCACAAAAGCCGTTCGGAAATGCGGAACGGTGCAACTGACGGGTGTATATGGCGGACTATACAATATGTTTCCTTTAGGTGCTTTTTTCGCAAGGAATGTCACACTGAAAATGGGACAGGCTCCTGCGAGAAGTTACATGTCAACGTTATATCAAAAAGTGACAACGGGTGAAATTGATCCTAAAGCCATCATCACGCACCAGCTGCCGTTAGATGATGCAGCCCATGCCTACCAAATATTTAATGACAAACAGGATGACTGTATCAAGGTCGTTTTAAAACCATAAAAAGAAGGCTTAGGAGCAATCCTAAGCCTTTAATGCGTGCTCGTCCATCATTTTTTCGATTAATTCAAAAAACGTTTTTTTATCGTTCTCTGAAAGGTGATTGAACAGTTGATTGACGAGTAATTGGCGATTATCAATCATTTGTTTCGCAATTTGTACACCTGATTCAGAAAGTGTAATCCATACAGTACGGCGATCATTGTTATTTCTAGAGCGAATAATCAGCCCTTCATCTTCTAAGTGATTGAGAGCGGTCGTTGTCGCAGAGGGAGATAATGAAACTTCTTGCAATATATTTTTTACAGTACATGATTGATGGCGGTAGATGATACGCAAAATAAACCCTTTGACATTCGTGACGTTTTTCGGAATGTTCTCTTGATCTATTTGTTTCGTCGCCTTTAAATATTTCGTCAGTGCATAGTCTAATAAACTTGCCTCTAGCTTGACATGTTGCATTCTCCATACCTCTTTTCCTATTGCATTCACTTTTCCCGATCAATTACTAGGTCTATCTTATCATAATAATCACCATCATTTAAACCAAATTGGAAGTCAGATATAAAATTACCTGTATTACCAATTAATAAAAGGAACAATTCCAAAATGAAATGATTTTACTTTCGGTTATTTTTATTCTAGAATGTGAATGAGATAAAATTTGCCAACCCAATAAATTGGAAATTGGTGAGTGAAATCAAACGTTTGGAGATGAAGATATTGAATACTTTACAGACATTACTAAACGACAGAATGGAACGCTCTTCACAAATTGAGGCGGTAACTGGCGGAGGTGTGTCTTATACATTTGAAGAATATGCAAAACGCATTGACCACCTAGCTCATTATTTACATCGTAAAGGAATTCGCAAAGGGGATCGTGTGTGTTTTATTTGTCAAAATAATCATCATTTCTCTACCATTATGTTGGCTGCAATCAAAGCAGGTGCTGTCGCAGTGCCCCTTAGCTGGCAGCTGACTTCTTTTGAGCTCGAAGGCATTTTGAGAAAAGCAGCCCCGAAGGTACTGTTTTTTGATCGAGAGTTTCGTGAAATCATTGCCGCTGTGAAGGTATCTTTAGAAAATTGTCTGATGATTGAGTCTGGTGCAAATGCCAAAACCACACAGCTGTTTGAAGATCTATTGGCTTCTAACGATGGCAGTTATCTTGCAGAAGAAGTATCCGAGGATGACCTGGCGATGATCCTGTTCACGTCCGGCACAACAGGCAACCCAAAAGGCTGTATGGTAGGTCATGGGCGACTCTATCAATTTTTAACGAGACATGAAGATCAAGGATTTGATCTGAAAGGAAAACGATATTTGGCGTGCCACCCTTTGTATCATATGAGTTCTATCAACCATTTGATCTCAGGGATATTTGAAGGATATACGATTGTTTTTCTAAATGATCCCACACCAAAACGTGTGTTGGAAACGATTGAAAAGGAACAGATTACATTCATGATGGCCTTCCCATCTGCTTATACGTACATGTTAGAAGAGATGAAACGCGGAACATATGATCTATCATCGTTGGAATTTGCAATTTCTGGAGGAACGAAGGTGCCGGTACGTTTAATCAAGGCGTACAAAGAGGCGGGAATCCAGATGATGCACGGTTATGGCAGTACAGAAGCTTGGGTTGTCAGTGCATGGTTTCCTGCAATGGGTGAGGGGAAAATGGGATCTGCCGGTAAGATCGATGCAGATGTTGAAGTGAAAATCATCCATCCTGATACACATCAGACTCTACCAGCCGGCGAAATTGGCGAAGTGGTCATGAGAAGCCCGTTTTATTTCCTAGGCTACTATGAGCAACCAGACGCTACTGAGAATGTGTTAAAAGATGGCTGGTTCCATATGGGAGACGCAGGCTACCTAGATGAAGACGGTTTTCTTTATATCACAGGCAGATACAAAGACGTTATCTTATACGGTGGAGACAATATTTATCCTGATCAAGTTGAGGAAATCATTGATCAAATCCCAGGTGTCATTGAATCAGCCGTCATTGGGGTCCCAGACGATTTATATGGTGAAGTGCCAAGTGCTTATATCGTGAAGGATGAAACTGTTGATTTGTGCGAACAAGATGTTGTGAACTATTGCCAGCAGCGCCTTGCAGATTACAAAGTACCTTCCATTCATTTTACGAAAGAATTACCAAAAAACAAGCTCGGGAAGATTGCGAAGAGACAATTACGCGAATTGGTTGTCAATGCGTAAGACCTATTCTGCTATAATGAAATGTGAATGATTTTTTTGTTTTTCTAACGTTTTGGAGGGAAAGGGTTTGCGACATATTCTTCGTAAGAAACACATTCACGATTTGTTAGAACAGAGCAGACAGCAGAAGGTAAAGAAAACGCTAGGCGGACTCGATCTGACGCTTCTTGGTATTGGGGCTGTGATCGGGACGGGGGTCATGGTATTAACCGGTATTACAGCAGCTAAGGATGCAGGACCGGCTGTCATCTTCTCATTTGCGATAGCAGCGATTGTGTGTAGTTTAGCGGCACTTTGTTATGCGGAAATGGCTTCAGCGATGCCCGTATTCGGTAGTGCGTACACTTACTCGTATACAACGATGGGTGAGCTTGTGGGCCACCTGATGGGATGGACCTTATTATCCGTTTATATAGTGACTGCTTCAGCTGTTGCAAGTGGCTGGTCCAGTTATTTCAATAGCTTGCTGGAAGGGTTTGGTGTATCCATCCCTCATCAATTCTTAGCGGGGCCCGAACAAGGCGGATTCATGAATTTACCAGCGATCCTCATTGCATTACTCATTACCTGGATTTTATCCAGAGGAACGAAGGAAAGTAAAAAATTCAATAATATCATGGTGTTTGTAAAACTTGGTATTATTGTTCTTTTCATTGTAGTCGGTGGTTTTTATGTAGAGCCAGTCAATTGGCAACCGTTCATGCCATTTGGGACAGAAGGCGTCATTGCAGGTGCAGCTGCTGTGTTTTTTGCTTTTTTAGGATTTGATGCGATTTCTGCTTCTGCGGAAGAGGTCAAACATCCACAACGGAACCTGCCAATTGGCATTATCGGTTCATTACTCATTTGTACGATCATTTATATTGTTGTTTGTTTGGTCATGACTGGAATGGTGCATTATACAGAACTGAACGTAACGGAAGCGATGTCCTATGTGCTGCAAAGAGTGCAGCAAAATAGCGTGGCTGGTATTATTTCGGTTGGTGCTGTCATTGGATTGATGGCTGTGATTTTCGCCAATCATTATGCGGCAACACGAATCGCATTTGCGATGGGACGAGATGGTCTCTTGCCGAAATTGTTTTCGAAAACAGACAAGAGTGATACGCCTGTAGCAAGCGTATGGTTGATTGGCGGAATGACAGCTGTTATTTCAGGGTTTATTGATTTGAAGAATCTTTCCAACTTAGCGAACATCGGGGCATTGTTAACGTTTGCGATGGTGAGTTTATCTGTACTTATTTTAAGAAAGACGCATCAGCATCTTGAAAGGGGATTCCGGGTACCATTTGTCCCGATTTTGCCTATCGTATCCATTGGATGCTGTTTGTTCCTTATGCTCAACTTACCGGGCCGGACATGGCTTTACTTCGGGGTTTGGCTATTGATCGGTGTCGTCATGTATGCCGCTTATTCACATAAACATAGTGAATTAGCAAAAACGTCATGAATAAAAGGTGCAAATCCGTTGACGATTTGTGCCTTTTTTCTTACGATTTGGGTTAAGCTATAAGAGGGCATACTGTACGGAACAAAGAGGAGGATAAATCTTATGATCAGCGTTAGTCCTTATATTGTCGTGGAAGATGTGCAAGAATCTCTTCAATACTATCAAGGAATTTTTGGTGGAGATATTCATATTCTAAATGAGCATCAAGAACGTGTGTTACATGCTGAGCTGCATCTTGGAGAATCACTGCTTCACTTTTCAGATACGTTTGGGCGCACACCAAAGCCTGAGAATCTTAGGTTGATCATGCAATTTGATAATGAAGAAGAATTAAAGGCTGTCTATGAAGCGCTTGAAGCGGATGGAGATGTGCTGGTGGAATTACAAGATACATTCTTTGGAGCGCTTCACGGACAGGTACAGGATCGGAAAAATGGCTTGATTTGGGTATTGAATTATATGAAAAAATAGAAAAGGACCTTCACGAGTAGTGAAGGTTTTTTTAAGAGTGCTTTTATTTTCTGAAAAATGGAAAATATGCTATGTTGAAAGAATAAAAAAGACAAGGGGAAGGGTGACATAGGAATGGAAGAAATTGAGTTTCGATATATTCAAACAAATGGTATTACACTTCATACAGCCATGGCTGGTCCTGAGGATGGCCCGTTACTTGTGTTGCTGCACGGGTTTCCTGAGTTTTGGTACGGATGGAAAAATCAAATCATCCCTCTGGCGGAGGCAGGCTACCGTGTCGTCGTTCCTGACCAAAGGGGATACCATTTAAGTGACAAGCCAGAAGGTATTGAATCATACGTGTTAGATCAGTTGAGAGATGATATCGTGGGACTGATTAAGACGCTCAGCCCACAGCGAAAGGCCATTGTTGGTGGGCATGATTGGGGCGGAGCGGTTGCTTGGCATTTGGTCTCCACACGTTCTCAATATGTAGAGAAGTTAATCATCGTCAACATGCCACATCCGCGAGTGATGATGAAAGTTCTCCCCTTTTATCCGCCGCAGTGGAAGAAGAGCTCCTACATCGCCTTCTTCCAGCTACCCAATATACCAGAGACAGCACTTCAAGAAAATCACTTTCAAAGGCTGGACGAAGCGATTGGGCTAAGTGCAAGACCGGATTTGTTTACCAAGGAGGATGTCTCAAGCTATAAGCTTGCCTGGACCCAGCCTGGCGCTATATCTTCGATGCTGAATTGGTATCGTGCTGTGAAAAAGGGTGGTTTTGAAAAACCAATTTCGAAACGAATTTTAGTCCCTGTTCGAATGATATGGGGAATGGAAGACAAGTTTCTTAGCAGAAAGCTGGCAAAGGAAACAATCAAGATTTGTCCAAATGGACAGCTGATCTTTGTAGACGATGCCTCGCATTGGATCAATCATGAAAAGCCAGAAGTCGTCAACAAGCTCATACTCGAATTTTTGAGATAAAGACAAAAGCTCTCGTCCAAGGACCAGAGCTTTTGTTGTGTTACCCAATTTGATTCTTCTTCAACGAAACGGATTCGTCATCCCAGCAATCAATGTGTTCATTGTTTGGAACGGCACTTTTATGAAAGACTGGGTCTTTGCCTGCTTTTTTCTGTCTCATGTAATCTTTCAAAGCGGCAAAGGCGACTTTAGAGAGCATGGTAATGGCAATGAGGTTGACAATGACCATGAGGCCCATAAATAAGTCGGCTAGACCCCAAACGAGGTCAACTTTTGCGACAGCGCCAAATAGAACCATGCCAATAACCGCAACGCGGTATACGTTAAGCCAAATCTTGTTCGATTTAAGGAATTCAATATTCGTTTCACCATAATAATAGTTACCAATTAATGTACTAAAGGCGAATAAGAAAATCATGATCGCAAGGAATCCAGATGCCCAAGGACCGATGTGCTGACTCAATGAAGCCTGCGTGAGTTCAATTCCTTTTAGATTCGTTGTTTTATACGCATCAGAGAACAGAACAATAAAGGCTGTACTTGTACAAATAATTAACGTATCTGTTAATACACCAAATGCTTGAATTAAACCTTGCTTGACAGGGTGACTCGTTACAGCAGTTGCTGCTGCGTTAGGTGCACTACCCATACCAGCTTCGTTAGAGAAGAGACCACGTTTAATTCCTTGTAGTAAAGCCCCGCCTAGTGTACCACCGGCGAACTGTTCAAATCCAAAGGCATGTTTCACAATTGTGCTGATGACGCCAGGCAGTTCGGTAATATTGGTGATCATGACAAAGAAAGCAATCCCGATGTAAGCAACGGCAAGGACAACGACAATATATTCAGATGCCTTTGCAATGGCCTTAATCCCCTTGAAAATAATCGCGGCGAAAATGACCGCCATAATGATACCAACCGTTAAGCGATCAAGCCCAAATGAATTATTAAAAGCGACTGTAATCGTATTTGATTGCACAGCATTAAAGACAATACCGAAAGAAATGGTAATGAGGATGGCAAACAATACACCCATCCAACGCTTGTTTAATCCTTTTTCCATATAGTAAGCAGGTCCACCACGGAACCCTGTTTTGTCTTTCACTTTATACACTTGAGCGAGTGTACTTTCCACAAAGCTTGAGGCAGAACCGATGATGGCTACAACCCACATCCAAAAAATAGCGCCAGGTCCACCAATTGCGATAGCAATGGCAATTCCCGTGATATTCCCTGTTCCTACACGTGCTGCCATACTGATGGCAAATGCCTGGAATGGTGAAATGCCTACTTTTTCTTTTCTACCTTCTTTAAGAACAAGCAACATTTCTTTCATCATTCTAATTTGCATGAATCGTGTTTTATATGTGAAGAAGACCCCAACTCCAAGTAATAGAGCAATCACAATATAAGTCCAAATAAAATCATTTGTATGTGTTAAATAAGATACCAAAGCTTTTTCGTTCATAACATCACCTCTTTGAATTCATCACTGTTTGTCTTAAAAAATACTGAGATCCCACTCTTTGGCGAGTTTTTTCAGCATCATGACACCGGTTATACTATTTCCGCAATCGTCAATGGCAGGGCCATATATACCGATTCCACAGCCTGATTTAAACGGGAATTCTCTCCTCGCGCTCGGCGGAACACAAGCCATAATCCCTCCAGACACACCACTTTTGGCAGGAACGCCAACAAATGCTGCAAAATTACCAGACGCATTATACATACCGCATGTGAGCATTAATGCTTTTGTTAGTCTTGCGATATCCTTTGGGATGACTTGGACTTGTTTAAACGGATGATAGCCATCATTGGAAATAATCAGCCCGATCAAGGCGATGTCCTCTGTTGTAACCTCGATGGAACACTGCTTTAAATAGACCTCTAGCGTGTCCTCCACATCTGACTCTAAGTAATTGGTTTCCTTCAGATAATAGGCAAGTGCTCGATTTCGGTGGGCGGTCTCCCACTCTGATTGATACACCTCTTCATTGACTGAAGGTCGTTTACCTATTAAGTTTTCGATTAAATCGAAAATATATGCTAGCTTTTCTGTAGAAGTCTTTCCGGGAAGAATGGAAGATACGGTAATAGCTCCCGCATTAATCATTGGATTAAAGGGTTTCCCTGGTTTGTGCATCTCAAGGCGGATGATGGAGTTAAATGCATCACCAGTTGGCTCTACATCTACCCGATCTAGGACGTAAGGGACGCCTCTTCCTAAACAGGCAGCTATAAAGCTAATGACTTTTGAGATACTTTGAAGGGTAAAGGGAACGTCCCAATCACCATATCGAACCGATGATCCATCTGGGCCTATTACGCTGATACCAAATTGAGAGGAATTCACTTTTTCGAGTGCTGGAATGTAACCAGCAGTTTGACCGGTTTTATAATATGGTCGTATTTCTTCTGCCCACTGATCAACAGAAGACTGGCATGTATCTTGTGTATGATTAGAAATTGCTGTTTCCATACGATTCCTCCAATCAAAAATAAAAAAGTACCCTATTGAATTGGCGTATGACAAAAAATGCGATCAAATAGGCATGAAAACATGTTACACATCTTTAATGAACTTGTCATGCGCTGCTTGTACCACTCCTTTACACCTAAATATATGTTTAAATGAAAGCATTGGCGGCGAAAAAACAAAAAGGGTTTTTAGTGAAAATTCAGAAAACGCTTACATCTAGTTTCACTAAAATTGTTCATTCAATTTATCTTGGAAACTACACAATCTGACGAAATTCTACAAAAAAACTTACAAATAAAAATGGATATGGCCGAATTTGTCTAAACCATTCCTAAAATTGTCGACAACAATTAAAAAACAAGGTAGCTGAAAGGTCACTTGGCCGTCTCGGTGAATAGTCATAAAAAAAGAAAGTAGCGAGTTGAATCGGGGCGAAAATTATTTTTTTGTACATTGTGAAGAAAAGCGACTCCTTGTATACTGTGGCTATGAAAACAGGGGAAAGGAAGTCAATCATTTGAGTGTAAACCAACTTGTGAAAAAGGACGCTTTCATTTTATTTTTTATGGTTGTTATTGTACCTCTTGCAGGTGAGTTGAAGTTCTATCCTGTGAACGAGACGTTTCGCATCAGCTTTGGTGCACCTGCATTTTTCTTTTGTTTGTTACTTTTAAGAAAATCAATGCCATTGCTGCCGGGCTTTCTTACAGGAGCAGCCATTGTCATTTTCCGAGTAGGCTTAGATGTGATTCAGCAAAAAGCTGATGTTGCTACATCATTTTATGAGCAGTTCCCAAGTTTTTTCTTTTATTTTACTTATGCCTTCCTGTTTTTTGTTGTCCGTACCGGACGTTACAAGCAGCGATCGATCTTTATTGGGCTGATCGGTCTGATGATTGAATTGATTGCTGATTTTGTCGAACTGTTTGTCCAATTTCTAGTGTTTGACACAACCATGACGTTTTCAAAGCTGAGTGATATGATCTTAATTGCGTTTGCTCACAGCTTTGTGGTGATTAGCTTTTTCAATATGATGAGGCTGTATGAGGCACAATCAAGAGAGAAGCAAATGATGAAACAAAACGAACATATGATGATGGTCATTTCTAATTTATACGAAGAAACGGTTCATCTAAAAAAAACATTAAAGCACACAGAACATATTACACAAGAGTCATACCGTCTTTACCGCATCTTGCATGAACACGAAGCAGGAAAGAAAGTGAGTCAGGAGTTATTGAAGCTCGCAGGAGAAATTCATGAAGTGAAAAAAGATAACCAGCGTATTTTTGCTGGGCTTTCTAAGCTGATATCGAAGGAAAATATGCAGGACTATATGAAGGCAGAAGAGCTTGTGCAAATTGTGATTCGCATTCAAGAGAAATATGCTCAATCGCTTGGGAAAAACATTTCCTTTGAATCTGACATACGCGGCATTCATTTGCATGATTATCATGTCATTATTTTCTTATCTTTGATTAATAATTTAGTGGCAAATGCGGTTGAGGCGATAGAAGACAACGGAACGATATCAATCATGCTGAAAGGTATCCATGATAAAATAGAGGTTCGGATTGAAGATGATGGACCAGGTATTCCTGAAAAATTAAAAGAAGTTGTGTTTGATCCGGGCTATACGTCGAAATTTGATGCATTTGGTACACCATCTACCGGGATTGGTTTATCTTATGTGAGAGAACTACTTCAAGAGCTTGGTGGTCAAATTCAGATTGAACCAAAAGAAACAAAAGGGGCAGTTTTTCAGCTCGTCCTACCTATACAAAATTTAATTCAGAGAGGGTGAGTGTATGCGGTTTTTCATTGCAGATGATGATCGTGCAATACGCTCGATTTTAGCTCAAATCATCGAGGATGAGGATTTGGGTGAGGTAGTGGATGAAGCGGATGACGGGGATGGTCTAGAAGCTCATTCATTAAACTTGAAAAAAATAGACATCCTCTTGATTGATCTTTTAATGCCTGTTAGAGACGGGATTCAAACGATTCGTCATATTCAACATGAATTCAAAGGGAAAATCATGATGATTTCTCAAGTAGAGGCGAAGGAGATGATGGCAGAAGCCTATGAATTGGGGATAGAATATTATATTCATAAGCCGGTCAATCGAATAGAGATTGTCAGTGTCATTCGGAAAGTCATTGAGCGCATTAAGCTTGAGAAGTCGATTTACGATATTCAAGCCTCACTGCGGCATGTGCTCCCATTAGAACCAGTCATCGCCCATGATGCAAATTTTGGATCGAAGAGAAGAACGATGAAAGAAGCAGGTGAATTTCTTTTATCTGAATTAGGCATTGTGGGAGAAAGTGGTTCTAAGGATTTACTTGAGATTCTCATCTACTTGCATGAGACGCAGACAGCTAATGCGCACGAGATCAATTTTCCGCCATTAAAGCAGCTGTTTATCAAAACGGCTGAAAGGAAGCTGCATCCTGATGCGACCGATGTGGAAGTGATGAGGGAAGTGAAAGCAGCAGAACAGCGAATTAGACGAGCCATTCATCATTCCTTGAATCATTTCGCCTCACTTGGATTAACAGATTTTTCGAATCCTAAGTTTGAGCACTATGCCTCTAAGTTTTTTGATTTTACAGATGTCAGCCAAAGAATGAAGGAGATGCAGAAGGCATCTTCATCAGCAGGATCGACCGGCAGAGTCAACACGAAGAAGTTCGTTCAAATTTTTTATTTTGAAGCAAAGCAGCTATTTGAGGGAATGAATTGAACAAAATCTATTGGAATGATTGGAGAATATAAACAGGGAATGGGTGCTCTTTCTTATGGTCAATCGTACGTTCAACGTGGATTGGTTATTTTTTTGATCATTCAGATTTTTCTTATTTCTTGAAAATGAAACTCTCTTGTGCAAACGTTTGTTAAAATAGTGAGGTTAGACTAGAATGCCGGAGGTTTTATCTTGGGAAAAATTAAACGAAATGCGCTCTGCCCATGCGGAAGCGGAAAAAAATATAAACATTGCTGTGGTCAAAAGTCAGGCGGAGAACAAACGTCTGAGCTTGTGTTTAAGGAAGCTGTACAAGTTCAAAAGGATTTGATGAATTATGCCTTCTCAAAGCATCAGAGAGCCATTAATCAATTCATTAATGATTTTTCTTTTCTTGCGGATATGGATAAAGAAACACAACAAATTTCAGTTTTCCATTTGAGTGTATGGGGCATCTTCTTCCGTCCACTCACAGACAATGGGGAAACCATCTTTAGTGAATTCTTATCAAAGAAAGCTGAAGATATTACACGTCCGAAAACCAAACAAGTGGTTCAATCTTGGACAGATATGGAGCCATCTTTGCTGTTACTCAATGAAAAAACGGAGAAGTCGCTTCATTTTGAAAATATGGTCACTGCTGAGAAGGTAGAAGTTGATGTAAAGCCGGATCAAACGGTGTTACCTGAGACGGGTAGTCTTGTTCTTGGTTTTCCTGTTCAGTTTGAAGAAAAAGCAGAGTTCTTCATTCAATATACGATGTTTGCGAAGGAGTTCACAGATACCCTTCTGCTTCAAGTTCGTCAGCTTGTCGAAGAATACGAGGCAAATGGAGGAGCGCGCAACACATTTATGAGAGAGTCATTCCCTGAAGTGCTCAAGCTCATGTTTGCGAAACAAGAAGTCGAAGCGTCTGATATGTCTCCTCAAACAGAAGGCAGCACAGGGCTTTCAGCAGATCGTATGGACTGGGCAAGTGATGTTCAGTTGGAAGCAGCAAAGCTGATTGAAGACGGGATGAAAGAGCATGGGGATCAAAGTTTGACAGATGGTGCTTTAACCGTTTGGAAAGCCTATTGTGATCAGAAGTCACCTGTTATCCGTAAGGCTGCGTCATTTGCCGCTGGCATTGAATACTATATTCATTCACTTGCAAGTGATGCGCCGCTTTCGCAAGCACAAGTGGCGAAGAAATACGGAGTGAGTGCATCCACGGTATCGAGCCGATTTAAAGACATCGAAAAAGCAGTCAAAGAAGAGCAAGAGACAACTGTATAACATCAAAAAAGACGCGGCTCCTATCTAGGGGCCTGCGTCTTTTTTCTTCATTATCTTGTTTTGATAAAGCTGCTCATATACTCTTCTGTACTATAATCGTTGAGGTCGATCTTCCATTGATCGTCACCATTACGTTTCATTTTCACTTCATATTCTACAGGACTAGATACTGGCGGAAGCTTTCCAAACTCGGTTGCATACATTTCCAAGCTTTTTTTATACAGTTCTTCTTTAGATCGAATTTTACCTTTGTAAAAGTCGTCTCTGTTCTTTCTAAGCTGTTCTTTTAAGTTAGAGGCATCAATGCCGGTGACTTGCGCAACAACCTTTGCTTCGTCATCTGAGATGGTTTTGACACTAGTCTCGACTTTGGCTTTTTCCTGCATTGTGCCTTGGATACGTTTATACATGGACAGAATATCGCCGTCACTTACTTCATTGCCATAGATGCTTGCACTTCTTTTGAAGTCTTTAATAAACATTTCGTGATATTTATTCACGACATCCGATTGATTGTCACCAGTTAAATCGGAGAATTGATCGTTCTTCTGATTAAATACAATGATATCGGTATAAGCAGATAGTGCCTTTGCTGGGTTCTCTAGCTTTTTGGCTGAATCGAGTATTTTTTTCCCATCAAGGTCAATTTCAATGGATTCATTGCTTTTCTTGATACTATCTTGATAGACAAGCTGATACTGCTTTCCTTTATCGACTAAGAAATAAAGAGCTCCTTTGACAGACTTCCCTTTGTTCAAAGAGTCAAGTTTCAGAGAGTCCTTGCTGGTATAAAATGATAAATCAGAAACCTTGGCATCATCCTGATAAAGGGCGAAATCAGAGTTATATAATGAAATGGATTTATCACTTTTATTAGTGATGGTAAGGTTGACCTTTAACACCATTTCATTGTCTCGGAGTGTTGTCGTTGAGTCTTCTGGTAACGTATATTCATAGCTATTGACTTTCACTTCTGCTGTTTTCGTTGACTTTTGTTCAGCATTTGATGATTTTTCTGAGCTTTGGCAAGCTGCAGAGATGATCATCACGATTGAAATCATGACTAGTGCACTTATTTTTTTTAGATTCACAGTTGATGCTCCTTTGCTTTTCTTTCGTCATGTCAATTCCCGTTATCCAACTGAGAAAAAAGAAATAGATAAGTTGGTATATTTGGGCGTTACAGGGGAATTTATCCTAATGACGATTGGCACTATTCATTCTATCGAATTTCATTCACACAGAGGAATAGGTTTTAGTTCCTATTTTTATCGGTTTTTACACAAAAAATGATAAAAGAACGAAGTTGATGAGTAATAAATACTAGTCTATTAGAATGGTTTTGTTTATTTATCATGACTTTTATCAATTCATCATATAAAAATTGAGTGATGCATGCTGAATAGAGAGCAGGACACTTGTATTTTGAAAAAGGTTCATGGGAAAATAAGGGTGATTAAGCAGATAAGGGAGATGAGTTTTTGAAAAAGGTAGTACTTGGGCGAACGGATTTACAGGTGAATCCGATTGGGCTTGGAACGAATGCGGTAGGTGGACATAATCTATTCCCGAATTTGAATGAAGATGCTGGACAGGCGCTTGTGGAAACAGCTCTTGATCATGGTGTCAATTTCTTAGATTCTGCTTTTGTTTATGGGCTTGGCCGTTCGGAAGAGTTAATTGGTGAGATCATTGCCAAAAGAGGCGGCAGAGAGAACCTTGTCCTTGCGACCAAAGGGGCTCATAAGGAAGTAAATGGACAAACCGAACTGGATAATAGCCGTGATTTTCTAAGACAAGAGGTAGAAAATAGCCTCAAGCGACTACAAACGGATTATATTGATTTGTACTATATGCATTTCCCAGATGGTCAAACCCCATTGGATGAAGTAGCGGGTACATTAAAAGAATTAAAGGATGAGGGAAAGATCAGAGCAATTGGTGCATCGAACCTTGACTTCAAACAGCTTCAAACCTTTAATCGAGATGGATACTTAGATGTTCTTCAATCAGAGTATTCCCTGCTAAAACGTCAGGCAGAGCAGGAACTTCTCCCATACTGCGTGGAGCATAATATCTCTTTTATTCCTTATTTTCCATTGGCATCAGGTTTGCTGACAGGGAAATTTACGAAGGATGCAACATTTGATGATATAAGGGCGAAGGACCCGCTTTTTCAGGGCGATGCTTTTCTTCAAAATCTCGAAAATGTAGACAAATTGAAGGCGATTGCCCAATCGAAACAAGCAGAAACAGCACACGTCGCACTGGCTTGGCTGTTAACAAGGGACGGCATTGATGCCATTATTCCAGGTGCAAAACGGGCGGAGCAAGTGGTGCAAAACTTGAAAACCAATGATGTTCAATTAACAGAAGAAGAAATCAAACAAATCGATCAGATCTTTTCTTAAATGAAAAAATAAGGTGCGTGGTTGCACCTTATTTTTTATGTATGGGTGATGGGAATTTTAAATATGAGCCGGAGGTTTGGCGACCGATATGTGAAATCGAGCGTTCCCTCTGCTTGTTCAACGAGCTTGTGAATAATATAGGTTCCCATTCCTTGATGATCTCCGCCCTTTGTGGAGCGTCCAAATGTTTGAAACAAATGATCCAATACGTGTTTCTCCATCTCTTTTGTGCTGTTTTCACATTGGATTAAAAATAGTCCGCTTCGAATAGAAGTTGTGATCGAAATTTTCCCCTCTACTCCTTTTTGCTTGGCTTCAATGGCTGCATCCAGTGCATTGTCGAGTAAGTTGCCCGTAAAACTCACTTGATCGGCCTTGGAAAAAGGGAGCGAAGAAAATGGGGCTTGAAGATCTAATGAAAGATCGACTCCCTCTTTTTTAGCTCGTTGAAAAAAAGTATGTAAGGTGGAGGCCAAATAAGCATTTTCCCCTTTGATCCAAGGGAAATGTTTCACATATTGTTGAATCAAATCCTTGATTTCATGTTCATCGTTCGATGTTGAGAAGGCGTTCAAATGTCTGGCTGTTTCATGGTGTTTGCTACGTAGCTCAAGTAACAGCTCATTTGTTTTCGATTCAGCCTTTGTGAGTTCTCGAACCCGTCCATTTAGCTGACGCTCCATTTGCATCATATGCAAAGCGAGGATGTCAGCTGTGACGATGATGATGAAAGACAAAAGACGAGCCTGCCAATTTGCTTCCGTCACAAGCGATAATAGTCCAGCGCAAGTAACGAGCACCAAAGCCCCTAAGATGATATAGCCACTGACAACGGGCAAAAACCGTTTGTAGACAAAGAAGGTGTATAGACAAACGACACCAAACGAGAGAACCCACAAAACCCCTGATGCAAAAGGTAAAAAGGATACAATGATCGATTGAACGACGAAGACTAACCAGATAAGAATATATAAACGGAATCCAAGATAGATCGCTTTCACATTCGTTCTCCTTAAAAGTAGTATTTCTTAAAGTACTCTAGTTGCTGCTTGGTCATCATGGCCTTTTTATCTGTTCCTTCGAAGGACACGATAAATGAATTTTTTGCATATGCTGAAAAGTTTTTAATGTAATGAATATTAATGATAAACGAGCGGTGGGAGCGGATAAAATCCCTTTCTGCTAAATCACCCTTTAGCTCGGTTAATGTCTGGTACGTCTGGATATCTCCAGTTGTTGTCACAATGGTGGTGGATCTGCCTGTACGTTCAACGAAAATGACATCTTTCTTCTGCAACACGTGAATATCTGATTGTTGTTTAATGAGAAGTCGCCCATGAATGCTCTTCTCCTGTTTAGTTGAGATGTATCGTTCAAAGGATGCAACGATTCGATCGGCATGATATGGCTTCATAATATAATCATGGACATTTAAATCAAACGCATGGACAGCATATCCGCTATTTCCTGTGACAAACACAACATCAACCTTCAATGCGTGAGAATGAATCAGATCTGCTAACTCATAGCCCGACATCCCCGGCATTTCAATGTCTGCAAATAATAAATCAATATCTCCTTGTTTGACCATCTCGTATGCCTCCTCCGCAGACTGCGTGACAAAGACAACGTCAACGGACTCGAAGCGACTAACAATGGCGTGTAACTTCTCTAAATCTACTCGGTAATCATCGACAAGACCTACTTTTATCATAAAAATCACCTATGGCTGTTCGTATTATTTGTCTATTTTACCATTTGTTATTTAGAAAAAGATCATTTCGAGACAGAAAAAGGACGTTTCGCGACATTTTTATATCAAACCTGCTTTGT
Source organism: Bacillus pumilus (assembly GCA_001938995.1). Lineage (GTDB taxonomy): Bacteria > Bacillota > Bacilli > Bacillales > Bacillaceae > Bacillus > Bacillus pumilus_G. The sequence continues at coordinate 171,876 of MKZN01000004.1, read as the reverse complement.
TTTTCCTATCATAGACATAGAAAGACGAAAGGGGCGGAAATAAATGATTACACTCAGCGATTGTAGTTGCTGGTTTACAGATAAGAAAAAAGTCGTGAAGGCTGTGAAACACATGTCCTTCTCCGTGAATGAAGGAGAAGTTGTTGGCATATTAGGAGAGAATGGAGCAGGGAAAACCACGTTACTTCGCACCATTGCGACCCTCTTGCAGCCGAATCATGGAACAGTAAATGTGGCAGGCTTTGATACAGTGAAAGATGCAACAGAGGTGAAGAAACGAATTGGTGTCTTGTTTGGCGGAGAGACAGGGCTTTACGATCGTCTAACGGCACGAGAAAACCTTGAATACTTTGGCAAATTATATGGTTTAGACCAGCATGAAATCAAAGCAAGAATAGAAGATATGGCCAAGCGCTTTGGAATGAGAGAATACATGGATCGCAAGGTGAAAGGTTTCTCACGGGGAATGAAGCAAAAGGTGGCGATTGCCAGAACATTGATTCATGATCCTGATATTATCCTTTTTGACGAACCAACGACTGGCTTGGACATTACATCAAGTAATATTTTCAGAGATTTTATTAAACAGTTAAAACAACAGAACAAAACCATCTTATTCTCAAGCCACATCATGGAAGAAGTGAGCTTGCTTTGTGACAGTGTGATGATGATTCATCAAGGTGAGCTTGTCTATAGAGGAACACTTCCAGAATTGTATCAGGAAGAACAGAGTGAAGACTTGAACTATATCTTTATGTCGAAGCTTGCAAGGGGGAATGTATAATGTGGAAAACGGTATTTAAAAAAGAAATGACGGATGCGTTAAGAGATCGAAAAACGTTGATCTTAACGGTTCTCATCCCTCTTTTGACCATGCTTGGATTGGTGTTCTTTTATGAAAGCATGATCGCTGACCCAGGTGACGAAACGTATACGGTCGCTGTCAATGAAAAGCTACCATCTGACATGAATCAAATGATCAAAGAGGTCAAACATATACAACTTGAAACGTTTGAAGATCCAGAGCAAGCGGTGAAAGATGGCGAGGCCAATGCTTACCTAGAACTGCCTAAAGATGTAGAACAAAAGCTTCAAGATCAAAAGTCATTTGTGATGAAAGTTCATGGGTACACTACAGACGATCAGTCTCTCGTGGCGGTTCAAATGCTTCAATCCCTATTGGAGCAGTACCAAAACCAAGTCGTTGAAAAGCGTTTAGCAGACGATCAAGTGAGTCAATCGCTCATTCACCCATTTGAGGTGCAGTCGATTGATGTAGAGGAAGGAGAAGACGTTGAAAGCGGGACGACAACGATGCTTTTATCGGTTCTACTCCCAATGATACTCATCACGTCTGTCATCTCTGGTGCTCTGCCAGCTGCACTCGATATTATTGCAGGTGAGAAAGATCGCAATTCCATTGAAGCGTTATTTCTGACGCCAGCTAACAGGCTTCAGCTATTAATCGGCAAATGGCTCGCTGTCTCAATGTTTGGGATCATCAGCGGAATCGTTGCGATTGGTATGCTTCTTTTATCAACCCTGCTCTTTACAGAAAAACTAAAGCAAGCTTTAAACTTTGGGGATGAAGTGTGGGCGATTGTTGGCGTCATGCTTGTCGCTTTGATCATCTTCTCATTTATGGTCTCGATCATGGAGTTGCTCATCAGTGTTGCGTCTGGTTCAGTCAAAGAAGCGCAATCATATATGTCTATGATCATTACACTAGGTGTCATTCCGATGTTCTTTACGATGAGAACGGGCGCTTCTCAGCTTGATACGTACTACTTTGCTGTCCCATTCCTTAATATTCACGCACTATGCAAACAAATGATGTTTGGGATCATTGATCCAATGTCGATTGCACTCACGCTAGGCTCTACTGCGCTCGTTGTGGTGATCTTATTTGTGGTCGTAAGAGTCATGTTTATGAAAGAAAAATGGATGCTTGCCAAATAAAGAAACGCCCTCTATGATAGAGGGCGTTTTCAGGTGAATGCCGATCACCGTATTATTCAGTTTAAGAAACCGAATTGATCCAAGTTCTCTAAATAAAATTGAAAATACTCGTCATGAATACCATCTGGATATTCTGCTAACCCATTTTCAATAAGTGCACCTACAATTAAAGCATTTATATACCTATCAAGCTTTTCACAACTAGCTCTTACTTTAGATTCTGAAATATATAACCCATCTTTACATTCTAAAATGATATCAATTCTGCTACCTTCTTGTTCATCACGCAATAAGTGATTATACTCCCAATCTTCGACTCTTTTAGGGTTTAACGGATGAAGACGATTATAAAGTACTTCTTCACGGTGATCTTTTTTTTCCTCATTCGAAAACAATTGAATCAACATACTCGGATCATCAATGACAAAACATTTATATATCTTAGTATATTCAAAGTGATCATCATTTACTAAATCTAAAATCTTTGCTTTTGAAAATTCTCTAGCTTTAAATTTAGACGTTATAATCTCAGTGACTCGTTCTTTAGTAAAAATCAATTGATCTTTTTTATATAAATACTGTTTATATAGCTTTTCGTAATTATACATGATTCACCTCTATTAACTATTTAACAGGACCTCCGTAGAATGAATGAGCTTTTGGAGTTTTTTTATAGGGAAGGCAGTGATAATAATACCCTGAGAGCAGGCGCTACTCAGCTAGATACGTATTACTTTGCTATCCCATTCTTTAATATTCACCTACTATGTAAGCAATTGATGTTTGGCATCGTGAGAAGTTTGTTTATGAAAGAAAAATGGATGCTTGCCAAATAAATAAACGCCCTCTATGATAGAGGGCGTTTTTAGGTGAATGTCGATCACTGTATTTTTCAGTTTAAGAAACCGAATTGCTCCAAGTTCTCTAAATAAAATTGAAAATGCTCGTTATGAATATCAACTGGATATTCTTCTAACTCATTTTCAATAATTGCACCTACAATTAAAGCATTTATATACCTATCAAGCTTTTCGCAGCTAGCTCTTACTTGAGATTCTGAAATATATAATCCATCTTTACTTTCTAAAATGATATCAATTCTTCTACCTTCTTGTTCATCAAGCAATAAGTGATTATATTCCCATTCTTTTACTCTTTTGGGATTTAATGGATAAAGACGATTATGAAGTACTTGTTCACGATGATCCTTTTTTTCCTCATTCGAAAACAATTGAATCAATATACTCGGATCATCAATGACAAAACATTTATATATCTTAGTATATTCAAAGTGATCATCATTTACTAAATCTAAAATCTTTGTTTTTGAAAATTCTCTAGCTTTAAATTTAGACGTTATCATCTCAACGATTTGTTCTTTAGTAAAAGTCAATTGATCTTTTTTATATAAATACTGTTTATATAGCTTTTCGTAATTATACATGATTCACCTCTATTAATTATTTAACAGGACCTCCGTAGAATGAATGAGCTTTTGGAGTTCTTTTATAGGGATGCCAGTGATAATAATACCCTTTTTTGGGCTTATTTTTGTATTTATCTACTTCTTTAAATGGTTTACCTTTTGTATTAGCTCCAGCTGCAACAACTTCTGCCTGACTAGAAGAAATGGAATAAACATCCTTTTTTGACTTCATTCTAGCGATTGCTTGCGATTTACTTAGTCCTTTTCCAACATATACTCCACTGTTTCTGATTTCAGCATCAAAATGATTATATTGTTTTTTGCTTTTGCTTTTGCTTTTAGCCCTTTGCTTGTTGAATTCTGTAGCAATTACATAACCAGTTCCTGCAACAATAAGCACCGCACCAGTATGAAATAAAGCAGTCATAACTGCAGGTGATATTCCTATTGCCACCGGTATTAAAAAGGCGATTGAAGCTGTACCTTCCTCTGAATTATAGGTGAAAACTTCCTCTGTTTCAACATCTTCAAAAGTCGCTTCAAACTCATCGTCTTTGAATTGATTGATCTTTATTTCATATTCCTTTGATATTTCTTCACCGACTTCATTGAATTCTCTTGTAGTTAAATTAAAAATATCTGCACCAGGTTCTATACTGAGAGTCGTTTCAACCTTATTTCCTTCTGCGTCGTTTATTGAAGTATCTAAGACCAATTCATCACTTGATACTTCAAAATTATCAACAGAAATATTTTCTTCAGATAAACTATCTTCTAACATCTTTGAAACTACTTCTTCATTAACAATCATATTATTATCAATTTCTTCTGCCTTGGTATGATTGTCTGGAAATAGACTAACAACTAATAAAAACACCAGTAATACTATAATTTTACTTTTAACTTTTAACCACATATAAAATCCCTCCGTTATTTTTTAAAATTGAAACCCTGAATAATCTTACTTTTATTATCCATCATTTCCGTAGATGAACTCTCCAGATAGGTATAAACCTGTGAAAAGCTCTTTTCATCTTTATTAATTTTCTCATTATAAAGAAAATCGGCAATTACGCCCGTTATGTAAGCTACCGAATAAGAAGATCCTGTATAAACAGAATTACCTCCTTTATTATTTAACGATAAAACATTAACACCGGGTGCAAAAAAATCAACTTTCCCTATAGCAGAGAATTGTGGTACTTTATTCTTTGAATCAATTGCTCCGACAGAAATAACATTATCGTATCGAGCTGGAAATTGACTATTTAAACCATAAGTATTACCACTAGCAGCAACAATAATAATCCCTTTTTTTACGGCATCGTCCACTAACTCCCTTAATTCGGGAAAATCTTTTTGAAAACCTAAACTTAAATTAATTATATCTACATTTTGAGATACAGCCCACTTAAAACCATCTATAAAACCCTGTCTTTCAATCTTTCCATCATTTTTGATAACTTTAACAGAATATAGTTCGACATTTTGTGTAACCCCAGTAACTTCACTGTCAGTATTGTTTGCTGTAATTATTCCTGCGATTGATGTACCATGACTTAAATTATTTTCAAACTCAATGGATGAATCTATCGGATTAAATTCTTTTACAATCTTACCTTTTAAATCTTTATGATTCTTATTTATTCCACTATCTAAAACCGCGACTTTAATTTTTTCATTTAATTCTCTCGTACTAATAGTTTCATTTTTCAAATCATCTTTTAGCAAAAAACTAAACACCCCAAAGCATAAAATCACCATTATAAAAACAAATAAAATGAACCATTTCTTTAACTTTAGAATTTTATCAGTCATATTTTCTCACTCTTTCAATAATCATTTCCTCCTACCCTTTTTTATTTAGATTTTGATTCTTTTTTAATAATAATCGATCGTACCCCCCAATAAGCCTTGGTATGTTTCTGAATTTTCATGAAAGATATCACTAATGTTTCTCTAAATAAGATCTTTTCGACAACATCAGATAACTCTTTTTGTTAATCGAGTATTTGATAGCATAACTTTTTTCCTCTTTTGTCAACTCACTTATAGTAGGTCTATTAATATTTCATCTTCGAGATTTGAATTGTTGGATAAACAATATTATTTAGTTCACATTAGTATCTATACATTCGAAAGTTTCAGAAGCTAAGACATCTTATTAGACAAGATCATTAAGCTTTTTAGAATTAGCAAAACTAGTTAAAGATGATAAAGAACTAAGAGTAACGATTGATACAGTTAAAACTGAAACTACCTTAAAAAATGATTTAATTTCATGATAAATTTTCTCTTTGAAGTGGTAACTAATTCTTGCATAATAACAATGATAAAAAGTTTAAAATTACCTTAAAATGAGCATATAGAACCTTGTTTTTGAATATTTTACGAAAATAGAATTATTTATATTTTGAAGAGTTTTATTAAGGAGCAACTTAAATAAGAAAAAAGAGTTAGTGATGAAAATGATAATAATGGTTTACTTTTATAAGGATTTAGAAAAGAAGCTAGATTTAAAATATAATTCAAATAGAAATAAAGAATGTGGAGTACAGTTTTTTACTGCGCGTTTACATTTCATCTTTAACACAAATAAGCAAAAAAATCTTAAGTATAAAAAAGAATAATGAGGATTGAATTAAAGTACTGTATCTCATAGTGATCAAGCTAAAGAAATGGAACACTGATTATAGAAGGAAATGTTGTCCAGGGTAAGATAACTTGTCTATATTATGGGGTTTTTTGATAGAGGGAGTTCACGTTCGCTAAACCAGAGTATAAATCATAACAAAAAAACCCCGAGAACCGGGGTTTTTTGATTAGTTCTTGATGAACTTCTCAACCAATGTGCCTGTTTTATAATCGTTCAAATCAAGCTTCCATTGGTCAATATCATTTTTCTTCATGTTGACTTCAACTGTTTCTTCAGAAGATGATGGTCCTAATTTTTTAAACTCTTCTGGATAGATAGAGAGTAAATACTTCTGGGCTTCATCGTATGAAGCTGAACGGTTTTTGTTGTAGAACTCAGTAGCTCTTTCTTTCAAACGATCGACAAGTGGGCTTGCATCAATCGGTGTGAGGGTTACAGTGACCACTGCTTTATCACCACTGATTGATTTCGTTTTTGTTGATACTTTTGATTTTTCAGCCAATGTTTCTTTGACAGCCTTTAATAGTTTATCCAGGTTCTCGTCTTTAGCAGAGCTTGATGAGATACCAGATGAAGAGATGTAGCCTTGTTTGAATGATTTATCGAACTCGTTGATGACTGTAGATTTGTTATCACCTGTTAGTTTTTCGAAATCATCGTTTTTCTGACCAAAAATCATGACATCAATATAAGAAGAAAGAGCTTTTGCAGATGCTTGTAGTGTCTCTGCTTTTTCCATCAAGTCTTTTCCTTTAATATCGAATTCTAGTGTTTTGTCTTCTTTTTTCGATCCAATACTAGGCTCTGTATAGACAAGCTGATAGTCTTTGTCTTTATCAACGACGTAGAAAAGGCCGCCTTTTGAAATTTTTCCTGCATTTAGAGAGCTTGCAGATAGTACTTCATTGTAATCATCAGGAGAGATGGTAGAAACTTGTGCATCATCTTGATAGAGCGTAAAGTTGCTTTTATCAACATTGAGAGGCTCTTTGCTGATGTTTTTCACAGATACGTTCACTTTCAGTACGTATTGGTCATCTTGTACAGATGTGTCGTACTGAGGTGGTAATGTGTATTCAGCACTTTCTACTTTGACCTCTGCGGCATCAAGCGATTTTTTTGTATCATTTTCTTTAGCGGCTGTTTTGTCTTTTCCACCACTACAAGCGGCAGCGACAACCGTTACACACAAAATCAGAAGAAACAGGGATAATTTCTTTTTAAACATGAAATGATTTCCTCCTTGGGTTCATGGTGAATTTCAATGGAAATTCCTGTCACATATCGTTCTTTTTGCACAAAAAGAAAAATATTGTATGTCTTTTACTGTAGAGTGAAGCGAAAGTACTGTCAATACCTCGGGGTGTTACAGGTGCAAATTGGCTTCAAGTAGTAAAATAGACACTAAGCTGTTAGGAGAATCTTGTATTTTATTGTTTGATATCTCCTGTAAAAACTCAACATTTAATATTTTAAGGTGTTGAGTCGGATTATTGAATAGGTTCAAATGACTGTTTTTGAAGAGGTTCCTGCAAATAGAAGGATTTTAATCACCTGTAAATGAGTCTATAGTAATGAATATTTTTTCCTGTTATGTTTAATTTCACATGGATTGCGTGATATTGACATGGGGGCATATCCTCTGCAAATGGGTCTGTTCTAGACAGGCTATCGACACTGATGGTGCTATTTCCTGTCAAAATGGCAGTCATCTACACAGAAACTCCACATAAAATAAAAAGGAAATGAGATGGAGGTGGATGTATGGCAGTGGTAAGAGCGACAAGCTCTGATATTAATTTATTAGCCAGACTGCTGAGAGCGGAAGCGGAGGGCGAAGGAAAACAAGGGATGCTGCTTGTCGGGAATGTAGGCATCAATCGTGTGCGTGCCAACTGCTCTGACTTTAAAGGGCTGCGTACGATTCCACAAATGATCTATCAGGAGCATGCGTTCGAAGCGGTCACGCATGGATACTTTTATCAACGAGCACGAGAAAGTGAAAAGACACTCGCACGGAGAAACGTGAACGGAGAACGATTCTGGCCCGCGAAGTTTAGCCTTTGGTATTTTAGACCGCCTGGTGATTGTCCGTCCACATGGTATAACCAGCCATTTGTGGCAAGGTATAAGGCTCATTGTTTTTATCAGCCAACAGCAGAAACTTGTGAAAATGTGTATAACACCTTTTAATTCGATCGTTAGCACAATCCTCACCGCGAGAAGCAGGGGATTGTGTTTTTCTGTTTTTAAAAGTGGGTAATCATTGTGTATCAGCTAAAGAAGCACGTGATTGGAGGAAATGAAGATGTATCAGGATTTGAAAGGGAAAACAGCCATTGTCACAGGTTCTTCGAAAGGAATTGGACAAGCTGTAGCCATGCGGTTTGGACAGGAACAAATGAATGTGGTTGTCAACTATAAAGGGGATGAAGAGGGTGCTGAAAAGACGGTGCAAGCGATCCAGCAGCATGGAGGACAAGCTGTGAAAGTACAGGCAGACGTCTCCAAAGAGGAAGGGATTCAAGCACTCATGGATGCGGCATTGGAACATTTCGATGCAGTGGATGTGTTCGTGAATAATTCAGGTTTTAACGGCGAGGAAGCGATGCCACATGAGATGACACTGGCGCAATGGCAACAGGTCATTGATGTCAATATCACAGGAGCATTTTTAGGCGCAAAGGCAGCGATCGCCTATATGATAGAGCATGACGTCAAAGGATCGATTCTCAATATATCTAGCGTTCATCAGGAAATCCCCCGTCCGCTGAATGTCCATTATTCAACCTCAAAAGGCGGAATGAATATGCTGACCAAGACACTTGCGCTTGATTATGCGGATGCAGGTATTCGGGTCAATGCGATTGCACCGGGCACAATGAGTACCGATTCGAATGATGATTTACAGGATGAACAGAAAAAACAAAAACAACTTGAGAAGATTCCGATGAGAGCCTTTGGCGATCCGAAAGAGATCGGGTCCGCTGCCGCTTTCCTCGTATCAAACGAAGCTGCTTATATCACTGGCACGACTATATTTGTTGATGGCGGAATGACGCTATATCCTTCTCAAATCAATGAATAAGATTAAGAAAAAACATCCGCTAAATTAACTGGCGGATGTTTTTTGTTCGTATCGATGTGATGAGTTGATGAATTGACCAAGCAACATGGGATATTTGTTTAAAAAGGCGATGCAAGGAACCATAAGCAGCAAAGTGCCAATCGTATAAAAGAGTGTCCATGAAAGATTGGTTGTATCAGAAATATGGATACCAAGTCCGTAATAAACAATTGCTTTCATGATATCGATGCCGGCAAACTGCAAGACGAGGATGACAATAGAATGTCGGCCGAGATACGTCAAAATAGGAGATGATTTGAATTTGAAGCTTAAATACATGATAGCGGCTGAGCCAAGCAGCCCACACACATAAAAAATGAGTATATCCCCAAAATCATTGACGCGCATGTCGACCCGTGAATGATGGCTTTGTGCAAAAGCCGTCAATGCAAGTAGCCCTGTACACAGAAGAAGAGTGGGATCTGTTTTTAATTCCACAAACCATCCCTTTGCCAAAAAGCCAATTGAATAAAACACGACAGCTGTCAAAGCTACATTGGCATTCCAAGGAAAACTTTGATCTAAGAAGGTAGTCGCATATCCAGCTGCTCCGCAAAAAGTAGTCAGTAGGATCAATCCAGCTCGTCTCCCCTTTGTTAGACGATGCATCAAGAAAAACAGCATATCGACTAAAAAGAGCGTGGTTAAAAACCAAATCGCGGGGTTATGCGTGAGTCTTGCTTCATCTGCATTTGATATGAAGATCCCTGTAAAAGGCACGAACGGATCAATGTCTGTTTGTCCTTTGAATGCGAAAAAGCGTGTCACGGAAAACCAGAAAACATACGTGATCATGGAAAAATAGAGGTAGGGAAAGAGTAAGCTTTTGGCTTTTTTCTGAATGAAAGAAACAGCAGAGATTGAGGATGATCGAAACATCAAGCCTGACAGTAAAAAGAAAAGTGGCATGTGAAAAGAGTAAATGAATTGCTTCAACGAATCGGGAATGGGCACATGTGCCATGACCACTAGCACAATCCCAATGCCTTTAGCCGCGTCTACCCATTCGAGTCTTTTCTTCATCAACTATCATCTCCATCTTCTTCGTATCGTGAACGTTCATTTATCAGTATCTCTACTATATAAAAGGGATACCTTTCATGCGTTTACAGTTCACTAACGATTAGAAGACGACATTTGCATTCAGATGACAGGCGAGTGTGTGTTGTCATCTCCATGTTATATTTCCCATTTCTGATGACGGCGTAAAAAAAGAAGCCATGGTATAAGGCTTCAAAATAGGCTCGCTATTCGTTCGAAAGAGCGCTGTTTTTCATGCGGGTCAAATGTGTTGTTCAATATCATGATGTCTTCTGTTTCATATCGGTCCATTAAGGTGTTCAATTGCTCTTTCACCGTTTGCTTCGAACCAACGATCATCCGCTGGCGGTTTTGTGCAACCTTTTCCTTTTCCTGCGCAGTATAGTGGTATTGCGTCGCCTCTTCTATAGAAGGGACGCGGCTATCGAGTCCTTTTTCAACACGTAGGAGCCATAAGTCGGTACTGCTGGCGATTCGATCGGCATCCTCATCCGTTTCACCGCATATCACAAAGACAGCAAACATGGACTGTGGTTGAAGCGAAAAAGAGGATGGTGAAAAGTGTGAGCGATACGTCTCAAATGCTTGTCTGCCGCGACCTGGGTGAATGAAATGACCAAATATATAGTGAATCCCAAGCGCTGCCGCCTGCTTCGCACTGTTTTCTCCTAGTCCAAGAAGCCAAACCGGTGGCTGGTGGCTTGTGAGCGGCGCCGCCTTCACTCCTGCATGAGGGTGATCGGAAGGTAGGCGATCGGATAAGTAATAAAGGAGATCCTTGAGCTGGCGGTCAAATTGAGACAGATCTTTATTGACACCGTCCGTCAGTGCGAGCCTAGTTTTCTCAATCCCGCCGGGAGATTTACCGACACCGATTTCAATACGCCCAGGGTAGAGAGCTTCAAGCTGACGTGCTACCTCTGCTACCTTCAAAGGACTGTACTGTGGAAGTAAAATCCCGCCAGATCCAGTACGTAAGGTGGATGTGTGAGCGGCAATATGAGCCATTAATATTTCAGGTGCTGTACTGGCAAGCCCTTTTGTGCTGTGGTGTTCTGCGAACCAATAGCGCTCGTAGCCAAGTGATTCAGCAAGCTGAGCTAACCGAGTCGTATGGATCAATGTTTCTTGTGCCGTTTGCCCTTTAGGAATGGCGACTTGATCTAGTATATGAAGTGATGGCATCATCAACATCCTTTCATCAACACGTTGATTGTTCTATATCCACAAGTATAAAGAAATACCCGAATGGAAGGAAACAAAAGGGATTCGTCTTCATCTTATTTCTATCCCAACATATGAAGTCGTGACGAAACTTGGTCATCAGAAAAGGCTGTCTGTCGCAATCGTTCGACAATGTTTCACATGAAACACTTCTCTTACGACATGAACCTTTTGGAAGGTTGATCTTTTCTTTAAAAAATTTATGTTGTTGAAACCTCAAATCAACATAGATCGTATATACTAGTAAATAGAAAAAAGAGTAGAGGCCCGCAAGATCAATTCATGAATTTTGTCGAATTTTCATGTATGATTATTTTATTAGGGTCCATCGGTTAATAACTAGATTTTTATTATGCTAGAGGAGTGATTGATTTGGCGATTTCATTAGAAAAAGGTCAACGCATTGATTTAACAAAAGGGAAAGCAGGGCTCTCGAATATTCTTGTTGGTCTTGGCTGGGATCCTGTATCACAAGGCGGCGGTTTTTTAGGGAAACTGTTTGGTGGTGGAGGCACTGATATAGATTGTGACGCTTCAGTGCTGATGCTGAAAAACGACCGTTTTACTGAAAATAAAGATTTGATTTATTTTGGCAATCTGAAAAGCAGGTGCGGCAGTGTAGAGCATACAGGGGACAACTTGACAGGTGAAGGTGACGGAGATGATGAACAAGTTCTCGTCAACTTAAACAAGGTGCCAGGCAATGTGAATAAGTTGGTGTTTGTCGTGAACATTTATGATGCGCTGAAAAGAAACCAACACTTTGGCTTGATTCAAAATGCGTATATCCGCATCGTAGATCGCTCAAACAATCAAGAATTAGTGAAATATAATTTAAAAGATGAGTACGCAGGTAAGACGTCATTAATCGTTGGGGAAATTTATCGTCACGAGAATGAATGGAAGTTTGTTGCTATAGGAAATGGAACAAATGATGCGAAGCTAGTCGATATTACGAGAAACTACATTTAAAACAGAAGGGAGAGGTTCCTGTGGGAATTTCTTTAGCGAAAGGTCAAAAAATTGATTTAACGAAAACGAATCCAGGTTTAACAAAAGTAGTTGTAGGTCTTGGCTGGGACGTGAATAAGTATGACGGTGGTCATGACTTTGATCTAGATGCTAGTGTCTTCCTATTAGACGCTGCAGGGAAAGCAAGTTCTCCATCAGACTTTATCTTTTATAATCAGACGACTGGCGGAGGCGGCAGTGTTGTACATACAGGTGATAATCTTACGGGCGCTGGAGACGGAGATGACGAGCAGGTCAATGTAGATCTTTCTGCTGTACCAGCAAGTATTGATAAGATTTCATTTGTCATTACGATTCATGATGCAGAAGCACGAAGTCAAAACTTCGGACAAGTGTCAAACGCATATGTTCGTATCCTAAACGGAACTTCGAATGAAGAACTCATTCGTTATGATTTGGCAGAGGACTTTTCAATAGAAACGGCTATTATTGCAGGGGAATTATACCGCCACGGTGGTGAATGGAAGTTCTCCGCGATTGGATCTGGCTACCAAGGCGGACTTGCCCGCATTGCCACTGATTTCGGTTTAGATATCGGATAACGATTGATTTTGATTTTCATACTTTCATAGACAGGAGAGAAACGGATATGGCGATTCAGCTTTCAAAAGGACAACGTGTCGATTTAACGAAAACGAACCCAGGATTGACAAAAGTGATGATCGGACTTGGTTGGGATACGAATAAATATTCAGGCGGAGCCGAATTTGACTTGGACGCTTCAGCATTCTTAGTGGATGCCAATAATCGCTGTCATCAAGATACAGACTTTGTTTTCTATAATAACCTTCAGCATCCGAGCGGTAGTGTCACCCATACAGGTGATAACCGGACGGGTGAAGGAGATGGGGATGACGAGCAAATTCTCGTTGATTTCTCGAAAATTCCTGCTAACATTGATCGTATCGGAATTACAGTGACGATTCATGATGCAGAGACGCGCAGCCAAAATTTTGGACAAGTCTCTAATGCGTTTGTTCGTGTTGTAAATGAAGAGGGCGGGGAAGAATTGATTCGATTCGATTTAGGAGAGGACTTCTCGATTGAAACAGCAGTGGTGGTGTGTGAATTGTATCGCCACGGAAGCGATTGGAAGTTTAGTGCGATCGGAAGCGGATTCTCTGGCGGACTTGCAGCTCTTTGTCAAAATTATGGGTTAGAAGTATAAACAAGAGAAACGCGCTGCCAATGACTCATATGAGGTCTTTTCCAAAGTGAGAAAGAAACAGCGATGAAAAATGACAGCAGGCGAAAGCCTGCTGATGCTTCTACACTTTATAGGAGGAAAACCATTTGGAAATTTTGAATCATATGTTGGATACATATGCCTCTTTCTTTGATTGGCATATGTGGGCAGAGGTATTAACAGACCCTGTCTCTTGGGGACTTATTGGAACACTTATCGTACTTGAAGGATTGCTGTCAGCTGATAATGCACTGGTACTAGCTGTTATGGTCAAGCATTTACCAGAAAAACAGCGTAAAAGAGCATTAACCTACGGATTAATTGGCGCTTATTTCTTCCGTTTTATCTTCATTGGCGTAGGAATGCTTCTCATCAAATTCTGGTGGATCAAGCTGTTAGGTGCCGCTTACTTAGCATGGCTTGTCATCAAGCATTTCTGGTTAGGCGATGGAGATGACGAAGCGAAAGAATTGAAAAAAGACAGTTGGATGATTCGTGTCTTTGGTGTCTTCTGGGCTACCGTGATTTCTGTTGAAATTATGGACCTTGCTTTCTCGGTTGACAGTATTCTTGCCGCATTCGCTGTATCTGAACAAGTATGGGTTCTCCTTTTAGGCGGAATGCTTGGTATTTTGATGATGCGTACAGTGGCACAGGTATTCCTTAAACTGATTGACCGTATACCAGAGCTTGAAACGACAGCATTTGTTCTTATAGGGATCATCGCATTGAAAATGGGATTGAGTGTCATTCATATTGAAGTTCCGCATCTCTTATTCTTTGCGATTATCATTCTAGCATTTGTCGGAACGTTTATTGTTCATAAAATCAATCAAAAGAAACTTCAAGATGTGACAAACGAAGCAGCAGCTTCAAAAGAAGAATAGTACGATCAAAAAGGAATGGAGTTGAACATCGGCTCCATCCTTTTTTGAATCAATCAGTCATTGGATCCATTTTCTCTGAACAACAGAAGGGAGGCACTGCATGCGATATTTTCAATTTTTATCAGAGACGAGGCAGCACGATATTTTTTTGAAGCGGCCAGCAGCGATCCATTCAATGACGCCAAGACACGTACTTGCGCATGCACTAGGTGCTACGTTGTACATGCCTGCGACGAGGCAGGATGTAGCAGATATGTTGCTTTCGCAGAAATATGAAGCGCTTTGCTCTGTTGTGTTTTGTTTGGAAGATGCGATCGGCGATCAAGAAGTAGAAATGGCGGAACAAAATTTAGTCACACAATTGACCAATCTCATGGAAAAAATGACTCAATCACCTGAGATGGCCGAACATCTGCCGCTTTTATTTATTCGGGTTCGGTCGCCGAAGCAGCTGCTGAAAATGACAGACTTGCTCGGTTCATCCCTGCGTGTGTTGACGGGATTTGTGTTCCCGAAGTGTTCTGTTCACAATGCAAAGGACTATTTAGATAGTCTGAAAAGGGCTGCGGTTCAAGCGAATACGAGACTTTATGGGATGCCCATTCTTGAAACGCCAGATTTAATAGAAAAAGAGACGAGATTTTCTGTGCTGTCTGAGTTAAAGCAGATCATGCTGAAGGATCAGGAGCATATTTTGAATATTCGCATTGGGGCAACAGACCTTTGTGGGTTGTACGGCATTCGCCGTGATCGCGAAACGACCATCTATGAGATCAGGCTTATTGCCGATTTGATCACAGACATCATGAATTATTTCGGTCGTTCCTTTGTGGTATCCGGTGCTGTGTGGGAATATTTTGAACCAGCACGAAAGGAACAGAGGCCATTCATTCGTGCCCTACCTAAAGGCGGTGAGTCGTATTCACCTGAGTTCGATTGTTTACAAGGCTTGCTCAAAGAGACGAGGCTGGATGTGGCAAACGGCATTCACGGGAAAACGGTCATTCACCCTACGCATCTGAAGCCAGTCCAGAGCATGTATGTTGTGACAAAGGAAGAATACATGGATGCTTTAAGCATCATGGAACATGCTGATGGCACAGTGGGTGTGATGAAGAGTGATTTCTCCAACAAGATGAATGAAACGAAGCCGCACTATAGATGGGCAGAGCACATATTAATTAAGTCAGACATTTACGGGGTGTTTCATGAAAACAGAAGCTACATCGACATACTTACAGAATCAGAAGCAGCATACGCTGAACATCTTGGAACATATGGAGGTTGATCTTGAACTTAGGCAAGGAGCACTTCAGCTCGAAAAAGAGCATCTGTTTGAGATGGCGGCAAGGGTAAACAAAAAGCGAGCTTTTTTATTTGTCAGTAAGGTCCTCGGCAAACATATTCCTGTTCATCCAGTGAAACCGCTTCTTATATCAGGGCTTTTGGCAATGGCTTATGCCAAAGAGCGAACGGGCAAAACGCCGCACCACCAAGACCTTCTAGTAGATGCCTTAAAGATAGATGATCATGCGAGTATCAATGAAGCCTATGATGCACTCAAAAGAGAAAAGCTTACCACAGGGGAACAACCAATCGTGATCGGTTTTGCTGAAACTGCAACAGCGCTTGGTCACGGTGTGTATGACGTACTAGAAGGAGCGTCATACATTCATACAACACGTGAACAGCTACTGAATCTTGATGCAACACTGGTATTTGAAGAGGAGCACTCCCATGCAACGGATCAGCTTTGTTATGCAGAGGAAGAACTTCTACAATCAGATCGCCCCATTTTGTTAGTAGATGATGAAGTCACGACAGGTCGCACAAATATCAACATCATTCGGGACCTTCATGCAAAGTTTCCAAGAAACTCTTATACCATTCTCTCCATTTTAGACTGGCGCACCGAAGAGCATGAGGAAGCAATGCGTCAGCTTGAAGAGGAGCTCGGTATTCACATCACTTCGTTGTCATTATTAAAAGGGCAAATGGCATTCCGAGGGAAAACGTTGGATGAGCCTGCTTATTCGTATGAAATTGCAGAACGAGATCATAAGCCAGGTCTTTCGTTTCTTTCACTTGATTCTTTCTTTCAACACGTTCCGTATTCATCATCGCATGCAACGAATCTAGCGGGTCATACGCCATATATACAGGAAACCGGTCGATTTGGTTTAAACAAAGAGGATACGTCTGTCATAGATGAGGCTGTTGAACAAGCCGGATTGAAGCTACAGCAAGAGCGCAAAGGCAAACAGACGCTATGTTTAGGGACAGGTGAGCTCATGTATGTGCCGATGAGGATTTCAGCGCAGATGGGAGAAGGGGTTCTCTATCATTCAACGACGAGAAGCCCGATCCATCCAGTTGAAAAGGACGGATACGCTGTCCAAAATGGTTTTACATTTACAAATCCAGAGGATGATCGAATTCAGCATTATGTGTACAACATCCCAAAAGATGAATATGATGATGTGTTTGTCTTTTTCGAGAGAAAGGTCTCTGAAGCGGCAGTGCGTCCGCTCATTCATCTATTTGCCGAGCGAAATGTGAAGCATGTACATATTGTGACTTTATCAGATGAGGTGAAGGCGAATGGCTAACGTGGTAACAAGGATGGGAAGCTATCCAGAGCAGGATGTAACATTCTTACTCAAAGACTTATCGGCGATTGAAATGGAGAAAAGTACAGAAGAGCGGGAACGTTCCATTCAAGGTGGTGCGCACTATTCAGAAATGCTCCCAATTGAATATAAGCCGACTGCCTCTTATATGACTCTATTCTATCAATCTCTTGAAGAAAGTAAGCATAAGGTCGCGGAAGCAGTAGCGGTGGTAGCAGAACAAATCGTGAAAAAACGAGGCCTCCAAACGGTGCTATGCAGCTTGGCGCGGGCTGGCACACCAATCGGGGTATTGATCAAACGGTATATTCGGAAGGTGTATGGAGTAGATCTGCCTCATTACAGCATCTCGATTATTCGTGACCGTGGAATAGATGAGAATGCTTTGCATTATATGTTGAAAGAACATCCGGGCTTTGAGATTGCATTTATTGATGGGTGGACCGGGAAAGGTGCCATTTCCAAGGAGCTTCAAAAGGCTGTTAACGATTTTGAACAAACCGATGGTATTCGTCTTTCAAGTGAGCTGGCCGTGCTGGCTGATCCTGGTTATTGTACGGATGTATACGGGACAAGAGAGGACTTTCTCATTCCGAGTGCTTGTTTGAATTCGACTGTTTCGGGACTTGTGAGTCGAACAGTATTAAACAACCGCTGGATTGATGCCGATGATTTTCATGGAGCCAAATATTATGAAGAATTGTTGGATGAGGATGTGTCCAATCTGTATGTCGATACGATTGAAGAAGCATTTTCAGGCATCGGAACCGATGTGCGAAAAAAAGCAGAAGCCATTCTCAAACAAGAGACAACGGCTGATTGGCGTGGTATGACGTCTATTGAAGCAATCGGTCAGGAGTTTCACATTGAAAATACGCATTTGATTAAGCCGGGGGTTGGCGAGACCACTCGTGTACTACTTAGAAGAATCCCTTGGAAAATATTGATTCAGCCAGGGTCTCAGAAGCAACTGAAGCATATTTTGCTTTTGGCAGAAGATAGAGGCGTACCAGTCGTTGAATACGCCAATATGTCCTACACGTGCTGCGGGCTCATTCGCCCGATGGAGCAATCGTCATGAGGAGATGTGCGTTTGCGAGTGATTTAGACCGGACGTTGATTTACTCACACCGAATGCTTGAACAGTATGCGTATGACGGAGCATATGAATTAGTCGAGATGCTAGATGAACGCCCCCTTTCCTACATGTCTGTTGAAACAAAAAAGTCCTTACAGACAATTCATGAGGCAGGTTGGTTTATTCCAGTGACCACAAGAACGACGGCTCAATACGAACGAATCACCTACTTTCAACACGACCTCAAGCCTGAGTATGCCATCACGACAAATGGCGGCTGTATCCTTCATGACGGACAACCGCTTGTGGAGTGGCAGACCATTGTCGATGAGAGGCTAAAAGGGTGTATGCCGGTAAAAGAGATGCTACGGGCGATATCCGAATTGTCGATCGCTGCTTGGGTCAAGCGTACTCGAACGGCAGAGGGGAGATTTCTTTATTTGATCATGAAAGATGAGTATGTGCCGCACATTCCACTAGCTGAGTTAAGGCTGTGGGGTGAAGAGAGAGGCTGGCAAGTCTCACTTCAGGGACGGAAGCTTTATTTTATACCACAACCGCTCAATAAATGGGCTGCTGTTGCTTTTCTGAAAGAAAAACTTGAGCTTGAATTCGTTTGTGGGGCAGGCGATTCTTTATTAGATGTGGACCTCATACGTCAGGCCGATACTGGTTATGCACCAAGGCATGGAGAAGTCTTAGTTTTTGATCAAACACTAGAGCCGACCACAGCATCCGGGTTGGCAGCGGCTGATGAAATCACCGCATGTGTAACGGAGCAGATGACGACAGTAAAAAAGCCTTCGATTCGATAGCAGAAGTAGAAGGCTTAATGATATGATAGAGGTAGATTTTGAGAAAATATAGGAGAAAGGAAGGAGCGGCATGAGCTATAAACAAATCAATGTCATCCATAAACGGGCGGATCAGGGAGCCTGGAAAAACCTGCTGAAAAAGCCGCTGCCTGAACGAGATGGCTATGTAAAGGATGAGCATACCTTATCCTTGCCGAGTCTCGCCGCCCGAGTCCTTGGCACTCCACATGATCCAACCGATTACTTTATTGATTTACACGAATTATATGAAACAGCTGGCGTGCATATTTTAAGCGAAACCCTTGATCGTCATATTGAGCCAGAGCATTTTCAGGCGCTCCAGCGGATTCATTTGGTGAATCAAGAAGAGAAGGGATTGTCCGTCAATCGCTTTGTGGCTTTTTTAGACGGTGAGCAGCTGATTGTGCGCCATCCCAATCCTGTGTTGAACCGGCATATTCGCCTTTCACTTATGAAAGTGTTTGAGCATTTTCAAAAGCAGCATGAGGGCGGGTTCCAGCATCCTGACTTCCGCCGGGTTTTACTAGATGTCGTGAAGTTCTCGAATAATCATCTAGGACAATGGCTAGAGGAAGTAAAGATTGATGAAAACATGCCGGCTGTCATTTGGTATGGAGAGGCGAATAAAAGTCAGCTTTATTTTCTTTATTATCTCATGCTGATTGGCTGTGATGTTGTGTTATTTCATCCAGAAGGCAAGGATCCGTTTCGTGAATTAGATCCAGAAGAAAAGCTGACTTTTATTGATCAGTACCCTGGGACTTCGAAGCTTGAGCCGTTCCCTACTGAAAAGGCTGAGAGAATATCGACGGTGGCATATCGTTCAACAAGAGAGCTTGAAGAAGTTCTCCACACAGAGGATTCTATGCTGTATAAGCCCTGGCAGTTCAGAGATCATACACCCCATTCGATTACGCTAAAAACAACGTATGACGAGCTGTTTTTAATTGCGAAAGAACGCTCGTTTATCCGCCCTAATTTTAAAGCAGATCGTGACTCGATACAGATTCCGAATCTTTTTGCGAAAATGATGGGGGTTACAAGAGATAAGCGTGAGTACTGGGACCGTATCCACACGTTAATGGAGGGGAAGGAAACGAAGACCATTCGTCACTTCCCTTTTACAAAAGAAGTGTCTTCAAATTATCAATTTCATTATCAGCATGCGCTTTCTTCTACTGGAGAGATTGATCCTGAATTATTAATGAAAAGTAACGTCTGGCAGTTTTCTCATTTGTATGAGGGGACGCAACGTGCTATCGCAGAAGCCATTTCTCGGATTTGTCAGCATCCGAAGCTGTTACGAGAGGGAAATGAGACCGAATTAGATGTCCGAATTTATTTATTTAAACAAATGTTGCATGTGGGTCAGGAGATCATTGAGCTCATTCAAACGTTTGATTATGCACAAACCGTGCCGAAATTGATTTTATACCATACGGAATATAATGGAGAGCTGACTCGTTCTGATGCAGCTGTTCTGATTTTTCTAAATGAAATCGGTGTGGATCTATTGGTGTACCATCCAGCGGGATATCAGTGCATGGAGCGGTATATAGATGACCAATTATTCGATATACACTGGCTTGATGAAAAGGTGATGAATCAAGAGTTTAAAGAGCCGTCCATCGTCAGGAAATTATTCCAATCTATTAAAAACCGATAAGGGGAGCAAAGCTTATGACAAACACAAACGGAAATGACATCATTTCAATTGATAAAGAGGAAATCAGTATTGAGAAGGCGGACGATATTCGTGTTCAGCTGCGCAATGAACCAGAGGTGCAAAATATTGCGAGGCAAATTGATGCCAAAAATCAACTAGACCTACTGGAATATGGAAAGCAGCCAGCTGTTGAAATCTCTAAGTTCTCTGATCGTATTCTGTCGATGATGCGCTCGACAAGCGTCACAGATTCAGGAACCATGCTCACGCAGCTTGGGAAGATTATGGATCGTTTTGATAAAAACGATTTTGACGAACCAAAGGGTGGTTTATTGTCCAAAATCTTTAAGCGCGGCGGTAGCATGATTGAAAAGATTTTCAGTAAATACCAAACACTTGGTGCAGAAATCGAAAAGATTAATGTGGAAATTAGTAAATATAAAGACGAAATGACGAAGTCGACAGTCACGCTAGACGAAATGTATGAGCATAACATTCAATACTACTTGGAACTTGAAAAATATGTAGTAGCTGGTCAAATGAAAATTGAAGAATTACAGCAATTGGTCCCTACTTACGAAGAAAAAGCGGCAAGTGGGAATCAACTGGCACAAATGGAACTTGATACGCTTCGTAATGGTATTCAGGCATTAGAAGAGCGGGTGTATGACCTTGATATGGCACGAATGGTTGCTCTTCAAACAGCACCGCAAATTCGTTTGCTTCAACGTGGTAATACAAAGTTAATCGGAAAAATCAACTCTGCATTTATCATTACTATCCCGATTTTCAAAAATGGGATCATTCAAGCTGTCACAGCGAAAAGACAAAAGCTTGTGGCTGATTCAATGAGTGAGCTAGACAGAAGAACGAACGAAATGCTCAAACGAAATGCTGAAAATATCTCAAGTCAAAGTGTGGAGATCGCCAAGTTATCTGGTCGACCAAGTATCGACATTGAGACAATTGAATCATCCTTTAATACCATTGTACAAGGAATGAAAGAGACAAAGCAGATCGAAGAGGAAAACAAGCGATTACGAGAAGATGGCACAAAACGTATGCTGGAACTTCAAGATAATATTAAGCGTGCCACACTAGAATCCTAAAAAAATAAGCTGTCTGTAACTAAAGTTGCAGATAGCTTTTTAATAAATTCATTAAAATTTGAACAAAATAGGTTTTATGTGACCATTTTCGGGTAGATCATATTCAGGGGAATGGTTCACCTATAGTAGAGGAAGTCCGGTGTCATGAGCACACATGTTATTTTATGTCACAATGTGGCAATTAAAGTAAAATATTGACTCATGAGAGAAAATACCCCGTAATTTCAGTAGTTTTCGAAGCATTCAACAGGATTTAAGAGTAATACGGCGTATGATCTCTAATCACCAGACATCTAATTGGAATTCATACATATTGTACGGAAATAAGCGAATTCTAAAGATTGTTCGCATCATGAGGCTTATGTTACGGTTATAAGGATGCTAATTTGGAGGGAAAAAATGAATTCTGAAGAGAGAAATATCAAGATTAAGATAAAAAATGTATCTAAAATTTTCGGTAAAAATGCTAAAAAAGCATCTCAAATGCTTGAACAAGGGAAAACAAAACGAGATATCCTGAAAGAGACAGGCGCCACAGTTGGTGTCAATCGAGCAAATTTTGATGTGTATGACGGCGAGATATTTGTCATCATGGGGCTATCAGGGAGCGGAAAATCCACACTTGTGCGGATGCTAAATAGGTTAATCGAACCAACCTCCGGCGAAATTTATATTGATGGGGATATGATAACAAATATGTCAAAGGATCAATTGCGTGAAGTAAGACGGAAAAAAATCAGCATGGTTTTCCAAAACTTCGCCTTGTTCCCGCATCGTACCATCCTAGAGAACACAGAATATGGTCTAGAATTGCAAGGGATTGAGAAAGAAGATCGTAAGCAAAAAGCCATGGAGTCACTCAAACTAGTGGGTCTTGAAGGGTTCGAAGATCAGTATCCAAACCAATTGAGTGGTGGTATGCAGCAACGTGTTGGATTGGCACGTGCACTTGCAAATGATCCTGACATTTTATTAATGGATGAAGCATTTAGTGCACTCGATCCATTGATTAGAAAGGACATGCAAGATGAGTTGTTAGACCTTCACAGTTCAGTTGGCAAAACGATCGTTTTTATTACACATGATTTAGATGAAGCACTTAGAATCGGTGACCGCATTGTATTAATGAAGGACGGGAATATTGTTCAAATTGGTACACCAGAAGAGATATTAATGAGTCCTTCAAACGAATATGTAGAACGCTTTGTTGAGGATGTAGACTTATCCAAAGTGTTGACAGCTGGTAATATTATGAAAAGAGCAGAGACTGTCCAAATTGATAAGGGGCCAAGAGTTGCCTTAACTTTAATGAAAAACTTAGGGATATCCTCTATTTATGCAGTCGATAAACAAAATCATCTGTTAGGAGTCATTTCTGCAGAAGAAGCAAAGAGAGCATCAGAAAATCAATTGGCTTTAAAAGATGTAATCCACAAAAACATGAAAACAATTCACCAAGATACGGTGCTAACGGATCTCTTCGAACTTGTTTCAGAATCGAATATCCCAATTGCTGTCGTAGACGATAAAGACCGTATGAAGGGTATTGTCGTAAAAGGGGCACTCATTGGTGCGCTTGCAGGAAATGATCAATACATTAATTTAATTCACAAACAGGAGGTGAACTAAATGCTATCTTTATCATCACTTCCTAGAATTCCTTTAGCAGAGTGGATTGATCAATTTATTGATTGGTTAACTGCGACCTTTGGCGGAGTATTTGATGGCATTGCCGATGGTTTGGCCGCATTTGTTCAAATGATTACGGATGGCTTAGGATTTATTCCACCAATCATTTTGACCATCATTTTTGCTGGTCTTACTTGGTTCATTAGTAAAAAAGGAATTGCTATCTTTGCATTAGTAGGTTTCTTTATCATTGATTATCTTGGCTATTGGGATGCCATGTTACAGACATTATCATTGGTCTTAACATCTGTTATCATTTCGATTGTGATCGGTATTCCGATCGGCATTTGGGCTTCACAGAAAAATACGGTTAGGCAAATTGTTACACCTGTTTTAGACTTAATGCAGACAATGCCTGCGTTTGTCTATCTATTACCGGCTATTCTCTTCTTTAATATTGGGGTAGTACCTGGAGTTGTCGCTTCTGTTATTTTTGCGATGCCTCCAACGATTAGAATGACAATACTAGGTATTCAACAAGTTCCGTCTACTTTAATTGAAGCGACTGAAGCATTCGGTTCGACAACGAGTCAACGTTTAATTAAAGTGCAATTGCCACTTGCTACAAAGACGATTTTAGCAGGGATTAACCAAAGTATTATGTTAGCTTTGTCTATGGTTGTTATTGCGTCAATGGTTGGTGCGCCTGGACTAGGTGAAGAAGTTTATCGAGCTGTTACTCAATTGAAAACAGGGACTGGTGTAGAGGCAGGAATTGCCATTGTCATCTTGGCTATTGTTCTTGACCGAATTACACAAAATATAAGGACCAAAAAAACGAAGGAGGACGTTTAATGTTTAAGAAAATTATAGGACTTAGTGCGGCCGCAGTTTTGACTTTGGGATTAGCTGCTTGTGGTAGTGCAGCGAATGATAAAGATGCAACAGTCGGAGAACAGGTAAAGTATAAGATAACTGGAATTGACCCAGGAGCAGGTATTATGGAAGCAACAGATAATGTTCTAAAGGATTACGACTTATCTAAGTGGTCAGTGATCTCAGGTTCTAGTTCTTCCATGACAGCATCTTTAAAGAAAGCCTATGATAAAAAAGAGCCGATCGTCATCACAGGTTGGAATCCTCATTGGATGTTCTCTAAGTATGATTTGAAGTATCTGAAAGACCCTAAGGGTACTTACGGTGAAGCAGAAGAAATTCATACAATTACTAGAAAAGGTTTTGAAAAGGATCAACCGCAAGCAAATAAAGTCCTTAGCCAGTTTAACTGGACTGAAGATGATATGGGTGAAGTAATGCTTGCAATCCAAGAAGGAGAAAAACCTAAGGATGCGGCAGCGGACTTTGTAAAGAAACATGAGGATTTAGTGAGTAAATGGACTAAAGGTGTAGATAAGGTGAACGGTGAAAAAATTAAACTTGTCTACGTTGCTTGGGATAGTGAAATCGCTAGTACACATGTTGTAGGTAAGGTGTTAGAGGATTTAGGTTATAACGTAACGTTAACTCAGGTGGAAGCTGGACCAATGTGGACAGCAATTGCTGATGGAAGCGCAGATGCTTCACTTGCAGCATGGCTCCCACAAACCCATAAAGTATATGCAGAGAAATTTAAAGGCAAATATGAAGATGTGGGTACTAGTATGAAAGGCGTTAAAATTGGTTTAGTTGTTCCAACCTATATGAAAGATGTCAATTCGATTGAAGATTTGAAAAAATAGCCAATTATATGTAAGCTCCCGTATAATAGAAGGGAGCATATGGAAAAAGCAGTCTGCTCAAAAAGCGGCTGCTTTTTCTTATATATAAGGATGGTGGACAAGTTGTCGATGGATGATAAGCCAGTCATGATTTTTTTGCATGGGGGTGGGGTGAGTAGCTGGATGTGGCAGGAGCAAGTGAAGACCTTTAAGGAAGCGTATGATTGCTACACCCCTGATTTGATTGGTCATGGCACAAGAGCACATATACAGCCTTTTTCGATGAAAGAAAGCGCTCGTGAGATCATTTCGTGGATGGAACAGCACGCACATGGCCGTACAAAGATTCTAATTGGCTTTTCCCTTGGTGCACAGATTGCCGTTGAAGTGTTAGCAAGCGAGCCAGAATTAATCGATATGGCGGTCATCAATAGTGCGCTTGTGATGCCATTACCATGGCTGCATGTCATGGTCAGGCCCATTTTACCCCTTACATACCCGCTATTAAAAAAGGACTGGTTTATTCAGCTTCAAGCGGAGAAGCTGGGGATTCCAAGCCATGCAGTGGATCATTATGCAAGTGATTCTAAATCTTTACTGAAGGAAACCTTGCAGACGATGTTTCAAGAAAATCTTCATTATAAGCTGCCCAGCACGTTTCAGCAAACGAAGGCACGTATTCTCGTCACAGTGGGAGAAAAAGAGAGAGGCATCATGAAACGATCAGCGAAAAAAATAACAAACGCACACCCGGAGGCAGTGGGGGTCATCGTTCCAGCGATTGGTCATACGTTTACTTTTGAAAGGAAAGAACTTTTTACTGAGATGATTAAACGTTTTGTAGAGATGCATGACTTACCGGCGGAACTAAGGGAAATCAGGTAGCCTATTGGCAGAAAGCATGTTAAACGGCTTTCAACATAGCTAAGGCGGAGGCTTGTTAGCGATAGCCAAGGGATAGAGGATGCTTTTGTGAAAGGCTTTCCATCAAGTGGGATTCCCTATGTGAAGTATCTTCGTTTTATGGTGCCACTTGCACTGATCGTTCTTATGTTTATTTGTATCGAGGTCATTGAAAAATGGGTGACCTAACAATTAGTAGGAGCTGTCGAGGTAAATACGACAGCTTTTTCGGTGTTGAAATAGGTATAGTGATAGGTGTTTGAAGCCATCATAAAGAGTGTTCACAAATATGCTACATATTTTTTTGAGCCATACCCCTTGAAAAAGTTTGTGAAGTGTTGCACAATGTAAATGTGAAACACTTCACAAACTAAATACAACAAAACAATAGTTTTACTCAGGAGGATGAGGAAGCATGACAAACAAAAAAGTAAACAAAGTAGCCATTATTGGAGCAGGTCTCGTCGGCAGTAGTTATGCCTTTACTTTAATAAATCAACCGATCACAGATGAATTGGTTGTCATTGATCTTAACAAAGACAAAGCGATGGGTGACGTGATGGATTTTAACCACGGAAAAGCGTTTGCTACGCACCCTGTAAATACATGGTATGGAGATTATGAGGATTGTAAAGATGCGGATATTGTGTGTATCTGTGCTGGAGCGAATCAAAAGCCAGGTGAAACAAGACTGGACCTTGTTGAAAAGAATTTAAAAATGTTTAAAGGCATTGTCGAAAATGTCATGGAAAGCGGATTCGATGGAATTTTCTTAGTCGCAACAAACCCTGTTGATATTTTGACGTATGCAACTTGGAAATTCAGTGGTCTTCCAAAAGAACGAGTGATTGGTAGTGGTACCACGCTTGATACGGCAAGATTTAGATATATGTTAAGTGAATATTTTGAAGCAGCAGCGCACAATGTGCATGCGTACATTATTGGAGAGCATGGTGATACAGAACTTGCCGTTTGGAGCCATGCGAACATTGGAAGTGTGCCGATTGCAGAATTTATGAAAAGAAACGATCAGTATAAACAGGAAGATTTAGATGACATCTTGGAGAATGTCCGCCATGCCGCTTACCAGATTATTGAGAAAAAAGGGGCGACCTACTACGGCATCGCATTGAGTTTGGCCCGCATCACAAAAGCCATCTTGCACAATGAAAACAGTATTTTGACAGTCAGCACGTTATTAGATGGGGAGTACGGAGCAGAGGATGTGTACATTGGTGTACCGGCTCTTGTGAACCGAAATGGTGCAACAGAAATTGTGGAGCTTGCACTGAACGACACGGAAAAAGAGAAATTCGCTCATAGTGTGAAAGTGCTGAAAGAGATATTAGCTCCCCATTTTTAATCAAGAAATGGCAACTTATCTGAGTAGAAAAGGATGAACTTTATGTGGCAACAAATATATGATCCGTTTGGTAATGAGTTTGTGAGTGCATTCGTTGCAATGCTTCCAATCTTATTTTTCCTACTTGCATTAACCGTATTTAAGTTAAAAGGCGTTATAGCCGCTTGTATTACCTTAATCGTTAGTTTTGTAACAGCTGTTTTCTTCTTTCATATGCCATTTGAAAAGGCATTATCTGCTGTATTACTCGGTATATCCAATGGGCTCTGGCCGATTGGATATATCGTGATCATGGCTGTATGGCTTTATAAAATTGCTGTGAAATCTGGAAAGTTTGATGTGATTCGTTCTAGTATTGCAGGGATCTCTCAGGATCAACGTCTTCAGCTCTTATTAATTGGTTTTAGTTTTAATGCCTTTTTAGAGGGGGCAGCAGGGTTTGGTGTACCGATTGCGATCAGTGCCGCTCTCTTAACAGAACTTGGATTTAAACCATTGAAAGCAGCGATGCTCTGCTTAATTGCCAATGCCGCGTCTGGCGCATTTGGTGCGGTGGGAATTCCGGTGATTACAGGGGCGCAGATGGGCAATTTGACGCCACTCGCTTTATCTCAAACCCTTGTGTATACGATCCCGTTTATCTCATTTTGTATCCCGTTTTTACTGATTCTGATTTTAGATGGTTTCAAAGGAATCAAAGAAACATTGCCAGCCCTCCTTGTTGTTAGTGGTAGTTATGCCATTTTGCAAGCCGTTACGATGGTGACGATGGGGCCGGAGCTTGCCAACATTATTTCAGCCTTAGCAAGTATGGGGATTTTGGCTTTATTTCTTCGGAAATGGCAGCCAAAACAGATCTATCGTGAAGAAGGCGCACCCGCCATTGAACAAAAACAAACGTATCGTGGTGTTGAAGTCATCAAAGCATGGTCTCCATTCTATATCTTAACAGCCGTTATTACGGTGTGGAGTCTGCCGGCATTTAAAGCTTTGTTTGCTGTAGGAGGACCACTCAACTGGACGACGATTTTGGTGAAAATGCCATTTCTCCATCAGCAGATTGTGAAATTACCGCCTATCGCCCAAACAGATACACCTATTGATGCGATCTTGAAAATTGATGTGATCAGTGCAACAGGTACCGCCATCTTGATTGCAGTGATGCTCACAGGATTGTTTAGTGGACAAATCAAGTTAAAAGAAGGTGCTACCTGCTTAAAAACAGCGGTGAAAGAGCTGTGGGTGCCTGTTCTCACCATTTGTTTTGTGATGGGCTTCGCCAACTTAGCGAACTTCGCAGGACTTAGCTCTTCCATTGGTTTGGCGCTTGCAAAAACAGGTGATTTATTCCCGCTTGTCAGCCCTGTGCTCGGATGGATCGGTGTCTTTATTACAGGGTCTGTTGTGAGTAACAATGCATTATTCGGTAACCTCCAAGCAGTCACTGCATCTCAAATTGGTTCGCAGGCAGCGCTATTAATTGGTGCGAATACGACCGGTGGTGTCATGGCGAAGTTGATTTCTCCACAATCAATTGCCATTGCCACAGCAGCTGTTGGAGAAACCGGTAAAGAATCAGAGCTCTTTAAAATGACTGTGAAGTATAGCTTCATCTTGCTCGCCATCGTGTGTGTATGGACCTTGATTCTTGCTCAATTTGTATAGATGCATAAATAAAAGACTGAGAGGGGGATCTCAGTCTTTTTTGTTTATGTAGATTCTCTTGTTACGAGCTGGGTGGGCAGCTGGATGTGTTCACGCTGTAATGGTTTTTGCTGTTGAAGTAGCTGAATCAATTGCTGCACAGACTGTTGACCAAGGGAGACAATCGGGATATCAATGGTTGTGATCGTTGGTGCTGTCACTTCACAAATATCTTGATTGTCATAACCGATGACTGCTAGATCCTCAGGAATGCGATAGCCGTAAGAAATGGCTTGTTTAATAAGCCCTGCGGCGACTTGATCATTGCCAGTGAAAATGGCATCCGGTGGCTCCGTCATGCCATAGATCATGTCCATTAAACGAAAGCCGTCTTCAATGGTAAAAGCCTCACCGAATAACCAATCTTCCTGTAGTGGTAATCCATGTGCGGATAGAGCATCGAGATAGCCTTGTTTTCTCTGTTTTTGTGCCTCACTGCTCTCCGTGTCAAAACAAAATCCAATGGACTCACGCCCTGTTTGAATCAAATAGTCTACAGCTTTGTACGTGGCTTCTCGTTCATCGTATCCAATAATCGGGATGTCCGCTGTTTGATGATATTCATTGGCCATCACGATCGGGCCATTCGTCAAAAAGGGTTCGATCTTTTTCCAATCATTCTCTAATGCCCCTAGGATGACGCCATCCACTTCTTTTCTTTTTAAAAGTTGAAGCCCTTCCAGTTCAAGTGCCTTTTGGTAAAACGTCTGGAGTACGATCGTCTTATACCCTTGATTCAAGGCTTCCTTTGAAATTCCCTTAATCAGTTGTGCAAAAAAAGGATGATCCACAGCTGGCACAGACACCGCAATGGTTTTTGTCTGATGTGACCGAAGGGTGCGGGCAGCTGAACTTGGGGTATATTCCATTTCTTTCATCACTTGTAAAATGAGCTGTCGTTTTTCTTCTGATACATAGGGATGTTGGTTGAGCACCCGGGAAACAGTGGTGGTCGAAACCCCGCAGCGTTTGGCAATTTCATAAATTGTACACATATTAACAAATCCTTTACACAAAGTTATTGTTCTGAAATCGATAACATCATTTACAATGTGAAACAAGTTAAACGTTAGCAAATGGGATTGATGAATTGGAGGGAATGGAATGCAAATATTGACGAAGATATCAGGTAAAAGCAAGGATTATCTCCCTTTGTTGGATATGATCAATCAAGGTGTTCAAGTGAAATCGGATTTGGTTGAAAAGAATCTAGCAAATGAAAAGTTGAAAACGTTCCTTGAGCAAGATATTCAACAGCTGGGTTTGGAAAAAATTCTCTTTCATTATAAACAAAATAAGGAAAAAAAGATACCGTTCTTACCCGTTGATAAGCTCATTACAGAGGATGAAATTGTTGATATTATGCAGGTGCTGAAAGAAGTCTTGGATTCTGGTCGTTTTACTTCAGGCCCATATATTCCATTGTTTGAACAGACTTTGTCTGATTATTTAGAGAAAAAATATGTCATTGCTACTTCAAGCGGAACAGATGCGCTTATGATCAGTCTCATATCAGCAGGTGTCCATCCTGGAGATGAAGTCATCTTACCTGCTAATAGCTTTGCTGCAACAGAGAATGCGGTGCTTGCCATTGGAGCCGTTCCGGTCTATGCCGATATTGACCCAGAAACTTACTGCCTAGCTCCGCAAGAAATAAAGAAACATATCACAGAGAAAACGGTGTGTATTCTCCCGGTTCACTTATATGGCAAACAAGCGGATATGAAAGCCATTTCTACGATTGCGAAAGAGCATGGTCTGAAAATGATAGAGGACGGCTGTCAGGCGATAGGCAGTAGCGGACTTGGGGCATTTGGAGATGGACTAGTTCTCAGCTTTAATCCATACAAAAACCTAGGAGTCTGCGGCAAGGCAGGAGCCATCGCGACAAATGATGAAGCTCTTGCGGAGAAATGCATGGAAATCAGCTACCATGGCTTTGCCTCAGGCAAGAAAAATGTGAAGCGTAGTAACTACGGCTTTAATTCAAAGATTGATAACTTGCAGGCAGCCATCGGTCTTGAGCGAATGAAGTATTTAGGACTGCAAAACTTCAAGCGCTTTTACTTGGCGAAGCGTTATATTGATCAGCTACAAACGCTTGAAGATGAAGGGTATATCAAGCTTCCAAAGCTGACAAATGATCATGTGTGGCATCTGTTTCCGATCAGAGTGATCAAAGGGGATCGTGATCAAGTAGCAAAACAACTATTAGAGAATGGTATTGAGACAGATGTATACTATCCAATTCTATCCCACCAGCACCAAACGACCCTTGTTTCTGAGAAATATAAACAAACGACGCTTCCACACACGGAGAAAGCAGCACAGCAATTACTCCATTTGCCACTTTACCCAGGGATGCCTCTACAAGATCAAGAGGCGGTCATTGAGGGGGTACAACATGTTATCAAATCTTCCGTTCAATAAACAATTGCTGAATCATCCGCAAAATCCGCAATGGATCGTGTTCTGTGACTTTGACGAAACCTATTATTCTCACGGAATGACAGAGGAACAGAGAGAGGATGTGAAGCGTTTAGAAGCATTTGTGGCGGAAAAGAGTGAGTCAAGTCAGTTGATGCTGGGCTGGGTGACGGGGAGCAGTCTCGATTCTGTCACGAGCAAAATGGAAAAAGGCGGATTCCATCAATTCCCGCATTTTATTGCGTCCAATTTAGGGACTGACATTGTGTACACGTCGAAAGAGTACTTTGGGGAGCCTGATGCAAAGTGGTTGAAGCGATTGGATGAGAAAGACTTTTCAGATGGAAAAATGGAAGCCATTCTGCAAATCATACGTGAAAAAGGAATCACCCTTAGGGCGCAAACACAACTGGGTAGCTCAGGGTATAAGAAGAATTTCTATTATCAGGAGCAGGATGAACGAACAGATCTCCACCAACTATCATTTATTCAAACACTTGCCAAAGAGCACGGTGTGGCGGTCAATATCAACAAATGCAATCCGCTCGCTGGTGACCCGGCTGATTGCTATGATGTCGATTTTTTACCAGTAGGGACAGGGAAAGATGAAATTGCCCGTTTTATGCTCAATCAATATGAACTTCCAAAAGATCGTGGATTTGCCTTTGGTGATAGTGGGAACGATTTGCGGATGCTTCAAGCCGTCACGCATGGTTTCCTCGTCCAAAATGCAACGCCAGAGGCGAAACGACACCATCATCAAGTTTGTCATCATGGATATGCAAAAGGAATCTATGAAACATTGAAAACAGTGATGTATAAACATGAGGAGGCACATTCATGAAGAAAATTGGAATTGTTGGAGCAGGGAATATTGCAAAAGCACATGCAAGAGCATTATCAACGATCAAAGGTGCAGAACTATCCGGAGTATACGACTTGCACGAAACGGTTGCGCAAGGCTTCATTAAACAATATGGAGGGCGGGTGTATGCAAGTATTGATACACTGGCGGATGCATCTGATGGATTGATTATTGCTTCCCCTAATTTTTGTCACAGGGACCATGCCCTTCAAGCGCTAAGAGCGGGACAGCCGATTTTATGTGAAAAACCGATGGCTGTGTCGCTGACAGAAGCGAAGGAGATGGTAGAGACAGCCAAACAGTTCCAAGTACAAGCCAGTATGGGCTTTAATTATCGGTACTTATCCTTTGTGAATATTATGAAGAACTTGATTGTCAATGGTGAACTAGGTCGTATCTTGACGATCAGAACCCACTTTAAGAAAAACAGTGCACTCCGACGAAAGACTTTTTCATGGAGAGATAGCAATGAGAGTCTGCGAACAAGCGGGGCGTTAGGAGATCTTGGGATTCACTTAATTGATATGTTGTGGTACTTATTTGGCAGCGAAATGAGAAAAGAATCACTGAACACTAAGATGCTGACACATGTAAAGGAAAAAGAAGAGAAAAAGGTGCAGGTCGATGACCATACAGAAATTTTTGGTCAAATGGAGAATCGGGTTTTCTTTCATTTGGTCACGTCCAAAAGTACACAGCCTGAGGAATGTGGGTTTAGTGTGGAAGTGGTTGGACATGACAAGGTATTCAAATACCATACGAACATGAAAAACGAATATGAAGTGAGTGATGGTTTGTGTGTAGAACGTCACCAAATGCCGCAAACCTTGTTGACGGATCCATCGAATGAGTTTTATGGATGGTCCGATACATTCCGTGATCAGCTGTTGCACTGGGTGAATACCGATCCATATCCATCGCATATGAAAGTGGCAGACTTTGAAGATGGGTATCGTGCACAGGCGGCTTTAAATACATGCTTCGAGAGGGAAGAGGCTGTGGCTTCTGCCCGTGCATGATCATCATGAGGTGGAGCGGAGATAGAAAGACTCCGCTCCTTTTTAGAGGAAGTGAAAAGATGAAAAAGGTATTTTATTTTGGTTGTGTTTTTTATTTTTTTATTGGGACCATTCATGTGTTTTTTGGCAGCTTAACTCCTTATTTACTGGCTGTCTATGATAAGGGTCCAGGGGAATTATCTTCTTTAATCTTTTTTCAGTTTATTGGGTTTTTATCCGGTGTTCTTTTATCGCCTATTTTAGTGAGGAAAAAAGGCTATGGCGCCGTTCTGACCATGGGACTGCTATTGATGATTGTGTCGCTGCTTCTTGCATTGCTAGTGCCAGGCTGGACGACACTCGTTCTGGCAGGTTTCTTTCTAGGAAGCGGGGCGGGCAGTCTTGAGACAACGGCGGGGGCGTATGTGATTTCGATGGAAAACAGTGCAAAACGAATTAGCATCATGGAAGTCTTCTTTGGTTTAGGTGCGTTATTATTTCCGCTTGTGATTTTGCTGACCGTCACAGAACAGACGTGGCATTATGTGTTTTTCATTCAGGTCGCGGCCTTGACAATTTTCCTCCTGCTTTGGGTTGTTTTTATGCGTAAATTACCTAGTGGTCAAATGAAAGGACCTTCGCATGAGGTGAAGAAGACGTCCTTGCTTCTTGATCGAAACAATCGAATGATTGTGGTTCTGATGATATGCTTTGCCTTTTTCTATGCAGGGATCGAAACGAATTTTGCGAACTTTTTACCGTCTATCATGTTAGAAAAAGGGGGAGACGATTGGAGTCTCTTTGCTGTCTCGATCTTTTGGACTGCCATCGTCATTGGTCGAACCATCATTGCGAGAAAAGCAGATCAACTACATCCCTTGCGATTTTTGAAGATAAGTGCAGCTCTTATGATTCTGTTACTCGTTGCCTTTGCCCTCACAACACAGACAACTGTACAACTACTTCTCATCTTTTTCATTGGTTTATGTGCAGCTGGTATGTTCCCAATCGCTCTGACGGCATCGGCATTAATGATTGAAAATGCCATCGATGAGGCGACGAGTTATTTTATTGCAGCAGCTAGTTTAGGTGGTGCTTGCTTGTCCTTTTTGATCGGCTTTAGTCTTGAATGGGCAGGTGCCGCAAGTGCGGTTCTTGTGTTTGCCTTTATCGCTGTTCTCCTGTTTGCCGCAGCGATTCAAATGAATCGCTCTCGAAAAAAAGAGGAGATTCTAACGCAACATGCTACGCTGAAAGCCGATCGATAATTAGCTTTCAGCGTGTTTGGTGCCCTCCATATCACCGCACAAGGAACCGTCTATCTTAGTCTTCAGGTTGTTTTTAGGCCGGGCTGATAGAAGACAAACGACTTGTACTAAAACGCCAAGTTTGTGAATAACATGTACAAGTCAGCATCAAAAGGAGGACGTGTATGTGACGGTGTTTTTTGGTTATATCTTCTTGGGATTGTCACTTTCAGCGCCTGTTGGCCCAGTGAATGCAGCCCAAATTGACAGAGGGATTAAAAGTGGATTTTGGCATGCATGGATTTTTGGTGTGGGAGCCATGGCTGCGGATATTGTGTATATGCTCCTCATTTATTTTGGTGTCGCCCAGCTTTTGACCGCACCTCTTGTGAAAACCTTTTTATGGTTGTTCGGCTTTTTCGTTCTTACCTATACTGGCATTGAAAGCCTTCGTAAAATCAATTTACAGGAAAACCCAAAGGAGGACGTAGGAAATACGTCGATCGGTCAATCGTTCGCAACTGGGTTTTTCATTTCTCTTTCCAACCCGCTCAGTATATTATTTTGGCTTGGGATTTATGGAAGCATCTTGGCGAATACGATTGATAAGTATGGTGCATCCCAAATGCTGATGTATAGTATGGCTATTTTTATTGGAATGCTCATGTGGGATTTTAGTATGGCGTTACTCGCCAGTACATTTAGACGCTATTTAAATGAGCGGATTTTACATGGTTTATCCATTCTCGCAGGATTATCTTTACTAGGATTCGGTGTGTATTTTGGTTATCAAGGTGTCATGGCATTGATTGGTTAGAATGATCGAAGTAAAAACAGGCTGGCACTGTCCGTCTGTTTTTTCTAATGATTGACATTTTAGAGGAGATTCTTTCATAATGAAGGGTTGTAAAGAAAATGGTCATCAAGGAGTTTAGGCAATGCGAATATTTTCCCCTATATTTAACTATGTATGTATGATCACTCTTTCTACCATATCGGCAACGTTCGCTTATACCCTCATATTCACCTCGCCGGATGTTGGAATTGGTTATTTTCAGATGAATAGTCTGTTCATTTTGATCGCGTATTTGATATTTGCTACACCTATCCAGATCGTTTTACATCGATACCCGGCAATGTTTCGAAAACGTGATTTATTTGTTTATTTTATTGGGGCATGGGTGGTTTGTACGGTTTTGGCGTTATGGATTGATTATGGTCTTGTCGTGTTCATTAGTTTTGATGTATATCTGTTTAGCTTTTGTGCAGCCCTTATTTATTGGACGTGGGATTCTGTCTTTTTAATGAATAAGCGCTTAAAGCGGCTTTAAAAATAGAATCGATCCATTCGCTAGTGTGTCAGGTTGGTCAACCGCAAACTCGTTGAAGGACAGTCACCACAGCCTTTTTCCACTCATAGGCTATGGAGAAGACGCTAAAACGAGGTGGAAGGAAATGGCCCAGCTATATGCAAAAAGTTGCCTTGATCAAAATCTACGATCACTAGAGGAATGGAAGCAGGATGCTTTCACACAATTTGGAGAGATGGTAGGAGATGAGGCAGATACGTTCCCTTGTGTACCAGGAAGACAAGGATTTTTGCTCGATCATTTGCGTTATGGGTTTGTCGGTGACCCAAGGGGGGAAGAAGCTGTCAATGAGTTGGCAGAGCTGTTAAGGGAATATCAAGGCTGTGCAAAACAAACCGGTCAATATGCCTCATTCATCTGCTTTTTTGAAACGCCGCAAGACTTAAAGGAAAGCCCGCTAGAAGAATTTGAGCATCAGTTCTGGTCTTTGCTTCAACGGTTACACGAGAAGGATGAAGTGGCATGGCCTGAGGATATCCCGGTAGACACAGATCATCGTCAGTGGGAATATTGCTTTCATGGGGAAGCGTATTTTATATTGTGTTCGACACCGGCACATAGACTTAGGAAAAGCCGCCACTTCCCTTATGTCATGCTGGCGTTTCAGCCTAGATGGGTGTTTGAGAAATTGAATGGATCATCCGCATTTGGCCAAAAAATGAGCCAGCTCGTTCGTAAGCGGCTGAATGCCTATGATCAAGTCAGTGTGCATTCTTCATTAAAATGGTACGGTGATCCGACAAATCGTGAATGGAAGCAATATTTCCTCCCAGATGAAGAGGCGGAGAAACCAGCCTCCGCCAAATGTCCATTTACTGCATTAAAAAACATGATGAAATTATGATGCGGTCTGATCCTGTTTCCACTTTTTTCTCATCACTAGCACCATGATGCCAATCACGGCAATGATCCCAATACTGATAAAAAAGCCAGGTCTTCCGCTTGCCTCTGTGAGAGTGCCAGAAATGGCGGCACCTATTAAGAAGAGTGCAAGAAGCATTTCCACCGTTTGGCGAGTGGAGGGCTTTGATAGTTTTTTACTCGAGAGCAGAATGAATACCCATGTATATAGAAGGGTAAGACCCGCAGCTGTTGTCAGGTGCTCATAGATATGTTTGGACAAAAAGAGCGCAAGTAAAATCGAGACGATCAAGCCCGCAGCTGTTAGGATAATCGAAGACCATCTGACATGAGATGGGTCTTTTTGTTTAAAACAAGCGGGTGCATCTTCGTGTTCTGACATTGTACCGAGCAGTGTGGTGACGGCATATAGAGATGCCACCAAGGTAGAAAAACCTGCAATAATAAAAATCCCATTAAAGATATGGAGAAAAATCGATAAGTGAAACGGCTCTAATGATGTAATAAAGGGGCTGCTATTCTCATTAAAGGCTGTCACTGGAACAAGCAGTAATGCAAGCCCAATGGAAACAATATAAATGACAGCTAGAATGATGAGCATCACTCGTCCAGATTTTGCTGCATCTTTCGGGTCCTTTAAATGAATCGCCATGAGACCCATCACTTCAATTCCCCCGAATGCATAGAACGCATAAATCAATCCATTCCAAAGACCAAGTGGACCAAGTGGCATCCATTCGTCATCCTTGTTTGGTAAGTGCAGGGTTGGCTTCTGATCTGTGAGAACGCCACATAAGACAAGTACAGCAAGAATCATAAACAGCAAGATCGCTCCTGTCTTTAATACCGCCAGGACATTCTCCGTTTTTTGAAAAGAAGAAAGCCCAATGATAATGACCAATAAGGCAAGGGCAGAATAAATGGCAGAAAGCACCCAAAGCGGAATGGACGGAAACCAGTGACGAGTAAAAAGGGAAATGGCCGTCAGTTGACTCCCGGTAATCAGCATTTCTGCAAACCAGTACACCCAGCCATTGCTAAAACCCGCCCAGCGGCCAAATGCCTTACGAGCATATGAACAAAACGACCCTTTATCTGGGTTTTCGGCTGTCATGGCGGCCAAATGTTTAAACACAAGATACGTGCCCACCGCAGCAAGTAAAAACGATATACAGGCAGAGTAACCGGACTTTGTAATGGCGATGCTGGAACCGAGGAAGAACCCAGTGCCAATTGTACAGCCGACTCCAATGAGAGAAAGCTGCCACCAAGATAAAGATTGTTCATTCAATGTACGTGCAACACCTTTCCTTTCAATGACATTAGCTTGTGACGACCTCCTTTTTTTATACATGGTCAAGGGACCGTTTTGGGCATACTGTCATGGAAAGGGGTGCATGAAATGAACAAAGAATTTGTGGTTTTACCGAAAGATGGGCAAGGATTTCGTTTAGGTAAAGGTCAGTGTATGAGAGTGGTTGATATCGAAGGTCAGCAAGTAGCTGATGTCATGGCATATCATGAAAAGGACTTTTATGAAAAATTTGATCAAGGCGCAACAATGGACAGCCTTTCCTCATCTAAGGTGAAAAAGGGTGATAAGCTCTATTCTAATTTATATAAACCAATGTTTACTGTCATCGAAGATACAGTGGAATGTCATGACTTACACATGCCTGCCTGCCGGCAAGAAATGTATCAGCTTTTATATGGCAGGACCCATTTAGAGGTCATGCATACATGCTACGATAATTTACGAACTTCCTTTGAGCCGTTCGGTATTCCAAAGGAAGATATGTACTATCCTTTTAATGCATTTATGAATACAGTCATTGATGAAAAAGGAAAATTGTCTGTGGAGGCACCGAAATCGCTGCCTGGTGATTACATTCGCCTGCGTGCGGAAATGGACCTCATTGTGGCGGTGTCAGCTTGCCCAGCTGATATTGGCAAATGTAATGGATCTAGCTGTACATCCATACGGGTGGAAATTGACTAAATACGAATGGCCAGTCGCATCAGACTTGGTCTTTTTCGTTTGTAAATGTTTGCTTCTCAACATAAAAGGGGAACGTCTAAAAAATCCAGACGATGAAAACATGATATAATAAAGTGTCTAAAATCGTTGTCAAACCAATGGAATTGAAAGTAAAACCTATTCTCCATGTAGAGGATGCTAAGGAGGAAGAATGTATGAGTTTACAGAAAAAGATCAGCCAAGAGTTGCATGTGCAGCCCTCAATTGACCCGAAGCAGGAGATTGGAAAACGGGTGGGATTTCTAAAGGATTACTTGAAAAAGACCGGTGCAAAAGGATTCGTTCTTGGGATTAGTGGAGGACAGGATTCTACAATTGCTGGACGTCTTGCTCAACTTGCAGTCGAAGAACTGCGTCAAGAGGGAAAGAAAGATGCGGTCTTTATTGCAGTCCGTTTGCCGCATGGCTTACAGCAAGATGAAGAGGATGCTCAGCTCGCTTTATCATTTATTCAGCCAGACAAGTCATGGACATATGATATTGCGCCTGCAGTCACCGCATTTG
Source organism: Bacillus pumilus (assembly GCA_001938995.1). GTDB lineage: Bacteria > Bacillota > Bacilli > Bacillales > Bacillaceae > Bacillus > Bacillus pumilus_G. Next base: position 132,392 of record MKZN01000004.1, on the reverse strand, counting down.
GTGATCAATATCAAAAGGAAACAAATGGGGTGCTTTCTGACTTTAACAAAGGCAATGTGAAAGCGCGCATGAGAATGATTGCGCATTATGCGATTGGTGGACAAGAAGGGTTACTTGTAATCGGTACAGATCATGCAGCAGAAGCAGTGACCGGCTTCTTCACGAAGTATGGTGATGGCGGTGCGGATGTTCTCCCACTTACAGGTCTCACCAAACGACAAGGCCGGAGCCTGTTAGAAGCCCTTCAAGCACCAGAACGACTCTATTTAAAGATACCGACAGCTGATCTACTCGATGACAAGCCTCAGCAAACGGATGAAACAGAACTTGGAATCACATACGATGAAATTGATGATTACTTAGAAGGAAAACCTGTATCAGATCAAGTGGCAGAAGCGATTGAACGACGCTATGTCCAATCAGAACATAAACGTCAAATGCCGGCTTCCATGTTTGATGACTGGTGGAAATAAGAAGAACGCGGACACCCCTTCAGAGATGGAGGGGTTTTTTGTATGCATTTTTCAGAATGCCTATCTTTTCGCAGCAAATGTGTCATATAATAGAAATATGATCTAGCATTCCTTGTCGTAAGGAGGACGTGTCACGAACATGAAAAACATAAAAGAGATCCCTGTGAGACAGAGAAATATTGTCCTCATTGGTTTTATGGGTGTTGGTAAAACAACCATCGGGCAACTGGTTGCCAACAAGTTATCTAGAGATTTTATTGATGTCGATCAGGAAATTGAAAAAAAATACAACATGACGATTCCGGAGATGTTTCAGCAAAAAGGAGAAGCTTTCTTTAGACAGGCTGAAAAGGATTATATCGTCCATTTATGTGAACATACGCAATCTAAGATCGTGTCTCTTGGAGGCGGTGCATTCAAACAAGAAGAAATCAAACGTGCCTGCTTGCAGCATTGTACGGTGCTTTTCCTCGATATATCTTGGGAGAATTGGAAGCAGCGGCTAGATGAGTTAATTGAAAACCGGCCTGTTCTTCACAACCGAACGATTGATGAAATGAAGGATTTATTTGAAGAGCGTAGAGAAATGTATGCCTTTCACCATACAAGAGTCGACACGGATCATCTAGAGGCTGAGGAAGTGGCAGATGATATTGTGGACGCACTGAAGCTTGGCTAGGATTGAAAATCGAAATTAAAAGTCTACCCGTCGGCGGTAGACTTTTTTCTATTAGATATAAAGTTAAACAAACGTTTAATCAAACAAGAAAGCAAAGGGAGAGTCAGCTTTTTAATATACGTCCAAACGCTGATCTGTCATAACAGGAATTTGTTTTCTGACTTCATCCACCAGTTGAAGGTCGATCTCTGCATAATAAATGTCCTCGTCATTGTTCGTCTCAAGCAAGATACGCCCGAGCGGGTCAATTACCATGGAATGTCCGGGGAATTCAGTGTCTTTACTTGTGCCCGTCCGGTTGACGGCAATCATAAATGCCTGATTTTCAATCGCTCTTGCGATCAGCAAACTACGCCAATGGTCGACTCTTGCTGTCGGCCATTGAGCTGTATTCACGAGCACCTTCGCCCCTTTGTTCACCAATGTTCGTGAAAGCTGAGGGAAACGGAGATCATAACAAATCATTGCACCGATTGTCACATGTTCATGATAGTCAAATAAACCAAGCTGATGGCCAGCGGTTAGATATGTGTGCTCATCCATTAATCGAAATAAATGAATTTTATCATACGTTAACACGAGTTCACCTTGACGGTTAAACACATACATCGTGTTGGTGATGTCTTTATTTTCTGTTCTTTGATTTAAAATACTTCCAGCAATGAGATACACATGATGTTTGCGAGCAAAGGATGAGAAGAGCTGTTTTGTACGTTCACCGTTTACATCAGCAAGCTGTTCTGCCTGTTCCAATGCATACCCAGTGTTCCACATTTCGGGTAAAATGATGAGATCCGGCTGTTGACGCATCGCTTCTTCTAAAAATGCTTCTGCTTTCTTAAAGTTCTCATCAGGGTTTCCAATGGCTACATCCATCTGGACAAGCGCAATTTTCATGTCCATTCCTCCTTTTACTTGTGTGATTATGCCGCGTATGAGATCGGCTGATCCTGCATGGTTTCAAGCCAGTTTCTCTATCATAAAGGTTTATGCAGGCTTTGCCAATAGATTTGTCAGAAGGTTTCGTCTATATCGGCGTAGCATGCTGAAAAAGGCTTTCTCTCTAATAAGAACAGTGATAAGATGAATATAACTAATAAAACAAAGGGGAATAGTAGGGTATGACATTGTTTGATTTACCACTAGAGGAGTTAAAATCCTATAAACCAAAGAAAACAGCACGTCCTGATTTCTCTGCCTTTTGGACATCATCACTCGATGCATTAAAACAAGTGGAAGTAGCGCCTACACTTGAACCTTTTTCCTACCCAGTGAAAGGGGTCAAGGTGTATCGCCTCACGTATCAAAGCTTTGAGCAATCTCGTATAGAAGGCTGGTATGCTGTACCTGATGGAATAGGTCCGCATCCGGCGCTTGTTCATTTTCATGGCTACAATGGCAGTTATGACGGCGGTATCCATGACATGGTCAATTGGGCGCTACACGGCTATGCAACATTCGGTATGCTTGTACGTGGTCAAGGCGGGAGTGAAGATCGGACGGTAACACCTGGAGGACAAGCGTTAGGGTGGATGACAAAAGGGATCTTATCGAAGGAAACCTACTATTATCGAGGCGTTTATTTAGATGCGGTTCGTGCACTTGAAGTCATTCAGTCCTTCTCTGAAGTGGATCCGCACCGTATCGGCGTGATTGGTGGAAGCCAAGGAGGTGCTTTGGCAATTGCAGCTGCGGCTCTTTCTGAGATTCCGAATGTGGTCGTTGGTGATTATCCATACTTATCAAACTTTGAGCGGGCAGTGGACGTCGCATTGGATCAGCCCTATTTAGAAATCAATTCGTACTTTCGAAGAAACAGCGACCCAGAGACGGAAGTGAAAGTATTTGAGACATTAAGCTACTTTGATTTAATCAACTTAGCTGGATGGGTCAAACAGCCAACATTGATGTCGATTGGATTGATTGATCAAGTGACACCACCATCTACTGTGTTTGCTGCATACAATCATTTAGAAACAACGGATAAAGAGCTGAAGGTTTATCGGTATTTTGGGCATGAATATATACCGGCTTTTCAAACGGAGAAACTGTCATTTTTGCAAAAGCAATTGCTTGATTAATAAAAGAGGCCTCCATTGAGGGCCTCTTTTTTCAATAACTGCTATTTTTCCTCGTTTTTTCATCTGGCACTAATGCTGTGATAATGAGGACAAAGGCTGTGATGATATGAAGAATAAATCCGACAATTGGAATCCAAGCCAAGCATGATGTGACAATTCCGATGATACTTCCGGCCAATGGCCCGTCGTCTCGCTTCGATAAAAAAAGTGTGATAATATGCAGAATAAGCATGACCATGAGTGGTGTATAGCCATTGCTAATGACAAATAATCCTCCAATCACTGGTATGGCTAGACAGGCTTCAAAAATTCCAGTGATCCATTTCATAATGCGAGATATAGACATCAGATCCAACTCCTTTCACATATGTCTTATTCGTATTTTCCCAAAACGTGCAGAAGTCATGCAGAATTTGTATAGAAAGAGTTGATTGAAATTGAGAGAGAGAATTGAGAATGAGCTAAGAGTCATTGAAGAAACGTATGACGTCAAGATTTGCCTAGCGGTCGAATCTGGAAGCAGAGCGTGGGGTTTTCCATCGACTGATAGTGATTATGATGTTCGCTTTTTATATGTTCCTCGGAAGGAATGGTATTGGTCAATTGAAGACCATCGCGATGTTATTGAACGACCAATTGATGATGAGCTTGATATGAGCGGGTGGGAGCTGAAAAAGGCGTTACGCTTATTCAGTAAATCCAATCCGTCGATCATGGAATGGCTGTCCTCAGACATTGTATATGCCGAATCCTTCTCATTGGCAAAGCAACTAAGAGAATTAATGGATCGGGCGTTTTCTCCTGTCGCATTGATGTATCACTACCTCAATATGGCCAAACGAAATGAACTTCAATATTTAAGAGGCGAGCAGGTTCCAATCAAGAAGTATTTCTATGTGCTCCGCCCATTACTTGCTTGCCAGTGGATTGAGCGTTACCGGACAGTTCCACCAATGGACTTTCGCAAACTGCTGGAGGAGCTTGTGGAGGATGGACCGTTGGCAACAGAAATCCATGAACTGTTGAAGCGCAAAATGAGCGGAGAAGAAATGGATATAGAGAATCGCCTCGCATATGTCCATCCTTTTATCGAGAATGAGCTGGTTCGTATGCAAACATTGGTGAAAAGCTACAATCAGCCGAAAGAAAATCTCTATCCAGAATTAAATGAACTAATGCAGTCTATCCTTGATGAGGTGTGGGCGTAAACGTATACAAACCAGCTGGCAGCAGCTGGTTCTTTTTTGTTCCCTCATTGTGATAAAACCACAAAAATTGTCTGAATTTTTGTCATCTTCAAATATTGTAGCGGACAGCTCATGAGCCTTACAATAAAGACATAGCTTACAAAGAGTGGGAGGTGCCCTTTATGGAGTCGGTCACAAGAAATTTTTTCTTGTTTTTGTCAAAGAACAGTCTCTTGAATCATCTTGCTCGTCATTGGGGAAGTGCTGTTGCATCAAAGAAAATCATCGGGGGGAAGGATTTTGAGAGTGCCATTCCTGTGATCAAGCGATTAAATGATCAAGGAATGGCGGTGACAGTCGATCACCTTGGTGAGTTTGTCACGAAGGCAGAGATTGCAAATGAGCGGACGCAAGAATGCATTCAAACCATTCAGCGGATTGCGGAGGCAAAACTCAATTCCCACGTATCACTTAAAATGACATCACTTGGTTTAGATATTGACGATGACCTTGTCTATCGCAATATGAGAAGCATTTTAGATGCGGCGGAGAAGCATCGAATTATGGTGACCATTGATATGGAAGATGAACAGCGCTGTCAAAAGACGCTGGACATTTTTAAAGAGATGAAATCTCAATATGAGTATGTCAGTACGGTTCTTCAGGCTTATTTGTACAGAACAGAGAAGGATCTTGATGACTTAAATGAATTACAGCCATTTTTAAGACTCGTGAAGGGTGCCTATAAGGAATCCGCTGACGTGGCGTATCCAAACAAAAAAGAGGTCGATCAGCAATACAAAAAGCTGATTGAACAGCAACTACGAACAGGGAACTATACAGCCATTGCGACACATGACGATCAAATGATCGCATTCACGAAACAGATTGTGAAGAAACACAATATCCAGAGCAATCAATTTGAATTCCAAATGCTGTATGGCATGAGATCAGAAACACAACAGGCACTTGTGAAAGAAGGCTATCAGATGAGGGTCTATACCCCTTATGGACGAGAGTGGTATGGCTACTACATGAGGCGCCTTGCCGAACGACCGGCAAACATTGCATTTGCTTTAAAAGGGATGACGAGAAAATAATTTGAAATGGGAGCGTGACAAAGATGACAACACCTTACAAGCATGAACCATTCACAGATTTTAGCCAAGAAGAAAACCGTCAAGCGTTTGAACAAGCATTAGCAAAAGTAACAGAATCTCTTGGTCAAACCTATCCACTCATCATAAACGGAGAACGAATCGAAACAAAAGACCAAATTGTCTCAATCAATCCGGCGAATAAGGATGAAGTCGTTGGAACCGTGTCAAAGGCAGGAAAGGAAGAAGCGGAACAAGCCATCCAAGCTGCGGCAACAGCCTTTGAAACATGGCGCTATACCTCTCCTGAAGAAAGAGCAAGTGTATTATTCCGTGCGGCAGCAAGCATTCGCCGTAAAAAGCATGAATACTCCGCTCTTCTTGTGAAAGAAGCAGGTAAACCTTGGAATGAAGCGGATGCAGATACGGCAGAAGCAATCGACTTCCTAGAGTATTATGCCCGTCAAATGCTTGAGCTTTCGAAAGGCAAGCCGGTCAACAGCCGTGAAGGGGAACGCAATCAATACGTGTATACCCCAACTGGCGTGACACTCGTCATCCCGCCATGGAACTTCTTATTTGCCATTATGGCAGGTACCACAGTTGCGCCAATCGTGACAGGAAATACAGTCGTATTAAAACCAGCCAGTGCTACCCCGGTCATCGCTGCCCGTTTTGTGGAAGAGCTTGAACAGGCAGGTCTACCAAAGGGTGTGGTGAACTTTGTACCTGGAAGCGGCGCAGAGGTGGGAGATTACTTAGTCGATCATCCAAAAACAAGCCTTATTACCTTTACTGGTTCAAGAGAGGTAGGTACACGTATATTTGAACGTGCCGCAAAAGTGCAGCCAGGACAGCAGCACCTAAAGCGTGTCATTGCGGAAATGGGCGGGAAGGATACAGTAGTTGTAGATGAAGATGCAGATGTTGAGCTTGCAGCGAATGCCATCTTCACATCAGCATTCGGTTTTTCAGGTCAAAAATGCTCTGCCGGGTCTCGTGCTGTCGTACACGAGAAACTGTATGACCAAGTCATCGAACGAGTGAAAGACATCACCGAAACAAAAACAACAGCCAATCCGTTATCCGCTGACGTCTACATGGGACCTGTCATTGATCAGGCTTCCTTCGACAAAATCACAGAGTACATCGAAATTGGCAAACAGGAAGGTCGCTTAGTTGCGGGTGGAACGAGTGATGATACGTCAGGCTATTTCATCCATCCAACTATTTTTGCCGATCTTGAGCCGACATCTCGCTTGATGCAGGAAGAAATCTTTGGACCCGTGTTAGCTTTCTCCAAAGTCTCGAACTTCGATGAAGCACTTGAAGTCGCCAACAACACAGAGTACGGCTTAACGGGTGCTGTCATTACAAATAATCGTGACCATATCAACCGGGCAAAGCAAGAGTTCCATGTCGGAAACCTTTACTTTAACCGCAACTGCACGGGAGCGATTGTAGGATATCATCCATTCGGTGGTTTCAAAATGTCTGGTACAGATTCAAAAGCAGGGGGCCCAGATTACCTAGCTCTTCACATGCAGGCAAAAACCATTAGCGAAATGTTTTAATGTAAAAAGCATGAACCTGTGCAGGCAGGTTTATGCTTTTTTTACTTGTCTACGACTTGTTTCTATACAAATCTGACTGGAAAGCAGTATGATAAATGTATCACTTATTCAGGGAGCAATCGGGATGGAAGAGATATTAGAAAAGCTTCACACATCATTTGATGTCGACAAATTAATTGCATTCATTAGCGGTTATTTAAAAAAACCAGTCATTTTAGAAAGCACAGAGTGTCAGTTGCTAGCTTATAATTCCTATAGCATCCAGCAGTTTGACCCGGTCAATCAGCAAACGATTTTCTCAAAGGAATGCCCGGGTGCTGTTGTCGATTGGTTAAAAAAAACAGGGGTGATTGAGCGGCTTCATGCAGAGTCAGATCCTTTTTATGTGAGTGGTCATCAGGAGCTTGGGTTTAATCAGCGGGTGGCGGTGAGTGCGAAGCATAAACAGGAGGTTGTGGGCTTCATTTGGGTGCAAGACATTGAAGATTCTCTCTCACAGGAGGAACTACAATTTTTGCATGAGGCTTCCTTTCAGGTTGGAAAGGTCATTTACAAACATCAGAAGCAGTTAGAGAAAAAGGAAGGCAAGATTGAAGAATTTTTTAAAAAGGTCATGGATGACCATTTTTATACGGAAGAAGAGCTAAGATGGGAGGCTGAGAATTTAAGTATCCCCTTGCCGGCTGTGTTTACTGTCATGGTCGTACACGCTGCCAATAACAAAAGTGAGACGGCAGAGGATATAAAAGATATGATCAGAACCTATTTACAGCTAGAAGACAAAGTCAATCACGTCTATTCCGTCCAAGCGGACATCGTTGTCATATTAGGCAGTCTATCAGATCGACACTCACCGAAGGCGACCGCTGCTGATGTCATCGCTCATCTCCAATCGAAAGCGCATTCACATCCATCACCTCTGTACATTGGGATGGGAAGAGAATATCGGGATGTCATGAAAATGAGTACAAGTCGATTTGAAGCAATAGAAGTAGTGAAGGCAGTAAAAATTGTAGGAGGACAAGAACAGATTCCGTATGATTACGAGAATTTAGGCGTGTTCCGATTCCTGGACCCAATTTACAGCCACCAAAAGAAGAAAAGTGACTTCAATCAAGACCTCTTACGTTTAAAGAAAAAAGACCGCGAAAGCCAAACGTCTTTTTTAAAAACACTTGAAGTCTACTTATTGAATAATTGCAAACTAAAGCCTGCTGCTGAGCAGTTGTTCATTCATCAAAATACATTAAACTATCGAATGAAACAAATTTTTGATATGACCTCGATCGATTTAAGTCATTTTAGTCAGCGATGTGAGTTATTCATTGAATTGATGCTTATGAAAAAAGATCAATAAACGTACAATCCGCAGGGGCTCGTGACGACCTGAGGATTTTCATATGAGAGACGAGAAATTGCATACAATGGCTTCGTTTCATTGTATGATAGATAAAGATTTTTGAGAAAGTGAAAGGAGGGCCACCTTTGGGAACTGTTACCTTGGCGATTTTGATTTTCATCATGACTCTCGTTCTTGTCATTTGGCAGCCGGGACGCTTCACCATGGGCTGGTCAGCATGTGGAGGCGCTATACTTGCTCTCGCCTTTGGTGTTGTTCATCTAGGCGATGTATGGGAAGTGACGCAAATCGTTTGGAATGCCACGTTCGCATTTATTGGCATTATCATCATTTCTTTAATTTTAGATGAAATCGGCTTTTTTGAATGGGCTGCGTTGCATATGGCGAAAGCAGCTAGAGGAAATGGTGTCCGCATGTTTATTTATTTAACATTGCTTGGCGCCGTGGTGGCAGCTTTCTTTGCTAACGATGGAGCCGCGCTCATTTTAACCCCAATTGTGCTATCTGTGGTGAGAGCCTTGAAGTTGGACGAGCGGATGGTGCTACCGTTTGTCATGGCGAGTGGCTTTATCGCAGATACGACGTCTTTGCCATTTGTGATTAGTAACCTGGTCAATATTGTATCAGCCGATTATTTTCATATTGGCTTTCTTGAATATACAGTGAATATGTTTGTGCCAAACCTTGTCTCGCTTGGGGCAAGTATGCTCGTTCTCTATGTGTTTTACCGAAAGCTCATCCCGAGAACATACGATATGACACAAGCAAAAGAGCCGGTGTCTGCAATACAAGATGTCCGCATGTTCCGTTTGTCTTGGTATGTGCTAGGTTGTCTGCTAGTTGGTTATGTTGCCGGGGAGCTAGTGGGAATTCCGGTGTCGATCATTGTAGGCGGCATTGCCATAGCGTTCTTATGGTTAGCTAAAAAGAGTCCGCATGTGGCGACGAAACGAGTGATCAAAGAAGCACCTTGGTCCATTGTGTTCTTTTCGATCGGGATGTATGTCGTGGTTTATGGGCTGAAGAATGTCGGTCTAACAGAGATACTCGCAGCATGGATTGAACACGGGGCATCTCATGGATTGCTTGCAGGGACGATGTTGATGGGCATGCTAGCCGCAGTGTTGTCCTCTGTGATGAATAATCTCCCAACTGTGTTGATTGATGCGATGGCCATTGATCATACAAATACAGCAGGTGTCATGAGGGATGGACTAATTTATGCAAATGTGATTGGTTCCAACCTCGGTCCGAAAATGACCCCAATCGGATCACTGGCAACATTGCTGTGGCTCCATGTCTTGAAGAAAAAAGGCGTCCATATCTCTTGGGGCGCTTATATGAAAGCGGGAATCATCCTCACCATTCCAACCTTGATCCTGACCTTATTGGGGTTATACGGCTGGTTATGGCTCATACATTAAAGAGCAGGTCCATTGCGATTGGACCTGCTCTTTTTATGTGTTACAGATAGTTTGCATAGCGTTTTTCTAAAAAGTCTTGGAGCAATGAGACGACACTACAAATGCCCCAGTAAATCAGTGCGACCAAAATATACATGGTCATATAATCGAACTCTCGCCCGCCCACAATTTTTGCTTGCTGAAAGAGCTCTGGTACAGTGATCATCGCTGCCAGAGAAGAGGCTTTGATTAAATCAAGCATGACATTGGTCAATGGCGGCAGTGCGATGCGAACGGACTGAGGCAAGATGACCCCACGCATTCTTTGCCAATAGCTGAGACCTAGAGATTTCGCTGCTTCAACCTGACCATTTGGAACAGAGGAGAGGGCTGCTCGGTTGATTTCAGCAATGTAGGCCGCACTATTAAAACTGAATCCAATGATCGCGGCAGTTACTGCTGTCAATTCAATACCGATATAAGGAAATCCGAAATAAAGAATGAACAAAATCACAAGAATCGGAACCCCTCGCATGAACGAGATATACAGGCGAGCAGGCAACTGAAGGAACCAGGTATTCGCCATTCTACCAAGGGCAATGAAAAATCCAAGAATCGTGCCGAAAAACATGCTCACAAAGGAAATGAGCAGCGTCAGCCAAATGCCTTTCAGGACAAACGGAAGTGACGCCTTTGCCAGTGCAGGATTAAATATATATTCTAGATGAATATCTCCCAAGATGAGGCTCCTTATTTAGAAATGTCGACATCTTCGACATCAGCATCTATTTTCTTTGAAACGTCTGCATCCTGAAAGAATGTCTCAGAAATCTTTTTCATGGTACCATCTTTTTTCATGTCTTTTAACACACGATTCAATTCTTTTTGAAGCTCAGTGTTATTCTTCTTCATCACAAATCCTTGTTCACTCGGCATGTATTTTAAGTCAGGATGAATGGTGATATTTAATTTAGGAAATGCAGCTAGAGCAAGTGTCTGCAAGTAATAGTCATTCAGAATAACATCTGTCCTGCCGTTCGCCACATCCTTTAAATATTGCTCGTTGGTGGCATTATCATAAATGACTTCCTTCGCACCGTATTTACGAGCGACATCCATGTAAATAGTGGTTGCAGCCCCTGCTGCTTTTTTTTCTTTTAAATCTTCTAAGGTCTGAATACCAGACAAATCATCTTTACGTACAATCGCCGTTCCATAGGAATATTTATAAGGGGTTGAGAATGCGAACTTATCTTTACGATCATCAGTGATATCGATATCGTTTGCAGCGGCATCCACCTGACCAGAATTAATGGCACTTAACATCCCGTCATAGCCCATTTCTTTAAACTCTACTTTGACATCAAGGCGCTTGAAAGCCTCTTTGACGATTTCAACTTCATAGCCAGTTAATCGATCCTTGCCATTAGATGTATCATGGTAAGACGTAGGATAAAGGGTGCCCGATGTAGCTACGACAATTTTCCCTTTCTTTTGAATCTGATCCCATTTTGATTCCCCAGACTGAGATGATCCTGATTGACTACACCCTGAAATTATGAGCATCAGTGCAGATACGACAAGTATCATCCAGATAGGTTTTTTATAATAAAAATGACTCATTTAAGAATCCTCCTCTATTTTTGATACAAATCAAAACATAGCATGCTTTTCCTTTTAGGACAACGTTTTCAGACGAAAAACAAAAAAGTAAGAATATTATGTTCAATTCGAACGTGTAAAACAATGTATAAAAAAGGAAAGAGTGTGCAATATAAGACCAAATAAGGAGGGAACAGCAGTTATGAAGAAAACATGTAGCTTGATCATCCTATCCATGGTGTTATTATTTGGTTTTGACTTGGCAACAGCTCATGGAGAAACTCCACAAATGGAAAAGCGTCCGGTAACACACCAAGTGAAATTGAAGGCAGATCAACAAAAACAAATTGAAGCGCTTGAACAGCAAATTCTGTCAAAACGAAAAGAAGTGATTGAGAAGTACGTTCAGTATGGTGTATTAACGAAGGAGCAAGGTACACAAATTACGAAACGAATGGATGAGCACTACAATCACTTAAAAGAGAATGGCTTTGTTCCATTACTGAAAAAACCAAAGCACCCCAGACCATAATCAAACCGGCAAAGAAAGCCGGTTTTTTATGATGAAGGAGAATTTTCCTAGGTTGAGGATAGCTAGGAAGAGTTACGACCAACTGTTCTTTTACCGTCGTGTCGCCGACAACATTCAGTAGGTGAACAACACGACATTAGATATAACTTCACTTTCAATGCATACAGGAAGATCTACAATTGGATTTTTCATATATTGATTTGCTAGATGGCGATTCCTTTTCTGGCGGATCGAATGTCCTACTGATGGGATACAGGAGTGTTTCGCAACCGTGTTATTTTCAAAATGCAGCCGTTTTTTCTGATATATTAAGAGAGTCTCATGTCAAATAGTCTTTGAACGTTTTTGAAAGTAAAGAGCAAATGCTGGGCGAAAAGGAGATGCAGGAGGAAATGATTCATGCGAAAATTAATACAAAATCAAGCTGAACCAATAACAAAGGATAGAATCAAAGAAGACTTGGTTCAATTGGGTGTGAAAGAGGGCATGGTCTTATGTGTTCACTCATCCTTATCCTCTATCGGTTGGGTAAATGGTGGTGCTGTAGCCGTCATTCAAGCATTGATGGACACCATAACAGAAGAAGGGACGCTGATTATGCCGGCGCAGACTTTAGAACTGTCTGATCCAGCAGATTGGATTGATCCGCCTGTTCCTCAATCATGGTGGAAATCAATCAAAGAAACCATGCCTGCGTACGATCCGGCATACACGACGCCCACTGCGATGGGAAGGGTAGCCGAAACCTTTTGGAAATACCCAGGTGTATCTCGAAGTAGCCATCCTAATTTTTCTTTCTTAGCATGGGGGAAAAGGAAGCATGACATTTTGAAAAACCATTCGCTATCTTATGGTTTAGGCGAAGAATCCCCACTAGGCCGCATGTATGATCTCGATGCTCAAGTGCTGTTAATTGGTACATCTTTTGAAAGTCATACATCCTTTCACTTAGCTGAATATAGAATTGCTCAGCAAGACCTCATGACGAGGGGAGCCCCTATATTAGAAAAAGGATGGAAGGTGTGGAAAGAGTATCAAGATATTATCACGAGAGAAGAATTGTTTGATCAGATTGGACTTGATTTTTTACATTCAGAATACACCCATCATCATGGTCAGGTAGGATTGGCCAATACATATTTATTGTCGATGAGAGAATCCGTTGACTTTGCAGAAAGATGGCTTGATCGTTATGATCAGCCATAATCTACAAAGTCTTGGAACAGATTATACTCGCTTGAAATAAAAGGAATAGATGTCTTGATCAGACTGTCGTGAAGTATAGCAGGTCAGCTCATAGTCTCCTTTTGGAATGGGAAACGACAGAACTTGTGACATGACGCTTGTGATATGAATATGATCGTGTGTGTGTTTAAATGGCACAGTTACGGATCTATCAACGGAAGATGGAGGCTCAAAGTTGTCTAATGTCGTGATAATAGACGCCCTTCCGTTGTGCACCCCTTCGAAAGAAACGCCGCTTTCTCCCGTTGCGAATCCTTGACGAATGGCGTCATCCGTCCAATCAATAACAGGAGGAGACTGGTTTCCAGCATAAACTGTTAATTGATGATAAGAGATGGACAGAGAATAGATTTGGTTTAAAGCATTCATATTAAAAACTCCTTTTTTCATAATAGAATCGTATGCAGCTAGCAAATTCGTTTGAAAATGAAAGTTTGAAAGAATGATTCATGGAGTAATTTTAGGTCAGCAAGACGATTGGCACCGTCTTGCTTATACCGTTTGAGGCATCTAAATGTGAAATTGTGAGACCATTTCTTTTAAATCTCCTGCTAAATGAGCAAGAGCTTCAGATGAAGCTGTTACTTCTTCCATTGCGGCGAATTGCTCTTCTGTTAATCCAGCCACTTGTTGTGAATGTTCGCTTGTCATCTTAACGCCTTGCGTAATAGATGCAAAAGATTGCTTTGCATCGTTTGTATAAGAGGCGATTTTATGTGTCGCATTTGATAAATGGTGAATGCCATCGGCAATCTCTCTCATTGACTGCTGAATATCGGTAAACGATTCTTCTGTATGAGATATGAGAATAGCTCCTTGAGCCGCTTCCTCTCTGACTCGTTTGATTGCGCTCGTCGAGTTCTTCATCTCTTTTTGAATTTCTGAAATGAGATGAGAGATCATGTTTGATGATGATTGAGATTCTTCAGCAAGTTTTCTCACTTCGTCTGCTACAACAGCAAAACCTTTTCCATGTTCACCTGCTCGTGCTGCCTCAATTGCTGCATTAAGAGCAAGAAGGTTCGTCTGGTCAGCAATGTCAGTGATGACTTTAGAAATTTGGTCAATTTCGGCTGAACGTGTTTCCAGTGCTTGAATCGCTGTACCATTTTCTTCAATGGATTGAGCGATAGATGTCATCTGCGAGTTGACTTCGCCAATATTCTGTACACCTTTTTGAGCCACTTCTTGTGCAAATTCACTTCTTGCTTCCATTTGTTCTGCATTATCTGTAATATTCCCCAATTCGTTTGATACTTGAATCATGGTTTGTTCACTTGCAGCCATCTGTGATGATTGCTCTTCAGATGATTGAGCCACTTCCTGCATCGTGTAGGTGATTTTTTCCGAAGCGGCACTCGTTTCTTCTGCGCTAGCTGATAACTGTTCAGAAGAGGTTGCGACCAACTCCGACGTATTCATCACGTTTAAAATGGTTTGATTTAGCTTTTCCCGCATAATATTAAAATGCCCAGCTAGCTCTGAAAGTTCATCTCCAGTTTGGTCGGTCACATTGACCGTCAAATCCCCTTCACCAGCACTCTTAATAGCAGAAGCCATGTTTCGAAGGCGTGTTTGGATGCTTTTTGTAAAAATAAAAATGATGATAACAGAAACGATAAGACTTAATAGTAGGACAATCACAAATTGAACAAAAAACGATTGAAGCATTTCTGAAATCATACTTTGGTTTGCACCAGTATAGAAAATACCAATCGTTTCGCCTTCTTCATTTTTGATCGGCATATAAGCTGTTTGATAGTCTTTTCCAGCTACATTTGCCGTTCCGTAATAATTTTCCCCATTATCTAAAACAGCCGCCTTTACCTCAGGTGAGACTTCAGTTCCCACTGCACGTTTTCCATTTACCATGACATTCGTTGCGACACGAATATTTCCTTGGAAAATTGTGATGGTGTCCCCAGTATAATCGGCTAATTGATCAACCAGTGTGGTGTGATCATTCATTTTGGTATTTCCTTTGTAAAGTTGGCCATCTTTGATTTGCCATGAGCCAGCAATTGTTTCATTGAGATAGGCGAATCCTAAGTTGAGGTCCCCTTTTGCTTTTTCAGTAGCCATTTGCTCAATGTTTTTTGTCATCTCCCGATTGACGACATAACCAACAACTGCTGAAAATAAAATGAGGACACTTAAAAAGATCAACATTATTTTGGCGCCAAGCCTCAGTTTTCCTGTTTTCTTCATGCTTTTGTCTCCTTAAAGTATTTGGTAGGTCTCCCTCCTTTAGGATTATCGGCATGAAAAAATGGATTGAAATAGAAAAGTGCTGTTTTTTTATTTAGAAAAGACCATTGAATCAATCAATGATAAATTGAATCCTTGTGCCATCAGGGTCGTCTGACAATTGATGACTAACCCAAGAACCAGCACCTCTGTTATCTGAGGGACTCACATATTTCACAGAAGCCCCTGTTCCGCCTTCTTTACACATCGCCATTGGCCATTCGTCACGGTCGTACCCAGTCTTAGTTGGGATGCCACGAAGTGATTGATCTCTTTGATCATCGCTATGTTTACGATCAATCGTACAAATAGATGAATGACCCTCATCAATTGCCTCTTCGATATGCCTCGCAGTTTCTGGATAACGATCTGATGGAAAATGAATGGTTTTATCATAAGGTGCATGAGTCTCTTGTTTACTTTGCTCTAGTTGGATATAGCCTGTGGCAACGCCAATCACAATGAATAAAAGCAAGAGAATGATTTTAAGAAGTTTCATAGATGCGATCTCTCTTTCCTTTTTGCGTATTTTGTAAAAAGAAGTATAGCAGAATGACTTACCAATTTCCCCTGATTTTGAAAAAACGTCTTTTAAAATTCAAAAACATTTTTCAGGTCTGTCGCATTTTTATGTTTGTATAAAATAATAAAAATGTTCATTTTAGATGCAGAAAAAAAGATGAATAACCTATAAAATAGCTTTTTATGCCTGATTTGAGTTAAATTCAAGACTTTCACATACAGAAAATTTTAAAAATAAAATTGACTAGACCGATACGCTTTAATAATATGGAGTCAAATATCAAAAAAATGTCTTAATTTATCAAAATATGATGCTATTTACATTGCAGGAGGGAAGTACAAATGGCGGATGTCTCTTATCGGCTCGGAATAGATATTGGTGGAACATTTACAGATTTATCGCTGATAAATGAAGCGACAGGAGAGCTGATCGAACTCAAAACACCCACAGTGACGGATGACCCAGCTCAAGGAATAATCAATGGGTTAAAACTTCTAAAGAAAAGGGGCATCGACTTATCTAAAATCCAATATCTTGTGCATGGGATGACAATTGGTCTGAATACATTATTACAGCGAAAAGGAGCGAATTTAGCTCTATTTGTTACGGAAGGTTTTCAAGATATTTTGACATTACAACGTTTGCGCCTGCCCATTCCTTATGACTTCAATTCCCGTTTGCCAGACCCGTTAATACCACGAAAGCATGTATACCCAATCACCGAGCGGTTGTTACATGACGGTACGATCAAAAAACCACTCCATCTGCAACAATTGGATGAGGCTGTACAGCAGGTCATCTCTAAAAAGTTAGCGGGTATTGTTATTTCCTTTTTACATAGTTATCAGAATCCAGTTCATGAATTACAGGCAAAAGCCTATATCAAGCGCCATTACCCACATCTAGTCGTTATTACATCATCTGAATTATGGCCCCAAATGAGAGAATATGAGCGGACAGTGATGTCTGTCGTCAATTTGTACATTCAACCACAAGTGAAGCAGTATTTACACACATTAAAAACTCGCTTGGAAGAAGAAGGTGTACCCATTTCTCCATATATAACTCAATCAAATGGTGGTTTAATGGATGCAGAAAGTGCTGCAGACGCACCGGTTAAAACCCTTTTTTCAGGTCCAGCAGCTGGAGTCATTGGTGCAGCTAGAATCGCAGCATCTGCGGACAAACCCAACCTGATCACTTTTGATGTTGGTGGTACAAGTGCAGATATCTCGATTATTCAAAAAGGACGACCGACAATGGCACAGTCAAATCAGCTTTCAGGCTTTCCGATCATTCTACCTTCTGTTGCGATGTATTCAATAGGAGCTGGCGGTGGTTCTGTTGCGTGGATTGATCAAGGTGGTCTGTTAAAGGCAGGACCTGAATCGGTTGGTTCTCACCCTGGTCCAGCATCATATGGAAAAGGCTCGAAAGCAGCTTTAACAGATGCGTTCCTCATATGCGGTTATCTGAATCAAGCTCGTTTTGCCGGAGGACATTTACAACTACAGCTTGCTGCGGCAAAAGTAGCCTTTCAGCCGATTGCAGATCAGCTTCATAAAACGGTGGAACAGGCAGCTGATCAACTGATTCAAGTGGCTATAGCCAATATGTACACGGAATTAAGCAATGTCATGGAGCAGCAAGGGTTTGACCCTAGAGATTTTAGTTTACTAGCGTTTGGCGGCGCAGGACCTGTCGTCGCAAACTTCCTTGCGAGAGAAATACATGCAAAACACGTGGTCGTTCCTCCAAGTCCTGGTACATTATGTGCATTAGGTGCTCTCACAGCTGACTTTATTCATGATGCCGTCTTATCTAAGAAAATATGTTTGCAAGATTACACAATTGAACAATTAACACAAGATTATGAGATATTAACCCGTCAAGCGACTGAATGGTTCAGTCAGCAGCACATCCAACATATAAAAAATACGTCCATTTTATTAATGGCTGACGCACGTTATCAAGGTCAGGCATTTGAAATCGAATTGCCGTTATCAGCTGATTGGCTGAAGCAAGAACAGGACGTCCATCAACTGATTGAAGCATTTCACCAGCTCCATAAACGTCAATATGGGCATAGAGATGATCAGGCGAAAATTGAATTCACTCATTTAAGGGTTCGCGTCATCGGGGAAACGCCGCCGCTTCCTTTTTCCTCTGTTCAAGAAAGTAGCCGAGAAGCATTGAAGCCACATGCATATAGATGGGTCTTTATAGAAGATAAAGAGTACGAAGCAGCGATCTATAACCGAAGTAATCTATCGGCCGGATCGATCGTGAACGGACCTGCCATTGTTGAGCAGGATGATACAACGACATTGATCTTACCAAATTGGAGCGGTGAAATTGATCTATCAGGAAACTTGGTGATTTCGAGGGAGGTAGCTTTAAATGAGAACTGATCCAGCGAAGCTTGAAATGATGCGCAGTTATTTTAATGCCATTGCATCTGGTATGGGACATGTAATTGAGCGGACATCATTTACGACCTTCGTAAAAGAATCAGCTGATTTTGCGACGGCATTAGCAACGCCATCTGGAGATTTCTTTGTTTATCCGAAAACTGTTGGTGTGACGATCTTTTTAGGACTTAGTTTAAAAAAGGCTATTGAAGAAAGTGGTCCACTCCAGCCAGGGGATATTATCATCACAAATGACCCTTATACGACAGATGGGCTAGCTACTCACCTTCCAGATGTTCATATCATTAAACCCATTTTTGTAGATGATGAAATTGTGAGCTATGCATGGTCTTTTGTCCATGTAAGTGATGTTGGCGGTCTTGTGCCTTCAAGTATTTCACCTACGGCAACCGATGTTCATCAAGAGGGGTTAAGAATTCCGCCCGTCAAAATTTATGAAGCAGGAAACGAAAATCAAGTAGTCCGTACATTTCTAAGAGCCAATAGCCGGGCAAGTCATCTAAATGATGGGGATATCAATGCCATGATCGCAGCTGTTCATACCGCAGATATTCGTTTGAAGGAAATGATCGAGAAATTTGGCCTAAATGAAGTGAAACAAGGAATGGTTGATTTGCTGAAGCAGGCGGAAGATCGTGCAGGAAAGGTCATTGAGGCCATTCCAGATGGGACGAGTGAATTCGCCGACTATTTGGATGACGACATGATTTCAGATGTGCCCATTCGATTAAAAATAAAGCTGACTGTTAAAGGGAAACGGCTGACGCTGGATTTTTCAGAGTGTGATCCGCAAGTAAAGACGGCATTTAATCTTGTTACTAATGGCAAGAAGCATTCCTTTCTATATCAGGGGTTGATTAATTACATCATTAGTCAAGATCCATTTATCCCGATCAATGGTGGAATAACGTATCCAATTGAGATCATCTCCCCTAAAGGAACGCTTGTGCATCCTGAATACCCAGCATCTGTTGGTATTAGGCATTCGATTACAATGAGGCTGTTCAATGTTGTGTTAGGTGCCATTGGTAAGTTATTACCCGAGGCGATTCCGGCAGCGGGAGCAGGTCAATCAGCGATTGTAGTACTTTCTGTTCCTGATGATCAAACAGGTGGAAGAAAAATGTCCGTTGTTGAACCGTTAGGAGGAGGCGGAGGTGCTGGAAAAGATGCTGATGGGGTTGATGGGATTGATCATTCATCCGGGTTCTTAAGGAATACACCGATTGAGAGTTTGGAGCAGCATATTGATATTCATGTTCATCGATATGAAATCGTACCGGACACTGGAGGTGCGGGAGAGAATAGAGGTGGACATGCCATTGGTTTGGAATTTGAAATGACCAAGCCTGAGTCGATGGTTACAGCACGAGGCATGGAACGGATGAAATTCCAACCGTGGGGGCTAATGGGTGGCCGTGCGGGGGCAGTCGGTGAGGTGAAGCTGATCAAACAAAATGGCGAAGAACTAGACGAGCCGAAAATTGATGTCCTGCATCTTGAGCAAGGCGATATTGTTCAGTTGATTTCACCAAGTGGAGGAGGCTGGGGAAGTCCGCTTTCCAGAAAAAAAGAAATGATCCTTCAAGAAGTCGAAGCAGGTCTTCTCAGTCAAGAGAGAGCACGAAAGCAGTATGGTGTCAAAGTCTATATGGAACACAATGAATGGAAGATAGATGAAGAGAAAACAAGGGAGCTTCGAGAAGAAAGTGACGGTTTCACTTCGAATGATGTTTGGGATTTTGGAGAGAAAAGAGCGGCTTATGAGAAAGTATGGACGGACGAAGCTAGCAGCGCACTGGCCGTTCAGCTTCGCTCATACTCAGCTAATGAACGCACGCACTATAAACACGCAGTGCATGCACATTTCAGACATAGAGAAGAGCCGTTAACAAAAGCGGATGTTATTCAAGCGCTTCGTGAGTTGCATCATCAAAAAGGGGGAAATGAATCGTGAAAAAAAGATTAATGACAATGTGTGTAGGTGTCCTATCAATGATCCTGGTACTGACTGCCTGTGGCGGAAATGGACAGGATCAAAGCAAGCAACAGCAAACGGTCATCGTAGGCGTATATGGTGGCGATTGGGAAAAAAATATAAAACCGATTCTCGAAAAGTTTGAAAACGACACTGGCATCAACGTGCAAACAGTCTCTGGTGCAGATTCAGAATGGTTCACGAAATTAAAAGCTTCTAACGGTAAAAATCCGCCATATGACTTGCTAATTTTACAGCCTGATACGATTCAACGAGGAATCGCCGCAAATGTCCTCGAGCCTATTAACGAAGAAAAAGCACCTAATGTGAAAAAGTTATATCGTTCGGTGCAAAAAAAACTCACTGTGGATGGAAAACAATTTGCAGCCGGGTTTAGTATGGGGCAGCTAGGGATTGCTTATCGAAAGGATCTTGTAAAACAGGAGCCAAACAGCTGGACGGATCTATGGAGCAACCAACTGAAGGGGAAGATTGCTATTTCTTCTCCGACCTATTCAGCCGGCTTGCAATTCTTCTCTGCGCTTGTTCACGCACAAGGAGGAACAGAATCAAATCCAAAGGATATTGATAAAGCATTTAAAAGCCTAGCACAATTAAAAGGGCATGTAGCCGCTTTTCCAGATAATCCAGGATCCATTCAAACCTTATTAGAACGTGGTGACATTACAGCAGTGCCTTATTGGGATGGTCGTGTATTTGCGCTAGAAGAGGAAGGCATGGATATCGGTTTTTCATATCCAAGGGAAGGCGCTGTTGCAGCTGTTGCGAGCTGGGCATTAACCAAAGGGAGTCAGCATGAGGAAGCTGCTTACAAATTATTAGACTATTTAAGCGGAAAAGAGGCTCAAGAAGCTTTCTCAGAAAAATCTTATTACGGAATGTCAAATTCAGATGTGAAATATGGTGACAAGATTAAGGGGAAAGTGAAAGTTGGAGAGAATTATTATAACAAGCTGACGTGGGTCGATTACGAGACAGCTACTTCAGAGCTTGGTCAATGGACAAATCGTTGGAACGAAGTATTAGGCGGAGGAAAATAGGTGATCGTATGGGTGGAATCAAATTAGAACACATCAGCCAGCATTTCGGTGAGCAAATGGCTCTTCGCGATGTCAGTCTGACCGTCAATGATGGAGAATTTTTCTCCCTACTTGGTCCTAGTGGCTGCGGGAAATCGACCTTATTGAACATTATTGGGGGGTTTTTAGATCCTACAAAAGGAATGGTCTATATTGGGGATCGGAATGTGACGTCTTTACCTCCTTATCAAAGAAAAACGGGTATGGTGTTTCAAAGCTATGCTCTGTTCCCTCATCTCACTGTATTTGATAATGTGGCGTACGGATTGAAGGTTCAAAAGAGAAAGAAAGCAGAAATGAAGCAAAGGGTCATGGAAAGTCTGTCTCTCGTCCAATTAGAGTCATATGCGAATCGTATGCCGCACCAGTTAAGCGGTGGTCAGCAGCAGCGGGTGGCAATTGCAAGGGCTCTTGCTATACAACCATCTGTTCTTCTGCTGGATGAACCGCTCAGTAATTTAGATGCGAAACTGAGGAAGAATATGCAGACTGAGCTTCGGAATATCCAAAGAAATGTTGGGATTACGACAATACTTGTGACGCATGATCAAGAAGAAGCTTTAAGTCTGTCTGATCGGATTGGGATTTTAGGTGAGGGGAGAATTCAGCAAATTGGAACACCTTTAGAGGTGTATCGCCAGCCAAACAATCGGTTTGTCGCTGAATTTATTGGACAAGTTAATTTATTTGAAGCGGAGTACGATGAAGCTAATTCTACTCTAATTGTTCCGCATTTAATCCAATCAAACGGACAGCATGTTCAGTTGAAGACAACGGCACGTAAAGAGAAAGGTGAGAATCTAAAGTATTTACTCATGCTACGCCCTGAGAGGATCACTGTTTCATCTAAGCGGGAAGATGCTCATCCGAATCATGTCACAGGTGTTTTAGCAGAAGTCAATTATATAGGGCATTCATTACGTTTGGTTGTAAGACTGGATAGGGGAGGAATCATTGTACATGCTTCAGACGCAGCCTTTCCCAAACTGCCGAAAGTTGGAGAAACCATTCATATCAATTGGCAACCGGAAGATGTGGTTTTCCTAGATTCGAAGGTGCATACATGATGCGAGTTAGAAAGAAGAATCAACGTTTTCATTGGTTCATGTTGCTGCCAGCCTGTTTGTTTTTAGTGGTGTTTCTTCTTGCTCCGCTTGTGATGATGTTTGTCCTTAGTTTCCGTGATGTTGACTCGATGATGAATACATTACAAACATATAGTTTGTCTCAATATATGCATGTGTTCACGACAGATGCTTATGTGAAGGCGATCGTAAGTACAGTGTGGGTGGCGATAAAGACGACGGTGATTTGTTTATGCATGGCTTATCCTGCGGCGTACGTGTTAGTAAAGGCGCCGAGTCGCCGGTTACGGGCATTTTTCTATATCTTACTCGTTTCACCGCTCCTTACAAGTGTCGTCATTCGCACGTTTGCGTGGATTGTGCTTCTTTCTCAAAATGGCATTATCAATGGGATGTTATTAGATTGGCATGTCATTCAAGAGCCATTATCAATGCTATGGAATATGAATGCGGTGATCATTGCCTACGTTCAGGTGATGTTGCCATTTGCCGTTCTCCCCATAGCGGCGAGCTTAACCGATGTAGACCAACATTTAAGACGAGCATCGATGAGCCTCGGAGCTGGACGGATTCGGACCTTTTTTCATGTAACCCTACCGCTGACGATCCCAGGTATGGTGACGGGCGCCATCATTGTCTTTTCACTGGCGGCAGGAAGCTATATTACTCCGCTATTGGTCGGGGGACGGATGCAGCCGCTGCTTCCGCTGTCTATTTATCAGCAGGTCATGCAAGTATATAATTTACCTCTTGCTGCGGCGATGTCGTTTACTTTATTGGTTTGTGTGTTAGTTGTGGTCAGTCTATTAAGCTATCTTTTAAAGCGTTGGGAGGCGAGGATGCATGCGTAAACAGTCATTAAGTGACCGTTTGCTTTCTATCTTCATTTGGACGGCAGGATCGTTGGTGTATCTATTTTTGACAGTACCTGTTCTTGTCATTGTCCTTTCTGCTTTTAGCCCGAATGCTTTTCCTGAGTTTCCGCCCACATCGTTTTCCATTCGTTGGTTTCAGGAGGTTGTGTCAAACCCAGAATGGATGGAGTCTTTGCGAATCAGTGTCATATTGTTGCTGATTGTCACGCCGCTTACCGTTCTCTTAGGAACAATGGCTTCGTATGCATTAGCAAGACTGTCCTTTAAGGGAAAAGAGGCCATTCAAGCCTTTATTTTATCACCTCTCATGATTCCGCAGGTGGTCTTAGGCATTGCAATGCTTTACTTGTTCACGGCTATGGGTTTTACAGGATCTTTGTGGGCGCTAGTGATAGGTCATGTGATTATTGGTTTCCCATATGTCGTTCGAACAGTTGGGGTGAGTATTTCAAATCTTGATCCACGTCTTGAACTCGCGTCGATGAATCTTGGCGCTGGTCCAGTTCGTACGTTCTTTCGAGTGACGTTGCCTTTGATCAAGCCAGGTATCATTGCAGGTGGGGTGTTTTCCGCCGTTACATCTTTCGGGGAAATCTCGATTAGTTTGTTCGTCTCGTCTCCTCAAACCATCACAATTCCTGTGAGAACGTTTCATTACATTGAGCAGACCTTTGATCCGAGTGTCAATGCGATATCTGTCATATTTATTATCATTTCTATTATTGCGTTACTGGTCATCGAGAAAACAATTGGGTTGTCTAAGGTGATGTAAATATAATGAAGAAACAAGGAGCTGTTACGTGGAATGACAGCTCTTTTTCTTTTTGTTTTTATGGTAAAAATATTCAATAATTCAGGGAATATAGTTCTTAAGATTTAAGAAAATATGGAAAATGAAAGGAGGCCTCTCTCCTACATTTCGGCTAAATTGAAAGAAAATGAGGAAAAAAAGAAATTTTTGCGGTATTTAGTCATTTATTTTCGGTTGAACGCAACTATTATTAGTTATTTTCGGTAAATATCGTAAGTTAAATGGTACTCCTTTCGGTATAACGCATGAATCTTTACACCCAGTTTTCGGTGAAAAAAACAATAATTTCATATAAAGTGGACATAAATAGAAAATATCTAAAAGAAAAGAAGAAAAAGGCAAATCTATGGAAACGTAGAGACGCAAAGCCATGTCCTAAGGTAAATGTTGCTTTCTTTTACTATGGTCGGCAGGCTACCGAATGAAAATTGGAGTCCCTCCGTTTTATTCGGGGTGGGCTCTTTTTCCATTATTTCATCTATTTTAATGAAATAGACTTGGTTCTTTTGATATAGAGGGTGCAGGGTATCACATTGGTGGAGAAAACTAGAAGAGGCGGAGGATGAGAATGAGAATGAATACAGAATATTACCCCTTAACACATGCGCAAAAGCGAGTGTTTTATACAGAAAGATTTTATCCAGGTACAAGTATTTCTAATTTGGGTGGATTCGCCAGATTAAGATCGGTATCAGGTCTGAATCCTTCTTTGATCGTTGACGTGCTTCAAGAATACATTCGCCAAACTGACTCTCTTCGCTTAAGGCTTGTTTATCGAAATGAGCAGGAAGAGCCTGTTCAATATATCAAACCTTATGAGAAATGGCCGATTCGACTTGTGAAAGGCTGGAGTGAGAAAGATGTGAGGGCATGGGCGAATGAACAAATCCGTGAGCCGATGGCGTTGATCGATAGTGCCTTGATTGAATTTACGGTGTTTCAAATCAGTGACCAAGAGTGTTGGTTGTTTTGTAAAGCACATCACATCGTAGCGGATGGGATTTCAATTATTCTAATGGGAAATCGCATCATGGATTTATATCATGACTTGCTGCAAGGGGCGGAACATTCTCACGTGGAAGACATTTCCTTCGTTGATCACATCATGAGTGAGCAAACCTATGAAACTTCTAAACGTTTTCAAAAGGATCAAGTGTTTTGGAATGAGCAATTTGCTCATATCCCAGACTTCGCTTCTTTAAAGCAACATCAAGGATATGATTTGAGCTTACATGCGGAGCGTTTTTCTGGGGATATATCTGATTCTTTAAAGGAGAAGCTACGGGCTTTTTGTGAAGAACAAAAGGTTAGTATGTTATCTCTGTTTTTGTCCGCCGTCTATATTTATATGCATCGATTTAGCGGCATGGAAGATGTTGTACTGGGAACCTTTATGGGCAACCGGACAAATGCCAAAGAGAAAAAGATGATTGGTATGTTTGTTTCAACCATTCCTATGCGCGCGTCTGTTCATGGAACTCAAACCTTTTTAGATTTTGCGAAACATGTCATGGCGGATCAGATGAAGGTATTGCGTCATCAAAAATACCCTTATAATTTGCTGATCAATGACTTACGAGAAAGAGAAGGGTTTACAGGGCGCCTGTTTGATATTTCTTTGGAGTATCAGGTGATGCAATGGCAGAAAAAAGAGAACCTCTCTTTTATCACTGAACCAATCTTTAGCGGAAGCGGATTGAATGATATCTCAATTCATGTTAAGGACCGTTGGGATACGGATACATTGACCATCGATTTGGACTATCGCACAGATTTATTCAGTAAAGATGACATGCGTATGATGTTTGATCGGTTATCGATTTTACTAGACCATGCGCTATCTCATCCTGATCAGTTGATTGGGACATTGCCTTTCTTTTCTACGGATGAACAAAAGGAGTTGCTGCAATTATCTAAGGGGACATCGTTCGAACTGCCGGCACCAAAGCCGGTTCATCTTTTGTTTGATGAGGCGGCAAAACACTTTTCGGAGCGAACAGCCGTTGTGGCGGAAAACGGAACATATACTTACGGTGAGCTGTATCAAAAGGCAGAAAAGCTGGCAAGGTATTTACAGCTGAACGGTGTTTCGCGTGATGTGCCTGTTGCTGTTTTAATGGATCGTACAGCAGATGCCATGGTGGCCATTTTTGGAATATTGAAAGCCGGAGGAGCCTATGTGCCGATTGATCCTTCCCTACCTAAAGAGCGTATTCAATATATTGTAGAGGATTCAGGTGCATCCATTGTTTTAACAGAGGAATTGCTATTTGAACAGTACTCATACCTAACGCAGAAATTAGTGGTGCAAAAGGATGTTTTATCAGATGATTGTCCGTTGCCTGAGCTGGTAAATGACACGACATCCCAGGATTTGGCTTATATGATTTATACATCAGGAACAACTGGAAAACCGAAGGGCGTCATGATTGAGCATGTTCAGTTACATCATTTGATTCATGCTTTGCATCATGAAATCTATCAAGGGACAAGTCATCTTCAAATGGCTCTTCTCGCACCATTTCATTTCGATGCATCCGTGAAACAAATCTTTGTTGCTTTGTTATTTGGACATACCCTTCATATCTTGCCAAGAGAAACGTCTCGAAATGGGGTCCAGCTAGCTGCTTATTACAAAGAACATCAAATTGGAGCGGTAGACGGGACACCGGCACATGTCCAGCTATTACTAGCGGCAGATTTGGACGGATTATCGTTGACTCACATGCTAGTTGGCGGAGAGGCGTTGCCTGCAAAAGCGGCACAGACCTTGATAAAAGCCGTTCGTGTCGGCAATCCTGATTTTACGTTATGGAATGTATATGGTCCAACGGAGACATGTGTGGATGCGACGGTTCATCGAATAGACCTAAGTGAACTTCAGGTGTCTTCTGAACAGAGATATGTCTCGATTGGGAAGCCGTTAGGCCATCACCGCATCTATATTTTAAATGAGCATCAGCAATTACAGGTGCAGGGGGCTGCTGGAGAACTGTGCATTGCAGGCATAGGTGTGGGACGAGGATATGTGAATCAGCCTGAAATGACCGAAAAAGTATTCATGGCGGACCCGTTTTCCCCTCATGAGCGAATGTATCGAACAGGGGATATTGTCAGATGGCTTCCAGATGGCACAATTGAGTATCTTGGAAGAATGGATGATCAAGTAAAAATAAGGGGCTACCGCATAGAAACAGGCGAAATTGAAGCAGTCATGGAGCAGGTAGATGGAATTGATCAGGCTGTCGTGCTAGTTGTCGATGAAGCAGATGGTGAAAAGGTTTTAAGTGCTTATTATCAATCCAGTCAAGCAGATGTGTCGGTCGTTACACTGCAAGCCGCCATCAAAAGTCAGCTTCCCGCTTACATGATGCCTCTTTATTTCAAGGAAGTCGATGGGTTTCCGCTCACAGTCAGTGGCAAAGTCGACCGCCGTGCGCTTGCTGCATTAAAAGGGGACAAAGTGGTTGGTTCAGTTTATGTGGCACCTAGAAATGATCTGGAGACGAAGATTGCTCGATTATGGGAAGAAGTGCTTGGTCAAGAAGAGATTGGTGTGTACGATTCATTCTTTGATCGAGGTGGGCATTCGCTTAAAGCGATGACCGTGCTCACACATATCCAACAAATCTTTCATGTAGATGTCCCGTTGTCTGTTTTATTTGAACAGCAAACGATTGCCGCATTGGCTATCTTTATTGAACAAGCAGAAGAGTCCTCTAAAGTGACGATTCCGAAAGCACCGCTTGCGGTTGATTATCCCTTGTCTCCCGCACAACAACGGGTATATATGGTCAGCCAATTGGAGCAAAGCCTTGCGTATCATATGCCGGCGATTGTGAGATTGAGAGGGACGCTACAACGTGAGAAACTGACCGAAGCTTTTGAAAGGCTTATGACACGTCATGATATCTTGCGTACATCTTTCCATACAATCAAAGGTGTTCCTCGTCAGCGAGTAGCATCGTCCGTGCCATTTGTCATTGAACCGTTAGTAGGCAATACGTTGGAGGAGAGCATGCAGCAATTTGTCAGACCGTTTGATCTTGCATGTGCACCACTTCTTCGTATTGGTTTGAAGTCAGTGCATGAACAGGAGCATCTATTGTTTTTCGATATGCATCATCTGATTTCGGATGGACTGTCGATTGATTTGATGTTACGCGAGTTATCAGATGTTTATGAGGGCTTGGTTAAAGCACCGTTGAAGCTTCAATATCAAGATTATGCTGTTTGGCAAAAACAACAAGCTGATCAAGGTTTTCAACAGGATGAAGCATACTGGCTCGAGGAATTTTCAGGGGACATCCCTGCTTTACAGCTGCTAACAGATTATCAGCGCCCGGCTGTTCAATCCTTTGCAGGGGATCGTGTGACCATGGGGATAGACGAAACGCTAAGAGAACAGTTGCAAAAGCTTGCGGCGAATCATCACACCACGCTGTATACGGTCTTGCTTTCTGCTTACTATACATTGCTTGCGAAATACACAGGGCAAAAGGAATTCGTGGTCGGAACCCCTGCGGCAGGCCGTGTGCATGCAGATCTCAACGAGATGCTCGGGATGTTTGTACAGACCCTTGCCTTGCGGTCAGAGGTTGATTCGAATGGGACAATGACGCAGCTCATCGAACATGTGAAAGAAAAGACCGTGCGAGCGTTTGAACATCAACAATACCCATTTGAGCAATTGCTTGAGAAATTGGATGTGCAACGAGATTTTAGCCGTCATCCATTGTTTGATACAGTCTTTACCCTAACGCCAGATCATTCGTCAGCTCAGCATCTTGGAGAGATGAAAGTCGAGATTGAGGAAACCAATTTCCATATTGCAAAATTTGATTTAACACTGCAAGCGGTTGAAGGAAGAGATGGTTTATCCTTTGACCTTGATTACAGTACGGCATTATTCAAACGAAGTACAGCGGAGCAGATGCTGAAGCACTATGTCTATTTGCTAGAGCAGATCGTTGAAGCGCCGCAAGAAGTGATTCGTTCATACCGGTTGTTGTCTGATCAGGAGGCAGAGGATCAACTGCAAATGTGGAACCCATTACGGACACCATATCCTGCGGAAAAAACGATTGTGTCGCAATTTGAAGCTCAAGTGCATCAATTCGGAGATAAGCCTGCCCTACAATTTCAAGATACGGTCCTTACTTATCAGGAACTGAATCAACGGGTGAATCAACTCGCTCATTATTTGCGAGAAAATGGCTTTGAAAAAGGAATGAAAGCTGCCTTACTTTTTGAACGATCAAATGAGATGGTGCTATCTGTTCTGGCTGTTTTAAAGGCGGGCGGTGTCTATGTCCCAATAGATCCTGATTTCCCTGATGAACGTGTCAAACACTTTATGACTGATAGCGATGCACAGGTCTTACTGACACATCAAGGGCTGCGTGATCGATCTGTACTGACAGCCTTCCGAGGAACCGTCATTGAGGTAGAGAACGAGGCAATAGATCAGCAGGCAGAAAACAATTTAGCTATATGGGTTTCATCTGAGGACTTGGCAAATCTGACTTATACATCAGGAACAACAGGCCAACCAAAAGGAAATATGGTGACACATCGGAACATTTTGAGAACAGTGAAGCAAACGAATTATCTGACGATTGATCATCATGACACGGTCATGAGTTTATCAAACTAT
Source organism: Bacillus pumilus (assembly GCA_001938995.1). Classification (GTDB taxonomy): domain Bacteria; phylum Bacillota; class Bacilli; order Bacillales; family Bacillaceae; genus Bacillus; species Bacillus pumilus_G. The sequence goes on along the minus strand of MKZN01000004.1, from coordinate 102,452 downwards.
GTATTTGATGCCTTTATGTTCGATGTCTTTGGGGCTTTATTAAATGGAGCAAAACTCATTGTTCTGCCAAAAGACAATATTTTAAATATGAATGACCTTTCTCTAGCGATCGAGGAGGAAAAAGTCAGTATTTTGATGATCACAACAGCTCTTTTCCACTTACTTGTCGACATGAAAAAAGACTGTCTCAAGAACGTAAGAAAGGTTCTATTTGGCGGGGAACGTGCATCAGTGCCTCATGTCACATCAGCGCTCGAAACGATTGGGGAAGATAAGCTCGTTCATATGTATGGTCCATCTGAGAGCACGATTTTCACAACGTATTATCCTGTCAATCAAATCGACGAACAGGCGCTATCCATCCCAATTGGAAAACCAGTGAGCCAAACTGCTGTCTATATTGTAGATGAATTTGGACACTTGCAACCGCCAGGTGTTGCTGGAGAGCTGTGTGTTGCCGGAGATGGGCTTGTCAAAGGATATTATCGTCAGCCAAAGCTGACAAGCGGTAAGTTTGTTGAGAATCCTTTCCGTCCTGGTGAGCTCATGTACAAAACGGGTGATCTCGCAAGATGGTTATCAAATGGAGACCTTGAATTCATTGGCAGAATGGATCATCAAGTGAAGATTCGAGGACAACGAATTGAACTTGGAGAAATTGAACACCAGTTGCTTCGTCATCCACAATTAAATGAAGCCGTTGTGGTCACAGGGTCAAATGATGCACTATGTGCGTATTTTACAGCAGAAGGGTCTGTCCCATTGGCTGATCTACGCAAGCAATTGGCAAGTGAACTACCTGTCTATATGATGCCAACGTACTTCATGCAATTGGAGGAGCTTCCGCTAACCGGTAACGGCAAGGTAGACAGGCGGGCATTACCAGCACCTAATATGATGGAGCAGGCGTCAAATGAGTACGTCGCCCCTCAGTCCGATACAGAACGTATTTTGGCAGGCATTTGGGAGGAAGTGCTTGAAGTGCCGAGAATCAGTAGACACGATCACTTCTTTGAATGCGGAGGCCATTCATTACGCGGCATGAAAATGCTGAATAGACTGTATGAAGAAATGCACGTGGAATTCTCCTTGAAATCCTTGTTTGAATCACCAACCTTAGAGGCGTTTGCCCTTGCTGTTGAGCAAGCGGAGAAAACGGAGATCAAGCGGGTGGAGAAAGCGGCAGAAGCGGAACATTATCCAGTGACCTCTGCTCAGAAAAGGCTGTTTGTTCTTCAAAAAATGTCTAATGCCGAGAACAGCTACCATATGCCAGCTGTTCTAAAGCTCGAAGGAAAATTTGATGAAAAACGATTTGCAGATGCTGTTGAACAGCTTGTTCATCGTCATGAGGCATTTCGTACGAGCTTTGACTTTGTTCAAGATGAACCTGTTCAGCGGATTGAAGAAGATGTCGCGTTGAACATAGAAAAAATAGATGGAAACGGTCGAGACATCCAGCAAATCATGAGTGACTTTATCCGTCCATTTGATTTAGAAATAGCGCCATTACTTAGGATTGGTCTAGTTTCTGTCTCGGTGGATGTTCATTATTTACTCATTGATATGCATCACATTATTTCAGATGGTGCATCTGTCAGTGTTTTAATCGATGAACTTTCGGCCTTATATCGAGGAGACAAATTAGAGAAATTACCTGTTCAATATAAAGATTATGCGGTTTGGTCAAAAAGTGAAGAATTCCTTGTGCAAAAAGACGCAGAAGAAGCGTTTTGGCTGGCGCAATTACATGGAGAATTGCCGGTGATTGCCTTGCCGGAAGACCTTCCAAGACCGAAAGTGCAGACCTTTGAAGGAGACCGCTTAGCATTTACGATTGAAGGTCAGCTCAAAGAGCAGCTAGATGAGTTGGTCAGATCACTCAATAGTACGACTTACACAGTGCTGCTTGCAGGCTACAGTATACTGCTAAGCAAACTTTCGAGACAGGAAGACATCATCATCGGGTCACCCATTGTAGGTAGAACCCGCCCTGATATCCAATCAGTGATTGGCATGTTTGTTAATACGTTGGCGCTTAGAACAAAGCCAGCAGGACATCAGACTTTCTCGCAATTTGTTTCAAGTATTCATCACCTAGTGTTACAGGCAAACGAACATCAATTGTACCCATTTGAGGAATTAGTTGACCACGTACAAACCGTTCGTGATACAAGTCGTCATCCAATCTTTGATGTCGTGTTCTCAATGGAAAATGCAGATATTCGAGATTTGACGATGGATGGAATTCACATTGTTCCACAACCTTTTGAAGAGAAGACTGCCAAATTTGATTTGACCTTAACAGGAAAAGAATCGTCAGATCAAATCGAGCTTGTATTTGATTTTAACTCTTCTATCTTTTCTCAGTCATCGATCGTGAAATGGAAAGAGTATTTCCTTTATCTGATCGAACAGATGGTATCTGCACCAGATCAACCGTTACATCACATGCAATTATTAACACATCAACAACAGCAAGAACTCATAGCCGAATGGACAGGACCTGATCTCGATGTTCCTACAGATCAAACCGTCCATGCATTGATCGAAAATCAGGTGCGGAAAGCACCGCATCAAAAGGCGGTAACCTTCCTCCGCACAAGCTGGACGTATGAAGAACTGAACAACCGGGCGAATACAGTCGCCGCAACCCTCATCTCCTGGGGCACAAAACCAGGAGACCGAGTCGGCATTCTCACCCGTCCATCTATTGAAATGTCTGCCGCTGTCCTTGGCACACTCAAGGCAGGTGCGGCATTCGTTCCGATTGACGCTGATTATCCAGCGCAACGTATTGCGTACATGCTAGAGGACTGCGGGGCAGAGGTGCTGCTCACTGGGCGAGAACTCACTGCGCCACCTACCTTCACAGGTCATGTTCTGCCTATAGAAGAGGCAGCCGAAGGACAAGCAGAGAGCGTTCATGTTCATGTGAAACCACATGATCTCGCATATATGATTTACACATCTGGGACGACGGGACAACCGAAGGGTGTCATGGTCGAGCACCAGTCACTTGTGAACCTCTCATTCTGGCACAACGATGCCTTTCAGGTGACGCATGCGGATCGAACCGCAAAATATGCCGGCTTTGGCTTTGACGCCTCCATTTGGGAAATGTTCCCGGCGTGGATGGCCGGCGCAGAGCTGCACATCATCGACGAAGCGATTCGTCTCGATATGATGAAGCTTAATACGTATTTCAATGAAGAAGGCATCACCATTGCGTTTTTGCCAACCCAGCTTTGTGAGCAGTTTATGTCGATGGAGAATCACTCACTGCGCTATTTACTGACTGGCGGAGACAAGCTCAAACAGGTGAAGCCAGTTCGATATCAACTTGTGAATAACTATGGTCCTACTGAAAATACCGTCGTGGCAACAAGCGGTATCATTGATCCGCATCAAGGCACGCTTCCCATCGGAACAGCGATTGCCAATACCCGCTTTTACATCATGAGTTCGTTATATGATCTCTCACCGCCAGGCGTACCGGGTGAGCTGGTCATTGCGGGGAAAGGACTGGCAAGAGGCTACTGGAATCTGCCAGATGAAACGGACAACCGATTTGTACAAGATCCATTTCATCCAGATGAACGCATGTACCGCACAGGAGATCTTGTGAAATGGACAGAGGATGGCGAACTCATCTATCTTGGCAGGAAAGACCACCAAGTCAACATTCGCGGCTTCCGGATTGAGCGATCTGAAATTGAAGCCCAGCTACTGGCACTTGATTCAGTAAAAGAGGCAGTCGTGACAACCGTACAAGAGGCAGGCGGGCAAGACGCGCTAGTCGCTTATGTGATCACGAATGAAGAAACAGCTGACCTACAAGAAAGCTTAAAACGCACGTTACCAGAATATATGGTGCCTTCATGGATCATTCAACTCGACCAATTGCCGATGACGGCAAATGGAAAAGTCGACCTGAAAGCTCTGCCAGCTCCTGATGCGGAGGCGAATCAAACGGCATACGAAGCGCCAAGAGACGACGTCGAAGCCCTTCTTTGTGAGATATGGTCAGATGTATTAGGTGTGAGTCAAGTCGGCATTCATGATCATTTCTTCTTCCTTGGGGGGGATTCGATCAAAGGCATTCAAATGGCGAGCCGGTTGACACAAAAGGGCTGGAAGCTTGATATGAAGCTGTTATTCCAATACCCAACAATAGCGGAAATTCGCCCATATATGGAAGAAGCCGATTTAATGACAGCTGACCAATCACCTGTCGAAGGAGAAGTCATCCTCACGCCAATACAGCGCTGGTTCTTTGAACGAAAGTTCAACCATCAACATCATTGGAACCAATCTGTCATGCTTCATGCCCCAAATGGGTTGGAAGAAATGATTGTCAAGCGAGTCGTTGAGCAGCTTATGATGCACCATGATGCTTTGCGAATGATTTATACAATAGATGACAGACGTATCATCCAGCGCCATCGAGGATTACAGGAAAAGGACGTCACTGTCGAGGTCATTGAAGTGCAAGGGGAGCTATCACAGCAAATCAAGCAGGTGGAGGATTTAGCCAATCAAGTGCAGGTGAGTATTACTTTATCAGAGGGACCATTAGTGAAACCTGCTATTTTCAGAACGGGGCAGGGGGATCATCTATTGCTCGTAGTCCATCATCTTGTGATCGATGGCGTGTCATGGCGTATTTTCCTTGAAGACTTTATGGCTTTGTATGAGCAAGCGAAGCGTGGTGAAGCTTTCTCGCTTCCAGATAAAACACATTCATTTCAAGCATATGCCCAGCAGCTGACATCATACGCCATGTCAGACGAACTGTTAGCAGAAAGCACTTATTGGAAAAACATGCTTGCGCAATCTGTCAAACCAATTCAAAAAGACCATGTGACGACAGATCAACGGATGCTGCATGCGCAGACACTTCAATTTACGTTGTCTGAGGAAGAAACACGCAGCCTATTGACCGATGTGCACGAGGCGTATCATACAGACATCAACGATATTTTGCTGACAGCGTTAGGGTTATCGATGAAAGAGTGGACAGGTGAAAACAAGCAATTGATCCACCTTGAAGGGCATGGAAGAGAAGAGATCCTTCCGTCGCTCAATGTTTCTCGGACCATCGGTTGGTTTACGAGCATGTACCCAGTACTGTTGGATATGTCTCATGCAGACGATTTGTCATATCAAATCAAGTATTTAAAAGAGGAACTACGGCACATCCCAAACAAGGGAATTGGGTACGGCATTTTAAAATATTTAACGCCTGACAAGATGAAGGAAGATATCGCTTTTGATGTCACGCCAGAGATCAGCTTCAACTATCTTGGTCAGTTTGATGAACAAATAGGCGGGGGTGGGCTGAATCGTTCCTCTTGGAATGCAGGGCAATCGTTAAGTCCTGAATCAGAAAAACCTCACGCTTTGGATATTGTTGGGTTAGTTGAACAAGGCATGCTCCGCATGACGATCTCCTATCATGGCCTTGAATTTGAAGAGAGCACGATGGAGCAATTCAAAGATTTACTAGAAAAGAACGTGAAGTCCCTAATCTCTCATTGTATGTCACAGGATGAAACACAGATCACACCAAGTGATGTAGGGGATGATGACCTCACCATGGATGAACTTGAAAAGCTGATGGATCTATTTTAAGCAAACGAAGAGGTGGCATATGAGCAAGCAGAAAATTCAAAAGGTATATCCTTTAACACCTATGCAAGAGGGCATGCTGTACCATGCCATGCTAGACCCTAATTCCTCCTCTTATTTCACTCAGCTTGAGCTTGGAATTAGCGGGGAGTTTGATCTTGGTCTTTTTGAAAAGAGTATCAATGAGCTCATACGGACATATGACATTCTCCGTACAGCCTTTGTATATCAGCAATTGCAAAAGCCCCGTCAGGTTGTTCTCGCTGAACGTCAGACAAATGTTTATAGAGAGGATATATCCAATCTTAATCAGCAGGAGCAACAAAAGGCCATAGATCAATATAAAAAGCGAGTGAGAAAGCAGGGCTTCCACTTAACGAATGATCCATTATTGAAAGTTGCTGTTTTTCAACTAAATGAAACAAATTGGCATCTCATTTGGAGCAACCATCACATCATCATGGATGGTTGGTCCATGGGTGTCATGATGAAAAAGCTGTTTCATTATTATGAGTCTTTCCGAAATGGATTACCACTGGATCGGTCGCAAGGAAAGCCTTATGCAGACTACATTCAATGGCTTGGGAAGCAAGACAAACAAGCAGCAGAGGTCTACTGGAAGGAACGTTTAGACGGTGCGATTCAGCATCAAGGGCTTTTGCAACAGAAAGAGGCAAAGGGACAATACGATCACAAGGAATGGACGTTTACATGGGATGCAGAAATGGTAGAAACCATTCAAGACTTGGCAAGACAGTGTCAAGTGACAGCGCCGAACTTGTTCCAAGCCGTTTGGTCGGTTCTTCTAGGCACATATCATGCATCGAATGATGTCACATTCGGAACAGTCGTATCGGGCAGACCTCCAAGTATTTCTGGAATTGAGCGTATGGCAGGACTCTTTATCAATACCATCCCTGTCAGGGTGACATTGGATCAAGAACAAACCTTCAAGCAACTAATTCAAGGGGTTCAGCAACATGCACTGGAAGCGGAAAGCTATGATTATATGCCGCTTTATGACATCCAACAAAAGACAGCGGCTGGAAGGCAGCTCTTTGACCATTTGGTCGGGTTTGAAAATTATCCTTTAGATCAGGAACTGTCTGGCGATACCATGTCTACACGTCTTGGTTTTTCAATTGATGTAAAGGACGGCTTTGAACAAACGAATTTTGATCTTAATTTGCTCGTCTATCCAGGCAAAACGTGGACGCTGAAAATCAAATACAATGCGGTGGCTTTTGAGGAGCTTGTGATAGCCAACATCTCTAAGCACTTGACCCGTCTCATGAAGCGAATCACCGAAAACCCTGAGGCGCGTCTTCATGAGGTGTCATGTATCTCAGAAGAAGAAACAGAACAAATTGAAGCGTGGAATCAGACACACCGAGATTATCCAAAGCACTTATCTATCCCGGAGCTTCTGGAGGAACGTATCAAAGCACAGCCTGACCATTTGGCGCTAGTCGAAGGAGATCGATCATTCACCTATCGAGAGCTAGGAGAAGAAATAGCTCGTTTAGCTAGCAGTCTTCTTGAAAAAGGCGTAAAGCCTCAAGAGCCGGTTGCTATTTATATGAATCGATCAGCAGATGCTGTCATCGCCATATTAGCTGTTCTTCATGCAGGCGCTGCGTACGTACCGATTGATCCTGATCAGCCTGAAGATAGAATGAAATGGATGATGGAAGACAGTGGCGTTTCAACCCTGCTTTATGCTGACAGGCAACCACCGGATCAAGAGGGTATTCAAACAGTCAATGTGTTACATGTGCCAAAGAAACCACAGGCGGTACTTGTTGAGATATCACCATCTCAATTGGCATATATCATGTACACGTCTGGATCAACTGGACGACCAAAAGGCGTTCAAATTGAGCATCAGCATATTGTGAGATTAGCCCTTTCACAAGAGAAAATCGGGTTAAAGCCGTCTGATCGCATGGCGCATACAGGGGTAGTCAGCTTTGATGCCATTACATTTGAAATCTTCACTACATTGCTCAATGGCGCTACGCTTTATCCTGTTGACCGCGACACTTTATTGGATATCAATCAATTTGACCAATTTATCCAAACGAATCAGATCTCGTCACTCTTTTTAACAACAGGGTTATTCAATCAGCTAGGTCAGCAGCGGCCACAGATGTTCAAAGGATTAACGACATTGATCACAGGCGGAGATGTGCTCAATGTGAAGAGTGCTGAGCTTGTCAAAAAAGACAATCCGTCGCTCGTGTTACTGAATGCCTATGGTCCAACAGAAAACACAACAATCTCGACCATATATGAAGTGAGAGGGAATGAAACGGGCACAATCCCAATTGGTCAGCCGATCAATCATTCGTCAGCCTATATTTTAGATGACCGTCAAAGGTTGCAACCAATTGGCGCCCCTGGGGAGCTATATGTAGGCGGTGATGGCGTATCAAGGGGATACCTAAATCGGCCAGATTTAACGAATCAAGTGTTCATAGCAGATCCGTTTCGATCTGAAGGTCGCTTGTATCGAACAGGTGATTTGGCTAGGTACGGAGTAAATGGTGACATTGAATTCCTTGGCAGGGCTGATGATCAAGTGAAGATTCGAGGCTTCCGAATTGAGCTAGGTGAAATTGAGGCAGTTCTTCAGCAGGCGACAGGTATTGACGAAGCGGTAGTGCTCGTTCATGCGTCTTCATCCGAAGAAAAAGAAATCACTGCTTACTATACAGGGAGCATCCCAGAAGAAGAAGTGCGAACATTCTTCAATCGAGATCTACCCGCTTATATGGTGCCGCATCATGTGATGAAGCTAGACGCTTTTTCTCTCACATCAAACGGAAAGATCGATCGAAAGACATTACCAAAGCCAGACGAAGCGCAGCGTGAGGAAATAAAGATCCGTCCACCTGAAACCGAAACAGAGCATGCCCTTGCTGATATTTGGAAGGAGCTTCTTGGAAAAACCGTAGGAGTAGAAGAACATTTCTTCATGGCTGGCGGGCATTCACTCAAAGCGATGATGATGTCTGCGAAGATTCAAGAGGTGTTACAAAAGGAAGTGCCGATTCAGGTGATTTTTAAGCAACCGACGATTCGATCACTAGCGGCATATATCGATCAGGACGGTCAAGAGCAGAGCGATCCAATCCTACCTGCAGAGCAAGCGGAGGAATACCCGGTGTCACCAGCACAGCGCCGCTTATACATTTTGCAGACGCTTGAGCCTAGTAGCACCAACTATCACATTCCGATTGTGTTAACACTCGAGGGTGTCCTTGATAAAGAGAGACTCAGCTCGGCGTTTGACCAGTTGATCCAAACGCATGAAATCCTTAGAACAAGTTTTCATATGCAAGGTGAAGACATTGTGCAAAGGGTGCATGATCGTGCTTCATTTGACCTGCCAATCCGTGACATCAAAGAAGAGGATGCAGAAATATATCTCACTGAACGGCAAACGCCATTTGATTTGACGGCTGCACCCCTTTTACGAGCTGAGCTTTTGAAAGTAAGTGAAGAACGACATCTCCTTTTCATTGAAGCACATCATCTCATTACGGATGGTAGCTCGATGAAGACGTTTATTCAAGATTTGGCAAAGGCGTATGATGGAGAAACTCTTGCAGAAAGAGACATTCATTATAAAGACTATGCTGTTTGGCAGCAACGCGAACAAGAGACAAAAAAACAGCAGGAGTATGAAGCGTATTGGCTGAAGCAATTTGAAGGGGACATACCAGTTTTAGATTTGCCAACAGACTACCCGCGCCCAGTCGAGAGGGACTTTACTGGTGAACGTGTCATGTTTGGCTGTGATCAAGCGACGACCCAGCTTATCCATGAATTACTTCAGAAAACAGATACGACTCTATATATGTTTTTGTTATCGGCATTCCAGGTGCTACTTGCTTCTTATAGTGGACAGGAAGATATCATTGTTGGCTCACCTGTTGCAGGGCGGACGCATCCAGATATTCAGGACATGCCGGGAATGTTCATCAATACTTTGGCGATGCGCGGGAAGCCAGAACAGACCAAATCGTTTATACAGCTGCTTGAAGAAATCAAAGAAACGAGTGTGGCTGCTTTTGCGCAGCAAAGCTATCCGCTTGAAGAGTTAATTGCCCGTCTGCCACTTGACCGTGATACAAGTCGAAGCCCGCTCTTTAGCGTTTCATTTAATATGCAGAATATGGAGGTTCCTGCTTTAAAGCTCGGGGATCTGAACATTTCACCGTATGCGATTCAGCATCGTTCAGTGAAATTTGATCTGTCACTAGAGGCATTTGAACGTGAAGGAGAATTAAAGCTGAGTCTTGATTATGCAACGACGCTATTTAAAGAAGAGACCATCCGTCAGTTAGGGACACATCTTCTAGCGATTATCCGTGAGGCGATTCGCCAGCCGAATGAACAGATTGGTTCATTCCACATACTGGATCAGCATGAGCAATTGGAGCGGTTGGAGAAAAGCGGTGAAGGATCACCGAGTCAACATGAGCCATTCCATGTCCAGTTCTCACGTCAAGCAAAAGAAACACCAGACGCAATTGCAGTCATGGATGATCAAAGGAAGCTCACATATCGCGAGCTTGATGACATGTCAAATGCTCTAAGCAGCGAACTGCTGTCTCGAGGTATAGACAAAGAAAAGACAGTCGCGCTAATTCTGGATCGCTCAGTTTATGTCATCGTGTCGATGCTTGGTGTGATGAAGGCAGGAGGCGCATTTGTGCCAATTGATCCCGCATTTCCTACTGAACGCATTCGTTACACATTAAAGGACGCAGGTGTACAGGTCATCGTGACAGATATGGCTCATCTAGGTGTGTATCAGGACCAACCATCTATTCAGGTGGTACAGGTCGAAAACGCTGTGCATCAAATTCATGCGATAGACCTGCCGCAGGTGCCGGTTGATCAACTGGCTTATGTGATTTACACATCTGGTACAACAGGGAAGCCAAAGGGCGTGCAGCTCACGCATCGTAATCTATCACACTACGTCAATTGGTTGACGAAAGAGGTATCCCTGCAAGAATGTGATCGTACCGCACTGCTTTCTTCATATGCGTATGATCTAGGATACACCAGCATCTTCCCAGTATTAAAAGCAGGCGGTGCATTCTATATTCCTCGTGAGGACGTGTATACAGATCCTGTGCGGCTGATGCGATTCATCAACGAACAAGAACTAACCTATATCAAAATGACACCATCCCTGTTTCATATGGTGGCAGATTCAAAGAATCAAGAGCTTGATAATTTGCGGCTTGTTGTACTTGGTGGGGAACCAATTGTCCCAGAGGATGTGGAGACATTTATGCATCATCATCCATATGTGGCGGTGATGAACCACTATGGACCGACAGAGACAACCATCGGGACAGTGACAAAGCTCATCACGCCACATGACATAGACGATTTAAAAACACGTCCGGTGATCGGACATCCAATTGCTCACACAAGAGCACTTGTATGCAATCGAGAGCAGCGCCTCGTTCCTTATGGCGCACCGGGAGAGTTGTATATATCAGGCGATGGTGTTTCTAGAGGATATTTGAATCAACTTGAATTAACAGCAGAACGTTTTCTTGAAAGTCCATACTTCCCGAATGAACGGATGTATCGAACAGGAGATTTGGTCAGGCAATATGCAAATGGAGAGATTGAATTTTTAGGAAGAGTGGATGATCAAGTGAAAATCCGTGGCTATCGGATTGAAAAACAGGAAATTGAGCATGCCGCTCGTACACTTCCATTCATTCAAGACGTGTATGTCAAAGTAATTCAGCTATCCCGTTTGCCGGAGCTGGCGCTATATTATATAGCACCTGAACAGGTTGGAACGCTGACGTTTCGAGAAAAGCTTTCAGAGACATTGCCTGATTACATGATTCCAACCTATTTTGTCAAAGTGGATGAGATACCGCTCACGGCAAACGGAAAGGTTGATGCGAAATCACTGCCGCTCCCATTTGAAGGACAGACGAGCCGCGCGAAGCACGTTCCGCCTGAAACAAAGCTTGAACAAACACTCTGTGACATTTGGTCAGATGTTCTTCAAGTAGAGCAAATCGGTGTGCATGACCATTTCTTTGAATTAGGCGGGCATTCTCTCAAAGGGATGGTGCTCATTTCGAAGATACAGGCCAAATTGAACAAGCATGTGCCGCTCAAAGTTCTGTTTGATAAACCAACAATACGGGCGATGGCTGCCTATATAGAAGAAGCTGATTCTCATGCGCTAGCACAGATTCAGCCGGCAGAAAAGCAAGATTTCTATCCTGTCTCTTCTGCACAAAAACGAATGTATGTGATGCAGCAGCTTCATCCAGAAGCTGTCACTTACCATATGCCAGCGGTTTTAATGATGGAGGGAGACCTTGACCTGAAGCGGCTAGAAGGAGCGCTTCAAGCTTTAATTGAAAGACATGAATCTTTGCGTACAGCCTTTGTTGAAATTGATGGTGTACCTGTTCAAAAGGTGTATCGCCGGGTGCCATTTTCGTTAGATGTTGTGGAAATAGAAGACCATCAGGAGCAGTCCGTGATAGAGGAGTTCATCACCCCATTTTCTTTACAACAGGCACCATTAATGAGAGCGAAAATCGCAAAGCTGTCTGATCAGACATATATGTTCATGATGGACATGCACCATATCATTGCAGATGGTGTCACACGCAGTCTGCTCATTCAAGAATTAGCGCAGCTGTATGAGGAAAAGGTATTACCGCCAGTTCAGTTGCATTACAAAGATTTTGCAGTATGGCAACAAGAAGAAAAGCAAAAAACATCGCTCGAAAAAGAACGACAGTATTGGATGGAGCAATATGCACAGCCTCCAGAAGATTTGGTGCTTCCGCTTGATTTTCCGCGCCCTGCTGTTCAGACATTTGAAGGAGAGCGTGTCGATAGATGGTTATCTGCCGAGAAGGCGCAGCACATCAAAGCACTGATGGCTAAAAAAGGTGTGAGCTTGAATATGGTGATGCAAACTGCATTTGCCATTTTCCTTCATAAATTAACTGGACAGACAGACATTGTGATAGGTGCTGTGACAGCTGGACGTACACAAGCTGCACTTGAGCGTATTCCAGGTATGTTTGTGAATACACTGGCACTACGAAACGAAGTGCAGCTCGAAGAAACGGTTGACCACCTGCTTCAAAGGGTGAAAGCTGGAAATCTATCAGCCTATGAACATCAAGGATTCCCGTTTGAGGAGTTGGTGGCGCAATTAGATCTTCCAAAAGACACTAGCCGCAATCCTTTGTTCAGTGTCATGCTGACAACAGATGACCGTGACGTGACATTGCCGGCTCTGAATGGATTAAAGCTTTCCCAAAAGCCGCAAGACACTGTGCATGCCAAATTTGATCTAACGCTCGGTGTATTTGAAGAACAAGATCAAGTGGGCGTTCGCTTTGAGTATGCAACGGCATTGTTTAAAAAGAGGACCATTCAGCGGTGGAGTCGTTACTTTGAGCAAATCATAGACGAAATGATGACAAAGCTGGATCAGCCAATATCAAACCTATCTATGTTAACGGAAGAAGAAAAGAGGAGCATGATAGCCGAATGGACAGGACCTGATCTCGATGTTCCTACAGATCAAACCGTCCATGCATTGATCGAAAATCAGGTGCGGAAAGCACCGCATCAAAAGGCGGTAACCTTCCTCCGCACAAGCTGGACGTATGAAGAACTGAACAACCGGGCGAATACAGTCGCCGCAACCCTCATCTCCTGGGGCACAAAACCAGGAGACCGAGTCGGCATTCTCACCCGTCCATCTATTGAAATGTCTGCCGCTGTCCTTGGCACACTCAAGGCAGGTGCGGCATTCGTTCCGATTGACGCTGATTATCCAGCGCAACGTATTGCGTACATGCTAGAGGACTGCGGGGCAGAGGTGCTGCTCACTGGGCGAGAACTCACTGCGCCACCTACCTTCACAGGTCATGTTCTGCCTATAGAAGAGGCAGCCGAAGGACAAGCAGAGAGCGTTCATGTTCATGTGAAACCACATGATCTCGCATATATGATTTACACATCTGGGACGACGGGACAACCGAAGGGTGTCATGGTCGAGCACCAGTCACTTGTGAACCTCTCATTCTGGCACAACGATGCCTTTCAGGTGACGCATGCGGATCGAACCGCAAAATATGCCGGCTTTGGCTTTGACGCCTCCATTTGGGAAATGTTCCCGGCGTGGATGGCCGGCGCAGAGCTGCACATCATCGACGAAGCGATTCGTCTCGATATGATGAAGCTTAATACGTATTTCAATGAAGAAGGCATCACCATTGCGTTTTTGCCAACCCAGCTTTGTGAGCAGTTTATGTCGATGGAGAATCACTCACTGCGCTATTTACTGACTGGCGGAGACAAGCTCAAACAGGTGAAGCCAGTTCGATATCAACTTGTGAATAACTATGGTCCTACTGAAAATACCGTCGTGGCAACAAGCGGTATCATTGATCCGCATCAAGGCACGCTTCCCATCGGAACAGCGATTGCCAATACCCGCTTTTACATCATGAGTTCGTTATATGATCTCTCACCGCCAGGCGTACCGGGTGAGCTGGTCATTGCGGGGAAAGGACTGGCAAGAGGCTACTGGAATCTGCCAGATGAAACGGACAACCGATTTGTACAAGATCCATTTCATCCAGATGAACGCATGTACCGCACAGGAGATCTTGTGAAATGGACAGAGGATGGCGAACTCATCTATCTTGGCAGGAAAGACCACCAAGTCAACATTCGCGGCTTCCGGATTGAGCGATCTGAAATTGAAGCCCAGCTACTGGCACTTGATTCAGTAAAAGAGGCAGTCGTGACAACCGTACAAGAGGCAGGCGGGCAAGACGCGCTAGTCGCTTATGTGATCACGAATGAGGAAACAGCTGACCTACAAGAAAGCTTAAAACGCACGTTACCAGAATATATGGTGCCTTCATGGATCATTCAACTCGACCAATTGCCGATGACGGCAAATGGAAAAGTCGACCTGAAAGCTCTGCCAGCTCCTGATGCGGAGGCGAATCAAACGGCATACGAAGCGCCAAGAGACGACGTCGAAGCCCTTCTTTGTGAGATATGGTCAGATGTATTAGGTGTGAGTCAAGTCGGCATTCATGATCATTTCTTCTTCCTTGGGGGGGATTCGATCAAAGGCATTCAAATGGCGAGCCGGTTGACACAAAAGGGCTGGAAGCTTGATATGAAGCTGTTATTCCAATACCCAACAATAGCGGAAATTCGCCCATATATGGAAGAAGCCGATTTAATGACAGCTGACCAATCACCTGTCGAAGGAGAAGTCATCCTCACGCCAATACAGCGCTGGTTCTTTGAACGAAAGTTCAACAACCAGCATCATTGGAATCTCTCCATGATGCTTCATGCGCCGGATGGATTTGACTTGACGATCACAGAACAAGTCATGCAAAAACTACTTTCTCATCATGATGCGCTCCGTATGGTATATCGGCAGGAGAATCATGAGATTTTGCAATACAATCAGCTCGAACTCACAGCACCTATTTCAATCGTTTCTTGTGATGTGACAAAAGAGCAGGATGTGAAAAAGGCGATCTCCACTTATGCCAATGAGTATCAACGTCAGCTGAATCTAGAAGAGGGTCCATTAATGAAGGTGATATGTTTCCATACAGAAAAAGGCGATCATTTACTAATGGTGACACACCATTTGGTCATTGACGGTGTCTCCTGCCGGATCTTGTTAGAGGACTTTATGACCCTCTATCAACAAGCAGAGCAAGGGAAAATGCTTGTCCTTCCGCCGAAAACCCACTCCTTTAAGGAATGGGCAGAGGCTGTTGAGCGTTATGCACAGTCACATTCATTAAAGAGTCAACATGACTATTGGACTGAGATTGAGCGTATGCCATTTACCAGTTTACCTGTTGATCATCAGGTAAAAGAACGAACGGTCGCTGATACCAAAGCTGTCCAAATTCAATTGACCGAGACCGAAACTGAGCACCTTTTAACCGATATTCATCATCCATATACGACAGAAATGAATGATATTCTCCTTTGTGCCCTCGGTCTTGCCGTTTTCGAATGGACAGGTCAACAACATGTACATGTACAGCTTGAAGGCCACGGAAGAGAGGATATTTTATCAGGATTAGATGTCTCTCGAACAGTTGGATGGTTCACGAGTATGTATCCAGTTGTTCTTGAAGCAAGGCATGGCCATGACATTGCCAGTGCCATTAAAGCAACAAAAGAAATGCTGAGGCGTGTACCGAATAAAGGGATTGGCTACGGCATTTTGAAATATTTGACAGCATCACAGACACATGAAAAACGTATGCATCCTGAGATCAGCCTGAACTATCTTGGTCAAATTGATCAGGAAGTCACGACAGCACTCTTTGGACCGTCGCCATATGATATGGGACGTCAAGCAAGTCCTGAATCGGAAGCCATTTACAAGCTAAACATCAGTGGCCTTGTGAAACACAATCGATTCATTCTATCGTGTGCTTATGGCGAAGGGGAATATGAAGAACAGACCATACAGCAGTTCATGGCGCTGTTCAAGAGAAAGCTCATCGACATCATCACCCATTGCTTAGCGCGTGATGACCGCGAGTTTACACCAAGTGACTTCTCTGCAGCTGATCTTGAAATGGATGAAATGGATGATATTTTTGGCATGCTTGAAGAGAAATTGACATAACACCACTAGATCAGTCATTAAAAAGGGAAGGGAGGAATGAAATAGATGAGTCAATTTAAAAGAGATCAAGTTCAAGATATGTATTATCTGTCACCAATGCAAGAAGGCATGCTGTTTCATACCCTCCATCATCAAGAAAAAGGCTTTTATGTAGAGCAAATGGATATGAAAGTAAAAGGCACACTTCGTCATGAGTTGCTTGAAGAAAGCATGAATGCCATTGTGGATCGGTACGATATTTTTCGTACCGTGTTCCTCCACGAGAAGGTAAAGCGACCTATCCAGGTTGTGCTGAAGAAACGTCCTTTCCAACTTGATGTTGTGGATATTCAAGGTCTTTCTGAAAATGAACAGCTTGTACACATTGAGACATATAAGCAACAGGATCAGTTAAGAGGGTTTGATCTTTCGAAGGATTTGCTAATGCGGGCGTCACTTTTTCAAACCGGACCTTCTAGCTACCGCTGGATATGGAGTTATCACCATATTCTCTTGGATGGCTGGTGTTTTGGACTCGTTGTGCAGGAGTTATTTGCGATGTACCAAGCACGATTAAATGGAACGTCTTACAAGCTTCAGCCGATTAAACCATATAAAGCATATATTGAATGGCTGGAGAAACAAGATAAACAAGCATCCCTTCTATATTGGGAGCAAACGTTAGCAGGATTTGAGGGGCAATCGACCTTTAAAGAACAACGAAAACAAACAAACGAGCACGAACTAGGTGAGATCGAATGGTCACTGAGTAAAGAAGAAACGGCTGCTTTGTCGGAGGTAGCTTTACAGCAAAATGTGACGCTAAGTAGTGCCCTCCAATCTGTTTGGGCTATTCTGCTTAGCAGATATCAGCGGTCAAATGATGTTCTGTTTGGAACCGTTGTGTCAGGTCGCCCAGCAGACCTCGCCGGTGTTGACAGAATGGTTGGATTGTTCATCAATGTCATCCCAAGGAGAATTAAACTGACAGATCAGATGACATTCCGCTCTCTATTAACAGAAACCCAGCAACGATCTCTTGCAGCTGAATCACATCAATATATGCCGCTTTATGATATTCAGGCTAAGGCAGGACAGCAGCAACTCATTGATCATATTGTAGTGTTTGAGAATGTTCCAACCGCAAAGACGGAGGACCAAGAGGCGGTGTTAGGCTTTACAGTAGAAGAAATGAACATATATGAGAAATCGAATTATGATCTCAATTTGTTGGCATCACCTGGAGAACAATTGCAACTGAAGCTGGCCTTTAATCAAAAGGCTTTTAACCCTCAGTTTGTCGACAAACTAAAGGAACAGCTCACTCTTCTCATCAAAGAGGTGGTCAAGCATCCAGATCAATCTGTTCATTCACTTCCGCTGATCAGCAAACATGAAAAACAGCGAATTCTTGAAGAATTTAATGCGCCAGAACTTGAGCATGATCAGCTCTATTTGTCAAAGTGGTTCGAACATAATGTTCGCAAACAGCCAAATGCAGTCGCATTGTCAGCTGGAGTACAGACAATCACGTATGCCGAACTGAATGAACAGGCCAATCGATTGGCACGGCATTTGCAAAAAAATGGAGTGGTGCATCAAACGGTCGTTGCCATTTTAGCAGAACGCACGCCAGAGCTCATGATGAGTTTGATTGCTGTCTTAAAGGCAGGGGCAACCTATGTCCCAATTGATCCCGATTATCCAGAAAGCCGCATTCACTATATGTTGAAAGATAGCGGAGCGACCCATCTTCTGACGCACTCATCCTTCATCAGTCAGGCGAAGGCGCTCGCATTTGATGGTAAGTATCTTTTTGCAGATGATCAGGAAATTTCACTGATGAGTTCAGAAAACCTGCCACTTGAAGCGGGCTTGCATGATATTGCCTACATCATGTACACCTCTGGAACAACGGGACAGCCGAAAGGGATTATGACAACTCATTCTAATATTGCCCGGGTTGTTAAAAATACGAATTACTTGACCATTTCAGAGACGGATACACTACTTTCATTATCAAATAGCGTATTCGATGGCTTTACCTTTGATGTATATGGGGCTCTTTTAAACGGAGCGAAACTTGTGCTCCCAAGAAAAGAAACCATTTTAGACATGCATCAGCTGACCGAGCTGATAATGGCAGAAAGCATTTCTGTCATGTTTGTTCCAACCGCATTATTCCATCTTCTCGTTGATGAAGGGACAGATTGGATGCGCGGCGTGCGGAAGGTGCTATTTGGAGGCGAGCGAGCATCGGTTCAGCATGTGAGGAAAGCCTTTGAGGTGATGGGAAAAGGGAAGCTGATCAATGCATATGGACCAACTGAATCAACGGTCTTTGCTACCTATTATCCTGTAGATGAAGCTGTATTAGAGGCTAAGTCCATTCCAATTGGAAGGCCGCTGAACCAGACGAGTGCTTATATATTGAGTGAGCAAGGTCAACTTCAGCCGATCGGGATGGTCGGAGAGCTTTGTTTGAGTGGAAAAGGTCTAGCGAAAGGCTATTTGAACCGCCCTGATTTCACAAAACAAGCCTTTATTGCACATCCATTTGTTCCGGGTGAAAGGCTGTATCGAACGGGCGATCTCGCTTATTTTCGAAAAGACGGCCTGATTGAATATGCAGGCAGAATCGATGATCAGGTGAAAATTCGTGGCCACCGAATTGAACTAACGGAAATTGAAGCACATCTTATCAGACAACCAGGAGTGAAACAAGCGGCACTGGTAGCCGATCATGATGAGACCAATCATACAAGGTTATTGGCATATATCACGTGTGAGGATGAGTGGAAAGACAAGCTCGATGTGATCAAAACAGGGCTAGAAGAACGTCTGCCTGCCTACATGTTGCCTCACGAGCTGGTCTTGCTCCAGAACCTGCCGCTTACACCAAATGGCAAGGTCAATAAACGACAGCTACCAAAACCTGAGGCGCCGCAAGGAAATCGCCGTGTGAAGCTTCCAGTGAACGAAGTGGAAGAAAGGCTACTTCTTATTTGGAGAGAAGTGCTTGAACGAGAGGATATTAGCACGGATGATCATTTCTTTGAAATGGGTGGGCATTCCTTAAAGGCGATGGCTCTTTTGTCCAAGGTATCGAAAGAGTGTCAGGTTCAGGTGCCAATTCAACTGTTGTTTGAAACGCCGACGATTGAAGCACTCAGCCGATATATTCGCAAACAAGATCAAAAGACGTATGACTACCTTGTGTTGAATGAATCTCAATCGTCCACCGTCTTTGCGCTTCCGCCTTTACCGGGTTATGGGATCATCTATCACGAAGCAGCAAAAACACTGGATCATGTCCGGTTGATTGCTTTTGATTTTATAGAAGCTGATAACCGAATTGAGCAATATGTTCAGCATATCCAGCACCTTCAGCCAAAAGGGGCGCTGACCTTGATGGGGTACTCTGGCGGATGCTACCTAGCCTTTGAGCTCGTTCAGGCAATTGAACAAGCAGGTCGAACGGTCGAAAAGGTCATCATGATCGATTCCTATAAAAAAACCGGAGAAAGTGATTTACAAGGACGATCCATTGATGATGACATTCAAGCCATTGTTCAACAGTCGGAGCAAAGTGAACTCGCACAAACGGAGCTCGTCCAAGAAGAACTTGCTCAAAAAACGCGTGCCTACTATGAAACATTTGTCCGTGGCATCAACCAAGGGGAGATTCAAGCAGATATCTATTTTATCCAATCAGAAGAACAAATTGTGATTCCGGAATGGATGGAGGACTGGGAGCATGCAACGACCGGTGCCTTGATTCACTACCAAGGCTTTGGCAAACACGCTGACATGTTCAAAAGAAAAGAATGTGCAGCGCAAAATGCACACCTCATTCAAAGCATATTAAGTCAAAGGAAAAGAGAACAAGTCTTGTAAACTTTAGGTGAAGCAGGGGGGCACACTGAACCCCCTGCCTAACAAAAAAGGGAAGGAACTCAAATGAAACCATCAACTATTAATCAAACGAGTATACATGAATCAATGAATGCTATTTTACAAGATTTAAAAACAACCATCTTACAAACCAACGACATCGAACGCTTCGCTGTTTTTTCACATGAAAAAACCATTCGACCGCGGCCATATCACCTCTCTCATTTATTTCTCGACAAGCAAATGATGCAGGAGGCCGCAGCTGAATCGATTGATACGCAAGCGGCTGCACCTGTCTTAGCGGACATGCCGCCAGCCCTTTCGTATGGAGGGGATTTGGATGTCACAACAGGCGCTCAAACCTTGCAGGAAGTCTTAACAGAGGCAACAAAAACGACGAATGGGCTCACCTATATCGTCAATCGTGACAACGAACTGACTCAATCGTACACGCAGTTAAAGGAAGACGCGGAACGAGTCCTAACTGGCTTAAGGGCACAGGGCCTTCAGCCTGGCGATCCTGTTTTCTTCCAATTTTCATCGAATCATGCCATGGTCACTGCCTTTTGGGCATGTGTGTTAGGCGGATTTGTTCCAACGCTTGTATCTGCTGCGCCGACTTATCGGGAGATGAATGCAGCGGTGAAAAAGCTCCATCATGCGTGGAAGCTGCTAAACTATCCGCTTATCTTAACGGATGAATCACTGATCGAGGAAGTGAAGGGACTGTCAATGCTGTGGCACACGGATCAATTACGTGTAGCGTCAGTTGAGCCAATGCTCACCTTAGAACGGGATTCCGATCCTCACCCTGTCACACCAGATGACTCCGTCTTTTTTATCTTAACGTCTGGTAGTACAGGGATGCCAAAATGTGTGGAGCATTCACATAGAAGTGTGCTCGCGAATGTGAAAGGAACGGTGGCAGCCAATCAATTTACAAAAGATGATGTCTCGTTAGACTGGATGCCTTTGGATCATATAGGCGGTATCGTGATGTTCCACCTTGTCAATGTATACACAGGCTGTCAACAAATTCGGGCAATGACAGATGACTTCATCGCCCAGCCATTGCGCTGGCTTGATTGGATGGATCGTTATCGTGCGACGAAGACATGGGCGCCCAACTTCGCCTTTTCGATGATCAATGATTATGAAAAGGAGATATCGTCACAATCATGGGATCTTTCGGCGATGACTTGCATGATCAATGGTGCTGAGGCGGTTGTGCCGAAAACCATTCACCGATTTTTAAACCTGCTCACTCCGCACGGATTAAAGGGAGATGTCATCAGACCGGCATTCGGAATGTCTGAAATCTCATCAGCCGTGGTCTTCTCATTTGCCATTGAGCGAGGGGATGAAAACAGTGGGGTATTGACCTTTGAAGAGACCTCGTTGACAGAACAGCTAAGACCTGCATCGGCACGGGAGACAGGAACCGTCAGTTTTACAGAACTAGGAAGACCAATACCAGGCATCACCATTCGCATCGTCAATCACAATCAAGAGCTTCTTCCAGAAGATCATATTGGCAGCGTGCAAATAAAAGGCCAAACGACGATGAAAGGCTATTATCAAAATGAAGAAGCAAATCAAGAAGTGTTTCAATCAGATGGCTGGTTTCACACCGGCGACTTAGGTTTTCTGCACGAAGGTAGGTTAACATTAACTGGTAGAGAAAAAGACATGATCATTATCAATGGGAAAAATTATCACAACTATGACATTGAAGCCATTGCGGAGGAAGTGCCAGGTGTAGAAACGAGTTTTGTGGCAGCTTGTTCTGTTCGGATGGAGGCGTCTGCTTCTGATGAACTGATTGTCTTTTTCACACCAAAGCTGTACGAACCTTCTTATATCATGGAAGCAAGTCAACACATCAAATCCCATATTGCAACAAAAATGGGTTTGTCTGCATCACGTATTATTCCAGTCCAGAAGCATGCGTTTCCGAAAACAAGCTCTGGGAAAATAGAGCGCGCGCAGCTGAGTAAACGATGGCAGGATGGCGAGTTTGATGAAATCATCAAGGAAATGGACATCAGGCTTGAAAATGAGCATACCTTGCCAGATTGGAGCTATCAAAAGGAGTGGAAACCTGCACCGCTTGACCAATCAGAAGAGCGATCGATTGGGGATATCGTGATCTTTGCAGATTCGTTAGGGCTGGCAGACCAATTAGCATCACATCATCAAATCGAACAAGCATTTATTACGGTTGAACCGGGTCTAGAATTTACACAACTCACACACACACACTTCATCATCCACCCGAATCGGCCGTCTGACTACGAACAACTCTTTGAGACGCTCCGTTCGTATGGCGTTTCGGTGAAACAAGTTATTCACCTATGGAATTACACCAACCATCAAGACAAGCTTCATGTGACCATGGCGCAACAATCACAGCAGATTGGCAGCATGAGTGCATTATTTTTAACAAAAGCCATAGCTGTATACGAGGAGCCTGTGGCGATTACTTTTGTCTCAACCCATGCGGTGCATGTACCAGGAGACGAAAAACATGATGTAGAAAAAGCAACAACAGCAGGACTGATGACATCTGTACAGCATGAATGGCCTTTTATCGAGGTGCAATGTCTTGATTTTTGCCTCACAGCATCAGAATCAACAGCAACTCATGCATTGGCGATTATGACAGAATTGACACGTAAGAAGCGAGATCACCTAGCTGTTTATCGGGAAGGTGTTCGTTATATTCCTGTTTTAACCCCTCTTCAACTAGAAAAAGAACAGCAAATGAAGAAGCCACCATTTGAAACGTCTGGTCTTTACGTGATGACGGGGGGGCTCGGCGGAATAGGGAACATGCTGAGTGAATACCTACTCACCTCCCATCAAGTGCATCTCGTCTTGCTTGGGAGAAGAGAGAGGGAGGATCTATCTGAAGAGCAAAAAGAGGCATTGGCTTTGCTGGAGAAAAGAGCAGAAGACCATGGTGGCACGGTTGTTTATGAAACAACGAATATTACCCATACCGAAGCAGTAGAATCGATCATGTCTAAACATGAGGTGGCTCGTGGCACTAGGTTACATGGGATCATTCATTTTGCTGGCATCATTCAAGAAGAGCTCCTGGCAGACATGACCTCTGTATCCTTGAATGAAATGTACGAAGCGAAGGTGTATGGAACAATTGCGCTTAATGAAGCTGCCTCAAAACGGCAGGACGTCTTATTTATTTCCAGCTCGTCAGCCCGTACGCTAAAGGGCGGAATGACAGTCGGAGCCTATTGCGCCGCCAATGTGTTTGTTGAACAATTTGCCCAATATCAGCTTTTGACTTCTACAGTGAAGCCATATTGCTTCAGCTTTAGTATGTGGGATGAGATCGGGATGAGCGAAGGTTCAATGATTAAAGGGATTTTAAAAGAAAGAGGTTATCTCCCGATGTCAAAGCAGACCGGCCTCCATACGATATTGGCTGGGCTGATGACAAATGCTTCATTAATTTACACAGGATTAGACCGGTCGAAAAAAGAGATTCAAGAACTGGTCAATGAAGAAGTGCACTTGGAACAAGGCATCTATGTCTTTTTCAAAACTGACCAAACAAAGGCGATCGAGGAACGACTGTACCAGTCCATTCATACGTTTTTACAGTCCCGATTATCAGATGAGTTCTCGGTGCATCTGTATCCTGAGGAATACTGGAGAGAAACAGAAGACGGGATGCCTGACGAAGCATATTTCATTGAACGAATAGAGGAAAGTCGTCATGAGTCAGAGAACAGACCACCTCAAACAGATACAGAAAAACGGCTGGCACACATTTGGTCAGAGCTTCTCGGCGTTTCAGATGTCAGCTGTGGTGATCATTTCTTCCTCTTAGGAGGTCATTCGTTGAAAGCGACTCAAATGCTATCAGCGATTAGACAAGAGACAGGCTTTGAAGTGCCGCTATCTGTTCTTTTCGAACATACAAGACTTGGTGAATTAGCGGAGTGGATTGATACGAATGCCAAAGCGGATGTTGCCATTCCAATGAGAAAAGTGGACAAGGATCAGGAGGTTCCGATGTCCTACGCACAGCAAAGACAGTGGTTTCTCTATCAATTAGAACCGGATCTACCATTTTACAATAATACGATTTCTTTTCGCATGAATGGACCTTTAGATCTTGAAGTGCTTCAAAACAGTCTTGAGCAAATGGTTGAAAGACATGAATCGTTAAGAACATCCTTTGGGATGAACGGAGATGACCCAGTCCAAATCATTCATGAAAACAGAAACATCCCAGCACTTGACATCATTGATTTATCGGAAATAACGTCACAGGAAGAAAAAGAGCAACAAGCTTCTGATTGGGCAAAAAGAGAGGCGAACACCCCCTTCCAATTAGAAAATGAAGCTGTCTTTCGGGTGAAGCTCGTCAGGCTCTCTTCCACAGATCATCTATTGCTCATGTCCATTCACCACATTGTGTCAGATGGCTGGTCGATAGGCATTGTCGCAAGAGAGCTATCCGAATGGTATACAGCGGCAATCGAAGGGCGAGAGCCTCACCTGCCGCCCCTACCGCTTCAATATGCCGATTATGCACTATGGCAGAAGGAGTATCTGACAGGAGATACATTACGTGATCAGCTTTCCTATTGGAAAGAGCAATTTGCGACGCCTGTTCAAGATTTGGTCTTGCCGTATGACAATCCGAGACCTGCCGTTCAATCCTACAAAGGGAAAACGAAGAAATATCGTTTATCGAAGGCATTGTCTGATCACCTCACGGCTCTTTCGAAGGAGACGGACAGTACACTGTATATGACACTGCTCTCTGCCTTCTCTACGCTTTTACATCGGTTGTCTTCACAGGATGAGTTTGTGATTGGATCAGTAATTGCCGGGAGAAATCGAACAGAAATGGAGCATTTGATCGGATTTTTCGTCAATACATTGGCGCTTCGAATGGACCATGGCGGCAATCCGTCCTTTAGAGAACTGTTAGAGCGGGTGAAAGCCACAACCATCGGGGCCTATGCCCATCAGGATGTTCCGTTTGAGATGGTGGTAGATGAGCTGAACATTGTGCGTGATGCCAGCAAACAGCCACTATTTCAGGTCATGTTCGTTCTGCAAAACCTGCCGCTTGAAGCATCCCCAATGGGAGAGGCGACGTCGGTTTTAACCATTGAAGAGAACGATACAGCAAAATTTGATCTGTCTCTGTTTGTATTCGAAGGGGCTGACGGTCTGCAATTATCACTTGAGTATCATGCAGATTTATTCTCAGGCGACACGATGGATCGGTTCCTCCGCTACTACGAGCACCTGCTTGAAAGTATTTGTGACAATCCAGCGCAGCCGATCAAACAACTGCAATTTCTTCCGGAGAAAGAGAAACATCAGTTGCTTGATGAATGGAGCGGGAAGCCAGGCAAACCAGCTGGTCCACTTCTAATCACGGAGCGATTTGAGGAGCAAGTGAAGAAGACGCCTCATGCGATAGCCCTTGAATGCCAAGGGGAGCAGTGGACCTATCGGGTCTTACAAGAAAAAGTCGATCGGTTAGCGGCGTACCTGCAGCAACGAGGAGTTGCCCCGCATGAACCAGTGGGACTTCTCATCGACAGAACACCCGAAATGATTCTAGGGGTGCTGGCGATTGTAAGAGCAGGGGGGGCTTACGTGCCAATTGATCCTGAATATCCAGATAGCCGAATTGATTACATGCTGAAGGATACGGGAATCAAGCTGTTGCTGACGAAAAACGAATGGCTGAAAAAGGTGTCCATTAGTCAAACCGAGCTCATCTGTCTGGATCAGGGATATGAAGAATTTTTACCAGATGCAGAAGTTATCCCTGCTGCACTTCACCCTGAAGGGCTTGCTTATATTAATTACACATCGGGATCGACAGGACAGCCAAAAGGCGTGCTGATTCCGCACCAAGCGGTCATCCGGCTTGTATGTGAAACCGACTATGTCACCCTAGATGAACAAACCCGAATTTTACAAATCGCTAGCTTCTCCTTTGATGCCTTTACGTATGAAATATGGGGGGCATTACTGAATGGGGGAAGATTGATACTCACGGATCGAAATACCATTTTATCAATGGATACACTAGCTGAAACGCTGAAAACCTACAAGATTACGACAGGGTTTCTGACTGTACCATTGTTTAATCGATTAACAGAAGAACATCCAGAAGCATTATCTGGATTCCGCACTTTATTGGTTGGCGGGGATGCCTTGTCAGCCGCTCATATACGTAAAGCGTTGCCGTATTTGCCTAAAGGGCTTTTAAACGGTTATGGGCCTACGGAGAACACGACGTTTTCTTGTGTGCATCACATTCGTGAATTGGACGAAAGGCAGACGACTGTACCGATCGGTCAGCCAATTGCCTATTCACAGGCTTATGTATTAGACGATCAGTTGCAACCAGTCCCGCAAGGCGTCATCGGTGAGATATACGTGGGCGGAGCAGGGCTTGCACTCGGTTATCTAGGAGACGAAGAAAAAACAACACAATCATTTATCCCGCATCCTTTTCAAGAAGGAGCGCGTTTATATAAAACAGGCGACATGGGGCGCTGGCTACCAAACGGCATCATGGACTGCCTTGGAAGAATGGATCACCAAGTGAAAATTCGTGGGCACCGTGTAGAATGTGGCGAAATTGAAGCCGCTTTGATGAGCCTAGAAGGTGTGACAGAATGTGCGGTCATTCCGCATCAGCACGAGAGTGGTCATAAACGATTAATTGGTTATTTTGTTCAAAAAGGCTCAATCACCCAGCAAAGCATTCGCCAAACATTAAAAAACCATTTACCCGATTATATGGTACCAAGTCTATTAATGGAGCTGGATGAACTGCCGCTCACGGCTAATGGCAAGGTAGACCAAACACGGCTCCCGTCACCAGAGTGGAGACAGGAAGTTGTGGATACGCCAATTGACGGACCTGTTAGTGAGGAAGAGCGAGTCTTAGAAAAGGTATGGTGCCAGCTGCTTGGCGCGCCTTCTATCGGTGTACATGATAACTACTTTGAGCTTGGCGGAGATTCCATTATTGTCATACAAATGGTGGCACGCTTGGCACAAGAAGGCTATCTCATTCAACCAAGAGACGTATTTGAAAAGCAGACGATTTCACAGCTTGCTCACGCGATGAAAAAGACAGATGCATCTGTTTCATATGATCAGTCACCAGTTACAGGAGAAGTTCGTCAGCTCCCGATTCAATCGTGGTTCTTTGAGCAAAAGATGACCAACCAAGATTATTGGAATCTATCGGCGCATGTTGAATTGAATCAGTCCGTGTCGCTGTCACAAGTGACACACGTTCTCTCACAACTTGTCGATCATCACGATATGCTGAGAGCGAAATATACAAAGCAGGCAGATGGAACCTGGAAGCAAACCATCCAGGAGCCGGGCATCACGCCTTGTGTCACATCCTTTGATTTGACAAACGTTTCAAAGGAAGAAGCACTTGAACAAATCCGATTAGAGACGAGTGCTTGTCAAGGGACACTGTGTGTAGAGCAAGGAGAAGTCATCAAAGCGATTCTTTTCCATACAGGTCATCACACGTCAGAGCTGTTCATCGCTGCACACCATCTCGTCATGGATGGCATTTCATGGCGCATCATCCAAGAGGATCTATTAAATGGTCTGAAGCAGCATGCAGCAGGGCAAGACGTGATCTTTTCGAAGAAAACCGCCTCTTATCAACAGTGGGCGGATGCACTATATGAATATGCACAAACGGATCCATTACAAGAGCAGGCGTCTTTTTGGCAAGAGATCATGGACAAAGAGGAAGAGGGGACCCCTTTCCAAACACCTGCGCTTTCTAATATAGAAGAACATGCAGATGTTCTCTCCGTTCGATTGACGAAGAATCAAACGGAGCGTTTACTAAGGCAAGCATCAAAGGCGTACCGGACAGAGGTGAACGATTTACTGTTATCAGGGCTTGTACAAGCGATGGGCCAATCGATGTTGATCACTTTAGAAGGGCATGGACGCGAGGATTTATTTGAACAGATGGATTTGTCACGGACAGTCGGCTGGTTTACGAGCTCTTATCCTATTTTTATACCTTTTATTCAAACCGATGTGGAGAGACAAATCAAAGACGTCAAAGAAACCTTAAGGGCAGTCCCGCAAAAAGGGATCGGCTATGGCTTACTTCAATACATGACAGAATCTCGTTTACTCAAAACGGTGACGCCGCAGTTGAGCTTTAATTACCTTGGTCAGTTAGATCAGCCTGATGGCGAAGCAACGCTTTATATTGCAGATGAACGAAATGGACTTGTGCACGATCCGAAAGCAGAAAGGCAGCATGTAATCGATGTGTACGGATACGTTGTAAATGGTCAGCTACAGATGAATTTTATGATCA
This sequence comes from Bacillus pumilus, assembly GCA_001938995.1. Classification (GTDB taxonomy): domain Bacteria; phylum Bacillota; class Bacilli; order Bacillales; family Bacillaceae; genus Bacillus; species Bacillus pumilus_G. The sequence goes on along the minus strand of MKZN01000004.1, from coordinate 73,857 downwards.
ATCAGGAGCTTCTCGGGCATGAAGATGTGCGCCAGTTGCCTGAGCGTTTTAAAGAAAAAATGGAGGACATACTGACACATTGTTTAGAGACAACTGGAGGTTTTACACCGTCTGACTTCCCAATGGTTCAGCTCACGCAACAACAAATTGATGATCTTCCAGATCATGTAGAGGATGTGTATCCACTTTCTCCAATGCAGCAAGGAATGCTGTTTCATGCACTGTTAGATCAAGCGTCACAGGCATATTTTGGTCAGGTTCATATGACGCTAGAAGGATTAACGGACGGTGAGATATATGAACAGGCATGGAATTTGCTCGTGCAGCGTCATTCTATCTTGCGAACTAGATTCGCTTGGGAGGGCTTAAAAGAGCCTGTGCAGTTAATTCGATCAGAGGGAAGCATTCATCTCACTCAGCACGATGTGCGCCACCTGAGTGAACAGGATCAACAGGATGCAATTGAACAATATTTACAGTCCGACCGTTTAAGAGATTTCAATCTAGAACATGTGGATGAACCACTCATTCGTATTACTTTATTCCGTTGCGGTGATCAGAGATGCACGTTTGTCTTTAGCTTCCATCATATTTTAATAGATGGATGGAGTTTGTTCAGCTTCATTGGGGAATCGTTCGCACTCTACCGCTCTCTTGCCGACGAACGTGAGATGAATCTCCCGGCTGTACGCCCGTATAAGGATTTTATTGCGTGGCTACAAAAGCAGGATCAACAGAAGGCGAATGCGTTTTGGAAAGAATATATGTCTGGGGTAGAGGAAGCAACTCCGCTTCCAGGAGAAGTCGATCAGGTGCCGGATGATGGGCAAGGCATCACGCAGTATCGAGTCAAACTGACGCCTGAGATGCAGCGGAAACTAGAAGAGATGACAGGGACACAGAAGGTGACGATGAGTACGCTCATTCAATCAGCGTGGGGATTACTGCTACACCTTCATTCAGGTTCAGAAGATGTTGTGTTTGGTGTGACGGTATCTGGACGTCCAGCGGATTTACCAGATGTGGAAAACATGACAGGGCTTTTTATCAACACATTGCCGCTTCGTTTACCGATCACGCCAGACTGGACAATTGGTCGCATGTTGGCACATACACAGGAATCCGTATTCCGCATGCGTGAATTTGAGTATACCGTTCTACCAGATATTCAGCAGATGACCCATATACCGAATGGAGAATCACTGTTTCACAGTATTGTCGTGTTTGAAAACTATCCGATTGAATCCATCGAGCCGCATGGCGTACGCATACTAGACATTGCTAGTCATGAGGAAACGAACTACGATCTGACGCTTGTGGCTGTCCCGGGGGATACGTTAGAGCTTCGGATCACTTACCGCCTGGCTCAATATACAGAAAAACAAATGGCAACGATGATGCACCAATTGATTCACACACTAGAAGCCATGACGGAACAAGTAGACTCGCCGCTCTCTTCTTTCACGATCGTGACAAATGAAGAAAAAGAACGAATGATCAACGAATGGGCGAGAAAGGCACAAGTTAGCGTCTTGTATCCAGATCAAGAAGACGTGTACGCAGGCGTTCATGATCCATCATGTGAAACAGAAATTTATGTACTCAATGAAGAACATCAACTCATGCCGATAGGATTCCCAGGAGATATCTTTATCGGTGCCAAGGATATAAAAGCCCTTTGCGGGGAACTTGCCGATTGGATGGAAGCACACAAAATTCTGCATCCATTCAGTCATCAAACAGGCGAATACCTCTATCCGACAGGGGATGTCGGTGTTTGGACTGAAGAAAGCAAGATTCAGATTTTGGATTGGATGTAGGAGGAGAAAATGATGCTAGTCAGTAGACGAAAAGGAAACGCAGCAAATCATATCGTAAGAATCAATGGAAATCGAATGGATCTCAAAGCACTGGAACGAGACATGATGCTTCATTTTCAAATAGAAGAATGTGCCTTGATACCGAAGAAAAATAGAGAGGGCTCCCTATCGCTTGTGCTGTTTGCACAGGCGAAGGACCCTTCACTGACAAGAGAAGATCTAATGAAAGGTCCACTTCATCCTCATGAAGTGCCATCAGCTCTCATTTTATTACCTTCCTTGCCAAAAACAGAAGGCGGGACGATCGACACAGAAGCATTGCTCGCGATAGATGTGCTAGATGAAGAGGAAATCAGAAAGCTGGAGGAACGCACCAAAGCCATGGAAGGCGTCCAGGAGGCAGCGGTTTTCATTGAGAGTCAGACGGAAAAACAAACGCCTTATCATTTGGACGATCTGTTTCCTGATAGACAACGATCTCATGGAACCGAACTACTTTCAAAAGAACCAACCATTCAGGTGAAACCATCATCTGCTCATGACAAACCACCGGCTCTTGTTTACGGTGGTGATGTCATTGAAAAACCAGGTACACCTGTGACACTAACAGAGGTACTCATTAGGGCGGCATTTATGTCACCTCATCATGGAGTAACGTATCTCAAAGAAGGCGGACGATCTGTGACCCAGACGTATCCTGAACTGCTCACAGCTGCTGAGCGCGTCCTGTCAGGATTAAGGGCGGCAGGACTGACAAATGGCGATCAAGTGTTACTTCAATTAAAGGACCATCAGGATTTTATAACAGTCTTCTGGGGTTGTATTCTCGGAGGAATTATTCCGACACCAGTTTCTGTGCCACCTGTTTATGATGAGACGCATCAAGGGGTGAACAAGCTGAAAGGCGTTTTTCAGTTACAAAATGAGCCATTCATTATTACAAATGAGGCGAGTGTTGAGGATATCTCTGGTTTACGTGAGACGTTTACAATTGGAGCGATTCCCATCTTAACGATTGAAACCTTGCTTGCGTGTGAACCGGATGAACAACATTATGAGCCGGAGCCGGATGAACCAGTATTGCAGCTGTTGTCCTCAGGAAGTACCGGTGTACCAAAATGTATTCGTCACAATCATCAAAGCCTTTTATCGAGAATCATTTCCTTTGAACAGGCGAATGGCTTTACCGATCAAGATGTATCCCTTAACTGGATGCCACTTGATCATGTAGGGGGCATTGTCATGTTTCATGTACACGACGTGTATCTTGGCTGCCAGCAGATTAGTCCGTCTATTGACCAATTTATCGAGCGACCGATGGTGTGGCTTGAATGGGTGGAAACACACAAAGTCACAAGATCATGGGCGCCAAACTTTGCCTTTGCCATGATGAATGATTATGAGGAGGAGATTCGCCAGGGAAGCTGGGATCTATCTACCCTCACGTATATTATGAATGCAGCGGAAGCCGTCGTGCCAAAAGTGACGCAGCGTTTTATGCACATCATGGGTCAGCACGGATTAAGCCGTCATGCGATGGTGCCGGCTTACGGTATGTCAGAAACATCCTCAGCCATTGTCCAGTCGAAAGAATTCATGAGGCGTGAGGATCATGACGGACAGCTGACCATCGACCAGACTTCATTAACCAGTGAGATACAGTATGTGACACGCAATCATCCGCACAACATCACTTTTACAGAAGTAGGTGCACCGATTCCTTCCGTATGGATTCGGATTGTAGATGAGCATCATCATGTGCTGCCGGAGGATCAAGTGGGACGCTTACAAGTAAAGAGCCCAACGATTATGATGGGGTATTATCAAAATGAAGAAGCCAATCAAGAAGTATTTGCAGAAAACGGCTGGTTTCATACAGGGGATTTAGGATTTATTCATGAGGGACGTCTTGTCCTCACAGGTCGAGAAAAGGACATTATCGTCATCAATGGAGCCAACTATTTGAATTATGAAATTGAAGCCGTTGTTGAAGAGGTTGATGGGGTGGAAGTAACCTTTGCTGCTGCGTACGGTATTTATAACCCAGAATCAAGCAATGATACACTCGCTGTCTTTTTTGTCTGCCAAAAGGATGCGATAGAGGACAAGATCACGATCATTCAGCAGATCAGGGAAGCCATTATTCGAAAAATAGGAATAGAACCTGATCACATCATTCCGGTCGAAAAAGACCAATTCCCGAAAACGGAGAGTGGAAAAATCCAACGTGCCCAGCTTGGTGCGGCGCTCAAAGATGGGGTATTCCATGACATTGAACGTGCACTTGATCTTGCTTCGGAAAATGAACAAACGCTACCGGATTGGTTTTTCAAACGGATCTGGACAAAAGAGAAAATCAGTCCATCTCAGCAGGTAACGACTGATGATCACGTGCTTGTATTTGAGGATGAAAAAGGGCTTTACCAGCACCTTTATGGCCAGTTGGATCAAATGAAACAATCCTATGTTTCTGTGAAAAAGGGACATGAATTTTTGCGTCTGGCAAAAGGGATGTATCAGATGAACCCAAGGATTAAGGGGGATTATGTACGGCTCATTGCAGCACTTGAGGCGGATGAACTGAATATCCACCGAATCCTTCATCTGTGGAATGTGACAGACCAAGAAGAAATCGTTGATCCTGTTCAATTCCAAGACATGCATGCCAGCACCAATCTATCCATTTTGTATCTCTATCAAGCACTTAGACAAGAAAATAAAGAACCGATCCGTCTTGCGGTTGTGACAAAAGGCAGTCAATTCGTTGAGCCACAAGATGAGCTACATGTGGAAAAAACAGCGCTGATCGGTCTATTAAAAACCATTCCGCAAGAATGGGAAGGAACGCAAGTATCTCATATTGATATTGAAGCAGAGCATCTCGAACAGGATGCAAAACGAATAACAGAAGAGCTGTCAGCCGTTCGCTTGAAAGCGGAAGTTGCTTATCGACAGGAGCATCGACTCGTACCAAAGCTTGAAAAAGTCGATATGAGACAAGCCCCTCAAACAGATGGATTTTTAGAATATGACGGCGTGTATTTACTCACAGGAGGACTTGGAGGCATTGGGTTTGAGTTGTCTAAACAGATGCTTCAATTTGGCTTAAAACTTGTGTTAATTGGACGGACATCCATTGAAGAGGATGGGGAAAAGAATGCGGCTTTCTCTCAGCTGAAAGGCGTTGGGGACGTTATCTATGTGCAAGCAGACGTGACCAACTTATCTGACGTGGAGCAGGCGATTTATGTGGCAGAAAAGCATTGGGGACAGTCGATCCGTGGAGCGATTCATTTAGCTGGAGCTGGCAATGTGTCAGAGCATTTTAATCATGTGGACAAGTATGCACTGGCTCATACAACAGAAGAGGACTTTTTGAAAGAACTATCAGGGAAAGCGGACGGTGCTTGGGTATTGCAGGAAGCCTTCAAGCATGATCCGACAGCGCCACTCGTCTTTTTTGGATCGGTCAATGGTTTCTTTGGCGGCACAACATTTGGGGCTTACTCTGCGGCGAACAGCTTTTTAGATGGACTTGCCCACGCCCTTACCGTTCATGAAGGAAGAAGAGCAATCTGTTTGAACTTCAGTATGTGGGATAATCTAGGTCTGTCTAAAGGGCATACTGGTGCAGCGTTAACGGTTCGTAAAGGATTTCAATTGATTGGCAAGAAACAAGGCCTACACTCATTTTGTCTAGGTGCTCGGGTGAATGAAGCGCATCTATTTATCGGCTTGGATGGGACGAATCAAGACATAGCTCGACATCTTCAACCTGTTCCAATGGTGCGCTTTGAAAAAAAGCTTTATTATACGGTGCAGCCAGGTCAAACAACACAACTCGATATGACTGACGTAACAGAGGGTGACTGGGACATCAGACAAGTGACAGAAATACCGAAAAAACAAGATGGGTCTATTGATTATGATGCTTTAAAGAAGCTTGATCACAAAACAGCCCATCCACTAGAAAAGCGTTTGCCAGAAACGAAGACAGAGCAGGTGCTTGCAGCTATTTGGGAGGACATATTAGAAGTAGATCGTGTGTACATGGAGGATCAATTTTTTGATCTTGGTGGTCACTCATTAAAGGCGACCCAAACGATCTCTCGTATCAATCATGAATTTTCAATCAAAGCGCCACTAAAGATATTATTTGAAAGCAAGAATCTAGCCCATCTTGCACAAATGGTGGATGACATCAAAGGCGAACCAGCTGTAAGTACAATCACCATTCCAAAGCTGGAAAAGCGAACAAGCTATGAGCTCTCACATGCCCAGCAGCGTATTTGGTTCTTATCTACATTAGAAAAGAGCCATCATTACAATATACTAGGCGCTTGGAAACTCACAGGCCGTTTGAACATTCGGGCGTTAACGAAGGCGATCGGACATTTAACGAAGCGACATGAGGCTCTGCGGGCAACGTTTCAGTCCATCGGCGGCAAACCGGTTCAGTTGATTCGTGAAGATCTTCCGCCGTCTGTGACAGTCGCTAATTTCTCCTTGTTTAATGAAAAAACACGAGAGAGAAGACTCGATCAACTGATTCAGCAGGAAGCAAGCCGTATCTATGATTTAGAAAGAGGACCACTTGCGCAATGGACCATTGTCGATATGGGCAAAGAGGAATATTACTTGCTTTGCGCCCAGCATCATATCATATCAGATGCATGGTCACTCAGCTTACTCATTCAGGAATTAGAAGTTGTTTATGACGCCTTGATCGCAGAAAGAGAGCCACAGCTCCCAGCGCTTGAAATCGAGTGGACGGATTATATTCACTGGCAAAATGAACAATTAAAACATCATCAGATTGACCGGGCATATTGGATAGATGCGTTACAAGGGGAATTGCCGATACTAGAACTCCCGTTTGACCGCCCGCGTCCGCCTATCCAAACATTCAACGGGGCAACAGAGCAAATTGTATTGGATGAAGCCCTTGTTCGTAGGTTGCAAGCCTTGTCCAAGCAGCAAGGAACGACACTGTTTATGACTTTGCTGTCCGCCTATTATGTATTGCTTCATAAGCTGTCTGATCAAACAGATATGATCGTTGGTTCGCCGATAGCAGGACGTGATATAGAACAGTCAGAGAAGCTTGTCGGTATGTTTGTGAATACACTCGCCCTCAGACAAGACGTCTCAAAAGCTGTCACATTTGCCGATTTAATGGCACAGGTGAAGGAAATGACACTAAAATCCTTTGAGCATCAGCATTATCCGTTTGACAAGCTAGTGGATGACCTTTCAATTGATCGGGAATTAAGCCGCTCACCTATTTTCCAGGTCGCCATGGGATATGTGTCAGACTCATTGGATGTGAACCTAAAAGGACTGGCCGCAGAACCGGTTATGGTCAACCACACAGTGTCAAAATTTGATCTCACCCTGCATGTATTTGAACAGGGAGATCAGCTGTCCATTCATGCAGAATATAATACGGATTTATTTGACCAAGAAACGATCCATCGCTATATGAATTATTATCTCCATCTGTTAGATGGTATGACGGCCGAGCCAGATCGCACATTTGCCGACTTCTGTTTAATGGACGAAGCGGAACAGAATGCGATGCTGATAGAGAAGAACCAAACAGATACGCCATATCCAAAGCGAACACTTCAAGAGCTCTTTGAAGAACAGGTCCATCACAACCCGCATCGCATTGCCCTTTCGTATGTGGAGGAGCACATGACGTATCAGACATTGAATGAAAGGGCAACACAGCTGGCTGCCCACTTGCAAACAATAGGAATTGGACCGGGTTCTCTTGTGCCGATGCTGTTCGACCGTTCCTTTGAAATGATTGTGTCTGTATTAGGTATCATCAAATCAGGAGCTGCTTATGTTCCGATGTCACCTGAATATCCGGATGCACGACTTCGCCTGATTGTGAGTGATACGAAAAGCAATGTGATCATAACTCAGTCTCACCTTGCAGACCGTCTTGAGGGTCTTGCCAGCTCAGTCCTCATCATGGACGAGCCTTTACCAGAGGGGGACAGAGAGTATGATAGAGAACAATCAATCATAGGAGAACACCAACTCGCCTATGTCAACTACACATCAGGATCAACAGGCACACCAAAGGGTGTCATGCTTCCGCATTCTGGGGTGGTCCGTTTGGTGAAAGAAACCAACTATATTGCACTAGGAGCAGAAGATAAAATGCTTCAGCTATCAAACTATGCATTCGATGCCTTTACATTTGAATTATGGGGCATGCTGCTGAATGGTGGTCAGCTCATTCTAATTCCAAAGTATGCTGCACTCAATATGGACGAATTAACACGTTTGATCCAAGTGCATCAAGTGACAGCCAACTGTCTTCCGACTGCACTATTCAATCGTCTGATTGAGCACGATCCAAAAAGTGTGGCGAGCTATCGCACATTACTTGTTGGCGGAGAAGCGATGTCTAGTGAGCATGCACGAAAGGCATTGCCGCATATGAAAGGCGTTTTGATTAACGCTTACGGTCCAACAGAAAACACGACATTAGCAACGACACATCAGGTCACACATGTGCCAGAAGAGGCGAGATCTGTTCCGATTGGAGTGCCCGTTGCAAACTCAACTGTCGTGATCCTTGACGAATATCTCAAGCCAGTCCCAGTAGGCGTCAAAGGGGAAATCTACATCGGCGGAGCAGGACTCGCCAAAGGATATCTCCATGATGAAGAACGGACAAAGGAACGCTTTATCGATAATCCATTTCCGGCATTAAAAGGAGACAAACTGTATCGATCAGGTGACCTAGGCAAATGGCGAACAGATGGCAGCATTGAATATCTCGGACGAAAAGACAACTTAGTGAAAATTAGAGGATACCGCATTGAATGTGGAGAAATTGAGACAGCCTTGCTGAAACATCCGCAAGTAAAGGAATGTACGGTTGTTGCCAAAACATATGGCAGCTCAAAACGACTGGCTGCCTATCTTGTTACAGATGGAGAAAAGCCTGTTACGAGCTGGAAAGCCTTCTTACAGGAGAGCCTGCCAAGCTATATGATTCCAAGTTACTTTATCGTCCTTGATACGATTCCGGTCACGACGAACGGGAAAGTGGATCAAAGCGCTTTGCCAGAGCCGACGGAAGTGGTTTCAACTTTTAATGAAGATGACAAACCGACAACTGAAATTGAACAACTCATTGTCGGTGCTTTCCAAGAAGTACTAGGTGTCAAACAAGTAGGTGTACATGATTCATTCTTTGATTTAGGCGGAGATTCCATTATGAGTATCCAAGCGGTCGCCAAACTAAAAGAAAGAGGAGTGAGCGTGGATCCGAAATGGGTCTTCATGCATCCAGCACCAGCACAACTAGCCGCTTATCTCGACACATTGCCAGAGACTGGCGAACGTGTCGAAAGAGAGCCGAAGGACTATGTGATCGAGCTGAAAAAAGGGGACCCGGATGAACCGATTATTTTCTTTGCACCGCCTGCCGGAGGAACGGTGATGGGCTATATCGATGTCACCAAGCTTATGAACCATCAAGGTGCCGTGTACGCCCTTCAGTCTCCTGGTTTATATGAGGATGAAGAACCGCAATTCCTTCACTATACGGAGCTTGTGACCATTTTCATCGAAGCGATTGAGACATTCTATCGACCAGGGATCGACTTTTTAGCAGGGCATTCAATGGGCGGTCATCTCGCCTACGGAATGAATCAGAGACTATGTCATGCAGGCAAAGCGCCGAAAGGGCTAATTATTTTAGATACTGTACCAGTATTAAGAGATGAAGCAGACCAAGCGCTTCATGCCGATATGAATGAAGAAGAAGTGAAAATGCTCGCCCTTGTTCTTGGAATGGGGAACCTCGTCGGTATCCAGCCAGAAGCATTACAAGGATTAAGTTTCCAAGAAGTGAAACAGAAAATACTCAAAGAAGCAGAAAAAGATGAAGTGGTTCATCAGTTTATGAATGATCACTATTTAGATAAATACTTGCAAATGCAAACACATAATACGATCATGTCACAAGCGATTGAATTAGAGAAAGAACCATATTCAGTACCATTTTATATTGTGCAAAGCAGCGATCACGCCTCAGATTTCCAACAGAAGTTCACAGATTGGGAGGCGTATACGAAAGAAACGTGTACGTATTACCAAATCAAAGGTGACCATGTCACGATGATGAAGCGGCCACAGGCAGATGAACTTGCACAGATTCTTGAACATATCGTAAAGGGGTAAGGATGTATGAATCAGTTATTTAAAACCTTTGAAACAAGATCAGATCTCATTCAGTTAATATGTGTTCCTTTTGCAGGCGGGTATTCCGCCTCGTATCGTCCACTCTTTGAACAGCTAAGAGACATAGCTGAAATCACTGCAGCGGAGCCGCCAGGTCATGGGACCAATCTCATGCCGCTTGAATCAAGTATTGACCGGCTCGCTGAATTATACAAAGAAGGCTTAAAGAAAAGAGTGAATCGTCCATTTGTTTTATTCGGACATTCCATGGGTGGTCTTGTGACTTACAGGCTGACACAAATGTTAGAAAAGGAAGGCATCAAGCCTGAAGCCGTGGTCATCTCAGCCATTCAGCCACCACAAACAAAAAGACAGATATTGACCCATCTGTCTGACGAGGCCTTTGTCCAGCATATTGCTGAAATGGGCGGAATCCCAAAGGAATTATTAGAAAACAAACCGATGATGGATTATTTTACACCATCATTACGAGCAGATTATCAAGCATTAGAAACCTTTCAGCACAAAGACAAAACCCTCATCGAATCACCCGTCTATTTATTCAATGGACGACAGGATGAGAAATGCATAGAAGATGCAAGCGGCTGGCTCAAATGGGCAAAAACCATCGAACGAACAGATTTCGATGGAGGTCACATGTATATCAACACACACCTCGAGCACTTTGTAGAACAGATGAGACAGATCATTCAACAGACAACAAGTCATCAATTGATCAAAAGTTAAGAAAAAACGGCCCCGTTTGATGGGGCCGTTTTTTAGATATTTTTCCTCCGCTAGGAAAGTCGAGACAGGATCTCTCCGCAGGTGATAATCTCGATGTTCTTTGTCGTAATGGGTTTTCTCGTGCACGTAGCCATTTGATAGGCAGGATCAAGAGAGTATGTTTGGACGTAACAAGGTGCTTCATGATCAGGTAATGTCAAAGAAGCCTGCCCATCAGCCGACAGACGGGCTGTAAAGGACGACAGACCATAGGATAAACCTTTCCCAGTCAGCTTAATAAAGGATTCCTTCATTGACCATAGATGAAAGAAGTAGGCTTCCTGTCGTTGTGCCGGCTGTGAGAGTAAATCCTGATATTCGTCAGCTGAAAAAAACCGCTTGGCAATGGCCAAATCAATAGGCTTTATTTCTTCAATATCGATACCGACGGGTGCATCATCTACTGCGCAAACGACCCAATCGCCAGAGTGAGAAAGATTAAAATGAAAAGAAGGAATTTGCTGGACGACAGGCTTGCCATTCCCCTCTGTTTCAAAGACAATCTGATCGATCGGAACACCGTACATCTCGTGGATCAGTTGACGAATCAGCACTTCACCTAACAGTGTTCTTCTTGCATCAATCAGAAACCGAAAGCGCTCAGCGGCAGCGCGTTTTTCAAGTGATACAAAGGGTTTTAGCTGCTCGATTTGTTTTCGTGCGTCTATTTCATGTAAGTGTTGTAATTGAATCGCGATAATCCTCATAATTAACCTCAATTTTTTACAATGATTGTACCATCTGACGAACCCTTGGGAAACACCTCTTTCAATAAAAGAGCACAAAAAAAGCCACTCTCTTTGGGAGAATGGCGTTTATCGTGTAAGGGTTTGGACGGGTTTCTCAGCCGTTTTTGTAATGAGTAGCTGCAAAAGCCGTGTAGATTGTGGCAATGAGAAACGTAGTACAAGTCCAGTTAACAGAGCAGTTAAAATGGTTCCAATGCCAATCGGACCACCGAGCATCCATGCAAAGAGGAGCACAGTGAGTTCAATTCCATTTCGGACCCACTGGACATTCAGCCCTGTTTTGGCTGAGATGAGTAGCATTAATGCATCTCTTGGTCCAGCGCCAAGATTCGCTGACACATAAATGCCGACCCCATAACCAGAAATGACAACCCCAGACATAAAAACATATAAAGCGGGTAAATACCCGTTTGGTGTAGGTAATACCGCATTGAAGAAATCAATAAACACGCCGATAAGCACCATATTGAGCAAAGCGCCAATCTTTGGGTATGATTTCGTGAAAACAGATGTCAGTGTCACAATAAGTGCACCGATAATGATGGACCATTGTCCAATCGTGAGTCCAAAATGCTGAAACAGTCCGTAATGGAAAGCGTCCCAAGGACCAATTCCAAGGATCTTCCCTTTCACTGTCAGCGATAGTCCGAAAGCCAGTACAATGAGTCCAACGAAATAAAAAAACCAACGTAAAAGATGTTCCCGCTTCAAAAGCTTTCCCTTCTTTCCTAAACACTCACCTATCATCGTAACATACTCTCAAGCCCCTTTAAATGCTTTGATCAATTGTAATCGCTTACTTCGATGAAGGATAAAAAGAGCTGTTCTCTCAAGAGGAGAACAGCTCTTTTTATCATACCGGATTCAAAATCCGATTTAAGAATTGTTTGGTTCGTTCTTGTTTCGGTTGTTTGAAAATTTGCTCTGGAGGTCCTTGTTCGACGATGACGCCACCATCAATAAAGATCACTTCGTCCGCTACTTCTTGGGCAAACTTCACTTCATGTGTGACAACCGCCATGGTCCAACCATCTTTGGCAAGATCCTTCATCACCTTTAGCACCTCACCGACAAGTTCAGGATCAAGTGCAGAAGTTGGCTCATCAAAAAGCATGAGCTCTGGCTGAATGGCAAGTGCACGGGCAATGCCGACACGCTGCTTTTGACCACCTGAAAGCTGGAATGGATAGAGGTCCTTTTTATTTTCAAGTCCCACTTTTTGCAAAAGATGAATGGCTTCTTTACGAACGGTTTCTTTCGGCCTGCGCTGGACTTGGACAGGTCCTTCCATCACATTCTCCAGAACCGTACGATGTGGAAATAGATGATAATCTTGAAAAACCATCCCCGACTTACGGCGCAGCTTCAATAGATCGGCTGATTTATTTCTGGTTGAAAAATCAATTGAAAAATCATCGAAGGTCAAGGAGCCTCCATTTGGTGTTTCAAGTGCGTTTAAACAGCGAAGCATCGTTGTTTTTCCTGAACCTGAAGGACCGAGGATCGCAACAACCTGCCCTTTGTTGATCGTCAAATCAATCGACTTTAAGATCTCTTGATCACCAAAGGATTTCTTTAAGCCTTTGACTGTTAGCATGTGGTTCCCTCCTTACCTTGCGACATATCGATCAAGTCTTTTTTCAATTTGATGCTGAACGAGCGAAAGAATGAAGCAGAATATCCAATAAATGAGGGCTGCTTCCATATAAATGAACAAAATTTGATCCAAGTTTGCCGCAGCAATCTCCTGTGATTTACGAAAAAGCTCGGCGACCAGGATTTGTGAGGCAAGGGACGTATCCTTCACTAGTCCAATAAATGAATTAGACAGTGGCGGGATGGACACACGCACAGCCTGTGGCAAAATGACACGGATGAGCGTTTTTCGATAAGTCATCCCGATGGAATAACCAGCTTCCCATTGCCCTTTTGGAACAGAAAGGACAGATGCACGGATAATTTCCGATGCATACGCACCTACGTTTAATGAAAAGGCAATAATGGCACTTGGATAGGGATCCAGTGTGATATTAAATGTCGGAAAGAAATAGAAAATAATAAACAATTGCACAAAAAGCGGCGTTCCACGAACAGCCGACACATAAATGGAAAAGATCCATCTAAGCGCTTTGAACTTAGACATTCTAGCAAGAGCTGTCACAAGCGCAATCAATAGACCAATCATAAAAGCCATAATGGCCAAGGGAATTGTGTAATAAATTCCCTGCGTCACCATTGGCCAGAAAGATTGTTGAAGAAGATCCCAGGGAATGACGACTCCTAGGGTATTACTTTGTAACATCTTCACCAAACCATTTCTTTGAAATCTTAGCGAGAGTACCGTCTTTTTTCATTTCTTCTAAAGCGCCATTCACTTTGTCAACGACTTCGCCGCTGCCTTTTCTGAAGGCAAAAAATGTTTCTTGGGGATCTCCTGTTTCAAATGCAACCTTTAGGTTTTTGTTTCCACTTGTTTTCAAGTAATTCAAGACAGCTAGTTTGTCATTGAACGTCAGATCAACGCGACCTTGCTGAATCAATTGAATGGATTGGGCAAGACCTTCAATCCCTTCAATTTTAGCGCCTGCATCTGTTGCAAGCTTATTGTAGTTACTTGTTAACGATTGTGCCGCTTTCTTTCCTTTGACATCAGATAATTCTTTGATGTCGTTGTTATCTGATTTTGTCACAACGATGGCTTGAGAAGTTGTATATTTATCAGAAAAATCATATTGCTTTTCTCGTCCATTTTTACCGACTTGGTTCGCGACCACGTCAAAACGCTTTGAATTCAGACCAGCAAACATGCTATCCCATTGGGTTTCTTTGAATTCTGGTTTTAAGTCAAGGCGTTTTGCTACTTCTGTGATGACTTCTACATCATAGCCAGTTAATTTGTCTGTCTTTTTGTCATGGAATGTAAAAGGTGCATAAGTACCTTCTGTTCCAATCGTTAGGACACCTTTTTCTTGGATAGATTTCCAAAGGTCACCTGATTCTTTAGACCCAGACGATTGGTTAGCACTGTCGTTTGCAGCAGATCCACATGCAGTGATCAATGCAAAACAAGCGCCTAATATAATGGCAAAGAACATTTTTTTCATTTTATTCCCCACTTTTCTCGTTGGTATTTACAACATATGATCTTACAGAGAAGCAACCTAAAAGTAAAGCATTTGAAATTATCTTGAGCGAAACTCTTCAACTTTATGCCCGTAACTCATTCCTTTCAAACATGATACACGTTGAAAGTCTGATTCTTTTAGTTGTGTGAACATTACTAAAATAAAGACTTTGAGACAGTGACCATAGAAGGAAGCATATTTATTATAAAAGATGTATAATTAGTAGGTTGTTTTTAAATAAGGAATGAATCACATGGAGACATGTTTTGATAGAAGAGCATCTTAGAAGAAGGAGGACAACATTGTGGATGTTGGACAAAAACAGCCCGAACAATTAAAAAGGGCCATGACCTCTCGCCATTTATTTATGATTTCACTTGGCGGTGTCATTGGAACAGGTTTTTTCTTAGGAACTGGCTTTACGATTGGACAAGCAGGGCCGATCGGAGCCGTTCTTTCCTATATAGTGGGCGGGTTCATTATGTATTTAACCATGTTATGTCTTGGTGAACTATCCGTCGCACTCCCTGTGTCAGGATCGTTTCACACGTATGCGACCAAGTTTGTGAGTCCTGCGGCTGGTTTTGCTGTCGGCTGGATTTATTGGCTCGGATGGGCGGCAACAGTCGCACTTGAATTCTTATCAGCTGGGCAGCTCATGAGGCGCTGGTTCCCCGGTGTAGATGTATGGATTTGGTGTTTAGTATTTGGGCTATTCCTTTTCTTATTAAACGCCCGATCGGCCAAAGCGTTTGGAGAGTCGGAATTTTTCTTCTCAACCATTAAGATTGTGGCGATCTTATTATTTATTGGACTCGGCGGAGCCGCCATGTTCGGTTTGATTCAAACAACTGGAGGAGAGCCCGCTCCTTATTTTAGTCATTTTGTCAGTGATGGTTTGTTTCCAAATGGATTAATGGCAGTTGTGGTCACGATGATTACGGTGAATTTTGCCTTTCAAGGAACAGAACTCATCGGGATTGCAGCAGGAGAAAGTGAAAACCCTGAGAAAACCGTACCTCGCTCCATTCATCAGACGGTTTGGCGTACACTTGTCTTTTTTGTGTTATCTGTTTTTGTTTTGGCAGGTATGGTGCCTTGGAAGGAAGCCGGTGTACTTGAAAGCCCATTTGTCACAGTGTTTGAGAGAACAGGGATTCCTTTTGCGGCAGACATCATGAACTTTGTCATCTTAATTGCGTTATTATCTGTTGCGAACTCTGGCTTATATGCATCCACGAGAATGCTATACTCCTTGTCGAAGGAGGGAATGGCAGGGAAGGCGTTCAGGCGAGTGAATCAGCGCGGTATTCCGATGAATGCCTTACTGCTCACCTTCCTATTTACTGGCATATCACTATTATCTGGTTTCTTTGCAGAGGAAACGGTATTTGTATGGATCGTATCCATCGCCGGCATGAGTGCTCAGGCAGGTTGGATTACGATTACGTTATCACAGCTACTTTTCCGCAGAAAGTACGTGAAAGCAGGCGGGAAGCTGGAGAACTTAAAATTCAAAACCCCATTTTATCCGGTTTTGCCGATCATAGCCATCACACTCAATACGATCGTTTTGATGAGCCTTGCCTTTGATTCTGAGCAGCGCATTGGGCTATACGTCGGCGTACCACTGATGATCATTGGTTATATCGTTTATCATGGCTTTGTGAAAAAACAACAGGCGCAAAGTGAACAGCTCAAGTTGCAAATCCATGGAGAAGATGACATCCGGTTTTAATTCTTAAAAAAAGAAGCCAACCCATTTGGGAGGCTTCTTTTTTTATTTAATGAACGCCTTTCATCGCCTTTTTAATAATCGGTGAAATCACAAGCATGACGACACATAACATAATCGCGATCATGCCGATGATACCGAAATAGACGGTTTCTGGCACTTTATCAAATAGTTTGACCACTTGCGCGTTAATTGCCTGTGCCATCGCATTTGAAAGGAACCAAAGACTCATGGTTTGTGCTGAAAAGGCAGCAGGTGCAAGTTTTGTCGTGGCTGACAAGCCAACTGGTGACAAGCAGAGCTCTCCGATGACAACAAGGAAGAAGCTCAGGACAAGCCATAATGGACTCACCAGTGTGTTTGGACCAGATAAGTATGCAGGAATGATCATAATGATGAAGGATAACCCTGCAAACAGAAGACCAAGTGAGAACTTAATAGGGGTAGACGGTTGTTTCTGACCAAGTCTAATCCATAACCATGCAAACACTGGAGATAGTAGCACAATAAAAATCGGATTCAATGATTGGAACCAAGAAGAAGCCAATGTGATACCAAAGAAATCCAAGTTTGTTCGTTGATCTGCATATGTGGCTAGAATGTTTGAGCCCTGTTCTTGAATCGCCCAGAACATCACCGCAGCAATAAACAAAGGAATATAAGCGAGTACCCTGGATTGCTCCACTTTGTTTGTTTTTTTACTGAAATACATCACAATAAAATACACAATCGGAATGGTGACGCCAAGAATACTGACAAACCAAGTAAATAGGCCGATCGTGAGGCGTCCAGTTTGAATGCCCAACATAGCAAAAACAGCCAGAAGAACCACAATCACTGTTCCGTATATTTTGAAGTTCTTTCGTTCAGTGGCTGAAAGCGGATTTGTCACGTAAGTACCAGCAAGACCGAGATTCGGCTTTTTCGTGAGTACAAATGTAATCAAACCAACAAGCATTCCAACAGCAGCAAGAGAAAAACCAAGATGGTAATTCACTTTTTGACCGATTGTTCCCACAATTAACGGAGCGATAAAGCCCCCCATGTTGATACCCATGTAGAAAATACTGAATCCAGAATCTCTGCGAGGGTCCGTTTTTGAATAAAGGTCACCGACCATGTTTGAGACGTTCGGCTTTAGTAGCCCTGTCCCAATAATAATCAGCCCCATACTGATAAATAGCGATGTTGCTCCGCCTGGCAGTCCTAAAATGACATGACCAAGCATAATGAAGACTCCGCCATAGAAAACCGCACTAGACGATCCGAATACCCGGTCGGCGAGCCATCCACCAATGACTCCTGACATATAGACAAGCGCACCGTAGACAGACATGATCGAATTGGCTGTGGTTTGGTCAAAGCCAAGCCCGCCTTTTGTCACCTCTGTGTACATATAATAAATAAGCAGTGCACGCATGCCATAATAAGAAAAACGCTCCCAAAATTCAGTGAAAAACAGTGTGTAGAGTCCCTTAGGATGCCCGAAAAATCCTTTTTGAGGAACACTCTTAACAATTTTATCGTGGTCGATTGTAGACATGGCATTGATCCTTTCTTTTAAAAAAGAGATATGAGAAAAATGATATTCTTGTATAGTTCTTATGTCAATATAAAACTATTCTAAAACAGGTAAATGTTGGTCTAATAGGCCTAAAGTATCAAAAATTAGAAAAAGTTACACAGATGAACATTTTCAGAAAGTTATTTCGGGAGAATTTATATCAAATTTGATCTATTGTACAGGCAAACCACTTGTACACGCATAGGATGACTAGAGACATGTGTGAAAAGGAGTGGTATTAGGTTGGGGGAATTAAATGAAGCAGATCTAAAGAAACCCGTTGTCAATGTTTTGGATTTTGGTGTCATCGCTGACGGAAAAACGGATTGTACCGTCAAACTTAACGAATGCTTAGAATGGACAAAAGCACAAGGCTATTCCCATGTTTGGTTACCAAGCGGAACGTACCTTGTAGATGCTGTATACAGAGGAAATCCATTTTTCCCTTTCCGGCAAGCAGGTATACGGGTGCCAAGTCATATATGTATTGAGATGGCATCAGACGCAATCATTCGAGTAAAACCGAATGATTCGTGGGGATATGCCGCTTTTTATATAGGAAAAGTGGAGCATGTGACCATTCGCGGCGGGCGGATTGAAGGCGATCGTCACGAACATATGTACAAGTCTCTTCCGTCTGAAAGGAAAACCCATGAATGGGGTTTTGGTGTATGTATTGAAGGCGCTTCTCATGTGAATGTGAGTCACGTGCAGATTAGCAATTGTACGGGGGACGGCATCATTGTCAGTCCACTTGGCTTATTGTCAGACATTGAGTCTTACGCACCCGCTACGTCTATTCAGATTTCGGGCTGCACGATCACTGATTCAAGACGCAATAATGTATCAATTACAGGCTGTGATGGCGTGATTGTTGAGGACTGTTTGCTTGAAAGGGCAGGTGTGAACGGGGTCGAGCCGAGAATGGGGATTGATATTGAAGGATACGGAGAAAATGAGACCAATCTTGAAGAACCGCTGAATGTTCAGATCCGAAATAATATTGTGAGAGGGGGTGCTGCAAGTGCTATTTATAATTTTAATGGGTATGGTGTGATCATTGAAGGCAATCAAACAGACAGCAGCATCTCATACGGCTTTGCCACCGAAACCATCATTGCGAACAATCTCATACGGGCGGTAGGAGGAGGCGTGACAAAAGCAGGAATCACAAGCTTAGGCGTCTCAATTGGTCAAACTGAAAATAATGTGATCATCATCGGTAACATGATTGAGGGGTTTGAAAAAGGCATTGATATAAGAGGAGAAAGTGTTCATGTCACAGGGAATAAAATCAGTCTATTTGAAGATGCGGCCGTGTCTGTTTATATGGCAGACCGAATTTTAATAGAAGGAAATCATATCGAGTCAGGATCAAATGCAAGATTGAGAAGTGCAGCACTGCGTATCTATCAATCTGATAGTGTCGTCTTTTCAAATAATACGATTTACGCTGTTGTCGATGCAGCGATGGTAAGAGGAACCAATATCCTTATCCAGAACAACCAATTCAAAGAGTTCAGTAGGGGAATATGGGTGCAAGAAGGAGAAGCAGGCATCAGTGGCAATCACTTTATTCAAGAAGGACGGTCGCACCTAGATTCATCGTATATCATCAGTATCACAGGAAATGCAAAGGCATTCATTTGGCAGAATCGCTTTAAGTATTATCAAAACTATGCCGTTTACAGCAACACGACGGCGTCATTAGAGATCAATGATAATTCCTTTGAAGAAACATCGTTATATGTTGTGGTATATATCAAGAATGGTTCACCTCAAATTGGAGATAACCGCTTTTATTTACACCGGACCATTGGTCAGCCGACCGCGATATTTATTGACCAAGCCACATCCGCTCGTGTTCTGCGTAATCATATCATCAACCTTTCTCCTCAACAAGCCATCGCCGTCCGCACCATGTCGTCGGCACATTCTGTCATTGCGCACAACATACTAGAACGAAGCCAAATGATGACACACACAAGTGACCAGCTCATCGGAAATATCGTCATCGACACCCCTCCATCATAGGTGAAATCCCTGATTTTGGAGGTTCAGAAGGCGGTTGACAATTCAGAAAAAAGGGCATATAGTAATAATTATTTTTCAATTCTCGTCACAAATGCCCTTTTTTTATAGATAAACCCGATTAATTCAATCAGAAAAATGTATCTTATCAGAATGTCCGTTTGATACAGTCAGAATATAGAAAGGATGAAGACAAGTGTCACCAACTACACGGAAGCTCAAACTAGGCGTATTCATCGCAGGAACTGGACATCATGTCGCCTCTTGGAGACATCCGAATGCCGTACCAGACGCAGCGATGAATCTCGCATATTTTAAACAATTGGCGAAAAAGGCAGAGGAAGGAAAGCTAGATTTGCTCTTTTTGGCAGACAGCTTATCCATTAATCAAACCTCTCATCCGAATGTATTAACTAGATTTGAACCGCTTACCTTGCTTTCTGCCATTGCAGAGTCTACCTCGACCATTGGTTTAGCGGCTACCGCTTCAACTACATACAGTGAGCCTTTCCATATCGCCAGACAATTTGCCTCACTTGATCATTTATCAGGCGGCAGGGCAGCTTGGAATGTCGTCACATCTTCTATTGAAGAAACTGCGAAAAATTTTGGCGGAGGAGAACATTTAGCACACAGCAAGCGATACGAACGAGCAGAAGAATTTGTAGATGTCGTCAAGGGCCTTTGGGACTCTTGGGAAGAAGATGCGCTTGTGCGAAACCAAAACACTGGGGCATTCTTTGAATCTAGCAAGCTTCATGAACTTCAGCATCAAGGAGAATTTTTCTCTGTAAGAGGACCACTCAATGTATCACGCACGCCGCAAGGGCAACCAGTGATCATTCAAGCAGGATCATCTGAGGACGGTCAAAAGCTTGCAGCCAAAACAGCGGAGCTCATCTTCACTGCACAAAATGATCTCACGAAGGCGAAGGAATTTTATCAGAGCCTCAAGGGAAAAGTCGAGGCGGCTGGACGTTCAAGAGAGGATGTCAGCATTATGCCGGGCATCTTCCCGATCTTGGCTGAAACAGAGGACGAAGCGAAGGCGAAATATCAAGAACTACAAGAACTCATTGTCCCTGAAATTGGGCTAAGCATTTTGCAAAACTATTTAGGGGGAATTGACCTTTCTCAATATCCATTAGACGGGCCACTTCCAGAAATTGATCCGAGTACGTTAAATGCAGTGAAAAGCCGTTTTGATCTTGTGATGAATATGGCAAGAAAGGACAACCTGTCCATCCGGCATCTCTATCAATCGATCGCAGGCTCTCGCGGTCATCATATTTTCATTGGGACACCAGAGCAGCTGGCAGATGTCATGGAAACATGGCTGAAAGAAGAAGCAGCAGATGGCTTTAACGTGATGCCGCCGCTATTACCAGAGGGGCTCGATTTATTTGTAGATCGTGTGGTACCGATTCTTCAAGATAGAGGCATATTCAAAACAGAATACACAGGACAAACCTTACGGGAAAACCTGGGGTTAAAACAGCCAAAAAATCGTTACACGACATCAGGATGAGGTGACCAAGTTGGGATATACTTTTCGTCTGGCAACAGAGGCGGATAGAGAAGCATTGCTTGAGCTGACAACAAGAGCCTATGAGCCGATTCGTGAGCTCGGCATCCAATTTCAAGCAGCACATGCAGATCTCGCTCTCGTTACGCAAAATATACAAAAGAACCTATGCTATGTCATGGAAGAAGACGGGGAGCTGCTCTCCACCTTATCACTCCGTATGCCTTGGGGCGAGCAGCCAGGACCGTTCGGCGTCCCGCACATCTGGTGGTTTGCATCAGAACCAACGGCTAAAAAAGGCACAGGCTCAACGCTGTTAGCATGGGTCGAAACCGAAGTGCTACGGGATACACTCAAAGTCCCATTTGTTTCTCTAGGAACGGCTGATAAGCATCCATGGCTCATGGACATGTATGAGCGCAAAGGGTATATCAGAGCAGGAGAAAAAGATTTAGGCAAAGGTCACATCACGATTTATTTCAAAAAACAATTAAGAACAGATATTGCACAAACATAAGAGGAAAGAAGGGTCACGAACATGAAAAACAAAAAGTGGGTAGTCGTTTTATTTGCAGCAATGCTTGTGGTTTTAGCAGCTTGCGGCGGTAGTAACAGCGAAGGCGAAGGTAAGGACGAGAAAGTATTAAAAGTAGGCGCCACAGGACAAAGCTACCCTTTTGCATATAAAGAAAACGGCAAACTTGTTGGATTCGATGTCGAAGTGACAGAAGCGATTGCGAAAAAGCTAGGCTACAAACTAGACTGGCAGCTGAGTGAATTCAGCGGACTGATGGGACAACTAACATCAGGGAAGCTAGACACGGTCTCCAATCAAGTAGCCATCACAGATGAGCGTAAACAAACGTTCAACTTTACAGACACGTATGCTTACGCAGGCACACAAATCATTGTGAAAAAGGACAACAACGAGATCAAAGGGCTTGACGACTTAAAAGGAAAAACAGTTGCGGCTGTACTTGGCTCAAACCATGCCAAAAACCTAGAGAGCAAAGACCCAGACAAGAAAATCAATATCAAAACATATGAAACGCAAGACGGCGTATTAAATGAAGTCGCAAATGGCCGAGTAGATGCGTACGTGAACGGACGCAGTGTATTACTTGCCCAAATTGAAAAAACAGGCCTTCCACTGAAAATCGTTGGCAATCCCATTGTGTATGAAGAAGTCGGCTATCCATTTGCAAAAGATGAAAAGCACGACAAGTTAAAAAAAGAATTTAACAAGGCAATCAAAGAATTAAGAGAAGACGGGACACTGAAGAAATTGTCTGAGAAATATTTCAAAGACGATGTGACGGTGCCGATTAAAAAATAACGACAGCGGCGGTGAACAGCAGATATGAACACAATTGATTGGCAGTATATGCTGACGGTCTTTCCGACGTTGATTCAATACTTGCCGATAACGATCTTCATGGCGATTGTCTCCATGGTATTTGCCATCATCATTGGTGTGGTATTCGCGCTCATTATGAAAAATCGGATACCAGTATTTTACCAATTTGCCAAGCTGTATATTTCTTTTTTCAGAGCGGTTCCAACATTGGTTCAGCTCTTTCTCATTTATTTTGGTCTTCCGCAGCTATTCCCTGCGATGACCTCGATGGATGCGTTAACAGCGGTCATTATCGGATTAAGTATTAAAAACTCAGCGTATGTAGCAGAAATTTTTAGAGCGGCATTGAACTCTGTAGATGAAGGACAGCTGGAGGCTTGCTTATCGGTCGGCATGACGAAATGGCAGTCGTACATTCGAGTGATTTTCCCTCAAGCAATCAGAAATGCCATTCCAGCTACAGGGAATACGTTTATTGGACTTTTAAAGGAAACATCTCTTGCCTTTACGATTGGTGTGGCAGAAATGTTTGCACAAGGGAAAATGTTGGCATCAGCGAATTATAAGTACTTTGAAACGTATTTAGCGGTGGGGATTGTTTATTGGGTGCTCACCATCATGTATAGCTTCCTGCAAGACGTATTTGAACGTAAAATCAGCAAACCTTACCGGAATTAAGGAGGTGTGGACATGATCAAGCTGACCAATTTAAAGAAATCATTCGGTGACCTTGTTGTCTTAGACGGGATTGATCTTGAAGTGCAAAAGGGGCAGGTTGTGGCCATTATCGGACCTTCTGGCTCTGGTAAATCCACATTGCTGCGTTGCTTAAATTTATTAGAAACGCCAGATGAAGGCACGATTGAAATTGGCGATGCCACACTGAATGCATCGAAATACACCCGAAAAGAAGCGCATCAATTGCGCCAACAAACAGCGATGGTGTTTCAAAATTATAATCTATTTAAAAACAAGACGGCGCTTCAAAACATTACAGAGTCACTGACTGTCACGAAGAAAATGACCAAACAGCAGGCACATGACATTGGGATGAAGCTGCTGAAGCAGGTTGGATTAGAACAGAAGGCTGGCAGCTATCCAATCACCTTATCTGGCGGTCAGCAGCAGCGAATTGGTATCGCCCGTGCATTAGCTGTAGATCCTCATGCTATTTTGCTAGATGAACCGACGTCAGCATTAGATCCAGAGCTCGTCTCAGGAGTATTGCAAGTCATTCAATCTATCGCAAATCAAGAGACGACGATGATCATCGTGACACATGAAATGGCGTTTGCTAGAGAAGTGGCTGACCATGTCATTTTTATGGCAGATGGTCATATCATTGAGCAGGGAACGCCAGTACAACTATTTGATGAAACGAAGCATGAGCGAACAAAACGATTTATCCAAAAAGAAGCAGCGGCTGAAGAAGCATAAGCTGCTTTTATGTCTGAAAAGAGGTGGATGTCTAGTGAAAACAATAGGAAACGAAGCCTTAAACAAACGTTTGATTAACATTCGCCGAGCGCTTCATGAGCATCCGGAATTGTCGTTTGAAGAATACGAAACAACAAAGAACCTACGTCGCTGGTTAGAAGAGGAAGGAATCACTGTACTCGATTTCCCTTCCCTTCAAACAGGAGTTGTCTGTGAAATCAAAGGCGAACAAGAAGGGCCAACGATTGCCCTCAGAGCCGATATAGACGCCTTGCCGATTGAAGAAGCATCTGGTGAACCATTTTCCTCAAAGGTACGAGGGAAAATGCATGCATGCGGGCATGATTTTCATACGGCTTCGATCTTTGGTGCGGCTGTTTTATTACATGAGCGTAGACAAGAGATCAAAGGAACGGTGCGCCTGATTTTTCAGCCGGCTGAAGAAGTGGCTCAAGGGGCGAAACATGTCATAGAGGCAGGGGTTTTAGATGATGTGGACGCGATCTTTGGCATGCACAACAAACCGGATTTGCCAGTAGGCACCATTGGCATCAGAGAAAAGGCGTTAATGGCAAGTGTTGATCGATTTGAAATTGAGATTAAAGGAACGGGTGGTCACGCAGGGATTCCGAATCACACGGTAGACCCAATTGCCATCAGCGGACAGATCACAAGCGCTCTCCAGCAAATTGTCAGCCGCCGTATCAGTTCCTTGCACCATGCGGTTGTCAGCATCACACGTATTCAAGGCGGGACGTCTTGGAATGTGATACCAGACCGTGTAGAAATGGAAGGAACGGTCCGGACATTTGAACCTGAAGTCAGAGCAATGATCCCGAATATTATGAAACAGATTGTGAGAGGGATTGCGGAAGGGTTTGGTGCAAAAGCAGAGGTGAAGTGGCATCCATATTTGCCTTCTGTTATCAATGACGAGCGCCTCACAAAGGTTGTAGACGAAACCGCACATGCGCTGGATCTAACGGTCACGAAGGCAGAACAGTCGCCAGGCGGGGAAGACTTTGCCCTATATCAAGAACGCATTCCAGGCTTTTTTGTCTGGATGGGGACAAGTGGAACCGAAGAGTGGCATCATCCTGCTTTTACCTTAAATGAAGAGGCGCTTCCGGTAGCTGCTCACTTTTTTGCAGAGCTGGCTGTGCGTGCATTGGAGTCGCCGACATGGCAGTAACAAAACAACTTGCAGAGGCAGTGTTGTCCGCTGACCCGCTGCGAGATGCACAGGCAGTCCGAATGGCAAAAAACGGTCTGCTAGACGTTGCGGCGGCAGCACTTGCTGCAAAAGAAGATGAAGGCTGTCAGAAGCTCATGCAGCTTGTTGAACAAGAAGGCGGTGCAGCGCAGATCCCAGTCATAGGACAAGAAAAAAAGGTCAGCCGTCAATCAGCAGCGATGCTAAACGGCTATCTCATTCATGCCCTTGACTATGATGATGTGCATTCAGATGTCAGAGGACATCCAAGTGCAGTTATCGTACCGGCGTTGCTTTCTCAGCTGACAGGAGAAGAGGTTTACGGCCAGCGGTTTTTGGCTGCCTATATCACAGGTGTTGAAGTGATGGCAAGACTTGGAGAATCGATCGGTAAGGAACATTATGAACGAGGCTGGCACAATACGGGAACACTCGGAGCCATTGCGGGAGTATGTGCCATTGGCTATTTGAAAAATGTCACAGTAGAAGAACTGACGAAAGCGATCGGTTTTGCGAGTGCTCAATCAGCAGGGATGCGAAAGCAATTCGGTACTGAAATGAAACCATTACAAGCGGGCTTAGCCGCCAAAACAGCCGTTTGGTCAATGGATTTAGCTTGTTCAGGATTTGGTGGAAGTGACACAGCCCTTGATGGAGATACCGGTTTTTTCTCTCTCTATGGAGATCGTGAATTGGCGGAAAGACGTCTGCTAGAAGGGGATGGCTCATTATGGCGCATTGTTTCGCCAGGGTTATGGTTTAAAGTATACCCATTCTGCTCAGCAGCACATCACGCAGCAGATGCCATCTTGTCTTTGATGAAAAGACGAGCTTTCACTAAAGAACAGATCGAACAGGTCGATGTCATCTTCCCGCCTGGCGGAGATGCAGCGCTCACCGAGCGAGCGCCTTTGACTGGAGAAAAAGGGCGTTTCAGTGCTGAGTATGTAATTGCACTTGCGGCGTTTGGACAGCCATTATCACTTGATGCATTCACGAAAAAAGGCATTTCACCAGAGATACGAACATGGATGAAACGGGTCAACAGGGAATATGATCACAGGCTCGAACCCCATCCAGAAGCTGTACCAAAAGGACGTTTTACGATCGTGAAACTCTATTTATCCGATGGCACAACGGTCAGTGAAAGAGTGGATATACCGCGCGGAGCACCCGGACAAGCGTTATCAACAGAAGAAATCATGCAAAAGTTGAACAGTGTCACAGACGACTCACGTGCGCAACGGATCTTACAAGCAGTTGAAGAAGAAAACATATCGTCCTATCTTCAATTACTAGCATAATGTGAAAAAAGCTCATCTATAGGGATGAGCTTCAGCGTGTAGACAAACCCTCGCATTCGTTGTCAGCCCTGCGCGCTGGTGCTCACGAATGGTCAATTCGCTCCGCTCCAGTGCTCGTCCTTCCTAGACTTCAAGGGTTTTCAATCACGCTGAAAAGAAGACAAAGGACTAAAATAAAATCATTTTAGTCCTTTGTCAACAATCTGAAGCTCATCTATAGGGATGAGCTTTTTTGCGCGACCTTATAGAGAAAACCAATAGAACTCATCCTCAAATCAGCTCAATCAATTAGTATGAAAAAAAGATGACCAAATCATGATAAGTTCATGAAATTGGTTGAATGCAATTGAGATTTGAAAAGGAACATGTAAAATATACCTACATAAGGAAAAATAAAGGGATTGCCAAAAGGTGCGGCAGATGAGTGATATTCCTATCGTTATGCTGACAGCAAAGGAAACCGAGTCTGATCAGATGCTTGGGTTTGATCTAGGGGCAGATGATTATGTCACAAAGCCTTTTAGTCCTCTGACCTTAATGGCTAGAATCAAAGCTGTGAAACGCCGCTTCGCTCTCACATCCACTCAAGAAGAAGGAGAAGATGCTGAACGACTTGAGACCACTTATTTTCAGTTAAATAAAAAAACGAGAGAAGTCTTTTTGGATGGGAAGCGAACACTCGGTGAGGATTTTAATGTGGCAAAACGACTTCAACACTCCAGAGAAGAAATTGACCGGCTCGAAAAGCGGAGGCGGCAGTTCATCGCTGATGTATCTCATGAATTGAAAACACCACTCACCACCATTCGTGGACTTGTGGAATGGCTGAACACATCGAATGTGTCGGCAGAAGAGAAAGAGAAATGCTACGGCTTAATCACAGACGAGACAAAACGGATGCTGCGTCTCGTAAATGAAAATATGGATTACGAGAAAATCAGATCAAACCAAATCACCCCTCAACCATTCCATTATCCACTCATTGATCCATTTGAAGTGATAAGGGAGCAGCTCAGCCGAATCGCAGAAGAGAAAAACAATCAACTGATCATAGACATTGATCCTCAATTGATGGTGTACGCAGACTATGATCGTCTCATTCAAATACTCGTTAATCTCACAAAGAATGCTATTCAATTCACAACAAGTGGGCAGATCATTTTAAGAGGAAGACAAGGACATCAGGAAACGATCATAGAAGTTGAAGACACAGGGGGCGGGATTGCGCGAGACGAAGTCAAGCACATATGGGAACGATTTTATAAAGCGGACATCTCTAGAACGAATACACCGTACGGAGAATATGGCCTTGGCTTGTCCATCGTCAAACAGCTTGTGGACTTGCATGACGGGCAGATTGATTTAAAAAGCGAGAAACACAAAGGCACGACATTTACCATTCGTTTGCCGCTACCAAAAGAGAAAGCTCATCCAATGTGATGAGCCTTCTTGATGTGTAGCCAACTTTTAATTTTTGGTAAAAGTTAACCCGATATGAGCAAGCGCTTGTGGCAAATCTTTACGGATGGTGATGTCTTTAAACGAGATATTGGATTGAATCGCACTTAAAGCTAGGTCTTGTTTAATGCCAGTTAAAACAGCCGAAATGCCTAACAGTCTTAGTGTTTGAGCGTAGCTGACCAAATATTGAATGCTTTGTTCATTCAGTCGCTTCGTCCCGGAGACATCAATGACCAAATGAGAGAGCGCTAGTCTATAACTTTCCTGTAAGATCGTTTCTAAAATATGCTGCGCCCGTGTCTCCTCGATATCACCAAGAAGCGGGAGCACAGCCACACCATCAACAACTGGAACAATCGGTACAGACAATTGTTGGATTTGTTTGTTGGCACGATCGAGTTCAAGCACATAACTTAATAAAGAAGCCATCGTTTCAAACATATGAATATGCTCGACCGTAAATTGCTTTGGTCTGATATCCAGTCCGCAAATCGTCCCGTAATTGGATCCATCTGTAAAATCAATGGGAACCCCAATAAACGAGCCACCTTCAAGCCGTTTTGTCACCTCTAAATATTTAGAGCGCTCGTCTACTTGAATGTCTGGTATCACAAGCGTATGCTGGTGATCGACCGCCAACTTGCAAAATGTCTTCTCAAATGGGAGTTCTTCTCCTTCATTAATCAGCTGCTCGTCGTGATTGAACACCTTCACAATGTGATTGGTGTTTTGATCATTTTTAGCAATAAACAATGTATTCACATCAATGAATTCACTCATCATGTTTAAGATACTAGTAGACGCATCATGGAAATTCCGAAACTGTTTTAATAGTTGTTGACGAGGCATGGGTTTTAGGACTCCTTGTAAGCTCCGACGAAAGATCGGAACAATAGTTGATTTGTCTCTATCATACAAAATCAAACGAGAAATAGATATACTTTCATGTGCTTGTGATGAAGCGTGCAAAAAGACTGCCGATCTGAGATCTGGCAGTCTATCTATTAAATGGAGACAGGTGCCGTAGACATGGAGAAAAATTCTTCATACAATGCCTGAACAGCTTCTTTTTCTTGGGCGGCTTTGACGCCAAACATCATGCTGACCTCTGAAGAGCCTTGGTTGATCATTTCAATATTGACTTTGGCCTTTGACAAAGCCTTTGCCGCTCTTGCCGTAGTCCCCACATTATGACGCATAGCTTCTCCTACAATCATAATGAGAGAGAGATTGCGCTCTAAAATCACTTCATCTGCATCAAGTACTGATGTCAAACGGTCTAAAAGCTCCTGCTCAATGTGTTGTTCTTCTAATTGATTTTGTCTCAAAATAATCGTCATATCATCAATGCCAGAAGGAACATGCTCATAAGTGAGACCATATTCTTCTAACGTTTGCAGTACTTTACGTCCGAATCCCACTTCTCGGTTCATCAAATATTTACTGATATAAATGCTACAAAACCCATTGTCTGATGCGATACCAACAACAGGTCCGTTTGTATGGTCCCGCTGATTGACGATTCTTGTCCCTTTGGCTGATGGATTATTGGTGTTTTTAATCTGAACCGGAATCCCTGCCCGGAAAGCTGGAATGAGGGCTTCATCATGGAAGACAGAAAAACCAGCATAAGACAGCTCCCTCATTTCTCGATACGTGAGTTCAGTGATCTCCTTTGGCTCATGTACGATGGTCGGATTCACGGCATAGACAGCATCCACATCTGTGAAATTCTCATATACATCTGCTTTTAGCCCATTCGCCAAAATAGACCCTGTAATATCCGATCCGCTTCGGGAAAACGTCACGATATCACCAGCGAGACTAAAACCGAAAAATCCAGGGAATATCAAAATGCCAGACCGTTCTCTTAATTTGTACAAATGATCATATGATTCTGGGAGGACTTGCGCTTGACCAGGCTCGTCGCTCACAAATAAACCGGCCTCTTTCGGATTCACATAATGTGCCTCAACCCCTTGATGGCGGAAATAGGCCGCAATCAGTTTTGCATTGTTATCTTCACCGCTTGCTTTAATGGCATCAAGATATCGCTCAGGATGAGAAGAGTCCGCGCGTAGCAATGCACCGAGGTCTTGCCGAATCGTTTCAATGATCTCTTGACCTAGCCCAAGTTCGTCAGCGATAGAGGCATATCTTTCAATCACTGCTTCCTGTAGAGCGTGTGCTTCTCCCGAACGTAAATAGTGTTCACCGCAACGAATTAACAGATCGGTGACTTTTGTATCCGTTGAATGCCGTTTTCCTGGTGCGGAAACAACGACTGCTTTTCGAGCTGAATCTCCTGTAACAATGTCAAATACCTTTTGCAGCTGCTTGCCTGATGCAAGAGAACTGCCACCAAATTTAACGACCTTCAATGCATACATCTCCTATAGTAAAAATTTTCTCACAAATTGAATAGTTCCTATTATCAACTCTTTCCTTAGAATTATCAAGGTTTTTCTTTACTGGGAATACAAATGTATTTTTGAGGAGGACGATGTGGGTAAAAAAAGAGCTGGCAATATGCCAAGCCCTTTTTCTAATCAAGAAGAGGAAGAAGAAAGCTCCCGCTTCATTACTTTACTTTTGCGTTTTTCATTTAAGAAAAATGAGAGAATGAGTCCAGTCACTGCAATGAGTCCAGCCACAAAAAATGACGTATTCATCCCATGTACGGCGGATTTCAACGGATTGGATAGTTCTGCATTTGCGGCTGAGCTGCTCATAATGGACACAAGCACAGCAGTACCAATTGAACCGCCCATTTGTCTCATCGTGTTATTCATGGCTGTCCCATGCGGGATGAGATGATGTGGTAAGGAGTTAATACCTGCTGTTGTCAGCGGCATCATGATCATGCCGACCCCAATTAAACGAAGCGTATAAGCGACTGTAATCAAGACAATGGATGAATCAAGGCTCAGCATCATAAATGGCAGGGAGGTGATCGTTAAAATCGCAAACCCGCCTAATGCCAGTCCTTTTCCACCGACTTTATCAAAAATCCGTCCAATAATCGGGGACAGGAAGCCCATGAATAGAGCACCTGGCAATAAGATGAGCCCTGTATCAAGTGCAGACAAGCCTCTGACATTCTGCGTATAGAGCGGCAAGATCGTCTCAGTTGCTATGAGTAGCGCAAAGACCAGCATGCCAAGGAAAGTCGTTAAACTAAAGATCGCAAACTTAAAGACACCAAACTCCAGCATCGGTTTTTTCAAATTCGACTGTCGCAAGATGAAGAAGAACAAGCTAACAGCACCGATAATCAACGAAATGAGGACAGTAGCACTTGTCCAGCCATATGACCCGACACTAGAAAACCCGTACAATAAACCACCGAACCCGAAGGACGACAGGATGACCGATAAGACATCGATGCGTGTTTCTCTTTGTTGTGTGACATTTTTCATTAAGAAGAAAGCAAGAATGAGATCAATGATACCGATTGGCAGGACAATATAGAATAAGTACTTCCAAGTAAAAGTATCCACAACCCAACCGGCAAGGGCTGGACCTATCGCCGGGGCGAATGAAATGACAAGACCGACCATACCCATGGCCTGCCCGCGTTTTTCTTTTGGGAAAATGGTTAAAAAGATGGTTTGCATCAGCGGCAGCAATATCCCTGCACCAGCTGCTTGCACAATTCGTGCAGTGAGTAACACCGGGAAGTTCGTTGCAAATGAAGCAAGAATGGTCCCCGCTGTGAAAATACTAAGAGCCGTTAGGACTAAGGCACGGCTCGAGAATTTTTCGATTAAAAAGGCGGTAATTGGGATGAGGATCCCATTTGTCAGCATAAAGGCCGTGGTTAGCCATTGCCCTTTGCTGACATCGATGTTGAATTCTTCCATGATGTGAGGAATCGCTGGTATTAGAAGCGTTTGGTTTAAAATTGCAACAAATGCCCCAACGAGAAAAATCCCAACAATCACAGATCGATTATACGATGTATGTGTGGTTGGTTGGTTCAATAGTATCCCTTCTTTATCTATAAAATGATGCTTTTCAGCTGTGACACGTTTTGTGATAAAACGCTGTGTTTTCCTAAGTAATCTAGCAATGAATGGATTAAAAAGGTTCTCGGTTTGCCCTTTGATAATTCTTGATTTAGCAAATCAAACGCAGATAAAAGATCATCCTTTTCTGCTCCG
The DNA here is from genome assembly GCA_001938995.1 of Bacillus pumilus. Taxonomy (GTDB): domain Bacteria; phylum Bacillota; class Bacilli; order Bacillales; family Bacillaceae; genus Bacillus; species Bacillus pumilus_G. Next base: position 41,376 of record MKZN01000004.1, on the reverse strand, counting down.
CTTGACAGCGAGTGAAGCTCTTGCTTAATCTTCGTTAAGTATGTGATGACAAGTTTTTCTTCATCATATTCGTCCTGCGAGGAAAGCAGATAAGAGTCCATCAACTCATCTGTTAACACAGGTTTGATGGAACAAGGCTTTTTCGATACACGGTCCATCACACCGATGATCATTTCAGCGGCATTTTCTAATTGAATGTTCTTATGCTCGACTGCCAGCATTAAGATTAATTCTCTCATGAGTCCATTCAGTACAATCACAAGATCCCATACATAAGGCGAGACAGATTCCCCGTATGTGCTTAAAATTATGTCACGGTGACGCTGCATGATAATGGATCGAGTCTCCCGCAAATGCTTTTTAACAATGGGTGAATGCTGAGAAAATGCTTCGAAGGACAGCATATTCAAAAATTTATGATTCTCTTTGAATTCTTCCAGCTCAAGCTTGATCTTCTTTGTGAATTTTTCCTTTTTGGACAGTGTCGTTTCTGAATGAATGATGTGGGAGATCTCCCGCATCTTACGCTGATTATATTTAATCAATTCAAGCAGAAGTGCTTCCTTTGAATCAAATATTTTATAAATGGACGCCTTTGATATTTTACAGGCATCGGCAATCGACTGCATGGAAACACTCATATAGCCCTTTTGTGAAAATAATTTCTTCGACACCCGCAAAATCTCTTCTTGCTTTTCGTTCATCTTCATAAGTCCTTTCCGAATCGGCAAAACCATAGGGTCACAATGGAAACCGAGTGGTCACTTTTGCCATGATAACAAAACGAATGGCTTATTTCAAGAAAACGAACTCAAAAAAACACCTGTCTTGATAACAGGTGTTTTATCCCTCAGCATGTGCGGCATATATTTTCAATTGTCCATCGTCTTCGGCGATCAACAGGTCCCTCCGCTCCTTTACAGAGTAAAGTGAAGTCCCTTTTTTCAGCTGAGATGCGGTGCCGTGTTGAACATGTTTAGTGGATGTCTTCTTGATGACACCTATTTGTTTTTGTTTTGTGACGGTCAGTTGATTGGTCCAATCGTTTGTTTGGTAGATTGTTTCTCCCCATTGAAATAAATTTGCATGCTGATCGAGAGCTAATAGCTCTTCGGCACTTGGTGGCTTTGATTGCGAGTGTCCACTTGTTTGGCAGGCGCATAAGGGGATCGTTAGGAACAATAGGCTCATCCATATCTTACGTGTCAAGATCGTTTCCTTCCTTTCAGAAGGCTTCTCATAATGGTCATAGACGTTTTGGGTGATCAAAACGTTACTTATAGATGAGGCAAGCCACAAGATTCAGATGAATGAGATTGTATGTTGAAACAAAATACGGTACATTTATCGTATGAATAATCCAAACCATCCAAACCGAGAAGACATGACACTGATTTCTGTACTGCAAGCATTAGCTGATCCTGTCCGATTAGAAATTGTCCGCTGCTTAGCAGAAGCGGGGGAAAGGACATGCGGCACGTATGATATGAACATTGCAAAATCCACACTCTCCCACCATTTCAAAGTGCTAAGAGAGGCAGGCATCGTGAAAGTCAGAATTGACGGGAAGCACCGCTACTATTCTCTAAGAAAAGACGACGTCGAGGCCGCGTTTCCTGGACTTGTGTTATCGATTTTGGCTGTAGATAAAGAGCGGTGGTAAGCCAGCTGGCTATGAAGAACAGCTGGCTATTTTATTTCCCATAAATCGACTCATAGAGCCGTTTCACCGCTGGCTGAATCTCTTCTGGTCGCATATGTGAAAAGCCGAGGACGAGTGGGACAAAGCCTTCTTGATGCCCCGGTAAGTGTTCATCTAAAGTAAAACGATCCATTCCGTACATTTTTAGTTTTCGTTCTTTGGCACGCTGTAAGATCTCATATTGCGTTCGATCTGAGCGGAACTCTGCGATAAAATGAAGACCTGCATTTTCACCGATAATCCGCACATTGTCATAAAAGACGCTGTCGAGTTCTCCAATGAGCTGCTTCCGCTTTTCCTCATATAAACCATTCATTCTCTTAATATGTCGCTGATACGCTCCGTCCTGAATAAAGTGAAGGAGCGTGTATTGGGTAAACAAATTGGCCGTTTGAATGAAAAAATGCTGTTCTTCCTTATAACGTCTTAATAAATGCTGCGGCAATACCATGTAGCTTAGCCGCAAGCCGGGCAGCAGTGATTTTGAGAAGGTGCCCATATAAATGACTTTGTCATAGCGATCAAGACTCTGCAAAGCCGGTATGCTGTCTGTGCCATACTTAAATTCACTATCATAATCGTCCTCAATGATATAGCGGTCTTGTTGATCAGCCGCCCAGTTTAATAGCTGGATTCTTCGAGAAATTGGCATGATCACGCCTGTCGGGAACTGATGGGAAGGGGTAATGATTAAGACATTCGGCTGTTTCTTATGAATGTCGCTCATTTGCACACCTTTTTGGTCAATTCCAATCGTTTCAATTCGGTGATGATTGTTTTTCAGCATTTGATAGAGGCGGCGGTAGCCGGGGTTTTCCAGTCCGTATACTTGATCAGCTGGAAGAATGCTAGATAATGAATGGATAAGTGATTGTGTGCCTGCATTTAAAATGAGCTGCTCTGGGTAGCATTTGACGCCGCGCGCAAGTCCGATGAGCCGGGCAATCGTTTCTCGTAATTCATACACCCCTTGTGGATGCGGAAGCTCACCAAAGGCTTCCTTGTGAAGATTGATTGCCTCTTGTTCACTTTTCAGCCAGCTTTTAAATGGAAAGTTTGCTGTATCGACGGAGATGTGTGAAAAAGAGTACCAGTCAACACGCTCAATGGCGACTTCCTTCAAATCCGCTGGAAGGGATGAGGGCTTCAATTGCCCTGACTCATGAAACGTTTCAAGTGATTCCACAAAAAAACCTTTGCGCTCAACCGAGTATAAATATCCCTCTGCAAGCAGCTGCTGATAGGCTCCATTCACTGAATTGACGCTCACTTTTAATGTAGCAGATAACTCTCGTTTAGAAGGTAATGGGTCATGTGGCTGAAGATTTCTATTTAAAATTTCGTTCTTAATCTTCGTATAAATTTGATGATAAATAAACCCGCTTTCCCCTGTCAAATCTAGTTGAATGGTCAGCATGTCTTCCATCATCCTCTCTGGTACCATCAAAAAAATGATATTGGTACTTTCTATCATACCAAAAAATATTCAGAATAATAAGAAAGGAATAAAGGGGATGAGTAAAGATGAAGCAAACGACAACAAACCGTTTCTCAACAGAAGAATGGCAGGGGAAAAGAGATCAATACGTGGCAAGAGGTGTGAGTAATGGCAACCGTCATCTTGCAGCAAAAGGAAAGGGAGCCGAGCTGTTCGATATCGATGGGAAGCGCTTTATTGATTTTGCAGGCGCTATCGGCACGTTAAATGTAGGGCATTCACATCCAAAGGTTGTAGAAGCAGTCAAAGCACAGGCAGACAGTCTGATTCATCCAGGATTCAATGTCATGATGTACGAATCCTATATCGAATTGGCAGAAAGGCTCTGTCATCTAACGCCAGGGGATCATGAAAAGAAAGCGATTTTCCTTAATTCAGGCGCAGAGGCAGTTGAAAATGCGGTGAAAATGGCACGTAAATATACGAAAAGACAGGCTGTTGTGTCGTTTACAAGAGGCTTTCATGGCAGAACGAATATGACGATGAGCATGACGAGCAAGGTCAAGCCATATAAATTTGGGTTCGGACCATTCGCATCAGAGGTGTATCAAGCACCATATCCTTATTACTATCAAAAGCCTGAAGGATTAAGTGATGCAGCCTATGACGAGTACATCATCGATCAATTCAACCAATTCTTTGTCGCAACCGTTGCGCCAGAAACAGTCGCTTGTGTGGTCATGGAACCTGTCCAAGGGGAGGGCGGTTTCATCGTACCTTCGAAGCGTTTCGTTCAGCATGTCGCTTCATTCTGTCATCAGCACGGGATTGTATTTGTTGCAGATGAGATTCAAACAGGATTTGCGAGAACGGGGAAATACTTTGCGATAGAGCACTATGATGTCGTGCCAGACTTAATCACTGTGTCAAAATCACTTGCAGCAGGCTTACCACTAAGTGGCGTCGTAGGCAGAAAAGAATTGCTTGATGCAGCCGATCCAGGGGAGCTAGGGGGAACATATGCAGGAAGTCCGTTAGGCTGTGTGGCAGCATTAGCTGTTCTTGATATTATTGAAACAGAACAATTGAATCAACGGTCTGAACACATTGGACAAGTCATTGAGGACAAAGCGAATGAATGGAGAACAACGTATCCATTCATTGGAGAAGTTCGCCGATTAGGGGCAATGGTAGCCATTGAAATGGTAGAAGATCAAACCACACGTACACCAGATAAGAAAACAGCCGCAGCAATTGCCGCATATGCCAATGAGCACGGGCTACTTTTATTAACGGCAGGGATCCATGGGAATATTATTCGTTTTTTAACACCACTTGTCATCACAGATGAGCTGCTACATGAAGGGCTAGGGATCGTCGAGGACGCCTTCAACGCACGCTAAACAACAAAGGGGGATGGGTGTATGCAAAAACAAGAAATGAAGAAAACCATGTCACAGTCTGACGTACTATTCTTATCCATAGGTGCAATGCTCGGCTGGGGCTGGGTTGTCCTTTCAGGGGATTGGATTTTAACAGCCGGGTTTTTAGGGAGTGTGCTTGCCTTTGTGATAGGTGGTATTCTTGTCATCTTTATTGGACTCACGTATGCCGAACTGTCGTCTGCCATTCCAGAGACGGGCGGAGGGCTCGTCTTTGTCCAGCGGGCATTTGGAATGAAATTATCTTTTGTTTCGGCATGGGGCGTATTGTTTGGTTATGTGTCCGTTATTACGTTTGAAGCAGTCGCACTGCCGACGGTGATTGATTATGTCATTCCAACACAGCATGTAGGTTTCTTATGGAATATAGGGGGCTGGGACGTTTATTTCACTTGGGTACTGATTGGGTCTGGTGGTGCGTTATGTTTAACCGCACTGAATTATATTGGAGCAAAGCCTGCTGCGATATTCCAATCCGTGTTCACAGTGGCGATCATCCTCACAGGGTTTCTCCTTTTAGGCGGTGCGACATGGAATGGAGACTTTGCCAACCTTGAGCCAATGTTTCAAGGCGGGGTTGGCGGTCTTATGGCTGTTTTAGTTATGATTCCCTTTTTATTTGTTGGTTTCGATGTCATTCCGCAAGTGGCAGCGGAGATCAATGCACCGAAGAAAATCATCGGGAAAATCTTGATTATCTCCATCATGAGTGCCGTTGTTTTCTATCTATTGATTGTTTTTGGTGTAGCAACAGGATTGTCAAAAGGGCAGCTTGAAGCATCTTCACTTGCCACAGCAGATGCCATGGTCCAGCTTCTTGGACACCAGGCATTTGGCACAGTTCTTGTCATTGGCGGTGTTGCAGGAATCGTGACAAGTTGGAATGCCTTTATCATTGGCGCAAGCCGCATTTTGTACGCAATGGCAGAAAGAGGCATGATTTCGAAATGGTTTGCGTATATTCATCCAACATATAAAACACCAACGAATGCGATTTTATTTCTAGGTGCATTGGCATTTTTCGCCCCGCTACTAGGCCGCCCTGCACTCGTGTGGATTGTGAATGCAGGCGGTGTGGGAATCATTGCTGGATATCTCATTGTGTCCATTGCCTTTATGAGACTTCGCAAAACAGAACCGGAGCTTGAGCGTCCCTACCGGATTAAATATTGGCGCACGACTGGCATGATCGCCATTGGGCTCAGTCTCCTTTTTCTTTCATTTTATTTTCCGGGGATGCCGGCCTCTTTATCGTGGCCAGCTGAATGGATCTTACTTTTAAGTTGGGTACTGATTGGGTATATCTTATATATGGCGAATCCAAGAACGAAGGAGAAGATAGAACATGACAAACGAACTCAAAGTGTATAATCCTGCAACAGGGGAAGAAATTGCCTCAGTGCCTCAGCATACAAAAGATCAAGTGGAAGGCGCCATTTCTCGCTCGCACAAAGCATTCAAAACATGGGCAAAAACATCAGCCCATGAACGTGCAGGTATCATTCGCAAGTGGTTTGATCTCATGATGGAACATAAAGAAAGACTGGCAAAAATCATCACGGAAGAAAACGGCAAGCCGTATCAAGAAGCATTAGGGGAAATTGTTTATGCAGCTGGATATATTGAATGGTATGCAGAAGAAGCGAAACGGATTTACGGACGAACCATTCCGTCTCATACGACAAATAAACGACTGATCGTCACTAAACAGCCAGTCGGTCCTGTTGCTGCGATTACACCATGGAATTTCCCTGCTGCCATGATCACAAGAAAGGCAGCACCAGCGCTTGCTGCAGGCTGTACGTTTATCGTCAAGCCCGCAGAAGACACCCCGCTGACAGCGATTGAGCTTGTGAAATTAGGGCATGAAGCCGGGATTCCAGAAGATGCACTGCAATGGGTGATTGGTGATGGAAAAGAGGTGGGCGAAATATTCACAGACAGTCCACTGATTCGGAAGATCACCTTTACTGGGTCAACGCCTGTCGGAAAACACCTAATCAAAAATAGTGCCAGCACGGTCAAACATGTCTCAATGGAGCTCGGCGGTCATGCGCCGCTCATCGTAGACAAAGATGCCAATCTAGAGCTAGCTGTCAAACAGGCAATGGCATCGAAGTTCCGAAATGCAGGACAGACTTGTGTGTGCGCCAATCGCTTCATTGTACACGAAGAAATCCACGAAGCCTTTACCAAAGAGTTTAGTAAAGAAGTAGAAAAGCTGAAGGTAGGAAATGGCTTTGAAGAAGGAACGTCCATCGGTCCAATTATCAACAAGCGAGGGTTTGACAAAATTGTGGCTCAAATCCAAGATGCGGTGGAGAAAGGGGCAAAGGTACTTGTCGGCGGAGAAACGAACTACGATGATGAGAAATCGTATTATTTCGTCCAACCAACGGTTCTCACACATGTCGATCCTTCTATGAACATCATGCATGAAGAAACCTTTGGTCCAGTCGCGCCGATTACGACATTTCAAACCTTAGATGAGGCGATTGAATTAGCCAACGATACACCATTTGGACTTGCGGCCTATTTCTTTACTGAAAATTACCGAAACGGACTCTATATCTCAGAGAATCTCGATTACGGTATTATTGGCTGGAATGATGGTGGCCCTTCAGCCGTTCAAGCTCCTTTTGGCGGGATGAAGGAGAGCGGAATTGGTCGTGAAGGCGGCATTGAAGGGATTGAGCCTTATTTAGAAACGAAATATGTATCCATTGGTTTAGATGAATAAATAAACACCCAGACTGACCGAGATATCTCGGCAGTCTTTTTTTATGTTAGACAGCTGGTGGAAAAAGCTGATCCACTGTTTCCTTCGTTTCTTGCAGAATTTCATGGATATAATCAGCAGGTGCTTGATCCATACTGCTGAATAAGAGTCGTTCCACTGGTTCCACGCCGATAAAATGAAAGACGTCTGTATCAGTTGTCATGTGATGGGAAGAGGTAACGGTCAAGTTGGAACCAAGGAAGGTTCTAGGGGCATCGTGCGTGTTAATAATGACGCCTTTTTTATGACGGAGCAAATTTTCAAAACCGTGCTCGGTGATGCGATAAGCAAATCCTTCTGAAAAGACATGTTCGACATAGTGTTTTAAAATGGTTGGCAGCCCTGTCCACCATATGGGGAAAATAAATGTCAGGACATCCGCTTTTTGAATGAGCATCTGTTCTGTTTGAACGTTTTTAGGTACATCACCATTATGTTCTGTGGAGAGCTCTGGCTGGAAGTTGAGGGCGTATAAATCTCGAACAGTCACATCATGACCATTGGTCAAAAGAGTGCTCACCACAAGATCTAATAGGGTTTGATTTAGGCTTTGCTGGGGATGAGCAAAGATAATTAGATGGTTCATCTCATAGCCTCCTATGTGGTCATCTGTTACATTATGGCACGCGTCATTATCCTATTCAATCCTATTATGGAAATGATAGGTTGGGAAAATCAAATAACCATCGCATTCATTGTCAGTTCAGCCTGACGGTGCTGACCAATGTCAAATTGGTGCTGCTTCTGTGATCGTCATCTTGCGTTCATCTCACATTGAAAAGAAGCCAAAGCTCATTTTAGCCCTTGATCAAATAGGAAAAGCGATCGTTTCCTTAAAAACGATCGCTCATATACAATCTTATTTCTTTCTGAAAGTCAGTCCAAGGGCAATCAATGCCACAGCAAGTCCTGCAATGGATAGACCTAAAACGAGAGGAGAGGAAGAAGTAGCGGCTGTGTCAGACGCCTTTTCTTCTTTTGGTTTTTCTTGACCGTGTGAATCTGTGACGGTATCAGAAGCGACAATGTTTGTGATGGAGTGTGGTTTGTCAGCGTCTTGATCACCAGTCCATTCTACAACCGTTCCATCTTGATAATACTGGTACGCATCCCATTTTGCTTCGCCTGCTGTTTCAGGGTTTTTCGCGACAAAAATGAATTGCTGGAACTGACCAGCAAGCACACCATCACCTGTTGCTTCCCAAGTGACCCTTGTTACTTTGCCATCTTTCTCTTCTGTTGTCGTTTTCCAGCCAGGCACTGGCTCGTATTGCTGAAATTCTACTCCTTTAGGGATCGTGACCACAACCTTTGTTGTCGGACTGTCACTCTCAGAAGGTACTTTTAGCGTATAGGTTTCCCAAGCATTTGTGAGAGATGTGTCCGGCTTCACCGTCACGTGTGCACTCACAGGGATTGCTAGTAAAAATGAAGCAAGAAGCATTGGTAATAAAGCTTTAACGTATTTTTTCATGTGATTTTGAACTCCTTTTAGTTTCTTCTGATAAAGGTGGTATCCATGTTATCAAATGAACCGGTTAATGCATGGATCTCAATTTTCCAAGTCCCTTTTTCATTTAATAAGAGATTTTCGGCTGTGAAATGTCCATTTTTCAATCGTTTTAGCTGAAATTCACTTGGGACAGGTTCGCCGAATAGGGTGACTTTTTGAATCGTTGCTGTCACGGATTGAATGTCCATGATCGTTTGTCCATCTTTTTTCGTAAATGCCACTTCAAACGTGTTTTTCCCAGGGGCATTCGGTGTGATACTCAAAGAAATGAGATCTCGATCCTCGACCTGATTCGCTCCAAAGAAAGGCTCTGGTGCAGGCGGAGGAGGACTAGGAATATTGGTGAATACAGCCGTTAATAACAAGATGGCAATACCGATGATCCATTCTACTCGCAAGGAGACGTGTCGTTTTTGCTTCTTTTCCCATCTGAGCATCAAGTAATGGAAAAGCCCGAGCAAGCCCATCACGGTAAATAAACCGATCTTGATTAAAAACGTGCGTCCATAGGCTGATTGGAAAAGAGCATCAAACGATTGCAAAATAAAAATCGCATTCACAAATCCTGAAAAGACAATGAGTCCAACAGAGAGTAGCGCCCAAGGATGGAAGGCTTTCAATGTCCTGCGTAACAGTGACTGATCTTCATTGGGAAGCTTCTTAAGTAAAAGAAGAACAATGGCTGTTAAGCCGCCAACCCAAATGGATGCAGAAACGAGATGGATGAAATCCATTGATGTTGTCAGTATTTTATTGTCAGTTGCAGCTGGATGTCCGATTTGTGCTTTCAGCCAAAGGAGCACGATGAACACAAGTAGCGGAAACAGCCATACTCGGAAAGAAGAGAAGTTTCCTTTTCTCATCGCCCAGGTACTACATATGGTGAGAAGGACAAACGCCGTCATGAGCATGACCCAAAGACTTCCGCCAGAAGTCGACGCGATGGTTTCTTGTAATAGCGACGGTTGAAATGCTTCCCAAAAGGACACATTGGCGGCTGACTTTATTTGAATCGGCAGCTGGAAGACGAGTGCTCCGCCCATCATGACGAGTGATAATGATAATAACCATTTCATTCGCTTGGCTAATGGGGCTGAAATCTTTGAGTGATACCATAACAGGCCAAACAACAGGGTCCCTAAGAATAAACTAAATGATGTATATAGAAAGGCTTTGTCAATCGTCGAAGCCGCATCTACGGATTCATTAGATGGACCTTGATCTAATTGATCAAATCCGCCATCCGCTTTTCCGATACTAAAGGGAATCATACCAGAGACAGAGTGCCCATCCGCTGAAACGGCATTCCACTGGATGGTGTAAATTCCTTTAGGCAAGTCCTTCTTCAACGCAGCTTCCATCACCTTTTGATCTCTAATGACCGTATCTCCACTGTCTACACGATCACCTTTTGCATTGAGCACTTTAATGGCATGAAAGCCGCTTTCAATACCTTCACTAAAAGTGATCGAGACTGAAGGTGGCTGTTTCTCTAACTCTTCATTTGCTGCTGGGTTTGAGCTCACAACATAAGCATGGGCAAATGCTTCCTTCGGGAGGAAAAAAGAGAGCATAAGTGTGACAAGTAGTAGCCACTTGCTATATTTCAACAAAATCAATAACCGCCTTTCTACCTATGAAAGTTTCTCATGTATCAGAAAGAAAGCGGCAGGAAACTGTGAGTCACAGAAAAAACCGTTCCTCCTCATGTGCACGCACCTCTAAAAGGTAAACGGAACAAATAGCAAGAAGGATGACTGATTCTGTGTCATGTCTGCGCAGACGTTTCTTGAATGAATAGGTTTGATCAATATAAGCCTATTCGATTTAGGAAGAGGAAACAAGAAGTGTCCATTTAAAAATTGTGAAATTCCGATGAATTTTCCGCCAAAACATCGACAGATCAACCTTTTCATCTGTCAATCCCTTTGGAAGTCAAAGAACTCACATCAATTTTCAATTTTGTCACACACTATGTGACAAAGTGACACTTAGTTTCAATTGAATAGAAAGTGAAAGCGTTTTACGATAGGTGTAAGGGCTTCACTGACATTTGCTCTTATATCTTTTGACCTATAAAGCCCTTAGTACAGGGAGAGAAGAAGGGAGTTTTCATAAATGGAGGAAAAAAGCGGATTCCGCGTAAAAGTACAGCGCTTTGGAAGTTATTTAAGCGGTATGATTATGCCGAATATTGGAGCGTTTATCGCTTGGGGTCTTATTACAGCCTTGTTCATTCCAAGTGGTTATTTCCCAAATGAACAATTAAATACACTCGTTGGACCAATGATCAACTACTTACTGCCAATCTTAATTGGTTATACAGGAGGTAAGCTTGTCTATGATCACCGAGGCGGGGTGCTAGGTGCAACTGCGACAATCGGTGTCATTGTCGGTTCAGATATTCCAATGTTTTTAGGTGCCATGATCATGGGACCACTTGGTGGTTATCTGATAAAGAAGATTGACCAACTGTTCAAAGATCGAATCAAGTCAGGCTTTGAAATGCTTGTCAATAACTTTACGGCAGGTATCCTCGGTGCAATTCTTGTGGTCATTGCTTACTACGGTATCGGCCCAGTGGTACTTGGTTTGAATAAAGCCCTTGCGGCAGGTGTGGATGTCATTGTGAATGCACATTTACTTCCGCTTGCAAGTATCTTCATTGAACCAGCCAAAGTATTGTTCCTAAACAATGCAATCAACCAAGGAATTTTAGGACCATTAGGGGTCGAGCAAGCAGCGAAGACTGGTCAGTCCGTTCTGTTCTTGCTTGAAACGAACCCAGGACCAGGTCTTGGTGTACTTCTTGCTTATATGTTCTTTGGAAAAGGAAATGCGAAGCAATCTGCACCTGGTGCAATTGTCATTCAATTCTTAGGTGGAATCCACGAAATTTACTTCCCGTACATCTTAATGAAGCCGAAGCTCATTTTGGCTGTCATTGCAGGGGGAGCAAGTGGGGTTCTAACATTCACGTTATTAAACGCAGGATTAAAAGCTGTGCCATCACCAGGAAGTATTATTGCGCTCATGCTCATGTCGCCAAAAGGTGGCCACCTAGCTGTTCTGGCAGGGGTCATTGTTGCAACGGTTGTCTCTTTCCTAGTCGCTTCTGTCATTTTGAAAGCATCAAAAGCGACAGATGAAGACCTAACAGCAGCCGCTGAAAAAATGCAGGACATGAAAGGGAAGAAAAGTGCAGCCGCAGCCGCTTTAACACCGCAACAAGAAGGCGCTGAAGCAAACGAACAAGCAGCACCACATGATGTGAATGCCGAAGAAGTGAACAAAATCATCTTTGCGTGTGACGCAGGAATGGGCTCTAGTGCAATGGGGGCATCCATCCTAAAGAACAAAGTCAAAAAGGCAGAGCTTGATCTTGATGTCACAAATACATCCATCAGCAACATCCCAGATGATGCCGATGTGGTCTTTACTCATAAAGATTTAACTGACCGAGCCAAGGCGAAATTGCCAGGAGCTGTGCATATCTCAGTGGATAATTTCTTAAACAGCCCGAGATACGACGAGCTGATTGAGAAATTGAAAAAATAGCATGACGAAACGGGTTGAGTTCAATTTTTCTTGATTGAACTCCCCGTTTTGGTTGTTTTCTTGATTTTCTATTCTAAAAAAGGTGTGTGATGATTCATGAAACAAGTTCTATCAAAAGACAATATTTTTCTAAACGAACAAGCAAATTCAAAAGAAGAAGCCATTCGTAAAGCAGGCGAGGTTCTTGTTGCAAATGGTTATGTGACAAGTGATTATGTCGATAAAATGTTTGAAAGAGAAAACATCTCGTCTACGTTTATGGGGAACGGCATTGCCATTCCTCATGGAACAGAGGATGCCAAAGCCGCTGTCCTTCATTCTGGGATTTCCATCATTCAGATTCCAAATGGCGTTGAATATGGCGAAGGCAATGTGGCAAAGGTTGTCTTTGGTATTGCTGGTAAGAACAACGAGCATCTTGATATTCTTTCGCAAATTGCGATTGTCTGCTCAGAAGAAGAGAACGTAGAACGCATCATTCATGCAAAGGATCAGGATGAACTGATCGCCATCTTTAACGAGGTGAACTAACATGAAGGCACTTCATTTTGGAGCAGGGAATATTGGTAGAGGTTTTATCGGTTCTTTGTTGAAAAAATCGGGATTTGAGCTTGTGTTTACAGATGTAAATGAAGCGGTCATCAACGAATTGAATGCAAGAGGAAAATACACAGTTGAACTCGCAGCACCAGGTCAGAAGCAAGAAGTAGTCGGCCCAGTAACAGCGATCAATTCTGCACAAAACCCAATGGCATTAAAAGAGGCTGTGGCATCAGCCGATTTGATTACAACAGCTGTTGGACCAGCGGTTTTGAAGATCATTGCTTCATCGATTGCAGAAGGATTGAAACAGAAAAAGCCTGACCATATCATCAACATCGTGGCATGTGAAAACATGATTGGGGGCAGCTCTCATTTAAAAGAAGCCGTCTTCTCTCATCTAACAGAAGAGGAACAAAAAGCGTTGTCACAAACAGTTGGTTTTCCAAACGCTGCGGTTGACCGCATTGTGCCGATTCAGCACCATGAAGATATTTTGAAAGTCTCCGTTGAGCCATTTTTCGAGTGGGTCATTGATGAAACGGGCTTTATTGGCACTGTTCCTGAGATTGACGGTGCGACCTTTGTACAAGACTTGACCCCATATATTGAACGAAAGCTGTTCACCGTCAACACAGGGCACGCCCTTGCTGCCTATGTCGGGTATCAGCAAGGCGTGCAAACGATCAAAGAAGCCGTCGATACACCAGAGATTCGCCAAGTTGTTGAAGGTGCACTTCACGAAACAGGCAGTTATTTAATCGACACATATGGCTTTCAAAAAGAAGAACATGATGCGTATATTCAAAAAATCATCAAACGATTCGAAAATGCTTTTATCTCCGACGAAGTCACTCGTGTCGCACGTTCTCCGCTTAGAAAACTGGGAGCAGATGACCGTTTAATCGGTCCAGCGAAAAAGATTAATCAGCCGGTGTACTTAATCAAAGGTATTGTCGCAGCTTTAGCTTATGACTTTGCAGAAGACGAGGAAGCCGTTCGCTTACAAGCACTAAAAAAAGAAAAAGGCATTGAAGGTGTGCTACAAGAAGTATGTGGGCTCACGCCAACAGATGATCTCTATCACGCCATTCTAAAAGAAACAGCACAGTAAGCAAAAAATCCCTTTCGATCATGAAAGGGATTTTTTAATGAAGTTCTTTTTCATTCGCTTTGTGATAAATCCAGCAGCGAAAGCAAAGGCTGTATAGCAAATGACCCAAATGAGAAAGGAAACATTTCCCTCAATAAAAGTAAACATCAGGACAACACTTGCCAACAGTACAATGGTGGTCGGTAACCATACATTTTTAAAAAGCAGGGTACCCAAAACGCCAACTAGAATTGAAATAATGGGAAATCCAAAGATGACCAATAACACAAATATAGCCATAACGTTTACTCCTCTTTATGAAGTGTTACATGACAAAATATAAGACCGTTGCAACTAGATGTGGAAACGCAAAGCTAAGGAAGAGAAAAGCTAAATCCCATCGAAATGTGCGATGCTCTCTCGTTTCAGAATGATAGTTGGCTCTCGTCTCATCGCCATTTAGGAATGCACCTATTGCTATTCCAGAAAGTAAAAGACTGATGATAAATAAGCCACCGCTCAACATCCCAATCCACTCATATTGATTGAGAATCAAAGATGCGCTGCAAATGGCAAGTGTTGTGAAAATACCAGCGATAAAAGCATATTTAATTCTCATTCAATTCACTTCCTTTAATAATGACATTAGGAGATATCATCACAAATTTCAATGAAGTGCCCATCAGGATCGGTCACATAAGCGACGGTTTGACCCCAAGGTTTCTTTGCAGGTTCTTTCATGACCGGTACACCTTTTTCCTTCATGGCCGCGATGGTTTGATCCACATCATCAACGACAAAGCCGATCTCAAAGGTTTGAGAAGAGTGTCTTCCCTCTGGAACAGGTAATCCAAGTGTTTCTCTCACATCTTGGCGCAAATTAATGGATAAGGTCACTTCTCCAGTATCAAACTCGACATAGGACTCAACCCGCATTTTTACAGGAAAACCAAGTATATCTTGATAAAATTCAATGCTCGCCTCAACATCGTGTACATATAGAATGGTATATTTCATTTTCATGTGAAAAACTCCTCTCTTCATATACGTGCTAAAAACGGAAATGTTTCCCACTCATTGTACCACATAGGAGATAAAGCACATTTCATTCCAAAAAAATCAATTTTTTTAGATCAATTGTCTTGAAAAACAATAAGTGGTGACATATGATAAAAATGTAAAAATAGAGAAAATAGGGGGATCATACATGTTTAAAAAAATCATGGTGGCTGTCTTGTCCTTAGGTCTTTTACTAAGCTTTACACAAGTCGACATCCACACAGCAGATGCGAAGACAGTCAAATACAAAAATTGCAAAGCGCTCAACAAGGTATATAAAGGCGGCGTGGCAAAAAGCAAAAACACGAAAAACAAAGGCGGTAAAACAAAGTACAAGCCTTTTGTATCAAAAGCCCTTTATCAGAAGAATACACACCTAGACCGTGATAAAGACGGCATTGCTTGTGAACGCTAAGGAAAAGAAAGGACCTGGATCAGGTCTTTTTTTGATTGGTCCCAACTCGTTCCTTTGTACCTTCTCGATCTTTATATTAAAATAAAGGTAGATTCAAAAAATGATACAAAGTGGGGTACTCAATTTGTCGACACAAGCTGATCAGAAAGACATCCGATTGATTGCGATTGATATGGATGGCACACTGTTAAACAGTGAACACGTCATTCCAGAGGAAAATAAACAAGCGATTAAAGAAGCAGAGGCGAAAGGGGTCCATGTGGTCATTAGTACAGGGCGTACGCTGATGACATGCCGAGAGCTCGTGGAGCCGCTCAAACTTTCTTCATATCTCATTACAGCAAACGGCAGTGAAATATGGGATTCATCCTTTCAGCTCATCGAACGTGAACTGTTGCATCCCGATCATGTACAAATGATGTGGGATCTTAAAAATAGATACGAAACCGATTACTGGGCGTCTACTGTGGATAAAGTGTGGAGAGGTGAATTTCCAGAACAAATACATGACCACGAATGGCTGAAATTTGGCTTTGATATTCATGATGATGACGTTCGTGAAGAAGTGCTCAATTTACTGAAAACAAATGGGCAGCTAGAGATCACCAACTCAAGCCCAACCAATATTGAAGTAAATGCGGCAGGGATCAACAAAGCAGCGGCACTTGCGAAAGTCGCAGAACGTATTGGTTGTACGATGGACAATGTGATGTCACTTGGTGACAGCCTGAATGATATGGCGATGATCCAAGAAGCAGGGTTAGGCATTGCGATGGGAAATGCACAAGAAGTGGTCAAAGAAGCCGCTGATTGGATTACAGCACCTAATACTGAGCACGGTGTAGCGAAAGCCATTCAACATTGGGTGTTATCTAAATAAAGGTGGAATGAAGAGCGGACGAAGCACTATGGTGACTTCACTTCCACAAGAAAAGCGAGAGGGCAACGACCTCTCGCTTTTTTTATTCTCGCCTAGTTCTATTGTTATGTTTTCTGACAATTTCATGTGAAGCCAATCCAAAGTTGGTATAATCATCATAAATTTGAATATTCGGACTTTTGATTCCGATATTCAGAACAAGGAGGGGCCCAATGTTTCAAATAGATATCAATTGCGATTTGGGAGAAAGTTTTGGTCAATACACAATCGGTGCAGACGAACACATTCTTGAATATGTCACCTCAGCCAACATCGCCTGCGGATTTCATGCAGGGGATCCAACCGTCATGAGAAAGACGGTCAGAATGGCTATGGACAAAGGGGTTCAAATTGGTGCACACCCAGGGCTGCAAGATTTGGTTGGCTTTGGTAGACGCCCAATGGCAATCTCATCAGAAGAAGCCTATGATCTCGTGATATATCAAATTGGTGCTTTATCAGCCTTTCTAAAAGCAGAAGGTGGCACGATGCAACATGTCAAACCTCACGGCGCTCTTTATAACATGGCGGCTAAAAATACCGAATTATCTGAATCAATTGCGAAGGCTGTGTATGATGTCGATCCGAATCTTGTGTTATATGGATTGTCAGGCAGTGAACTTGCTTTGGCAGGTGAAAAAATAGGTTTGCAGGTGGCGCATGAGGTCTTTTCTGATCGAACGTATCAACATGATGGGACACTGACTTCAAGGCGCGAACCACATGCACTGATCGAAAAGGATGAACGGGCTGTTCAACAGGTCATTCGTCTGGTGAAAGAAGGAAAGGTCCAAACCATTCAAGGGAAAGATATTCAATTGAAAGCAGATACGGTTTGCATTCATGGAGATGGCAGCCATGCGCTTCAATTTGCGAAAACCATTACATCGAAGCTGAAGGAAGCCAAAATTCACATACAAGCCTTTCAATAGCAATCGTCAGCAGTCAGCAAAGGGGGAAGAACATGAAGTCATCAAAGGGGAACCGTTCAATGCTGATGGGTGCGGCTTTTTTAATGGCCACATCCGCGATTGGACCGGGATTTTTAACACAAACGACTGTCTTTACACAACAACTTGCCGCTAGTTTTGGGTTTGTTATTTTGATTTCCATTTTGCTAGATATCTTTGCGCAAACGAATGTGTGGCGCATCATTGCCGTTTCTGAGAAGCGAGGTCAGGATATTGCGAACATGGTCCTTCCGGGGCTCGGCTATGTTTTGGCCTTTTTGATTGTCGTAGGTGGGCTTGCCTTTAATATCGGAAATATTGCGGGAGCAGGTCTCGGATTTCAAGTGATCTTCGGTGTCGATCCACGAATAGGCGCAGGGGTCAGTGCAGTCATTGCGATTCTCATTTTTGTGATCAAAGAAGCGGGGAAAGCAATGGACCGATTCACGCAGATTGCTGGTTTTGTCATGATTGGACTCATGCTGTATGTGGCGATTTCCACAGCTCCACCGGTAGGAGAAGCGGCACTGCGGACGTTTGTGCCAGAGGAAATTGATATCTTATCCATTGTGACACTTGTAGGCGGAACGGTTGGTGGGTATATTGTCTTTGCTGGCGGACACCGCTTATTGGATGCTGGAATAAAGGGGAAGGCAGCCCTACCACAAGTGACGAAAAGTTCCGTTTTTGGCATCTTGATTACTTCTGTCATGCGTGTTGCTCTTTTTCTTGCCACACTAGGGGTTGTATCAAAAGGGTTACAGATTGATCCATCAAATCCACCTGCTTCTGTCTTTCAATTAGCATCTGGAAATATGGGCTATAAAATGTTCGGCGTCATTATGTGGGCTGCGGCGATTACTTCTGTCATTGGGGCGGCGTACACATCCGTCTCATTCTTTAAAACCTTCTCGCCAAAAATTGAGCAAAATCAACGGGGGATCATTGTCGGTTTTATTGCCCTCTCAACCATTTGTTTTATCACCATCGGAAGACCTGTGAACATATTGATTTTGGTTGGTGCGATCAATGCATTGATTTTGCCCCTTGCGCTGGGCACCTTGCTGATTGCTGCCTATAAAAAAGAGATTGTTGGTGATTATCGTCATCCATTCTTTTTGACAGTGTCAGGTGCGTTCGTTGTTGTCATCATGGCCATTATGGGTGGATATACGATCATGAATGAAATCCCAAAACTGTGGAGTTGATTCCGGTAGATTAATTCATGTGAGCCTTTACAGGAAGCAGGCTGATCAGTTTTGACAACGTAATTTGAAAAGATCAATCACTGACAATCCGGTAAAGAAAGAGAGGTGCTCCAATTGGCGTTTTCGACGATAAAAGAATCCATCACGTTTCATCCGCTAGGAGATACAGCGATTGTGATTCAAGCTGGAGACGACATCCGTGAAGATATTCATCAGCGAGTCCAACACATTTTTGCATGTATCGAACAGTATCCATTTCAAGGGTATATTGAAGCTGTTCAAGCTTTTGCAAATGTGACTGTTTTTTATGAACCGTATACAGTGTATCAATCTGCTCAACTGCATCTCGGTGCCATGTCCCTGTATGAATGGGTTAAATCTTATATCAAGCAGCTTCTCGAAGACAAATGGAAGGAGGAAGCCGAGGGGAAGCGCCGTACTGTCGACATACCTGTCTGCTATGGGGGAGCGTTTGGTCCTGATTTAGAAGAGGTGGCACACATCAATGATTTGACACCAGAAGAAGTGGTACGTATCCATACATCAGGCACATATCTTGTCTACATGATTGGGTTTGCACCAGGTTTCCCTTTTTTAGGGGGGCTGTCTGATTCGATTGCGGCTCCGCGTCGAGATACACCAAGAATGTCTATTCCGAAAGGATCGGTGGGCATCGCGGGGAGGCAGACAGGTGTTTATCCCATTTCTACACCTGGGGGTTGGCAGCTGATTGGGCAGACCCCGTTGCCATTATTTCGACCTGATCAAGAGGCGCCAAGTCTTCTAAAGGCGGGGGATCAAGTCAGGTTTGTCCAAATGTCTGAAAAGGAATTTTTCAGCATGAAGGAGGCAAAACGTTGAGTATTCAAGTCATCAAACCGGGAATGTTCACGACCATTCAAGACAAAGGACGGATAGGCTATCAGAAATATGGCGTTTTAACGAGTGGTGGTATGGATCAGCTCTCCCTTAGAGTCGCCAACCTACTTGCAGGCAACCAAGAAAGTGAGGCTGCGCTAGAAATCACCTTAATGGGACCGGGACCTGTTTTCACCTGTCAAACGGATCAGCTCATCGCCGTAACTGGGGCGGATGTAGAAGTTGACATAGATGGCGAGTCAGCTCCACTTTGGAAGCCGCTTTTCATTCCATCAGGAAGCACGATCTCCTTTGGACCTTGTAAGAGAGGATGCCGATCCTATCTCGCTGTGGCAGGCGGTTTTGATATAAAGCCGGTCATGCAGAGTAAAAGCACGTATGTCAGAGCGGAGATAGGTGGTCTAAAAGGGCGTCCGCTTGCAAAAGGAGATGTCCTGCCCATTGGAAAGCCATCACGATTGGCATGCGGACTCACTAAGATGCTCACAACTAAAGTGAGAAACCGGGGATATGGTGCGCCGGATTGGACAGTCAACCACGCACATTTCTTGCCGCTACACAAATCACCAGTGATTCGAATTGTGGCGGGGAGGCATATGGCACATTTTCAAGAGGAATCTCAGCAAGCTTTTTTTGAACAACCGTTTCAGGTAACGCCACAATCTGATCGGATGGGATGCAGGTTGAAGGGGGAGCCAATTCGATTGAAGAAAAAGTTAGAGCTGATGTCAGAGGCAGTGGCATGTGGGTCTGTCCAAATCCCTCCTGATGGTCAGCCCATTATCCTGCTCGCAGACCGTCAAACAACAGGCGGCTATCCAAGAATGGGTGAGGTGGCAACAGTGGACGTACCGCTCATTGCGCAGGCGATGCCTGGTGCAAACCTGCATTTTCAACGAATCGACCGTCAAGAAGCAGAACGAGTATTAGTCAAGCAAGAGGAGGAATTACGTGAACTGACAGCCAGAATAAAGCTAGAAGCATTCTCGTTTAGGACTGGTGAGAGTCATGATAAACACAAATAAGACCGTTGTGAAGTCCATGAAGATCCTGCGTCTGTTTATATCGCATAAACAGTTAACTTTACATGAGATGATTGACCTGTCCCAAATGCCAAAGACGTCTGTACACCGAATGGCCACTACGTTAGCCAGTATGGGCTTGTTAGAAAAGCAAGAATCAGGTGCTTACCAATTAGGATTGATGTTTCTTGAATATGGTCAGTTAGTCACTGATCGTCTAGATATTTGAAACATTGTGAGACCCTTTATGGAAAGATTGCGTGATGAAGTGGGAGAAGCCGTCCAGCTCATCATTCGGGAGGGAGATCAGGCGATTTACGTGGAAAAAATAGAAGGAACGCAACCGGTTCCGCCGCCGGTCGGCAATCTCCGCTCTATGCGGGTGCCTGTGCGAGGAGTATTCTCTCGTTCTTGCCAGAGAAAGAGAGGCTTGCCTATATCGATTCAATAGAGCTTCGGAAAATCGGACATGGGACGATCACAAATAAAGATGATTTATGAAACCTACTCGAAGAATCAAACAAAGAGGGCTATGCGATCAGCTACTCCGAGCTTGAAAACTATACAGCAGCTATAGGTGCGCCAATTTTTAATCATCACGGGGAAGTGACAGCAGGAATGAGCATTGCAGGGTTTGAAGCAGGGTATCAAAAAGAACGTCTCCCTTTTTTAATTGAGCAAGTCAAACGGTGGTATTTCGAGACAATTAGGTTTCTCACCTAAACAGAGAAAAAGCCAATGACCTTCATGATCATTGGCTCTAAGCGTTGGATCGATTAGAATGTTTTACCTAAAGCTTTTGCACGTTCAATCGCATCTGCTTTAATTTGTTCTGCTTTTGCAGGCTCAGCGTTGTGACCTTCAACAAATAGACCTTCAAGAGAAGGAATTCCGAAGAAGCTCGCAATTGTGCTAAGGTAACGGTGACCAGCTTCAAGTTCAGCAGCAGGACCTTCAGAGTAGTATCCGCCACGAGCTTGGATGTGTAGAGCCTTTTTGTCTGTTAATAATCCAACAGGACCTTGCTCAGTGTATTTGAATGTTTTACCAGCTACAGCAACAGAGTCGATGTATGCTTTAAGAACTGGTGGGAATGAGAAGTTCCAAAGTGGTGAAACAAATACGTACTTGTCACCAGAAATGAATTGCTCGCTTAATTCGTTCAGACGACCAACTTTCGCTTGCTCTTCAGCTGAAAGTGTATCGAAGCCAGAACCAGATTGAAGCTTGCCCCAACCAGCGAATACATCTGCATCAATGTGAGGAATGTTTTCTTTGTACAAATCGATATGTACAACCTCGTCACTTGGATTTGCTTCCTTGTAAGATTCGATAAATGCTTTACCAGCAGCCATACTGTAAGAAACTGATTCATCATGCGGATGTGCAGTGATGTATAATACTTTTGCCATGATTTATTCAATCCTTCCTTTTTAGGTGATTTTTTTAGCGTACCCAATGATACGCTGAATATGTGGCATCTATATCCACATTGGAATAGTGTGAATACAGATGTAACAAGCACAGTTACATAAAAACTGATATTTTCATTGTAATCACAATCTAATTTGAAGTCAAGGTAAAAAATCTCGAAACTGAGATAAAAAATTGTCCATTTTTCTGAAGCGCTTTGAAGCACCGAAATAGTGCATTTCAGCCTACTTATATTGAACAAAAAATCCTTCATTTTCACAAGTGAAGAGTTTGTAAAGGTCACATCCTGCCATTGTGAAAAAAAGATGGATGTCCCTAAGCCATTTGCTATAAGCATCTGTTCTTCTATTACGTATATATAAGAGAAGGTAGGAGAGAGTGAGGGATAATCATGGGACGATCCTATGTAGCGATTGGAGATTCCTTAACGGTCGGGGTGGGGGCACGTTTATTCGGGGGAGGCTTTGCCGAACGGTATGCGGTCATGCTTGAGAAATGTCTGCATATACCGGTTGAGCTGTCTGTTTTTGCAAAATCGGGTTTAACAACGGAGCAAATCTTAAAGCTTTTTAAACGGCCTCATGTGAGATGTGCCATTGCCAAAGCTGACATCATCACCATAACAGGCTGTGGCAACGATCTTGTGCAAGCCATCCAGGAGTACGAAGAGGGAGTAGACGAAAAGAAACTGATGCAAGCCTCTAAGCATTGCCAAGAAAATTTTAACAACATGATTCATGAAATCACCCAGATCAAAAAAGGAAGACATCCATCATATTCCATTTATTTAATGAATTTATACAATCCTTTTCCGCACATACCAATAGCAGAGCGCTGGCTTCAGCAATACAATGAGCACCTGCGTTTGCTAGCGGCAAAACCGCATGTGGACGTGGTGGATGTACATCAAGCATTTGAAGGACACGAAACAAAATACTTATCCATTGATCAATTTCATCCAAATCATAAAGGGTATCAAGCCATGGCAGATGTCCTGTTTCAACAATCTTCTAAGCAGCTGTAATCCAATGGATTGCAGTTTTTTTCTTGCTTCCAAGGAAAGAGCCTTCTCAACTCCCTTCGTAACACGTCCGTCACATGCCGGTCATCGTCTTTAATTTTGTCATAGCCTTTATGACAAAGTCACATCAACTTATCATTGCCTAGATTGTTGAAAGCGTTTTATATTAATGTGATAATAGACCTATGAAAGCAGAAGGAGGCATTTCATGTACATAACGGCGCGAGAACAGAAAGTCATCAAATATATGATCCAACAAAATCGTTATGTCACGATTCGTGAGATAGCCGATTCTGTTCAGGTGAGTACCAGAACAATCCATAGAGAATTAAAATCCATCAAACTACTATTGGAAAAATACAATCTTTCACTTAACAAACAGCCGGGCAAAGGCTTAAAGGCGGTCGGAGAACAGGAGGATAAACAGCGGCTTCTTGCTCATCTGTCAAATGAAGATCAAATCGAATATAGCTCAGATGAGCGCAAGCTACTGATCCTCTGTGCACTGCTAGAAACAAAAGAACCAGTGAAATTATATACGCTTGCAACAGACCTGCAAGTGACAAATGCGACCATCAGCTACGATTTGGACGAACTGACAGAGTGGATCGCTCCATACGGTCTGATGCTGATTCGAAAGCGCGGATATGGCATTGAATTGAAAGGTCCAGAGGAAGCAAAACGGAAAATAGTCGGCAATCTCATTGTGGATCGGCTCGACATTCAATTGTTTTTAGAGACGATTGAAATGAATATCAAACATCGAACGAAGGCAACTGAAAAGGTGTTTGGGGTCGTTAGCAGGGGGCAGCTATTAAAGGTAGAAAGACTGCTCTTTCATCTGAAAAATCGACTATCTCTTTCATTGTCTGATAGTGCGTACATTGCGCTCGTCGTTCATTTAACCTATGCAATCGAACGAATTCAGCTAGGCGAAACCATTCGAATGGAGGAAGAGGAGCTACTTGAACTAAAGCGGACGAAAGAATTTGAATCATCTCAGCGAATCGCCAGAGCACTAGAACGAATGTTTAACGTAGACATCCCTGAAGCAGAGGTCGGTTATATGACCATCCACTTGCGCAGTGCTAACCGTAGCTATAAGGCAGAATATCGCATCGATGAGATCGAACTCGACATTGCGCTAAGAACGAAAAAGCTTATTGATTATATTTCAAATAAAACGGGCTATCATTTAAATGAAAATGATTCATTGTATGAAGGACTCGTTTCCCATCTTGAACCTGCTATGAACCGTTTAAAGGAAAAGATGAGAATTTATAACCCGCTCAAACAGCAAATCAAACAAGATTACTTTTTGCTTTTCATGGCGATAGAAGAAGGGGTCGAGCGGTTCTTTCCAGAGATTGAATTCCCAGAGGATGAAATAGCCTTTATTGTGCTTCATTTTGGCTCCGTGCTTGAAATCAAAAAAGAAGAAACGAAAATTCATGCATTGGTGGTTTGCTCAAGTGGGATCGGTTCCTCCAAAATGCTCGCATCACGGTTAAAAAAAGAATTGCCAGAGATAGCTAAATTCGACCTATCCTCCTTGATGGAGTTAAAGGAAATCGATGCCACCAGTTATGACATGATCGTATCGACGGTTCCTATCCCATACGAGCATATCGATTACATCATGGTCAGTCCGCTCTTAAATGAAGATGACGCCATGCGGATAAAGGCACATATTAAACGACAGATCCCTTATATTATCGAGAAAAAAAGAACGAAAGAATCTGCGCTTACACAGGTGCAAGAGTCTGTGGATATGATGTCGCTAGCAGAGCAGGTGGCAAGCTATATGTCTGTCATTCGCAGCATCTTGTCTCATTTTACAATTGAGAAAAAAGAGACGATGACACGTCATGAGGTAACGCTTCAGCACGTATTGCGTCAGTTGGAATGGCAAGGATATCTAAAGCGAGCGGACGATGTAGCGGCGAGTTTACTAGAACGTGAACAGCAAGGTGGTTTGGGGATTCCTGGGACTGAATTTGCTCTTTTTCATTTAAAACATGAACACATCAAGGAGCCTGTATTCCATATCTATGACTTAAATGAGGCGTACGAAGTGAAAAGTATGGATGGCGGACAGCAGATGATGTCACGGATGCTCGTGATGCTAGCTCCGCTAGAGCTCGGAAAAGAGGGCTCTGAAATGTTTAGTTTAATCAGCTCATCTATTATTGAAAGTGAAGAAAGCATGGCACTGTATGGGTATGGAACAAAGGAAGACATTGAACAAAAATTAAACCAGCTGTTCTATCAATTTGTGAAAGAAGCAAAATGGTAAGAAAAAGGCCGAGAGTGCTTAATCGCATCTCGGCTTTTTTGCTGTGACACAGACAGCAAGTCTCGGACGCAGTTCCTCATACTCAACGGCAAAATGGTCAAAACCAGCCATCTGCAAGTCATTTAGCATTTGTTCGCCCATTTCTTTTGTTCGATTGGCGTCTGCTCCTTTTTCTCTTGGCTGCATCACAATGACCAATTTCCCGCCTGGCTTTAAGGAGTGATAAAGGTTAAATAATCCTTTTTGGGGATCATCCCAAATCGTGTAATTGTTGACAGAGAGTACTTTGTCATATTGCTCTTGTGGCAGACGTGCCCTTTCAATTTTCCCAACATACAGGCGGACGTGTTTGTTTTTCATTCGTTTATTAATACGATGTTGCGCTTGCTCCTGCATCGTAGAAGAGGCATCCAATCCATCAATACGAAGATGACGATGATGCTTGAGCATATGTTTGATGCTGTATCCAGGACCATAGCCAACCTCTAAAATATGGTCACCATCATTCAAATTTAAGTGACTGATGGCCCACTGATTCAACCCTTTATTTTCAGTGGCCATAATGAAACCGGCAATGCTCCCAAGCCAGCCTTTTGGTTTACTAAAGGTTTTTGAAATGGTTGATAGCATATGGAAGCGCTCCTTTTTATGGATCATGTAACCCATTTTCACTCACTTGAAACATCTCAATACAGTTCAACAAAAAATACGAAAACAGCACCGAAATGTTTGAGTGAAAAAACGACGTGGTAATGAGAGGTTACATCAACCAATCAAGGAGGAGCATAGACATGGATTTACGTGAATACTTAACAAACGGCATTCCGCGCCAAACCCAGGACAAGCAGCCAGGTAGTGAAAGAGAAATGAATCCAGCGCCGATCTTTGAGGATGAGTCGTATCAAGGGTCTGGCAAGCTACAAGGAAAAGTAGCACTGATTACAGGTGGAGATAGTGGAATCGGACGTGCGGTATCCGTTGCCTATGCAAAAGAAGGAGCCCATGTTGCGATTGTGTACTTAAATGAACATGAAGATGCAGAAGATACGAAAAAACGTGTAGAGCAAGAAGGGGTCAAATGCTTAACAATTGCCGGTGACGTCGGTGACGAAGTCTTCTGTGAGGAAGCGGTAGAAAGAACGGTTGAAGCCTTTGGTCAATTAGATATTTTAGTGAATAATGCGGCTGAACAGCATCCAAAAGAACGGATTCAGGATATATCTAGTGAACAGCTTCACCAAACGTTTAGAACCAATTTTTATTCCTATTTTTATTTGACGAAAAAGGCACTCGATTACTTAAAGCCAGGGGGTTCAATCATTAATACAACCTCCATTAACCCTTATCGAGGCAATCCAGTACTCATTGATTACACAGCGACCAAAGGGGCCATTAATGGTTTTACTCGTTCCATGGCGCAGTCTCTGGTCAAAGAGGGGATTCGGGTGAACGGGGTGGCGCCTGGTCCGATTTGGACACCGCTCATTCCATCCACATTTGATGAGGATAGCGTGGAGAGATTCGGAGCAGAAACCCCAATGGGAAGACCAGGACAACCTGTTGAGCATGTCGGATGTTTTGTTTTACTCGCTTCAGATGAATCTTCTTATATGACAGGACAAACGCTTCACGTAAATGGAGGGTCCTTTATGAATACGTAATAACATGCACCGTCCAGGCAATTGGACGGTGTATCTCCTATACTAAAAGCCTTTTTTTGATGAAAAACATATTTCTTTGTTTAATGAACGCCTTGTGGTGGAAACCTAGTAGTACGGATGAAATGATGAAGGAGTGAGGATACATGACACAAGAAGAGCTAAAACAAAAGGTACTAGGTCTATTAGATGAGCAAAAGGTGGGAACACTCGCGACTGTTGAACAAGATCGACCACACACCCGCTATATGACCTTTTATCATGAAGGATTGACGCTATACACACCCACGAGCAAAAAAACACATAAAACAGACGAAATCGAAAAAAATCCACATGTCCATATATTGATTGGGTATTCTGGAGAAGGTTTTGGAGATAATTATGTAGAAATTGCAGGAACCGCTACGTTAACAGATGATCAAGAATTGATTGAACGCCTTTGGTCGAAGGACATGGAGAAATGGTTCAAAGGAAAAGATGATCCTAACCTAGTGATCCTGAAAATTGAACCAACCTCCATTCGTTATATGAATGAGGGAAGTCAAACTCCTGCACAATTAACACTGTAACATTTGCGTACTTTAGGGGAATGTGTTATAGTTTTATATTAAGTGTTGAAATAAGCAAATAAATAAAGAAAGTAAACTTTCTTTTTTCTATGACATAATGAGAAGCAATAGAGCTTCTACTTGATAAGAACGAGACGCTGTCAAAGCGAACAAACTTATTCTTTTCCTTTCGCACCGCCCCCCTATAAAAAGCGGAAGAATGGAAAAAAGACGTTTTGATTTACAATTCACACTGGCACGGCTTCGGAGCCGTAAGGACGAATGAGAGGTAGGGCTTTCGTTGTCTTGTTACCCAGAACTTCCATGGCGTTTACTTTCAAACGTAGGTTCACTCGGAACACATATGACACACTGATATGATCGAATCTTGATTCATAAACTCCTATATGGAGATCACAATTGATTATTTATTTGCATGTAAAGAGTAAGAAGCGGGCTGCCATCTATTTGGCAGCCTTTTTATGTTGATCTAACCACATGTTGCTTCTTGTTTCCATTTCACAAACGACTCAAGCCTTCCCTTTTTTCAGAAATGGCAAAACCCGATCGATCAGAAAGAACAATACGACAAATAAAATAGAAAACATAAACATATCCAGTAGGGTCACACCTTTATGTGGATGAATCAGACCAAACCAAATGACTTGTAGAAGAAATGAGGCGACAAAATAGAAAATAGATGTTCTCATGATTTCTCCTTTCTCATTGTTTTTTTGCTTCGAAGCCAAATCACCCAAATGACGAAGGAAGCCAATGCACATGACACCAAGGTGACCGGAGGCAGGGAGTGCCAGAGGGTCAACGCCTTTACAAAACACGTATAAAAAAAGAAAATGGAAAAAGAAACTAGCAGCCATTGCTTGAACCACCGGGGCACACGCAACCAAGCTGTTAGGATCATGGACGAGAATTTATCCACGGGAAAATCTCCTTTTTCGACTGTGACTGAATTCTATCGCAAACAATGAAGTTTGTAAAATATGGTTTTGGTATTCCTCTCTTGTTGAAACCTAATCGTGTCATTGACGTGAGGATCTTTCCCAATCGCCATTCACGAATAGAAACCAGTTCTCCTTGACTTAACTGTAACAGAAGGAGAACAAACCTTGATCAAAACAGTCAGTCAATTCATCCCTCATCACATGCAGGTGGCGGCTGATACCCAAATCACCATCCTGACAAAGAAAGAAGACTTCGATAAAGAAATGACATGGTTAAATGGAAAACAAGGAAGCGTAAAAGTAATCAATGTTTCATTTGCTGCTGTCATCATTCAAGCGGAGAGAGATGGCATGATGTATGAGCTGAAACAGCCAATCGATCCGATCGTAAGCGTGTTGCCTCATGATGAACGATGAGGGGTAGTGATGACGATATGACACGTCAAGCCGCTATCATCAAATATGCGTCTATTTTAAAAAAGAGAGCGTTCCATCAAGGGACGCTCTTTTTTCAACTTAAGATTTCGTATCAAATTGGCGAAGTGCTTTATCGAAAGCGAAGTTACCGAAAGGAATGAAAGCCGCAAAGAAGCCAGCTACAGACCATTTCAGATGCCAGCGCACCTTAAATGTCACATAAGCCAAAATAAGCATATAGATCACAAACAATGCGCCATGAAGAGAACCCACAATGGTGACGGCCATCGGGATATTCGCAAAATATTTCAAAGGCATGGCAATTAAAAGAAGGGTTAAAAGAGACATTCCCTCAATAAAACCCGCCTGTCGTAGACGACTAATACTTGTATGCATAAACAAATCCTCCTGTATCAAAGCTAGTTTCTTATCTTCTAATATAAACGAAAGATCGCCGGACATGCCATATTCTACGAAAAATTCAAAATATGTTCATGTAATTCTTAAAAAATGGGAGAGAGGAAGAAATGCTCAATCTTGAGCTGTTTTAGATAAGACTTGCTTCAAATGCAGTAGATCGTGTGATAAATGATCCGCCATTGCTTTGACTGCATCATGGCTACGACGCTCTTTTAACTCTGCCAAAATCGCTGCATGCTCTCGTTGAATCGTCTCCGCGCGCTTTCCGCCACTAAAATGAAACAAACGGCAATAATGGATGAGGGCCTTGACGTGATTCAATTGTTTACATAATCGCTTGTTGTGACTGGCAAGGATGATTTTTTGATGAAAAGCATTGTGCAAATGGACGACGTCTTTAGCTGTTAGCGCCAGTTTCATTGCTTCTTCAGCCTGTTAAAGAACTTGTTCAATACCAAGAATGTCTTCTTGTGAAGCGTTATGGCAAGCGAGCTGGACGGCTAGCGTTTCGAAGGCACTGCGAATTTGATAAAGCTCCTCGACATCTTTTTGCGTCAATGTATAGACCGAGTGCCTGTAACAACAGACATCGGCGGAGCCTATCAGACACATGAGGTCACAAACGAAATCTTCAAACGGCGAAAGAAATAATCCTCATTAGAACCGCATCTCCACGTCTGCTATAATAAAAGGATGGATCGAAGAAAGAGATGTGAAATCTATTGTCAAAAACAGTTGTATTAGCAGAGAAACCTTCAGTAGGTCGTGACCTTGCGCGCGTGCTGAAGTGTCATAAAAAAGGAAATGGTTTTTTAGAAGGAGATCAATACATTGTGACGTGGGCGCTCGGTCATTTGGTCACACTAGCTGACCCAGAAGGCTACGGGAAAGAATTTCAGTCTTGGCGTTTAGAAGATTTGCCAATCATCCCAGAGCCACTCAAACTCGTCGTGATGAAAAAGACAGGTAAACAGTTCCAAGCGGTCAAAGCACAGCTTGCAAGAAAAGATGTGAAAGACATTGTCATTGCAACAGATGCTGGGCGTGAAGGAGAGCTTGTAGCGAGATGGATTCTTGAAAAAGCGCATGTGAAAAAGCCTTTGAAACGACTATGGATCTCATCTGTCACAGACAAAGCCATTCAAGAAGGCTTCAAGCGGCTAAAAGATGGCAGAGAATATGACAACTTGTATCGCTCAGCAGTTGCGCGTGCAGAAGCGGACTGGATTGTAGGGATTAATGCCACAAGAGCGCTCACCACAAAATTCAATGCGCAGCTATCCTGTGGGCGTGTACAAACGCCAACCGTTGCTATGATCGCAAAACGAGAAGAAGACATCCAACAATTTCAACCGAAGCCGTTCTTTGGTCTGACAGCACAGGTGGATGGTCTGACTTTGACATGGCAGGATGCAAAAACAAAGCAAAACCGCACGTTCCAAGAGGAATTCATCAAAGAGCGATTGGCGAACTGTAAAGGAAAACCGGCAGTAGTTGAGGCTCTGAAAAAAACAGCCAAAAAAACCTTCGCTCCAGGGCTATACGACCTGACAGAATTACAGCGTGATGCACATAAGCGCTATGGCTTCTCGGCAAAAGAAACACTGTCTACTCTTCAACGTCTCTATGAGCAGCATAAGCTCGTGACGTACCCACGGACAGATTCACGTT
Organism: Bacillus pumilus; assembly: GCA_001938995.1. GTDB lineage: Bacteria > Bacillota > Bacilli > Bacillales > Bacillaceae > Bacillus > Bacillus pumilus_G. The sequence goes on along the minus strand of MKZN01000004.1, from coordinate 10,432 downwards.
TCATCTCAGAAGATATCGTTCCAACCTTAAAGGATCGATTAAAAGGAATGAATGTTAGACCGTACGCACAACACGTGAACCGCATCATTCAATCAGGAATTAAGGCTCATAAAGGATTTGTCAACGATGCCAAAGTGTCAGATCACCATGCCATAATACCGACTGAGGAAGAGCTGTATCCAGGTGCATTAAGTGATAAAGAAAGAAAATTATATGACCTGATTGCCAAACGATTCCTTGCTGTCCTCATGAAGCCTTTTGAGTACGAAGAAACAATCGTTTATGCCAAAATCGGCAGCGAATGTTTCACAGCAAAAGGGAAAACGGTTCAATCAGCCGGCTGGAAAGCTGTGTATGATGATTCCTACGAGGATGAAGAAACAGCCGAAGCAGATCAGCACCTACCAACATTAACAGAAGGACAGTCACTTGAAGTTCGTATGCTGAAAGAAACGAAAGGAGAGACGAAACCTCCTGCTCGTTTTAATGAAGCCACACTTTTATCTGCGATGGAGAACCCAGCTGCGTTCATGCAGAACCAAGAAAAAGATTTAGTGAAAACCCTTGGGGAAACAGGTGGTTTAGGGACAGTAGCGACAAGAGCGGACATCATTGAAAAACTATTTAATAGCTTTTTAATCGAGAAAAAGGGAAAAGACATCTTCATCACATCTAAAGGGAAGCAACTGTTATCCTTAGTTCCAGAAGACTTAAAATCACCGGCGTTAACGGCCGATTGGGAACAAAAGTTGTCCAAAATCGCCAAAGGTCAATTAAAAGCTTCTCAATTCATGTGTGAAATGAAGACCTATGCAAAACAAGCAGTGTCTGAAATCAAACAAACAAACCAAACATTTAAGCATGACAACCTGACGGGGACCCATTGCCCTGACTGCGGTAAACTCATGCTGAAAGTGAACGGAAAAAATGGCACAATGCTCGTCTGTCAGGACAGAGAATGCGGTCACCGTAAAAATGTAGCAAAAAAAACCAATGCCCGCTGCCCGAACTGTCATAAAAAGCTCGAACTGCGAGGAGAAGGCGATGGCAAGATCTTTGCTTGTGTGTGCGGTCACAGAGAGAAACTATCCGTTTTCGAAAAACGCAAATCACAATCCAATCAGAAACGAGCCAGCAAGCATGATGTCTCTAAATATTTGAAGAAACAAAAGAAAGTGGAAGAACCGATCAATAACGCACTAGCTGAACAATTAAAGAAGCTAAAGTTAGACCAATAGTTGTGTAAATACCCATGCAAACGGGGCTGACCCCTATTTTTGAGACAGGGATCAAAACACCTTTATGAAACAGCCAGTTGCCGAAACTCTTTTGGTGACTGGTTGTTTCATTTCAATTGAATTCGGATATTGTGATAATAATGAATATACTCCCTGACTGTTTTTTCTACAATGGCTGTTGTAGTGTTTGTCAGGTGGTGGAGATAGAATCCTTCTGATTTTAAACTGGAGTGGAAGGATTCGATTGGGGCATTATCAGCGGGCATTTCCTTACGGGACATACTCAAGATAATGCCTTTTTCCTTTATCTTCTTTTGAAAGGTATATGAAGTGTAGACCGATCCTTGATCACTATGAAGTACGCAGCCTTCAGGCAATGCCTGTAGCTGATTCAAGGTATCTAGAACAAGAGAAACGTCCTGTTTAAAAAGTAACAAGAGCAAGTTGTCACGTTTGATGAAAAGAATGCGGTGGTATGGGATAAGAAAAAGGAGTTTTTTCACATGCCGCAAAGAACCGCAGGAAAAGAAGTGGTAGCGCTACTGGAAGAATGGGGCGTGAAGCATATTTATGGAATGCCCGGCGATAGCATAAATGAATTGATCGAAGAACTAAGGCACGAATCAAGCCAAATTCAATTGATACAAACGAGACATGAAGAAGTAGCAGCACTGTCAGCGGCTACAGATGCCAAACTAACAGGTCAACTGGGGGTTTGCTTATCAATTGCTGGACCAGGTGCTGTTCATTTATTAAATGGCCTATACGATGCAAAAGCAGATGGAGCACCTGTTTTAGCGATTGCAGGGCAGGTAGCTTCTACCGAAGTAGGCAGAGACGCATTTCAAGAAATCAAATTAGAAAGGATGTTTGATGATGTCGCTGTCTTTAATCAACAGGTACAGACAGCAGAAGCGCTGCCCGACTTGTTGAATCAAGCGATCAAAGCAGCTTATACCCATAAAGGTGTAGCGGTCCTCACCGTATCTGATGATTTATTTTCACAAAAGATAAAACGCAAACCAGTTTATACATCTCCTCTATACGTAGAGGCAGAGGTGCGACCGAAGAAAGATCAATTACTAAAGGCCGCTCAGCTCATTAACAATGCCAAAAAGCCAGTGATTCTAGCAGGAAAAGGAGTAAGAAATGCGAAAGAGGAGCTTCTTGTATTTGCTGAAAAAGCAGCTGCACCTATCGTCATTACACTTCCTGCAAAAGGAGTTGTTCCTGACAGACATCCATACTTTTTAGGCAACCTAGGTCAAATTGGAACAAAGCCAGCATATGAAGCGATGGAAGAATGTGATCTTTTAATCATGCTCGGAACCTCCTTTCCATATAGAGACTACTTACCGGAGGATACACCCGCTATTCAACTGGATATCAAGCCTGATCAGATTGGTAAAAGATATCCGGTAGAAGTAGGGATTGTGTGTGACAGCAAGAGTGGTTTAAATGAACTTACATCCTACATTAAATACAAAGAGCAACGAGGCTTCCTTGACGCTTGTACAGAACACATGATGAAATGGCGAGAAGAAATGGATAAGGAAAAATCCGTTGCAACATCACCACTCAAGCCTCAGCAAGTGATTGCTAGATTAGAAGAGGCAGTCGAAGATGATGCCATTCTTTCGGTTGATGTCGGTAATGTCACTGTGTGGATGGCACGACATTTTGAAATGAAGAAACAAGATTTCATTATCTCTAGCTGGCTTGCCACAATGGGCTGCGGGTTACCGGGTGCCATATCGGCAAAATTAAACGAACCGAATCGCCAAGCGATTGCTGTCTGCGGTGACGGAGGCTTCACGATGGTCATGCAGGATTTCGTCACAGCTGTAAAATATAAGCTTCCCATCGTTGTCGTCATCTTAAACAATAACAACCTTGGAATGATCGAATATGAACAACAGGTGAAAGGGAATATCAACTATGGAACTGAGCTAGAAGACATTGATTTTGCGAAGTTTGCAGAAGCATGTGGCGGAAAAGGAATTTCCGTGTCATCACATGAAGCGCTAGCACCAGCCTTTGACCAAGCTCTCCAAGCTGATAAACCAGTAATTATTGATGTAGCTGTGACCAACGAACCGCCATTGCCAGGGAAAATGACGTATACACAAGCAGCAGGATTCAGTAAGTATTTATTGAAAAAATTTTTTGAAAAAGGCGAAATGGATATTCCTCCACTCAAGAAAAGTTTGAAACGTTTTTTCTAAAAGTTAAGCTCAGTCAGTCTTCTGAAAGGAAGGCTGGCTTTTTATTATGATCAAGGGAAAATCGATCCTTTTATCACTTGTTTTGTTTTTTCTGAAAAATTCAGGAAAATAATTTTGTAACTTAAAGCCTATTTTTCCAATTCGTTGAGAAAGGTAAAATAGACTTTATGATGAATAATGGAGGGAGTGGCTTTTTCTGAGTAAAATACTTGATGCAAAAGCACTAACAAGTGCCATGGATACAAGAGCCAAACATTATCAGGCACTCCGGGAAGAAATGACTGATTTAAAAAGAGCCTTACAAGGCGTCGCAAACCTCGGTGGTGATTTCACTGGAAAAGGTGCGGATAATATTAAAAGCTTCTATCAAGAACTAGCTGGAAATGTGGACATGTTTATTAGCTTTATAGATAAACAAAAAGCCTTCCATGAAGGTGTATCTGGAACTCTTGATGATGCGAGCTTTGGCGGTGACACTTTTGTAGAAGAACACTTCTTAGACAATGCTGTACATAATGGAATCAAGAATGCTAAAAGCATTGTCAAAGATCAAAAAAAGGCACTCAAAACCATTTTTCAAGACATCGATGACCTCATTTCTCTTGACGTATTTGACAGCAAAACCTTTGATGAAAAGATCGCAGATGCGGAGGAAGAACGGAAACAGACAGTAAAAGATTTAAGAGAACTTGATCAGAACCTAAAAGATGAATATGCTTTGTCAGAGACTGAACAACAGGCTACAATGGCATTGTACGCAGAAATGATGAATGCCACAAATGACGGAAAAGCCATTTCGCCTATGAATTTTGACAAAAAAGCCTATCAAAATAGTGAAATCTACAAGGCAAAAAGCGATATTGAGAAGCAAACTGCTGAATATCTGAAAATAAAAAAAGAACAAGAAGAAGCCCGCCAGATTGCGAAGGAACAAGAAGCACTCGCCAATCGTCCTTGGTATGAAAAAGCACTTGATTATGGCGGAAATATCGTCAATGAGCTGACAGGTGTGAACGATGCGAAACGCGCCGCAACAGGTGTTGACCCGATCACAGGCGAACAGCTCACATCAGGTCAACGTGTCGCCGCAGGCGGCATGGCAGCAGGTGGTTATATTCCAATCGTCGGCTGGGCAGGTCGGATCTTCAAAGGCGGAAAAGCCGTTTATAAAACCAGCCAAGCCACATCAGCCGCAGTCAAGGCGGTCGACATTTATAAGACATCACAAAAGTCCTTCGATGCGCTAAAAATGTCTCAAAAAGGCTTATACGGACTGACTGCGACCAACGGCTTCAGCGAAGCGATTACTGGCAGAGATATGTTTGGGAATAAGATCTCAAAAGAACAGCAAGAAGCGAGTATGAATGCGGCGCTTGGAATGCTTTTACCGTTTGGGGCGAAAGGGTTTCATGGTAAGCTGGGGATTAAGGGTACGGATGAAATTGATAAGATATTAACAAAAAACGGAGCATTTAGAGATGCAAAGAGAAGTGCGGGAATACCTAACTCTACTCAGCACAAGAAACCGATCGATGTTTATGATGGAACAACTGAAAAAAGAAGAGTCTATGAATTTGAAGTAGATGGTAAGAAAAAATATATCATAGAGCACCGAGAGGATAAATTTGGGAGAGGCCCTCACTTTCATGGTGCTGATGATTTGAAGGGAAGCCCATTGGAAAAAGGAAGATATAATCAGTATCCTGGACATTCCCCGGAGGATTTTGATGGTTATAAAAAGAAGGGTCGTCCATAAGAAAGGTGATTAATTTGAGTGACGAAAGAAAAACAAAAATGGAGCTGTTAAAAAGAAAAAGTAGAAGGAATAATTTGGTGAAAGAATTAAACTTCATGAATCTTACAGAGGAACCATTCTTAGATATTGAAGATAACGATTTATTTTGTAAGAATGTGTTTTCGTTACTTAACACAAGGGAAAATAAGATTCAAATGCAAGGAGATACCTATAAAGAACATATTCAAAAATCAATACAATTCTTAAATGATACTTGTGATAATATCGAAGTAACACCAAAACAAGGAAGATTATTGTTTTTTAGAGAAAATGAAATAGAAGCAGTGTTGGTTAATATTAATGAAGTATTTAGTCACTTAAATGAAATTATTGAGGTAACAAAGTTTTCAATTGGATATGGAGATTTTATCCTCGTTGCAGAAGATTTTAATTTTGGTTTGTGTATTGAACGAACGGAATATTTTTATGAGATAAGTGTTTGGGGACTATCATAAGGATAAATATGAGAACCTTGATTGGCTAAATGCTTTCAAGGTTTTTTACTTTAATTTATACTAAAACAATTTAGGGTATAGGTGAAGTTACACCTAAAAAGAACCTTGTACCAGATTGGCTTAAAGCGTTGGGAAGTATGTAAAGAGGAATCAGGTCATGATAAAACCCCACCGACACCCATTCATTTGTAACATTTACAATATATTTAGTTTTCTCATATTCTAATAATCTTGCCGTATATGATTCGATTTTGGTGGTTTGTGTATGAAGTATGATCTTCAAAAATGTTCCAAATCTTCTTTTTGATGTCCAACCATTCATCGCAACAATTCCAGAACACGATTTTCTTCAAGAATTTAAAATAGTAGCGTTATTAATTCATGTCAAGGACGTTTTTAGTCATTTAGTCAAACTTCTTGAGCAAACAAAGTTCACAAGAGTGTATGGTGATTTTATCTTTATAGCAGAGGATTTCCGCTTTGGATTATGCATAGTACGAACAGGATTTTTTATGAGTTAACTGTTTGGGGTTTGACATATAAATAGTAGAAAGACTACATTCTTTGTTTGATCATTATGTAAATATTGGTGTATGGTAAAAATTAGATCTCAACATAAAAAGGGGAGTTCCACATGCTATGGATTTTCACACAAGACGAGCAAAGCCTCGTTCATGTCAATGAAGTGACAGTGAAGGGCAAAAAGTTGGAAGGCATCATAGGACGTGATTCTTTGGATTGGACAAAGACACTCGGAAAGTATGACTCACAAGGCAGAGCGGCAGAGATTTTGCAGGACATTGTGAAGGCTATAGAAGCTAGTGAAGGGGCAACGATTACATACAAAATGCCTGATCAATAAAAGGAAATCTATTTGTGTCTATGTGATCATATGAGCCAATCACAAAAAAAGGTCAGTTCCCGTTTTGGGGAGCTGACCTTTTCTGTTGGAATCAAAAAGCCAAACGCATGATCACCATTTTCGAACAAAAATAATCATCATGCCTAACCGGAAAACCTTGTTATGACTGGACATTTGTTAAAAAGAGTAAAAAGAATCTGAGATAAATTCAATTTTCTTGTATACAAACAACGAATTTCCAAATATTAATAGTAGGTTTTTGAAGAAAACAAATAATTGGAGGTTCAATATGGAGACTGCTTATAAAGGAACAAATAAGATGATCATCGGAATTGTGTTTGGGGTCCTAACGTTTTGGTTGTTTGCGCAATCAATGGTTAACATTGTTCCAGCAGTGCAGAAAGATTTGGGCATATCATTAGGGATACTGAATGTAGCCATCAGTTTAACTGCATTATTTTCTGGCATATTTATTGTGGCTGCGGGAGGGCTAGCTGATAAAATTGGTCGTAAAAAGATTACATATTTCGGCTTGATATTAAGTGTGATAGGTTCTCTCTGCCTAATATTAGCCAACGGGTCGATCCTATTAATCATAGGGCGAGTAATTCAAGGCCTTTCAGCTGCTTGTATTATGCCTGCAACCATTGCTTTAATGAAAGAGTATTTCGAGGGAGCTGAGCGTCAGCGGGCATTAAGTTATTGGTCTATTGGTTCTTGGGGTGGATCTGGTGTTTGTTCTTTTGCTGGGGGCGCGATTGCGACCTATATGGGGTGGAAATGGATTTTTGTGTTTTCCATTATATTTAGTCTCCTTGCGATGTGGCTCATAAAAGATACGCCTGAAAGCAAAAGTGAAGAGTCAGGTTCATTTAAATTTGATTATAGCGGGCTTGGGATTTTTATTGTGACGATGGTTGCTTTAAACCTTGTCATTACAAGGGGAGGAGATTTTGGCTGGACAAGTCTATTTACCATCGCTTTGACCGCTATTTTCCTTATCGGTATCATCGTTTTTATCAAAGTAGAGAAGAAAAAGAAACACGCGTTGATTGATTTCAGTCTGTTAAAAAATAAACCGTATACAGGTTCGACGATTTCCAATTTTTTATTGAATGCAGTGGCAGGAACACTTGTGATTGCCAACACATATGTTCAAGTTGGACGAGGTTTCACAGAATTTCAAACGGGTATGTTATCACTTGGTTACTTGGTGGCTGTATTGGCGATGATTCGTGTGGGTGAGAAAATTTTACAACGAACGGGTGCAAAAATACCTATGGTGTGGGGGGCAATATTAACAACTATCGGTGTAGCTGTTATGGGACTTACCTTTTTACAAGGTGCGGCCTATACAATCGTTGTTTTCATCGGATATGCGATATTTGGAATTGGACTCGGTATGTATGCCACCCCATCCACAGATACGGCCGTTTCAAGTGCACCTCCTAACAAGGTAGGAGAAGCTTCAGGTCTCTATAAAATGGCGAGTTCTCTGGGCGGTTCCTTTGGTGTCGCCATATCAGCGGCAGTGTATGGAGCGATACAATCTGTATGGAGTTTAGAGGTCGCAGCGACTGCGGGAATTATCACGAACGTTGTCTTTGCTGTTCTCTCTTTGATTTCCATTATCATATTTATTCCTGGGAATAAAACACCGAAAAAAACGCCAGAACCGACACAATCACCTGCCACTTAGGTGATCATGCCGTCACCCGTTGCTGATACGGTGTTGTCTGCTTCTTGTACAACCATTTGTTGAACAACAAGATCTTAATACAACATGGAGAAAGGAAGGCCAGCGTATGAAAAAACAACTAATGAACATGCTAGAAGACCGAAAAGAGGAAATCATTCAAATTCGTCGTTATTTACATGAACATCCTGAGGTATCCTTTAAAGAAGAAAAAACCGCCCAATATATAGTCGATTTTTACAAGGATAAAGATGTAGACATTGAAACAAATGTTGGCAACGGATATGGGATAATCGTGACCATTAAAGGAGGAAAGCCAGGGAAGACAATTGGACTTCGTGCCGATTTTGATGCGCTTCCTATCGTTGAAGAAACGGGACTCCCTTTTAAATCCAAAAATGAAGGCGTGATGCATGCCTGCGCCCACGATGGTCATACTGCTTATTTATTAGTCCTCGCTGACTGTCTCATTCAATTAAAAGATGAGATTCCAGGAGAGATCAAAGTGATCCATCAACATGCGGAAGAAGTACCGCCTGGAGGGGCGAAGAGCATCCTAGAATCAGGAACATTAGATCGCCTTGATCATATTTTCGGCATTCATTTACTGCCAACGGATCCAGCTGGTACAGTCGGTTATCATAGCGGCTTTTCAATGGCAGGTCGGTCATATTTAAAATTAGGGATTCAAGGAATCGGTGGACATGGCTCTTCCCCGCATCTAGCCAATGATGCCATTGTGGCAGGCGCTCATTTTGTCACAGCGATTCAGACTGTGATTAGTCGCCGCTTAAATCCATTTCATATGGGCGTGATCACAATCGGTTCTTTTGACGGAAAAGGCACCTTCAATGTCATCAAAGATCGCGTTGAACTAGAAGGTGACATTCGGTATATGAATTTGGAAACAAAAGAGGCCATTGAAGATGAAGTTCGCCGAATTGTCAAAGGGGTTGAAGTAGAATTTGGCGTGAAGTGTGAGCTGACGTATACGTCTGATTATCCTCCGCTATATAACGACCCTGAAATCACCGAGATAGTCAAAGCAAGCCTTGAAGGGGCAAATGATCCAGACATTCAGAAAGTGGTGGAATATCCGATGATGTCACCATCAGAAGACTTTGCCTACTATTTAGAAAAAATCCCTGGTTGCTTTTTTTACATTGGTGCTACGCCAAAAGGAGTCGAAAAGCCATACTTTAATCACCATCCGAAATTTGATATAGATGAAGATGCATTGATTGTTGCTGCTAAAGCAGTGGGTTACGTCGTTTGTGACTACTATGGCTTAGAATAGAAATGGATGAAACAATAAAAACCACCTCTATGAAGAAGAGGTGGTCAGGCTGTCGAGAAAATCTCGACAGCTTTATTTTTTCCTTAAACTTTCCATCTCCTCATTTTATAATAGAGAAAAGCCCACTAAAGGAAGGTGTTTTTCTCATGTTCCATACTAGACATTCTTCTCAGCACGAAGCCGAATTTGTATTGCTAGATCAATTAGTCGAAGAGGATCACCTGCTTCGTAAAATTGACCAGTACATTGATTTTTCATTTATCATAGACAAAGTAAAACCATATTATAGCGAGAATAAAGGTCGTCCTTCTCTTGATCCACTCATTTTATTCAAAATGATGTTTATCGGATACCTGTATGGTATCCGTTCTGAAAGACAACTTGAAAAAGAAATTTACTATAACATGGCGTATAGATGGTTTTTAGGTTTGAACATCAATGACCCCGTTCCGCATCACTCGACCATTAGTTGGAATCGCCGTACTCGATTTAAAGATACATCGATTTTTCAAGATATTTTTGATGAGATTGTGCTTCAAGCCATCAATCACGATATGGTTGGAGGACGCGTCCTTTTTACCGATTCAACCCATCTAAAAGCGAATGCCAATAAACATAAATATACGCGAAAAACGATTGAACAAGATACTCAGAACTATATGAAAGAATTAGATGAAGCCGTTCAAGAAGATCGAGAGGTACACGGAAAAAAGCCCTTAAAGGAAAAAGAGGAGGTAAAAACAGAGAAAGACATTCGCCAAAGTACGACTGATCCTGAAAGTGGCTATCTTTATCGTGAAAACAAGCCTGAAGGTTTTTTCTACCTAGACCACCGTACAACAGATATAAAGTACAATATCATCA